>NZ_FOSV01000044.1 GCF_900114375.1 Methylorubrum salsuginis | reverse complement strand
AATCGGTAGGTTGCCGAAGCGGCGCGTGAGGGCCTCCAGACCTTTTGCGTCCCGAGGGACATGGAAGGCCTCGTTCAACGGCCTGAGATGAACGTCGAGACGGTCCTTGGACACGTCGATGCCGACGAAGATGGTGGGTTGATCGTCCATGACCCTACCTTGCAAATGCGGGCTTGGGCCCGAGCGGCTGTCCGGGTTCGGGACTGTGGCGGTGAGGGCCGCACCTTGCTCTGTCGCGGGCTTACGAGCCCGAGGCAAACACGGGCTAACCCTCACCGTGTAGCCTCGCCGGCGTCACTCCAGCGGGCAACTCAAAGATACAAGGCAAGTCGACGTCTCGCATCGCGGCGGGCCGGCGGGCTTCGTGCGGGTGACTGAGGACGGCACCCTCACGGTGCCGGACTACGCGGGCAACCGCTTCTTCAACACGCTCGGCAATTTGCTCGCCAATCCGCGCGCCAGCATCGCCGTGCCGGATTTCGCGAACGGCGACCTGCTGCAGATCACCGGGCTGACGGAACTGGTGCTGGATTCGCCCGAGATCGCGGATTTCGAGGGTGCCGAGCGGCTGTGGCGGCTCACGCCGGAGCGGGTGGTGTTGCGTCCCCGCGCGCTGCCGCTGCTTTTCGGCGCGCTCTGATCAGCCCGCCTTGCGGCTGCAGCGGATGTAGTTCGCGAGACCCTTGGGGCTCGACCAGGTCAACCGATCCTGATCGACCACGAGGCGCACCTGCGAGGTCCAGCGGCGGCCGCGCTCGCTGCAATCGGCTGCCATGGTCCATGCGGCGCCGTCGCGGCGGTTGTTGCGGAAGCGGCAGACGGTGCGGCCGGCCTTCGCCCCCTCTTCGGTGATGGTGGCGGGCAGGAAGCCGCGGCGGCGCTGGCGCTGGCCGCAGGCAACCGGGCTCGGCCCCCAGACGCCGACATAGGCGGCGCGCTCCAGCACCGGGGCGGCGGGCCGCGGCGGCTCGGGCGGGGCGAGCGCCTCGGGCGCGGGCGCCGTGACGGCGACCGGGACGAGCTTGGGCGGCTGGGAGGACGGAATCGCGGGGGCGGCCGGGGCGAGGGCCGCCACCCGCTCGGGCTCGGGCAGCCGCACCTCCGGCACGTCGATGCCGCCGGGATCCGCACTGGCATAGCGGGCCGGGCGAGCCGAGGCGTCGCGGCCGTCATCGGTGAGGGCCAGGAGGGTGTAGGAGAACAGCGCGCCCCAGCCCGCGGCGAGGACGACCGGAATGGCCAGCAGCCGCCGGGACACGCCCCGCTCCCCGGCGGGGATCGCCCGTGCGATCTCGCCGGGCTCGTCCGCTTCCTTCGCCATCGCCGACATCCTCGTGCGCTCCTTCTTAGCGCCCGAAGATGCCTTTCAGGAACTGCGCGGTGCGGTTGCGCTTCTTCTTGCGCTCGAGTTCGGCCGCATCCTTGACCCAGGCGACCTGCACCACCCGGCGCTCGCCCTCGAACGGCTCGTGGCCGTGCCAGGAATTGTCGGCGCGCAGGAAGGCGAACATCGTCCCCATGGTCGGCGGCACCTCGACGGCGAAGGGTTCGTAGTTCTTGCCGTCGTAGAGCACCCGCAGGCGCCCGGCGGCGGGCGCGTCCCAGGCGTCGTTCATGTAGACGAGCAGCGTCATCACCTTGGACGGGCCGTCGGTGTGGATCGAGCCGTATTTGGGCTGGCTCTTCTTCATGATGGTGGTCAGCCGCGGGCAGGACACGAGGTCGATGCCGAACTTCTCGCCGAGGATGCGGGAGAACGCGTCGCTCTCCAGCTCGTCGATCAGCGCCTTGAACCGGCCCTTGAGCGCCACCTCGTCGACGGTGAGGTAGCCGGGCTTGGCGATGGCCGGGAAGTCCTGGCGGATCTCGGCGATGGCCTCCTCGTTGAAGACGCCGTTGCCGAGGAAGTAGGTGTAGGGATCACGCGAGACCGGCGCGGCGCGCACGGCATCGACGTTGAGGATCGAGAGGCCCGACATGGCTCGTCTGTCCCGTTGAACGAGGGCCGGCCTGAGACGAAACGGCCGGCGCGGCGTGGGGGAGGGGCCCATCGCGGCCCGGTTCCGACGATAGACGGTGCGATTGCGGCAGAGGAACGGCAGCCTCGCCGGAGCCGCAGCGCCCGGGGGGGGGACTTCGGTTCGTTCACCCGTCTGCGGCATCGGACGCCGCGCCCCGAGACGGCCTCCGGGGCCGGTCGGGGTCGTTGATTCGGAGCAACCCCTTCCCGGCGCTCGCGGAACCTGCCATGGTCAAGCTTGGCGGCCGCCCTCCGGCCGTCGCTCGCACCCAGCGTGATGAAACCCGTCGCCCTCGCCGTCCTCGGTACTGCCCTGAGCACTGCCCTGGCACCGCTCCCGGCGGGCGCGCAGCCGCGCACGCCCACCGTCCGGCTGACCTGCGCCGAGGCGATGGCGATGGTGAAGGCGGAAGGCTCGGTGACGCTCGGCATCGGCGGGCGGGCCCCGGAGCGCTTCGTGCGCGACCGCAGCCTGTGCGAGATCACCGAGATCGCCGAACTGCGCTTCGTGCCGACCCGGGACAATCCGCAATGCCCGATCGGCTACCGCTGCCGCGAGCCCGATTACGGCGACTGGAACTGGAACGCCGATTGAGGCCGGCACGGCCCGGTCAGTGCAGCCGGTTTCCGACGACGCCGGCCTCGACCGCAACCGAAAGCCGGTCGGTGATCGCCCACTCGACGCCGACGCGGGCATCGGGCCGCACGGCGATCTGCTCGCGGTCGTAGAGGGGAGCCGCGGGCGTGCCGCCGAAGCGCAGCCGCTCGTGCACCGCCCAGGCCCCGGCCTTGCCGTAGAGCAGCACGTTGTCGGTCAGAAGCGTCCCGACCTGCACCTGGACGGCGCCGGACAGATCGCGCGAATAGCCGAGGCCACCGAAGCCCAGCGTGTTGCCGCCGGCACCGGGGATCAGCCAATCGACCCCGCCGACGATGCCGTAGACGAACCGCCCGTCCTGCCACATCCGCCCGCCCTCGAAGCCCAGCGTCGGGCCACCGTAGCTGCCGAAGGCTTTCGACGACGAGAAGGCATAGCCGGTGGAGACCGCGGCGTAGGAGCCGGACCAGCGGCCCGTCTCGTCTCCGCGCGGCTGCGACCACGCGAAAGAGGGGAGCGGCGCGAAGCCGGCAAACGGCAGGGCGCTCTGCGCGAGCGCCGGCCCGGACGCGGCGAGCCCGGCTCCAAGGGCGAGAAGCGCCGCCCAGCGACGCTGCGAACGAGGTGCGATCAGCCTGTCCATACGGCCAAGATAGCCGATCTCGCAGCGCGGAGACAGGCCGAGGCGAACCACCCTCTGCCTCAAAGCACAGTCTGCCCAGTCATCGACTGCGGACTGAACGCATGGCGACCCCGGTAGGGCTCGAACCTACGACCTGCCGCTTAGAAGGCGGCTGCTCTATCCAGCTGAGCTACGGAGTCGGGGTGCCGAGGCTCAGGAGCCACAGGAGCCGCCGCCGGTCAAGCGATGGGCCACTTGCTTCTGGGCCTCGAACGCCGACGGCTGCGGCGACGGCCTTGGCTTCTGCCGCTCGACGCTCACGAAGACATCCATCTCCGTGAGCCCGTGACGTGGGGCGCTCTCCGCGACCGGCGAACCGGTGCCATCGCCCGTTCCGTGCGGCGGCCTTCAATCCAGGTGGTTGCCGTAGCGCTCGACATGGGCGGCGAGACCCAGGCCGTGCTCGCGGACCAAGCGCTCGGCGAGGTCGGCGTTGCGGGCCTCCAGCGCCTCGATGATGCGCACGTGCTCGCGGATCGATTCCGAGGCGCGGTCGCCCTGGCGCAGCGCCGTGTTGCGGATGCCGCGGACATGGACCAGCAGGTTGCTGCACAGGTCCTCGATCACCGGGCAGCCGCCGAGCTTGATGATCTTCTGGTGAAAACGGATGTTGGCTTCCGAATACTCGTCGAGATGGTCCGACGGGCGGCCCTCGAAGAATTCGGGGAAGGAGCGGCGCAGGCAGGCGAGATCCTCGTCCGGCGCGTTGGCGCAGGCGAGGCGGGCCGCCATGCTCTCCAGGGCCGCCCAGGCCTGGATCATGCCGACGATCTCGCGCTTCGTCTTCTTGACGACGAACACGCCCCGGCGCGGCTCGTTGCGCACGAAGCCTTCCTGCTCCAGCACCGTCAGCGCCTCGCGGATCGGCGTGCGCGAGACGCCGAGCGTCTGCGACAGGCCCCGCTCGTCGAGGCGGACATCACCGGTCGCGCCGTAGATGTCCATGTTGGTGATGGCCGATTTCAGCGCCTCGTAGGCCAGCGTCCGCAGGCTGGTGGCCGGCACGATCGGCTTGATCGAGAGATTTTCCATCGCGTCCGATACGACCTTCGCGTCCGAGGGGATGCCTGTCCGGAATGGGGGTCCGCGCAGGGCAAGCGTGGCGCCGCCATGTGTGGAACACAAGGGAGCGATTGTCACGAGTCGGGGAGGGCTCTGCCTTGTCTACAGCGTTGCGCGCCGCGCAGCCCCCGGCCCCGATTTGTTGACGTCTGGCATTTGGTATGCCAGAAACCAGAGACGAAGTCGACAGTCATCGCATTCGCCGGACGCGGGCCCGAGGTTCGCCAACCGTCGAGGCCGGGTGTCGAAACTTCGCGCAGCGGTACCGGGGCAACGCCATCGCTTCCTGTGCCGAGACGAACAAAATTTGGGAGGGAACCGCGCGATGGGCAAGGCTCTCGACGGCGTGCGCATCCTCGACTTCACGCATGTCCAGTCCGGTCCGACCTGCACGCAGTTGCTTGCGTGGTTCGGCGCCGACGTGATCAAGGTGGAGCGGCCGGGCGCCGGTGACGCGACGCGCCAGCAATTGCAGGACATTCCCGGCGTCGACAGCCTCTACTTCACGATGCTGAACCACAACAAGCGCTCGATCACGCTCGACGCCAAGACGCCCAAGGGCAACGAGATCCTGTGGCGGCTGATCCGCGAATGCGACGTGCTGGTGGAGAACTTCGCGCCCGGGGCGCTGGACCGGATGGGCCTGACCTGGGACAAGCTGCAAGCCGCCAATCCCGGCCTCATCCTCGCCTCGGTGAAGGGCTTCGGGCCCGGCCGCTACCAGGATTGCAAGGTCTACGAGAACGTCGCCCAATGCGCCGGGGGGGCGGCCTCCACCACCGGCTGGCGTGACGGGCTGCCGATGGTCTCGGGCGCGCAGATCGGCGATTCCGGCACCGGCCTGCATCTGGCGCTCGGCATCGTCACCGCCCTCTACCAGCGCACCCAGACCGGCACGGGCCAGCGGGTCGATTGCGCCATGCAGGACGGGGTGCTCAACCTCTGCCGGGTCAAGCTGCGCGACCAGCAACGCCTCGGCGAGGGGCCGCTGATGGAATACAGCCAGTACGGCGAGGGCGTGCCCTTCGGTGACGCGGTGCCGCGCGCCGGCAACGATTCCGGCGGCGGGCAGCCGGGGCGCATCCTCAAGTGCAAGGGCTGGGAGCAGGACCCCAACGCCTACATCTACTTCATCACACAGGGCGCGGTCTGGGGCCCGATCTGCGACATCATCGGCGAGCCGGACTGGAAGACCGATCCGGCCTACGCGACCCCGAAGGCGCGGCTGCCGCATCTCAACGAGATCTTCACCCGCATCGAAGCCTGGACGATGAAGCACGACAAGTTCGAGGCGATGGAGATCCTCAACGCCTACGACATCCCGTGCGGGCCGATCCTGTCGATGCGCGAGATCGCCGAAGACGAGGCCTTGCGGGCCAACGGCACCGTGGTCGAGGTCGAGCACCCGACCCGGGGACGTCACCTCACCGTCGGCAACCCGATCAAGCTCTCGGCGAGCCCGACCGAGGTGACCCGCGCGCCGCTGCTCGGCGAGCACACCGACGAGATCCTGCGGGAGGTTCTGGGCTGCTCGGATGCCGAGATCGGCGAGATTTTCGGGTCGGGGGCGGTTGGCGCCGTCCATCGCATCGCGGCGGAATAGGAAAGCGGGCCGCGCCGCGGGGTCGCATTTGCCGCCCCGCGACCCATATCCCGGGGGACCCTCCGCGCAATTCGGTGCCTTGGGCCAGAACTCAGGCAGGAACAGCGGAGGCCGTCCCATGGCCCACGGCAACAACAACAACGGCTCGGCGCGC
Source organism: Methylorubrum salsuginis (assembly GCF_900114375.1). Taxonomy (GTDB): domain Bacteria; phylum Pseudomonadota; class Alphaproteobacteria; order Rhizobiales; family Beijerinckiaceae; genus Methylobacterium; species Methylobacterium salsuginis. The sequence goes on along the minus strand of NZ_FOSV01000044.1, from coordinate 6,836 downwards.
TCGGTCTCGACGCAGGACTTCAACGAGCGCGTCAAGCGCGCCCTCGTCGACAAGCACGATCCCCAGCCGAAGGCGAAGCCCGCCCCGCGCCGGTTCCGCACGGGCGCGCCGAATTCGGCGGACTGAACTCCCCCGCTCCCACCCACACCCTCATCCTGAGGTGCTGCGAAGCAGCCTAGAAGGCGGGCTCCAGAAGTCGCGGCGATCCCGGAGCCGTCCTTTGAGGCCCACAGGCATGGACACCTCGGGATGAGGGTGTGGGTGGGACAAGCCCCTGAAGCGCTTCGAGTCCTGAGCTGAGCCGAAGCGCCGTATCCGCCCATTCCCTGCACGATACCGCCGCCGCGCCACCCCATCGGAACTTGACTTCCGCGCCGCCTGGTATACCAAATACCAATCAGTAAGGCGCGCGGCTCACAAGCGAGCCGTTCCAGGCGCCGACGCGGCAACGGGAGGACCGGCGATGTCCGACGACGCTCTGGCCTATCTGGTGGAAGCCTTCGGTCACGTCTCTGAGACCGAACTGAAAAGCTTCCTCGACGCCGCGCCCGTCCCGGCACCGGTGCTGCCCGATCTGCGCGAGGTCGCCATCGCCGCCGCCGTGTTGGCGGAGCCGCGCGAGCCGGCTCAGGCGGCCTGAGCGTCGCGATTCCCCCCGCAGCGTGCGACGCCGAAGCAACCCAGCGCTCCGCACTCTTCCGTGAGATCGCTCGAGGCGCCGTTTCGTCGGCGCGGTCTCGCTCGATCCGAGCACCGGCTTCCCCGCCGGGGAGGGCGGTTCGCCCCGGGCTCGACCGGTCCACGGTGTCGCATCTCGGTGCCGCCGCCCCTTGCAGCCTCCGACATGACCGAAAATTCACGTGACAGCGGCGCCCCCGCGCCACGATCTCGCCAAGACGGATAGCCAGGGCCGTCGAATTCGGCGATGTCCCCGGGCGGGACAGTCCCGCGCCTCGCGAAGGCCGGGCCGCCAGAGCGAGAGGGAGAAACCCGCGTGGCCGCATTGAAGAGCGGGCTCGGCCTACAGGCCGCGCTCACGGCGCTCGTCGCGCTCCTGCTGCTCGCGATGCCGGGCCTGCCCTCGCCGCCGCTCTACGTCTCGCTCGCCGGCTTCGCCATGGCGGGGCTGTTGCTCGCCTCCGGCAACATCTCGGCCTACTTGAAGATCTTCGTCTCGGTCTACGGCCTCGGCTACCTGCTGCTGGCGCTCTCCAAGACGCTGGCCGCGATGGGGGCGCTGCCCGGCGTGGTCGCGGCTTTGCTGCCCCCGGACTTCGCCGCCACCGGCGCCGTGGTGTTCGCCGGCATCGTGCTGGCGATCTCGTATTGGCGGCCGATCCGCGACATCACCCTGATCGCCGACCCCTATTTCGCCAACCGCGACGCGCCGACCCGCGAGATCGGCCTGTTTCGCTGGTTCGGGCGCACGGAAGGGCAGATCGGCCGCAATCTGGTCGGCCTGTCGATCTTCGTGAACTTCGCCGACGTGGCGCTGACGCTCGGCTTCAACTTCTTCTACCGGGACATGTACAATTCGCTGCAGGCGCTCGACGCGGCGGCGTTCTGGTATCAGATCGTCTGGATCTTCGTGCCGCTGGCGGCGCTCAACATCGTCATCGGCATGTTCGACCTCTACGTCGATTCGGCGCTGCAGGTCCGCTGGCGCACGTGGCTGACGCACAGCCTGTATGAGCGCTGGCTGGGGCAGGGCACCCATTACCGCATCCCCTTCACCGACGAGGAGGCGGACAACCCCGACCAGCGCATCCAGTCGGACGTCAACGCCTTCATCCAGCAGACCGCGGGCCTGTCGATCCGGCTCCTGTCGCAGGCGGCCCAGCTCGTCTCCTTCATCGTCATCCTGTGGACGCTCTCGCACGACTTCGTCCTGCCCTTCACCGACACGGTGGTGCCGGGCTTCCTCGTCTGGCTCGTGATCGCCTACGCGGTGGTCGGCACGTGGCTCACCCACATCATCGGCAAGCCGCTGATCGGCCTCGATTTCCGCCAGGAGCAGGTGGAGGCCGACTTCCGCTTCGCGCTGGCGCGCAACCGCATCTATTCGGAGCAGATCGCGCTGCTGCGCGGCGAGCGGGCCGAGTCCGCACGGCTCACCGGTCTGTTCCACGCCATCATCGACAACTACGTCGGCATCATCTACCGGCGCATCAAGCTGATCGCCTTCACCTTCAGCTACCGGCAGGCGAGCACGATCTTCCCGCTCGTCATCGCCGCCCCGTCGTTCTTCGCCAAGAAGATCACGCTCGGCACGCTGCAGCAGACCTCGAACGCGTTCAGCAACGTCCAGAACTCGCTGTCGTTCTTCATCACCGCCTACACCACGCTGGCGGCCTACAAGGCCAACACCATTCGTCTGGGCGCCTTCAAGCGGGCGATGACCAAGGCCGAGGCGCTGGCCGGCGCGGGCTACGGCCTCGCGCAGGGCCACGACCGCTCGGGCGACGTCACCGGCCGCGACCTGACGCTCGCGCTGCCCGACGGCCGCGAGATCGTGCGGGCGCCCTCGCTCACTCTTTCGAAGGGGGGCGCGACGCTGCTCACCGGCCCCTCGGGCTCGGGCAAATCCACGCTGTTCCGGGCGATCGCCGGCATCTGGCCGTTCGGCAAGGGCCGGGTCGACGTGCCCGAGGGCCAGTCCGCAATGGTGCTGCCGCAGCGGCCCTACATCCCGCTCGGCACGTTGCGCGGCGCGGTGGTCTATCCCGACACCACCGACCGGTATTCCGACGCCGCGATCCGCGACGCGCTGATCGCGGCGCAGCTGCCGGCTTTGGCCGACCGGCTCGACGAGATCGACACCTGGGACCGGCGCCTGTCCGGCGGCGAGCAGCAGCGGCTGGCCATCGCCCGCGCGATCCTGGCCAAGCCCGACTGGCTCTTTCTCGACGAATCCACCGCCGCCCTCGACGAGGCGAGCGAGGCCTCGATCTACGGAACGCTGCGGGAGAAGCTGCCCGGCACCACCATCGTCTCGATCGGCCACCGCTCGACCCTGCACCGGCACCACGACCGTCGCATCGAGATGGTGCCGACGGGCGAGGGTCGGTTCGAGCCCCGCGCCGGGGCGCCGCTGGCGGCACCCGCGGAGTAGGTTTTCGGAGGTGGGTCGTCAGACGCCCGCCGCCGCCAAAAGCCCCTCGACCATCCCGCGATACCCGGCCCCGAACAGTCGGAGATGCACCAGGGCCGGCCACAGCTGGTAGAGTGCGGTGCGCTCCGCCGCGCCCGGCTCCGGCGGCCCGTAGGCCTCGCGAAAGCCGGGGCCGGGGCGGCCGAACAGGGCCAGCATGGCGCAATCGACCTCGGCATGGCCGTGGTAGCAGGCCGGGTCGATCAGCCCCGTGACGCGCGTGCCGTCGGAGAGCACGTTGCCGCCCCACAGGTCGCCGTGGAGCAGGGCCGGACGGGGCCGGGCCGGCAGGCGGTTGCCCAGATCGGCGGCGAGTGTCTCCAGGCGCCGCATCAGCGCGGCGGGCACGTGGCCCGCATGGCAGAGCAGGCGCCGCTCGGCCCAGAAGGCGGGCCAGTCGTCGCTCCCTCCGTTGGCGATGGGCACCGGCCCGAAGGCGTAATCGGCGGGCCAGCCGTAGCGCGCGCCCGTCGCCGCGTGCAGACGCGCGACCGCGTGCCCGAGTTCGGCCGGCGCGGGCGCGCCCGCGTCCGACAGACGCTCCAGCACGAGGACGGTGTCGTCCACGGCGAGCACGCTCGGCGCCGGGGCGCCGCTCACCCGGATCGCCGCCAGCATCGCGGCCTCGATCCGCGGGGCGGGGCCGGATTTCGCCACCGCCTCGCGCCCGTCGGCGAGGCGGATCAGCAGGCAGTCCGAGAGGTCGCCGCCGGGTAGCGTCCGGACCTGCGCCAATGCCGCGCCGAGCAGCCCGGCGGCACGGCCGGCGATGGCGCTCACGGCCCTTCCGCGATCCGGCGCAGCAGCGCGCGGGCGCCGCTCGTCACGTCGGCCCAGGTGGTCTCGAACCCCTCCGGCCCACCGTAATACGGGTCGGCCACCGGCTGACCCGCCCGGCCCGGCACGTGGTCGAGGAGCAGGCTCAACGCCGCCCGCGCCCCCTCGGGCCGCAGCGTCCGCAGGCGCGACAGGTTGGCATGGTCGAGCGCCACGACATGGTCGAAGGCCGCGAAATCCTCGAGCGCCACCTGCCTTCCGCGAAGGCCGGAAATGTCGAGGCCGTGGGCGCGGGCGACCGCGATGGCCCGCGGGTCCGGCGGCTCGCCGACATGCCAGTCGCCGGTCCCGGCGGAATCGACCGTCACGGCGAGCCCGGCCCGCTCGGCCTCCCGCCGGAACGCGGCCTCGGCCAGCGGCGAGCGACAGATATTGCCGAGGCAGACGAAGAGGATTGCGGCCGGGGCGCTCACGCGAGCCCCTCGGCCAACGGCCGCGTCGCCGCCTCGAGCCAGTCCCGCGTCGCCCCGTCGAGGTCGGGCGCGAGGGTTTCGCGCACCCGCGCGTGGTAGGCATCGACCCAGGCCGCGTCGGCCGCGCCGAGCAGGCCCACATCGATCAGACGCCGGTCGAGGGGGACGAGCGTCAGCGTCTCGAAGCCGAGCATCCTGCGCTCGGCGCCCTCGATCGCCCGCTCTTCCACGAGGACGAGGTTCTCGATGCGGATGCCGTAGGCGCCCTGTTTGTAATAGCCCGGCTCGTTCGAGAGGATCATGCCGGGCTTCAAGGCCACCGTGCCGGTCTTGGCGATGCGCTGTGGCCCCTCGTGGACCGAGAGGAAGGCGCCGACGCCGTGGCCGGTGCCGTGGTCGTAGTCGAGCCCGGCCTCCCACAGGCTGAGGCGGGCCAGCGCGTCGATCTGCGCCCCCGTGGTCCCCTCGGGGAAGACCGCGCGGGCGATGGCGATGTGGCCCTTGAGCACGCGGGTGAAGCGTTCCCGCATCTCGCCCGTGGGCGCGCCCACCGCGACGGTGCGGGTGATGTCGGTGGTACCGTCGGCGTATTGCGCGCCGGAATCGATCAGGAACAGCTCGCCCTCTCGCGAGGACCGGTCGGTGGCGCGGGTGACGCGGTAATGCACGATGGCGCCGTTGGGGCCCGAACCCGAGATCGTCGGGAACGACACGTCGCGCAACGCTCCGGTCGCCTCGCGAAAATCTTCGAGCGCCTCCACCGCCGCGATCTCGCTCACCGGCCCGGTGCGGTCGAGCCAGGCGAGGAAGCGCGTCACGGCGAGCCCGTCGCGGTGATGGGCGGCACGCGTCCCGGCGATCTCGGCGGCGTTCTTGACCGCCTTCATGGCGGTGACCGGATCGGGTCCGACATCGGCGACGCCGCCGGCCGCCTCGACCAGACCTTTCAGCGCCGCCGCGCCGGTCGCCGCGTCGAGCCGCAGCCGCGCGGCCCCGGCGGCGAGCGCCGCCAGCGCCTCGGGGAAGGCCCGGCGCGGATGCAGGTCGGCGCGGGGGCCGAGCGCGGCCCGCAAGTCCGGGTCGATCTCGGACGAGCCGAGATAGAGTGCGGCCCGGCCTTCCGTCGGCACGAGGGCGTAGCCGAGCGCCAGCGGCGTATGGGTGAGATCGGCCCCGCGCAGGTTGAAGGTCCAGGCGAGGTTGTGCGGATCGGACATCACGAGCCCGTCGAGTTCGCCCTCCGTCAGCGCCGCGCGGAGGCGGGCGAGTTTTTCGCAAACCCCCTCGCCGGCCAGGGCCTCGGGATGGGCCGCGACCCGGCCCGCGGGCGGGCGCGGGCGCCCGGCCCAGACCGCATCGACGAGATTCCGTTCGACCGCGCGCAGGCTCGCGCCGGCCTTGGCGGCGGCCCGCTCCAGCCGCGCGACCCCGTCCGGCGTATGCAGCCACGGATCGTAGGCGAGGGTCTGGCCGGCCTTCAGCTGCGCCCCGAGCCACGCCTCCGGACTGGTCTCGGCGACCGGCACCACGACGATGATCCCGGTATCGACCTGGGCCGGCGCCTGCACGGTGTAGCGCCCATCGACGAACAGGGCGGCGGCGTCCTGCAGCACGATCGCCGTGCCGGCCGAGCCGGTGAAGCCGGTGAGCCAGGCCAGCCGCTCGGCGTCGGCGGGCACGTATTCCGACTGATGCTCGTCGGCCCGCGGCACCACGAACCCGTCGGCCCCGACCTCGCGCAACGCCGCCCGCAGGGCCTCGATCCGCTCAGGCCCCTTGGCGTGGCTCGGATCGTCGAAGGTCTGGAAGCGAGGGCGGGTCATGGGCGAAGGGTTACGCCGCGGTCCGGGCGGGGACAATGGTGGGGGCGGGAGAGGAGATACCGACTGGGGTGCTTCCGAGTTCACCGAACCTCGGCCGGTGTCGCCTTCGCGTGCCCTGAACCCTTATCGGGCGTTCATGAGTGGCGCCGATGGCCCGGATGGGGTGGAAAGTCGCTGTCCGATAGCGGCGATGCGCTGGCCCACTCGCGCATCGCAGCCGTCACGCCAGCATCGCGGGCAGAGGGCGGCGCGTAAGATCCCTCTGGCGATCGGTTAAGAGCGCCTAACAGAACGGCACGAAGCGGTGGATGGTGCGTTGGTGGGGCATGGCTCGCGCTCTGCTTCCCGACGATCTCTGGACGGAGATTGCCCCGCTCCTGCCGCCGCCTCGGCCGCGCCCGAAGGGCGGACGGCCTCCGATCGACAATCGGGCGGCGCTGACCGGCATCCTGTTCGTGCTGCGCTCCGGCCTACCCTGGGAGATGCTACCGGCCGAGATGGGCTGCGGGAGCGGCATGAGTTGCTGGCGGCGTCTGCGCGACTGGCAGGCAGCCGGCGTGTGGGCGCGGCTGCATCAGGTCCTGTTGGAGCGCCTGCACGCGGCCGGTGAGA
>NZ_FOSV01000037.1 GCF_900114375.1 Methylorubrum salsuginis | reverse complement strand
TAGGTCGCGTGGACTCTTGGGGTTCACGTTTGGTGTCGGGCGTGATTCGAGGCTGTCTTTTGGAGGGCAGCCTTGAGCATTCAGGATCGCTTGGTTCTCAGCGACGTGCAGTGGGAGCGGATGGCGCCGCTGATCATCGGCCGGCCCGACCAGCGCGGCTCGACCGGGCGTGACAACCGCATGTTCGTCGAAGGCGTTTTGTGGATCGTGCGCACCGGCTCGCCCTGGCGCGACCTGCCCGACGCGTTCGGCGAGTGGAACAGCGTGTTCCGCCGCTTCAGTCGCTGGAGCCAGAAGGGCGTATGGTGGCGCATCTTCGAAGCGATGTCGGACGATGCCGACTTCGAGTACCTGATCGTGGATTCCACCATCGTCCGTGCCCACCAACATGCGGCGGGGGCGAAAAAAGGGGGGCTGGAGATCGCTCCTCGTCCGAGCCGGCGCCCGACCAAGCCCTTGGTCGCTCGCGCGGCGGCCTGAGCACCAAGATCCATCTGGCGGTGCGCGGGCTCGGCTGCCCGGTGCGGTTTGCCCTCACGGCCGGCCAGAAAGGCGACGCACCGCAGGCCGAGGCGCTGCTGAAGGGCCTGCCGGCAGACGTGATCCTGGCCGATGCCGCCTACGACAGCGACCGGCTGCGCAAACTCATCTCCGACAAGGGCGCCAAGGCCGTGATCCCGAATAACCCTTCGCGCGCCACGAAGTACGACCTCGACAAGGCGCTCTACAAAGAGCGCCATCTGGTCGAGTGCTGCTTTGCCAAGCTCAAGCAGTTCCGTCGCGTGGCCACCCGCTACGAAAAGACCGCCCGCAACTACGCCGCCGTCGTTACCCTCGCCGCCATCGTCCTATGGCTCCGGTAACTGTCCACGCGGCCTAGAGCATCGGCCCGCCCAGGGTGGAAAAGGGGGGCCAAGGCGCAAGGGATCGGTCCCTCGCGCGGCGGTCAGACCACCAAGATCCACGCGCTCGTCGATGTCGTGGGCCGCCCCGCGGTCCTCCTTCTGCCCCCCGGCAACGCCAGCGACGTGAAGACCGCCCCGGATGTGCTGGCCGAGGCTGTTCAGTCCCCTTGTGTGGTGGCAGGACGCGTCCCGACCGTACGCCTCTCGGGCAGGCACTCCGCCACCCGGTCGACCGCGTCCTTCGCCGCGACCGGGTCCGCCAGCACCATCTCGGCGACAAGGCCGTCGCCGCCCGAGAGACACTCCCGCAACCACCGGTCGATGAGGTCGCGGAAGATTCCGTCGGCTTCCGCCTCGTCGGCCACCCGTGCCCTCGGATCGATGTCGGCCTCGACCGGTTAAGGCCTCACGAGGCGCTGGCAGAAGCCGTGGATGGTCGTGCAAACCAGCTCGTCAAGCCGGGCCTCCGCCTCGGCCAGATTCGCACCCTGGAGCGGCGCCAATCCGTGCGGGAGCGCGAGCCTCAACTCCTCCGGGACCTCGCCGGCGAGCAAGCGGGCGACGACGTCGCCGACCCGCTCAAGAAGTTCGCTCGCGGCGAGTTCGGTGAAGCTGACGGCGGCGATTGCTGTCCTCAGCGCCATGACGAAGACCGAAATGAGCCGCGCCGACGTCGAGGCGATGATCCAGGCTGCCGATGGGAAGCTCATCGACCTGCACGACAAGGCGCTGTCGGGACTCGATCTCTCCGGGCTGGATCTCCGGAGCGTCAACTTGCGCACCGCGCGCCTGAACAACGTCAATCTGCGCTGCGCCGACCTCAGCGGCGCAAACCTCGAACAGGCATGGCTCCTGAAAGCGGACCTTTCCGGCGTCAAGCTCGCGGACGCGAAGATGTTCGGCATCACGGCGCGGGACGCCAACCTCAGCGGCGCCGACCTCAGCCGGTCCATGCCCATCGGCGACTTCAAGGGCGCCGACATGAGCGGCGCATCGCTGGTCGATCTGAAGGACGGAGCCGACATCAAGAACCAGTCCATGGGCTTGATACGAGTGGTGTTCACCTCGGTGAACCTGTCGGGCGCGAACCTCAAGGGAGGCAACCTCGGCCGGTCACGCCTGGAGTATGCGAACCTCAAGGAGGCCGATCTCACCGGCGTGGTGCTGATGGGTTCGGACTTGTCCGGGGCCAATTTGACCGGTGCTACGGTCACGGGCGCGGATTTCAAGAACGTTGACGTGAGCGATGCCCGGCTGATCGACCTCAAGGGTCAGTTCGAGGCCAAGGACTGGGCGGAGAGGGTGAACATCGACCGTGCCGTCACTCAGGCATCCGATTGACCCGCCCGTTCACCGACCTGACGGCCCCGCCGCTGACCTCAATGGCTTCTATCTCCTGAGACCCTGTCAGCGGAATCTGCAATGTTCCCTGCATATCAGCGAAGCCGTAAACTCGGGTTGCCCATCCGCAAAGGCTGGCTTCAGTCCGAAGCACGACGTTCGTCGTCGCCAGCCAAATCATCTCATCACGTGATCAAAACGATCGATACGTTCCGCTGGAGTGATCGAATGGGCGCGGTCATGATCGTGGCAGCTTCAGTCCACGAGGTGCACGCACCATGCCCGCAGCAGCCTTTCTCCGATCACGCGCTCTTGCCCTGTCTTCCATCCTGCCCGGCCTGAGCCTTTGCCTCGCGGTGACGGGCGTCGCCCTCGGGCTCGAGAGGGTCGAGGAACACGTCTTCGGCCGTCTGTGGCTGGAGGCTCTGGTCCTCGCCATCGTGCTGGGCACGGCCGTCCGCACGGCCTGGAGCCCGGGTCGGCGCTTCGTTCACGGTATCGCGTTCGGCGCCAAGACCGTCCTGGAAATCGCCGTCGTCCTGCTCGGCGCCTCGCTCAGCCTCCGGACGCTGCTCGCGGCCGGGCCGGGGCTTCTCGTCGGCATCGCGGTGGTGGTGGCTCTCGCCATCGCGGCGAGCTACGGCATCGGCCGGGCTCTCGGGTTGTCCCCGCGCCTCGCCATCCTCGTCGCCTGCGGCAACTCGATCTGCGGAAACTCGGCGATCGCGGCCGCGGCCCCGGTGATCGACGCGGACGGCGAGGATGTCGCCTCGTCCATCGCCTTCACCGCCGTGCTCGGCATTCTCGTCGTTCTCGGTCTGCCCCTGCTCGTGCCGCTGCTCGGACTCTCGCCGATGCAGTACGGTGTGCTCGCGGGGCTCACGGTCTACGCCGTGCCGCAGGTGCTCGCTGCAACCGCCCCGGTGGCCGCCCTCAGCGTCCAGGTCGGCACCCTGGTCAAGCTGGTCCGCGTGCTGATGCTCGGGCCAGTGGTCCTAACTCTCTCGCTCGGGATCGGCCGGCTGCGCGGGAGGACCGGCGTGAGCGTGCCGCACCCCACGGCCGGCGAGCGCCCCGCCTCGGGCCGGATGCCGCTGCACCGGCTGGTGCCGTGGTTCATCCTCGCCTTTCTGGCCCTGGCGGGTCTCCGCTCGGCGGGTCTTGTTCCCGAAGCGGCCCTGCACCCCATGGCCACGACGGCGAACGCGCTGACCATCGTGTCGATGGCGGCCCTCGGCCTCGGCGTCGACGTGCGTTGCGTCGTCAAGGCGGGACCGCGAGTCACCCTGGCGGTGGTCGCTTCGCTCACCGCCCTCACGGCCGTGAGCCTCGGGCTGATCCGCCTGCTCGGCATCGCCTGACAGAGGCCTGCCACCCGGCGCGTCCGCACGCGTTGAGCTCCGACCTTCCGCGATAGAGACACCCGAGGTCGAGCTTGACCGAGCGTATGGCGCGCCTGATCGTTCACGGGGAGCGCCCCTACAACGCCGAGCCGCCGCTGACCCGCCTGCGGGCCTGTTACCAAACCCCTGCGGAAGACTTCTATGTCCGCTCCCACGGCGACCTGCCAGAGATCGACGCCGCCACATGGCGTCTGTCCATCGACGGCGCGGATGTCGGCCCCCTCGATCTGTCGCTGGGGGATCTGCGCACGCGTTTTCCCGAAGCGACCGTCACGGCCACGATGCAGTGCGCCGGCAACCGCCGCGCCGACATGCGGGCGGTGGGCCCGGTCTCGGGCGATCCCTGGGACGGCGGCGCCATCGGGACGGCGGACTGGACCGGAATCCGCCTCGGCGACGTCCCGCGTGCGGCGGGCGTAGCGCCAGGAGCGAACCTCAACTCGGACCTCCACGTGGCCTTCGAGAGCCACGACGTGGTGACGGGACAGCCCTACGGCGTCTCGATCCCACTCGCCAAGGCGCTCGCCGACGAGACGCTGCTGGCCTTCGCAATGAACAGGGCAGCGCTGTTGCCCGAGCACGGCTTCCCCGTACGGGCCGTCGTGCCGGGCTTCGCGGGCGTGCGCAGCCCGAAATGGCTGCGGCGCATCACGGTGCAGGACTACCCCTCGACCAACCCGATGCAAGCCGACGACTACAAGCTGTTCCCGCCGGACGTGACGGCCGAGACCGCCGATCCGGCGAAAGGCCACACCATCGAGACCATGCCGCTCAACGCCGCGATCTGCGAGCCCGCGCGCGGAGCCCGGCTCAAGGCGGGCGATACCACCGTCCGCGGATACGCCATCGCGGGAGACCGGGCGGTCGTGTGCGTCGATGTCTTGGGGGATGGCGGTCGGTCCTGGCATCAAGCCAGCCTGGAACACGAGACCGGCGCTCCCTTCGCCTGGACGTTCTGGGAGATCGTGCTGGACCTTCCGTCCGGCGAGCGCGACCTCGCGGTGCGCGCCTGGGACAGCGCCGGGCACACCCAGCCGGCGCGGCCGGACGAGACGTGGAACTTCAAGGGCTATCTCAGCGCCTCCTGGCACCGTATCTGGGTCAATGTCGCCTGAGGGGCCGCCCCCATCAGGGTGCGGCACGGATCAGGTCGAGCAGCGCGTCGGCGGCGCGACTGCGGTAGCGCTCCTTGTGGCGCAGGACCTGGAAGGTCCGCGTCGGCAGGGCGAAGGGCACGGCGACGAGTACACCGGTTCGCAGCGAGGGTCCGACCACCGCTTCGGACAGAACGCTCGCCCCGGCCCCTGCCACGACGGCAGCGAGGACCGCCTCGTTCGACGGCAGTTCGAGGGCAACGGTGAGTGCGTCCGGTGCGATGCCCAAAGCAACGAGCGCAGCCTCGAAAGCGGAGCGCGTGCCCGATCCGGGTTCGCGCAGCACCCAGGAGACCGAAGCGAGGTCGGATCGTCCCGGCCGCGCGCGTGCGGCCAACGGGTGATCGGGCGCGATGACGAGGATCAGCCGATCCTCGGCGATCGGGGCGCTCGCGAGACTGCTGTCGTCGATCGCGCCCTCCACGAAGGCGAGTTCCGCCGTCCCGGCCCGGACCGCCTCGGCGGCCTCGGCGGTGTTGCCGATGCCGAGCTGCAGGACGATGTCCGGGTACGTCGCCCGGAAGGTGACGAGGTGCCGGGGGAGCCAGTGGCCGGCGATGGTCTGGCTCGCCTGGACGGACAGCGTTCCGCGCCGCAAGCCGCTGAGGTCCGCGAGTACCTGTTCGGCCGCCTGGGCGCGGGCGAGCACCGCGCGGGCCTCGCCGAGAAAGACGCCGCCCGCCTCGGTCAATTCGATGCCCCGGCCGACCCGGTGGAACAGCTTGACGGCGTGCCGGGTTTCCAGGGCGCTGATGGCGGCGCTGACCGCCGACTGGACGAGATTCAGTGCCTCGGCCGCCCGCGTGACGTGCTGGCGCTCGGCGACCGCCACGAAGATGCGCAACTGGTCGAGGTTCATGGCGTCTCGAGTCCGGCGGGGGCCTTGGCCGGCGTGGTCCGGCAGGGTTCGGACGCGCGCGTCATCGCGCGCCCTCGCGCTTGCCCGCGACCTGTGCATCGACCGCCTCGGCGACCCGGAGCAGCCGCGCTTCGTCCGTGCGGGCCGTCACCACGTGGGACATCCCGGTGTCGATCCAAGAGAAGGCGGCGACGTCGTCGGCGCGGGCATGACGGAACACGCAGCGCCCGCCGGTCGGCCCGGCCCGGCTGTAGAGGGTGAGGCGGGTGCCCCGGTCGTCGTCGTACATCAGCATCGCCGCTGGCTCGTCTCCGGCGGGGAGCAGGCGGCCGCCCATCAGCCGGAAGCCATGCGCCCGCAGGGCCGGCACGGTAATGGGCCGGCCCAGACGCGCGGTGAGCCATCGCACGAGGTCGGTCGAGCCGTCGGCGCGGACCTCGACCGGATGGGCTGCCTCGACCACGTAGGTACGGAAGGCGGAGATGGCCGCCCGCGTCATTGGTTCGGCGGGCGCCCCGGCCCGGCACGGCGCAGCGCCCGACCCACCCGGCTGCGCCGCCGAGGGCGAGCAGGAGCGCTGCCGCCGCCGCGTTCGGCCACCAGCGCGGGACGCGCCCCCGGCGCAGCGCCGCGAGGTTCGCGATGCGAAGGCGGGCGGGGATCGGCTCGTCCACCAAAAGCGCGAGCCGCGCCCGCAGGCGGTCCCGCATCTCCCGGTCGGCGGCGACCCGTGTGGCCGCCTCCGGGTGCGCGGTGAGCGACGCCTCGACGCGGGCGCGGCGGCCCGGATCGAGCCGTCCGTCCACGAAGGCGTGCAGGTCGTCCTCGCTGACGGGACGCGCATCGGACGCGGTCATTTTACCCTCCGCGGATGCCCGGTGACGATCGTCGGCGCCTGATTGAGGAAGGCGCGCATCCGGCCGCGGGCCCGGCTGAGGCGCGACATCATCATGCCGATCGGGACTGCGAGCACGGCGGCAACCTCTGCATAGGACATGTCCTCGACCGCGACGAGGAGCAGGACGGATCGCTGTTCCTCGGGAAGCACGGCGATCTCGTCGAACACGTCCCGCGCGCCCACGGCCGCCTCGGGATCGACCCCGGCCTCCGCGATCTCCGTCAGCGCCCCCGGGCCGACCTCGATGCCCCGGCGGCGGATGCCTTCGAGGGAGCGGTTGCGCAGGATCGCGAACAGCCACGCCCGCAGGTCTCCCTCGCGGCGCTGCGGCCAGGCGTGGATCGCCCGTTCCAGCGTGTCCTGAACGAGGTAGTCGTCGGCCGCCTCGCGCTGGCGCAGCAGCGCGGTCGCGTAGCGCCGCAGGGCCGGGATCTGCGATTCGATCAGGACGGCGAGGTCGTCCAAGGGCGGTCTCCGGATCGCGGCGACGGCGATGACCGCGCCTCCGTTCGGACGAGAGATGCCGGAATTGCCCGAACTATTCCAAACCTCGCCCCGGTGAGTTGATCACGCATCCGTGACCGATTGGCCAGGAGCGGCGGGAAACATCCCGGCCCGGCCGGCATCTCTCCCCGCGTGACCTCGACACTGCGGGAGAGACCATGCGCGGAGCACCGACGGCGATTTTCATCACCCTGTTCTTGGCCGGGGGCATCCTGGGCGGCGGCATGATGATGCGCGCCGGGCATGCGGAAACCGCCCCCGGCGGCTTCGATGCGTCTGAAGGTCCGAGTAGGGCCGAAAACCACGATTTTAACAAAACAAAATGAGCGTCGAGATTGCACCTTTTCGGACTTTATTGTCTAAGATCTTTCATTCATGAGAATATATTCTGATAAGTTATTTCAGATAAAAAAGGTGATCTGATTCTAAAGCGCGTGCCTCGGAGAATTATACTGCATATATTTGAATTGTCTACTATACCGCAAAAGGTCGATCCAGCGGAATTTTGCTGTTGCCGATCAGCCTATGACCATCCGGGTCACGGAGGTTGCTCCCGCCGGCCAGGACGATTCGGGTGGCCAGAGGCGAGCCGTCGGCGCAGGGGCTCGGGACCGTGCCCGGCGCGCGGTAGCACAGAAGCTCCAGATGCGGCGCCGCCCCGCCCGGCGGCGTGAGGCCGGTCACCTCAACGACAGGATCGTCGACCGCGTCCAGACGGGCCTGCTCCGGGCCCCGGTTCAGTCCCCGGCTCGCGACCCGGAAACCGAGGCCGGCATAGAAGGCGACGGCGCGCTCAGTGTCGGCGACCGTGATCGCCGTGTGGTCGATTCCGAGGAACAGGCCCGTCCGGTCCCACCAGACCGGCGGTACGGCGTCCGGCGGAAAGGCCAGAAGTTCGAGCGGGTGCCCGTCGGGATCGCGGAACTTGAACGCGCTCACGCCGCCGGAACGCGCGGGCAGCCGCTCCGGCCCGGCCCGCGAAATTGGCGTCCAGCCGGGCACCTCGGAGAGTTGCGCGTAGGCAGCCTCCATGTCCGCGACGACGAGGGCGCAATGCTGGAAGTCGGTGCCGTTGGAGGGCGCGGGCTCGCCCCCACGGTCGGAGGCGGGCGCGAGTTCAATCGTCTGTGCTCCGAGGGCGACGCCGCCCGCGGCGAGGCTGGCGCCGAAGGCCGCCGTATAGAAGGCGGCGGTGGCCGCCGGGTCCGGGCAGAGCAGGCGGATCGCGGCGATCCGCAAGCCGGTCATCGCCCGGCCCCCGGCAGCGGAGCGCCGCGGCGGTTGAGGAAGATCGAGAAAACGCGCTGCGAGGCGGCGATGAACAGGCGGTTCCGGTGCACCCCGCCCCAGGTCAGGTTCGAGACGCGGTACGGCACTCGCACCTTGCCGAGGAGGCGCCCCTGCGGCGAGAGGCAGTGGACGCCGTCGGCGGCGCTCGACCAGACATTGCCGTCCTCGTCGACCTTCATGCCGTCGCAGTAGCCCGGCGCGATTTTATGGAAGATGTCGCCGCCGTTAAGCGTGCCGTCCGCACCGACATCGAATACGCGGATGTACTGGCGCGGATCGGGCCGGCTCTGGTCGCCGGTCTCTGAGACCCCGTTTCATAATGGCTGTGCGAGCCGTCTGACGAGGATCATGGCGGCTGCGAGGACGAAGAAGGCGAGCGCGGAGGACGGGGTGGCCTCGTAGTCACGGGCGAGCCTCCGACACCGGGCGATCCAGCCGAAGGTGCGCTCAATCACCCAACGCCGCGGTTGCACGGCGAAGCCCTTCTGTCCCTTGTCTGGTCGGACGATCTCGACGGTGATGGCGGTGGCGTTGCCGACGCGCTCACCCTGATAGGCCTGATCGGCAAAGCAGTGGGCCAGGAAGGGCCAGAGGCGGCGCGAGGCCTGCAGGAGGGCGACACCGCCGTGGCTGTCGTGCAGGTTGGCGGGAGAGACGGTGGCCAGGAGCAGGCGGCCATCCGTGTCGGTGAGCGCGTGCCGCTTGCGACCGACCGCGCGCCGGGCCGGATCGTAGCCGCGCTCGCCCTTGACGCCGACGCCGCCCGAGCGCGCGGCCTGTGCGTCGAGGATGGCACCGGTCGGACTGGCCTCGCGCCCGGTGCGCTCGCGATCGGCCATCGTGAGGGCGTGGGCAAGGCGCTCGAACACACCGGCCTTCGACAACCGCAGGAACCAGCGGTGAACGGTGGACCAAGGCGGAAAATCGAGTGGCAGGTGCCGCCATGCGCAGCCGGTGCGCAGGACGTATTGGATGCTGTCCAGGATGGCCCGCAGCGGCCAGCGCCACGGACGGCCGATCCGGGAGGGTTCAGGCAGGAGCGGCGCGATGAGCGCCCACTCCGCATCGGTCAGGCTGCTTGCATAGGGCAGGTTCTCGCGCGCAAGCTCGGCGCGGGCGGCGGGTGTCCACATCGGCGTTCCAGGGTGAGCGTCAGATACTCCCCAACGCTGACGATGCTCGCCGCCCACCCCACACGACCTGAGACAGCCCGTTATGAAACGGGCTCTTAGGCGCTCTTACCCGAACCGGCAGGGCGTGGTGCGTTCGCGCTTGGTGTCGAACTGCACCACCATCAGCACGGCGGGTTCGTCACCGACCGTGCCGGACTTGTGGCCGGTCTTGCCGTCGAGGGTGCGGCAGCCGTGGTCCTCGCCGAAGGAGATCTCGCCGGGACCCATCTCGATCCGGGTGCCGTCCATCGACTCGACGTACCAGCGGCCGCTCAGGGGAATGATCCATTGCGGCGCCGGGTTCTCGTGCCACGTGCCCTCCCAGCCGACCGGCTGGACCGTGATCATCGTGGTCATGCCGTCGTGGTGCTTGACTCCCTGCCATTGCGGCAAGGCCGGCGGCTTCATCGAGGCGAGATGGAATTCGGTCATCGCGCAGCGGACCTGACGGCTGATGCCGTCCGCGTCGGTGTAGAGGTGCCAGTAGGGGACGCTCGGCTTGTCGCCCGGCTCGCTCATCGACCTGTCTCCGGAATGGCTTGCGCGTAGGGATGCGTCGACCCGAACGGATCGGCGAGGAAGGCCGCGACGCCCTGCTGGCTCGGCCCGCCCCAGGCCAGCGCCAGAAAGCCGCCCGCGACCGCGAAGTTCTCGAGGAAGTCCCAGAACGTCTCGCGGCCCTCGCTCGGGCCCCTCAGGCGGAAATCGACTTTACGCCAGAACGGTTTCCACAGGAGCGCCGTGACCATGCAGTAACCGGCCAACACGAAGGCCGCGAAGCGGTCGGCGATGCCGGTGAGCACGCCCAGCGACATCACGACCTCGACGAACAGCCCGGCCAGGATCAGCGCCGTCGCGAGCGGGCGCGAACGCGCGGCCTCGCCGGCCTGGCCCACCGCGGCGGAGAAATTCAGAACCTTGTCGAGGGCGCTGAAGGGCAGGAACAGCAGCACCAGACAGGCTCGGGCCGAGAAGGCGGCGAGCACCTCGAGGGTCATCCGGGTCTCTTGGTTCATCTTTTGGCTTCGTCTTTCCGCTGCCAACGTCGCCGGATCGATGCGGTTCGCGCATGGCTCGCAGACCGGCCGCCGCCACGGTTGCCCGGAACGAGGCCGCCCGCCGCCCGTTTCGCGTCGAAAGACGGAGCGAGGCGGATGAAGGACGACCATTACGACGTGATCGTCGTGGGCTCCGGGCCGGGCGGCGGCTCGGCGGCGTGGCGCCTCGCCCGCACCGGCAAGCGCGTCCTCGTGATCGAGCGCGGCGACTACCTGCCGCGCGAGCGCGAGAACTGGGACACCGACGCGGTCTTCCGCAAGGCCCGCTATCAGGCGGACGAGACGTGGACCTCCTCCAACGGCGACATCTTCAAGCCCGGCCTGCACTACTTCGTCGGCGGCAATTCGAAGGTCTATGGCGGCGTGCTGTTTCGGCTCCGCGAGAGCGACTTCGAGGCCCAGCGCCACCCGGACGGTCTCTCGCCGGAATGGCCGCTGAAATACGACGCCTTCGCGCCCCACTATCAGGCGGCCGAGGAGCTGTTTCAGGTCCACGGCGCCCGCGGCGAGGACCCGACCGAGCCGCCTTCCCCGCATCCCTACCCGAAGCCGGCGATCAGCCACGAGCCGCGCATCCAGAAGCTCGCCGACGACCTCGCCTGCACCGGCCACCACCCGTTCCACCTGCCGATGGGCGCGCTGATGGAAGAGGACGGAAAGGGCGGTACCCTGCCGCACTCGCCGCTCCTGCGCTGCGATCCGTTCGACGGCTATCCGAGCCTGACCAATGGCAAGGCGGACGCGCAGATCATCTGCATCGATCCGACGCTCGCCGCCCATCCCAACGTCACGCTGCTGCGCAACGCCTATGCCGAGCGCCTGCTGACCGATCCCGGCGGCGGCCGCGTCACCGGCGTCGAGGTGATGGTCGAGGGGCGCCGCCACGTGCTGACGGCCGACCTGTTCGTGGTGGCCTGCGGCGCGCTGTCCTCGGCGCTGCTGTTCCTGCGCTCCGGCAACGACGCGCATCCGGACGGGCTCGCCAATAGCTCGGGGCAGGTCGGGCGCAACTACATGCGCCACAACAACACCACCGTGCTGGCGATCTCGAAGGAGCCGAACCCGACGCAGTTCCAGAAGACGCTCGGGCTCAACGACTTCTATTACGGGAACGACCGCAGCCCGCTGAACGAGTGGGAATTCCCCCTCGGCCACATCCAGATGGTGGGCAAGTCCGACGGGATGCAGATCGAGGCCGAGGGGCTGCCGGGCTTCCTGCAATGGCTGCCGACGCGGCCGTTCGAGTACATCGCTCGGCACTCGATCGATTTCTGGCTGACCTCCGAGGATCTGCCGCTGCCTCAGAACCGCATCCACTACCGCGACGGCCGGGTGCATCTCGACCTGACGGCGACCAACGCCGAGGCGCAGGCGCGCCTGCGCGAAAAGCTGCGCACGCTGTGCGACAGCCTCGACATCCACCCGCATCTGTTCGACCGCACGCTCTATCTCGGCAAGGACACGCCGATCGGCGGCACGGCGCATCAGGCCGGCACCCTGCGCTTCGGCCCCGATCCGGACAGTTCCGTGCTCGACCTCGATTGCCGGGCGCATGGCATCGACAACCTCTACGTCACCGACGCGAGCTTCTTCCCTTCGATCGGCGCCGTGAACCCGACGCTGACCATCATCGCCAACGCCCTGCGGGTGGCCGACGGGATCGCGGCGCGGCTTTAGCGCATCGTCCCGGATATCGGATCCGGGACGATGCGCTAGGTTATTGTGCCGCATCGGCTTTTTGCCGCAAACCGGTTCCCACCGTTCGGGCCGGTGCTTGAGGCCGGTCCAACCATGGAGGCGAACCCTCTGACCACGAACCGGAATGGACGAGGCCGCGATGCTTGAGGCCGCTCCCGCGCCCGCGCCGACCCTCGCAACGGCCCGCCGGGGCCGGGCGCTCCGGCGCCTCGCGCCGTGGCTCGGAGTCGTCGCGCTACTGCCGCTCGGCGGATGCGGCGTCCTCGATCACGGCATGCTCGGGGCCGCCGGACCGGTCGCCGACCAGACGCGCAGCCTGTTCCTGCTCGTCTGCGCGATCCTGATCTTCGTCGCCGCCCCGGTGCTGCTGCTGACGCCGATCTTCGCCTGGCACTACCGGCTGTCGAACACGAAGAGCGCCTACCGCCCGCAATGGGGGTTCAACTGGCCGCTCGAAGGCCTGATCTGGATTCCACCCACGATCATCGTGATCGTGCTCGCGGTGTTCCTGTGGCGCGACACCCACGCGCTCGATCCCTACAAGCCGCTCGCCTCGCCGCTGCCGCCGGTCGAGGTCCAGGCGGTGGCGCTCGATTGGAAGTGGCTGTTCATTTATCCCGACGAGGGCGTGGCGAGCGTCGACGAACTCGCCTTTCCGGCCGACCGTCCGGTCCGTCTGACGCTCACGAGCGACACGGTCATGCAGTCGTTCTTCGTGCCGCGGCTCGCCGGGCAGATCTACGCCATGGCCGGCATGACGACGCAGCTCAACCTCGCGGCGGACGCGCCCGGCCGCTTCCGTGGCGAGAACACCCAGTTCAACGGCGTCGGCTTCCAGAACCAGAAATTCGCCGTGCTGGCGCAATCGAACGACGACCACGCGGCCTGGATCGCCCGCGCCCGCGCGGGCGGCAGGACCCTCGATCCGGCCGCCTACGCGACGCTCGCCGCCCGCTCGGTCCAGCCCGAGCCGATCCTGTTCGGATCGGTCGCGCCGGACCTGTTCCGCTCGATCCTCACCCGGAACGATCCGGGCCTGCACGCCGCCCACGGACATCACGCCCATGAATGAAGACGGTCACTGGCTCACCCTGTTGGGCCGCCTCGACCTGCACGCGTTCCCGTTAGTGCGCGCCTGGGAGGACCCGACCGTCAGCGAACTCATCGGCGCGTTCGCCGGCGCGCTGGTTGTCGTCGGCGCGGTCGGCCTCGTCGCGCTGCTGACGTGGAAGCGGTGGTGGCGCCCGCTCTTCCGCGACTGGCTGACGAGCCTCGATCACAAGAAGATCGGCATCATGTATGTCGTGCTGGCCGGAGTGATGCTCAGCCGCGCCCTGGTCGAGGCGGTGCTGATGCGCGCGCAGCAATCGCTCGCGGTCGACGCCCCCGGCATCGTCGCGCCGGAGCACTTCGCGCAGCTCTTCAGCACCCACGGCACGATCATGATCTTCTTCATGGCGATGCCGTTCCTCACGGGGCTGATCAACTACGTCGTGCCGTTGCAGATCGGCGCGCGCGACGTCGCCTTCCCGCTCCTGAACTCGATCAGCCTGATGCTGACGGCGGGCGGGGCCGGGCTCGTGATGCTCTCGCTCGCGGTCGGCGAGTTCTCGACCGGCGGATGGTCGGGCTACCCGCCCTATACCGGCAAAGCGTTCCAGCCCGGCGTCGGCCCGGATTACTGGATCTGGGCCGTCACCCTGGCCTCGCTCGGCACGACCCTGTCGGGGATCAACATCGCCGCGACGATCTACAAGAAGCGCTGCCCCGGCCTGCACCTCACCCGCATGCCGCTGTTCTGCTGGACCTCGCTCTGCACCGCGATCCTGATGATCTTCGCGACCCCGCCGCTCACCGTCGCGACCGCTCTGCTCGCCCTTGATCGTTACCTCGACTTCCACTTCTTCACCAACGATCTCGGCGGCAACATGATGAACTACGTGAACCTCTTCTGGCTATTCGGCCATCCGGAGGTCTACATCCTCATCCTGCCGGCCTTCGGCGTGTTCTCGGAAGTCATCTCGGCCTTCTCGTCGAAGGAACTCTACGGCTACAAGTCGCTCGCCGCCGCCACGATGGCGATCGGCGTGTTGTCGTTCACGGTCTGGCTGCACCACTTCTTCACCATGGGCCAGAGCGCGAGCGTGAACGCCGCCTTCGGGATCGCGACGATGACGATCTCGATCCCCACAGGCGTCAAGATCTACAATTGGATCTGGACGATGTTTCGCGGCGAGGTCCGGTTCACAGCGCCGATGCTGTTCGCGCTCGCCTTCATCGTCACCTTCGTCCTCGGCGGCCTGACCGGGATCATGCTCGCGATCCCGCCGATCGACTACGTGGTCCACAACACTGTGTTCCTCGTGGCCCACTTCCACAACATGCTGATCCCGGGGCTGCTCTACGGCATGATCGCCGGATATATGTACTGGTTTCCCAAGGCGTTCGGCTTCCGCCTGTCGGAAGTCTGGGGCAAGGTCGCCTTCGCCTGCTGGGTCAGCGGCTTCTACCTCGCCTTCATGCCGCTTTACGTGCTTGGGCTCGGCGGCATGGCCCGGCGCAGCCAAGCCCTGTTCGAGCCCGATTACCGGCCCTGGCTGATCGTGGCGGCCTGCGGCGCCGTGCTGCTGCTGTCGGGCCTCGTCAGCCTGTTCGTGCAGCTCTTCGTCAGCGTGCGCGACCGGGACGCCAACCGCGTGCCGGTAGGCGACCCTTGGGATGCCCGCGGCCTCGAATGGTCGGTCGCGGCGCCGCCGCCCGAGTACAACTTCGCCACGATCCCGCGGGTCGATCGGCTCGATCCGTTCTACTGGCGCAAAGAGCGCGGCGAGGCTTACCGGACCCCTTCACGCTACGAGGACATCGTGATGCCGAAGGAGAGCTGGGTCGGCCCGCTTGTCGGCCTTGCGGCAGCGGCCTGCGCCTTCGGCCTCGTCTGGCATATCGGCTGGCTGAGCCTCGTCGGCTTCCTCGGTATCTGGATTCCGGTCGTCGCCCGCAGCTTCGTGCGCGACATCCACCGCACGATCCCCGCCGCCGAGGTGGAGGCGGCCGAGCGCCTCTGGCTGGAGCGCGCCCACAGGGTGCGTCCGGTGCCGCGCGAACGCGAGACCGAGCCGGCCAATCTCGGGCTCGCCCGCCCGTTCCCGTCGGAGGTGACGGCATGATCGCGCCTGCGCAGGGGCCGCAACTGCGGCATGTCGGGCTCAACCTCCTCGATTCCGACGAGATGGAGCCGGGGGAGGCCGCGACCGGGCTGTACGGCTTCTGGCTGTTCCTGATGAGCGACGCGATCCTGTTCGCGCTGCTGTTCGCGATCTACGGGACGCAGGTCGCGGCCACCGCCGGCGCGCCGGGCCCGCAGGAGACGCTGAAGCTCGGGCCGACCTTCATCGAGACGCTGATCCTGCTCACCAGCAGCCTGACCTTCGGGCTCGCCGCGATCGCCTTGAAATACGACAAGGGCCGCCGCGGCCTCGTCCTCTGGCTCTGCGTGACGCTGGCCCTCGGGATCGCTTTCCTCGGCTTCGAGCTGAGCGACCTGCGCACCATGATCTCCGACGGGGCGACGCCGAACCGCAGTGGCTTCCTCTCGGCCTTCTTCGCCCTGGTGCCGACCCACGGTCTGCACGTCGCGGCGGGCTGCCTCTGGATCGGAGTGATGCTGACCCAGATCGCGGTTTTCGGCACCGATGCGCGGGTCAAGCTGAACCTGCTGAAGCTCGGGCTGTTTTGGCACCTCCTCGACATCGTCTGGATCGCGATCTTTTCCGTGGTCTACCTGCAGGGAGCGTCCGCATGACGACGCAGGGACCGTCGCGGGGCACGGTACTGCTCCGGGCCCTCGGCGCCGCCGGCCTGATCGGGCTCGTGCGGGCCGTGTCCGCCGGCCCTCCGCCGCGGCCGAAGCCGGCGGCCCCCGAGGCCGACCCGCGCCATGCCCGGCGGCGCGATCTCCTCACCTACGGCGTCGGCTACGTCCTGGCGCTGCTCCTGACCTGCGCCGCCTTCGCCATCGTGACGTGGCGGTGGGCGGCCGGGGCGACCGCGCTCGGCCTCGTCTTCGGCCTCGCGCTGGTCCAGGCCGTGGTGCATTTCCGCTGCTTCCTGCACATCGACCTGAAGCGCTCGGCCCGCGACGACCTCCAGCTGATCCTGTTCTCGACCCTCATCATCGCCCTGATGGTGGGCGGCACCCTCGTCGTGCTGTTCAACCTGCGCATGCGGATGATGTAGCCGGGCCCGAGGGGCGCCCCACCGTTCTACCGAAGGCGGCGCGACGGTCCGGACGCCCGCGCGGCTGCCAGCGCGCCGAAAGCGGCCGTCCCGAGCGCGGCGGCGAGACCGAGCCGGAGCCAGCGCGGGTCGGCGGCGGACACTGACGGGAGTGCCCGGTCGTCGAAGCGTCCATGCGCGCCCGGATCGGTATCGACCGGTTCGTAGAGGTTGTCCGGTCGGTTCGCGCGGGCTGGCCGGCTCGTCATCTCGCCGCGATAGCCGTGCCGTGAGGATCATGGCGTGGGCGGCAGCGAGATCGGTGGGAAGCGGCGGGGGCTCGGGCGCGTTCGGCGCGCCCGAGAGAAGAGCATATTCCTCAAGCGTTGTAACGCGTTATCCTTAGCCGAGAGCGCTCGGACGCCAGCTCTCCTGCGGCATGCGCCAGTCGATGCCCGACAGCAGATAGCCGAGTTGCGCCGTCGAGATCGTCACCGCCCCGTCCGCCACTGACGGCCACCGGAAGCGGCCGCGGTCGAGCCGCTTGGTGTAGAGGCACGCGCCCTGGCCGTCGTGCCAGATCACCTTGATCAGGTCGCCGCGCCGGCCCCGGAACACGAACAGGTGCCCGCAATGGGGATCGCGCTTCAGCGTCTCCTGGACGATCAGCCCGAGGCTGGAAAAGCCCTTGCGCATGTCGGTGTGGCCGGTGGCCAGCCAGACCCGCACGTTGGCCGGCAGCGGGATCATCGGCCCTCCAGGGCATCGAGCACCCGGCGCAGCGCCGCGGCATCGACGTCCCGGTCGACCTTGAGACGACGGCCGCCGCCGAGATCGATCTCGATGACACCGCTCTTGCGCCGCGCGCGACGGGGCTGGGCCGCAGCACCCGGATCATCCAACCGCGGCGACAAAACCGCCGACGACGGCTCCGGAGTGATGACCACGGGCACGAACACCGGAGCCTGCTCGTCCCCGCCCAGACGGCCTTGCCGAGCCTGGCGTCGCCACGTGAACAGCAGGCCCTGAGCGATCCCATTCCGGCGAGCCACCGAACACACCGACACGCCGGCCTCGTACGAGGCTTCGACGATCCGCACCCTGTCCTCGAACGACCAACGCCGCCGTCGTGCGATCCCCTCCAGCACCTCGACCCGCATCATCCTGACCCGCCGACCTTAACGCCAGCATTAAGCTCAGGCGTCAGCCGAGCGCGCGATGCACCCGGGCGCGGCCTTCACCGGAGGCGTAGAGCCCTGCGGGCATTTGGCAGCATCGATGTCTGGATCAACGTCGCGATTGTGACGATCTACGCGCCCGCGTAGCAGACGCCGCCGGAGGAATACCGGCGGGCGACCGAGGTGACCTATCTCAGGCAGGTCTACGGGACGCTGGCCGCCCTCAAGCACATGTAGTGCCGCGATGCGGGCACCATCGTCTGCATCGGCTCGGCTCTGGCCTACCGTTCGATCCCGCTGCAATAGAGCTACTGCGCCGCCAAGGCCGCCGTGCGCGGCTTCCTCGACAGCCTGCGCAGCGGATTGCTGCACGACGGTTCCCGCGTGCGGCTGCCGATGGTGCAACTACCCGCGGTCAACAACCCACAATTCGACTGGGCGCGCTCGCGCATGCCGCAGCAGTTGGAGCCGGTGCCGCCGATCTATCAGCCGGAGGCCATCGCGCGCCACGTCTACCGCGCGGCCCACACCGCGCCGCGCGAACTCTGGATCGGCTTCCCGACTTGGAAGGCGATCATCGGCAACATGATCGCGCCCGGCTGGATCGATGGCTACTCCTGGCCGAGCGGGCGGCCCGGCTCGCCTCGGAGATCGCGGTCGAGCGGCTGAAGCTGGAGGTCGCCCGGCTACGGCGGGAGCGCTTCGGAGCCTCCTCGGAGCGGAGCGCCCGGATCGACCGGCTCGAACTCGTCCTGGAGGATCTGGAGGAGACGCCGGCCAAGACGGACGCGCAAGCCGCAGCCGAGCCTGAAGCGCTCTCCGGTGCGGCGACCTCGCGGCGCAAGCCCGCCCGTCCCCCTGCCTGAGCACCTGCCGCGCGAGCGCCTCGTCCATCCCGGCCCGACGACCTGCGCCTGTTGCGGCGGGGCACGTCTGCGGTCTCTCGGCGAGGACGTCACCGAGACCCTGGAGCGGATTCCGGCGCGCTGGATCGTGATCCAGCACGTACCCGAGCGCTTCTCCTACAGCGACTGCGAGACCATCGCCCAGGCCTCGGCTCCCTTCCATCCGATCCCGCGGGGTCGGGCCGGCCCGAACCTCCTGGCCGAGGTGATGATGGCCAAGTTCGGCCTGCACCTGCCACTGCATCGCCAGAGCCAGCGCTTCGCCCATGAGGGCGTAGCGATCGACGTCTCAACGCTCGCCGGCTGGGTCGGGGCGGTAGGCCTGCTGGCTGTTTCACGGACACCCGGTTTAGGTGTGATGGTGAAGCCGGAGGTGCTCCATGCAGCGTCGCAAGTTCGGACGTGAGTTCAAGATCGAGGCGGTTCGACTGGTTCGGGAACGTGGTGTCAGTGTCGCGCAGGCCGCGCGCGACCTCGACGTTCACGAGACGATGCTGCACCGGTGGGTGAAGCAGGCGGCGGCCGATCCGCACCATGCCTTCCCTGGTCAGGGCCAGATGAAGCCCGAGCAGATCGAGATCGATCGGCTACGCAAGGAGGTCGCTCGTCTGAAGGCGGAGCGTGAACCGAAGGTCAGCGAAGCAACATCCTAAAAAAAGGCCGCCGCATACTTTGCGAGGGACGCGATATGAAGTTCGCGTTCATCGCAAAGCATCGCGCTGTCTAGCCGGTCGCGTGGATGTGCGCGGCGCTGGACGTCTCGCGCTCGGGCTTCCACGCGTGGCTTACCCGGCAGCCCAGCCAACATGCGCGGGACGACGAAGCCATCCTGATCAAGGCCCACGCGAGCTTCGTGGCCAGCGACCGCACCTACGGCGCAAGGCGCGTCTGGCGCGACGTGCTGGCCGAGAGCGTCTCGTGCGGGCTGCACCGCATCGAGCGGATCATGCGCGAGAACGCCCTGCGGGCACGGCCGCGCCGACGTGGGCTGCCGAAGGACGAGGGAGAGCGGGCCGCCGCGTCGCCGAATCTCTTGGAGCGGCGGTTCGCGGCCGATGCCCTGAACCGAAAGTGGATCGCCGACTTCACCTACATCTGGACGGCCGAGGGCTGGCTCACCGTTGCCGCCGTCATCGACCTGTTCTCACGCCGTGTCGTAGGCTGGTCGATGCAGACCAGCATGACGGCTCAACTCGTGACGGATGCGCTCGTCATGGCGATCTGGCGCAGGGGAAAGCCGAATGCTTTGCTGCATCACTCAGATCAGGGCTCGCAATATACGAGTGAAGCCTTCCAGCGTCTGATGGCCGAGCACGGCGTGACCTGCTCGATGAGCCGGTCGGGCAGCGTGTGGGACAACGCGGCGATGGAAAGCTTCTTCTCCTCACTGAAGACCGAGCGCACGGTCCGGCGGACCTACTGCACGCGGGACGAGGCCCGCGCCGATGTGTTCGATTACATCGAGCGCTTCTACAACCCGGCGCGGCGGCACTCGACCCTGGGCTACCTCAGCCCTGTCGAGTTCGAAAACCGTGCCCAATGAGCTTAGGACGGTGTCCAACAAACCGGCAGCAGGCCACATTGAGGGGTCCGGGTATCAACAAAGACCGTAGTCTGACGATCGAACGCTCTTGCTGCAACTAGGGGACGTTCCGGTCTTCTGGAGGCCCTGTGCAGCCGGGGGATTATGCGCGCGTCCACTCCGGCCGCAACCTATCCACCACACGTTCAAGCCGCACCTGGCCGTAGTGTTTGTCGATCATGGCGAGCGAGGTGCGGCAGTTCCGAGCCACGTCCAGCACCTCCGCCCCATTGGCCAGTTGCTCGCTGATGTAGAAGTGGCGCAGTGAGTACGGCGTGCGCTTGATGCCCCTGTGGTCACGCTCCAGACCGGCCGCCTTCAAGAGCTCGGTGAAGCCATTCGCCACCGAGGTGATTCGCTTGCCCGTCTCGCTCGCAAACACCGGGTCCGAATCAACGGGCTCCCGACCCATGCTGCGCGCGAACAGCATCCATATGGTGTCGAACCAGGGGATCGCAGCCTTCTGCGGGATGCCCTTGCCGCTCTTGCCTTTGCCCCACACCTGCAGCCCCGGATGTCGCGATCATCCACGCTCTTGCCTCTGCCGGCGCGATAACCCAGCACGTCGCCCCAGGTCAGGTTGTACATCTCTGTGGGGCACAGGCTCGAGAACGCGCCGATCATCAAGTACGCGTGCAGCACGGTGCGATCGCGCCGGGTATGGTCGTCCAGTCGCTTGATCCGCCAGCTGCGCTTATCGCTGGCTCGCACCTCGGCACCAGTGCCGTCCATGACGGGGGCCACGAGGCGGCTGAGGCTCACCGCCTCCAGGCGGGCAAACTCATGTGGTTCGAAGCTCGGCCGCCGGTTGTCAGGCGAGCGTCGGGCCTTGATGCTGATCCCCGGCGCGGTCTTCAGATAGCCCTGCCGCGCGGCCCAGCGCAGCAAGCCCCGCAGGACGACAGTCTCCCCGCGCTGGCGGCTCAGGGACGGCGCAGCGCGCCTCACAGGCCGACGCAGCCGGTAGCCGTCCCTCTCGTACTCAATGTGCGTGACGAGCTTGCCAGGGCCGTCGGTCCAGTAGGTGCGCCGCCACTCCGCATACCGCTCCAGATCAGCTTCGGTGACTGCGTCAATGGGCTTGTCGCCGAAATAGCCCACGAAGTAGCGGCGGATTACGGCCGGCTCGCTTTTGCCCTGATCTGCACGCCGCTCACCGCGTTCCACCTCACGCAGGATTTGCGCGATGTAAGCCTCAGCCACGCTCTCAAAGCTGTGAGTTTTGGCCGTGAGCCCCTGCTTGGCGCGGTACGTAGCTTCGTACCAGATGGCCTCGGCACGGCGTTCTGCCTCCCGCTCGTCATCTGTGTCGAGAGAGCGCTTGAACTGCCCCTGCCCCTGCCCCTTGATGCTGAAGCGCACCTGCCACCGAGTGCTACCGGCCCGCCGGAACAGCTGGTAGCGCTCGCCTGGGGCGTTTGCAGGGGTGCTCACGATGCGGCCCTGTCTGGTTACTGCGGTGCAGGGGACTGCGCTAGAAGTGCGCTAGGGTGCTTCTTGAGCCCCCAGCAAACCGTTACGCCCGCACGATAATTTTTTCGGCTGCGCTAGGCCGCGTGGACAGTTACCGGAGCCATAGGACGATGGCGGCGAGGGTAACGACGGCGGCGTAGTTGCGGGCGGTCTTTTCGTAGCGGGTGGCCACGCGACGGAACTGCTTGAGCTTGGCAAAGCAGCACTCGACCAGATGGCGCTCTTTGTAGAGCGCCTTGTCGAGGTCGTACTTCGTGGCGCGCGAAGGGTTATTCGGGATCACGGCCTTGGCGCCCTTGTCGGAGATGAGTTTGCGCAGCCGGTCGCTGTCGTAGGCGGCATCGGCCAGGATCACGTCTGCCGGCAGGCCCTTCAGCAGCGCCTCGGCCTGCGGTGCGTCGCCTTTCTGGCCGGCCGTGAGGGCAAACCGCACCGGGCAGCCGAGCCCGCGCACCGCCAGATGGATCTTGGTGCTCAGGCCGCCGCGCGAGCGACCAAGGGCTTGGTCGGGCGCCGGCTCGGACGAGGAGCGATCTCCAGCCCCCCTTTTTTCGCCCCCGCCGCATGTTGGTGGGCACGGACGATGGTGGAATCCACGATCAGGTACTCGAAGTCGGCATCGTCCGACATCGCTTCGAAGATGCGCCACCATACGCCCTTCTGGCTCCAGCGACTGAAGCGGCGGAACACGCTGTTCCACTCGCCGAACGCGTCGGGCAGGTCGCGCCAGGGCGAGCCGGTGCGCACGATCCACAAAACGCCTTCGACGAACATGCGGTTGTCACGCCCGGTCGAGCCGCGCTGGTCGGGCCGGCCGATGATCAGCGGCGCCATCCGCTCCCACTGCACGTCGCTGAGAACCAAGCGATCCTGAATGCTCAAGGCTGCCCTCCAAAAGACAGCCTCGAATCACGCCCGACACCAAACGTGAACCCCAAGAGTCCACGCGACCTA
>NZ_FOSV01000026.1 GCF_900114375.1 Methylorubrum salsuginis | reverse complement strand
GGTCTGCGGCATCGGGCCGTCGGCCGCCGACACCACCAGGATCGCGCCGTCCATCTGCGCCGCGCCCGTGATCATGTTCTTCACGTAGTCGGCGTGGCCGGGGCAGTCGACGTGGGCGTAGTGGCGGTTGTTGGTCTCGTACTCGACGTGGGCGGTCGAGATCGTGATGCCGCGCGCCTTCTCCTCGGGGGCCTTGTCGATCTGGTCGTAGGCCGTGAAGGTCGCCCCACCCGACTCCGCCAGCACCTTCGTGATCGCCGCCGTCAGAGACGTCTTACCGTGATCGACGTGACCGATCGTGCCGATGTTGCAGTGCGGCTTCGTGCGGGAAAACTTTTCCTTGCCCATCGTGCATTCCTATCGCGGACACGCCCGGCCGATGCCGGACATAAAGGCGCGGACCGCTTAGAGGCTTAAGCGGCGATGATCAAGCAATGGATTTTTCGCTCGGGCCATGGGGCTTGGGTGACGGCGCCCTACGAGGCTGGATTTTGCCGATCCGACCCGCGGCCGTCATTCCGGTGCCGCACGGTCGAACCCGGCTTCCACCCGTGATGCGCGGCTGGACTCGGGCGTCGCGGCCAGTCGTGGCTTCCGGGTTCTCGCCTTCGGCGAAGCCCGCCATGACGGCGGTAGAAATCGATTGAACCGGCGGATCGGCGCCGGGGCTTGAAGCCCTGCCCATCGCCACGATCCCGATCAAGGACCGGCGTCTTCCCCGACCGCCTCGTACAGCCGCTGCGCCTCCGGGGCGCCGCCGCGGCGCTCGCCGAGGTCGAGGATGCGCACCAGCATGGTGCCGTGGGGGGCGGCCACCGTCAGCACGTCACCGAGATGGACCGCCTTGGCCGGCGCGACCGCCCGCGTGCCGTTGACGCGGACATGGCCGTCGGCGACCAACCGGGCCGCCATCGACCGGGTCCGGGCGAAGCGCGCGAACCACAGCCACTTGTCGAGGCGCTGGCGCGCCTCGCTCATCGCGTCCGAGGGCGAAAAGCCCTCAGCGCTTGCCCCCGTCCGATTCGAGCTTCGCCTTCAGGGCGGCGAGCGCCGCGAAGGGCGAATCGGGATCGGGCTGGCGCTCGCGGCGCGGCGGGCGCTGCTCCTGGGGCGGACGGCGGTTGTCGTCGCGGCGATCGGGACGGTTGCGCGGACCGCCGTCGCGGCGCGGGCCGCCCTCGCCGCGGTTCTCGCCACGGCCTTCGCCGCGCGCTTCCGGACGGGGCGGACGACCGCCCTCGGGCCGGTCCTCACGGGGACGGCGCGGGCCCTGGCCGTCGCCGCGGCCCTCGCCGCCGCGCCCATCCCGGCGACCGCCCTCGCGGCCCCCTTCACGCCCCCCTTCGCGACCGTCTTGCCGCCCGTCTTGGCGTCCCTGACCGCGGCCGTGGCGCGGGCCGGACTGACGCTGCGGACGGTGCAGGTGCCACACCTCGATCGCCTCCGGCTCGGCCGGGGCGGCGGGTGCCTCGGCCTCGGGGACGGCGGCATCCTCGGTCGGCACGGAGGAATCGGCGGCATCGACCGCCTCGACCTCGCCGGTCGCGGCCGCATCCTCGACGGCCTGCGCCGTCTCGGCCGGCATCGGCGCGGTGTCCTCGCTCGGAGCCGGCTCGACCGGTGCCTCGGTGGTCTCTTCGCTCGGAGCGGCCGGCTCCTCGGCGGGAGCCGCGGCCGGGGTCTCGGAGGCCGACTCTCCGGCGGCGGTCTCGGAGGCCGGGGCGTCCTCGGAAGAACCTTCCGCGGCGACCGGAGGCGTCTCGCCGTCCGGCTCCGCAGCCTCGGGCTGCGCGTCGGCGGCCTCCGCCTTGGCCGCGACATCCTGAGAGGCCGTCTCGTCGGAGGCGGCGTCCTGCGGCGCCGCCTCGGCGGGGCGCGCCGCCGGCACGGTGGGGGCGGCGGCGATGAGCGGGACGGTGATGGCCGGACCCGGCCGCGACTGCGCGACGTAGCCGAGCGACTTCAGGATCGAGGCGAAATCCTCGCCCGAGCAGCCGACCAGCGAGGTCATGTTGACGGTCGCCACGAACCCGTCGCCGTCGGCGGTCCCGGCCGGGGGTTCGCCCACCGTCGTGCCGGGGCGGTAGGCGATGGCCGGGCGGATCAGGTCGGCCAGACGCTCGAGGATGTCGACGCGCACGGCACGCTCGCCGCACACCCGGAAGCCGGCGGCGCGGTAGAGACCCTTGGCGATGGCCGGATCGACCTTGATCGAGGTGCGGCCGGAGCCCGCCAGATGCGCGATCTCGTCGAGGCCCGGCTGGTCGAGGCCGCCGCTCTTGAGCGCCCAGAGCTGGGCGGCGAGCGTGCGTGGCGCGGGCTTCAGCAGGGCCGGCAGGAAGATGTGGTAGGCGCCGAAGCGCACGCCGTGGCGGCGCAGATTCGCGCGCCCGTCCTGATCGAGGCTGCGCATCTCGTGCGCGACCTTGGCGCGCTCCAGCACGCCCAGGGCCTCGACCACCTGATAGCCGATGCCGCGGGCGAGCCCGGTGAGGTCGGCGGCCGATTCGATCTCCATCAGCGGACCGAGCAGGCGCGTCACGTGGGCGCGCAGCCACGCGGTTAGCCGCGTCTCGACCTTCTCGCGCGCCGGGCCCGCGAGGCTGTCGTCGGCGACCAGCCGGATGCCGGGCTCGAACAGCTTGTCGCCCGGCGTCAGCTTGGCGACCGGATCGCCGGTCCAGCGGATCACGCCATCGTGCGAGAGCACCAGCGCCGCATCCGCCGCCGAGGCGAAGCGGTCGGCCCTGGCCTCGATCTCGCCGGCGAGCGCCTTCTCGGCGGCCGAGCGCAGGGTCTTGGCCTCGTGCCCCTCGGCCTGAGGGTCCGGCACGAATTGGAAGCCGTGCAGACGGCCCACATGTTGCCCTTCGACGGTGACGTCACCGCCGGAGGTGATCTCGGCTTCCAGCATCGTCTTCTCTCTCAGGCGCCGCATCAGGACGCTGGTGCGCCTGTCGACGAAGCGGCTCGCAAGGCGCTCGTGCAGGGCGTCGGACAGCCTGTCCTCTACCCGACGCGTCTCGCCCTGCCAATGCAGAGGATCGAGCAACCAGTCGGGGCGATTCGCCACGAAGGTCCAGGTGCGGCCTTGCGCGATGCGCTGGGACAGGGCGTCGATGTCGCCGTCGGTGCGGTCGATCATCGCCACGTGGCGGGCGAACCAGTCGTTGGGGATGCGACCGGCCATGCCGCGCATCAGGAAGCGGTAGAGCTGCGCCACGAGGTCGGCGTGGGTCTGCGGATGGACCTTGCGGTAGTCCGGCAGGCCGCAGGCGTCCCAGAGGCGGCGCACCGCCGCCGGACCCTTGGCGACGTCGCGGATGTCCTCCTCGCGCATCAGGATTTCCAGCGCCTGCTGGTCCTCGCCCATGGGGGCGCGGGTCAGGCCCTGCTCCTGCGGATGCACGTCGAGGCTGGCCTGAAGCGCCTCCAGCGAGCCGAAATCGAGGTCGGGGTTGCGCCATTGCAGGACGCGCAGGGGCTCGAAGTCGTGGCTCTCCAGCGCCTCGACCATCTCCGGCTCGAAGGGTGGGCAGCGTCCGGTGGAGCCGAAGGTGCCGTCCGCGATGTGGCGCCCGGCGCGGCCCGCGATCTGCCCCATCTCGGCGGGGGTCAGCTTGCGGAAGCGGGTGCCGTCGTATTTCCAGTTGGCCGCGAACGCCACGTGATCGACATCGAGGTTGAGCCCCATGCCGACCGCGTCGGTGGCGACGAGATAATCGACGTCGCCCGACTGGTAGAGCTCGACCTGGGAATTGCGGGTGCGGGGGCTCAGCGCGCCGAGCACCACCGCCGCGCCGCCGCGCTGGCGCCGGATCAGCTCGGCGATGGCGTAGACCTCCTCGGCCGAGAAGGCGACGATCGCCGTGCGGTGGGGCAGGCGCGAGATCTTTTTTTCACCCGCGAAGGTCAGTTGCGACAGGCGCGGGCGCGTCGTCGTCTGCACGCCGGGGATGAGGGATTCGACCAGCGGCTTCATGGTCGAGGAGCCGATCAGCAGCGTCTCCTCGCGGCCCCGCCGATAGAGCAGGCGGTCGGTGAAGACATGGCCGCGGTCCATGTCGGCGGCGAGCTGGATCTCGTCGATCGCCACGAACGCGACCTCGAGGTCGCGCGGCATCGCCTCGATGGTGCAGATCCAGTAGCGCGGCCGGTCCGGCTTTATTTTCTCTTCGCCGGTCACGAGGGCGACGTTCTCCACGCCGACCTTGGCGACGACGCGCAAGTAAACCTCGCGGGCGAGCAGCCGCAGCGGCAGGCCGATCATGCCGGTGGGATGCTGGAGCATCCGCTCGATGGAGAGGTGCGTCTTGCCCGTGTTGGTGGGCCCGAGCACCGCCGTCACGCCGCGCGCGCGGGACTCGCGGGAAAGGTGGCGAAGCGTCATGCGGCGGGGGCGTTCCCTACGGCGATCGAGGCCGTCGGAGAGGCGGGAGACCGCTACGGGCGCGGGGCGTGGCCGCGGCGGCCTCCCTCATATGGGTCGCCGGGGGCCTGCCTGCCAACCGGGGCACCGAGTCCCGGATAGAGATGGATGTCGACGGAGGCCGGCGGCGCCTGCGGCGCGAGGTCGGTGCAAAGCGTCTGCGGCACGGCCGTGAGCGGTCCGCGGCGGGGCGGGCGATGCTCGATCACCTCGGCGTGGGAGAAGGCGTCGGGGCCGCAATCGGGACCGGTGGTGAGGGGACCGGCCTGGGCCGGGCTCGCGGCGGCGGCGACCGCGAACGCCGCGGCCCGGACCCTGCGCGGCAGGGGGAGGGCGGTCACGGCCGCGCCCCGTCGGCCGTCACTGCCCCGGAAGGCTGGCGTCGGCGACCGTCGCGGTCTCGCTGCCCTGCGCGGTACCGGTGCCGCTCTGGGTCCAGCGGGTCGCCTCGATGATGTTGGTGCCGAGCGTGGTGCGCACGGCGATGCGCATCGGCACCAGCACCCGCGCCGCCTCGACGGGGGCGAGCCAGACCGACATGTCGCGGTTCTCTTCCATGAACTTCACGCCGGGCCGGTCGGGCCGGTGGCCGGCGATGGCGACGTAGCGGGCGTTGCAGACGAGCACCGGGCCGGCATAGCCGGGCTTCTGGATCTCGCGGGTCTCGCCGTAGCTCAGCACGACATCGAAGCGGGTCGCGCCGTCGAACACGGGGAGCGTGCGGTTGCAGTTCTCGGGGTCGAGGAGCGCCCCCTTGGTGCGGGCCGGCATGGCGAGCGCGCTCGCCGGGTCGACCACGCCGCGCTTGACCGCCGCGGTGACGGGCACGCGGTCGCCGGTGTCGAGCAGCGGCGGGGTCACCTCGGCCTGGGTGACGTTGCCGTTCGCCAGCGCCATGCGCACGGCAATGCCGGAATTGCTGGTGCGGGTGGCGATCGAGAAGGCGTTCGGCAGCGGAGCCTGCGCCAGCGTGCCACTGGAGCGGGCCGAGCCCTGGCCGCCGGTCACCGCGCCGACGAGGCCGGTCAGCACCGCCGACACGTCCATGCGGTAGCGCGGGCCCTCGAAGGCGCCGGTGAGCCGGGCGTTGCCGATCGGGATCCCGGCGAGGTTCACGCTGTAATCGATCGTGACGCCCGCTGCGCCACGGGCCTTCGCCGAAGTCTTGGCGGAGCGCGGTGCGGCCTGCACGGCGGCCGGGAGGGCGAGGGCCGCGAGGAGGAGGGGGCAGGCGCGAAGGAAGGGCTTGGCGCGCATGGTCGGACTCTGGGCGGCTCCACGCTCCCGGCCCGCCTCGGGGCGAGGCCGGCGGGACGGATCGGGTTATCGCGCCGCCATGGTTAACAGACCGTTGGATCGGTGCCAGCCGTGCCGGCACCCGGCCGGCAGGACGGTGCGTTTCCCACGCCCCGAAGCCGACGCGCCGTCACGGGTGCGCAATCGTCCAAGGTCATGGGCCGCCCGGATCCGCTGCGACCGACTTCGGAACCGCTGCAACATTCGTAATGGTGCCGTTTCCCGCCTGATGCGAGTTCGAGCGCCGATGCACGGACGGGTCGGAGAACGGCAGGGACGGTGCGCACCGGAAGCAGCGACCGCCTTAACGTGATCGTAAAACCTTCTGCGCCAGCGTCTTAACAAACGTCAACATCGGCGGACCGTCATGAAGGGCGTGGTGTTCACTGAATTTCTGGACTTCGTGTCCATGACGCTCGGCTCCGACATGGCCGACGATATCATCGACGAGGCTGCCGTGCCGAGCGGCGGCGCCTATACGGCAGTCGGCACCTATGCGCACACGGAGATGCAGGCGCTGATCGCCGCCCTGTCGCGCCTCACCAAGACGCCCGCCGCCGAACTGCTCGGGCAATTCGGGCGACACCTGTGCGGCCGTTTCGCCGCGACCTATCCGGAATTCTTCGCCGCGCAGCCGAACCTGTTCGAGTTCCTCGGCAGCGCCAACGGGCATATCCACGCCGAGGTGCGCAAGCTCTATCCCGATGCCGAGCTTCCGGTGTTCCGCCTCAGCCGCCGGGGCGCGGACGCGATCGAACTCGACTACGAGAGCTGCCGCCCGCTCGAAGCGCTGGCGGAGGGCATGATCCGCGCGGCCGCCGACCATTACCGGCAGCCCGTCGCCATCGCGACGGCGCGGGTGGCGGAGCCGGGGGGCAGTTTCGTCCGCTTCTCCATCCGCCACGCCGCCTGATCCCGTGCCGCCGGAACCCCTCCCCGTCGTCGCGCTCCGAGAGGAGCCTTCGGAAGCGCCGCCCGGCCCGTCCGACGCCGAGGCCCGCATCCGGCGGCTGGAGCGCCGGCTCGCCCGCGAGCGCGCGGCCCGTACCGAGGCGGAGACGCTGCTGGAGGCCAAGTCGCGGGAGCTGTACGACCTCAACCGGCAGCTCGGCCTCTTCGCCGCGGAGTTGGAGGGGCGGGTCGCGGAGCGCACCCACGAACTCGCCCAGGCCCGCGCCCGCGCCCTCGAACTCGCCGAACGGGACCAGCTCACCGGGCTCGCCAACCGGACCCGGTTCGCCCGCGCCCTCGACGAGCGCCTCGCGGACGGGCACCGCGACGGGACGCGCTTCGCCCTGCTCCTGCTCGACCTCGACCGCTTCAAGGACATCAACGACAGCCTCGGCCACGAGGCCGGCGACATCTTTCTCCAACACACCGCACGCCGCCTGACGGCGCGGTTCGGGCCCGATGCCGTGGTGGCCCGGCTCGGCGGCGACGAGTTCGCCGCCCTCCTGCCGGCCCCGCCCGGCACCGATCTGGCCCGCCTCGGCGAGGACATCGCCGCCGCGATCCGACAACCGATCCCGTATCGCGGGCGCAGCCTGGCGGCCTCCTGCTCGGTCGGCATCGCGGTCGTCCCCGACGACGCGCGGACGGGGGGCGAGCTGCAGCGCTTCGCCGACATCGCCCTCTATCGCTCGAAGACGACCCGCCTCGCCACGACTCTGTTCGACGGAGCCATGGGCCGCGCGGTCGAGGCGCGCCACGCGCTCGGCGAGGACCTCGTCCGGGCGATCCGGGAGGGCGGCATCGAACCGTGGTTCCAGCCGATCGTCGAGGGCGCCGATTGCCGCCCGGTGGGGGCCGAGGCCCTCGCCCGCTGGATCCATCCGACCCTCGGCTTCCTCGCGCCCGGCGCCTTCCTCGGACTGGCCGAGGAGCGCGGGCTGATGCCCGACCTGTTCGCCGCGATGATGCGCCGGGCCTGCCCGCCGGCCCGCCGCTGGATCGCCGCGGGGCGGCTCGACTACCTCTCGGTCAACCTCTCGCCGAGCCAGTTCAAGGCCGGATCGGTCGCCGACGAGGTGATCGCGCTGCTCGCCGAACTCGACTTCCCCGCCCGCGCGCTCACCGTGGAGATCACCGAGGAGGTGCTGCTCGCCGATCTCGACCGGGCGCGGGCGCAGCTGGAGCGGCTCGCCGCCCACGGCGTGCGCGTCGCGCTGGACGATTTCGGGGTCGGCTACTCGAATATCGGCTACCTGCGCCAATTGCCGATCCACACGCTCAAGCTCGACCGCCTGCTGACCCAGGACGTGGCGACCGACCACAAGGCCCGCTGCATTCTCAGTGCCATGGTGCAGATCGCCCGGGCGCTCGATCTACGCCTGGTCTCCGAGGGCGTGGAGGATTCCTCGCAGGCCCTCTGGCTGATCCATCTGGGCTGCCGCCAGCTCCAGGGCTACCTGTTCGGCCGCCCGATGTCGGCCGACGCCTTCACGGCCCATCTCGGCCTCGTGGCCGCGCGCACGCGCGCTTGATCGTGCCTGCCTCCGGCGCCCCGCTCGGGCGCCCACGGCCCGCTCGGCGGGGCGCCCTTCGCGCCCGGCCGTAAGGAACGATCTTCGGCCGCGGGCGGTCAGCCGCGCGGCGTCCAGACCTGCCCGTGATAGACGAAGCGCCCGCCCTCGCTGGCGAGCGCGGCGAGACCGCCGAAGGCCGGGTCCTTCACGGTGATGACGCTGGTGGGGACCGCGCGCATCTCGGCCGCGAACGGCGCCTTGCGCTCGAACGCGGCCCGGAACCCGCCCGCCCGCAGCACGGGCACGATCCGCGGGGCGATGCCGCCGCCGATATAGACGCCGCCGGTCGCCAGGAAGGTGAGGGCGAGGTCGCCGCAAACGCGGCCGAGCAGCCGGGCGAACAGGTCGAGCGCTTCCCGAGCGTGGGGATCCTCGCCCGAGAGGCCGGTGCGGGTGATGGCGGCGGGGTCGAGCGGGGGGGCATCGCCGCCCGCCCGCACCCGCCGAATCGCCGCATGGAGGCGCGATAGGCCGGGGCCGGAGAGCAGGGTCTCGACGGTGACCCGGTCGTCGGTGCGCTCGACGGCGGCCCAGATCTCGGTCTCGGCCGCGTCGGAGGGCCCGAGATCGGTGTGACCGGCCTCGGTCGAGACGATGGCGAGGCGATCCTCGTAGGGCACCAGCGCCGCCGCGCCGAAGCCGGTGCCGGGCCCGAGCACCACCCGCGGCCCCCGCGCGTCGCTCGCCTGGGGGCCGATCAGCGTCAGATCGTCGGGGGCGATGGCCGCCGCCCCCGCCGCCACCGGCACGTAATCGTTGACCACCGTGACCCGCGCCAAGTCGAAATCCCGGCCGATCGCTTCTCCGGCGACCACCCAATGGGCGTTGGTGAGCTGCACCGCAGGCGAATCGACCCGGCCGGCGATGGCCAGGATCGCCGAGCGGGGAGCCGGCGCACCGCTCTTGTCGAGGGCGGCGCGGATCGCCGCGCTGGGATCGGCATAGCCCGCCGTCGGCTCGTGGGCGAGGACCCGGGGCGCCGCCCCCTTCGTCTCGATCAGGCCGAAGCGGGCATTGGTCCCGCCGATATCCCCGACCAGCACCGGAAATTCGAACATGCGTCTGCCGTCGTCTCTCGCCGTGTTCTGCTGCGGCGACCCTAACAGAGGGTCCGCGATCCGGTCGACAAGCGTGGGATCAGGGGCGGGTTGCCTTCATGGCCGTTCATGGCCCGGCTGCCCAAACCCTCCGCCGTCCGTCCGGGGCGCCGCAGGCGAACCCGGAATGACGGCGGGGAGCAATTCAGCCAACACCTCAAGCCCGCGGCAGCGCCTCCGGGTCGACGGCGCCGCCCTCGGCCCAGGCAGTCAGCAGCGCCCGCACGTCGGCGGGCGTAGCGAGGCGGTAAGGCGCGACGGTCTCGCCGTCGCCGATGCGGACGCTGATGCCGCCGTCCGCGTTGACCGAGGCGAAGGCGATCTCGTCGGTGCGGTCGTCGCCTAAAAAAATCGCGCGACGGCCGGCATAGGGGGCGGCCTCCCCGAAGGCCCGGATCGCGTGGCCCTTGGTGGCGGCGGCCGGCACGATCTCGCCCACCGCCTTGCCGAGCTGGAGCCGGTAGGCGCCGCCGAGATCGGCCGCCACCGCCTTGACGATCGTCTCCGCGGCCTCGGCGTCGGCGGTCGCGGCGAGGCGCCAATGGACCGCCACCGAGGCGCCCTTGTCCTCGATCAGCACCGCCTCGTAGCGGGCGGTCTCGGCATGCAGCCGCTCGACGCCCGCGCGCAGGGCCGGATGGTCCTCGGGACGTCCGCCGCTCAAACGCCCGTCCACCCGCTGCTCGACGCCGTGCAGGCCGGCGACGTCGAACCGGGCGGGCGCCAGGAAATCGTCGATCACCGTGACCGGCCGCCCGGTCACGATGGCGAGCGCCCCGCCGAGCCGGGTGCGCAGCCGCTCCAGCGTCGGCACGAGGCCGGGATCGACCCGCACCGCGTCGGGCCGCGGCGCGATCTCGACCAGGGTGCCGTCGAAATCGAGGAACAGGGCGTAGTCTGCAAGCTCGCTCAAGGCGTCGTCCTTCTCCCGAGGTCTCTTCGCGCTAGCATGAGGGCGAGCCGCGACAAACCGGTGTTCCACCATCAACGGAGGCGCCCGTGCGGCCCATCCCCATCCGCCCCGGCCCCGGACAGGAAAGCGTCTGGGACTATCCTCGCCCACCCCGGCTGGAGCCGGTGAAGGAGCGGCTGACGGTCGTCCTCGGCGGGCAGACCATCGCCTCGACGACGGCGGGTTTTCGCGTGCTGGAGACCAGCCACCCGCCGACCTACTACTTTCCGCCCGAAGACGTCGCCCTGGGCGTGCTGGGGCCGCCGCGCCGGGCCGGGATCTGCGAGTGGAAGGGGCGGGCGGTGCTGTTCGACGTGACCGGCGGCGGTCGACAGGCGCCGGGCGCCGCCTGGGCCTACCCGGACCCGACGCCGGACTTCCGCAGAATCGCCGGCGCCATCGCCTTCTATGCCGGACCCATGGATTCCTGTCTCGTCGGCGACGTGCGGGCCGAGCCGCAGCCCGGCGGCTTCTACGGCGGCTGGATCACGCCGGGCCTCGTCGGCCCGTTCAAGGGCGGGCCCGGCACGATGGGGTGGTGACGGAATTCGGGCTGGCGCCGATCCGGCCGTGGCCGCTACACCGGCCGCGCAGACCTCAACGCAAGGAGCCGCCCATGCCGGTCGAGACCGATCCAAGAGCCGTCGGCCTGTGCCCCGACCGGCTGGAGCGGGTCGATGCCTGGATGCGCGGCTATGTCGAGACGGGGCGGCTCGCCGGACTCTCGGTCGCGGTGATGCGCGGCGGCAAGACCGCGTTCTTCCGCGCCCACGGCCATGCCGACCTCGCACGGCAAAAGCCCTTTGCCGCCGACACCATCACCCGCATATACTCGATGACGAAGCCGCTGACCTCGCTCGCGGTGCTGATGCTCTACGAGGAGGGCCGGTTTCAGCTCGACGATCCGGTCGCGCGCTTCCTGCCGGAATTCGCCGAGATGCGGGTGATGGTCGGCGGCAACCGGGCCAAGCTCGAGACCGTGCCGGCGCTCCGCCCGATCACGATCCGCGACCTCCTCACCCACACCAGCGGCCTGACCTACGGCTTCATGGAGGCGACGCTGGTCGATGCCCTCTACCGGGCCAACGAGATCGACTTCCAGACCTCGAAGCTCAGCCTCGGCGACCTCGTCGGCCGGCTGGCGCAGCAGCCGCTCTTGGCCCAGCCGGGGACTGAGTGGAACTATTCGGTCGCCACCGACGTCCTCGGCCACCTCGTCGCGGTGGTCTCCGGCCTCGACTTCGCCGCGTTCATGCGGGAGCGCATCCTGCACCCGCTCGCCATGCTGGACACCGACTTTTCCGTGCCGGAGGAGAAGCGGCCGCGCTTTGCCGCCAACTACATCTTCGACCGCGAAGGCAAGCTCAAGCTCTACGACGACAGCACCGACAGCAAGTTCTTGCGGGTGCCGCCCCTGGCCTCGGGCGGCGGCGGGCTGGTCTCGACCACGCACGACTATCTCCGCTTCTGCCGGCTGATCCTGAACCGCGGCGTGCTCGACGGCGTGCGGCTCCTCGGGCGCAAGACCGTCGACCTGATGCTGACGAACCACCTGCCCGGCGACCTCGCCGCGATGGGCCAGCCGCGCTTCGCCGAATCGTCCTATGCCGGCATCGGCTTCGGCCTCGGCTTCTCGGTGATGCTCGACCCGGCCGCCGCGCAGATCGTCGGCACGCCGGGCGAAGTCGCCTGGGGCGGGGTCGCCAGCACCTCCTTCTGGATCGACCCCGCCGAGGACATGGCGGTGGTGCTCCAGGCCCAACTCGTGCCGTCCTCGGCGCTACCGCTGCGGCGGGAATTGCGGGTGCTGACCTACGCCGCGCTGGTGGATTGAGGACATCTCTGGTCGCTCCGCCCCATGCCGTCATCGCGAGGCGGAGCCGAAGCGATCCGGGGCGCGACTTTTCCAGAGAGGGCGACACCGTGCCGACCAGACGGTGCCGTTAGGCCCCCATTTCGGTGCGTTCGGAGCGCCGGATGGCTCGGCTGCGCCGCGCAATGACGGGAGAAACGAGGCCCGATCCCCTTAAAGGAAGCCCTTGGAGACCTGCACGATCCTGCCGATAGGGTTGCTCCCCTGGCATGGCAGTGCCGGATCACGGGAGGCAAACCGGCGCATGGTCCACCGCTCATGGGTGTGGATCGAGCCCCGTCACCGCCACCGGCGCCGATGGCATAAGCGACCCTCATCATCGGCCGAAAAGAGCATAAGCCGAGTGTGCCCAGTATCTTCGGGAACGACGAACACCCCATCCGAATAACTTGGCAGGAAAGTTCCGACCCCGACCCGGCAAACCTTTTTGATCCGATATCAAAAAAAATTTGCCCTGCATTGCCATGCTTTTGCAATGCAAACCAGCGCTCGTGATCAAAAAGTTTTGTCGATCGACGCGACTGCTTGATTGAACTTTAGTGCCAGCCTTGGTTGGATCGGTTCCAAGAACGAGACCAATCTGGGCAGGAAACCGATGGCCCCTCTTGAGCCTTGGAACGCCACGCGGGCGGCCGGAATCGTCGCCGAGCTGCAAACGCTCGAGGGCGCGACGCTCCCGATTCTGCACGCGCTCCAGGAGACCTTCGGCTACGTCGACGCCGAGGCCGTGCCGATGATCGCCGACGCGCTGAACCTCTCGCGCGCCGAAGTGCATGGCTGCCTGACGTTCTATCACGACTTCCGCCGCGAGCCCCCGGCCGGTCGCCACCACGTCAAGCTGTGCCGGGCCGAGGCCTGCCAGGCGATGGGCTGCGACCGGCTGCACGGCGAGATCCTCTCCCGCATGGGCTGCGACTGGCACGGCACCAGCGCCGACGGCGTAACCGTCGAGCCGGTCTACTGCCTCGGCCTGTGCGCCAACGCGCCGGCCGCCCTCATCGACGACGAGCCGCTCGCCCGGCTGACCGCCGATTCCCTCGACGCCGCGCTGAAGGAGACCCGGGCGTGAGCATCACGATCTACGTCCCGCAGGACGCCGTCGCCCTCGGGCTCGGCGCCAACCGCGTCGCCCGTGCCCTGTTCAAGGGCGCGGAAGCCCGCGGCCTCGATGTCCGCATCGTCCGCACCGGCACCCGCGGGATGCTGTGGCTGGAGCCGATGGTCGAAGTCGGCACGGCTGAGGGCCGCATCGCCTACGGCCCGGTCACCCCGGCCGATGTCGAGGGCCTGCTCGATGCGAATTTCGTC
Organism: Methylorubrum salsuginis; assembly: GCF_900114375.1. Classification (GTDB taxonomy): domain Bacteria; phylum Pseudomonadota; class Alphaproteobacteria; order Rhizobiales; family Beijerinckiaceae; genus Methylobacterium; species Methylobacterium salsuginis. Next base: position 51,490 of record NZ_FOSV01000026.1, on the reverse strand, counting down.
GAGGGCGGCGAACACGCGCTCCGCCTCGGAAACCCGGAAGAAATTCCGTTTCTGGCGAAGCAGCATCGGCTGACCTTCCACCGCTGCGGCGTGGTCGATCCGGTCTCGGTCGAGGATTACCGGGCCCATGGCGGCTATCGCGGGCTCGAAGCCGCGCTGAAGCGCGACGCCGAGGGCATCGTCGGGGAGGTGCGCGACTCGGGCCTGCGCGGGCGCGGCGGCGCCGGCTTCCCGGCGGGCATCAAGTGGAACACGGTGATGCTCGCCAAGTCCGAGCAGAAATACGTGGTCTGCAACGCCGACGAGGGCGATTCCGGCACCTTCGCCGACCGCATCATGATGGAGGGCGACCCCTTCAACCTGATCGAGGGCATGACCATCGCGGCGGTCGCCACGGGGGCGACCCGGGGCTACATCTACTGCCGTTCCGAATACCCGCAGGCGTTCAAGACCCTGCGCGAGGCCATCGCCAACGGCGTCAAGGCCGGCGTGCTCGGCGACGACATCCTGGGAAGCGGCAAGGCCTTCCACCTCGAAGTCCGCCTCGGGGCCGGCGCCTATATCTGCGGCGAGGAGACCTCGCTGCTGGAGAGCCTGGAAGGCAAGCGCGGCATCGTGCGGGCCAAGCCCCCGATCCCGGCGCTCAAGGGTTTCCTCGGCAAGCCGACGCTGGTCAACAACGTCATGACCTTCACGGCCGTGCCCTACATCCTCGAGCACGGCGCCAAGGCCTATGCCGATTACGGCATGGGCCGCTCGCTCGGCACCCTGCCGATCCAGCTCGCCGGCAACATCCGGCACGGCGGCCTGATCGAGTACGCCTTCGGCATCACCATCCGTCAGGTGATCGAGGAGTTCGGCGGCGGCACGGCCTCGGGCCGTCCGGTGCGCGCGGTGCAGGTCGGCGGTCCGCTGGGCGCCTACTTCCCCGACGAACTCCTCGACACGCCCCTCGATTACGAGGCGATGGCGGCCAAGAAGGGCCTCGTCGGCCATGGCGGCATCGTGGTGTTCGACGACACCGTGGACATGGCCAAGCAAGCCCGCTTCGCCTTCGAGTTCTGCGCCACCGAATCCTGCGGCAAGTGCACCCCCTGCCGCATCGGCGCGACCCGCGGCGTCGAGACCATGGACAAGGTCATCGCCGGCATCCGCCCGGAGGCCAACCTCAAGCTCGTCGAGGACCTCTGCGAGGTCATGACCGACGGTTCGCTCTGCGCCATGGGCGGCCTCACGCCGATGCCCGTCATGAGCGCGATCACCAACTTCCCCGACGACTTCCGGCGCACGGGCGATCTGCCCGTCGCGGCCGAGTGAGGAGGCCACCGATGACCCTCATCAAGGAAATCGATTACGGCACGCCGATCCGGCTCTCCGAGCAGACGGTGACGCTGACCATCGACGGCGAGAGCGTGACGGTGCCGGCGGGCACCTCGGTGATGGCCGCCGCGATGCAGATGGGCACCAAGATCCCGAAGCTCTGCGCCACCGATTCGCTGGAGCCGTTCGGCTCCTGCCGCATGTGCCTCGTCGAGATCGAGGGCCGCCGCGGCACCCCGGCCTCCTGCACCACCCCGGCCGAGAACGGCATGGTCGTGCACACCCAGAACGAGAAGCTGCATCGCCTGCGCAAGGGCGTGATGGAGCTCTACATCTCCGACCACCCGCTCGACTGCCTGACCTGCGCGGCCAACGGCGATTGCGAGTTGCAGGACACCGCCGGCCAAGTGGGCCTGCGCGACGTGCGCTACGGCTACGAGGGCGACAACCACGTCCGGCCGACCTCCGAGCGCTACCTGCCCAAGGACGAGTCGAACCCCTACTTCACCTACGACCCGTCGAAGTGCATCGTCTGCAACCGCTGCGTCCGCGCCTGCGAGGAGACGCAGGGCACCTTCGCGCTCACGATTCAAGGCCGCGGCTTCGACAGCCGCGTGGCGGCGGGCCCGACCAACTTCATGCAGTCCGAATGCGTGTCCTGCGGCGCCTGCGTCCAGGCCTGCCCGACCGCGACCCTGCAGGAGAAGACGGTCCACCAGTACGGCCAGCCCGACCATTCGGCGGTGACGACCTGCGCCTATTGCGGCGTCGGCTGCGCCTTCAAGGCCGAGATGCAGGGCGACAAGGTCGTCCGCATGGTACCCTACAAGGGCGGCAAGGCCAACGAAGGCCATAGCTGCGTCAAGGGCCGCTTCGCCTACGGCTACGCCACCCACAAGGACCGCATCACCAAGCCGATGATCCGCGAGAAGATCACGGATCCGTGGCGCGAAGTCTCCTGGGAGGAGGCGATCAACCACGCGGCCAGCGAGTTCAAGCGCATCCAGGCCCAATACGGCCGCGACTCGGTCGGCGGCATCACCTCGTCGCGCTGCACCAACGAGGAGGCCTACCTCGTCCAGAAGCTCGTGCGCGCCGCCTTCGGCAACAACAACGTCGACACCTGCGCCCGCGTCTGCCACTCGCCGACCGGCTACGGCCTGATGTCCACGCTCGGCACCTCGGCCGGCACGCAGGACTTCAAATCGGTCGAGGAATCCGACGTGATCCTCGTCATCGGCGCCAACCCGACCGACGGTCACCCGGTCTTCGGCTCGCGCATGAAGAAGCGCATCCGCGAGGGCGCCAAGCTCATCGTCGCCGACCCGCGCAAGATCGACCTCGTGAAGTCGCCCCACGTGAAGGCGGACTACCACCTTCCGCTCAAGCCCGGCTCCAACGTCGCCTTCGTCAACGCCTTCGCCCACGTCATCGTGACCGAGGGTCTGATCGCCGAGGACTACGTCCGCGAACGCTGCGATCTGGCGGAGTTCGAGTCCTGGGCCCGCTTCATCGCCGAGGAGCGCAACTCGCCCGAGGCCGCCCAGGCCATCACCGGCGTCGATCCGCAGGCGATCCGCGAGGCCGCCCGCCTCTACGCCACCGGCGGCCGCGCCGCGATCTACTACGGTCTCGGCGTCACCGAGCACAGCCAGGGCTCGACCATGGTCATGGGCATGGCCAACCTCGCCATGGCCACCGGCAATATCGGCATGGTGGGCGCGGGCGTGAACCCGCTGCGCGGCCAGAACAACGTGCAGGGCTCCTGCGACATGGGCTCGTTCCCGCACGAGCTGCCGGGTTACCGCCACGTCTCGGACGACGCTACCCGCGAGAGCTTCGAGGCGATCTGGGGGGCCAAGCTCGACAACGCGCCGGGCCTGCGCATCACCAACATGCTGGACGAGGCCGTCTCCGGCACCTTCAAGGGCATGTACATCCAGGGCGAGGACATCGCGCAGTCCGACCCCGACACCCATCACGTCACCTCCGGCCTCAGGGCCATGGAGTGCATCGTGATCCAGGACCTGTTCCTGAACGAGACCGCCAAGTACGCCCACGTCTTCCTGCCGGGCGCCTCCTTCCTCGAGAAGGACGGCACCTTCACCAACGCCGAGCGCCGCATCAGCCGCGTGCGCAAGGTGATGGCCCCGATGGGCGGCTACGGCGACTGGGAGGGCACGGTGCTGCTCGCCAACGCGCTCGGCTACAAGATGGAGTACACCCATCCCTCCGAGATCATGGACGAGATCGCCGCGCTGACCCCGAGCTTCGCGGGCGTCTCCTACGCCAAGCTGGAGGAGATGGGCTCGATCCAGTGGCCGTGCAACGAGAAGGCGCCGCTCGGCACCCCGATGATGCACGTCGACCGGTTCGTGCGCGGCAAGGGCCGCTTCATGATCACCGAGTACGTCGCCACCGACGAGCGGACCACGGGCAAGTTCCCGCTGATCCTCACCACCGGCCGCATCCTCTCCCAGTACAATGTCGGCGCGCAGACCCGGCGCACCGAGAATTCGCGCTGGCACGAGGAGGACGTGCTGGAGATCCATCCCTTCGACGCGGAGCTGCGCGGCATCGTCGACGGCGATCTCGTCGCCCTGGAGAGCCGCTCCGGCGACATCGCCCTGAAGGCCAAGGTGACCGACCGGATGCAGCCGGGGATCGTCTACACGACCTTCCACCACGCCAAGACCGGCGCCAACGTCATCACCACCGACTACTCGGACTGGGCCACCAACTGCCCCGAGTACAAGGTGACGGCGGTGCAGGTCCGGCGCACCAACCGGCCCTCCGACTGGCAGGCGAAGTTCTACGAAGAGGACTTCTCGCTCACCCGCATCGCCGAAGCGGCGGAGTGATTTCCTGGGAGTTGGGGCGCGGGCCACGGCCCGCGCCCGGCCTGCCGGTTCGGACCGGAGCGGTATCAGTTCAGCACACGGACACTTTGAGCGGGCGATGAGCGCGACGAATCCCAACGACAAGCTGGTGCGCATGGCCAACCAGATCGCCCTGTTCTTCCGGTCCTACCCGGAGGACGAGGCGGTGGCGGGCGTGCACAATCACATCGTCGCCTTCTGGACGCCGAAGATGCGCCGCGACCTCGAAGGCTATGCCGAGGAGGCCGGCGACCGGCTCGACCCGCTGGTGCAGAAGGCGCTCGAAGGCCGCCCCACGACCGACAGCCCCGTGCGCCCGGCCACCCGCAACCCGCAGCTCGCGGGCGAGGGCGCCAGCGACGCGGGCTGAGCCCGGAACCGCTTCGAACAGGGCAGGGCGCCGGGAATCGGCCCCCTGCCTCGCGAGGGCCGCACCACGCCGGTGCGCATCCCCCTCGCAAATCTCTTGCGTCGGCGCCCGTGTTACGGCATGACGCGAGCCGCGCCCCGCGCGCCGTAGGAGTGTAGCTCAACTGGTCAGAGCACCGGTCTCCAAAACCGGGGGTTGGGGGTTCGAGTCCCTCCACTCCTGCCACGGGCGCCTCCACCTTCCTTCCCGCCTCGACGTCCGGCCCATCGACAAGCCGCATCTCTTGCGCTAGAGCGGGCTCATCCCGAGATCGTCAGAGACCGTCGGTGCCGGACCTTGAAGGTCCTCGCACCGCGATACGCGGTTCCCGGATCCCTTTTCGTCTCAAGTGCGCCATGGCATCGAACGAAGCGACCAAGAAAGCCGACGCGGCGCGCATGCCAGCCCGTGGAGCCCCCTCCACGTCGCCCCAGCGCCCGACGCCGCCCGCGCGCCCCGCCCCCAAGCGGACGAGCCCGGCGCAGTTCTTCGGCGAAGTGCGCGACGAGGCCCGCAAGGTCACGTGGCCGACCCGCAAGGAGACCACCATCACCACCGTGATGGTGTTCATCATGGTGGTGGTCGCGAGCCTGTTCTTCGTCGCCGTCGATCAGGTCCTGCGCATCGCCGTCGGCCTGATCCTGGGCATCGGCGCCTGATTTTCGGCCGCCTGAATTTTTACGGCCGTCCCCGGACGCCGAGGAGTTGAGAAGACCCGTGTCGAAGCGCTGGTACATCGTCCACGCCTACTCGAACTTCGAGAACAAGGTCGCCCAGTCCATCAAGGACCAGGCGGCCCAGCGTGGGCTGACCGAACTGTTCGACGAGGTCATGGTCCCGACCGAGAAGGTCACGGAAGTGCGCCGCGGCCGCAAGGTCGATGCGGAGCGCAAGTTCTTCCCCGGCTACGTGCTGGTGAAGTGCGACCTGACCGACGAGGTCTACCACCTCATCAAGAACACCCCCAAGGTCACCGGCTTCCTGGGCGCCGACAAGGCCAAGCCCGTACCGATCCCGGACGCCGAGGCCGAGCGGATCAAGGGGCAGGTGCAGGAGGGCGTGGAGCGCCCCAAGCACACCGTCTCCTTCGAGATCGGCGAGACGGTGCGCGTCGCCGACGGTCCCTTCGCCTCCTTCAACGGCACGGTGGAGGAGATCGACGAGGCCCGCTCCCGCCTCAAGGTCGCGGTCTCGATCTTCGGCCGCGCCACCCCGGTCGAGCTGGAATACGGGCAGGTCGAGAAGGCCTGATTTTTCGACTTTCGAGGTGAGTCGGTCCTGACTTGATCTCATCCTGATTTTCGGCTCGCGCTTCGCGCCGGCCGAAAAAATCGGCGGCGCCGTTCGGCCCGTCGTCATCCGCGGGAGATCCGCCCGGCTTCGCCTCCGGGATCCACGGATCGCACCGCGACCTGCAACCGCCCGTCCGACCGTGCCTAGGCAGCGCGGGGACGCGCACACTTTGGGAGCAGTCCCATGGCGAAGAAGATCACGGGCTACGTGAAGCTTCAGGTCCCGGCCGGCGCCGCCAACCCGTCGCCGCCGATCGGCCCCGCGCTCGGTCAGCGCGGCCTCAACATCATGGAATTCTGCAAGGCCTTCAATGCGAAGACCGCGCAGATGGAGAAGGGCACCCCGATCCCGGTGATCATCACCGCGTATCAGGACCGTTCCTTCACCTTCGAGATGAAGCAGCCGCCGGTCACCTACTTCCTCAAGAAGGCGGTGGGCCTGAAGCTCGGCAAGAAGCCGGCCTCCGGCTCCAAGACCCCCGGCAAGGGCCCGACCGTCGGCAAGATCACCGAGGCTCAGCTTCGTGAGATCGCCGAGAAGAAGATGCCCGACCTCAACTGCGACAACGTCGATTCGGCGGTCGCGATGATCCGTGGCTCCGCGCGGGCCATGGGTCTCGAAGTCGTCGCGTAAGGGGAGGGCGATATGGCACGCGAAGGAAAGCGCATCCGCTCCGCCCGCGAGGGCATCGAGCCGGCCAAGCTCTACGCCATCGACGAGGCGATCAAGCTGGTGAAGGCCAAGGCCAACGCCAAGTTCGACGAGACCGTCGAGATCTCGATGAATCTCGGCGTCGATCCGCGCCACGCCGACCAGATGGTCCGCGGCGTCTGCAACCTGCCGAACGGCTCCGGCCGTACGGTCCGCGTGGCGGTCTTCGCCCGCGGCGCCAAGGCGGACGACGCCAAGGCGGCCGGTGCCGACATCGTCGGCGCCGAGGATCTCCTCGAGATCGTCCAGAGCGGCAAGATCGAGTTCGACCGCTGCATCGCGACCCCGGACCTGATGCCGCTCGTCGGCCGTCTCGGTAAGGTGCTGGGCCCGCGCGGCCTGATGCCGAACCCGAAGGTCGGCACCGTCACCATGGACGTGAAGGGCGCCGTCGCCGCCGCCAAGGGCGGCGCGGTGGAGTTCCGCGTCGAGAAGGCCGGCATCATCCACGCTGGCGTCGGCAAGGTGTCCTTCGACGAGCAGAAGCTCGTCGAGAACATCAAGGCCTTCGCCGATGCGGTCGCCAAGGCGAAGCCCACCGGCGCCAAGGGCACCTACATCCAGCGCATCGCCGTCACCTCGACGATGGGCCCGGGCGTGAAGGTCGAGCCCTCGACGGTGCTCACCGCCTGATCGATCCGTCTCACGGGTCCTTTGAACGAGGGCGTCCGGCCGCAAGGCCGGGCGCCCTCTTCCTTTTGACCGAGCCCTGCGGTTGCCCCGATCCCATGATTTGATAACCCATGGCGGCGGGCCACGCCCGCTTCGGGCATCGGCCCGCAACCGGGACGGTCGCCGGACGACCGGCGGAGAGACCGGATATGGGAGGGGCCGAGATGCGCGGGATGCCGCCTGCCGGAGGGCCGGCACCGTGACCCTTACGGGGCGCATCCTTCTGCTCGTGCTGCTGGCGCTCGCGCCCGCGGTCGCCGTGCAGGTCTACAACGAGCAGGCCCTGCGGGAATCCCGCTCCGACGCCGTGCGGGCGGCGGCTTTGCGCGGCGCGCAGGCTGTCGCCGCCGACCTCGCCGACTTCGCCGACGGCGCCCGCCAGACCCTCGACATCCTGGCCGAGGAACCCGTGATCCGGAACCGGGAGGCCGCCGCCTGCACGCCCTTCCTGCGTGCGGTCGCCGGGCGGATCTCCGGCTCGCGGATCATCGTCGTGACCGACCGCGAGGGCAACCTCGTCTGCAACAGCCGCGGCGCGGCGCCCGGCGCCTACTCGCTGGCCGATCGCGCCTACTTCAAGCGCGTGATGGCGACCGGCCGTTCGGCGGTCGGCGAATACGTCATCAGCCGTGGCACCGGTCTGCCGACGATCCAGTTCGCCCATCCGCTGCGGGACCCCTCGGACGACATCGTCGGCCTGATCGCCCTCGGCTTCGACCCCGACTGGCTCGGGCGCCGGCTCGGCACGGCCGGACTGCCGCGCGACGCGACCGTCACGGTGACCGACCACAACGGCATCGTGCTGGTGCGCTTGCCCGATACGGAGACCTGGCTCGGGCGCGCCGTGCCCAAGGCTTTCGCGGACGGCCTCGAACGCGCCGCCGCCGGCGGCGGGGTGTGGGAGCTTCAAGGCCTGCTCGGGGACCGGCGCATCACCGGCCTGGTGCGGCCGGACGGGGCGCTGGACGGCCTCACCGTCGTGGTGGGCCTGAGCCGCGAACTCGCCTTCGCCGACATCGACGCGGCGACGAAGCGCGGCGCGGTGCTGATCGCCCTCGGCACCCTGATCGCGGTGCTGGCCGCGCTCTGGGGCGGGCGCCGCTTCATCCGCCGCCCCGTGCGCCAACTCCTCGACGCGGCCGGCGCCTGGAGCGCGGGCGATCTAAGCGTCCGATCGGGGCTGACCGGCCCCTCGGAATTCGGAAAGCTCGGCCGGGCCTTCGACCGGATGGCCGCCGACCTCCAGCACCACGAGGAGAGCCTGAAGGCCGAACTCGCGAAGAGCCGGGCGTTGCAGGAGCAGCAGATCACCATGCTGCACGAACTGAACCACCGGGTGAAGAACACGCTCGCCACCGTGCAGTCGCTCGCCCGCCAGTCGCGCGGGGGCGAGGAGCAGGTGGTGCAGCTCGAAAACCGCATTCTGGCGCTGTCCAAGACCCACGATCTGCTGACGCGCCGCGATTGGACCCGCGCGCCCCTGCGGCAGGTGCTGGAGAACGAGTTGTCGCCCTATCGGTCGGGCGCGGACCATGTGACGCTCACCGGCGAAGAGCTGGAATTGCCGCCGCGCTACGTGCTGGCGCTCGGCATGACCGCGCACGAACTCACCACCAACGCGGCCAAGTACGGCGCGCTCTCGACCGAGGCGGGCCGCGTCAGCGTCGCGTGGCGGGTGAGCCGGGGCGAGTCGGGCCGGGAGCGCCTGCATATTGAATGGCGCGAGACCGGCGGTCCGCCCGTATCCCAGCCCCGGCGCCGGGGCTTCGGCAGCCGCCTCATCACCGGCGGCATCGCCCGCGAACTCGACGGCGACGTGCGCCTCGACTTCGCCCCCGACGGCCTGCGCTGCATCATCGACGTGCCGCTGGAGCGCGAGGCCGCCCCACCCATCGCGTTCCTGGGTGCATCGCGTCGCACCGCAACGTGACGCGGAAGGGGGAGGCCAACGCCCGCGGCTGTGCTAGATAAGCCGCCATGCGTTGCACCCTTCCCATCTCGTCCCGCCGGCGCATTCTCTGCGTCTTCCCCGCCTATACGCCGTCCTTCGGGACGTTCTCACACGCCTATCCTTTGATGGGCGGCGTGAAGGCGTTCATGCCGCCCCAGGGTCTCCTCGTCATCGCGGCCTACATGCCCGAGACCTGGGAGTGCCGCTTCGTCGATGAGAACATCAAGCCGGCCTCGGCGGAAGAGTTCGCCTGGGCCGACGCGGTGTTCGTCTCCGGCATGCACATCCAAGAGGGGCAGATCCACGACATCGGCCGCCGCGCGCACGCCGCCGGCAAGGTCGCGGTGCTCGGCGGACCCTCGGTCTCCGGCGCCCCGGAAAAATATCCGGATTTCGACTATCTCCATGTCGGCGAGATCGGCGACGCCACCGACCGCCTGATCGAGATTCTGGACCGCGACCTCACCCGGCCCGACGCCCAAATCGTGCTCGACACCAAGGACCGGCTCGCGCTCTCCGAGTTCCCGGCCCCCGCCTATGGGGCGGTGCCGCTCAAGCGCTACCTGATCGGGTCGCTCCAGTTCTCCTCGGGCTGCCCCTACCGCTGCGAGTTCTGCGACATCCCGCAGCTCTACGGCCGCCAGCCGCGGCTGAAGTCGCCGGAGCAGATGTGCGCCGAGCTCGACGCCATCATCAGCCAGCCGGGGCACCCGGCGGTGGTCTACTTCGTCGACGACAACTTCATCGCCAACCGCAAGGCGACCCGCGAGATGCTGCCGCACCTCGTCGAATGGCAGAAGAAGAACAACTACCCGCTCCAGTTCGCCTGCGAGGCGACGCTGAACATGGCCAAGCAGCCCGAGATCCTCGAGCTGATGCGGCAGGCCAACTTCATGACCGTGTTCGTCGGCATCGAGACGCCGGAGGCGGACGCGCTCAAGGGCATCGACAAGACCCACAACGCCGCCGTGCCGATGTACGAGGCGATCGCGACGCTGAACTCCTACGGCCTGGAGGTGACCTCGGGCATCATCCTCGGGCTCGATTCCGACACCGACAAGTCGGAGCAGAACCTGATCGACTTCATCGACAAGTCGGCGATCCCGGTGCTGACGATCAACCTGCTGCAGGCGCTGCCCAAGACGCCGCTCTGGGACCGGCTGGAGCGTGAGGGCCGGTTGCTGCACGACGCCAGCCTCGAATCGAACGTGCTGTTCAAGCGCCCGCACGACACCGTGGTGGCGAGCTGGCGCCGGGCCATCGCCCACGCCTACGGGCCGGAAAACCTGTTCGAGCGCTTCAAGCACCAGTGCGACGTGACCTACGGCAACCGAATCGTCACGCCGACGGCGGGCAAGCTCACCTTCACCAACCTGCGCCGTGGCCTGATCCTCGGCTTCAACATCATCACCCGGGTCGGGATCTTCTCGGATTACCGCAAGCCGTTCTGGCGGGCGGCGGGCCATGCCCTCCGCAAGGGCCAGATCGAGGCAGTGTTCAACATGGGCTTCGTCGCCCACCACCTGATCCGCTTCACCCGCGAGGCGCTGCGCGGCGAGCACAACGCCTCGTTCTACGCGGCCAAGGCCGCCGAGCAGGAGGCCGCCCGCCAACGCAGCTGGTGGGAGAACGCCCGGCGCCGGCTCACCCCGGAGCGCGAGGCGGCGTGAGGGGCTGACGAGAATAACCCTCCCCCCTCTGCGGGGGAGGGTGTCAGCGGAGCGGACGGAAGAAGGGAACCACGGCTCCGCTTGACCGCCGTCGACAGAGAATTCGCCGGAAGCATCGCTCCCTTCTCCCGACCCTCGCCCGCGGAGGAGAGATGGATCGGCGCTCTACTCCGTGGGCTCCGCCAGAATTTCCGCCTTCACGTCCCACAAATAGCTCGTCAGCCGCGCCTGCGCGGCCGGGTCGGCGCATTGGACCCAGAAACTCGCGCTCCGCACCGCAGCCCCGAGGCCGCGCAGCACGTCTTCCGCCGGGCCCGCCGCGGCGCGCTCGGAGGAGCTTGCGAGGTGGCGCAGGCCCCTGGGCGTAGCGATGACGATGGCGACGGTGGCGGGCGTCATCGGGGCAGCGTAGTCTTCGGCAGGCCTTCAGGAAAAGCGCGGCAATGCCGCAGCGTCGCAAGGCGCCCCGGCCGCGCTCGCCGATCCCGCTTGCCTGCGACGGAAAAGTCGCGGGGCGGGACTTGGCAGGGAGCTTGCACGCCGCTATAGACCGCGCTCCACAGATTCACCCATGGATAAGGGATCGACCGATCGGTCGGTTTCCATTCGAGATGCCGCTCGGGCAACCGGGCGGCGATGGCCGGAAGGGTCTTCGGGGCATCTCTGCCGCGGAGCCTTCGTCCGGCCATGTCCTGTCCGAGACTGCAGGCGCCGGGCGACCGGCTTAATCGGCGACAGCCTGCACAGACGGGGAAGACCGAACTTCTAGACCCTCGCCGGGGCGCGACAGCGCAACGGAGAGGCCTCGGTTTGAACCAATCTCACCTGCGAGGGGCCGCTCGGCGCTTCAAGGGGACAGGGCCGTGAGACGTCGCCCGACGGATCCGGCTTCGCGCCAGATCCGTTCCGGGCGGCATGTGCAACCGGCGGACCCGCTCCAGGTTCCGCCAACCGGAGAGAGCACCAGTGGACAGGACAGCTAAAGCTGATCTCGTCTCGACGCTCAACGGCGTGTTCACCACGAACGCCGTCGTCGTCGTGGCCCACTACAAGGGCCTCACGGTCGCCGACATGCAGAAGCTGCGCGCGCAGATGAAGCAGGCCGGCGCCACCGTGAAGGTCGCCAAGAACCGGCTCGCCAGCATCGCTCTCGATGGCACGGACGTCGCCTCCATCAAGCCCCTCCTGAAGGGCCCGACCCTGCTCGCCTATTCGAGCGATCCGGTCGCGGCCGCCAAGGTTGCGGTGGACTTCGCCAAGACGAACGACAAGCTCGTGATTCTCGGCGGCGCCATGGGAACGACTGCCCTGAACCCCGACGGCGTGAAGGCTCTGGCCACCCTGCCGTCCCTCGACGAACTGCGCGGCAAGCTCGTGGGCCTCATCCAGGCTCCCGCGACCAAGATCGCCCAGGTCGTCAACGCGCCGGCGGCCAAGCTCGCCCGCGTGTTCGGGGCCTATGCCAAGAAGGACGAGGCGGCCTGAGCCGTTTCTCCCCCTCGCAAAACCATCCGTTCGAACCGATATACCTGAAGGAATACGCACATGGCTGATCTCGCCAAGATCGTCGAGGACCTCTCCTCGCTGACCGTTCTCGAGGCCGCCGAGCTCGCCAAGCTCCTCGAGGAGAAGTGGGGCGTCTCCGCCGCTGCCGCCGTCGCCGTTGCCGGCCCGGCCGCTGGTGGCGCCGCTGCCCCGGCCGCCGAGGAGCAGACCGAGTTCACCGTCGTCCTGGCCTCGGCCGGCGACAAGAAGATCGAGGTCATCAAGGAGGTCCGCGCGATCACCGGCCTCGGCCTCAAGGAAGCCAAGGACCTCGTCGAGGGCGCGCCCAAGCCCGTCAAGGAAGGCGCGACCAAGGAAGAGGCCGAGAAGCTCAAGGCCCAGCTCGAGAAGGCCGGCGCCAAGGTCGAGCTCAAGTAAGTCCACGATGGGCCGCCTCCGGCCCATCACCGCACGGACGGTTCTTTCGAGCCTTCCGTGACCGGAGCCCGCGGGTGCCTCGCCCGCGGGCTAAGGTCGCTTCTGGCGCAAGCTGGAATTCAGGCGACCGGCGGACCCCGGATCAGGTCCGCAGCGAGGGCGGGAATTTTTGATACGGGGCAGGCGGTCCGGCGGGACGCGTCTGCCGGCCCGGCGCGGGAGGCGAGACGCCTTCCCCGGGCAACCAGGACGCGGGAATGGTGGAGCGAGGTCTCATGGCCAACACGCTGGTCGGTCGCAAGCGCATTCGCAAGTTCTTCGGCAAGATCCGGGAAGTCGCCGAGATGCCGAACCTCATCGAGGTTCAGAAGGCGTCCTACGACCAGTTCCTGATGGTGGACGAGCCGGAGGGCGGGCGCGGCGACGAGGGCCTGCAGAGCGTCTTCAAGTCGGTCTTCCCGATCTCCGACTTCGCCTCGACCGCTCTGCTCGAATTCGTCCGCTACACCTTCGAGCAGCCGAAATACGACGTCGACGAGTGCCGCCAGCGCGGCATCACCTTCGCGGCCCCGCTCAAGGTGACGCTGCGCCTGATCGTGTTCGACGTGGACCCGGATACCGGCGCCAAGTCCGTCAAGGACATCAAGGAGCAGGATGTCTACATGGGCGACATGCCGCTCATGACGGACAACGGCACCTTCATCGTCAACGGCACCGAGCGCGTCATCGTCTCGCAGATGCACCGCTCGCCGGGCGTGTTCTTCGACCACGACAAGGGCAAGACGCACTCTTCGGGCAAGCTGCTGTTCGCCGCCCGCATCATCCCGTATCGCGGCTCCTGGCTCGACGTCGAGTTCGACGCCAAGGACATCGTGCACGTGCGCATCGACCGCAAGCGCAAGCTGCCGGTCACCTCGCTGCTGTTCGCGCTGGGCCTCGACGGCGAGGAGATCCTCTCGACCTTCTACAACCGCGTGGAATACGTCCGCGACGGCGCCGACTGGCGCGTGCCGTTCGATGCCGAGCGGCTGAAGGGCTTCAAGGCCTCGGTCGATCTCATCGACGCCGATTCCGGCGAGGTGGTGCTGGAGGCCGGCAAGAAGCTCAACGCCCGCAACGCCCGCCTCATCGGCGAGAAGGGCACCAAGTTCCTCAAGGCGACCGACGAGGACCTCGTCGGGCAGTACATCGCCGAGGACCTCGTCAACATGAAGACGGGCGAGATCTGGGCCGAGGCCGGCGACGAGATCTCCGAGAAGCTGCTCAAGGCGCTCGACGATGTCGGCGTCACCGAGCTGCCGGTGCTCGACATCGACCACGTCAATGTCGGCCCCTACATCCGCAACACCCTGGCCGTGGACAAGAATTCCGGCCGCGAGGGCGCGCTGTTCGACATCTACCGGGTCATGCGCCCGGGCGAGCCGCCGACCCTCGACACGGCCGAGGCGATGTTCCACTCGCTGTTCTTCGACGCCGAGCGCTACGACCTCTCGGCGGTCGGCCGCGTGAAGATGAACATGCGCCTCGACCTCGACGCCGCCGACACCGTGCGCACGCTCCGCAAGGAGGACATGCTGGCGGTCGTCAAGGCGCTGGTGGACCTGCGCGACGGCAAGGGCGAGATCGACGACATCGATCACCTCGGCAACCGCCGCGTCCGCTCGGTCGGCGAGCTGATGGAGAACCAGTACCGCCTGGGCCTCCTGCGCATGGAGCGCGCCATCAAGGAGCGCATGTCGTCGGTCGATATCGACACGGTGATGCCGCAGGACCTGATCAACGCGAAGCCGGCCGCCGCGGCCGTGCGCGAGTTCTTCGGCTCGTCGCAGCTGTCGCAGTTCATGGACCAGACCAATCCGCTCTCCGAGGTGACGCACAAGCGCCGCCTGTCGGCGCTCGGCCCGGGCGGTCTGACCCGCGAGCGCGCCGGCTTCGAGGTGCGCGACGTGCACCCGACGCATTATGGCCGCATCTGCCCGATCGAGACGCCGGAAGGCCCGAACATCGGTCTGATCAACTCGCTCGCGACCTTCGCCCGCGTGAACAAGTACGGCTTCATCGAGACGCCGTTCCGCAAGGTGAAGGACGGCGTCGTCACCAACGAGGTGTCGTACCTCTCTGCGATGGAGGAGGCGAAGTACTACGTCGCCCAGGCCAACGCGCAGATGGACGCCGACAAGCGCCTCACCGAGGAACTCGTGGTCTGCCGCCGCGCCGGTGAAGTGATCGTCGTCGGCCCCGAGCGCGTCGATCTCATGGACGTGTCGCCCAAGCAGCTCGTCTCGGTCGCCGCGGCGCTGATCCCGTTCCTTGAGAACGACGACGCCAACCGCGCGCTGATGGGCTCGAACATGCAGCGCCAGGCGGTGCCGCTGGTTCGCGCCGATGCGCCCTTCGTCGGCACCGGCATGGAAGCCGTGGTCGCCCGCGATTCGGGTGCCGCCATCGCGGCGCGCCGCTCGGGCATCATCGATCAGGTGGACGCCACCCGTATCGTCATCCGCGCCAACGAGGAGACCGACCCGACCAAGCCCGGCGTCGACATCTACCGCCTGCAGAAGTTCCAGCGCTCCAACCAGTCGACCTGCATCACGCAGAAGCCGCTGGTGCGCGTCGGCGAGCAGGTGAAGAAGGGCGAGATCATCGCCGACGGTCCCTCGACCGAGTTCGGCGAGCTCGCGCTCGGCCGCAACGTGCTCGTCGCGTTCATGCCGTGGAACGGCTACAACTTCGAGGATTCGATCCTGCTCTCCGAGCGGATCGTGAAGGATGACGTGTTCACCTCGATCCACATCGAGGAATTCGAGGTGATGGCCCGCGACACCAAGCTGGGTCCGGAGGAGATCACCCGCGACATCCCGAACGTCTCGGAAGAGGCGCTCAAGAACCTCGACGAAGCCGGCATCGTCTATATCGGCGCCGAGGTCCACGCGGGCGACATCCTGGTCGGCAAGATCACGCCGAAGGGCGAGAGCCCGATGACGCCGGAGGAGAAGCTGCTCCGCGCCATCTTCGGCGAGAAGGCCTCGGACGTGCGCGACACCTCGCTGCGGGTGCCGCCGGGCGTCACCGGCACGATCGTCGAGGTGCGGGTGTTCAACCGCCACGGCGTCGACAAGGACGAGCGCGCCCAGGCCATCGAGCGCGAGGAGATCGAGCGTCTCGCCAAGGACCGCGACGACGAGCAGACCATCCTTGACCGCAACACCTATGCGCGTCTCGCCGACGTCCTGATCGGCCAGTCGCCGATCGCCGGCCCGAAGGGCTTCCGCAAGGACACCACCCTGACGCGGGAGATCATCAACGAGTATCCGCGCTCGCAATGGTGGCAGTTCGCCGTCGTCGAGGACCGTCTGATGACGGAAATCGAGGCGATGCAGAAGCAGTACGACGAGTCGAAGAAGCGCCTCGAGCAGCGCTTCCTCGACAAGGTCGAGAAGCTGCAGCGCGGCGACGAGCTGCCCCCCGGCGTCATGAAGATGGTCAAGGTCTTCGTGGCGGTGAAGCGCAAGATCCAGCCCGGCGACAAGATGGCCGGCCGCCACGGCAACAAGGGCGTGGTGTCGCGCATCGTGCCGATCGAGGACATGCCGTTCCTCGAGGACGGCACGCATGCCGACATCGTGCTCAACCCGCTCGGCGTGCCCTCGCGCATGAACGTCGGCCAGATCCTCGAGACCCACCTCGGCTGGGCGGCTGCGGGCTTAGGGCGCAAGGTGTCCAAGGCGGTCGATGCCTATCTGAAGACGCAGGACATCGGTCCGCTGAAGGAGGAGATGCAGGCGATCTACTCCCCGGCGGAGCTGGAAGGCCTGTCGGACGAGGATCTGGCGGAGGCCGGCAACAACGTGCGGCGCGGCGTGCCGATGGCGACCCCGGTGTTCAACGGCGCCAAGGAAGCCGACATCGAGACGATGCTGGAGATGGCCGGGCTCGACCGCTCGGCGCAGTCGACGCTCTACGACGGGCGCACCGGCGAGCCCTTCGACCGCAAGGTCACCATGGGCTACATCTACATGCTGAAGCTCCACCACCTCGTGGACGACAAGATCCACGCCCGCTCGATCGGCCCCTACTCGCTCGTCACTCAGCAGCCGCTGGGCGGCAAGGCGCAGTTCGGCGGCCAGCGCTTCGGCGAGATGGAGGTCTGGGCGCTGGAGGCCTACGGCGCGGCCTACACGCTGCAGGAGATGCTCACGGTGAAGTCGGACGACGTGGCCGGCCGCACCAAGGTCTATGAGGCGATCGTGCGCGGCGACGACACCTTCGAGGCGGGTATCCCCGAGTCGTTCAACGTGCTGGTCAAGGAGATGCGCTCGCTCGGCCTCAACGTCGAGCTCACCTCCTCGAAGCAGAACGCCAACAACGACCAGATCGAGCCGCCGGCCGAGGCGGCCGAGTAAGGCGAACGACACCTCCCGCGGCGGCGATGAGCCGCCGCGGTCGAGCCGGGAGGGGCAGGGCCTCCCAAGGACGGCCGGCGGTGCCCGCGAAGGCGCGGCGCATCAGAAGATTTCAGTCACGGCAGCCCAGGCGCGGGGCGTCGTGCGAGCAAGGAGCGGATCATGAACCAAGAGGTCATGAACCTTTTCAACCAGCAGGCTCAGCCGCAAAGCTTCGACCAGATCAAGATCTCGATCTCGTCGCCGGAAAAGATCCTCTCGTGGTCCTACGGTGAGATCAAGAAGCCCGAGACGATCAACTACCGCACCTTCAAGCCCGAGCGCGACGGCCTGTTCTGCGCGCGCATCTTCGGGCCGATCAAGGATTACGAGTGCTTGTGCGGCAAGTACAAGCGCATGAAGTACAAGGGCGTCATCTGCGAGAAGTGCGGCGTCGAGGTCACCCTCGCGCGCGTCCGGCGCGACCGCATGGGTCATATCGAGCTGGCCGCCCCCGTCGCCCACATCTGGTTCCTGAAGTCGCTGCCCTCCCGCATCGGCCTCCTGCTCGACATGGCCCTCAAGGACCTCGAGCGGATCCTCTACTTCGAGTCCTACGTCGTCATCGAGCCGGGCCTCACGCCCCTCAAGGAGCGTCAGCTCCTCTCGGAGGAAGAGTACCTGCGCGCGCAGGAGGAATACGGCGAGGACAGCTTCACGGCGATGATCGGCGCCGAGGCGATCCGGCGCATCCTGATGGAGCTCGATCTCGAGGGCATCGCGGCCTCGCTCAAGGAGGAGATCGCGACGACGACCTCCGAGCTGAAGCCCAAGAAGCTGATGAAGCGCCTCAAAATCATCGAGGCGTTCCAGATGTCGGGCAACCGGCCCGAGTGGATGATCCTGACGGTCGTGCCGGTGATCCCGCCGGACCTGCGCCCGCTGGTCCCGCTCGACGGCGGCCGCTTCGCCACCTCCGACCTCAACGACCTGTATCGCCGCGTCATCAACCGCAACAACCGCCTCAAGCGGCTGATCGAGCTGCGCGCGCCGGACATCATCATCCGCAACGAGAAGCGCATGCTTCAGGAAGCGGTCGATGCGCTGTTCGACAACGGTCGCCGCGGCCGCGTCATCACGGGTGCCAACAAGCGTCCGCTGAAGTCGCTCGCCGACATGCTGAAGGGCAAGCAGGGCCGCTTCCGCCAGAACCTGCTCGGCAAGCGCGTCGACTACTCGGGCCGCTCGGTCATCGTGGTCGGCCCGGAGCTGAAGCTGCACCAGTGCGGCCTGCCGAAGAAGATGGCCTTGGAGCTGTTCAAGCCGTTCATCTACGCGCGCCTCGACGCCAAGGGTTTCTCGGCCACCGTCAAGCAGGCCAAGAAGCTCGTGGAGAAGGAAAAGCCGGAGGTTTGGGACATCCTCGATGAGGTGATCCGCGAGCACCCGGTGATGCTGAACCGCGCGCCGACGCTCCACCGCCTCGGCATCCAGGCCTTCGAGCCGAAGCTGATCGAGGGCAAGGCGATCCAGCTGCACCCGCTGGTCTGCGCTGCGTTCAACGCCGACTTCGACGGCGACCAGATGGCCGTGCACGTGCCCCTGAGCCTCGAGGCTCAGTTGGAAGCGCGCGTCCTGATGATGTCGACCAACAACATCCTGCACCCGGCCAACGGTCAGCCGATCATCGTGCCGTCGCAGGACATCGTGCTCGGCCTCTACTACCTGTCGATCGTCGCCGACGGCGCGGTCGGCGCGCATATTCCCGACGACAAGACCAACCCGATGCAGGGCGTGTTCGGCGATATCGGTCAGCTCGAGCATGCGCTCGCGGCCAAGACCGTCTCGCTGCACTCCAAGATCAAGTGGCGCTGGCGCGGCCTCGGGCCGGACGGCGAGCCGGTCTCCCGCATCTACGACACCACGCCGGGCCGCGTGATCCTGTCCGGCGTGCTGCCGATGCACCCGAAGGTGCCCTTCGACGTCGTCAACAAGCTGATGACCAAGAAGGAAATCTCGGCGATGATCGACACCGTCTACCGCCATTGCGGTCAGAAGGAGTCGGTGATCTTCTGCGACCGCATCATGGCGCTCGGCTTCAGCCACGCCTTCCGCGCCGGCATCTCGTTCGGCAAGGACGACATGGTCGTGCCGGAGAACAAGTGGCAGATCGTGGACGACACCCGCACGCTGGTGAAGGACTACGAGCAGCAGTACAACGACGGCCTGATCACCCAGGGTGAGAAGTACAACAAGGTGGTCGATGCCTGGGCCAAGTGCTCGGACAAGCTCGCCGCCGAGATGATGGGCCGCATCTCCGCCGTCCGTAAGGACGAGAAGGGCGCGGACAAGCAGGTCAACTCGATCTACATGATGAGCCACTCGGGCGCCCGTGGCTCGCCCGCGCAGATGAAGCAGCTCGCGGCGATGCGCGGCCTCATGGCCAAGCCCTCGGGCGAGATCATCGAGACCCCGATCATCTCGAACTTCAAGGAAGGCCTCGACGTTCTCGAGTACTTCAACTCCACCCACGGCGCCCGCAAGGGCCTCGCGGACACGGCGCTGAAGACCGCGAACTCGGGTTACCTCACCCGCCGCCTCGTGGACGTGGCGCAGGACGCCGTCATCCGCGAAGTCGATTGCGGCACCACCAACGGCATCAAGATGCGCGCCATCATCGATGCCGGCCAGGTCGTCGCCCCCCTCGCCATCCGCATCCTGGGCCGCGCCACGGCCGAGGATCTGATCGCGCAGGACGGCAGCGTCATCGTCAAGACGAACGAGACGATCGAGGAGAAGCACCTGCCGGCCATCGCCGCCGCGGGCATCCAGGAGGTGAAGATCCGCTCGGTGCTGGTCTGCCAGACCAAGAGCGGCGTCTGCGCCACCTGCTACGGGCGCGATCTCGCCCGCGGCACGCCCGTCAACATGGGCGAGGCCGTCGGCGTCATCGCGGCGCAGTCGATCGGCGAGCCGGGCACCCAGCTCACCATGCGCACCTTCCACATCGGCGGCGCGGCGCAGATCGCGGATTCGTCCTTCGTCGAATCGAGCTTCGAGGGCACGATCAAGATCCGCAACCGGGCGCTCGCCAAGAACTCGGACGGCGACCTCATCGCCACCGGCCGCTCGGTCGCGGTAGTGATCGTCGGCCCCGACGGCGCCGAGCGGGCGGTCCACCGCCTGCAATACGGCGCCAAGGTGCGGGTCGACGAGGGCGACACGATCAAGCGCGGCCAGCGGATCGCCGAATGGGATCCCTACACCCGTCCGATCGTGGCCGAGGTGGACGGCATCGTCGGCTACGAGGATCTCTACGATGGCCAGTCCATCACCGAGACCACCGACGAGTCGACCGGTATCGCCAAGCGCGTGGTCATCGACTGGCGCGGTTCCTCGCGCACGTCCGACCTCAAGCCGGCGATGCTCGTGCTCGACCGCGACGGCAAGCCGATCAAGCTGCCGCGCGGCTCGGATGCCCGCTACTTCCTGCCCGTCGATGCCATCATCGGCCTCGATCCCGGCGCGAAGGTGAAGGCTGGCGACGTGCTCGCCCGCGTCTCGACCGACTCGGCCAAGACCCGCGACATCACCGGCGGTCTGCCGCGGGTGGCGGAGCTGTTCGAGGCGCGTCGCCCGAAGGATGCGGCGATCATCGCCGAAAAGTCCGGCTCGATCGCCTTCGGCCGCGACTACAAGAACAAGCGCCGGCTCACGCTGACGCCGCATGACGGATCCGATCCGGTCGAGTACCTGATCCCGAAGGGCAAGCACATCCACCTTCAGGACGGGGACGTGGTCGAGCTCGGCGACTACATCGTCGACGGCAACCCGGCGCCGCACGACATCCTGGCGATCAAGGGCGTGGAGGAGCTCGCCGCTTACCTCGTCAACGAGATCCAGGAGGTCTACCGACTGCAGGGCGTGTCGATCAACGACAAGCACATCGAGGTGATCGTTCGCCAGATGCTGCAGAAGGTCGAGATCACCGACGGCGGCGATTCGGACATCCTCACGGGCGACCAGATCGACCGCACGGAACTGGCCGACTTCAACGAGAAGCTGCTCGCCGAGGGCAAGAAGCCGATCCAGGGCGTGCCCGTCCTGCTCGGCATCACCAAGGCGTCGCTGCAGACGAAGTCGTTCATCTCGGCGGCCTCGTTCCAGGAGACCACCCGCGTCCTCACCGAGGCGGCGGTCAACGGCAAGGTCGACACCCTGGAAGGCCTCAAGGAGAACGTCATCGTCGGCTCGCTCATCCCGGCCGGCACCGGCTCGCTCGCGGCGGACATCCGCTCCATCGCGCGCCGCCGCGACAGCCTGATCCTGCAGCAGCGCTCCTCCGAGAACGCGGCCAACGCCGCCGAACTCAGCGAACTGCCCCCGGCGGCGGCCGAGTAATCGGCCGCTCCTTCGGGAGGATCGAACCTAACGAAAAGGCCCCGGCTCGTGAGAGCCGGGGCCTTTTCGTTGGCCGGGGGTCTGCCCCAGCGCCCCGCCAAAGGGATGATATCCTTTGGGAACCCCGTCACGAGGAGGGGCTCAGCGCCCCGTCCGCACCCGCGTCCACGCCCGCGTGACGAAGCGCTGCGTCGTGTCGTTCCAGGCGGTGTTGGTGGAGAGCCGCTGCATCGTCGCCTCGTCCGGATAGATGCCGGGGTCCTTCAGGATCTCCGGCTTCACGAACTTCTGCGAGGGCAGGTTGCCGTTGGCGTAGGACACGAAGTTGGTGTTGGCCGCCGCCACCTCGGGCCGCATCATGTAGTCGATGAAGGCATAGGCCTCCGTAGGATGGGCCGCATCCTTCGGGATCGCGAAGGTATCGAACCACATCTGCGTGCCCTCCTTCGGGATGAAGTAGGCGATCTCGACGCCGTTCTTCGATTCCTCGGCCCGCTTCTTGGCTTGCAGCACGTCGCCCGAATAGCCGACCGCGAGGCACAGATCGCCGTTGGCGAGCCCGTTGATGTATTCGGACGAATGGAACTTCCGAACGGCGCCGCGAACCTTGTAGAGGGCGTCGGTCACCGTGGTGATGTCGTCCCAGCGCTTGGAATCGACCTTGTAGCCGTAGAACGGCAGGATCGACGGGATCAGGTCCTCGGGCGAATCGAGGAGCATGACGCCGCAATCCTTCAGCTTGGCCATCGTGCTCGGATTGAGCACGACGCTCCAGCTGTTGAGAGGGACGTTGGGGCCGAGCCGCTCGCGCACGGCCGCGACGTTCACGCCCAGCCCGGTCGTGCCCCACATGTAATCGACCGCGAAGGTGTTGCCGGGGTCGTAGGCCTGGAGCCGGTTGGCGATCTCCGGCCACACGTTCTTCAGGTTCGGGATCTTGGTCTTGTCGAGCGGCAGGAACACGCCCGCCTTGATCAGCCGCTGGAGGAAGGGACCGGACGGCACCACCACGTCGTAGCCGGACTTGCCGGCGAGCAGCTTGGTCTCCAGCACCTCGTTGTTGTCGTAGGTGTCGTAGACGACCTTGATGCCAGTCTCCCTGGTGAAGTCCTCCAGCACCTTCGGGTCGATATAGTCCGACCAGTTGTAGATGTTGACGACGCGCTCCTCCGCCCGCGCGCCGCCGGCAACGAGGAGGGGGAGGGCGGCGAGAGCGGCCGAAAGCCCTCGCAGGAGGCTCCGCCGGATCACGGCTCGCCCCGCGCGGCCACCACCACGATCTCGACGAGATATTCGGGGGCGGCGAGCTTCGCCTCGACGGTGGCACGCGCCGGCGGGTTCTCGCGATCGACCCAGGCGTCCCAGGCGGCGTTCATCTCGGCGAAAGTGGCGATGTCGGCGAGATAGATCGTGGTCGAGAGGATGCGGGACTTGTGGCTGCCGGCCTGCGCCAGCAGCCGGTCGATCTGTTCCAGCACGGCTTGCGTCTGAACGGTGACGCCGTTGCCGACCGGGTCGGCGGCCACTTGGCCCGCCAGGAACACCAGCCCGCCATGGGCGGCGCCTTGGCACATGCGGGGTCCGGTCTCGTAGCGCTCGATGGTCATGATGTCGGCGATGGCCTCTGGTCGGCGAAAATGCCCGGCCCCTTCTGCCGCCGGGAGCGGTTCCGCGTAAAGGCCTCGCGATTTTTGCTGCACCGCGCAGCGTCCGAGGCAACCGCCCGCTCCGCTCGCGCGTTTGTCAACCGACAACGGCCAAGGCTGATGCCGGGCTAGGCCGCCCGGCCTCGTCCAATCCTCGATTCGGCAAGCGTTCCAGGCTTTTAGAGGTCGCACATGAGCATTCTCTGGACCATCATCATCGGCTTCGTCGCCGGCGTGATCGCGAAGTTCATCATGCCGGGCAACCGGTTCGAGCCGACCGGCTTCATCATGACGACGATCCTCGGCATCGTCGGCGCCGTCCTGGCGACCTTCATCGGTCAGGCGGTCGGCTGGTACGGCCCGAACGAAGGCGCCCGCTTCATCGGGTCCATCGTCGGCGCCTGCGTGGTGCTCGCGATCTACGGCTTCATCGCCAGCCGCACCAGCAGCCGGACCTACTGAGGCGATCCCGGCTCCGCCCTGCGGCGGAGCCGAACGATCCGGACAAGAAAAAGGGGCGCCCCGCGAGGAGCGCCCCTTTCTCGTTACGTGCTTCAGACCAACTCAGGCGAGGCGGTCGTGATCGCCGTGGGTGAGCGATTTGACGGCGCAGTGGCCGGTGGCGCCGCGCACGGCGAGGCCGACGCCGACCACGAGGGCGGCCAGCGACAACCACTTGTTCGGCCGGGGCTGGGCGGCCGCCGCCGCAATGCCGAGCCCGAGCGCCACGGACACCGCCCGCTCGGTCATGCTCAGGTTCGGCGTGCCGCTGAAGATGTCTTCGATCATCTCGTTCATGGTTCTATCCGCGTCCTCGTTGGGTCAGGATTCGCGGGGCGAACGCGGCGCAGGCGCGGGCGTTCCTGCAAGGCTGCCAACAATGCAGCTATGACGCGGCCTGCTGGGCGAGCAGGCCGTCGTCGATCTCCCGCGCCCGCACCGCCGCGGGTCGCGCGGCGTGGCGGTCGGCATAGGCCTCGAAGGCCGGGCGCCGCGGGATCGTGCCGAACTGCATGCCCCAGCCGAGATGGGCGGCGAGATACAGGTCGGCGGCGCTGAAGCGCTCCCCCGCGATGAACTCCCGGCCCGAGACCGCACCTTCGAGGGTGTCGAGCACCGCCTCCAGGCTGCCGTAGCCGACCATGCCGCGCTTGCGGGGATCGTCCGGCACGGTCACGCCGAGAACCGTGTTGGTGACCGCCGCCTCGACCGGGCCGGCACAGAAGAACAGCCAGCGGTAATAATCACCCCGGGCCCGTGCCGCCGGCTCCGGCGCGAGCCCAGCCTCGGGGAAGGCGTCGGCGAGATAGGTCAGGATCGCCGCGCACTCGGTCACCACCGTCGCGCCGTGGGTCAGCGCGGGCACCTTCCCCATCGGATTGATCGCCCGGTAGGCCTCCGCCTTCATCGCCGGGCCGAAGCCGACGAGTTCCGTGCGGTAGGGCCGCCCCACCTCCTCCAGCATCCACCGCACGATCCGGCCGCGGGACATCGGCGAGGTGTAGAAGACGAGGTCGTCGGCCATGGCGCGCTCCTGCGAGAAAGGGAGGTTCTTCTACCGACCCGCCTGGGCGCGCGGAAGCGGTCGCCGTTCGGCGCACCGGCCTCGCGCGGCCGGATCGAGCACAGCCGCAAGTCCAAGCTTCGGCCGCTGTTACAGGCGCTGCGGCTTCGACGGGGCGCCCGCTCGAACGACAAAGGCGCGGCCCCTTTCGGGACCGCGCCTTTCACTGTCGTCGGATGATCCGAGGGAGGAGGCTTACTCGCCCGCCTCGCGGCGGCGCTCGCCGCGGTCGCGGCGGGGGCCGCGGTCGCCGCGATCACCCCGGTCGGAGCGCTCCTCGCGCTCCGGCTCGCCGCGCTCCGCGCGCTCGGCCTTGAGCCGCTCGGTGATGTCCTCGCCGGTCTCCTGATCGACGACCTTCATCGACAGGCGGATCTTGCCGCGCTCGTCGGCGCCCAGGAACTTCACCTTGACCTTCTGGCCTTCCTTGACGACGTCGCCGACCTTGGCGACGCGCTGCGGGGCCAGCTCCGAGATGTGGACGAGGCCGTCCTTGGCGCCGAAGAAGTTCACGAAGGCGCCGAACTCCATGATCTTGACGATCGTGCCGTCGTAGATCGTGCCGGCCTCCGGCTCGGCGACGATGGAGCGGATCCAGTTGTAGGCCGCCTTGATCGCCTTGCCGTCGGACGAGGCGATCTTGACGATGCCGGTGTCCTCAATGTTGATCTTGGCGCCGGTCTTCTCGACGATTTCGCGGATGATCTTGCCGCCGGTGCCGATCACGTCGCGGATCTTGTCGGTGGGGATCTGCATCGTCTCGATGCGCGGCGCGTACTCGCCGAGCTCCGGACGGGCCGCGGTCAGGGCGTTCGCCATCTCACCGAGGATGTGGGCGCGACCGTCCTTCGCCTGGGCGAGGGCGATCTTCATGATCTCCTCGGTGATGCCGGCGATCTTGATGTCCATCTGGAGCGAGGTGATGCCCTCGTCCGTGCCGGCCACCTTGAAGTCCATGTCGCCGAGGTGATCCTCGTCGCCGAGGATGTCGGACAGCACCGCGAAGCGCTCACCCTCGAGGATGAGGCCCATGGCGATGCCGGCGACCGGACGGCGCAGGGGCACGCCCGCATCCATCAGCGACAGCGATCCGCCGCAGACCGAGGCCATCGACGACGAGCCGTTCGACTCGGTGATCTCGGACACGACGCGGATCGTGTACGGGAATTCGTGGGCCGGCGGCAGAACCGGACGGATCGCGCGCCAGGCGAGCTTGCCGTGGCCGATCTCGCGGCGGCCGGGCGAGCCCATGCGGCCGGTCTCGCCGACGGAATAGGGAGGGAAGTTGTAGTGGAGCAGGAAGCGCTCCTTGTAGGTCCCTTCCAGCGCGTCGATGAACTGCTCGTCCTCGCCGGTGCCGAGGGTGGCGACCACGAGGGCCTGGGTCTCGCCGCGGGTGAACATCGCCGAGCCATGGGCGCGCGGAAGCACGCCGACCTCGGAGACGATCGAGCGGACGGTCTTCACGTCGCGGCCGTCGATGCGCGAGCCGGTGTCGAGGATGTTCCAGCGGACCACCTTCGACTGGGCCTCCTTGAAGGCGGCCTTGACCTTCTCAGGCGAGAACTTCTGCTCACCCTCGGCCGGGCAGAGCGCGGCGACGACCTTCGCCTTCACCGCGTCGACGGCCTTGTAGCGGTCCTGCTTGACCGTGATCTTGTAGGCGTCGCGCAGCTCCGTCTCGGCGATGTCGAGCACCGCCTTCTCGACATCGGCGTTCTCCGGCGGGGAGAAGTCGCGCGGCTCCTTGGCGGCCTTCTCGGCGAGACGGATGATCGCCTCGATGACCGGCTGGAAGTGCTTGTGGCCGAACATCACGGCCCCGAGCATCACGTCCTCGGAGAGCTCCTTGGCCTCCGACTCGACCATCAGGACGGCGTCCTGGGTGCCGGCGACGACGAGGTCGAGGGTCGATTCGGCGACCTCGGTCACCAGCGGGTTCAGCTTGTAGCCGCCGTTGAGGTAGCCGACGCGGGCGGCGCCGATCGGGCCCATGAACGGCACGCCGGAGATGGTGAGCGCGGCGGACGCCGCGACCATGGCGACCACGTCCGGATCGTTCTCGAGATCGTGGGAGAGGACGGTGACGACGACCTGGGTGTCGTTGCGCCAACCCTCGACGAAGAGCGGGCGGATCGGCCGGTCGATCAGGCGGGAGACCAGCGTCTCCTTCTCGGAGGGACGGCCCTCGCGCTTGAAGTAGCCGCCCGGAATGCGGCCGGCGGCATAGGCGCGCTCCTGGTAGTTGACCGTGAGCGGCATGAAATCGATGCCGGCCTTGGGCTCCTTGGCGGCGACCACGGTCGCCAGCACAGTGGTCTCGCCGTAGGTGGCGACCACGGCGCCGTCGGCCTGCCGGGCGGTCTTGCCGGTTTCCAGAACGAGCTTGCGGTCGCCCCAGATCAGCTCTTCGCGTTGTACGTCGAACATTCTTGTCTTCCTGCCTTCATGCGTGCGGGGCTGGCCCGGTGCCGCCAGAGGCAAGACGGCGAGACGCTTCCGTTCAGAAAGAAGCGTCTCGCGATCCTGCCCCGGCGCCTCGCGCCTCGAAGCCGCCCTGGCGGACCGGCCGAGCCCCATGCCCGGACGATCCATAGTGAAACGCGGTCCCGAGGGACCGCGCGGAGGGTTTAGCGGCGGATGCCGAGGCGCTCGATCAGAGAGCGGTAGCGGCTCTCTTCCTTGCGCTTGAGGTAGTCGAGCAGCGAGCGACGCTGCGAGACCAGCTTCAGGAGGCCGCGGCGGGAATGGTTGTCCTTGCCGTGGGTCTTGAAGTGGGCGGTCAGGTTGGTGATCCGCTCGGTGAGCAGCGCGATCTGGACCTCCGGCGAACCGGTGTCCTTGCCGCCCTGCGCGTATTCCTTGATGAGCGCGGTCTTGCGCTCGGCCGTGATCGACATCGGCTTGCCTTTCAGATGGGGTTTGGTCGGGAGCGCCGCCCGCAACGGGGTTTTTTGGCGCTCGAAAGCTCGCGGTCGGGCCGGTGCCGGGATGTCGTCCAGCACGGTCAGCCGCAAGCGGCACAAGCCCCGCCCGTCAGCCGGGTCGAGGCGGGCGGACCATACACGAAACCGCGGGAAGCGCCAGGGGTGGGCGGCGCTCACAAAAGAGCGGGACCTGTCCCGCGCCGGATGCAGCCTGTCGCGGAATTTGCTTGGTGTCGGCAGAAATCGAGGACTGCATGACCGACACCTCCTTGAATGCGGGCGAACGTGTCGCCGAGGCCCCGAGGGCCGAGCCGGACCTCGCCAGAACTCTTTCTGCGCTCAGCCTGATCTGCATCGGCATCGGCTCCACGGTCGGGGCCGGCATCTTCGTGCTGACCGGCACGGCGGCCGCGCATTACGCCGGGCCCGGCCTGATGCTGTCCTTCGTGCTCGGTGGGATCGCGAGCGGGCTGGTCGGGCTCTGCTACGCAGAGCTCGCCGCGACGATGCCAGTGGCGGGGTCGAGCTATTCCTATGCGCGCGTCACCTTCGGGGCGCTGGCGGCCTGGATCGTCGGCTGGGACCTCGTGCTCGAATTCGCGCTCGCCGCCGCCACGATCGCGGTCGGCTGGTCGGGCTACGCCCAGAGCCTGATGGCGGATGCGGGGTGGAAGCTCCCCGCGGCGCTCGCGGCCGCGCCGGGGGAGGGCGGGGTCGTCAACCTGCCCGCGGCCGGAATCGTGCTGGCGCTCACCGTCCTGTTGATCGCGGGCAACCGCGGGGCGTCGCGGGTCAACGCGATGCTCGTCGCGCTGAAGGTCGCGATCATCCTGGCCTTCGTCGGAATCGGCGTAGGCCATCTCCGGCCCGAACTCTGGTCGCCGCTGGTGCCGCCGAACGAGGGCACGTTCGGCGCCTTCGGCTGGAGCGGGATTTTCCGCGGGGCCGGCGTCGTGTTCTTCGCCTATGTCGGCTTCGAGACCATCGCCACCGCGGCGGGCGAGACCCGCAATCCGCAGCGCGACGCGCCCATCGGCATCATCGGGGCGCTGATCGTCACGAGCCTGCTCTACATCGCGGTCGCGGGGGTGCTGACCGGGCTCGTGCCCTACCGGGACCTCGCCGTGCCGGACCCGATCGCCAAGGCGATCGACGCCACCGGGCTCACCGGCTTCGCGCTCGCCATCAAGGTCGGGGCGCTGCTCGGGCTCACCACCGCGACGCTCACCGCCCTCTACGGGCAGGCCCGCATCTTCTACGCCATGGCCCGCGACCGGATGCTGCCGGATTTTTTTGCGAGTGTGCATCCGCGATGGCAGACGCCGTGGGCGTCGCAAGCGCTGATCGGGATCGCGACCGCGCTGGTGGCGGCCCTGTTGCCGATCGACGTGCTCGGCGAACTCGTCAGCATCGGCACGCTGCTGGCCTTCATCCTCGTCTGCGCCAGCGTGCTGATCCTGCGCCACACCAAGCCGGAGCGGGTGCGCCCGTTCCGGGTGCCGGGCGGGCCGATCGTGCCGGTGCTCGGCATCCTCGCCTGCCTCGCGCTGATGGCGAGCCTGCCGGGCGACACCTGGCTGCGGCTAGCCCTCTGGCTCGCCGTGGGGCTGGCGATCTGGTTCGGCTACGGCCGTCGTCGAAATCGAAACGGCCCGGATCGGGCGATCCGGGCCGGAGACGGCGATCAGTAGGAGCGGTGGGACGGACCGACGTGGCGGCCCCCGCCGTAGCGACGGCGGACCCAGGAAATGGCCTTGGGCAGCAGGAACACGACGAGGATCTGGCGCAGGATGCCACGCATGCGGGGCTTGTCTCCGTTTGGACTGTTGGGTTGAAAGTCCAATGCCGAAGGGGGCCCCTGCGTTCCGCCTCACAGCTCCAGGGTCAGCGTCACCGGGGCATGGTCGGACGGCTTGTCCCAGCCGCGCGCCGCGCGAAACACCTCGACCTTGCGCACCGTGCCGGCGAGATCGGGCGAGACCCAGACGTGGTCGAGGCGCCTTCCCTTGTTGGCCGCGGCCCAATCGGGCGAGCGGTAGCTCCACCACGTGTAGATCTTTTCCGGCTCCGGGGTGAGGAGGCGGGCCGCATCGATCCAGCCGGCCTCGCCCCGCAGCGTCTCCAGCGCCTCGGTCTCGACGGGGGTGTGGCTCACCACGTCGAGCAGCTGCTTGTGCGACCAGACATCGTGCTCCAGCGGCGCGACGTTGAGGTCGCCGACGAGGATCGCCGGGCCGGCGACGCGGCGCCCGCCCCAGGCGCGCAGTTCGGCCAAGAAGTCGAGCTTGTGCGCGAATTTCGGGTTCAGCTCGCGATGGGGCACGTCGCCCCCGGCCGGAACGTAGAAATCGTGCAGCACGAGGCCGGCGGCCTGGCCCGCCTCGGGCCCGAGCGCCGCGCAGATGTGGCGGGCATCCGGCTTGCCGCAGAAGCTCATGACCTCGCGGGTCAGGAGCGGGAAACGCGAGAGGATGGCGACGCCGTTATAGCCCTTCTGGCCGGCGTAGACGACGTTCTCGTAGCCCGTTCCCTCGAAGGCTTTCAGCGGAAACAGCTCGTCCGGGCACTTGGTCTCCTGCAGGCACAGCACATCGGGCCGCACCTCGCGCAGGAAGCGCAGCACGGACTCGATGCGCAGCCGCACCGAGTTGATGTTCCAGGTCGTGACGGTGAGGCGCACGGGGACAGCCTGAGGAGCGGTGGCGATCCGCTCCGATAGCCGAGGCCGCAGGAATCGGGAACCGCCGGGCTTCAGGCCGCCGCCGCGGCTTCCTCCTCCAGGGCGAGGCCGTGCAGCACGGCGCAGAGGCGGTCGCCGGTCATGCGGGCGATGTCGAAGCCGCTGGAATCGGCGAGGTCGCCGTAGCGGGCGACCTCGGCCTGGCTCGCGCCGACATAGGCCATCGACCAGTCGGTGAAGAGACGGTTCTCGACCACGTCGTAGGCGAGCAGCGCGACGTCGCCGTGGCGCTCGTCCTGCTGGATACGCTCGAAAGTCGCCTCCACCGCCGAGGTCGGGCCTTCCAGCACCTGCGCGAAGCAGCCGGCATTGAACATCAGCGCGCCGGTGACGCCGACGCGGGCGTTGTTGACGCGGCTCGTCTCGAGGATGCCGCGGATCGTGCCGTCCACGGCCTCGGGCGCGCCCGCGGTGCGGTTGCGGCTGTAATAGACGAGACGGCGCAGATCGTCGGTCATGAGGGCCTCGCGGGGCGGGTCAGGTCAGGAGGGCGGCGGCTTGGTCGGCGGGCATCGGGCGGCCGGTGAGGTAGCCCTGGACTTCCGAGCAGCCCTCGGCCCGGATCGCGTCGAGCTGGTCGGCGGTCTCGACCCCTTCGGCGGTGGTGCGCATGCCCAGGCTGGCGCCGAGGCGGGCGATGGCCCGCACGATCGCCCCGCACTCGGCGCTGCCGGCCATGCCGCGCACGAAGGACTGGTCGATCTTGATCTTGTCGAAGGGGAATTTCTGCAGGTAGCTCAAGGACGAGTAGCCGGTGCCGAAATCGTCCATCGAGATCCGCACGCCGAGCCCGCGCAAGCCGTTCAGCACGGTGAGCACGCCGTCGGTGTCGTCGAGGAGGGCGCCTTCGGTGATCTCGAGTTCGAGGCGGGCGGGATCGAGGCCGGTCTGGGCCAGAGCCAGCGTCACCGTCTCGACGAGCTTGCCGCCGCGGAACTGGACCGGCGACAGGTTGACGGCGATCGAGGCCGGCTGCGCCCAGGACGCCGCCTCGCGGCAGGCGGTGCGCAGGGCCCACTCGCCGATGCCGACGATCACGCCGATTTCCTCCGCCAGCGGGATGAAGGTCGCGGGCGAGATCGGGCCGCGCTCGGGATGGTGCCAGCGCAGCAGCGCCTCGAAGCCGGACACCGTGCCGGTCTCCAGGCTGACCTGCGGCTGGAAGGCGAGGCTGAACTGCTTCAGCGCCAGCGCCCGGCGCAGGTCGATCTCCAGACTGCGGCGGGCCTGCACTGCGGCGTTCATCGCCGGCTCGAAGAAGCGGTAGGTGGCTCGCCCATCGGCCTTGGCGCGGTAGAGCGCGAGGTCGGCGTGTTTCATCAGGTCGTCCGCGCCGCGCCCATCGGCGGGATAGAGGGCGATGCCGACGCTCGCGCCGACATTGAGCATCTGGCCGTCGAGCACGTAGGTGCGCCCGACGAGTTCGACGAGGCGGGCGGCCAGCGCCTCGGCCGCTCGCAGGGCGTCGGCCCCGGCCCGGCCGATCTGGAGAATCGCGAACTCGTCGCCGCCGAGGCGGGCGATCACATCCTCCTGGCGGGCGGCGTTGCGCAGGCGCTCGGCGACCTTGCGCAGCAGGGCGTCGCCGGCCGGATGGCCCAGCGTGTCGTTGACGGCCTTGAACCGGTCGAGGTCGAGCAGCAGCACGGCGAGCGGCGCGCCGGCCCGCTCCGCCTCGGTGAGGGCGGCGCCCAGCCGCTCGTGCAGCTCGGCCCGGTTGCACAAGCCGGTCAGCGGCTCCAGCCGGGCGAGCGCCGCACTGCGCACATGCTCGGTCACGTCGTCGAAGGTCAGTGCGAAGCCGCCGCTGGAGAGAGGCGCGAGCGCCGCCTCGACGAGGCGCCCGTCCGCGAAGGCGAGGCGCTCCCGGGCCGGGCGGCCGGCGCGAAGGGCGTCGTCCAGGGCACGGGGCTTGACCGCCCCTTGGGACATGAGCAGCGCGGCGAGGACGGGCCCGGCCGAGGCAGCGCCCGCGAACAGGGACGCGGCCCGCACGTTGGCGAAGGTCACGGTCCCGCCCGCGTCGAGCAGAAGCAGCGGCGTCGCCATCTCGGCCAGCGCCGCCCCGACGGGATCGAGGGGAGGGACCGGCGCGGCGGAAGGGACGGGCATAGGGCCGGCTCGCGTCTCGAATGACGCCGCCCTCAGCGGCGACGCTTCATTGAGCGGCCGAGACTTGAAGAGAATCTTAAGCTAGACCACCAGACCGAGCGTATTCCTAGAGGAATGCGGCCCTCCCACCGTTTTGCCGCAGTCTTGACGATAACCTATGATGCGCCCCGGAGGGACTATAGCCTATGTTACGGCGCCGATGATATTTCGACATCACCCGAGCGCATTGGGCCGGGTCGCGTCTTCGGCACGATGCGCCCCGATTCCGTGATGCATCGGCATCTCCGAAAGCCGGTCCTCATCCCACCGGCCGATGCTCTCGCTCGAGGCTCGATTCATCCGTCCTTGCGAGGGAGGGCGCACGCCATCGAGAGCGTGCCATCGGCGGGGACGGCCAGGCGGCGGCGTCCGCTCGGTCATCGCCGCGCCCCAGCGAAGGGGCGAGGCCATGGATTGCGTCCGCCCCTCGGCGATGACGGCGCGGCTCGGAGCCGGGCCGATCACCCGGGGACCGCTCTCAGGGATTCTGGCTCTGGAGCTGGCGCTGGATCGCCTTGTCCTCGGCGCGGCCGTAATTGATGAAGAACTGCGATCCGTCGACCGCCTTGCCCTTCTGCAGGTTGGTGAGCTGCACCGTGGTGAGGTAGCCCTGCGGATCGGTGATCCGCCACTGCGACAGGGTCTTCATCTCGGCGTCGAAGTAGAGCTGGATCTTCGAGGTGCCGCCGAGCGTCGAGCGGTCTTCCAGCGCGATGCGCACGCCGCCCGGATCGTTCGTCACTTCCGTGACCGTCAGGTCGCGGGCGAGGTCCATCTTCTCGCGCAGCAGGAATTTCAGCGGCGTCTGCGAGATGAAGTAGAGATCCTGGGTGCCGAGCTTGCGGTCGCGCACGGCCACCGAGGTGCCGTCGGCCACCACTTCGAGGGGGGAGGGCTGGTCGTACTCGAAGCGCAGCCGCCCGGGCTTCACCAGCGAGAGCTTGCCGCCGATGCGCCGCCCGTCGGCGCCGATCTGGATGAACGAGCCGGTCAGCGTCTGGAAGCTGTTGAAGTAGGCGTTGGCCCCGGCGACGATCTGGGCCGGGTCGGCATCCTGCAACGAGGCGCCGAGATTGGGCGCGCCGACCGCCGCGACGCGGGTGCCGGCGGGCGCCGCGGCAGGGGCGGGCGCGGCGGGCTTGCCCGCCGCCTTGATGCTGCCGGTCTTGTCCTGGGATTTGTCGGTCGCCGCCGCCTTCTCCTTGGCGGGCTTGGACGCCTTGTCCGCCTTCTTGGCCGGCGCCGCGGGGGCCGCTTCCGGCTCGGGCTCCGGCGCCGCGGGCGGGGCCGGAGGCTCTTCCTTGCGGCCGAACAGGCCGTCGAGGAAGGACGAGACCTGGGCGCTCGCGGGCTGCGGCTGGAGCGCCAGCGCGGCCATCACGAGCAGCGGACCGGCGGCGGGGCGGAAGCGTCGGCCAGTCATCGTGTGGGCATCTCCCAGGGTGCGGGCGGGGGGCCGGGCGGTGCGGCCCCGGCCGGGGCGGGCAGGCCTCGGCACGGAGGGTCCGAAATCGTGGCCTGCGATAGAGCCGGCCCCTGTGGCGAATATGCGACGGGGGCCGGATTTGATGTCACTCGTCGTCGTAACCGCCGGACGGCGCACCGGCGAGGCCTTCGACCAGGATCTCGCGCTTGCCGGCGTGGTTGGCCGGGCCGACGATGCCCTCGATCTCCATCCGCTCCATGATCGAGGCGGCGCGGTTGTAGCCGATCTGGAGACGGCGCTGGATGTAGCTCGTCGAGGCCTTGCGGTCGCGCAGCACCACGGCGATGGCCTGCTCGTAGAGTTCGCCACCCTCGGCCCCGGCGGTCGCCGCGAAGGCGCCGATGTCGAAGACCGGGGCGTCGGCCTCCTCGACTTCCGCGAAATCGTCCTTCTCGGCCTTGGCCGCGGCCTTGGAGCCCTTGGCGGGCTTTTCCGGCTGGTCGGAGGAGCCGTCGTCGGCGGTGACGGCTTCGAGATAGGAGGGCCGGCCCTGGCGCTTGAGATGCGCCACGACGGTCTCGACTTCCGAATCCGAGCAGAACGGGCCGTGGACGCGGGTGGTGCGGCCGCCGCCGGCCATGAACAGCATGTCGCCCTGGCCCAGTAGCTGCTCGGCGCCCATCTCGCCCAGGATCGTGCGCGAGTCGATCTTGCTCGTCACCTGGAAGGAGATGCGGGTCGGGAAGTTCGCCTTGATCGTGCCGGTGATGACGTCGACCGAGGGACGCTGCGTCGCCATGATCAGGTGGATGCCCGCCGCGCGCGCCATCTGGGCGAGACGCTGGATCGCGCCCTCGATGTCCTTGCCGGCCACCATCATCAGGTCGGCCATCTCGTCGACCACGATGACGATGTAGGGGAGGGGGTTGAGGTCCATGTCCTGGTCCTCGTAGACCGCCTCGCCGGTGGTGCGGTCGAAGCCGGTCTGGACCGTGCGGGTGATGGTCTCGCCGCGGTTGCGGGCTTCCTTCATGCGGGCATTGTAGCCGTCGATGTTGCGCACGCTGATCTTGGACATCTTCTTGTAGCGCTCCTCCATCTCGCGCACGGCCCATTTGAGGGCGATGACCGCCTTCTTGGGGTCGATGACGACGGGGGAGAGCAGGTGCGGGATGCCGTCATAGACCGACAGTTCCAGCATCTTGGGATCGACCATGATCAGGCGGCACTCTTCGGGCTTGAGCCGGTAGAGCAGCGACAGGATCATGGTGTTGATGGCGACCGACTTGCCCGAGCCGGTAGTGCCGGCGACGAGCAGGTGCGGCATCCGGGCGAGGTCGGCGATGATCGGCTCGCCGCCGATGTTCTTGCCCAGGCACAAAGCGAGCTTGTGCTTGGTCTCGACGAAATCGACCGAGGCCAGCAGTTCGCGCAGGTAGACGGTCTCGCGCACCGGGTTCGGCAGCTCGATGCCGATGACGTTGCGGCCCGGCACCACGGCGACGCGGGCGGAGACGGCGGACATCGAGCGGGCGATGTCGTCCGACAGGCCGATGACGCGCGAGGATTTGGTGCCCGGAGCCGGCTCCAGCTCGTAGAGGGTGACGACGGGGCCGGGGCGCACGGCGAGGATGTCGCCGCGCACGCCGAAATCCTGCACGGTCTGCTGGAGGTTGAGGGCGTTCTGCTCCAACTCGTCGGCATCGACCTCCTCGCCGTCGGGCAGCGGCGGCTCGGCCAGCAATTCGAGCGAGGGCAGCGTGTAGTCGGCGTTGCCGACGAAGGTCATCTCCAGATGGCGACCGGCCGGGATCAGGGCCGGGCGCTCGGGCAGATACGCGCGGGGGCGGTTCTCGGGCTCGGCGGCGACGGGGGCAGACGCGGCTTGCTCGACGGCCTCCTCGACGACGGGCTCGAGGCTCGCCTCGATCACGGGCTCCTCGAACGCCTCGGCGATCAGGGCGGCCTCGTCGGCGGGCGCGGCCTTGCTGCGCAGGAGGACCGGGCGGGCCGGGATCGTCAGCGGCTGGACCGCCGCCGCCGGCTGGGCGACCGGTTGGGCGAAGGGCTGAGCCTGCGCCGGCTGGGCGACCGGCTGCGGGGCGAACACCTCCGGCGGGACGACGACATCCTGCGGGGCAGGGGAGGGGGCCGCCTCCGCGACGGCGGCGGGCGCCGCGGCCGTCATGAAGCCCGGACCGGTCGCGGCCTCGTAGGCGTCGGCGGGGAAGACCGCCGCGCGGGCCGCCATGGCATGGAGCCGGCGGCGCGGCGCGACCTGGAAGGCGGGCCGCTCCGCGACCGGAGCCACCTCGACCCGAGCCGGCTCGATCCGAGCCAGCTCGGCGGACAGCGCCGCGGCAGGAGCCGCCGCGGTGACGGCGTCGAACGCGGGGGCGTCGAATGCGGAGGCGTGACATTCGGGAGCCTGGGCCTCGGGCGCCGGCACCTCGACGACCCGGACCTCGACCACCTGCCCCTCGGCGGGGCCGAACCAGCCGTGCAGCTCCGACCAATCGGGAACGTCGGCCCAATCGGACGGCTCGGCCGGGACCGGCGGGATGAACGGTGCCTCGAACGCCGCCGCGGCGGGGAGGGCGACCGCGTCGATCGTGACGGGCTCCGGCGCGAACGCGACGGCGGCGGGCTCCAGGGAGACGGGCACGACGGGCTTCGGGCGACGGTCGGGGGTGCGGAAGAAGCTGACGCCCGGCGGCGGCACGAACGGGCGGCGCCAGCTCGGCAGGGCCTCGACCGACTGTGCCGAAAGGGCGCGCGCCGATTCCTCCGCCCGCGCGGCGGCCTCGGCGGCCTCGCGCTCGGCAGCCTCGAGGGCGGCCAGACGCGCCTGCTCGGCCTCCCGCGCCGCGGCCTCGGCGGCGGCTTGGGCGGCGATCTGCGCGTCGAGCAGGGCCTGGGCGCGATCTTGCGCCTCGCGCTCCGCCTCCAGCGCCCGGCGGCGGCGCTCCATCAGCACCGGGTCGGGCGTGCGGGTGAAGCGCACGGCGGGCTCGGGATTGAGCTGCGGCATCGCCTCGGCGAGCCCCTGCTGCATCGCATGGACCGCCGGCAGCGGCACCGCCTCGGGCGCGATGGCGGCGGGGCGGCGGGGCGTGCGCACGAGAACCCCGGGTCCGGAAGCGCGGCTGTCGATCCGGCTCTCGAAGGCCGGATCGGCCGGATCGGCGTAGGCGGTCATCGGGCGGGCCGGAGCCGGCATCTCGAAGGCGGGCTCCTGCGGCTCCCAGGAATGCGGCGAGCCCTGGGGGGCAGAGGCGCGGCCGAGCATGGCGCCCGGCGGCACGAGCCAGCTCGGCATGGCGGCGGCCTCGAAGCCGTCCGGGCCGGGCAGGGCCGCTTCGGCGGCGTGCGGGTGCGGAAGGGCGCGCGGCAGCGCCCGCGGCGGGGCGGGCGGGGCGCCGACGAGGCGCCGGGTGAGGTTGGCGCGCAGGTTCATGAGTCGGTGGGCGAGGCCGCCCGCCGAGAGGTCCAGGCGATCCCCGCCGCGGCTCGGCCGCGACGGATCACGATGCGAATGCGGAGGCCGTCCGGAAGCGCGCATGATCTGTGAGATGACTCGAAACAAGGTCCGGCTCCCCCTGGAGCGGTTCTCCCCCAGTTAGGCGGATCGTCGTTAACGAACGCTTGCCCTCCCCTCGGATCGCCCGTCCCGCGGGTGCGATGCGCAACGCCTCCGAACCGGATATCCTCGTGGCCGGTTGGACCCTTGGCGGTCTTTTTTGGGACTTGCCCTTCGCTGCTGCCGGCAAGGGTGAGGATACGCCGCCAACCCGTTGATTGACTACGCCTTCCGCCGTTCATGGGGAGGGCAAGGCCCGAGGCGAGCGTCGAGGTTACGGTGAGCCAGAGCACCCCGCAAAAGCCCTTCCGCTCGCTCTACGCCCACGGCTTCGCCCGGGTCGCGGCCTGCACCGGCCGCAGCCATCCGGGCGACCCGGCGGCCAATGTCGAGGCGATCCTGGCGCTGGCCCAGGCGTGCCATGCGGAAGGCGCGGCGCTCGCGGTCTTCCCCGAACTCTGCGTCTCGTCCTACGCCATCGAGGACCTGTTCCTGCAGACCGCCCTGCTCGACGCGGTGGAGGCCGGGATCGCCCGGCTGGTCGCGGCGAGCGCTCGCCTCACCCCCGTCCTCGTCGTCGGCGCGCCGGTCCGCTGGCGCCACCGGATCTACAACGCCGCGCTCGCGATCCACGGCGGGCGGCTCCTCGGGGTGGTGCCCAAAAGCTACCTGCCGAACTACCGGGAGTTCTACGAAAAGCGCCACTTCGCCTCCGGCGCCGGGCTGACCGGCGAGACCATCCGGGTCGCCGGCGTCGAGGCGCCGTTCGGCACCGACCTGCTGTTTGAGGCCGACGACGTGCCCGGCTTCCGGCTCGCCATCGAGATCTGCGAGGACCTGTGGGTGCCGCAGACGCCGGGCATGGAGGCGGTGCTGGCGGGCGCGACCGTGATCGCAAACCCCTCGGGCAGCCCGATCACCGTGGGCCGGGCCGATTCCCGCGAGCTCCTCACCCGTGCCGCCTCGATGCGGGGCCTGTGCGCCTACGTCTACGCCGCCGCGGGCACGGGCGAATCCACCACCGACCTGTCCTGGGACGGGCAGACCAGCATCGACGAGAACGGCGTGCGGCTGGCCGAAGGGCAGCGCTTTCCCGAAGGCCCCGTGGCGACGCTCGCCGACATCGA
The DNA here is from genome assembly GCF_900114375.1 of Methylorubrum salsuginis. Taxonomy (GTDB): domain Bacteria; phylum Pseudomonadota; class Alphaproteobacteria; order Rhizobiales; family Beijerinckiaceae; genus Methylobacterium; species Methylobacterium salsuginis. The sequence goes on along the minus strand of NZ_FOSV01000026.1, from coordinate 12,718 downwards.
CCTCGACCTCCTGACCCAGGAGCGGCGCCAGGCCGGCAGCCTCGACGACAATGCGCGGGCACGCGGCGCGATCTCCTTCCGCACGATCCCCTTCCGCCTCGATCCGCCGTCCGGCGATCTGGGCCTTCGGCGGCGCGTCGAGCGCTTTCCCTTCGTGCCTTCCGATCCGGCCCGCCTCGCCCAGGATTGCTACGAGGCCTACAACATTCAGGTCGCGGGCCTCGCCCAGCGGCTCTCCGCCACCGGCACCAAGCGGGCGGTGATCGGCGTCTCGGGCGGGCTCGATTCGACCCACGCGCTGATCGTGGTCGCCAAGGCCTTCGACCGCCTCGGCCTGCCGCGAAAGGACATCCTGGCCTACACCCTGCCGGGCTTCGCCACCTCGGACGAGACGAAGACCAACGCCCACGCGCTGATGCGGGCGATCGGCACGACGTTCGAGGAGATCGACATCCGCCCCGCCGCCCGGCAGATGCTCTCCGACATGGGCCATCCGTTCGGGCGGGGCGAGGCGGTCTACGACGTCACCTTCGAGAACGTGCAGGCGGGGCTTCGCACCGATTACCTGTTTCGGCTCGCCAACCAGCACGGCGGCATCGTCATCGGCACCGGCGACCTGTCGGAGCTGGCGCTCGGCTGGTCGACCTACGGCGTCGGCGACCAGATGAGTCATTACGGCGTCAACGCCGGCGTGCCCAAGACCCTGATCCAGCACCTGATCCGCTGGGTCATCGCCTCCGGGCAGTTCGGCGCGGACGAGAACCGGACGCTGCGGGCCGTGCTCGACACCGAGATTTCGCCCGAACTCGTGCCGGCCACCGAGGGGGAGGGGCCGCAGAGCACGGAAGCCAAGATCGGCCCCTACGCGCTGCAAGACTTCAATCTCTGGTTCACGCTGCGCCACGGCTTCGCGCCCTCCAAGATCGCGTTCCTGGCGCTGCACGCCTGGGGAGACGCAGGGGCCGGCGACTGGCCGCCGGATTTCCCGGAGGCCAAGCGGGTCGCCTACGATCTGTCGACGATCCGGCGCTGGCTGTCCGTGTTCCTCGACCGGTTCTTCCGCTTCAGCCAGTTCAAGCGCTCGGCGCTCCCCAACGGTCCCAAGGTCTCGGCGGGCGGCGCCCTGTCGCCTCGGGGCGACTGGCGCGCGCCGTCCGATTCCACCGCGCGGGCGTGGCTGGACGAATTGGAGCGGAACGTGCCGACGGGGTGAAGGCGGGAAGCAGGCCTCCCGATAAGCAGCAGTTCGCGCGAAACCGTTCCGCACCGTGAGCCCGCTCCGTGCGCCCGCGCACGCGCCGCCGGTCTTGCCGACTTGCCTGTGTCCTGCCGACACAAACCGGACCGATTGCCGGGCTATCCGCCCGGCCGAGGGTGCGGCGAAGCGGAGGCCACCGATGCGCAGCTACAACGTGTTCCGGCGGAAGGGGGGCGAGGCCCTTTGCTGCGCCGTGCCGGAGAGCCGCGCCGTGCCGCGCTTCGTCGGCGGCCGCCGCTGGATCTTCGGCGGCAAGATCGACGCGGATGCCGCCCCTCCCCCCGGCTTCGACGACCGCGCCGCCGCCACTGCCGTGCGCTTCAACGGCTTCTACCTGTTCCAGGCGCTCGACGACCGGGCCTCCTGACCGCCGAATCGCGGATTCCGTCGAGCTTTCCTTAAGGGCTGTGTCGTAGGTTCGCGGGAATCGTCGGGGCCGGAGGCCGACACCATGAGCAGCGAGCAGCGCCAGGACATCCGCAAGCGGACCTTCCTGAAGGGGCGAATCCTCTTCAACAAGGGCGCGTCCTCGATGGACTGCCTGGTCCGCGATATGTCGGAGACCGGCGCACGACTGGAGCTCTCCGAGACCAGCACCCTGCCCGAGGTGTTCGACCTCTACATCCCGCAGAAGGATGAGACCTTCCGGGCCACCCTGCGCTGGCGCCGCGACGGCGGCGTCGGCATCGCCTTCGCCGAACACCCGGCGAAACCGGCCGCCGCCGATCCGGCACCGATGCCCGACGCGTCCATCACCGTGCTGCTGCGCCGGATCGCCGAGCTGGAAGCCGAGAACGCGGCCCTGCGCTCGGTGCTCACGACGCTCAGCGCCGGCAAGGCCAGCGCGGCCTGATAGCCATCGGCGATGATCCTGACGCATCGCCGATTGCCCCCGCGACGGCGGGCGTGCGCCGGACGCACGGAACAGGACCATCGGTCCGGTTCCGTGCCGCTTGGTATGAGTTGGACTCATACCGAATCCGCTCGATCCCTTCGGGATGGCGGATTTGGGCTTCGCTCAAGGGCCGCGCGGGCTTGCCGATACGGTCCCCGCTCGAATTAAGCAGAAACCGTATCAGACCGCCGGGCTTGAGCGGGTCGTCACGCCATCTCGTCCAGTGCGGCGCGAATTCGCGCGGCGTGCTCGGCCAGCACCGCGTTGTCGGCCATGCCGCCCTCGTGGCGCTTGAGCGCCACGCCCTCGCGGCGCGGGATCACGTGAACGTGCAGGTGGAATACCGTCTGCCCGCCCGCCGGCTCGTTGAACTGGAACACGGTGAGCCCGTCGGCCGAGAACGCTTGTCTCACCGCACGCCCGACCCGTTGCACGCTGGCGATCAGCGCGGCGAGCGTCGCCGGCTCGGCATCGAGCAGGCCGCGGCTCGGCGCCTTGGGAATCACCAGAGTGTGCCCTTCGCCCTGGGGCATCACGTCCATGAAGGCGAGCGTGTGCGCGTCCTCGTAGACCTTATGGGCCGGAATCTCCCCGCGCAGGATTTTCGCGAAGATGTTGTCGGGATCATACGGCGACGTCATGCAGCGTTCTCCACTCGCCCGGCACGTTGCACGGGCCGGCCCGAGCCGTCGACTGCGAAAAATCATCCCGGCCCATCCGCGTCGAACCATGCGGCCCATGCGCGCGTTGGATGCCCCATGACGACGGCGACGCTTCCGGGGCGCCGAGCGGGAGCGCGAGAATGGCCGAGAGCACGGGTGCGATCTACACGGCAGCGGGGGCCAACCTCGCCATCGCGGCGGCGAAGTTCGTCGGCGCCTTCCTGACCGGCTCGACGGCGATGCTGGCGGAGGGCGCGCATTCGCTGGTCGACACCGCCAACCAGATCCTGCTGCTGGTCGGCCTCAAGCGGGCGGAGAAGCCGGCGGATGCCAAGCACCCCTTCGGCTACGGCCGCGAGGTGTATTTCTACGCCTTCATCGTCGCGCTGTTCATCTTCCTCGGCGGCGGCATCTTCGCGATCTACGAGGGCGCCCACAAGATCCAGCATCCCGAGCCCTCCGCCGACGCGACCCTCCTCGGCTTCCACCTCTCGGGCTTCTGGGTGAACGTCTCGATCCTCGGCTTCGCCATCATGGCGGAAGGCTATTCCTGCATGGTCGCGCTCAAGGCCTTCTGGGCCGAGAAGGGCGACCGCACCGCGATCACCGCGATCCAGCGCAGCAAGGACCCGTCGCTCTACACGATCCTGGTCGAGGACGTGGCGGCGCTGATCGGCCTTCTCATCGCCATGACGGGCGTGGTGGCGGCGCATCTGCTCGACATGCCGGTGCTCGACGGCTGGGCCTCGATCGGCATCGGCGTCGTGCTGATCGGCATGTCGATCTTCCTGATGTTCGAGACCCACGGCTTGCTGATCGGCGAGGCCGCCGACCCGGAGGTGGTCCGCTCGATCGACGCCGCGGTGCGCGAGGAGCCGGCGGTGCGCCACGTCAACGAGGTGCTGACCCAGCATCTCGGCCCCTCCGACATCCTCGTGAACCTCAGCCTCGACTTCGCCGACGAGATTCCCGCGGGCGAGGTGGAGCAGACGGTGGGCCGGCTGGAGCGGCGCATCAAGGCCAAGAGCCCGGACGTGAAGCGGGTGTTCATCGAGATCCAGGACCGCAAGGCCCACGCCGCGACGACGGATGCGGCGAAGACGAATGCCCCGACGGATGCCGGGAAGACGGATGTCGTGACGAAGGCCCCGGAAACGCCCGCCGCAAGCCCGGCCCGCGCCCCCACCGGCCCGCAGGCGGCCCCGCCCGGCTCGGCCGTGCCGGCCTGAAGGCCTCACAACGTCTCCGCTGGGCAGAGGGAGCCACGAAGAGCGCGTTCCCCTCCCCCTTGCGGGGAGGGGTCAGGGGTGGGGGTCGGGCAGAAGGCCCGCCTCCGGCTCCTCCCCGCAAAGGGGAGGAGAGGCGCCGCATCCGGCCGGCCGCGCGGGGATGAGAAGCCCGAGTCAGGCCCTGGCCCGCCGCTCCACCACCCGCGCCAGATACGCCGCGCCCAGCGGAATCAAACTGTCGTCGAAATCGAAGCTCGCATTGTGCAGGCCCGGCCCCGGCGTCGCGCCGAGCCACGCATAGGCGCCGGGCACCGCCGCGACCATGTCGGCGAAATCCTCGCTGCCCATGCGCGGGATCGTGTCGGCATCGACCTTGTCGGCGCCGAACAGCTCGCTCGCGATCTCGGCCGCGGCTCGCGCCTGCTCGGCGCTGTTGTCGAGCACCGAGAACACGTCGCGCAGATCGACCTCGATGGTGGCGCCGTAGGCCGCGGCGAACCCCTGCGCCAGCTCGCGGATGCGCTCGCCCACGAGCTTGCGCAAGGTGGCGTCGAAGGTCCGCACGGTGCCGGCCAGATGCGCGCCCTCGGGGATGACGTTGTAGGCTGCGCCCGCGTGGATCTGCGTGATCGAGACCACCGCGGCCTTGAGCGGGTCGCTGTTGCGGCTGACGATCGACTGCATCGCCTGGGCGAGACCGGTGGCGATCACGATCGGGTCGATGCCCTGCTGCGGCATCGCCGCGTGCGCGCCGCGCCCGGTGATGCGGATGTCGAAGAAGTCGGCCGCCGCCATCATCGGCCCGGTGCGGGTCTGGAACACGCCGTGCGGCCCCTGCGGCGCGTTGTGCAGCGCGTAGATCTCATCGACCGGAAAGCGTTCGAACAGCCCGTCGGCGATCATGGCGCGGGCGCCCCCTAAGCCCTCTTCCGCGGGCTGGAACACGAACACCGCCGTGCCGTCGAAGTCGCGGGTCTCGGCGAGGTAGCGGGCGGCCCCCACCAGCATGGTGGTGTGCCCGTCATGCCCGCAGGCGTGCATCTTGCCCGGCGTGGTCGAGCGGTAGGGGAGGTTGGTCTCCTCGGTGATCGGCAGGGCGTCCATGTCGGCGCGCAGGCCGATCCGGCGCGCGCCCGGCCGCCCCCGGAGCACGCCGACCACGCCGGTGCGCCCCAAGCCCCGGTGGACCTCGATGCCGAAGCGTTCGAGGTGCTCGGCCACGATCCCCGACGTCCGCACCTCCTCGAAGCCGATCTCGGGATGGGCGTGGAGGTCGCGCCGGAGGGCGGTCAACTCGTCGGCGTAGGTGCGGATGCGGTCGATCGGGCTCATGAATCCTCGTGGTCCTGTCCGCCGCGGCGAAACGGCGACATCTGCGCGTATTCGTCGATGGCCGCGCGCACGGCGGCCCGCTCGCGCTTGAGATAGTCGCCGACCGCGCGGCCGAGGCCCGCATCGGCGAAATCGTGGGCCGAGTGCATCGCGACCGGGCGGTAGCCGCGGGCAAGCTTGTGCTCGCCCTGCGCGCCGGCTTCCACCCGCTTGAGGCCGCGCGAGAGGGCGAAATCGATCGCCTGATAGTAGCAGACCTCGAAATGCAGGAACGGGTGGTCCTCCAGGCAGCCCCAGTTGCGCCCGTAGAGCGCGGTGTCGCCGATGAAGTTGATGGCGCCCGCAATCGGCCGCCCGTCCTTTCGGGCGATGACGAGCAGGATGCGATCCGCCATCCGCTCGCCGATCAGCGAGAAGAAGTGCCGGTTGAGATAGGGCCGGCCCCATTTGCGGGCGCCGGTGTCCTGATAGAACGCGTAGAACGCGTCCCAGTCGGCTTCCGTGATCTCCGCCCCGGTGCGGTGCTCGATGGTGATGCCTTGGGCGAGCGCGTCGCGCCGCTCGCGCTTGATCGCCTTGCGCTTGCGCGAGGCCAGGGCCCTCAGGAAATCGTCGAAGGTGGAATAACCCTCGTTGATCCAGTGGAACTGCTGGTCGATCCGCGGCAACATCCCGAGGGCTTCCGCCTGATCGGATTCGCGCTCCCGCAGGAAGGTGGCGTGGATCGAGGAGGCCTGCGTCTCCTCGCGCAGCGCCCTAAGGCCCGCAACGATGGCGGAGGCGGCCGCATCCGCATCCTCGCCCGGCGCGATCAGGAAGCGCGGGCCAGTGACGGGGGTGAACGGCACGCTGACCTGGAGTTTCGGGTAGTAATTGCCGCCGGCCCGCTCGTAGGCGTCGGCCCAGCCGTGGTCGAACACGTATTCGCCCTGACTGTGAGACTTCAGGTAGCAGGGCGCGGCGCCGACGAGCCGGCCCTCGCGCTCGACCCGCACATGCAACGGCAGCCAACCGGTGCGGCGGGAGACGCAGCCCGACTCTTCCAGCGCCGAGAGGAAGGCGTGGGAGACGAACGGGTTGAAGGTCTCGTCACCGGCCGAGAGGGTCTCGGGGGAGGTGGCACAGGCGTCCCACTCGGCGGCCTCGAACCGGGCGAGGCCCGGCACGGCCCGCACCTGCAGGACGGGCTCGGAACCGGTCGCCGTCGCGGGGGATGTCATGGCCGCCAACGTAGCGCCGCGGCGGCCGGGCGCAACGGGACATATGGTCGGAGCGAGAGCCATCGCTCGATCCGAGCGATGGCACCGTATGCCCGGCGCGAAGAGCGCCGCGCGGAGCGGGCCTCGGCGCCAGCCGAGGCGTCCAGCGGAGCGAGAAGCCTAAGGACGCGGACGCGGCCGTCGGCGCTTGAGGCCAAACAAGAAAAACCATTTCTGTGCGGGGCGCGTTGTGACGCCTTGATCCTCGGTCCCTCCGCACCCCAAATCCAAAAAATGTGCGGACGCTTCTTCATCGCCCAGGCACCGGAGGTCTACCGGACGGTCTACCGCTATTCCGAGCGACCGAACTTCCCCGGCCGCTACAACATCGCCCCGACCCAGCCGGTGCCCGTCGTGCTGACCGAGCAGGGCGAGCGGCATTTTCGCCTCGTGCGCTGGGGCCTGTGGCCTACTTGGCTCAAGGACCCGAGCGGTTTTCCGGTGCTGTTCAACGCCCGCATCGAATCGGCCGCCGAGAAGCCGGCCTTCCGCGGGGCGCTGCGGCATCGCCGCTGCGTCTTCCTTGCCGACGGCTTCTACGAGTGGCGCCGCGAGGGCACCGGCAAGGGCGCGGTCAAGCAGCCCTTCGCGGTGCGTCGAACGGATGACGCGCCGATGGCGCTCGCCGGCCTGTGGGAGCCCTGGGCCGGGGCCGACGGCTCGGAGGTCGATACGGGGGCCATCGTCACCTGCTCGGCCAACGGCACGCTCAGCGCGATCCACGAGCGCATGCCCGCGATCCTGAGCCCGGAGGCGGTGGAAGCGTGGCTCGACCCCCGGGTGGACGCCCCCGAAGCCGCCCGGCTCTGCCGTCCCTGCCCCGACGAATGGCTGCGGCTCGACGCCGTGAGCGAGCGCGTCAACGGCACCCGCCACGACGATCCGGCCTTGATCGAGCCGGTCGGCCGCACCCGGGCGGAGCCGCCGCCCCGCGCCATGGTTCAGGGCGAGCTGTTCTGAGCGCGTCCCGCTGGGCTTCGCGCCGTGCTAACCCGCGCGGCGAAGCCGACGGGGGAGGGCACGGTTGACGGGCGAGCCGACGCAACCAGCGCCCCCGAACTGGCTGAGCGAACAAAACCTCGTCCTCTCCTGCGAGGCCGCGCGTCTCTATGGCGAGGGCGGGTTTCCGGGCGATGCCGGCCTGCTGGCCCGTCTCTCGGGCCGGATCGCGCGCCACACCCGCGTCCTCGACACGGTCTTTCCCGGCTGCCCCGCCCGTGATCCCGGCGTGCCCCGCCTGCACGGCGGCGGCGCGGCGTTTCGCGGGGCCCAGGCGGCGCGCTTCGCGGAAAAATTCTCGGCCGTACCGCCGACGCTGCTGCTCGAATCCTGCGACATCCGTCTCTCCGGCAACGCGCTCTACACGCTGGAGGACGGGCACCTTGAAATCCTGTTCGAGACGGTCCGCCCGCAGGAGCGCCACGTCACCCCGGGGCCGAGACCGGACCCGGAGCAGGACGACGAGACCATCGGCGCGGACGGCCTGACCTTCCTCCTCAACTCCGGCGGCTCGTTCAATTATGGCCACTGGCTGATCGACGACCTGCCGCGCCTGCGGGCACTCGCCCCGCTCCGCGCCCGCTATCCCGGCCAACCGGTCACCGTCGCGCTCGTGGCCTACGTGCCCCATGTCGATGCCGCGCGGGCGCGCTCCGTCGCCCTGTTCCTCGGCGATCCGCGCGATGTCACCGTGCGCTTCCTCGACCGCACCAAGACCTACCACTTCGCCCGCCTTCACCACGCCACCCCCTGCGGCCTGCCGAACGACCGCAAGTCCCCGGATGCGCTCCGCTTCCTGCGCGAAAAAATCCGCCGCCGCACCCGGATGCCGCGCCTGTGGCAGCGGCTGCGCCGGCTCGGACGCCCCCCGGAGCGCCGCCTGTTCATCGACCGCCAGCCGGACCGCGGCCGGGCGCTGGTGGCGCGCGAGGGCGTGATGACGCTGCTCGCCCGCCACGGCTTCACCGTGATCGACCCCGAGACCCTGAGCCCGCGCCAGCAGGCGATCCGGTTCGCGCAGGCCGAGGTCGTCGTCGGCATCGCCGGCGCCGGCATGGCCAACACCGTGTTCTGCCGCCCCGGTACCCCGGTGATCCACCTCGTGCCCGAGGGCTGGGAAGACCCGTTCTACTGGGAGATCGCGGTGGCCTGCGGGCTGGCCTACCACGCCGTGTTCGGGCCGCGGGTGGTGTCGGAGAAGCCGGATTTCCTGCGGGATTTCCGCGTCGATCCTGCGGATCTCGCGGAAGCGCTCGAAGAATCCGGGCTCCGCCCGGACCCGCCGAGGGCTCGCCCTTGGAACCCCTGACTTCGAGCATCGGCCCGAAAGGTGGGAACCGGCTTTCGGAAAAAGCCGATGCAGCACAAGAGCCTAGCGAAGGCGCCTCGGCTTAGGGGCGGTCTTGCGAAAGATGCCGACCAGTTCGACATGGCCCGACCACGCGAACTGATCGACCGGCGTGACCCGCTCCAGCCGGTAGCCGCCCGCGATCAGGATGGCGGCGTCGCGGGCGAAGGTGCCGGCGTCGCAGGCGACCCCCACCACCAGCGGCACCTTGGATTCGGCGAGCCGGCGCGCCTGCGCCTCCGCGCCCGCCCGCGGCGGGTCGAACACCACCGCGTCGAGGCGGTCGAGTTCGGGCCCGAGCAGCGGACGGCGGAACAGGTCGCGCGCCTCGGCCGTGATCCGCGACAGCCCGGCCGCCGCCCGATAGGCGCGGGTCAGCGCCTGGATCGAGGCGGCGTCGCCCTCGGCGGCATGAACCTCGCGGCCGGTCGCCGCGAGCGCGAGCGCGAAGGGGCCGCTGCCGCAAAACAGGTCGGCGACGCGCTTGGCCTTGCCCATCGGCTCCAGCACGAGCTGGGTCAGCGCCGCCTCGCCCGCCGCCGTCGCCTGGAGAAAGCCGCCAGGCGGGGGCACCCGCCGGGCCATGCCCTCGCCGACGGCGGGTCCCCGGCGCTCCACCACGACATCGCCGTGCAGCGACAGCCGGGCGAGGTCGAGTTCGCCGGCGAGCCGGGTCAGCACGCCGCGCACGCCCTCGCTCACCGGCCCGTGGCCGCGGATATCCACGTCGAGCCCGGCACCCGCGGCGGTCACCGCCATGTCGAGGGGCTTGCGGCCGTGGCCGAGCGGGGCGGCGAGCGCTTCCGCGACCGCGGGCGCCCGGTGCAGACCCGGCACGGTGATCGGGCAATGGTCGAGCGGCACCAGCGCGTGGCTGCGCGCCGCCATCAGCCCGGCCTCGGCCCGGCCCTCGATCTCGCGCACATGCAGCACGATGCGCCGCCGTCCTTCACCCCGCGCGTCCAGCAGGGGCGCCAACTCCGTCTCGATCCGCGCCTGGGCCAGCGCGCCCTCGACGATGCCGCGCTTCCACGCCGCGTAGGGCTCGGGCGCGAGGTGCTGCACGGCGCAGCCGCCGCAGGCCGAATAGTATGGGCAGAACGGTTCGATGCGCTCAAGGGAGGGCGTCTCGACGGCCACCAGGGTGCCGTGGCGGCCCTCGCGGCGCACCTGCACGCGCTCGCCGGGCAGGGCGCCGGGCACGGGCAGGCCGTCCTCGGCGATCCCATCGCCGCGGGCGCCGAGACGGGCGATGGTCAGGGTCTCAGATTCAGACATGATGGGTTCGCATCATTCGTTTTCTTGGCGCCGATCAGGAATTCGCGGTTGCCGTCGCCGCCCTCGATGGGGGAGGGGATCAGGCCGAGGGGGGTGAAGCCGAGATCGGTGAGAAGGGTCCGCACCGCCTCGCAGACATCCGCATGCACGGCCTCGTCGCGGACGATGCCGCCGCGCCCGACCCGCTCGCGCCCGGCCTCGAATTGCGGCTTGATCAGCGCCACCAGCGCCGCCTCCCCCGCCAGCAACTCCGCGACCTTCGGCAGGACGAGGCGCAGGCCGATGAAGCTCACGTCGACGACGGCAAATTGCGGGACCGGGTCGAGCGCGTCGAGGGCGCGGATGTCGGTGCCCTCGCGCAAGCTGACGCGTGGGTCGGTGCGCAAGGCGGCGTCGAACTGGTCACGGCCGACATCGACGGCGTGGACATGGGCCGCGCCGCGGCGCAGCAGCACGTCGGTGAAGCCGCCGGTCGAGGCGCCGACATCGAGGCAGGGCAGGCCGGCGGGATCGAGTTCGAACGCGTCGAGGGCGGGGCTAAGCTTCAGCCCGCCGCGGGAGACGTAGGGATGCGGGGCGGCGGCCTCGATCCGCGCATCCGCGGCGATCGGGGCGGAGGGGCGCGTCACCGGGCAGCCGTCGGCGAAGACGAGGCCGGCCTCGATCGCGGCCCGCGCCTGCGCCCGGCTGCGGAAATGGCCGCGCTCGACCAGCACCCGGTCGGCACGGAGGCGTTCGCCCGTCATCCTCGTTCTCTCAAGTCTCTCTTCGCGGCCCCGCGGATTCGTGAAGGGCGGATCGTGACGGCGGCCGCCCCGGTGCCCCTGTCGCGCAGCCCCGCCACGCCTTACCTTGAGCGGGTCCAATGCGCGGTGCGGCTTCGAGCGCCCGCGCCGGGGTCGGATAATCCGGTTCCCCCCGAGGGCACAAGCAAGGTCACAAGCGGTCGCCCCGCGCCGGGCGGTCGCCATCGGGAGACGAACGACCCATGCGAGGACAGATGAGCGGTCTCATGACCCGTGCCAACCGACGCCTCCCGCTGGCCGCGGCCGCGCTCGCGGCCTTCTGCGTGCCCGCCTTGGCGCAGGCGCCCGCCAAGGAGCCTACGAAGGAACCCGCGAAGGAGGAGGCCTCGGCGCCGCAGACCTACGAGAGCGCCATCACCAACGGCAAGGGCGAGACCATCGGCAAGATCATGATCCGCGACGGGGCGAACTCGCTCGTCATGCGGGTGACGGTCCAGCCCGGCGGCCTGCCCCCCGGTTGGCACGGCATCCATTTCCACGCGGTCGGCGACTGCTCGGACCCGGAGAAGTTCGAGAAGTCGAAGTCCCACGTGAACCACGACCAGAGCAAGCACGGGCTGCTCAACCCCGACGGCCCGGACGAGGGCGACCTCCCCAACGTCTACGCCGCCGCCGACGGCTCGGTGAACGCGGAGGTCTCCAGCGAGACGCCGCTGACCGGCGAGGGGGGCCTACGCGACGGCGACGGCTCGGCTCTGATCGTCCACGCCAACGAGGACGACCACACCACCCAGCCGATCGGCGGCGCCGGCCCACGGATCGCCTGCGCGGTGATCAAGTAGGTCGCCAACGCTCAAACCCTCCCCCTCCGCGGGGGAGGGTGCCTCGCGGATGCGAGGCGGGAGAGGGGACGACGCTTCCGGAGAGTTCGGGTCGACGGCGACCAAGCGGCACCGGCGCTCCCCTCTCCCGACCCCCTTCGGGGGCCACCCTCCCCCCGCAGAGGGGGGAGGGCTTGGGGGCAGCTTATCGTTTCAGATTCACCACGCTGCTCTCGCGCGGCTCCTCCACCGCGCGCGGCGGCAGCGCGGCACGCACGGCTTTGAGGATGCCCTCGGCGTCGAGGCCGGCCTCGGCGTACATCTTCTCCGGCTTGTCGTGGTCCTGGTAGATGTCCGGCAGCGTCAGGGTCCGCACCCGGACCTGGCCGGCATCCAGCACGCCGCGCTCGGCCAGCAGATGCAGCACCATCGCCCCGAAGCCGCCGACCGAGCCCTCCTCGACCGTCACCAGAACCTCGTGGCTGCCCGCGAGATCCACCACCAGCTCCGCGTCGAGCGGCTTGGCGAAGCGCGCATCCGCCACCGTCACCGCCACGCCCTCGGCCTCCAGCGCGTCCGCCGCCTTCAGCGCCTCCGACAGCCGCGTGCCGAGCGACAGCAGCGCCACCCGCGCCCCCTCGGGACGGCGCACCACCCGGCCGCGGCCGATGGCCAGAACCTCGCCCTTCTCGGGAAGCTCGACGCCGACGCCCTCGCCGCGGGGATAGCGCAGCGCGATCGGGCCGCTGTCGTGGGCATGCGCGGTCGCCACCATGTGGACCAGCTCGGCCTCGTCGGCGGCCGCCATCACCGTCATGTTCGGCAGGCAGCAGAGATAGGCCAGATCGAACGCGCCCGCATGGGTCGCGCCGTCGGCACCGACCAGACCGG
>NZ_FOSV01000007.1 GCF_900114375.1 Methylorubrum salsuginis | reverse complement strand
CCAGTCGATCTCACCGGCCGCGTGCAGGCGCTCCAACAGGACCTGATGCAGCCGCGCCCACACGCCGGCTGCCTGCCAGTCGCGCAGACGCCGCCAGCAACTCATGCCGCTCCCGCAGCCCATCTCGGCCGGTAGCATCTCCCAGGGTAGGCCGGAGCGCAGCACGAACAGGATGCCGGTCAGCGCCGCCCGATTGTCGATCGGAGGCCGTCCGCCCTTCGGGCGCGGCCGAGGCGGCGGCAGGAGCGGGGCAATCTCCGTCCAGAGATCGTCGGGAAGCAGAGCGCGAGCCATGCCCCACCAACGCACCATCCACCGCTTCGTGCCGTTCTGTTAGGCGCTCTTAGACCGGCCGGCAGAGCACGGCGGGCTGCTGATAATGATCCTCGCCGTCCCACATCGCCTCGACCCGCCATCCGGCCTTGTCGAGCAGCGAGCGGAGATAGACCCGATTGTACACGCAGAACCCGCCCGGGTTGGCGGCCTGCTCGGCGAAGTCCTGCGGCTCGTCGGACAGGAGGCCTGTGAAGTAGAACGCGCCGCCATGGGCTTGCACGCGCCGCAGGACGGAGGCGATGCGCTCGAAGCCATCCGGTTGCTGATGCGTCATGACCGAATAGGCCAGGACGACATCGAACCGCTCGTCCGTCAGGGTTTCGAGGGCGTCGTGGCCGTCGCCGGCCGTGCCTTTCGGATTGTACATCGTGTTGGCGTCGTTGATGTGCAGGAACCCGAAGCGCTTGTCCTCCACGTGCTCGGACAACCACGCGATCGAGGCCTTGTTCACGTCGACGCCGACATAGCGCCCGATCGGCAGGCCGAGGTTGACGATCGTCCGGACCGAACGGACGCCGCATCCGAAATCCAGCACGCGCTTGCCCGCGAGGGAGGACCAGCCGAGGCGGTGGGCCATCTTGCGCAGGATGTAGTGGCCGGTCACCTCGGTCGGGTAGACGGCGACCTTCGGCGAGTTGAACTGGAACGGCGGGTCGATGAACCGGAAGGCGGGCTCCGCTGCCGTGCCGTCGGTGTCCTTCTCGCGCATGCTGTGCCCCGGTCCGGCGGGCGCTGCCACCCGCGACGACGGGAGTATCGCCCGGACCCAACCGATTTCAAGGCGCCGGTCACGCCCCGTCGCGTGCGAACGGCGACGGACTGCCGGGCGTGGCTTGCGCCGGACCGGCACCGGCCGATCGCAAGATCGGATGAGCCGCGGCTCGGAACCGGCGGGACGTCGGGGCGCGGAGGCGCACCGGCTCTCAGCGCTTGGCAGCGTCGGCCGACTTGCCGCTTCCGGTCGGCTTGCCGCCGTTGAACCAGATGCAGCGCTTGCTCATCTCTTCGAGATTGTACTCGTTGCCGACCTGCTTGGCGAGTTGGCCGTTGAGTGCGATGTTGATCTGCTTCACCTCGGTGCTGAAGATGCTGTTTTCCGCACGATAATAGCAGTACTGGCTCTCTGGTACCTTGCTGTTCTTCAGGTAGTTCCATCCGGTGATGACGTCACCATTCAGGTATGCAACGCTTTTAAACAGCGTGTAGGTCGTCGTGGTGTCGAATCCGCCTTCCTTCTCCTTGGCCTGAGCCGCCACCTCCGCCACGGCCGATTGCGGCGCGGGGGGCTGCTCCAGCTTCAGCACGTTGTCGGTCAGCGTCACCTCGCCCTGGGTCTTGAGCGTCACGTTCGCAAGCGCTGCCTGCATCGCGCCCGCGATCTTCTCCGCGGCCGTGTCGAACTGGTTCATATACGCGTAGCCGTAGGAGGCGGCGCCCAAGCCGGCCCCGGCGAGCGCCAGGAAGACGCCCGCCCCGGTCGCCCGCAGCAGGAAGGCGCGGGCGGAGAGCATGCGCGCCTCGGCGCGCAGCCGGCCGTTCACGTTCTGGGCCAGGACGATGTTCTCGTGCGTGCCGTCGGTGAGGATGCTCATGACAGGAGACTCGTCGGACGGTTACGCGGAAGCCGGCACGGGGGCGGGCGGGGCCGGCGGCACGGTCGGGGCGGTGCGTCGATCCAGCGGGATCACCGAGCCCTCCCGCGAAGCCGGCCGCAGCGGATTGTTCGCGATCTCCTGGCGCACGGTCTCGGCGACCGTGGACAGGAGATAGGGGGCGGCCTCCGCGCTGACGGCGGCGCCGAGATCGTCCTCGTCCATGAAGGTCTTGCGCACCGAGACCGCCGAGAGCGCCAGGATCGTCGAGGCGAAGGCGGCGCAGAGCGCGGGCACGAACACGAAGATGCGCAGGAAGGCGTGCACCTGCGCGTCGCTCACCTCGATCGGATCGACGCCGTAGACCATGGCGGTGAAGGAGTGGAGCTGCGAGCGGTTGACCGCGTTGCGGTAGGCCTGCTCGGCATCGGCCACCTTGCGGTCGGCGGCGCCCCGGTCGAGCAGGCCGCGGGCCTTGCGCGCCTCCTCCAGCTCCTTGACGACGGCGCCCCGGTCGGTACCGGCCTTGGCCACCGCCGCGTTGAGCGTCGCGGTGCGCGGGTCGGTGACGCATTTCAGGTTCGAGTAGCGCACGCCCCGGCTGTTGGTGCCGTAGACGCGCTCGCAGCGCTGCGCCGGAAGCCCCGCAAGCTGCGAGGCGTTCTCCGCCGAGCGCTTCTCGATCTGCTCCAGCTCACCCGCGTATTGCTCGACGCGGGCATTGGCGGCGCTGATCCGGGTGTCGATGCTGTCGCGGTCGGCCTGGGCGTCCTTGAGGGCGGTCTTGGCCTTGGCCGCGTCCATCAGGCGGGGATGGAACATCATCTCGCCGAGCTGCGACACCGACTTCGTCGTCACGCCCGCGGCGAAGACGATGCCGATGATCGCGAGCCCCTTCACGAACCACGAGCGCTGGGTCCGGGCCAGGATGCCGAGCGGCACGCGGCACAGCTCGACCGCGGCGTAGACCAGCGGGGCCAGCAGCATGAAGTAGAAGGCGCGGGCGTCGCCGTCGCTGTAATAGTCCGCGAACAGCCACGCGCCCGCCAGCGAGGCGCCGATCACCATGAACTCGACGAGATAGGCGATCCCGACATAGCCCCACTTGATCCGGTAGCCGCGCTCGACGTCGCGCTCGTGCTTCCAGCGGCTCTGGTCGAGGGCCCATTCGCGCCGCTCGCGCTGGAATTCCCGGTTCGGCGACTTCCTGAACATGGATCTCGACGGGCCTCTGCGGGGCGGCGAACCGGCCATTTCCTAACATCGCGTTACTCAAGCGTAAGCTTGCATTGTGCCGAAGTTGTGCCGGCTGCCCCGATCATCGGTGGACGACGGCGTACCGATTGCCGCAGCGCGAAATTCTTCGTCCCGGTCGGCGTGGGCGGGATGAAAGCGGTTGCCCCCGCGTGGACCCGCCGCCCATGATGCGAGCGAACCTTCCGACAAGCCCCCGATCCTCACCGACAGGCATACGCACCTCCCGATGACCGCTCCCGTGCAGGCTGCCACCCAGATCGCCGCCGAAGCCGGCGCGCATGCCGGCGGCTACAAGGAGGCGATCCTTTTCCTCGTCACCGCGGGCGTGGTGGTGCCGCTGTTCCACCGCCTGCGGGTGAGCCCGGTGCTCGGCTTCATCGGCGCGGGCGCGCTGCTGGGGCCGTTCGGCCTCGGGCGCTTTTCCGAGACCCATCCCTGGCTCGGCCTCGTCACCATCGGCAGCCGCTCGGAGATCGCGCATCTGGCCGAATTCGGCGTGATCTTCCTGATGTTCATGATAGGGGTCGAGCTGTCCTGGGAGCGCCTGCGGGTGCTGCGGCGGCTCGTGTTCGGCCTCGGCTCGATCCAGGTGATCGCCTCGGCCGCCATCATCGCCGCGATCCTCGTGGCCCTCGATCAGCCGGTGGCGGGCGCGGTGCTGGTCGGGCTCGGCCTCGCCCTGTCCTCGACCGCGGTGGTGCTGCCCGTTCTGGCCGAGCAGAAGCGGCTCGGCACGCCCGCGGGCCGCACCAGCTTCGCGGTGCTGCTGTTTCAGGATCTGGCGGTGGCGCCGATCCTGTTCGCCATCGCCGTGCTCGGCCGCAACGACGGCGGCAATCTCGGCGCGGCGCTCGCCGTGGCGCTCGGTCAGGCGGCCATCGCCCTCGCCCTCATCGTGGTGGCGGGCCGCGTGGCCCTGCGCCCGCTGTTCCACCTCGTGGCGCTGACCCGCTCGCCCGAATTGTTCATGGCGGCCTGCCTCCTCGTCATCGTGGCGACGGCGCTGGTGGCCGCCGCCAGCGGGCTGTCGATGACGCTCGGCGCCTTCGTGGCCGGTCTGCTGCTCGCCGAGACCGAGTATCGCCGCGCCATCGAGGCGACGATCGATCCGTTCAAGGGGCTCCTGCTCGGGGTGTTCTTCGTCTCGGTCGGGATGAGCCTCGATCCGGCGCAGCTGTTGGCCGCGCCCGGCGCGATCCTCGGCCTGGCGCTCGGCCTCCTCGTCATCAAGGGCGCGGTTTTGTGGGCCGGCGCCCGATTCATGAAGATACCCCGGCCGGTCGCCCTGGAGACGGCGCTGCTGATCGGACCCGGCGGCGAGTTCGCCTTCGTGCTCATCGGCGGCGCGATGATCGCCGGACTGGTGCCGGAGCCGGTCGGCGGGGCGGCGCTGATCGTCACCACCGTCACCATGATCGCCATCCCCGCGCTCGCGGTGCTGGGCCGCCGCGTCGGGCGGCGCGTGTCGAGCGCGCAGCTCGGCCGGGCCCGGGCCGAACCGGTGCCGGAGGCGGTGCAGAACCGGGTGATCGTCGCGGGCTACGGCCGGGTCGGGCGGCTCGTCGGCGAGATGCTCAAGCGCCACGACATCCCCTATCTCGCCCTCGACGCCGACCCGGCCCGCGTCGCCGAACAGCGGCGGCTCGGCAGCCCGGTCTATTTCGGAGATTCCGCCAACACCGAGATGTTGCGCCGCTGCGACATCGCCACGGCCCGCGCGCTGGTCGTCACCCTCGACAATCCGAGCGCGGTCGAGGCGGTGGTGCAGGCTGCCCGCGCCGAGCGGCCGGACCTGACCGTCGTGGCCCGCGCCCGCGACGCGCGCCACGCCACCCAGCTCTACGAGATGGGCGTGACCGACGCGGTGCCGGAGACGATCGAGGCCTCGCTTCAGCTCTCGGAGGCGGTGCTCGTCGATGTCGGCGTGCCGATGGGCCACGTCATCGCCTCGATCCACGAGCGCCGCGACGAATTCCGCACCATGCTCAAGCGCAAGGAGACGGACCAGCGCCCGGCCTTCCGCGCCCGCCGTACGGTTGGTAAGGAAACTGAACCCGTCAAGCCCGTTGGGCATGTGAGCCGAACCGCTTAACGCTGAGACTCAATCTCGGTGCCGCTGACTATGCGCGGGAGAATGCCGTTTTCGGCAAGTTCGTCATGCTCTGCTATAGCACCGGCTTGGAACCTAGCTGGCGACTTTCAGAAAATGCAAAGGCAGCACAAGGATCAGAAACATCGTTCTGAATCCGAACTCGAGCACCAAAATCAAGGCACTGCTTGCGCGGTTGAGGTTGTCGGAAAGGGATATGTAAATGAATCATGCTGAAGACGTGCTTCGAAGCTCCGAGGTGGAGCGTAAATCCTTGGAAGCTATTGAGAAAAAGCATTATCACCTTGCTATAATTCATCTTGAAAACTGGTTGTTACTTGATAGAGGCAATGCCGAGCCGCGCAGGCAATTGATCGGGGCTCTGATCAATGTCGGACGTTTTGAAGATGCAAACCGTTATATCATCGAATCGTTGCGCGATGACCCCCATTCTCTCAGGATGCGGTTGATGCTCGCAAGTAATTACAAGAAAATTGGGAATGACGTTCAGGCCGTTGATTGTGCTAAAGAATCTATAAAATTGTTTCCCAACAAAGTAGAAGCGTACATTCTTTTAGCACAAATTTTGATCGAGAAGGAGGCTTTTGCAGCGGCTTTGATGATCCTGCGCGACGGATTAGCTGCAGTTGACGATCGGCCCCCACTAAATCTATTGGCAGCGGCAGTAGCGCTTAAGCTTGGAAGCTTTTCAGAAAGTAGTCAGTACGCCTATCAGGCGTATGCAGATCTTAATTCGAGGAATTTCAAAAAATTTGAAGCTGTCGAAAGAAGTTTGTCAGTCGATTTTGCGGACATGCTGGGGATGCTGTCGGTAAAATCTTCTGGGCTTTGGCCGAGATACTGGCTAGCAACTCAACAAAATCGGGGTTCTGCCGCGTTGGCTCAGCTTACGCCTCAGCTTATGCTTCAGCAACTGCCGATGCATGCGGATTTTATCTCTATCCCAGGTGATATTGCGTCGCCTTTGAGAGATACAATCGATAGTTTGAGAGCGGTACGTAAAATTAAATTTTCGTATCCTCAATCGATCAGTGATGCTCATAAGTCCATCCTTTCAGCGGGTATCGCTTCTAAGCAAAGATTTGTTGAGGTATCGCTCAACCAAGTGGCGCCATCAGACCTGCCTGCGTTGTATGATTTGCTGCGATGGTCAAATTGGATCTTGATGAACGTTCGCACCGCAAACTTAGAGCAAAGAGTTGCTGCTATCGATTCGCTGCAGAAGCTGGAAATCGACTATAGAAAATTTGATGATCATATTATTGCAATAAATTCCAGACAGGACAAATTGCTAGGTGAAAGCATTCAGCATGAAGCTAGGTATCCACTGCCTATAGACAAAGACTCTTACATCAGTGATGACGAGGCTGTAGCAGAAGTTAAGCAAGCGATTGAGGCGAAGAAGCCGTTCAGTCTTTTGCGTATTGGTGACGGAGAGGGTTACGTCCTGGGTTTCGACGATACGACGACGACGGATGAAATCGAAAAAATAACCCGATTCTGGTTCGGTCATAACAAGATCTCGCCCACTGATGTGCGGAATATTCGAGCAGGGCTCGTCTCAGCAATCCGCAGTGCGGACGTGATTGGTATGCATTTCCAGTCAAACATTGGAAACAAATTCGGAATGCCTCGCCGTCATGTAAGCGAATATTTATTATGGAATGGATATGCGAAGTTCTGTAGCGCGAATGTCCATCATAATACTTTATATGAAGATCGATTTGACGAAATCCTTTCCAATCAAGATTTCGTTGGCCTTATTACTCCGCGAGCGGTGGAGCCTTTTGTTCGGGAGCGGTTCAATGTCGGCCGTGTCATTACTTATTTCGTGCCAGAAGAGGTCAGGTACGCGGAAGATAAAGAGAAAGTGGACGCACATTATCCAGACGTTTTTGCGAAGATTAGCAAAGAAATCTCCGTTCCATATCAAGGTGCAATTTTTCTTGTCGGAGCTGGTGTTCTCGGAAAGTTGTACTGTGATACAATCAAGAAAAAAGGTGGCATTGCGATTGATATCGGCGGCGTTTTTGACATTTGGGCTGGGCACAAAAGAGTTGCCGGCGCACTCAAAAAGATAAAGTCAAAAATCAATCCAGAATGATTTTATTGCTAAATGGCGCTCGATCGGAGCACGGGATTGGCGATCAGAAGGAGACCGACTTGCCGGAGAAGCGCTCGGCCGCCGACGCACAGACCGACGTCGCGGAGCCGGTCAAGGTGAGTGCGGCGTCGTTCTTATATCCAGCCTACGATACCTTCGGCCGCGGCATGCCGTGGCCGGCTTCCTTTGGAATGTGTCTTGCGGCCCCAACGGGCGCTGCTGGTCTCCGGTTGCCTGACGAGAGCCAGCGATGTCGAAGAAGCGATCATGCTTCGCGTCCACGTGCAGTTGGCCCCGATAGCGACGGGCTCCTCCACGATCAAAATCCCCGTCTGGCTCCTCGTCACGGGCGAGATCGAAGCATGATGTGAACTGCTGGGAAGGGGCAATCCGACGCTGGTCGGCTCTTAGCCTGGTCCTTCCTTTACGCGGAGTCTCGATCTTATTGCATGAACTTCATGAACGAGCAGTCCAGAATCATAATTTCGGTTCGACTCGGTCGGAAATATCTGGGACGGTATCTCTGCCAATCATGTCTGCGACAGCTTTGGCATAAACGTGATCCACATGAGATTTTCCGCTGAGATTCAATCCAGGAAAATGTATGAAGGTGGGGCTCACTTCAACGCCCCCCTTCAAGAATGAGCATACACCGCGCCGGACGTCTAGATTGAAATCGGACCCTTTTATTGTCGTAAAATGCCATTGTAGGCCTTTGCGTGTTTTCTGCGGAAATGGCTCGATATTGTGAATTCCACACGCAGAGCCGAATATCGGCTCAATGGAATAGCCTTTGCCATGATGGATGGTTGTAATGATTTCCTTATGATTGGAAAAGAGTTCGCGCATCGAAATAAAAACCTTCTGTGACATTTCACTCTTTTCAAAATAGTAAACTCCGCAATTGCCCTCGGCGACGAATTCAATGCCTAGTGTCGATATGATGTTATCTATATTTACACGCCAAAAGCCCGAGGTCGTTTTCTTACCTACGAAGCTGAACGGTGAACCTCTCAGTTTGTCCCAGATCGCATCGATGTCTTTCTTGGCGAGAAGAACGTCTCCGTCCACAAACATCGTTCTTGTATATGGACTATATTTGTACGAATTCATCTTATATTCAACGCCTTCTAAATTGGTTTCTTCGATTTCAATGCGATCGTCAAAAACGCTGTCTATCTCAGTTAATATCGCCTCATTGAGGAGACTTTTCCCAACGGCCAAGCACGTGCGGCGTTTCGGATCGTTGATCTTTATTGAGATGGCTAAGTTGATGCACATCCGCAGATAATTTTCACGCCCCACCGCTAAGGTAAGATATCCTTCTGTCATATCCTTACTTGCGTGACTCATGGCAGTCGATCCTTGCCGTGAAAGTTGTATTGAGATGGTGAGTGAGCGGCGATGGCGAAGTGGGGCTTCGACTTGCTTGTTACATCAGCTTCGGCTTAGGGAACTGATCATTTCAGAAATTAGGATTAAAGACCTATCAACCATAGGGCGTCATTCGTACTACAACATCGGCTCACGGGTCCAGTTTGAGGGAGGCAATGGCCTCCGTTTCGATCGCACCGGAAACCGAAGCGGGTGCTGATTATGGCGATATGGCCTTCCAAATCCCAGGTGCCAAATGATTTGCCGGTGGATTTGAAAAGCGAATATCCAAGATGATGAGCGGCCTGGCCTCGGGGTTCGCTTGCTTGGGGATCTCTTGGGATGCGCTTTCTGTTCATGAGCCACCCGCGGTAGGGCGTTGGGGCCACATTCCGGGCCAAGTTCGAGAACGCCATGGGCTGTCGCTGTCTTAGCTCAATGCTTCCGGACGAGCCGCTGACCGACTTGTCGAGGTCTTGCAGAGCGATCGTGCCGCAATCGAGCTGTTTCACCTCAGCCGTCGGCCCGATTCTTCTCGCGCGAGCCTCCAACGAGGGCGCGTTCATCGAGTCGGCGCCGGTCCCTTGTCCGTCCAATCCGGCGGCAGCCCGATCATGTAACCGAGGATGCCGTCGATGCCCAGCGCGCGGCCGAAGGCGGCACGATCGGAATCGAGGGGGCTTCGCCGAGCGTGGTCACCTGGATACGGTCGCAGGTCGAAATCTGTATCTCGCCCCGGAAGCGGTCCTCGGTGGTGGCGAGGTAGGAGCCAAAACCCTGGCCGAACTCGCCGGTGAGGTCGTAGGCCGCGGAAAAGCGGACCTGATTGATGAAGGCGTTGGCCGCTCCGCCCAAGGTCACCGCGACGCGCGTTCCCGAATCGCATCCTCAAGCGGGTCGAAGACTTTGGGTCTACCGAGAGTTTCCGTACCGATCGGCCCGTGGTTGGTTGTGGCCGCCGCTGCAGCCTGCAACTCCGCCGGAAGGGTTTGTAATACAGCCTCCCACTCCATGTCGTCACCTTTCCAGACGTAGGGATCTGGTTGGGCGATATCGAAGCAGACAATCCGCGCGGACTTGCGCCCGGGCGGCAGGCCGGTGGTGAGCGCAGCGATCAGGAAGGGCTTGCTCTTCCGGCGTATCGAGATCGATTGTTCAAGAAGGTGAAGATCTCGATCGGTCGCCGCACCGAGCCAAACGAAGACGATCGTCTCGTCGCGCTCCATGGTCTCGCGCCACCTTTTGATCAGATAGTCATACTTTGAACGGACATTTTCGTACTGATCGCGCGGCTCTAGGCTGAATTTGAAATCGTGAACGAATTTTGCTAAAGATGCCTGATCTAAGACGTGGCGAAAGGGGGTTCTAACATATTGAAGATTTGACAGTTCGAGAAATTCGACGAAATCATTGTCGATCAAACGCGCAACGTCACGCAGCTCGATCATCAGCCAGTCGAACACGTTCGCTTCCGTCTTGCCGGTATGTCTCCGGATTTGATGGGCGGGCTGACAGTTTCCTCCGATGCTGACAATGTGATACGACATCATGATACTCGCCTAACTGTGATATTGTACATATACCGCGAGCATTGCATAAAACTCCCGGCCTCTCCTGGCTTCCGTTCGGGCGCGCGGGCTCGGTCAGAGCTTGATGATATGTTCGGCACCGAGTCATGGCCTGAAAGAGACGGGCGGATCAACAAGGATTCGTGTCAACCGCTGGCGCCTCTGTCTCAATGCGAGGGAGCCGATCGCACGAGTCCCTGAGGGTGAGTTTCGTTACGGCCTTACTGTGGCCGGCCCCTTGTCCGTCCACTCGGGTGGCAGGCCGATCATGTCGGCGAGGATGCCGTCGATGCCCGGCGCGCGGCCGAAGGCGTTGCAATCGGGATCGAGGGGGGCTTCGCCCAGCGTGGTCACGCGGATGCGGTCGTAGGTCGGAATCTGCATCTCGCCCCGGAACGGGTCCTTGGTGGTGGCGAGGTAGGAGCCGAAATCCTGGCCGAACTCGCCCGCGAGGTCGTAGGCGTCGGAGGCCGCGGAGAACCGGGCCTGGTTGGTGAAGGCGTTGGACGCCCCACCCCAGATCATCGCGGCGCGCTGGCGCTTGCGTGCGTCGATCGCCTCCGCTTCGATCGTCAGGCTGCCGAGCCCGATCGGCACCCGGGGCACCGGAATCTTGCCGATCGAGTTGGCGAAGCCGACCCCCACCTGACCGGCCACCGAGATCGCCGTCGAGGCCGCGATGGTGGCACCCGAGGCCGGCACGTTGGTGAGGTCGATGCGGGTGATCGCCGAGCGCACCGTCAGGTCGGCGGGGCCGGAGGAGACGATGTCGTAGCGCAGCGAGAGATCGTAGCAGAGCGCCCGGTCGGCGGCGTTGGCGACGAGGCGCCGCTCCACCGCGTTGAGGCCGGGGCCCGATACGGCTTCGGTGAACACCGTCGGCACGATCCGCACGGTGCGGACCGTCTGTGGCAGGGTCGGGTCGATGAACAGCTTGGATTCGGAGGCGACGGCGTCGCTCGTCACGAACTGGTCGGCGCGCGTCAGCGTGCGCCCGTCGGTGAGCACCACGTCGCCGCAGCCGGTGAGCAGGCCGAGCGCGCCGGCCACCGTGGCGGTGGCCAGCCCGAGGCGCGCCGCCCGGAGCGAGGAGCGGGAGAATTGCGACCGCAGCAGCATCAGTCTCTTTCGCGGAGGAACGGGGCCGGCGCGGGAGCGCCGTCCCGCCAGAAGCGGAAAGGGTTGTTTCGTCTCGTACGCCAAGCCTAGCCATAGAGAGGTTAAGCCGGAAGGACGAGGTGATCGCCCGTGGGCTCTGCCGGGGCGTATCCGCCGCTCTGTGACCGTTGGGCAACGATGTTTCCGGGCGATCGTTTGGATCGGCCGCCCTCGCCTCGCCTTCAGACCCCGGCTCGCAGCGAGGCCGCTGATCCCCCCGGTGATGATCATGACGCATCGCCGGTGGTCCCTACGATCACGGGGCGCGCTTTGGCCCGGCCCTATGGCTTGGCCCTTGGCGCCATCCCTTGAGCGGTGCAACCGAAACGCCCGTCCCGCGCTTGTCTCCGCCGATGCGTCCTGCCCAGATCGTCCCCCTCGTCGTCGCCACCGCCCTGTTCATGGAGAACACCGATTCCACGGTGATCGCCACGGCGCTGCCGGCCATCGCGGCGAGCCTGAACGAGGACCCGATCGCGCTCAAGCTCGCGCTCACCGCCTATCTCGTGAGCCTGGCGATCTTCATTCCCGTGTCGGGCTGGGCCGCCGACCGCTACGGGGCCCGCAACGTCTTTCGTGCAGCCCTCTGCGTGTTCATGGCGGGCTCGCTCGCCTGCGCGGCCTCCAACTCGCTCCTCGGCTTCGTCGCCGCCCGCTTCGTGCAAGGCATGGGCGGGGCCATGATGGTGCCGGTCGGGCGGCTCGTGATCCTGCGCTCCGTGCCGAAATCCGAGCTGGTCGGGGCGCTGGCCTACCTGACGATCCCCGCCCTGATCGGCCCAATCCTCGGGCCGCCGCTGGGCGGCTTCATCACCACCTATGCCGACTGGCGCTGGATCTTCTTCATCAACATCCCGATCGGCTTGGCCGGCATCGTTCTGGCGACGCTCTACATCGGCGACATCCGCGAGGCCGAGCGCCCGCCGCTGGACCTGCCGGGCTTCCTGCTCTCGGGGGCGGGCCTCGCCCTGATGATGCTCGGCTTCGCAGCGACCGGGCGCCATCTCCTGCCCGACGGCGTGTCCTGGGGCTGCATGGGTGCGGGCGCGGTGCTGATGGCACTCTATCTGCGCCATGCGAGGCGCACGGACCATCCGCTGATCCGCCTCGATCTCCTGCGCTATCCGACCTTCCGCGCCGCGGTCACGGGCGGCAGCCTGTTTCGCATTGGCACCGGGGCGATCCCCTTCCTGCTGCCCCTGATGCTGCAGATCGGCTTCGGGCTCGATCCGCTGCATTCGGGGCTCATCACCTTTGCCGCCGCCGCGGGAGCGCTCCTGATCAAGATCATCGGCCCGCGCATCCTGCGGACCTACGGCTTCCGCCGGGTGATGGTGACCAACGCGCTTGTCGCCGCGGCCTTCCTGGCGGTCAACGGGCTGTTCACCGCGCAGACGCCGCATTGGATCATCGTGTCGGTGCTGCTGCTCGGCGGCTGCGTGCGCTCGCTGCAATTCACCTGCGTCAACGCCATCGCCTATGCCGATCTCGAACAGCGGGAGATGAGCGCGGCCACCAGCCTCGCCAGCGTCGCCCAGCAGCTCTCGCTCAGCCTCGGCGTCTCCATCGGCGCGCTGGCGCTCGAAGGCGCCGCCGCCTGGCACGGCCATTCGGGGATCGAGGCGGGCGACTTCCGCCTCGCATTCCTCGCCGTCGCGCTGATCTCGACGGGCGCGTTCTTCGTGTTCCGTCGCCTCGCGCCGGATGCGGGGGCCGAGGTCTCCGGTCAGCGCCGCATCCGCGGCGAGGAGGCCGGGCCGGGCGCGGTTGCGCGGCCCGGCGACGGCTCGGTCTCGACGCTGCAGCCGCTTACGCCGCCGCCCGGGCCGGGGCCCGGCCGCCCGCGCGCTTAGCCGGGGCCTTCTTCGCGGGCGCCCGCGCCGGGGCCCGCACCGGCTCCGTTCCACCCCCCGAGTGGGCAAAATAGCCCTGCCAGCTCCAGGCGCCGGGGCCGGTCACGGCGTACATCAGGAAGGCACCGGCGAGCCCGAGATCGGCCAGGAAGAAGGTCCGCTCGGTCACGGCGCTGCCGCCGACATATTGCCAGAAGGGATGCAGCACGGCGGCCACGGCGGCCACGAAGCCGGCCATGGCGAGCCCGGTGATCCGCGGCATCACCCCGAGGATCAGGGCCAGCGGCCCGAACACCTGCACGATCACCGCCGCCGTCGCGACCGCGTTCGGGGCCGGGCAGCCGGCGCCCGCCAGCGTGAGCGCGAAGCCCGAGACGTTGAGCGCCCGCGCGATCCCCGTCGGCAGAAGGGCCGCGGCCATGAAGAGGCGGGCGGCGAGGAGGACGCCGTTCTGGGCAGAACCGAACAAGGGAACGCTCCGAGGTGGGAGAAGCCGTCCCGGAACGGTGTCCCGTCAGGCTGAATCGCCGGTTAAGCGGATCCGCCCATCAACCGGAAATCCCTGCCCGATACAGGCGTCCGCGCTCGGTCCAGGCCACGACGGCGAGCGCGAGCGCGCCCAAACCCGCATAGCCGATCGTCACCGGCATCACCGTGCCGTCGAAGGCGCGCCCGATCAGCCAGCCGCAGAAGGCGCCCAGCATCGTCGTGTAGAAGCCGAGGAAGGACGAGGCCGTGCCGGCGATGGCGCCGAGCGGCTGGAGCGCCAGCGCATTGAAGTTCGGCATGACGAAGCTGATCAGGAACTGGTTGAGCGCCAGCACCGCCAGGAACAGGGCGATCGGCGGCTGCCCCTGGTAGTGCAGCCCGATCCCGACCTGCACCAGCCCGACCGCGGTGAAGGCGGTGACGCCCGCATGCGACAGGCTGCGCATGCCGAGCCGCCGCACGATGCGGGAATTGACCAAGGTCGCCGCGCCCATGGAGCCCGCCACCAGCCCGAAGGCCACCGGGAACAGGCTCCCGAGGTGGTAGAGCCCGGTGTCGAACACCTGCTGGGCCGAGCCGACATAGCCCATGATGCAGCCGGTCATCAGCCCGAGCGCCGTGGCGTAGCCGATGGCGACGCGGGTGCGCAGAACGGTGCCGAGCGCCTGCATCGTCGCCGAAACCGACAGCGGGCGGCGGAACTCGGGGTGCAGCGTCTCCGGCATGCGCGCGGCGAACCACAGGGCGAGGATGCCGCCCAAGGCCAGCATCGAGACGAACACGTAGATCCACGAGCCAAGCAGCAGCATGGTCGCGCCGATGGCGGGGCCCAGCATCGGGACAATCAGAAAAACCATCATGATGAGCGACATCACGCTCGCCATCTCGCGGCCCGAGAAGCGGTCGCGCACGATGGCGGTCGAGAGCACCCGGCCGCCGGCCGCGCCGATGCCCTGGATGACGCGGGAGGCCAGGAGCCACTCGAAGCTCGGCGCCACCATCGCGAGCCCGCATCCCGCGGCGTAGATCGCCAGACTCACGAGCAGCACCTTGCGCCGCCCGAGCGCGTCCGAGACGGGTCCGTATACGATCTGCGCCAGCCCGAAGCCGATCATGTAGACGTAGACGAGGAGCTGGAGGCTGTTGGCGTCCTGAACCGCAAACCGCTGCTGGATCAGCGGGAAGGCCGGCAGCAGGTTGTCGATCGACATGGCGGTGACCGCCATCATCAGCGCGACGATGCCGACGAACTCGGCAAATCCCGGCCCCGCCCAGGGCGGCCCGGCGGCGGGCGTCGCGCTGCCGGGAGCGGGCCGGGGGGATGAGGTCACGTCGGATGCCTTGAGGCGCTGGAGCCGGGCCGCTTGTGCGGACCGGAGCCGGGCGAGGTCGGTGCGGAAAGACACGGCGCGCCGCGTTCGTTCCCGCCTTGGGCAGGTGCCGAGTGACCGATCCGGCGCCCGCGCATCCCCACTCCCCGCGTGCGGGGAGTGGGGGGACCCTCCCTCCTACTTCTTCCCGGCGGCCTTGCCCGCGCCATCCGTCGCGGGCGCTGGTGCGTCTTTCCCGGACGCATCCTTGTCGTCGCCGGCCTCGTCCGGCCCCATCGCGGCGCTCAGCTTGTCGTAGTTCTGCGTCACCAGGGCGATGTTGCCCTCCGGCGGCTTGCCGCCGGGCTCGCCCGCGGCGATGGCGCCCTTCAATTCCTTGACCGCCTCGGCCTTGTCCTTGGCCGGCATGGTCTTGTTGGCCTCGAGCGCGGCGAGCTGCTTCTTCAGAAGCGGCGTCACGCCGACATAGGTCTTGGTCTGCGGGTCGATCCCCTCCAGCACCGCGTCGATGCTCTCGCTCGCATCCTGGAACGCGTCGAGGCTGGCGAAGCCGTTGCGCTTCACGATGGCCTCCGCCTCCTCCTGCGCCTTGGCTTCGGCCTTCGGGTCGGGCTTGTCGGGAGAGCCGGCGTTGATCTTGGCGAGTTCCGGCTGGGCCGCGAGCACGCCGTCGATCTGGGCCTGCGTCAGCGCCACGGGCTTGGGAGCCTCCGCAGCCTTTTCCGCGGGGGCGGGCGCGGCCTTCTTGCCCGCATCCGCCTTCTGGGCGAGCGCGGGGGCGCACGCGAGGGGGGCGGCGGCGAGGCCCGCTCCGACGAGGGAGGCGGCCAGCCAGATGCGCGCGGATGTCGTCATATCGTCTGCCTTCAGCTGTGGGGGCTTTTCCGAGAACCGAGGGCCGCCTGCGGCCATCGCGGCGCGGTCGCCGGCAGCCGGTCCCGGTTGCGGCTCCGGGAAAGCCGTGGAATCATCTCGGAGGGTCGCGGCGAAACCGTGATCGCCCGTTCGAGGCGGCCCTCGTTGAGACCCCCGAAACGTCCGGAGCCCGGAACCGTTGCACGCCGGCCCCCTCGTCTCCGTTCTCGTTTTCGCGATCCTGCTGGCCCCGGCGCGGGCGGCCCCGGCCGATGACGCCAAGGATTATGCCAAGGACTATGCCAAGCGCGCGGCGGCCCTGATCGAGCCCTACCGCGAGTCCGGGCTGATGAGCGGCACGATCCTCGTCGCCAAGGACGGAAAGCCGGTGTTCCGGCAGGCCTATGGGCTGGCCAACCGCGAGTGGAACGCGAAGAACACCCTCGACACGCATTTCCGCATCGGCTCGCTGACCAAGCAGTTCACGGCCGCCGCGATCCTGCAACTCGTGGAGGCGGGCAAACTCTCGCTCGACGATCCCGTTTCGCGCTTCTACCCGGAGGCGCCGAAGGCGTGGGAGGCCGTGCGGGTGCGCCACCTCCTCAACCACACCTCGGGCATCATCAACTACACCGCCCTGCCCGATTACCTGCCCGCGATCTCGCGGATCGAGCGACCGGCCAGGGCGCTGGTGGAACTCGTCAGCGGTGAGGCGCTGCTGTTTCCCCCCGGCGAGCGGGTGGAATACAGCAACACCAATTACTTGCTGCTGGGGCTGGCCATCGAGTTCGCTTCTGGCCAGCCTTATGCCCGCTACCTCGCCGAGCACGTTTTCTCGCCGCTCGGCCTCAAGGACACCGGCTACGACGACGCCACCGCGCTCCTGCCGCGGCGCGCCGCGGGCTACCGCTTCGGGCAAGGCCAGTGGCGCAACGCGGCGCCGATGGCCTCCTCGGTCGCCTATGCGGCGGGCGGGCTCTATTCCACCGTCGACGACCTGCTGGCCTGGGACGAAGCGCTTTTTTCGGGGAAGGTGATCTCCGAGGCGTCACGCCAAAAGATGTTCGACGACGGCGGGCGCGGCTACGGCTTCGGCTGGTATGTCGGCACCGCGCATGGGCGCACGCTCTGGTCGCATGGCGGCGCCGTCTCGGGCTTCCTCGCCATGACCGACTACTATCCCGGCGAGCGGCTGGCGGTGATCGTGCTGGCCAACAACGAGAACGCCCCGGCGCAGAAGATGGCCCGCGAGTTGGGGGCGCTCTGGTTCGGGTTGATCGAGACGCCGGACCCGATCGTACTCGAAGACATGATCCTCGATCGCTACGCCGGCACCTATCGGCTGGGCCCGCGCTTCTTCCTCGAAGTCCGCCGCGACGGCGGGCGGCTGATGGTCCAGGGCACGGGCCAGCCGGCCAATGCCTTCCTGCCGGAAAGCGACCGCACCTTCTTCTCCCGCGTGGCGGACGCCCGCATCACGATCGACACCGAGCCCGACGGGCGCCCGAACGGGCTGGTGCTGCACCAGAACGGCCGCGACCGGATCGCCCCGCGCCTCGATCCGGCGGAGGCCGCCCGCATCCTGGCCGAGCCGCGCCGTCCGCCGGTGGAGGTGCCGCTCGATCCGGCCCGCCTGAGCCCGCATGTCGGCCGCTACAGCCTTGCGCCCGGCCTCGTCCTGACTGTCGGGCTGGAGAACGGCCGGCTCTGGGCGCAGGCGACCGGCGAGCCGCGCCACGCCCTCTTCGCGGAGGACGAACGCTCCTTCTTCATGAAGAGCCTCGACGCGCAGGTCACCTTCGAGGGCGACGGCGCGGGCCGCACCACCGGCCTCGTCCTCCACCGCGGCGGCCTCGACACCCCCTGCCCCCGCATCCCCGACAGCCGCCCGCCATCGGGGCGCGAGGCCGGGCGGGGGCGCTCGGAGGCCGGACGGTCGGCCCCGTCCCCCGGGGTCGCCAGACGGGGCGATCGGGAGTAACACTCGCGTCAGGCCCGCGGCCGGGCAAGTCTGGAACGGTTCCGTTCTCGTGACGGAAAGCTCAAGATCTTCCGTGTCTTGCTGCGCTGCAAACGCCATTTGGCCTAAAGTCCACCTTGATCCGCCGGGCCGATCGGCTTTCTCTCCCGCGGAACGCCGAACACGGCCAACCAACAACGCTATGGAGGAAACGCGATGAACAAGCCGGAATTCCTGGCCGACGCCAAGACGAAGTCGCCCTTCTCGGCGCGCTACGACAACTTCATCGGCGGCCAGTGGGTCGCCCCGGCCAGCGGCCGCTACTTCGAGAACACCTCGCCGATCACCGGCAAGGTGATCTGCGAAGTCGCCCGCTCGGACGCGCAGGACATCGAGAAGGCGCTGGACGCCGCGCACGCCGCCAAGGACGCCTGGGGCCGCACCTCGCCCGCCGAGCGCGCCCGCATCCTCAACAAGATCGCCGACCGGATGGAGGACAACCTCGATCTGATCGCGCTGGCCGAGACCTGGGACAACGGCAAGCCGATCCGCGAGACCACCGCCGCCGACATCCCGCTGGCCATCGACCACTGGCGCTACTTCGCCAGCTGCGTGCGGGCGCAGGAAGGCGCGATCTCCGAGATCGACCACGACACGGTGGCCTACCATTTCCACGAGCCGCTCGGCGTCGTCGGCCAGATCATCCCGTGGAACTTCCCCATCCTGATGGCGGTGTGGAAGCTCGCCCCCGCCCTCGCCGCCGGCAACTGCGTCGTGCTCAAGCCCGCCGAGCAGACCCCGGCCTCGATCCTCGTGGTGATGGAGCTGATCGGCGACCTGCTGCCGCCGGGCGTCATCAACGTCGTCAACGGCTTCGGCCTGGAGGCCGGCAAGCCGCTGGCGTCCAACCCGCGCATCGCCAAGATCGCCTTCACCGGTGAGACGACCACGGGTCGCCTCATCATGCAGTACGCCTCGCAGAACCTGATCCCGGTCACGCTGGAGCTGGGCGGCAAGTCGCCGAACATCTTCTTCGGCGACGTCGCCAACGAGGACGACGACTTCTTCGACAAGGCCCTCGAAGGCTTCACCATGTTCGCCCTCAACCAGGGCGAGGTCTGCACCTGCCCGAGCCGCGCGCTCGTGCACGAGTCGATCTACGACCGCTTCATCGAGCGCGCCATCAAGCGCGTCGAGGCGATCACGCAGGGCTCGCCGCTGGACCCGGCGACCATGATCGGCGCCCAGGCTTCCTCCGAGCAGCTCGAAAAGATCCTCAGCTACGTCGACATCGGCAAGCAGGAGGGCGCGGAGTGCCTCACCGGCGGCGCCCGCGGCAACCGCGACGGCGAGCTCGCCGACGGCTTCTACATGCAGCCGACGGTGTTCAAGGGCCACAACAAGATGCGGATCTTCCAGGAGGAGATCTTTGGGCCCGTCCTGTCGGTGACCACCTTCAAGGACGACGAGGAGGCGCTCTCCATCGCCAACGACACGCTCTACGGCCTCGGCGCCGGCGTGTGGACCCGCGACGGCACCCGCGCCTACCGCTTCGGCCGCGCCATCCAGGCCGGCCGCGTCTGGACGAACTGCTACCACGCCTACCCGGCGCACGCGGCCTTCGGCGGCTACAAGCAGTCCGGCATCGGCCGTGAGACCCACAAGATGATGCTCGACCACTACCAGCAGACCAAGAACATGCTGGTCAGCTACTCGGCCAAGAAGCTCGGCTTCTTCTAAGGGCGTCCAACCTCTCGAGACCTCCCTCCAGCCCCGGCCGCAAGGCCGGGGTTTTTTGTTCTTTTGCTTTTTGCGAGCGGGTGCTGCGGAAAGAACCCTCCCCCCTCCGCGGGGGAGGGTGCCCGCGGAGCGGGCGGGAGAGGGGGGCGACAGTTCCGCTTGGCCGCGGTCGAAGGCGAATTCTCCGGAAGCGGGGTTCCCCTCTCCCGACCCCTGCTGACGCAGGGGCCACCCTCCCCCGCGGAGGGGGAGGGAATGGTGCGGAGGGATTGATTCGAGGGTGAAACGATGCCGTTGCCCTACGAACGCATGGGATCGGACGGATGGGTCGCGCAGATCGGCCCCGTCCGCCTGTATCTGAGCGACGAGAGCGGCGCGGTGAGTCGAGGCCAAGCGGCGCTCGCCGAGGCGGTAGCCGGATCGCTCGACGCCCGGCGCGCGGCGGCCTCGGCCTATCTCGACCTATTCGTGGACCGGCGGAAGGCCTGCGGCGATGCGGAGGAGCCGTGGTGGCTCGACGAGATCGACTTTCGCGCGCGACCCGGGGAGGCGGCGACCGGCTACGCGTTCCTCTTCACCCTGCACGGTGACGACGGCGGCCTCTGGACGGTCGACATGCACGCCGCCGCGGACGGGCACCGGCCGTACCGCTTCGAGCGGCGGCAGGGCTGAGCGGGCGAACCCGCGGCGGTTCGATCGCTCTGCCCTCGAACCCCCTACCCCCGCAAGCCTGGCGCTTCCTGTCCGGTGCGGGCCACGTATTCGAGGTACCCGCCGCCGTATTGCTGCACCCCGTCGGGCGTCAGCTCCAGCACGCGGTTCGAGAGGGCGGCGAGGAAGTGGCGGTCGTGCGAGACGAACAGCATCGTCCCCTCGAACTGCGCCAAAGCCTCGATCAGCATCTCCTTCGTGCCGATGTCGAGGTGGTTGGTCGGCTCGTCGAGCACGAGGAAGTTCGGCGGGTCGAACAGCATCTTGGCCATCACGAGGCGGGCCTTCTCGCCGCCCGAGAGCACCCGGCACGGCTTTTCGACGTCGTCGCCCGAGAAGCCGAAGCAGCCGGCGAGCGCCCTGAGCGAACCCTGCCCGGCCTGCGGAAAGCTCGCCTCAAGATCGCCGAACACGGTGGCGTCGCCGTCGAGCAGGTCCATGGCGTGCTGGGCGAAGTAGCCGAGCTTGACGCTGCCCCCGACCGTCACCGTGCCGGCATCCGGCGGGGTGCTGCCGGTGATGAGCTTCAGCAGCGTCGATTTGCCGGCGCCGTTGACGCCCATGATGCACCAGCGTTCACGCCGCCGGATCGAGAAGTCGAGCCCCTCGTAGACGATGCGGCTGCCGTACTTCTTGTGGATGCCCTTGAGCATGGCGACGTCGTCGCCGGAGCGGGGCGCGGGCTGGAACTCGAAGGCGACCGTCTGACGGCGCTTCGGGGGCTCGACCCGCTCGATCTTGTCGAGCTTCTTCACCCGGCTCTGCACCTGCGCGGCATGGGACGCGCGGGCCTTGAAGCGCTCGATGAACTTGATCTCCTTGGCCAGCATCGCCTGCTGGCGCTCGAACTGCGCCTGGGCCTGGGTGTCGGCCATCGCCCGCTGCTGCTCGTAGAAGCCGTAATCGCCGGAATAGGTCGTGAGGCTGCCGCCGTCGATCTCGATGATCTTGGTGACGATGCGGTTCATGAACTCGCGGTCGTGCGAGGTCATCATCAGCGCGCCGTCGTAGTTCTTCAAAAAATCTTCGAGCCAGATCAGGCTCTCGAGGTCGAGGTGGTTCGACGGCTCGTCGAGCAGCATCACGTCGGGGCGCATCAAGAGGATGCGGGCGAGCGCGACCCGCATCTTCCAGCCGCCGGACAGCTTGCCGACATCGCCGTCCATCATCTCCTGGCTGAAACCGAGGCCCGCCAGCACCTCGTAGGCCCGGCCTTCGAGCGCGTAGCCGTCGAGTTCCTCGAACCGGCCCTGGACCTCGCCGTAGCGCTCGATCAGCGCCTCCATCTCTTCGGCGCGGTCGGGATCGGCCAGCCCCGCCTCGATCTCCTTGAGTTCGGCCGCGATCTCGCTGACCGGGCCGGCGCCGGCCATGGTCTCGGCGACCACCGTGCGGCCGGACATCTCGCCGACATCCTGGCTGAAATAGCCGATGGTGATGCCGCGATCGGTCGAGACCTGACCCTCGTCCGGCGGCTCCTGCCCGGTCATCATCCGGAACAGGGTGGTCTTGCCGGCCCCGTTGGGGCCGACGAGCCCGGCCTTCTCGCCCTTCTGCAGCGCAGCGGAGGCTTCGACGAAGACGAGCTGCCGGCCGTTCTGCTTGCCGATCTTGTCGAGGCGTATCATGGCGTCCGCGGAAAATTTTGGGGAGTGACTCGCCGCGGATTTACGGCATCGCCGCCTTGGCGGGAAGCCGCAGCCCTGCCCCATGCGCAGGCCAGCCTCCCGCCCCTTCGCGGTCCACGCGCTGGCGGAAGCGGCCATCTACCGGTCTTGCCGCAGCGCACAAGAGCGCTCTCCCCTCGCAGCCGCACAGGAGCCCCATGCTCCCGCTTCCTATCCTCGCGCTCGCCGTCGCCTCGTTCGGCATCGGCACCACCGAGTTCGTCATCATGGGGCTGCTGCCCGAGGTGGCGCGCGACTTCTCCGTCACGATCCCCCAGGCCGGGCATCTGGTCTCGGGCTACGCCATGGGCGTGGTAATCGGCGCGCCGATCGTCGCGATGGCCACCGCGCCGCTGCCGCGCAAGGCGGCGCTGTTGGCCCTGATGGCGGTGTTCACGCTGGGCAACCTCGCCTGCGCGCTGGCGCCGGCCTATTGGCCGCTGATGGCGGCCCGGGTCGCGACGGCGTTCGCCCACGGCGCCTTCTTCGGCATCGGCGCCATCGTCGCCCGCGACCTCGTGCCCAAGGAAAAGCGGACGCAGGCCGTGGCGCTGATGTTCGCCGGGCTCACGCTCGCCAACGTGCTCGGCGTGCCGCTGGGCACGGCGCTCGGACAGGCCCTCGGCTGGCGCGCGACCTTCTGGGCCGTGGTCGGGATCGGGCTCGCGGCGGGCGCGGCCATCGCCTTCGCGCTGCCTGGCGGGATGCCCGGTACGCGCGGCGGCCTCGCAAAGGAATTCCGCGCGCTCGGGCGCTGGCTGGTGCTGCGGCCGATGCTGGTCTCGACGCTTTCCTCGGTGAGCTTCTTCACCGTGTTCACCTACATCGCGCCCTTCCTCACCGGCGTGACCGGGCTGACGCCGGGCGGCGTCACGGGGGCGCTGTTCGCCGCCGGCGTCGGGCTGACCGTCGGCAACCTCGCGGGCGGCTGGCTCGCCGACCGCAGCCTGATGAGCACCGTGCTCGGCAGTTTTGCCGGCATCGTCGGGGTGCTGCTGGTGCTGGCCTTCGTCGCCCCCCACGCGGTGCCGGCGCTCGCCGTGCTGGTGGTGTGGAGCGCGCTCGCCTTCGCGCTGGTCTCGCCGCTTCAGGTCTGGGTGGTGGAGGCGGCCAGCGACGCCCCGAACCTCGCCTCGACCCTGAACCAGGGCGCGTTCAACCTCGGCAATGCCACCGGGGCCTGGATCGGCGGCACGGCGCTGACGCTGGGGGCCGGCTATCGCGAGTTGCCGGTGTTGGCGGCGGTGGTGTCGCTGATTGGTTTGGGATTGGCTGCCACCGCCGTGATGCGGGCCAAAGAAAAACCGTCCCTGAGCCTCGCTCAAGGACGGTCCTGACAACTTCGGCCGCGCCCGCCCGAATCGGGGCGGGCGCGAAATCCAAAAAAATCACATGGGCGGGGTGAGGCCGTCCTTGCCGACCGCCACGAGCTTGGCCTTCAGCGTGTCGCCGTCCTTGGCCGCGACCACGAACACCTTGCCGCCGGGGGTCAACACCGCCTTGTCGGACTTCTCGAAGGCGACGATCGGGGCCTTCGGCGGCACCACGATCGTCTTCGAGCCGTCCTTGTCGTAGGTGACGGTGAGCGTGCGCTCGCCCGCGGCGCCGCTCGCGGTGTTGCCGGTGACCGTGGCGTTGGTCATCGAGCTCTTCACCTTCGGGGCGCCGCCCGCGCCGGCACCGCCGGCCTTGACGGTGCCGTTGGTCATCGAACTCTTCACCACCGAGCCGCCGCCGGTGTGGTCGGGGATCGCGTCCCAGGCGTAGTGGCCTTCCGCCGTGCCGCGCATCTCTTCGGGGAACAGCACGACTTCCAGCGCGGTCGGCGGGTTGTCGCCCTTGGTGGCGGTGCCGATGAAGACGCCGTCCTTGATCTGGTCGAGGCTCGACTTCACCACCCAGGCGAAGGTCGCGCCCTCGATCTGCACATTCTGCGTGCCACCCTCGTTGGTCTTGATCGTGAGCGTGCCGCCGTCGCTCTTCTCGACCGTGCCGCGCACGCGCTGCAGCTCCGGCGCCGCATAGGCGCTGCCGGCGACGGTCGTCATCGCCGCGACCGCGAGCGCCGTCCACATCGTCCGTCTCATGTCGTCTCCTCCGGATTGACCTCGGAGGAGGTTATGGGTCGGACGTTCGGAGCATCCAGCTTGCGCACGAGACAGTGATGCGCAAACGAGTTTATTTTTCGCTTACGCTGAGTAGCGGTGGCCGAGGTCACCGCGCCCGGCGGATGTCCGCCGCCCCGCATTCGCGGGAGCGCTCGGCGATGTCTCGCCGAGCGGGTTTCGCGTGCTTCAGTCCTCGATGCCGTCCGCCCGGCGGCGCGCGGCACGGAGCTTGTCCATGCGGGCGACCGAGAACACGCTGGCCTCGTAAAGGAGGATCATCGGGATCGCGAGGGAGAGCTGCGAGATCACGTCCGGCGGGGTCAGGATCGCGGCGGCGACGAACACGAGAACGATGGCGTAGCGCCGCTTCTCCCGCAGGAAGGCGGCGTCGATCACGCCGATCTGGCCGAGCAGCGTCAGGATCACCGGCATCTGGAAGGCGAGACCGAAAGCGAAGATCAGCGTCATGATCAGCGAGAGGTACTCGTCGACCTTCGGCAACAGCTTGATCGTCGCCTCGCCCGGCTGCCCGATCTGCTGCAGCGAGACCGAGAACTGGATCAGCAGCGGCATCGCCAGGAAGTAGACGACCAGCGCGCCGAGGATGAAGAAGATCGGCGTCGCCACGAGATAGGGCAGGAACGCCTGCCGCTCGTTGCGA
The DNA here is from genome assembly GCF_900114375.1 of Methylorubrum salsuginis. Classification (GTDB taxonomy): domain Bacteria; phylum Pseudomonadota; class Alphaproteobacteria; order Rhizobiales; family Beijerinckiaceae; genus Methylobacterium; species Methylobacterium salsuginis. Next base: position 185,712 of record NZ_FOSV01000007.1, on the reverse strand, counting down.
TAGAGGCCCGGCGCCACGAAGGCGTAGATCTGCGTCGCGATCACCGGAAACGACAGGAAGCCGGCGCCGAAGACGCTGAGCTTGATGTTGGTGAAGACCTGTTCGAGAAAGTGCGTCGCGATCAGCTCGGCATTCGGGGCCCCGACCACCGACACATAGGGGTGGACGAGGATGTTGTAGATGTTCTTCGAGAAGAAGAAGCAGCCGAAGAACATCACGATGAAGGCGATCAGCGACTTGATCAGTCGCGAGCGCAGCTCGATCAGGTGCTCTAGGAGGGGCGCCCGCGAGGCCTCGATCTCGGCCTCGTCACGCTCGTCGGTCATGGAGTCGGGCCTGTCTCGGTCTTGCTGGCCGTGGAGGAAGCCGCACTGGCCTGCTGTTCGGCGCTCGGGCGCGGCACGTCGAAGCTACCGGTCTCCCTGGGCGGAGCGGCAGGAGCGGCCGAGGTGGGCGTCCGGCCCTCGACGGCGCTGCGGATTTCGTTGCGGATGGTGTCGACCGGGTTGAAGCCGGGCTTGGCGGCGTCGACCGTGCGCTTCACGCCTTCGACGTCGCGGCGCACCTCGTCGAGTTCCGCCTCGCGGATCGCCTCGTTGAACTGGTGCTGGAACTCGCCGGCCATGCGGCGGACCTTGGTGGTGATCTGCCCGAGCGTGCGCAGAGCCTTCGGCAGATCCTTGGGTCCGATGACGATCAGGGCGACGCCGCCGATCAGCATCACCTCGCCCCAGCTCATGTCCAGCATTGCAGCGTCCGTCCCGCGGGTCCGCGCCTGATTAGGACGGTCGCGCCGTCCGCGCCATCCCGCCCGACGCCGGTCTCGACGGCGTCGCGTCGCGTTGCGTCCGTCAGAGCGCCTTGTGGTCGCCGGCCGGCACGTGGGTCTGCTGCGGCCCGGCATGGGGCGCTGCATGCGTCGTGGCACCCGGAGTCGGGTTCGGCGGCAGGGTGCGCATCGGCTCGCCGGCGGAGGGCGGCGGCACGGCGGCGTTGGGCGTGGTCTCGTCGTCGGCCATGCCCTTCTTGAAGGCCTTGATGCCCTTGGCGACGTCGCCCATCAGCTCGGACACCTTGCCGCGGCCGAACAGCAGCATGACGACGACCGCCACGATGACCCAGTGCCAGACACTCATGCTGCCCATGGCAACCTCCTGCACCGCGGCCCCATGGCGGCGGCGCCTCTCCTGAACCTTTGAATTGGGGCGAACCTAGGGATCGGCTCACGCGAACACAAGCAGCACAGGACGCCGCGGGCGGGACAAAGGGCGGTTTGACGGCCGATCGGCGCGCGTGGCGACGCAGCCTTCCCTTCCGATCCAGTCCGCAGATGCCGGCTCGGACGCGACACGACGATCTTGACGGCAGTCTGTAACGCGATACGTTACAGGCATGATCCGGACGTTCAGGAGCAAGGGGCTGGCGGAACTCTGGTCGAGTTCGGGGACCAAGCGGATCGACGCCCGAATGCATCGGCGCATCCTCGTGCGCCTCGATGCGCTGGATGCCGCGAAGGAAGTCGGCGAATTGAACCAGCCCGGCTTCGACTTCCACGCGCTGCGGGGGGTCGACCCCACCCGCTACACCCTCCACGTCAACGGCCCCTGGTGCATCACCTTCACGTTCGAGGACGGTGACGCCTTTCAGGTCGATTTCGAGCAGTACCACTGACGAGGCCGGGAGCCTTTCACGCCATGACCGAGATCGTCGTCCGCCGCGACCCGAGCCGCCCCCCGACCCACCCGGGCGAGCTTCTTCGCGACGACATCCTGCCGGCCCTCGGCCTATCGGTGCAGGATGCCGCGGGCCGGCTCGGCGTCAGCCGTCAGGCCCTGCATCGCGTGACCGCAGGGACGGCGGCGCTGACGCCGGAGATGGCCGTCCGGATCGGCAAGCTGACCGGACGCGGCGGCGCGCTGCTGCTGCGGATGCAGATGGCGCACGACCTGTGGCAGGCCGAGCGCACCGTCGACGTCAGCGCCATCGCGACGGTGGAGGTCGCGCAGCGCGCCTGAGCTTCACTCCGCCTTGGCGTTGACCTCGAGCTTGTCGAGCACGGCGGCCGGGGTCGGCGCGGTGCTGACATCGACCATGCCGAGGCCCTCGCCGTTCTTGGCCTTGGCGCTGATCGAGAGGGTGCCGGGCTTCGACACGAACTTGCCCATCGCCGCGCCGATCGCCTTGGCGGCGGCCGAGTTGCCGAGGATGACCGGCACGCCGATCACGCTCGCCGTCACGTATTCCTTGCGCAGCTCGTCGGGCTTGAGGCTCAGCGTCTTGGCCTGGGCGGTGATGAAGCGGTCGAACAGGCCGCCATTCTCCAGGGTCAGGTCGAGGGCCTTGGCGGTGGCCGAGAGCATGGCGAAGCCCGAGACCGCCGCATCGGGATCGAACACGTCGGGGCCGATGCCGCCGAGCGTCGCGTTGAGGCGGAGTTTGCCCATGTCCTTGCCGGTGAGCGACAGCTCGTTGAAGGACAGCTCCTTCGTGCTCTCGTTCCAGGCGGTGTCGGCGATCACGTCGAGGTCGAGGTCGCGGTAGCCGTAGAGGCCGAGCGAGCCGAGGCCCGGCACGCTTTCGACCGCCCTCGCCGGAAGCGTCAGCCCGGTGAGGGACAGGCGGCTCGCGGTCGGAACGCCGTCCTTGGGCGGCCCGAACGTCATGGTGCCGCCGCGCAGGCCGACATGCATCGGCCCGGTCTTCGCCGCCGGGTCGGTCGGCTTCCCGGCGACGTCGAAGGTGAGATCGGACAGGGTCAGGGTGCCGATGACCGGCGTCAGCCGGCGCAGTTCCGCCTCCTGCGCCGCCGGATCGGCCGGCGGCGGCACCGGTGCGGCCTTCTCGCCCGGCTTCTCCGCTGCGGCGGGCTTGTCCGGGGCGGATTTGGCGAGGCGGCGCAGGGTGGCGATGGTCGGCTCCAGGGAGAAGCCGGCGAGCGCCAGTCGCGCGATCTTGCCGCTGGCCTCGTCCGAGCCGAAGGACACGTCGGACAGGCTGACCCCGGCCTCGGCGCCGTTGCCGGTATAGGCGAACTTGCCGATGCCGAAATTGAGCGGATCGGGCCCCTTCACCTCCTTCACGGCGATGTCGCTCGCCTCCAGGCTCCCGACCGAGACCGATTCGGCTAGATCCGCGATGAGCCCGGCGGCGCGGGCGCGCTTGCCCGGGTCGGGCTGCGACAGGTCGGCGCCCGCCAGCGACTCGACGGCGCCCGACCACGTCGCCGGGGTCTGGCGCCCGGCGAGGTCGCGGCCGCTGAGCCGCGCGATCGAGACGGTGGTGCCGCGCTCGTCGATGAAGGCGATGCTCTCCACCGCCAGCGAGGCGTAGAGCCGCTGGAACCCGCTGCGGGCGGTGCCGGCCTCGGCGTAGAGGCGGGCGAGCGCGGTGAGATCGACCTCCTCCGCCCGGATCTTGCCGTAGCTGCCGCTGGCCTTGGCCGGCTGCCCGGGCACCCCTTCGACCGAGAGGGTGGCGCCGGCCGCCGTCAGCTCGCTGATGCGTCCGCCATGGACGTTGCGCGCCGTCACGTCGCGGTAGGTCACGACCTGGCGCCTCTCGCCGCTGCGGCGCTCGACCCGCAGTTCCGGCATGGTCAGGCTGCCCGCGTCGAGCCGCTGCAGGCGGGTGCCCCAGCTCTCCTTGGCGTCGCCCTGGAAGATCGCCAGCAGCTCCTCCTTCGACAGCCGCGTGCCGCTGACCGACACCCGCGGCGCGCTCACGCCGGTCTCGCCGAAGCTGAGCGTGACGTTGTCGAGGACGAGATCCTGGACGGCGGAGGCCGCCTCCTGCGCCGCAGCGGGCGCGACGAGGGGGGCCGGGGCCGGGGTGGCCAGCAGGACCGCGGCGCAGGCCGGGGCGAGCAGCGCCCGCGTGAGGACGGGACGGCGCGTCGGGAGCGTCATGGTTCGATTCGGATCGAAGGCTGTCGAGGGGAAGGGAGCCGAGTGCAGGCTTCATCCCTGCCGGTTTTCCACAGGCGAAGCAATTGCGCCGGGGACACGGCGGCGGGTTCTCGACGGTCGCGGCTCCGTCCGATCGGTCCGTCGGCGGTCGAAGCAACCCCCTGCCGACGCCGACGGCGGAGGGCGCCGGCCCGTTCCGACGGCGCGGAAGCCGGTGGGTCGCGAGACGATGCGGCAAACCCGCCCGCGCGTGCCGTCGGCCCAGCGAAGTCGGTTCGGATAGGCGGCCCGGCCCCGCTCACGAAGGTCCCGTTTCGATTCGGGAGGCCGGCGACGATGCGGGACCGTATGACCCTCTCACGCCGCGACCGCCCGCTCCAGATCCGTCGCGATCAGGCCGGCCAGCTCCGCCGCCTCGTTGCGGATGTCGGGCACCGCCGTGCATTCCCACAGGACGCCGCGCAGGAGCGGGCCGAGGAGCCAGAGCGGCCGCGCCGGACCCGTGCCGCGCGCGCGGTAATCCGGCCCGGCGTCGAGGCCGAGGCCGAAGGGTTCGGGGCGCACGAGGCCGCGCTCCAACAGGCGGCGCACGAGCGGGTCGCGGCTCTGTCCCAGATGGCCGAAGCCGGTGGCGTCGATCATCGCCTGCACGCCGAGCCGCTCCGGCGCCGCGGCCCCGCGCAGGCGCAGGGTCACCACGGCCTGGGCGGATTCGTCGGCCACGTCGAGGAGGCGCCCGGCCCGCACCGTGAGGGCGCCGCGGGCCAGTTCCGCGCGGATTGTCTCGGCGGCGGGCGGGGCGGTGCGGTGGCGGTGCACGTCCCAGAACGGGCGCAGATGGCGCAGGAAGCGGCGGCGCTCCGGCGGCGGCAGGCTGCGCCAGATCGTGTCGGTGAGCGGGCGCAGGGCGTCGATGACGCCGTGCCAGCCGATCCCTTGCGCGTTCGCCCGCGCCACCTCCGCCCGGATGCGGGCGAGGAGCCGCGGCAGCGAGGCGAACTCGGCCGGGGTGAGGTTCGGCGTCGGCCAGGGGGCGGCCGGGGCGTGGGCGTTCGGCAGGAGGCCGCGCCGGGAAAGCGCGAGGATCGCCCCCTCGAAGCCGTGGGCCCGCAGGCTCGCCACCGCGTCGAGCATGGTCAGCCCGGTGCCGAGGATCAGGACGGGGGCGTGCGGATGCAGGCGGCCGAAATGGTCCGCGTCCCACGGATCGAGGCTGTGGCGGCTGCGCGCCGGGGCGGCGGCGAGGTTGCCCATGGCGAGCACGGCCCCGGCCACCGCGAAGCTCTGGCCGCCCTCGGTGCGGAGGCGGAAGGCCCCGCCATGGGGCTCCAGGTCGGTCACGGCATCGGGCAGGAGCCGCAGGCGGCCCGCCGCCGAGCCGGTCACGGCCTTGGACAGGAGTTCGGTGAGATAGCGCCCGTAAAGGCCGCGGGACGCGAAGGTGCCCGCCGGGGTGGAGCGGATGCCCTCCATGTCCTCCGGCCCGAGATGGCCGAGCCAGCTCTCGAAATCGCCCGGCCGGTCGGGAAAGGCGCTCATGTTGGCGGTGCGGACGTTGAGAAGATGCGCCGGATTGCCGGTGCCGTAGGCCAGTCCCCGCCCGAAGATCCCGGCGCGCTCGCACAGCAGCACCGGCCGCTCCGGGGGCAGGGCGGAAAGCAGTTGCAGCGCGGCCATCGTGCCGCTGAACCCGGCGCCGATCACGGCGACGGGCGGCAGGCTTGCCCGGGTCATGGCGAAACGATCCTTCCTCGATTCCGTTGGTCCGTTTCCCTCGGGCCGTTCAGCGGGTCGGCGGCGCCCAGACCGGGAGCGCCGCCGTGTCGACGGCGCGGGGCAGCAGCCCCTCGGCCCGGAAGGCGTCGGCGATGGTCTGCTGCTCGCCGAGAGCGTCACGGGTCACCGGCTCGACCCGGTAGCTGCGGCGCGCATTGGCCTTGAGGACGATGGGCGCCTCGATCTTCCACTGGGCGGCGAGCCGCTCGGCCGCCGCTTCGGGGTTGGCCTTCACCCAGGCACCCGTCTCCCTGAGCTTGCCGAACAGCAACGCCAGCACGTCGGGGCGCTTGGCGGCATAGTCGTCGGAGGCGAGGTAGTAGCGCTTGTAGTCCGAGAGGCCGGTTCCGTCCTTGAGGACGCGGGCGCCGGCCTGGACCTCGGCCGCCGACAGGAACGGATCCCAGGCCACCCAGGCATCGACGCTGCCGCCGGCCAGCGCGCTGCGCCCGTCGGCGGGCGTCAGGTAGGCGGGGGTGATGCTCTTGAACGGCAGCCCCTCGGCCTTCAGCGCGGCGAGCAAGAGGTAATGGCTGCCCGCGCCCTTGGTGACGGCGACCTTGCGGCCCTTCAATTCTGCCACGGATCTCAGCGGCGAATCGCCCGGCACGAGGATCGCCTGCGCCGTCGGCGAGGCGGCTTCCTGCGCGAAATAGGTGATCCTGGCATTCGCCCCCTGCGCGAAGACCGGGACGGTGTCGGCGACATCGGCCGAGACGTCGATGCGCCCGACATTGAGCGCCTCCATGATCGGCAGGCCGCTCGTGAATTCGTGCCAGGACACCTCGACGTTGAGGGGCTTGAGCGCGGCCTCCAGGGTGCGGTCCTCCCGCAGCAGCGCGATCAGGGTGGAGGAGCGCTGGTAGCCGATGCGCAGGGTGGCGGGGTCCTGCGCTGCGGCCGGGGCGAGGCCGGCGGTGAGGAGCGCGAAGGCGGCGAGGAGGGCGCGGCGGTGCATGGTCGCTTCTTGTGGGGGCGTTCAAACGGGCATCCCCTCCCCCTTGCGGGGAGGGGTTGGGGGTGGGGGCAGGCAGGATTGGGCGGGAGCGGTGCCTTCTGCCCGACCCCCGACTCGGGCTCCCCCGCAAGGGGAGGAGAGATGCGTTCAGCTCCCCGGCTTGCGCACGGCCCCGGCGACGTCGATCGCCTTCGGCACCAGCCCGAGCCCGTGGAAGGTGTCGGCGATGCGCTGCTGCTCGGCGGTGACGGCGGCGTCGAGGGGGCGGATGCCGTAGGTCTGGCGCCGGAGCGCGGCGGCGAGGATCGGCGCCGGGATGCCGACAGTGGGCGAGAGCTCCTTGGCCGCGGCGTCGGTGTTCTCCTTGGCCCAGGCATCGACCTCGGCGACCGCCGCCACGACGGCGTCGAGGGCCGCGCCGTTCTTGGCCGTGAAGTCGCGCGAGGACAGGTAGAACTGGTGGTTCGGCACGAGGCCGGTGCCGTCGGCGAGCACGCGGGTGTTGCCGCCGGCCTCGGCCGCCGCGAAGAACGGGTCCCAGATCACCCAGGCATCGACCGCGCCGCGCTCGAACGCCGCCCGCCCATCGGCCGGCGCGAGGTAGACCGGGGTGATGTCGGCGAGCGTCAGCCCGGCGGATTCGAGCGCCCGCACCAGCAGGTAATGGACGTTCGAACCCTTGTTGAGGGCGACCTTCTTGCCGCGTAGGTCGGCGACCGACTGGATCGGGCTCGCCTTCGGGACGAGGATCGCCTCGCCCTTGGGGGCGGCCGGCTCGTGGGCGACGTAAGCGAGCGCGTCGGACGCGGCCTGGGCGAAGATCGGCGGGGTCTCCCCCGCCGAGCCGAAATCGATCGCCCCCGCGTTCAGCGCCTCCAGGAGCGGCGGGCCGGAGGGAAACTCCGACCACTGCACCCGGTAGCCGAGCGCCTTGAGCTTCGGCTCGAGATTGCCGCGGCCCTTCAGCAGCACCAGCGTGCCGTATTTCTGGTAGCCGATCCGCACGACCTTCTCGTCCGCATGGGCGGCGAGCGTCAGGCTGACGAAGATCAGGGCGGCGAGCGCGAGCCAGAGGCGCGGCAGGAGAGAATTCACCGCCGAGTGAGCTTGAGAGTGCGCGCGAATGCGGGCGGGCATGCCTCGCCTCCTCAATGCGCGCTGATGCGGCGGGTGGGCACGATGTCGTTGGCGATGACCTCGCCAAACGGGCCGTTGTTGCGCGCCGTGCTCGGGGCCCGGCCGGTCGTGGACCGCAGGGGAAGCTTGGGGAAGACCAGCTCGGCGAAGCGGTAGGCCTCTTCCAGATGCGGGTAGCCGGAGAGGATGAAGCGGTCGATGCCGAGATCGATGTACTCCTTCATCCGGTCGGCCACCTGATCGGCCGAGCCGACCAGCGCCGTGCCCGCGCCGCCGCGCACGAGGCCGACGCCGGCCCAGAGGTTGGGCGAGACCACGAGCTTGTTCCGGTCGCCGCCGTGCAGCGCCATCATCCGCTTCTGGCCTTCCGAATCCTGGCGCTTCAGGGTGGCCTGCGCCTGGGCGATGGTGGCGTCGTCGAGCCGCGAGATCAGCTTTTCGGCTTCCGCCCAGGCCTCGGATTCGGTCTCGCGCACGATGACGTGGAGCCGGATGCCGTAGGAGAATTTTTTTCCTTTTTTCTCCGCGGCTTCGCGGGCGCGCGCCAGCTTTTCCGCGACGCCCGCGGGCGGTTCGCCCCAGGTGAGGTAGACCTCGCAATGCTCGGCCGCGACCTCGATGCCGGCGGGCGAGGAGCCGCCGAAATAGAGCGGCGGATACGGCGCCTGGACGGGGCGGAAGATCACCCGGCCGCCCTCGCTGCGCAGGTGCCGGCCCTCGAAGTTCACGGTCTCGCCGGCCATAAGCCCGCGCCAGATGTGCAGGAACTCGTCCGTGACCTCGTAGCGCGCGTCATGATCGAGGAAGACGCCGTCGCCTCTCAGTTCGACCGGGTCGCCGCCGGTGACGACGTTGATGAGGAGGCGTCCGTCGGAGATCCGGTCGAGCGTCGCGGCCATGCGGGCGGCGACCGACGGTTCTTGAAGGCCCGGCCGCACGGCGACGAGGAAGCGCAGGCGCTGGGTCAGGGGTGCCAGCGCCGAGGCCACCACCCAGGAATCCTCGCAGGAGCGCCCGGTCGGCAGCAGCACGCCGAAATAGCCGAGTTCGTCGGCGGCCTGCGCGATCTGGCGCAGATACGGCAGCGACACGTCGCGGGCGCCTTCCGAGGCGCCGAGATAGCGGCCGTCGCCGTGGGTGGGCAGGAACCACAGGACGTCGGTCTTGCCGTCGGTGGGCGGGTTGCCGGGCAGGCTCATGGGATACGCTTCGAAAAAGTACGAAAAGGAATCAGGCGCCGTTGCGCAGCAGCCGGTCGAGGATGCGGCCCTCCAACTCGGCCAGCGCCGGGTCGCCGCGGCGGCGCGGGCGCGGCACGTCCACATCGACATCGAGGGCGATGGCGCCCTCCTCGATCACGAGGATGCGGTCGGCCATCGCCACCGCCTCGGCGACATCGTGGGTGACGAGGATCGCCGTGAAGCCTTGCGCCTCCCAGATGCGCTCGATCATCGCCTGCATCTCGATGCGGGTGAGCGCGTCGAGCGCTCCGAGGGGCTCGTCGAGGGCCAAGAGCGCCGGGCGGCTGACCAACGCGCGGGCCAGCGCCACGCGCTGGCGCTGGCCGCCCGAGAGGGTGGCGGGCCATTGCCCGGCCTTTTCCGCCAAGCCGACCTCGCGCAGCACGTCGAGCGCCCGAGCCTTGCGGTCCGCCTTGCCGATATCCCGCGAGAGCCCGACCGCGACGTTGTCGGCGACCCGCGCCCAGGGCAGCAGCCGCGGCTCCTGGAACATGATGCGTTTGGTCTGTTCGCTGCCGTTCAGCGCGATGCGACCGGCGCTCGGCTCTTCGAGGCCGAGGATCAGCCGCAGCAGGGTGCTCTTGCCGCAGCCCGAGCGCCCGACCACGGCGACGAACTGGCCGGCGGGGATCGTGAGGTCGAGACCGCGGATGACGGAGGGGCCGTTCTCGAACGACTTCGACAGGCCGCGCACATGGATGGCGAGGCCGCGGTTCGCGCGGTGCTCGGGCGTGTCGGCGAGGCGGAGGGCGGCGGTCATGTCTCGGATCCGGGCGTCGGGTTCGGGGCGGTCCCTCCCGCCGGCCGTTCGCGGGCAGGCGGAGGACGAGAGGGCGGCGCGTCGGGCCGCTCAGGTGTTCCGGTAGGCCGGGTTCCAGCTCAGGCAGGCGCGCTCCAGGGTGCGGGTCAGGCTGTCGGCGAGCTTGCCGAGGGCGGCGTAGATCAGGATCGCCAGCACCACGACATCGACCAGCATGAACTCGCGGGCCTGCATCGCCATGTAGCCGAGGCCGGAATTGGCCGAGATCGTCTCGGCCACGATGAGCGTCAGCCACATGATGCCCAGCGCGTAGCGCACGCCGACGAAGATCGAGGGCAGCGCGCCGGGCAGCACCACGCGCCAGAAGAGTTCGCGCCGGTTCATGCCGTAGACCCGGCCCATCTCGATCAGTTGCGGATCGACCGAGCGGATGCCGTGCAGGGTGTTGGCGTAGATCGGGAAGAACACCCCGAGCGCCACGAGAAAGAGCTTGGCCTCCTCGTCGATGCCGAACCACAGGATCACCAGCGGGATCAGCGACAGGTGGGGCACGTTGCGCACCATCTGCAGGCTGGTGTCGGTGAGCCGCTCGGAGAGCCGCGACAGGCCGTTGGCGAGCCCGAAGAACAGGCCGATGCCGCCGCCGATCAGGAAGCCGGAGGCCGCACGCGCAAAGCTGACCCACAGGTTCTCGAACAGCTCGCCGGTCTGGGCGAGACGCCAGCCCGCGGCGGCGACGTCGAGGGGCGTGGGCATGAAGCGGGTTGAGACGAGGCCCAGCGAGGCCGCCGCCTGCCAGCCGACGATGACGAGGGTCGGCAGCAGCCAGGGCAGCAGGCGCCCGGCATCGAAACGCGGGGCGGGCTTGGGCGCGGCCTCAAGGGTGCGGGCGCGGCCCGGAAGCGATCGGATGGCGGCGGAGTCGGCCATGGTCGGGCTCATCCGTTGTCGGTGTTGCGCGGCGGCCGGACGATGTCGGCGACGCGGATGGGGCGGGGGATGATGCCGAGGCCGTGGAACCGGTCGGCGATGCGCTGCTGCTCGGCGGTCACGGCCGCGTCCATCGGGGCGATGACGTAGCGGATGCGGTCGACCGTGCGGCGCGTGGCGGCGAGCGGCACGCCGGTGATGCGCGACAGGCTGGCGGCGACCGAGCCGCGGTTGGCCTCGCACCAGAGCGCGACCTCGCCGAGGGCGGCCAGCGCGCCGTCGAGGAGGGCCGGCTGTTCCTCGGCGAAGGTCTTGTTGGCCAGGAAGAAGTTGTTGGTCGGCGTGATCTCGCTGGCCTGGGCCAGCACGCGCACGCCCTCGCCCTGCTCGGCGATGGCGAAGTAGGGATCCCACACCGTCCAGGCGTCGATGGTGCCGCCGGCAAACGCCGCGGCGCCGTCGGCGGGCGCGAGCAGGACGGGGGTGATGTCGCGGTAGGTGAGCCCCGCCTTCTCCAGCGCCGCGACGATCAGGTTGTGCGAGGAGGAGCCCTTGGCGAAGACGACGCGCTTGCCCTTCAGTTCCTTGAGCGAGCCGATGGTCGAGCCCTTCGGCAGCAGGATCGCCGCGCCCGAACCGCCCTTCGGCTGGGCGGCGGCGTAGACGAGGTTCGCTCCGGCCGCCTGGGCGAAGATCGGCGGCGCGTCGCCGGTCTGGCCGAAATCGATCGCGCCGAGATTGAGCGCCTCGAGCAGCGGCGGGCCGAACGAGAACTCGACCCAGCGCACGGTCGCACCCTGCCCCTTCAGCCGCGCCTCGATGGCGGCCTGCTCCCGGGCCACCGCCAGGATGCCGTTCTTCTGGTAGCCGATGCGCAGCACGCCGGGTTCGGCGGCGCGGCTCGCCCGCGGCACCAGAGCGGTCGCGAGACCGGCGGCGAGGAGATGGCGGCGGTGGAGCATCGTCGCCTCAGCGTGCGGCGGCGCGCAGCAGCGCCTCACCGGGCGCGGCGGCATCGATCAGCCGCACCAGCTCGGCGGCGGCTTGGGCGACGCGGGCCTGCACCACCGCGTCGGCGATCTTGCCGTCGGCGATCTCGGCGTCGCCGGCATAGACCGAGGTCGGCGCCGTCTGAGCCGAGAAGAAACCGAAGAGCGGGCGCAGGGCGTGCTCGACCACCAGCGCATGGCGCGGCCCGCCGCCGGTCGCCGTCAGCACCACCGGCTTGCCCACGAGCGTATCGGGGCCGACGAAATCGATCAGGTGCTTGAACAGGCCGGCATAGCTGCCCTTGTAGACCGGCGAGCCGACGATCAGCGCGTCCGCTCCCTCGATCGCCTCGACGATCCGCGCCGCCGGCAGCGGCAGGGCCGAGCGGCTCGCCACCGCGATGCCGGTGCCGGCATCGACCAGATCGAACAGCTTCAGCTCGACCGGGCGTAAGCGCGCGACCTCGGCGGCGACCGCTTCGACCAGGGTGCGGGTGCGCGAGGGGCGATGCGTGTTGCCCGAGAAGGCGACGATCCGGGTGGGCATGCGGGTCTTTCGTCCTGCTGGCTCATCTCCGGACGCCGAGGGGCACGCCTTCCCCGTCAGCCGGCGCGCAAGCGCGCCGTCCGGCGGGAAAAGGGCCGTTCGTTGTGCGGGATGAGGGTCTATCGTTGAGGGGAAATGTAATGAACGCGGGGGCCCAGGATCAACGGATCGATCTTGCGTTGTTGGTCCGGGCCGGAAAAGGATCGCCTGCGCTCGACAGGATGAGGGGAAGGTTTTTCGCCGTAACCTTCCGGGACAGTCTGGACGGGTATTGCGGGCTTGTTTCGCCCCGGCCGGTGCCCAGCCGGTCCCGCGAGGGGATGCTCGGCTTCGTACGGCTCAGGCCCCGCGCGCCCGGATCACGACGGCGCCGTCGCCGTCCACCAATACCTCGGCCGGCGTCGGGTGGCTCAGGAAGCCGGTCGGGCTCGCGGTGAGTCCGTAGGCACCCGATTGGAGTACGGCCACGAGATCGCCCTCGGCCAGCTCCGGCAGGGGAGCGGCGCGGGCCAGCACGTCGAGGGGCGTGCAGAGCGGGCCGGAGACGGTGCAGGGCGACGCCCCCTCCCCTTGCCGGACCGCCACCACCGGGAAGTCGCGCTTGACGATCTGGCCGAGATTGCCGCTCGCCGCGAGATGGTGGTGCATGCCGCCGTCGGTGATGACGAAGCGGCTCCCGCGCGAATGCTTCACCGCCAGCACGCGGGCCAGGTAGATCCCCGCCGGCCCGGCGAGGTAGCGGCCGGGCTCCAGCACCACGCGGGCGCCCGCCAGCCGCGGATCGTTTCGGACGGTCTCGACCAGCGGCGGCAGCCCGGCGCGCAAGGCGTCGAGGTCGAGCGTCGCGTCGCCGGAAAAGTACGGGATGCCGAGACCGCCGCCCAGATCGATCGTCTCCAGCGGCCGCCCGGTTTGTCGTGCGATCTGCGCCGCGAGAGCGAGTCCGTAGGCCCATTGGCCGATAAGCGTCTCGGCCTTCAGCCCCTGCGTGCCGGCGAAGAGATGGAGCCCGACGAGGTGCAGGCGCGGTTGCCCCTCCACGGCGGCCACCGCCTCGGACAGCTCTTCCTCGTCGAAGCCGAACGGCGAGGGCTTGCCGCCCATCCGCATCGCGCCGCCCTGCGCCGTCGCCCCCGGATTGATCCGCAGGGCCACCCGCACGGTCGTGCCGTGCCGCTCGGCCGCAGTGGCGACGCGCAACAGCTCCTCGCGGTTCTCGAGGTGGATTTCGCCGATGCCGCCCCCGATCACCCGGTCGAGATCGGCCGCCGACTTGCCCGGCCCGGCGAACAGGATTCTTTGGGGAGGGACGCCGGCCCTCACGGCCGCATCGAACTCCGCGCCCGAGGCGATCTCGGCCCCGGCCCCTTCCTCGTGAAAAACGCGGATCACCGCCGGGTTGGGGTTGGCCTTGACCGAGTAATCGACCTCGGCGAAGCCCGCGACCGCCGCCCGAAGCGCGCGGTAGGCCCGGCGCAGCAGATCCGCGTCGTAGACGAAGAGCGGCGTGCCGTGCCGTTCGGCCAACGCCGTCAGCGACAGACCGCCGATCTGCAGGAGACCCGCGGGATCGCGGGAAAAATTCTCGGCGATCAGCGCGCTGGCGAGATCGGGCGCCGCGGCGGTGGCCTCAGCCATCGGCCCGGATCTCCGCCGCCGCGCGCTCGGCGGTGAGGCGCTTGTAATCGACCTTGCCGTTGGGCGTGGTGGGCAGCGCCGGGACCGCCTCGATGCTGCGCGGCACGAGGTGGGGGGCGAGCGCCTTGCGCAGGGCCTGCATCACCTCGGCCGTGGCGGGCGCTTCCTCGGCGGGTACGGTGACGGCGTGGATGCGCTGGCCGAGGCTGGGATCGGGCAGGCCGATCACGGCGGCCGCGCGGAAGGCGCCGGTCTCCATCAGGGCCGCCTCGACCTCGGTGGGGCTCACCCGAAACCCCTGCGTCTTGATCATCGCGTCCTCGCGGCCGATGAAGCGGAAGAAGCCGTCCGCATCCTCCACCGCGAGATCGCCGGAGCGGCAGACGAGGGCGGGCGCCGCGCCGTCGGGCGGAAACGGATCGGGCACCAGCACGCGGGCGGTGTCCTCGGGGCGCTTCCAGTAGCCCATCGAGACGGTGGGGCCGCGGTGATGCAGGATGCCGGGCTCGCCCGGCCGCGCCCGCCGCCCATCCGGGGTCACCAGAAAAATCTCGGTCTCCGGGATGGCGCGGCCGATCGAGTCGGGGCGCTTATCGATCTCGTCCGGCGGCAGGTAGGTCGAGCGGAAGGCTTCCGTCAGGCCGTACATCAGCACGACCGCCGTGTGCGGCAGGCGCTGGCGCAGCCGCGCGATGGTCGGCACCGCGAGGCTTCCGCCGGAATTCGTGACATAGCGCAGGGCCGAGAGGTCGGCCTTGGCGAGATGCGGTGCGGCCCGCGTCAGCAGCGTCCACAGGGTCGGCACGCCGGCCAAGCCGGTGATGCGGTGGGTCTCCAACGCGCGCACTACGTCGTCGCCGAGCCGCGGCGTCAGGAGGACGATGCGGGCGCCCTGCTCGACGCTCGTGAGCAGTTGGTTGAGCCCGTAATCGAACGAGAACGGCAGCACCGAGAGGATGCGGTCTTGCGGGCCGATCCCGAGATAGGTCCGCACGATGCGGGTGCCGGCGATCAGGTTGGCGTGGGAGAGCATCACCCCCTTGGGCAGGCCGGTCGAGCCCGAAGTGTAGAGGATCGCGGCCAACCCTTCGGGCGCCGGCTCTCCGGGGACGAGCGGAGGCTCGCCGACCGCCGCCGCTTCCTCGGTGAGGATGCGAACGCCCAAAAGATCGTCGAGGGCGCCGTCGAGCCCGTCGGCATGGCCCGGATCGGTCAGGAGCGCGCGGGCGCCGCTGTCACCGACGATGTGGCGGACCTGGCGCGGGCGAAGGCTCGGATGGATCGGCACTAACACGCCGCCGGCGGCAGCGACTGCGAAGAGGGCCACGCATTCGCGGATCGATTTCGGCAGCAGGATCGCCACCCGGTCGCCCCGGTTCAGGCCGAGTGCGGTCAGCCGTGCGCTCAAGGCGGCGACGCGGGCCCGGAAGGCGCCGTAAGTGAGGTTCTCGGCGCCGTCCACGACGGCGACCGCCTCGTCGGCGCCCGCGCGCGCGAGCAGGTGATGCAGCAGGCTCGGGGCCATCGTTGGGGTCAGGCGGGGCGCCGGTCGTCGATGAAGTGGGCCAGCGTGTCGACGCTCTCGAAATTCGAGAGGTCGAAGCTGTCCTCGTCGATCTCGACGCCGAAGCGGTCGCCCAGATGCATCATCAGGTCGAGGATGCCGATCGAGTCGAGGGCGTCGCTGGTCACCAGCGAGGTCGAGCCCGTGACCGAGCCAGGGGGCAGGCCCGGATTGCGGGCCGCGATGAAGGCGAAGATCGCCGCTTTCACGTCGGCCATCGACTGAACCACGGCTGTCGCCTTCCCCAAAACCTCGCGGCGGATGAGGCTCGCGGCTTACGCCCAAACGGGGGGGCAAGTCCATCGCGCGCGCTCCGGCTTGACTTGGGGGCCGCCGACCGGTGCCGTGGTCCGCATGACGTCGAGCGACCGGACCCGCGATTTGAGCACCGCCCCGAGGCCGCGCCGCGTCCTTGTGCTCGGCGGCACCGGCACGATCGGGCGGGCCGCCGTGCGGGCGCTGGCGGCCCGCGGCCACGACGTGGTCTGCCTCGTGCGGCCCGGTTCCGATCCTGGGCTGCCCGCGGGGGTGGACGTGCGGTTCGCCGACGTGACCGATCCGGTCGCGCTCGCCCGCGACGGCTTTCGCGGCGCGGCGTTCGACGCGCTGGTCTCGTGCCTCGCCTCGCGCAGCGGCGTGCCCCGCGACGCCTGGGCGATCGACCACGACGCCCACGTGAACGCGTTGCAGGCGAGCCGGGCGGCGGGTGTCGGCCACGTCGTCCTGCTCTCGGCGATCTGCGTGCAGAAGCCGCTGCTCGCCTTCCAGCACGCCAAGCTCGCTTTCGAGGCGGCGCTGATGGCGTCCGGGATCGACTACACCATCGTCCGGCCCACCGCCTTCTTCAAATCGCTCTCGGGGCAGGTCGAGCGGGTGCGGCGCGGACAGCCGTTCCTCGTGTTCGGCGACGGCGAACTGACCGCCTGCAAGCCGATCTCCGACGCGGATCTGGCCGTCTACCTTGCCGACTGCCTCGACGATTCGTCCCGCCGCAACCGGGTGCTGCCGATCGGTGGGCCGGGCCCCGCGCTCACGCCGCGGGCGCAGGGCGAGGCCCTGTTCGCCCTGCTCGGGCGCGCGCCGCGCTTCCGGCACGTTCCGGTGGGGCTTTTGGATGCGATCATCGCTGTTTTGGGCGGGCTCGGGCGCTTCGTGCCGCCCCTCGCCGCCAAGGCCGAACTCGCGCGGATCGGCCGCTACTACGCCACCGAATCGATGCTGGTCCTCGATCCCGCGACGGGCCGCTACGACGCCGACGCCACCCCTTCGACGGGCGCGCAGACCCTGTTCGATTATTACGCGCAACTTGTGCGCGGCGAGGCCGTGGCCGAGCGCGGGGAGCATGCGGTGTTTTGATCTTTTGGGATTTTGCTTCGCCCCTCAGACCCCCTCTTCATCCTCCGGGATCACATCCACCTCCACCGTCAGCTTCTGCGCGCCGGCCGACGAGACGATGCCGTCGATCGGGGCGACGTCGCCGTAGTCGCGCCCGCGGGCCACGACGATGTGGTCGTCCTGCACGACGCAGTCGTTGGTGGGGTCGAGGCCGATCCAGCCGAGCTCCTGCCCGCACCACAGGGCGACCCAGGCGTGGCTGGCGTCGGCCCCGCGCAGGCGCGGGCGGCCCGGCGGTGGCCGCGTGCGGAGGTAGCCGCTGACATAGGAAGCGGGCAGGCCGAGGCCGCGCAACCCCGCGATCATCACGTGGGCGAAGTCCTGGCAGACGCCGGCCCTGAGCGCGAAGGCTTCGGCGAGCGGCGTCGAGACGGTGGTGGCCTTGGCGTCGAATTTGAAGTCGTTGCGCATCCGCCGCATCAGCTCGACGGCGGCCCCGTAGGCGCTGCGGCCGGGCGAAAAGCTGCCGCGGGCGTAGTCGGTGACGGCGGGCACGAGGGGCACCCGCTGGCTGCGGAACTGGAAATGGGCCGGTCCGTCGGGGCCGAGGCTCGGCAGCGCCAGGGCGGCCTCGCGCACCGCCTCCCAGCCGGGGCCGGATTCCGGCGGCGGCGGCGGCGGACGCTCGACGGCCACGCGCGAAAACGCCTCGACCGCGAAGGTCTCGTGCGGCTCGTCGAGGACGAGGCTGATCGTGTCGAGACCGAAGAAGTCGCGCCGTTCCAGGCGGCTCCGCGGGGCGGGCGTGATCGCGACGGTGCTGTCCAGCACCCGCTGCCCGTCACCGTCGCGGGGGCGCAGGCGTAAGGTGCAGCGCGCGGAGCGGACGGTGCGGGCGTAGCGGTAGGTGGTGAGGTGGCGCAGGCCGTAGATCACGCGAGACCCGTCAGCTTCTCGGGCCGCAGCGCCTCGGCGCTGCTGGGGAAGTAGCGGCCGGCGATGCCGTCGGCGAGGCGCTCCAACTCCTCGGCCAGGGTTTCGAGGGCCGGCCCGTCGATCTCCGCGGCCTGCGCGGTCTGGAAGGTGCCGGCGAGCGTCAGGGCGTGGCGGCGATGCGGTTCGGGCAGGCCGTCGGCGGCGAGCGCGGGCAACGCGTCGAGATGGGCGACGATCGCCGTCATCTGATAGGCGACCGAGCGCGGGTTGTAGGGGTCGAGCACGCCCATGTCGCAGACCGCGTCGCGACTGACGCCGGTGAGGTAGCGGGCCCCGTAGGCGATCTGCGCATCGACCAGCGCCAGCATCACCCCGAGATCCTCGGCGCTCGCGTCGCGACCGCAGAAGACGCTGGCGAAGCCGCAGGTGTTGATCGCCCGCTCGATCCGCCGGCCGATATCGACGAAGCGCCAGCCGGCACCGTGGTTCATGTTCTCGTGGGCGAGCCCCGTGAGCGCCGCGAGATGGCCGAGCGCCCGTTCGGCCCGGCCGCGCAGCTGCGCCTCGGTGGGGGTGAACACCTCGCTGAAGATGAGGGTGTCGCGCAGATCCGCCAGCGAGCGCCAGGCTTCCGCGGGCAGGCGTTCCCGCAGGGAGGCGGCGGTGCGGCGGGCCTCCAGCGCATGGTTGAGGGCCGAGCCGTAGGACTTGCGCCCGCTGAGCGCCTCCTGGGCCAGCACGGCGGTCGGCAGGTCGGCGGCCTCGACGCAGTGCCATTCCGTGAGGAGCGCGCGGATGCGGCGGGCCGTCGGCGCGTCCTCGGCGGCGCAGGGGTCGGCGGTGATGGCCTCGCCGAAGCCGCCGAGATGCGCCTGGACGAGGCGGATCACGGCTTCCGCCCGCTCTAGATAGCGCCCGAGCCAGAACAGGTTGTCGGCGGCGCGCGCCGGCAGGTGGCCGGCGATGCGGCGGATGCGCGGCGGGGTCGAGAGCACGAGGCTCGGCGTATCCACGGGGGTATCGGACAGGATCCAGACATCGGCCGAGCGGATGCCGGCGCGCATCTCGCTGGGATCGGCGTCCTCGCGCTCGGCGACGCGGCAGAAGGCGCTGGGCAGCACGCGCCAGCCGTCCGGGGTGGCGGCGGCGAAGACCCGCATGACGAAGGGCCGGGCGACCAGCGTCCCGTCCTGCCAGGACGGCATGGTCGAGAGCGGGGCCGGCTCCTGGGCGACCCAGTCGAAGGCACGCTCGCTGAGCGCCGCGAGCGCCCGCTCGCGGGCCGCGCCGAAGGCGATGGGGGCGAGCAGCGCGTCCCGCTCGGGCCCGCGCACGGCGGTCGCGGCCGGGCGCAGCGTCAAGGCGTCGAGATGATCGAGGGTATGGGCGAGACCCTCCCGGTCGCCGCACCACCATGTGCGGGGGCCGGTCAGGCGCAGATCCTCGCCGGTGAGCGCGCGGGCGATGCCGGGCAGGTAGGGGCTGAGCGCCGCCGACTCGACCACGCCGGAGCCCGGCATGTTGCCCATCACCACCCCGCCCCGGCGCAGCACTTCGAGGAGGCCCGGCACGCCGAGGCGCGAATCGGTGCGCAGTTCCAGCGGATCGAGATAGTCGGCGTCGATCCGGCGCCACAGGGCGTCGGCGCGCTTGAGCCCCGCGACGGTGCGGACATGGACCAACCCGTCGCTGACCACGAGGTCGTCGCCCTCGACGAGCAGGAAGCCGAGATAGCGGGCGAGTGCCGCCTGCTCGACATAGGTGCTGCTGTAGGGCCCCGAGGTCAGCAGGCAGATGCGCGGGTCGCTGCGCTCGCAGGCCGCGGCGAGGCCGGAGCGGAACGCCTGGAAGAAGCCCGGCAGGCGCTCGACATGGAGGTCGGCGAACAGGTCCGGGAAGGCACGGGCCAGCACCATCCGGTTCTCGAGCGCGTAGCCGAGGCCGGACGGCGCCTGGGTGCGGTCGGCGAGCACCTGCCAGCGCCCGTCGGGGCCGCGGCCCACATCGGCGGCGTAGATCGGCAGCCAGCGCCCGCCCGGCGGGGTCATGCCATGGGCCGGGCGGAGATATTCGGGGCTGCCGGCGACGACGCCGGCCGGCAGGAGGCCGTCCGCCACGAGCCGGCCCGGCCCGTAGATGTCGGCGACGATGCGCTCCATCAGGCCCGCGCGCTGGACGATGCCCGCCGACAGCGCGGCCCAGTCGGCGGCGCCGATGACGAGGGGCAGCGACCCGAGCGCCCAGGGATGCTCCTGTTTGTCGCCGTAGACCCGGTACGAAATCCCCGCGTCGCGGATATGCCGCTCGGCGGAGAGGAAGCGGGCGGCGATCTCCCGGTCGTCCAGGCGGCCGAGCCGGTCGAGGAAGCGCGGATAGGCGCCGTGGAACGCGCCGTCGGCTCCGACCAGCTCGTCGGCGAGGCCGGGGCGCGGGGCATAGCCCTCCGTCCAACGTCGGATACGGGACGCCGCATCCTCGGCCGCCGAGGCCGGATCGGGGCGCGCGGCCCCGTCCACCAAGGCGGCCAGAGCACTCATCGCGGGGCGGGCGTGCGCAGATCGAGGGTGAGCGGGAACTCGGTGGTGCGCTCCTCCGGCGGCATCGCGACCCGGCCGGGGGTGTGGCCCATGGCCTCGAACCGGGCCAGGCGCCGCCCTTCCGCCTCGTAGGCGTTGACCGGGAAGCTCTCGTAGTTGCGCCCGCCCGGATGGCTGACATGGTAGCGGCAGCCGCCCAGCGAACGGCCGCTCCACGAGTCCAGAATGTCGAAGGTCAGCGGCCCGTGCGGCGGGATCGTCGGGTGCAGCGAGGAGGCCGGCTGCCACGCCTTGAACCGCAGGCCCGCCACCGCCTCGCCCACGGCGCCGGTCGGCGTCATCGGCAGCCGCCGGCCGTTGCAGGCGATCACGTGGCGGCCGGGGACGAAGCCCTCGACCTTCACCTGAAGCCGTTCGACGGATGCATCCACGAAGCGCACGGTGCCCCCGGCGGTCCCCTCTTCGCCCAGCACGTGCCAGGGCTCCAGCGCCTGACGCAGTTCGAGGCTCACGCCGCCCTGCTCGACCCGGCCGAAGACGGGAAAGCGGAACTCGCGCTGCGCCACGAAGGCCTGAGGATCGAACTGGTAGCCTCCTGCGGCCAAGTCTTCCAGCAGGTCGAGGAAGTCGGCCCAGAGGAAATGCGGGAGCATGAAGCGATCATGGAGCGCCGTGCCCCAGCGGACACAGCCGCCGGTGCGCGGCTCGCGCCAGAGCCATGCCACGATGGCGCGCAGCAGCACCTGCTGGGCGAGGCTCATGCGCGCGTCCGGCGGCATCTCGAAGGAGCGGAATTCGAGGAGGCCGAGGCGCCCCGTGGGGCCGTCGGGGGAGAACAGCTTGTCGATGCAGATCTCGGCCCGGTGGGTGTTGCCGGTCACGTCCGCCAGGATGTTGCGGAACAGCCGGTCCACCAGCCAGTGCGGGATGTTGGCCTCCCCCGGCCCCGGCACCTGCGCCATGGCGATCTCCAGCTCGTAGAGACCGTCATGGCGCGCCTCGTCCATGCGCGGCGCCTGGCTCGTCGGGCCGACATAGAGGCCGGCGAACAGGTAGGACAGCGAGGGGTGGCGCTGCCACGTCAGCACGAGGCTCTTGAGCAGGTCGGGCCGGCGCAGGAACGGCGAATCGGCCGGGCTCGCGCCGCCGAGGACGACGTGGTTGCCCCCGCCGGTGCCGGTATGGCGCCCGTCGATCATGAACTTCTCGGCGCCGAGCCGGGTCTGGCGCGCCTCCTCGTAGAGGCCGCGGGTGATGTCCACCGCCTCGCGCCAGGAGCCGGCGGGGTGGACGTTCACCTCGATCACGCCGGGATCGGGGGTGACCTTGATGACGGAGAGGCGCGGATCGTAGGGCGGCTCGTAGCCCTCGATGTGGAGGGTTCGGCCGACCGCCTCCGCCGCCTTCTCCAAGTGGCCGACGAGGTCGAGATAGTCGTCGGCCCGCTCCAGCGGCGGCATGAACACGCACAGCACGCCGTCGCGCGGCTCGACCGCCAGCGCGGTGCGCACGGCGACCCCTTCGATGCCGGCGCCGTTGGCGCGGTCGGCCCCCTTGGGCAGCGGCGCGCCGGGCTCCCTCGGCAGGTCGCCGCGCTCCTCGAGCGGGTCCTGCGGATGGTAGTAGGGATAGGAATCCGGCGGCACGTAGGGCAGCGAGCCGAGCGGCAGGCGGAAACCCATCGGCGAGTCGCCGGGGCTGAGATAGGCGCCGCCGCGGCGGAATGTCCAGGCCTCGGAAATCCAGGCCCTGCCCTCGCCCGCCGCGAGGTTGGCGAGCGGCAGCACGTAGCCGACGGGCTGATCGAGGCCGCGCTCGAACACGCGCTTGAAGCGGGCATCGGCCTCGACGCTGCCGGTCTGGGGCGCCGATGTCGTGACGTTAACCGGAAGCTCGCTCTCGCGGCTCTTCCAGTAGACCGCGTCCTCGTAGGCCGGGAAGACGAAGCGGGCGAGGCCGAGCCGCTCGGCCAGCGCCCCGACCAGCGCCTTGGCGTCGACCACGGTCGCGTCCTTCGGGCCGGTCTCGGCGGCGATCCGGTCGGCGTTCTTCCAGATCGGCTGTCCGTCCTTGCGCCAGTAGAGCGCGAAGGCCCAGCGCGGCAGGCTCTCGCCCGGATACCACTTGCCCTGGCCGTAATGCAGCATGCCGCCCGCCGCGAAGCGGTCGCGCAGGCGGCGGATCAGCTGGTCGGCCAAGCCGCGCTTCGTCGGGCCTACCGCCGCGACGTTCCACTCGGGCGATTCGAAATCGTCGATCGAGACGAAGGTCGGCTCGCCGCCCATGGTCAGGCGCACGTCCTGCGCCGTCAGGTCGGCGTCGATGCGCGCGCCGAGCGCGTCCATCTCCGCCCAGACGTCTTCCGAGAACGGCTTGGTGATGCGCGGTGCTTCCGCCACGCGGGTGATCTTCATCGCGTAGGAGAAATCGACCTCGGCCGGCTCGGCGAGGCCGGAGATCGGCGCGGCGCCGTGATAGTGGGGCGTGGCGGCCAGCGGAATGTGGCCCTCGCCGGTGAGCAGTCCGGAGGTGGCGTCGAACCCGATCCAGCCCGCGCCCGGCAGGTAGACCTCGGCCCAGGCGTGGAGATCGGTGAAGTCGGTCGCGGTGCCCTTCGGGCCGTCGACCGTGGTGGTGTCCGGCACGAGCTGGATCAGGTAGCCCGAGACGAAGCGCGCGGCGAAGCCCAGGCGGCGCAGCACCTGCACCAGCAGCCACGCCGAATCGCGGCAGGAGCCGCTCTTGAGCGTCAGCGTCTCGGTCGGCGTCTGCACGCCGGGCTCCATGCGGACGCCGTAGGCGACCTCGCGGGCCACCAGCTCGTTGAGCGCCACGAGGAAGGTGACCGTGTGGGTCTCCTCCGGCACCCGCTTGAGGAAGGCGTCGATCTTGGGCCCCTGCGCGTCGTCGAGGACGAGGTAGGGGGCGAGCGCGGTCTTCAGGTCGTCGTCGTAGGCGAAGGGGCGGCGCTCGGCGTAGGCCTCCACGAAGAAGTCGAACGGGTTGATCACCGCGAGGTCGGCGGTGAGATCGACCTCGACCCGGAACTCGGTGGTCTTTTCCGGGAAGACGAGGCGGGCGAGCCAGTTGCCGCTCGGATCCTGCTGCCAGTTGATGAAGTGGTTCTCCGGCACGACCTTCAGGGCGTAGGCCGGCACCCGGCTGCGGGTGTGCGGGGCCGGGCGCAGGCGGATCGTCTGCGGCCCGAGCGCGATCGGTCGATCGTAGCGGTAATGCGTGACGTGGTGCAGGGCGGCTTGGATCGACACGGAATCTCCGGACGTCTCGTCGGGTCTCGAACGGCCTCGCGCGGCCTCAAGGGGCTTCCCCGCGCTTATACGACCGCGGCGGGGCGAGGCACGCCGGAAAAAGCAAGAAGCGTGCTTTGGGCCTGCGGCGTGCTTGGGGGCCTTCCGTGTGGCCGGGCGCGAAGAGCGCCCCGCGCAGCGGGCCTCGGCCTTGGCCGAGGCCGTCCAGAGCATCGGCCCGAAAGGCGGGAACCGGCTTTCGGAAAGAGTCGATGCGGCACTCGGGCGTAGAGGATCGTCCCGGATCCGATATCCAGGACGATCCTCTTGCGGAGCGAGAGGCCCAAGCCCGCGGACGCGGGCGTTTGAGGCCTTACTGGTATCAGGATGATCGCTTCGAGCGATCTTCCCGGAACCGTACTAGTAGCCGCCGCTTAGGTCCCGTGGGGGCCGGCGCGGCCGGACGATCCGCCCCGCTGCGCGAGCCGCATCCATGAAGATCTTCCAGTGCCAGGCCTGCGACCAGCCGGTCAGCTTCGAGAGCACCGTCTGCCAGAGCTGCGAGCGGCGGCTCGGCTATGTCTGCGACCGGCACGCGGTCTCGGCGCTCGAGCCCTGCGGCGAGGACGGGCGCGGACCCCTGTTTCGCGCCTACGCCCATCCCGGCCGCAAGTATCGCTTCTGCGCCAACGCGGCCCACGACGCCTGCAACTGGCTGGTGCCGGAGGAGATCGACGATCCCTACTGCGTCACCTGCCGCCACAACCGGGTGGTGCCGGACCTCACCGTGCCGGCCAACGTCGAGCGCTGGCGCCAGATCGAGGCGGCCAAGCACCGGCTGTTCTACTCGCTGCTGCGGCTCGAACTGCCGCTGGTGACGCGGGCGCAGTATTCCGACGGCCTCGCCTTCGACTTCCTGGTCGATCCGGCCGAGACGCAGTCGCCCGGCCCGCCCGTCATGACCGGGCATCTCGACGGGCTGATCACGCTTTCCATCGCCGAGGCCGACGACGTCGAGCGCGAGCGGCGGCGCAAGCTGTTCGGTGAGTTCTACCGGACGCTCCTCGGGCATTTCCGCCACGAGATCGGCCATTACTTCTGGAACCTGCTGGTGCGGTTCGATGCGAGCCTGCCCATGTTCCGGGCGCTGTTCGGCGACGAGAGCGTCGATTACGGCCTCAGCTTGCAGCGCTATCACGCCGGCGGCCCGCCGCCGCATTGGGAGGAATCGTTCGTTTCGGCCTACGCCACCGCCCATCCGTGGGAGGATTTCGCCGAAACCTTCGCCCACTATCTCCACATCGTCGATACGCTGGAGACGGCCAACGCCTTCGAGATCCGCGTGCGGCCCAAGCACCGGACGGGTGCCGAGCGGCCGAGCGCCGTCACGGTCGATTTCGACCCCTACGAGACGCCGGACTTCCAGCGCGTGGTGGAGGCGTGGATTCCGCTGACCTACGCGGTCAACTCGCTCAACCGCTCCATGGGCCAGCCGCCGCTCTACCCGTTCACGCTGACGCCCGCGGTGATCGCCAAGCTCGCCTACGTCCACGAGCGCATCTACGCCGCGCGCCTGCCCGGCGGGATGGCGGTCGAGAGCGCCGAGATGCTCAAGGCGGTCATCGCGGGCCTGCGCCAGCGCGTGGCCGCGCCGACGGTGTGACGCCCCGCCGTCGCCCGGCGGGGCGGGTCGCGATCACTCAGCCGGCTGGGCGGCCTTCGGGGCGGCGGGCTTCGGCGCGGGCTTGCCGGCGGGAGCCGGGCCGGCGGTGCCGGTGGCGGTGGGGCCGTTCGCGGCGGCGGCCGCGGGCTTGGGCGCCCACTCGGCATCGGGGCGCGGGCCGTTCGGGCCGTTGGTCGGGCCGGCGAGCTGGCCGGGCGCCAGGTCGTTGACCTTCTTCCACGTCTGCGACTGGCACAGGAAGGCGATGAGGCAGCCCTTGACGGTCAGCT
The DNA here is from genome assembly GCF_900114375.1 of Methylorubrum salsuginis. Lineage (GTDB taxonomy): Bacteria > Pseudomonadota > Alphaproteobacteria > Rhizobiales > Beijerinckiaceae > Methylobacterium > Methylobacterium salsuginis. The sequence goes on along the minus strand of NZ_FOSV01000007.1, from coordinate 160,258 downwards.
CCTCCGGCTCCTCCGACCAGATCGTCACGTCGTAGAACTTGCCGTCCTCGGCGTTGTAGATCTTGCCCTCGTAGCGGGCATCCTCGTTGAGCTTCAGCCCGAGGATGAGCTGGTGGCCGAGCGAGGCGCGGGTGCGCTTCTTCGGGTCGGGATTGCGGAAATCGACCCGCGGCTTGCCCTCGTCGTTGTTGGGCACCTTCAGCCAGACGGCGTAGCCGCACAGGTTCTTCTCCTGCGGGCCGCATTTCTCGACGCGGATGCGCGCCTTGCCGTCCTGGGTCAGCCACGTGCCCGACGGGTCGCGATGCGGGGCGGCCAGGGCCGGCGCGGCGACGACGGTCGCCAGGAGAGCGGTGCTGGCGGCGAGCACGCCCGCGCGAAACGCCGTGCGAGCGGAGGCGAGGGCAACGATCGGTCCAAAGGTCATGCAGTCATCCCCGTTCCGGCACGGCGGGCGGCGCCGCTCGTCCCGACATGGCTTCCGGCCTCAGGGCCGGATGGCGGTAGGCCCGATTTTCGTGGCCCGTTGCCTTCTGGCCGCAGCCATCGAACGGGAAGGTGACCGGATCATGACCGCTTCACGGCACTCCCGGAGCAATTCTCGCCGGGCCATCGCTCGAGCGATCGCGCCGATTTCCCGGTCGGCCTCCGTCGCCGGATGCGAAACGCGAGAGGGGCCGGCGCGTCTGCGCCGGCCCCTCTGCAAAACGGTCCGTCCGGGCGTGTCGGCCCGGTCACTCCGCCGGGGTCATGTCGGCGGCGAAGTGGCCGCACCAGTCCTTGGCGGCGACCACCGGCCAGAGGCCATGGCCCTGCGGCTTCGGCTGGCTCACCGGCGGGTTGAAGCGGCACAGGCCCTCGTCGCCCGAGCCCTGGCCGGCATTGGTCTTGTGCTCGTCGAAGAAGCGGCAGCTCTGGCAGGCGGCGCTGGTGTTGCTCGACATGGCTCTCTCCGATCGTATCCGCGGCGCCCGGCTCGGAACCGGCGCGCCTTCGAGTTTTTAATTAGAGCGGTTCCAGAGAGCGGTCAAGCAGTTTAGAACGATTCCGGATTGTGAGCCGGGCAAGGAGCAGCGTCCGACCAACTCGGCACGGTTGCCCTCTTCTTTCGAGCGTGGGGTGCCGCTGGGCGGCAGGTGCGTCGGCGGTCGCTGCGTCGGCGTATTTGCCGGCGTGGTCCCGCGACAGGAGGTTAAGATCCCGTTAACGTCGGCCTCGGTCTTGCACGAAAAACCCGTGCGGGGACCGAAGGGGCGGCGATGGATCGATCCGGGACGCAAGGCAGTGCCGAAACGGAAACCGACCGTGCCGGGGCGGGCGCGGTCGGCCGTGCGCTGGCCACAGCTGCGCCGTCCGGCCCGTCGCCACGGGTCCGAGGCGGGCGTCCGCTCGCGGAATTTCTGACTCAGCTGATCGTCAGCGTCGATCCGGGCCTTCGCCCGGCGCGTTCAGAACGCACGAAGGCCGCGGTCGCGCTCTACGCGCGGGCCGCGGCCTTCGAACGGGGCTGACGCCCCGCTTCTTCTCGGATCGACCCGGCGCCTCGGGCGCCGAATCGTATCAGGCTTCCGCCGACTTCACCTTCAGGACCTGACGGCCGCGGTACATGCCGGTCTTCAGATCGACGTGGTGCGGACGGCGCAGCTCGCCCGAGTCCTTGTCCTCGACATAGGTCGGGGCCTTGAGGGCGTCGGCGGAGCGGCGCATGCCGCGGCGGGAGGGGGAAGTCTTTCGCTTCGGAACGGCCATGGGGATACCTCAGGCTAATAGGGCGCCCGAGGGATCCTCTTGTGAGGATCGCCGACGGCACCACGTGCGTGACGGAGATTCGAGGCGGGCTGTATAGCGGCACCGATGCCGACTGGCTAGTCGTTCCGGAGCGCTGTCCTGTGCCTCTGGCGGAGGGGTCGGATCAGGGCGTGGCGGCGATGGCCGCGGCTTCCATGACCGGGGTGGCGGGGGCCTTGCGGGCGACGGTCACGGGGCGCGCGACGGAAGCCAGAACGGTCTCGGACGGGCGGCGCGGCGGCAGCGGAACCTCGACGGCATCGCTCAGCTGGACCGCGGCAGCAGCCTGAACCGGAGCGGGCGCGGCGGTGTAGGCGACGGGCGCGGCGGCGGCCTGGACCGCGGCGACCTGAACCGGCGTTTGCGCCGGCTCGGCGGCGCCGGAAAGGGCGGCGGGCCGGCGCGGCGGCAGCGGCACCTCGATGGCGTCGGCCGGGACGGTGCCGGGGGCGGCGTAGGCCAGCGCCTGCGTGCCGGCGGCGGGCGCGCTGCCGCGCAGGGCGAACAAGCCGTCGAAGCCGTTGGCGGATTTGGCGGAAGAGGCGGCGGCGACCGTCGTGGCCGGGGCCGCCTCTTGCGGCACGTCCGCCTCGATGCCGAGGCGCTTGGCGACGTAGTAATAGCCGCGATTGTAGTAGCGGTACGCCTGCTCCAGGTCGCCCTGGGCGGCGCGATAGGCGCCCGCCAGATAGGCGATGCCGTATTTCAGGTTGGTGTTCGGATCGTAGAGCCCGGCCGCGTCGCCGCTGTAGCCCAGGCCGCGGGCGGTCGCGTGCTTGATCTGCATCAGGCCGAGTGCCGAGCCGCCCTTGGCGCGGGCGTTGTAGTTGCTCTCGCGCTTGACCACGCGATGCACGAAGGCGGCGGGCACCTTGTAGGCCCGGGCATGCTCGGCGATCAGCGCGTCGATGTTGTCGCGGCTCGACACCGAATCCTGCGCCGCCGAATTCTGCGCCACCTGGGCGAAGGCCGGCGCCGGTACGGCGGCGGCAAGCAGGGCGGCGAGGATGAGGCGCATGGGAGACCCGTGGTTTTTTGTACGGCTCAGTTTGTGCGCCCAGGGGTCGGGTCGAAATGAGGCGGGAACGTGGATTTGCGGCGCCCAAGCGCCCCGACCGGCCCCCTCTCCCCTCTCCTGTCGCACGAATGGCACAGCTGAGGTCGAGGTCGTGCCCCCTTCTGCAACCTGTGCGGTTTCACACCGCGCCCAGAACGAATCGCTCGATCGCCCGGGCGAAGCCGTCCGAATCGTTGTCGGCGGTCACATGGCGCGCCGCCGCCCGCACCGCCGCGTCGGCATTGCCCATGGCGATGGAGAGCCCGCTCGCGCGGAACATCGCCACGTCGTTGCCGGCGTCGCCGAGCGTCGCGATCCGCTCCGCCGGGATGCCGAGGCGCCGACCGAGATCGCGCACGAAGCCACCCTTGTCGGTGCCGGGCGGAGTCACGTCGAGATAGTAGGCCTGCGAGCGATGCACGGCGGCGCGGTCCCCGAGGTCGGCGGCGAGCGCGGCCTCGATCTCCGCGAGGCGGGCGTGATCCCGGCTGACGCCGACGATCTTGGCGGCGTCGGCGATAAGCGGCGCGAGATCGGCCACCACCGTCGGCTCGGCCTGCAGGGTGCGGCGCTCCAGATCGGCATAGGGCGCGGAGGGATCGCGCAGGTGCCACGCGCCGCGGGCGAAGACCCACGCATCGATTCCCTCCGCCGCGAAGCGCGCCACCGTCTCCCGCGCCGCGGCTTCCGGGATCAGCACCTCGGACAGGATGGCGAGGTCCGGCCCGCAGACGGTGCTGCCGTTGAAGGCACCCAGCGGCAGACGCAGGTCGAGGGCGGCGACGAGCGCCTCGAGCCCGACCGGCGGACGGCTCGACGCCAGGGTGAAGCCGATACCCGCCGCATCGAGCCGGCGCACCGCCGCGACGGTGGCCGGGGACAGGCTCTTGTCGGTGGCGACCAAGGTGCCGTCGACGTCCGAGACGACGAGGGCGATGCCGGACGGGGTATCCATGCGGGCTCCTATCCGCCGAGGTCCCCGAGGGGGCGCCCGAGCCGGTCCACGACCGCTGCCACGATGGCGTCGGGACCGTCCGCGATGCCCACGATGATCGGCGTCTCGTCCGCTCCCGGCGGTTCCAGGGTCGCGAATTGGCTGTCGAGCAGGGCGGCCGGCATGAAATGGCCGCGCCGAGCCGCGATCCGACGGCCGATCAGGTCACGGCTCCCTTCCAGAAAGACGATGCGCACCGCGCCTCGACCGTCGGTCAGCGTCCGGCGGTAGCCGCGCTTGAGCGCCGAGCAGGCCACCACCCCGCCCTCCCCCGTCTCGATCCGCCGGTCGATCCAGGCGCGGATGCGCGCGAGCCACGGGGCGCGGGCCTCGTCGTCGAGGGGGTGGCCCGCGCGCATCTGGGCGATGCTCCCGGCGTCGTGAAAGTCGTCGCCGTCGACGAAGGGCAGGCCGAGGCGGTCGGCGAGGCGCGAAGCGACGGTGCTCTTGCCGGAGCCCGACACGCCCGTGACCACCAGCACGAGGGGGCCCGCTCCACCTTCAGCCATGCGGGGCCGCCGCGAGGTCGCGCGCGCGGTCCTCCCGCTCCGCGTCGAGGACGCGGTCGAGCAGGCGGCGGGGGCCGAGCGTCATGTCGAAGAAGTCGTATTCCCCGGCCCGATCGTTCGACATCAGGAACTGGAAGTGCATCCGGAACGGTCGGAACCGCACCCGCTTGTAGGTTTCGGGCGAGATGATCTCGCGGAAGCGCGCCGAGCGGATGATCGGATTGGCCACCACCGCGTCGGGGCGCAAGCCGAGATCGAGTTCGGCGGCGGGGTTGAAGCCCGGGAAGTTCATCCAGTCCTGCGGCGCGCCGTAATCGACCCAGACCAGCTGTCGGTCGGTGACGAGGCTCGCGATCTCCGCCCGGAGCCGCCGCGCCCGCGGCTGCAAGGCCACCAGCGGCAGGCCGGAGCCGAGGGTGACGAGCCCGAGGCTCGGGCCGTCCGTGTTGCCGAGAAGCGGATCGCGGGCGATCAGCCGGGCCGCGATCTCGACGGCTGTGAGCGCGCCGGACGAATGGCCGACGATCAGGATCTCGTCGGGCGGGGTCTCCTCACGAGCCAGCGCCGCCAAGCGGGCCAGGGCATGATCGGCGAAGGCGTCGAGGCGCCGCTCGTAGTCGGCGCGCCAGCCCTGACCGTGCTGCCAGTTGAACACCCAGTCGTTCAGCAATTGCCAGAAGAAGATGCGGTTGAGCGCAGCCTCCATCGCGGCGAGCAGCGCCAACCCCGCGAGGAGGCCTGCCGGCACCGTGACGAGCGCGGGCAGGCTCAGGCCGAGCGCCCCGCCCTCGCCCAAGGCGGCGTCGACCGTGATGGCGACCGCCCCCGCCACCGCGGCGAGCATCAGCAGCATCACGAAGGGATAGAGGATGACGTTCCCGTACTTCCAGTGGAGCTTATAGAAGCTGACGAGCTTGCCGGCCGCGATGGCGTGCGCGGTGCCCGCGAGCAGCAGGACGGAACTGACGAATTTCGATCGGGCGAAGTCGCGGGCGACTAGGTCGTCCCACAACAGCACCTCGTAGGTGGTCTCGGCGCCCATCGTCTGCCGATGCGCCGCGACCCGCCAAGCCTGCACGAGGGGCTCCTCAGGTCCCCCCCGGCTCAGGAGCGGCCCGGCCTCGGCCCGGCCGATCTCGCGCTTGGCCTGCCCGAACACCTTGGCGTAGCGGGTCAATTCGCGCACGAACAGCAGCCGGTAGCGGCTGCGCGCCTCGGGATCGTAGCCCGGCACATAGAAGACGTGCCGCCGCGCGACGCCGCCGGTACGCGGTTCCGACACGCCGGGCGGTGTGTGGCTGAAGGGCTTCGACATCCCTGCCTTGTGGAACGGCCCTGAGATCGGCCGGGAGGATCGGCTGTGCGCTCCGCCTAGCCCAATCGTGCCGCGCTCGGCAAATGGCCGTCCTCGCCCGAAGGGCACGCTCGGGTCGTGCTCCCGGGACATCGATCGGGCGCGCTTCGGCGAAGACGGCCGATGCGGATGATCGGACTCTGAGGAAAGGTGTGAGCAACGGGGATTGGCGGGCGTAGGGTGCGGTCCGGGGGACGGTGTGGCGGCATCGCCACGGACAGCTTGGCTGCTTTCGGGTTAGGCACACGGTGAGACAAACCGTCAGGCGAACCTGAATGCGCGTCACTGCAACTCTCCTCCTCACCGCGCTCGCGGTGTCGGGGTGCTCGGTGCTTCCGACCTCGGGGCCGACCGCGCGGGCGATCGACGGCGGTGCCGACATCGCCACCGCCGAAGGCCTGTTTGCCCGCTACGAGATCGTCGACATCGATCCAGCCATCGTCGAGGCGCTGCGCACCCGCCCCCTCGACAGCCTGCTCGTCACCTTCGGCGACAACCGCCCGGCGGCCGAGCCGCTGATCGGCGTCGGCGACGCGGTGGCCGTGCAGGTGTGGGAAGCCGGCTCCGGCGGCCTGTTCTCCGGCCCGCTCGTGGCCGACCGCTTCTCCGCCGGCTCGAAATCCGCCTTCATCCCCGAGCAGATCGTCGGCCCCGACGGGGCGATCTCGGTGCCCTATGCCGGCCGCATCAAGGTCGCGGGCCGGCGGACCCAGGACGTCCAGACGCTGATCGAGAGCGAGCTGGCCGGCAAGGCGATCCAGCCGCAGGTGCTCGTCACCGTCACCAAGCCGGTCTCGCAATCCGTCACCGTGACCGGTGAGTCGGCGGCCGGCATGCGCGTGCCGCTGACCGGCCGCGGCGACCGGCTGCTCGACGTGATCGCGCTCGCCGGCGGCGTGCGCACCTCGGTCTCCGAGACCTTCGTGCGGCTGTCGCGGGGCGGCCGCACCGTCACGGTGCCGATGAGCACGATCGTGGCCAACCCGCGCGAGAACATCTTCGTGCGGGCCAACGACACGCTGACGCTGGTGCGCGATCCGCAGACCTTCCTGGCGGTGGGCGCGGTCGGCAACACCACCGAGGTTCCGTTCGGCGCGGAGGGGCTGACCATGGCGCAGGCGCTCGCCCGCGCCTCGGGCCTCAGCGACGCCCGGGCCAATCCGGAGGGCGTCTACATCTTCCGCTACGAGCCGGCGGGTGTGGTGCGGCGGCTTCGGCCGAACTCGCCGCTGCTGAGCTCACCGCAGGTTCCGGTGGTGTACCGGGTCAACATGCGCGATCCGCAGAGCCTGTTCCTCACCCAGACGTTCCGGATGCGCAACCGCGACCTGCTCTACGTATCGAATGCGCCGTTCTCCGAGGTGGCGAAGGTGCTCAGCGTGATCTCGACGGTGGCATCCCCGGTCGGCTCCGCCGCCTCGATCTACCGGGTTACGCAGTAAAACCCGCCATGCCCGCGCGCGAAGTGGCCGCCGTCCTTGCGGTGGCGGGCCTCGCCCGCGAGGCCCGCATCGCCGCCGGTCCCGGCGTCGAACCGGTCCAGGCCGGCGGCCGGCCGGACCGGTTGCGGGCGTTCCTCGCGGCGCGTCCGGCCGAGACTGTGCGGGCGGTGGTGAGCTTCGGTATCGCGGGCGGGCTCGATCCGGCGTTGGCACCCGGCGACGTGATCGTGGCCGAGGCGGTCTGGGTCGCGGCCGAAGCCGGCTTGGAGCGGCATCCCGCCTCTGCGACCCTCGTTTCCGGTCTTCGCCGCCGTCTGTCCGGCCTCGGCTCCCGAATGATCGTGGCCGATCTTGCCGGCGTCGAGACCGCGGTGATGACGCCGGAGGCCAAGGCGGCGCTCAGGGCGCGCACCGGGGCGGCGGCGGTCGATATGGAGAGTCAGGTGGCGGCCGCTTACGCCGCGGCGCACGGCCTTCCCTTCGCGGCGATCCGCGTCGTGTGCGACCCGGCGGAACGGGCGCTGCCCGCATTTGCGGCCAACGCCCTCAAGCCCAACGGCGATCCGGACATCCTGGCCGTTCTCGCCGCGCTCGCGCGGCGCGAGGCGAGGGTCGGCGAAGTGGTGCGCCTCGCCCGCGATTCGGGCGAGGCGTTCCGCGGTTTAAGCCGCGCTCGCGCGCTTCTGGGTCTCGCGCTTGGTGTCGACGCCTGAGGCTTTGATCTCGGACAGCTTCTGGGCGACGTTGCGGGAGAACACGAACTCGGCCGGACGCTGGTTCTCCAGGGAGATTTCCGGCGCCATCTCGCCGTCCGTCTTGATGCCGCGGATCGCGTGCAGCACGGGCTTCCAGGGCTTCCTGACGGAATCGACCACCGAGGACGCCTCGTAGCCCGAATGGACCATGCAGTCGGCGCACTTCTCGTAGTTGCCGGTGCCGTAGGCGTCCCAGTCGGTCTCTTCCATCAGCTCCTTGAAGGTCGCGGCGTAGCCCTCGCCCAGCAGGTAGCAGGGCTTCTGCCAGCCGAACACCGTGCGGGTCGGGTTGCCCCAGGGCGTGCAGTGGTAGGTCTGGTTGCCGGCCAGGAAGTCGAGGAACAGCCCGGACTGCTGGAAGGTCCACTTCTCGCGGCCCTTCTCCTTGCCGTGGCGGAACACGCCGCGGAACAGCTCCTTCGTCGCCTTGCGGTTGAGGAAGTGCTGCTGGTCCGGCGCCCGCTCGTAGGCGTAGCCGGGCGAGACGGTGATGCCGTCGATGCCCATGCGGGTCACCGAGTCGAAGAAGTCGGCGATCTTGTCGGCCGACGAGTTGTTGAAGAAGGTGCAGTTGATGGTGACGCGGAAGCCCATTTCCTTGGCCTTCGCGATCGCCGCCACGGCCTTGTCGTAGACGCCGCGCTGGCACACCGACTGGTCGTGCATCTCCTTGTCGCCGTCGAGGTGGATCGACCACGTGAAGTAGGGCGACGGCTTGTAGTCCTTGATCTTCTTCTCGAGGAGCAGGGCGTTGGTGCAGACGATCGCGAACTTCTTCTGCGCGATGATGCCCTGGACGATCTGCGGCAGATCCTTGTGGAGAAGCGGCTCACCGCCCGCGATCACGACCACGGGGGCCCCGCACTCGCGCACGGATTCGAGCGCCTCGTCGACGGGCAGGCGCTTGTTCAGGATCTCGTCGGGATAGTCGATCTTCCCGCAGCCGGCGCAGGCGAGATTGCAGCGGAACAGCGGCTCCATCATCATGACGAGCGGGTAGCGCTTGCGCCCGGTGAGGTGCTGCTTGAGGATGTAGCCGCCGATCTTCGCGACGTACCGGATGGGAATTCCCAAGGTGCGGCTCCTTTGTTCTGGCCCCAGACTTTGCCGGGTTGATTAGCGAAAGAAGGACTGGAATTCCAGTGATGTAGGCTGGAACCGTTCGGATTCGGCGCCCTGCGGCGCGTAAAAAGCCTGACTGTGGCAAGCCGGTTTCCCCATCCTCGGCCCGGAGGGCGAGGAGGACCGCGCGGAAGGCTGCGGAGCCAGAATGGCCTGCTGTTTTCGCGGTTCTGCGGCGGATGTTTGACTGCTTGGCCGTAGGATCGGGCGCGTACCGGCTTGTTTCATCCCCCGATCCGGGTGCGGTGCGGTATCGCACCGCACGGAGGGCGGGATGGCGAGCCGGGTCACGATTTTGCGCTTCCGTTGCATTCCGGGACCGGGGCCGGTACGTAGCGCCCCAAAGGCACGGATGCCCGTTGCTCCGCATCGGGCCCGATTCGTGTCGCCCGGGTCCGCCCGGTCACTTCCGTTCCGAGGGCTCGTTCCAGGGCTCACGATCCGAATTCGATCCGGCAATGGCCGCCTGCCGGGATGCAGGACGCCTCCCGATGCGTTGCGGGACAGGCCGGATCGTCAGGGCAGGCAGGGTTCTACGTGATCGAACGTCTCGTCGCGTTTTCCGTCAGGCGCCGCTGGTTGGTTCTGGTCACGGCGGCGATCCTCACGGTCGCGGGCGTGGCGGCGGCCGCCCATCTGTTCCGCATCAACACCGATGTGGAGCGGCTGATCGATCCGAGCGTGCCGTGGCGCCAGGACGAGATCGCCTTCGAGAAGGCGTTCCCCCAGCGCACCAATCTCGTCGCCGCGGTGATCGACGGGGCGACGCCCGAGATCGCCGAGGAGGCCGCCGCCCGCTTCGCCGACGCCCTCAAGACCCACCGCTCGGAGATCGAGACGGTCTACCGCCCCGACGGCGGCCCGTTCTTCGACCGAAACGGCCTTCTGCTGATGTCGCAGCAGGAACTGGAGCAGACGACGCAGCGGCTGATCGAGCAGCAGGGCCTGCTCGGGCCGCTCGCCGCCGACCCGTCCTTACGCGGCGTGATGCGGGTGCTCTCGCTCGGCGTGAAGGGCGTGAAGAGCGGCGACGCCAAGATCGACGACCTGGCCCAGCCGATGACGCAGATCGACGACACCCTGCGCAAGGTGCTCGCGGGCGAGCGCGCCCGGATGTCGTGGCAGACGCTGCTGGCCGGCGGCAAGACCCAGGTCACGGACACCCGCAAGTTCGTGATGATCCAGCCGGTGCTCGACTACAACGCGCTGGAACCCGGCCGCGAGGCGACCCAGTTGATCCGCCGGATTGCCGCCGAGCAGAACATCGATTCCGCCCACGGCCTGCGCATCCGCCTGACCGGCCCGGTGGCGGTGGCCGACGACGAGTTCGCCACCCTCGCCGACGACGCCTTCCTCAATTACTCGCTGACCACCGCCGCGATTGTGCTGTTCCTGGCGCTCGCGCTCCACTCGGCGCCCCTCGTGGTCGCGGTGCTGATCACCACCTTTGCCGGCCTCGTCGTCACCGCGGCTTTGGGCCTCGCGATGGTGGGTGAGCTGAACCCGATCTCGGTGGCCTTCGCCGCCCTGTTCGTGGGGCTCGGCATCGATTTCGGCATCCAGTTCGCCGTGCGCTACCGCGCCGACCGCTACGAGACCGGCGATTGCGACACCGCGATCCGCGCCGCCTCGCGCGGCGTCGGCTGGTCGCTGACGCTCGCCGCGGTGTCGCTGCTCGCCGGCTTCTTCGCCTTCCTGCCCACCAAGTTCCGCGGCGTGTCCGAACTCGGCCTGATCGCCGGCGTCGGCATGATCGTCGCCTACCTGTTCTCGCTGACCCTGCTGCCGGCGCTGATCGCGGTGTTCAACCCGCGCGGCGAGAAGCGGGCGGTCGAGACCACGTGGATGGCCGGCGTCGACCACTGGATCATCGAGCACCGCAAATGGGTGCTGATCTTCGTCGGCCTCATCACGGTCGCCGGCATCCCGCTGCTGCTGAAGCTGCCGTTCGATTCCAACCCGATGCACCTGCGCAGCCCGAAGGTGGAGTCGATCGCGACCTATCTCGATCTGATCAAGGACCCGGCGACGAGCCCCAACACCATCGACGTGCTGGCGCCCGACGTCGCCGCCGTGCCGGCGCTCAGCCAGCGGCTCCTGAAGCTCGACACGGTGGCGGAGGTCCACTCGATCGACACCTTCGTGCCGCGCGACCAGGACCAGAAGCTCGCCACCATCCAGGAGACGGCGCAGCTGCTCGCGCCCGCGCTCAACCCGTCGCGCCGCCCGCCGCCGCCGACCGACGCCGACAACGTGAAGGCCCTGCGCGAGACCGCAGCGGCGCTCAAGACCATCGCGGGCGGCTCCGAGCCCGGCAACAAGGCCGCCGATCGGCTCTCGGCCACCCTGGAGACCCTCGCCTCGGCCCCGGCCGAGAAGCGCGAGGCCGCGAGCGTGGCGCTCACCACCGATCTCAAGACGCTGATGAGCCGCCTCTCCGGCCTGCTCGATCCGAAGAAGATCACGCTGGACAACCTGCCCAAGCAGCTCAAGGCCGAGTGGGTGACCGCCGACGGCCGCGCCCGCATCGAGGTGCATCCCAAGGGCGATTCGAACAACGACGAGGTGCTGCGCCGCTTCGCCAAGGAGGTGCAGACGGTCGATCCGCACGCCACCGGCGCGCCGATCGCCACGACGGAATCGAGCTACACGATCCTCGGCGCCTTCGTGCAGGCGGGCATCACCGCGCTCGTGCTGATCTTCATCATCCTCTCGGTGGCTCTGCGCAAACCCTGGGACGTGGCGATGACGCTCGGGCCGTTGGTGCTGGCGACGTTGTGGACCCTGATGGCGCTCAAGGTCATCGGCATGCCGCTGAACTTCGCCAACATCATCGCCCTGCCGCTGATGCTCGCGGTCGGCGTCGCCTTCCACATCTACTACGTGATCGCGTGGCGGGCGGGCGTCGTCGACATGCTGGCCTCCAGCCTGACGCGGGCGATCTTCTTCTCCGCGCTGACCACCGGCACCGCCTTCGGCTCGCTGATGCTGTCGAGCCATCCGGGCACGGCGAGCATGGGCGAACTGCTTGCCCTGTCGCTGTTCTTCACCCTGCTGGCGGCCTTCTTCGTGGTGCCGGCCTTCCTCGGCCCTCCGCCGAAGCAGCCCGACGCCAACCGCCCCGAAGGCGACGCGGCGGCCCTCCCGCCCGGCGGCACCGTCGCCCGCGAGACGGCGGCGGTGAAGTAGGCTTTTCCCGAAACGCCGACGCGTCCGAACGAAGAAGCCCGAAGGCCGATGAGGCCTTCGGGCTTCTTCGTTCAGGCCGGCGCGGCGCTTACGAGGGCGCCTTGCCCGTATTCGGGGCAGGCTGAGTCGTTGCGGCCCTAGCGTTGTCCGGGGTCGCGTGCGAGCCGGTGGCGGCCGGACCCGTGTCGGACGGGGCCGCCATGGCCTGAGCCTTCCGGTCGTGCTGCGCCGCCTCCGCTTTCGCCGGCAGGGCCTTCTGGTTCGCCGCGAGCTTGTCCGGCACCATCACGATGTCGGCGACGTCGAAGCGCATCCGGCCCTCGGCCTGCTTCAGGACGGCGTTGGCCTCGTAGTACTTGCCCTGCTCGATCAGCCCGGCTGCGCGATGCACGTCCTCGGTCGTCTTGGCGAGCGGCAGGACGGCGACTGTGGTGTTCACGTCGACGCCGGCGAGCCGCAGCTTCTCGGCGGCCCCCTTCTGGTCGCCGGCCTTCAGGCTCCGGTTGGCCTCGGCGATGGCGGCATTCTTCTGCGGCGTCGCCACGAAGTCCTCGCCCAGCGTCATCTGGCTGTCGACCGGCAGCCACGCCACGGCCTTGGTGTCGGCCTGCTCCGGCGCCTTGGCGCCCGCCGGTTGCTTCAGCGCGGCCTCGGCCTTGGTGAAGACGGCGTCGTCGGTTCCGGCCTTGTCCAGCGCGGTTCGCGCTCGCTCGATCAGCGTCTTGGCCTGGGCCGGGTTGGCCTCGAACAGGGCGAGCCGGGTGCTGCCGATGTCGCGCAGGGCCGCCGCGCCGTCGGCGGAGAGCTTGATGACGTCCCGATCCACCGCCTTCTGGGCCGGCGTTTCGGTGAGGGGGGCCTGGGCGGCGGCGGGCGGAGCGGTGTGCTCGGCCGCAAAAGCCGCTCCGCCCAGGGCGGTGGTGGCGACGAGGATGCTGGCAAGGAGCGTGTGACGTTTCATGACCGGATCTCCTGATGAGAGCCTGTCCGGCTTCGGCGGTCCAACTTCGTGATCGTCGGCCTCGGCTCTGTGGGAAGAACGTCGCTCCCCGGCCGGTGTTGCGTGAACTTTACGTAATGAACCAGACATTGTTTGTTTAGGGATGGATTAATAAGAATATTAAGGTGGATCGGTCTGACTTTGTCCCAGTGAGACCTTGTCGCGCTCCGGCGCTCGCTCCGGCTTGCAGGACGTGGGCGTCCCGCTGCGCCCTCCGTTCCGATCGTTCCCCGATGCCGAACATGTCCGGGGCAACGGTGAACTTCCTTGTGCCGGAGGCAAGGTAGTTAGGCTTTTAAACACCTGTGATATTGATGTGGCGACAGCGATATCAATTAAAATCAGTAAAATATTGCAGATTCGGTTGTGTTTTGTAGGGGGGCTTGAAGTTGGGCGCGGCCGCGTCCGATGTGGCCGTCTTGCACTTCAGCCGAAGTCGCTGAAGCCGCCGCGGGTGATGTCCGGCCCGGCCGCGAGGGCCACGGATTCAGCGGCGACGAGGGCGTCGCGCTCGGCGGCGTAGGCGTAGCCCGGGGCCTCGCCGGGGAAGCCGCCCGCCGTGGCGGGGTGGGTGTAGAGCTCGGTCAGACCATCCGGCAGGTGGCGCAGGAGGCCGGCGACGCGGGCCGGCGTCATCGCGCCGGACCAGGCGAGGCCGAGCGTGCGGTCGGGGATGAGCAGGCCGGCTTGGCGGGCGCGCACAGCCAGCAGCGCCGACCAGGGGGCGATGTCGAGGGCGGGCCGGGGCCGAGCGCCGGGCTCGGCGCGGCGCAGCAGGTCGCGGGGCTCGCGCGGGACGCGCAGCGCCCGCATGCCGTAACGGCTGCCGATGGAGAGCACCGCGCCCGCGATGAGCGGGTGGACGTGGAAGTGCTTGTGGGCGTTGACGTGATCGAGGGGGAGGCCCGTCGCCCGGTAGGCCTCGAACTGCGCGGTGATCTCGGCGGCGAGCTGACGGCGTGCGGCGGGTTTCGCGGCGAGGTCGAAGCCCAGGCGACCCATATCGGCGCGCATCAGGCCCTTGGCATCGGTGAGATCGGGGAGCTGCGCGGGCGGCAAGGTCGGCCATGCCTCGACCAGCACGAGGTGGAGGCCGACCCGGAGCGAGGGGATACGCCGGGCGCGCTCGATGGCGTCGGCAGCGGCGGGGGCGGAGACCATGAGGCTCGCGGCGGTGAGGATGCCGTCGCGGTGCGCCTGCTCGACGGCCTCGTTGACCTCGCGGCTCAGGCCGAAATCGTCGGCGGTGACGACCAATCGCTTCAAGCGCAACTCCCGTATCGGGTGTCGAGAGGGCAAGCCCTCTCGCGGGTCCAGGGCGGCGCCCTGGAAACGAAGAAGGCCGGGCTCGCGGCCCGGCCTTCTTCGTTTCTCGAACGCCTCGCAGCAAGCGTTACGCGGCAGCCTTGCGATCCCGCAGGAAGTGCCAGAACTCGACGCCCTCGCGCAGGCGGCGCTTCATCATGTCGGGCGAGCGGACCATCTCGCTGACGATGGAGGCGATCTTCGGGGCGCGGAAGTAGATCTTCTTGTAGAACTCGTCGACCGCCGAGAAGATCTCGTTGTGCGACAGGTGGGGATAGTGGAGCGGCGCGATCTGGACGCCGTTCTCATCGACCAGCTCGGCGTTCTCGACATCGAGCCAGCCGTTCTCGACCGCCTGCTTGTAGAGGAAGGTGCCCGGATAGGGCGCGGCCAGCGACACCTGGATGGTGTGCGGGTTGATGCGCTTGGCAAACGCGATCGTTTCCTGGATCGTCTCCTTGGTCTCGCCGGGCAGGCCGACGATGAAGGTGCCGTGGATGGCGATGCCGAGGTCGTGGCAGTCCTTGGTGAACTTTTCCGCCACCTCGACGCGCATGCCCTTCTTGATGTTGTTGAGGATCTTCTGGTTGCCGGACTCGTAGCCGACGAGGAGGAGCCGCAGGCCGTTCTCCTTGAGGACCTTCAGGGTCTCGCGCGGCACGTTGGCCTTGGCGTTGCACGACCACGTCACGCCGAGCTTGCCCAGTTCACGGGCGATCTCTTCGGCACGCGGCAGGTTGTCCGTGAAGGTGTCGTCGTCGAAGAAGAATTCCTTGGTCTGGGGGAATTCCTTGAGGCAGTACTTGATCTCCTCGATCACGTGGGCGACCGAGCGGGTGCGGTAGGTGTGGCCGCCGACGGTCTGCGGCCAGAGGCAGAAGGTGCAGCGGCTCTTGCAGCCGCGGCCCGAGTAGAACGAGATGTAGGGGTGCTTGAGGTACCCGATGAAGTACTTCTCCATCTCGAGGTCGCGCTTGTAGACGCTCGTGACGAAGGGCAGCTGGTCCATGTCCGTCATGATCTCGCGGTCCTCGTTGTGGACCACGACACCGTTTTCGTCGCGATAGGACAGGCCCTTGATCTGGGCCATCGGCACGCCCTCGGCGACTTCCTTGACGGTGAAGTCGAACTCGTTGCGGGCGACGAAGTCGACCACCGGGGCCTGGGCCATCGAGCCGGCGGCATCGACCGCGACCTTGGCGCCGATCAGGCCGGCGATGAGCTTCGGGTTGGCCTTCTTCAGCGCCTCGATGCACTTCACGTCCGACTTGAAGGACGGGACAGAGGTGTGGAGCACCACGAGGTCGAAATCCTTGGCCTGGGCCACGACTTCGTCGAGCTTGATGTTGTGGGGCGGGGCGTCGATCAGCTTGGAGTTCGGCACCAGGGCGGCCGGCTGGGCCAGCCAGGTCGGGTACCAGAACGACTTGATCTCGCGCTTGGCCTGGTAACGGGAGCCCGCGCCGCCGTCGAAGCCGTCGAAGGTGGGGGCCTGCAGGAAGAGCGTGCGCATGGGGTTCAAGGCCTCAAGGCTCGGGCGTTGAGCAATAACGGTGAGTTTGAGCGAAGCTCAGACGGAGGTGGCGCCGGTCTCGTGACCGAGGCCGTGTTCCGGGATCAGCGTACCGTCCGCAACCACACGGTAATCGTGACCTTTCCATGTCACCGCACCCGAGACGAAGCTCCAGGTGAAGTTGATGAAGGACAGCATGTCACGTATCGGCAACAGCCAGTAGGCGTGGGGGGCGAGGCCGAAGGCGCGCTCGATGCGCAGGCAGAGCAGGACGCGGCAGGCGAGCGCGAGCGCGGCCACGGCGAGCGCGGCGTTGCCGGCGCCCGGCATCAGGGCGGCGACGAGCGCCAGCGGGAAGGCGTGGGTGACGAAGGAGCCGGCATAGCCCGCGGGATCGACGTTGCGGATGGTGCGGTTCCAGCGCAGCTCGTGCCGCCACAGGCCGGACAGCTCGGTATCGACGCAGGCATGCCCGATGGTGAAGGTCGGGATCGCGACCGTGCCGCCGTCGCGGCGCAGGGCCTCGCCGATCATGTAGTCGTCGGCGAGATCGTCCTTGAAGGCGCGAAAGCCCCCGATCCGCTCCAGCGATTCGCGGGTCATGGCGATGGTCGAGCCGAAGCAGGGCTTGGCGAGGCCGAGGCTGGTGCCGACGAGAACGTTGGGGACGAACTGCACGTCGATGGCCAGTGCCGAGAGCTGGGCGCAGAGACCCCGCTCCGCCGGCTCGCCGTGATAGAGGCAGGTGACGCCGGTCACGCCCGGGCGCGACAGCTCGGCGACGACGCGCTCGAGATAGTCCGGCCGCACCGACATATCGCTGTCGGCCAGCACCACGGTTTCGTGGGCGATCAGGCTCGACATGTTGATGAGGTTGGAGACCTTGCGGTTCGAGCCGTGCTGGCTCGCATCGATCACCAGATCGAGGCGCAGGGCCGGATAGGCCGCGCGCAGGCGCTCGACGATCGCGATCGCCGGGTCGGCGGCGTTCTGGACGCCGAACACGATCTGGACCGGGCCGGCATAGCTCTGGCGGCAGAAGGTCTCGAGATTCTCGAAAAGGTCCGGCTCGATGCCGCAGAGCGGCTTGAGGATGCTGACGCCGGGGCGCGGGGCGTCGGCGGGCAGCGCCGGCGCCTCGCGGGCGGCGAAGCGGCCGGCGAGCACGGCGGCGAGCAGCGCGTAGAGGCAACCGGCCAGCGCCGGCACGAGGAAGAGCGACGAGATCCAGGCCGTCATCTCGGTCAGGTCCATGGCGCGCCGTCGCTCTTGTCTTTGTTGTCGGGCCGCCGGAGCGGAGTTTTTGGGGATTGAGCCGCGAGGCTCGGTCTCCGGCGGGCGCCGGCTTGACGTGCTGCCGGTTACTTCGCACCCTTGGCCAGCATGCCGTCCGTGCGCTCGCGCATGAACTTCACGAGGCCCTCGGCGCCGCCGGTCTTGAGCGGCTCGGCGAAGCCCGCCCGCATGGAGGCGACTTCGCTGACATTGCCGTTGAGGAGCACGTCCTGCACGCGGTTGTCGGCGTTGACGACGTAATCGACGTCCGAATCGTCGCCGTCCTTGTTGGAGACGCGCGTCGCGACGATGCGGTTGGGACCGCGGACCTCGCTCTGCGGCTTGATCTCGAACTTGCCGCCCGCGGCCTGGGAGAGGCGGTTGGCGTAGAGGGTGACGAAGTACTTGCCGAACGCCTCGGTCAGCGCCGCCTGCTGCTCCGGCTTGAAGGTCTTCCACTTCGGGCCGACGGCGGTCGCCACCATGGCGTTGGTGTCGAAGGTCGCGGCGAGCGTGTCGCCGACGGTGGCCAGCCGGGTCTTGAGGTCGCCCGCGCCGTTCTTCAGCGCTTCCTCGAACTTGGCGTAGAGCTTGGTGATCGGCGCGACGGCGGGGTCCTCGGCGGCCCGCAGGTCGCGCGGCGCTCCCGCAAGGGCGAAGACCGCGACGGCGGCGAGAAGGGTGCGGCGGTTCAGGCGCACTTCTGGAAGGCTCCGGGCTCGTTGTCGGGGGCGAGGACGGCCGGACGGCCGGCGGGGAAGCCGTAGGCGGTCGCCCGTGGCGCGGCAAGGGGAGCCGCGAGCGGGGCCGGCAACGGGCTCGAATGCGCGGCGTCCCGCGGGCGGCGGCCGAGCCGAGTCCGGATCGCGGCGAGCCCGGTGCTCACGGCGTCGGTCGGGGCGGCTTCCGTTCCGCGTTCCATCCCATGCCAGAGGGCGAGGCTCGGCAGGCCGACCGCCAGGTCGGCGACGCGCTTGACGAGGGAGAGGGCGAGCGCGGCTTCCGCCGGAATCCCGAACAGGGCGCAGAGCGCGATCAGCCCGCCCTCCTGCGCGCCGATGGCGCCGGGGACAACGAAGGCGGCGCCGCGCACAGCCTGGGCGAGGCTCTCGATCACCAGCGCCTCGACGAAGGTGACGGGGTGGCCCATGGCGTTGAGCGCGACCCAGACCTCCAGCGTGCCGATGATCCAGCCGACGAGGTGGATCAGGATCGCGGCGCCGACGCGGGCGTGGTTGGCGTAGAGGCGGCGCAGGTTGTCGTAGAGCACGTCGATGGCGCCCAGCGCCCGCCACTCGCGGGCGGCGGCGAAGCGCGAGAGCGCGCCCTCGATCAGGCGGTGCCCACTCCGGCGTTGGATCACGTAGAAGGCGGCGAGCGCCGGGATCGCGACGACGACGCCGCCGGCCACCGTGCGCACCACCGGCCCGTCGCCGGTGAAATGGATGAGGAGGGCGAGGCCGGCCACCGTGAACAGGAGCTGGGTCAGCGCCTGGGTCATCAGATCGACGAACATGCTGGCGCCGGCCATGCCGCCGGGGGTGCCGCGTCGCGTCAGCAGCCGGGCGCCGATCAGGTCGCCGCCGACCTGGGCCACGGGCAGCAGCGTGTTGATGCCCTCGCGGACGAAACGGAGCTGGATGCAGTCGCGGAGCGTCGGCCCGGCGCCGCGGGGGAACACGACGTGCCAGCCGAACCCCGCCCAGGCGACCGCGACGAAGCGGGCGACGACCACGGCGAGCGCGCCCCAGCCCGCACCGACGAGGGCGCCGGCGACATCCGTCACGCCGGAGGACAGGAACAGCGCGAGCGCCGTGACCAGTCCTGCGATCGACGCCAGTGTGGTAAGACGCTTCATCAGCCTCTTTCGACCTTCGCGGATCTTCGTCGAGGGGCTTGTGTTGTCGAAATCCCACCGCGCCCGGACTTCGAAAGCGTGGCGGCAGCGGGAAGGGTCTGGGCAGGTTGCAGCTTTACCCTGCCCTGTCTATCACCCGATTGACACACCGGGGAGCAAAGCGGCGCCCGCGGTGGACATCAGCGACGATTGTCGCCGGACGCCGCTTCTATGGAGCCGAGAATGGATCGCGAGCCGCAGATCACGGCGGAATCCGCCCTGATCGACGACCCGTCGACGCGGGGCTATGCCGGTCAGAACGCGCAGGGTGGTGTGCAAGGTGGTGTTCCGGCCCCCCGCAGCCCGGTGATGGCCTGGAACGAGTGGGACCCGCTGGAGGAAGTGATCGTCGGCTCGCTCGACGGCGCCACGATCCCGACCCACCACCTCACCGTGATCTTCAACCTGCCGCGGGCGGCCCAGCCGTTCTACCGCTTCGCCTCCGGCTGGAAATACCCGAAGTTCATGAAGAAGCTGGCTCAACAGGAGCTGGACAACTTCATCAACATCCTGGCGGGCGAAGGCGTGAAGGTGCGCCGCCCCGACACGGTCGACTTCTCGAAGAAGTTCAAGGCGCCGCGCTGGACCTCGCGGGGCTTCTGCGTCGCCTGCCCGCGCGACCCGTACCTCGTCATCGGCGACGAGATCATCGAGAGCCCGATGTGCTGGCGCTCGCGCTACTTCGAGGGCGACGCCTACCGCTCGCTCTTCAAGGAGTATTTCCGCGCCGGCGCGCGCTGGACCTCGGCGCCGCGTCCGCAGCTGACCGACGACCTCTACAACTACGACTACCGGGTGCCGAACCTGAAGGCCGGCGAGCCGATGCAGTTCACGGTCAACGAGTTCGAGCCGGTGTTCGACGCCGCCGACTTCGTGCGCTGCGGCCGCGACCTGTTCGTGACGCGCTCGAACGTGACCAACCTGATGGGCATCGAGTGGCTGCGCCGCCATCTCGGCCCCGGCTTCCGCATCCACGAGATCGAGAGCCGCTGCCCGCAGCCGATGCACATCGATTCGTCGTTCATGCCGCTGGCGCCGGGCAAGGTGCTGGTCAATCCCGACTACATCGACGTCGAGAAGCTGCCGGCCGTGCTCAAGAAGTGGGACGTGCTGATCGCGCCGCGCCCCGACCCCGTCTCGGGCTTCATGAGCAAGATCTCGATGTGCTCGCCCTGGACCTCGATCAACGTGCTCGCCATCGACGAGAAGAAGATCGTCGTCGATCAGAGCCAGCCGACCCTGATCAAGGCGCTGAAGGACTGGGGCTTCGACCCGATCCCGGCGCCGTTCCTCAGCTACGGCCCGTTCGGCGGTTCGTTCCACTGCGCCACGCTCGACGTGCGCCGTCGCGGCGTGCTGAAGTCTTACTTTTAGAGCATCGGCCCGAAAGGTGGGGACCGGCTTTCGGAAGAAAGCCGATGCGGCACGATAACGGAGAGCATCGTCCCGGATCCGATATCCGGGACGATGCTTTAGCCGCTCGCCTCGCGGCGCGAACGGTCGCGAAAGGCGTGTCCCGGAAGCGGGGCACGCCTTTTTCGTCGGCTCGGTGGACGAGGGGGCCGACCCATCAAAGGTGACAGCGGATCGGCGGACGGTTCTGTACGATAGAGGACAATCGCAGGATCAAGGCTCGGCATGCCTGTGAGTGAGAGCCTGCGCGCTCCCGCCTCAGACGCTCCGGGATCCTTGCGCGCGATGCCGCGATACCATTTCCACATTCATGACGGCCGCTCGATCATCGACACGGACGGGATCGAACTCGCCGACGTCGCCCAGGCGCGGCGCATGGCGGTCCGGCTCACCGGGCAGTTCTTCGAGGACGAGGCCGACCTCGTCTCGCTGGGCGAGGAATGGCGCATGGAGGTCACCGACGCTCAGGGCCTGATCCTGTTCCGGCTCGACTTCGTGGTGACGCGTGCCGCCGCGGTCGGCGGCTCCGTCAGGACATAGGTCGTCGGGACTGTTCGGCGTCAGGGCATCCAGAGCCCGAGCCGGCGCCGCTCGATCCGCCTGCGCAACGGCAGCTTGGACCTGAAGGAAGCGAGGGATTGCGGGATGCCCTCCCGGTCCGAGATCCGGATGTCCGAACATCCATCCTCGGCCCAATCGTCGGCGAGGCATATGGCGCTCGCCGGATTGCAACGGGTCGCCGTTCGCGGCATCCCGTGCAGGGCGGCGGAGATCGTGAAAGGCATGGCTTGATCTGACATTTCGGAACCTCACAGGTTCGTGAATGTCTTGAAGGAACGTGCCGGGAGCCCGCTTGTGCCGGGAAAAATGTAACTTTCCGTACATTTCTCTCGGGGGCCCGAACCGGCGTCGCGGTCACTCCCTGTCGAGGGCGCCGCGGGGCCGAACCGCCCGGCGGTAGGCGGCGCCAGCCAGGACCAGGGCGCCGCCATATTGCAGGAACCCGCCCTCCGCGAAGCCATCCGGCGCGAGATGCGCCTGGAGGGCCAGGCGGGTCAGGGCGTTGAGGGCCAGCAGCGCGAGGCAGAACAGGGCGGAGGCGAACAGGGCGGCGACGAAATCGGGCATGACGAAGCGTCCGGCGAGAGCCGGCAAAGCTTAGCAAGGGCCGGGCCGGATTCGCCGTTGCCGCCGCGCATCACCCCGCCTTTGAGCATCGGCCCGAAAGGTGGGAACCGGCTTTCGGACAAAGCCGATGCGGCACAATCACGGAGAGGGTCGTCCTGGATCCGATATCCAGAACGATCCTCTAGCCTGCGGGCGGGCGGGTCGCCACCATCGAGGGGCGCTCTTCGAAGGTCGCGAACCATGCGGCCAGTTCCGGGGCGTCGTCGCGCCACGCGATGTCGGAGAAGCGCAGGTCGAGGTAGCCGAGCGCGCAGGCCAGCGCGATGGTGCCGATGTCGACGCGCCCGCCCAGCTCCCCGGCCCGCTCCTCGAACCACGCCAAGGTGGTCTCGATCTTGGCGCTCTGGCCCTTGATCCAGGCGGCGGAGCGCTCGGATTCCGGCCGGGCGGTCAGCTCGTAGCGGATCAGCAGGGCGGCATCGAGCACGCCGTCGGCAGCCGATTGCTCGTTGAGCGCCCGCCAGCGCGCCGCGCCCTCGCGGGGAAACAGGCTGCCGTCGGCGAACGCGTCGAGATACTCGCAGATCACCCGGCTGTCGGCGAGCGCCCGGCCCTCGTCGTCGATCAGCGTCGGCACCTGGGCGAGCGGATGCTGCGCCAGCACCGAGCGGTCACGCTCGACCGGATGGACCTTGCTCGGCAGCAACTCGATGCGCTCGGCCACCCTGAGTTCGTGGGCGACCACCATCACCTTCCGGACGAAGGGCGAGGAGTGCGAGTGGAACAGCTTCATCGGCAACCAGGAACTCGTTTGCGATAGGAATGGATCAGCGCCGCGCGGCGGCGTCGGGGCTCGGGGGCGCGTGGGGTTTGGGCACCTCGACGCCGAGGCGCTTCACCGGCCAGCCGTCGCTCCAGCGCTGCATGTCGCTGAAGGCCGGGTTGGCCTTGAGGCTGGCGGCGTCCTTGCCCGTGAAGGCGGCGGCCGCCGCCATGTCGAAGCTGCGCCAGAAGGCCAGGAAGTCGAGGCTGTCGGCGCGCGCGTTGTTGATCTGCGCGACGAGCTGGGTTTGTTCGCCCGACAGCGCCATGTCGGCCGACCAGCGGAACGGCGGCGGCTTCTCGCCGGGCGGGTCCGGGGGCAGTTTGATCGCCCCCGAATCGTAGGCCGCGTCGAGCCCCGCGGGCGCCGCGAGGGTCGCGGTGAGCGCCGGGAAGCCGTGATCGTCCGAGAGCGCCCGCACGAACAGCTTGCGCTCCGAGGGCACGGAGGTCGCGTCGCGTAAGATCTTTCGGGCGGCGGCGTCGGCGGCCCGTGCATCCTTGTCGCCGATCATCGTGACCAGCATCGTGCCGGGATCGATGGTGTTCAGCTCCCCCAGCGGGATGCCGCGGGACTTGGCGTCCCGGGCGATGCCGCCGGGCATCACCGCGAAGACCAGTTTCGGGGCGGGCAGGCCGTTCTGCGCGGCCTCGGCCGCGATGTGGGCGGCGAGCGGCGCGCCGGCCAGATGGCCGATCAGGGCGATCCGGCCGGTGTCGGGCTTGGCATCCGCATCGTTGGCGAGGTCGGCGAGCGCGGATTTCACGAGGCGCGCCGCGATGGCCGGGGCATCGGAGGGCTTTGTGCGGTTCACCTCCTGGAAGCGGGGGAACAGCACCAGCCAGTCGTTGCGGGCGAGATGATCGATCCAGGCGCCGTAGGCCTGCGGATTGGGCGCGCCCCAGGCATGGAGAAACACCGCCACCGGCCGTCCGCCCGAGGGGGCGGGACCGGCCTTGTGGAACACGAAGGAGGCGGCGCTCGCCTTGCCGACCGCCCGCTTGGCGATCGTCGCGGTTTTGTCGCCGACCCCGCCCGGCCCCTCCGCTGGTTGCGCCGGCGGCGTGGCGGCCTGCGCCGGCGCGGCGGCGAGGGCAGCCAGCAGCCCGAGAACGGCGGGCATGGCGGCAAGGCCGGAACCGGACTTCGGGCGCATCTCACTCTCGAACGGCACGATCGGATCGGCCACACGGGGCCGTGAGCGCCTGAATAGCAGATTCTTTGTCGGAGGCGACCGATACCCCGATCGCTCGCGGAAGGAGCGGCCGTTTGGCCGGTCGCTCGAGGCCGGCAGCCGGACCGTCGCCGCGAGTGCTGGCCCTGCGAAACCTACTGCGCTTCCTTCACCCGGCGGCACTCGGTCTTGAGGTAGCTCGTCTTGCCGACCTCGTCGCGCAGATCGGTGCGGGCGATAATCTCCTGCCAGCCGTTGGTGCAGCCGAGTTCGTTGGCGACGCGCACCTTGCGCACCTCGCTCGCCCGGTCGTCGGTGCAGGCCTCCTGCGGCACGGAATTGGCGCAGACGAGGACGACGGCGATGAAGGCGTTCACGGGACGATCTCCGGGTTCCTGTCGTTGCGGCCTGCAAGAGCGGGCCGGAGAACCCTACGCGCGGAACGGCATCCGGGTTTCAGCCGACCTCGGCGATGACGTCGTCGCGAAACGTTTTCCCCTCGACCGGGTTGGCGATCCAGCGCGTGCGCCCGATCCGCATGTCGTGTCCCGCGTGGAAATGGCCCGAGAACCAGAGGTCGGGCCGCTCGCCTTCGGCAAGATCGTCGAGCACGGTCGTGGCGTAGAAGGCCGGCACCCACCAGGGCACGCCCGGCGCGTCGCGAAAGGCATCCGCCGCGAGCGGGCTCGGGGGATGGTGCGTGACCGCCACCGTCGGGCCGGCATGGGGCGCGCCGAGCCCTTCGAGGAAGGCCGCCTTCTCGGCCCTGTGCGCCGCCATGGCGTCTTCGGGCGACCACGCCGTCCGGTCCGCTTTCCGGATCGAGCCGCGGTATTCCCGCGAGCCGGTGACCGGATCGGTCATCCGCGCGGCGGCATAGGCGACCGGGTCGGCGGGGCGCTCGGGCGTGTCGGCGGTGAGCCAGCGGCCGGCGAGCGACCAGTCGCTCCACAGCGTCGTGCCGACGAAGCGCACGCCCTCGATCACCGTCGCCTGACCGCCCTGCAGCAGGTGGATGCGCGCCCCCTCCCCGTTGCGCGCGGCGACGGCGCGTTCGAGGGCGGCGAGCAGTTCCGGCGCGGTGCGCTCGTCCCCGGTCGGCGCGTAATGCTCGTGATTGCCCGGCACCAGCACGATCGGCCGGCCCTCGGCGAGCGCGACGAGGAAGTCCACGCCCCTCTCGGGATGGCCCTCGTGCAGGTCTCCGGCGCAGACCAGCACGTCGAAGGGCACGGTGGGCCGCGGGATCGCCTCGGGCCGGCGGCGTTCGAGGTGGAGGTCGGAGAGGGGGAAGAGGCGCAGCACGAAACGGTCCGTCGAAGAGGTCAGGCGCGAGGCTCGATCGCAGCGGCCTGCCGCTCGCGGCGGGCGGCCTTGAGGATGTCGAAGGCGGCATCCGCATTCAGCACGGCGATACCGAGGCCGGCGACGAGGTCGGGCCAAGGCGAGAGGGTCGCGGCGGTGATGAGGCCCGCCACGATGATCGCGATATTGGCGGCCACGTCGTTGCGGGCCGAGAGGTAGGCGGCCTTCGTCAGGCTGCCATGGCCGTCGCGGTGGCGGGCGAGCATCAGGGCGCAGGTGAGGTTGACCAGCAGCGCCCCCAGCCCGGTGAGTGTGAGGGGCAGGGGGGCGGGGGCGGAAAAGTCCGCGAATTTCTCGTAGGCCGCGTAAGCCGTGGCGAGGCCGGGCATGAGGATGATGAAGGCGAGGGCCGTGCCCAGCCGCGCCCGGTTGCGCAGGCTCCAGCCGAGGCCGGCGAAGATCAGCAGATTGATCGCCGCGTCTTCCATGAAGTCGAGGCTGTCGGCGATCAGCGCCACCGAGCCGATGGCCAGCGCCACCGTGATCTCGACCCCGAAATAGCCGAGGTTGAGCGCCGCCACGCGGGCGACGACCGGGCGCAAGGACGGCGTGGGGATCGGACGAGGCACGAGGCGGCTTCTCGTGGGCGACGGAAGGAGCCGCTGCTTGCCCCGGAGCCCGGCCGCTGTCGAGGGGGGCGAACCGGCGCGGGTGGCCTCCGCCATACGGGCATCTGGATTTGCGCCCGCAGCTGTGCGAGGCGAAAGCTTTGCCGCACGACCCGTCGCGCGGTTCTCCGGACCATGGCCGGACTTTGGGGAGGCTCCAGATGTTGCCCGAACTGCGCGTGCTCTATTTCGAGGATCTCGAAGTCGGGCTGACCGAGATCCTGATGAAGGAGATTTCCTCCTCCGACGTGGTGGGCTTCGCCGAGATCACCGGCGACCGCAACCCGATCCATCTCTCGGAGCACTTCGCCGCCCGCACCCCGTTCGGCACCCGCATCGCCCACGGTCTCTACACCGCCGGCCTGATCTCGGCGGTGCTCGGCACCCGCCTGCCGGGGCCGGGCGCGGTCTACATCTCGCAGACCCTGAATTTCCGCGCGCCGGTGCGCATCGGCGACACCGTTGAGGTGAAGGTCGAGGTGGCCGAGCTGATCCCCGAACGCCGCCGCGCCCGCCTGAAATGCACCTGCTCCGTCGGTGCCGAGGTCGTGCTCGACGGCGAGGCCCTGGTGAAAGTGCCCAAGAAGGAGGAGGCGGACCCGCTCGCCATGCGCATGGGCGGCGGCCGCCCGGCCTGAGCGTTTGCCCGCGCCGATTTCCCTCGACGATCCTGAGGATCCGCGCCTCGCGCCCTACCGCGCGATGCGCGAGCGCGATCTCGTGGGGCGCCAGGGCCGCTTCATCGTCGAGGGCGAGGTGACCCTGCGGCTGCTCTTTTCCGGAGGCGCGCGGTTCCGGGCCGAATCGGTGTTGCTGGCACCCGAGCGCTGGCCCGGTCTGGCGCCGTTCCTGCGAGATGACGATCTGCCGGTCTACCTCGCCGGCAAGGACGTGATGAGCGCGGTGACGGGCTTTCCGATCCACCGCGGCGTGCTGGCGGTGGGCCTGCGCGGCGCCGACCCTGCGCCGGACGCGCTGATCCCGCCGGCCCCTGCCCCGGCGCTCGTTCTCGGACTCGTCGGGCTGACCAACCACGACAATGTCGGCGGCCTGTTTCGCAACGCCGCCGCCTTCGGCGCCGACGCGGTGCTGCTCGACGCCGAAACCTGTGATCCGCTCTACCGCAAGGCGATCCGTGTCTCGGCCGGCGCGGCGCTGACCGTGCCCTTCGCCCGCGCGCCGAGCGGCACCGCCCTCATCGACCTCGCCGAGCGCCACGGCCTCACTCCGCTGGCGCTCACGCCCGGCGGGGCCGAGACGCTGGAGGCGTTGGAGCCCCCGCCCCGCGCGCTGCTACTGCTCGGCACCGAGGGGCCGGGCCTGCCGGAGAGCGTGATGGCCCGGGCGCGCCGCATCCGCATCGCCATGGCGCCGGGCTTCGATTCGCTGAATGTCGCCACCGCCGGGGCGATCGCGCTGCATCGGCTGGCGGCGGAGCGGCTGGCCGGCATCTGATACCAAGCAGCCCGGAACAGGACCGATGGTCCTGCTCCGTGCGTCCGGCGGACGCCCGCCGCCCCGCCGTCGCGGGGGCCATCGGCGATGCGTCAGGATCATCGCCGATGGGTATGACGCCGGCCTGTGGACGACCGCCCTCCCCTGGCGACCGATCGTTAAGCCGGCGTGTTAAGGGAGCGGGGCGCCGCCAGCGGGGAAGCGAATGGGCTACGAAATCGACCTGGGGCGGGCCGGCGACCGGCCGGCGGTGATGGACCTCACCGAACTGCTGGCCACCCGCCTGCTCGTCCAGGGCAATTCCGGCTCTGGCAAGTCGCACCTGCTGCGCCGCCTGCTGGAGCAGAGCGCCGGCCTCGTGCAGCAGGCGATCATCGACCCGGAAGGCGATTTCGTCACGCTCGCCGAGCGCTACGGCCATGTCGTGGTCGAGGCCGACGGCAACGAGAGCGAATTGCTGCGGATTGCCGCGCGCGTGCGCGAGCACCGGGTCTCGGTGGTGCTGTCGCTCGAAGGGCTCGATGCCGAGGACCAGATGCGGGCCGCCGCCGCCTTCCTCGGCGGGTTGTTCGATGCCGACCGCTCGCTCTGGTATCCGATGCTCGTCGTCGTGGACGAGGCCCAGCTCTTCGCCCCCGCCGCCGCCGGCGAGGTGTCCGACGAGGCCCGTCGCCTCTCGCTCGGCGCCATGACCAACCTGATGTGCCGCGGACGTAAGCGCGGTTTGGCCGGCATCATCGCCACGCAGCGGCTCGCCAAGCTCGCCAAGAACGTCGCGGCGGAAGCCTCGAACTTTTTGATGGGCCGCACCTTCCTCGACATCGACATGGCGCGGGCCGCCGACCTCTTGGGCCTCGACCGCCGCCAGGCCGAGATGTTCCGCGACCTCGCCCGCGGCCACTTCGTCGGCCTCGGGCCGGCGATCTCCAAGCGCCCGCTGCCGATCGCGGTCGGCGCGACCGAGACCGAGAGCCGCAATTCGGCGCCCGCCCTCTTGCCGCTGCCCGAGATGGGCGAGGCCGCCCGCGCCCTGATCCTCACCGCCGCGCCCGGCGAGGAAGCCAGACCCCTCCCCGCGCCGCGGCCCAAGCCCGCCCGGCCCGCGAGCCCCGACGTGCTGGTTCAGCTCGCGAGCTACCGCCCGCCTTTGCGCGAGGATTTTTCGGAAGCGGAACCCCTCGATCCGGCCGAACGCGAGGCCGCGATGGCCGAGGTTCTGGCCTCGGTGCTGGCCGATTCGGACGCCGCCGCCTGCACCCCGGCGACGCTCTATCAGGATTTCACCGTACGCTGCCGCATCCGCCGGATCGGCGGCGAGGCGATGAGCCTGTCCGAGTTCAAGCGCCGCCTCGCGGTGGCCCGCGCCGGTGTCGGCGGCGCCATCGCCGAGGGGCCGGAATGGGACCGGGCGCAAGCGATTGCCACAGGGCTGCCCGACGACCTTGCCGGACTGTTCCTGCTCATCGCCCGCACCGCCCTCGAGGGCGCGCCCTGCCCCTCCGATGCCTCGCTGGCCCAGGCCTACGGCACTTCCTCGGCGGGGCGCGCCCGGCGGATGCTGGCCTATCTGGAAGAGCGCGGCGCCATCGTGATGCGGCGCGACTTGCGCGGCTCGCCGATCATCGCCGTACCCGATCTCGACGCCGAGACCGGCCCCCAGATCGGCGCCGCCGCGGTGGTGCCGCTGCGCCGCCGTTAAGGCTTCCGGCGAGAACGCCTGAGGGCGAGACTGCGCGCGACAATCCGCACCTCTTGCCGGGCGCGCGGTTAAGGCCAAGATTGGCCGGCACACGGACCAGAATGGGAGCCTCGGGGCGTTGCTTCAGTCGCGGGAAGGTTTGCGGGCGCTCACCGGGCGCCGCGTCGTCGTCGTCGGGGCCGGCCCCGGCGGGCTCGCCTCCGCGCTGCTGCTGGCCAAGGCGGGGCTGCACGTCACGGTGATCGAGCGCGATTCCGTCGTCGGCGGGCGCACCAAGACCGTCGAGGCGCCGGGCGGCTACCGCTTCGACATCGGCCCGACCTTCTTCCTCTACCCGCAGATCCTGGCCGACATCTTCGAGTCCTGCGGCGAGCGGCTGGAGGACCACGTCAAGCTCGAACGCCTCGATCCGCAATACAACCTCGTCTTCGAGGGCGAGGACGGCATCTCGGGCCAGATCCGCGCCACCGGCGACGTGCCCCGGCTGAAGGAAGAGATCGCCCGCCTCGCGCCCGACGACGCCGAGAACGTGGAAAAGTTCTTCGCCGAGAACCGGACCAAGCTCGACTATTTCAAGCCGGTGCTGGAGCAGCCGTTCGACAACTTCCTGTCGATGGCGAGCCCGGCCATGCTGGCCGCCCTCCCCCATCTCCATCCCGGCCGTAGCGTCGACAAGGATCTGCGCCGCTACTTCGCCGACCCGCGCGTGCGCCTCGCCTTCTCGTTCCAGACCAAATATCTCGGGATGAGCCCGTTCCGCTGCCCGAGCCTGTTCACGATCCTCTCGTTCCTCGAATACGAGCACGGGGTGTATCACCCGGTCGGCGGCTGCGGCGCGGTCTCCGAGGCGATGGCGGGGTTGGCCCGCCGCATGGGCGTCGACATCCGCCTCAACACATCCGTCGAGCGGGTGCTGTTCGAGGGCAAGCGCGCCTGCGGCGTGGTCGTCGGCGGCGAAACGCTGAAGGCCGACGCGGTGATGATCAACGGCGACTTCGCCAAGACCATCCGCGACCTCGTGCCGGAGGAGCGGCGCCCGCGCTGGCGCGACGCCAAGATCGACAAGGCCCGCCTCTCCTGCTCGACCTTTATGCTCTATCTCGGCATCGAGGGGAAAATGCCCGAGAGCCTCGGGCATCACACGATCCTGTTGTCCAAGGAATACGAGCGCAACATCAACGAGATCACCGGCGGCATCCTGCCGATGCAGCCCTCGATCTACGTGCAGCATGCGGGCTTCACCGACGGCGGCATGGCGCCCCCCGGCCACACCGCCCTCTACGTGCTGGTGCCGGTGCCGAACCTCAAATCCGATGTCGATTGGGAGAGCGTCGGCCCGGCCTATCGCAAGCTGGTGCTGGAGCGGCTGAAGCTGCTCGGCCTGCACGACATCGAGGACCGCATCCGCTACGAGCGCGTCATCGATCCCCGCGGCTGGCAGGATGAGTTCGCGGTGCACGAAGGCGCGACCTTCAACCTCGCCCACGACCTGCTGCAGATGCTGTGGTTCCGCCCCCACAACCGTTTCGGGCCGGGGCTCTACCTCGTCGGCGGCGGCACGCATCCGGGCTCGGGCCTGCCGGTGATCTACGAGGGCGCGCGCATCTCCGCCCGCCTGCTGATCGAGGATCTGGCCCGCGAGAAGGCCCCCGCCATCCTGGCCGAGCTGCCCTCGACCTCGCCGCTCGCCACCGGCGAGCCGCATTGATGCGTGCGGCCGTCGTCCTGATCGCCGGGCTGGTGCTCGCCGGTCCGGCCTCCGCCGCGAGCGTGGAGGTGATCGTCGAGGGGGCCGAGCCGGGTGCCGGCGCGGTCTACGTCACCCTCTGCCAGGGCAGCCTGACGGAAGCCGGCTGCCGCCAGGGCCAGGACGCCCCGGCGCAGGGCGGCGCCCAGCGCTTCCTGTTCCGCGACGTGCCCGCCGGCACCTGGGCGGTGGCGGCGTTCCAGGACCTCGACGGTGACGGACGCCTCGGGCGGACACAGCTCGGCCTGCCGCTGGAGCCCTACGGCTTCTCCGGTGCCGTCGGGCGCCGCGCCCGGCCGGATTTTTCGCAAGCCGCCTTCACCCTCGCCGAGCCCGGCAGCGCCCTGCGGGTGCGC
This sequence comes from Methylorubrum salsuginis, assembly GCF_900114375.1. GTDB lineage: Bacteria > Pseudomonadota > Alphaproteobacteria > Rhizobiales > Beijerinckiaceae > Methylobacterium > Methylobacterium salsuginis. Next base: position 129,290 of record NZ_FOSV01000007.1, on the reverse strand, counting down.
CTCGCCCGCGCCCTGCCCCGGCGCTGATCCACTCCGTGAACGTCCCACCGCCCCTCGTGCGCGTCGAGGGGGCCGCCCTCGCCTTCCGCGGCCGGCCGGCCCTGCGCGGCCTCGACCTCACCGTGGAGGCCGGCACGACCCTGGCCCTGCTCGGGCCGAACGGCGCCGGCAAGTCCACCCTGATCCGCCTGCTCGCCGGGCGGCTCGCGCCGGATTCCGGGGGCATTCGGGTGCGCGGCGGCGACCCGCACGGGGATCGCGCAGTACGCGGGCATATCGGCTACGTGCCGCAGGAAATCGCGCTCTACCCGCGCCTGAGCGTCTCCGAGAACCTCGACGTGTTCGCCCGCCTCGCCGGGCTGTCCCGCTCCGCCCGCCGCGAGGCGGTCCAATCGGTGCTCGCCCGCTGCGCCCTCGAAGCGGTGGCCGGGCGCCCGGTCGCCACGCTGTCGGGCGGCTATCAGCGCCGGGCCAACATCGCGGCGAGCCTGCTGGCCGCCCCCGATCTGATCCTGCTCGACGAGCCGACGCAGGGGGTCGACCTCGACGCCCGCGCCGCGATCCACGCGGTGCTGGCGGGGCTGCGCGCCGCGGGGGCGGGCGTCATCGTCAGCACTCACGATTTTACGGAAGCCGAGCGCCTCGCCGACCGCGTCGCCATCCTCAGCGAGGGCCGCCTGCGGCTGGAGGGCGATCTCGCCGCGCTGATGCGCCCGCTCGCCGCCGCGCCCCCGGAGCATGAGGCGGTGATGGAGGCGGCTCCCGGCCCGGCGGCGCAAAGCGCGCTGCGCGAAGCCGGCTTCGCTCCGGAAGCGGGCGATTCCCGGCTCTGGCGGGCCGACCACGGCGCCGCAGGTGGCCTCGACGGCGCGGCGCTTCTCGCGAGTCTGCGCGGACGGGGCGTGCCCGCCGCCGAGATCCGCGTGCGCCGCCCCGGCTTGGAAACCCTCTACCGCGACGCCCTCGGGGCATTGGAGGCGGCGGCGTGATCGCGGCGGCGTTCCGGGTGATGTGGCTCTCGCTGCTGCGCGACCGCGCGGCGCTGACGATGGCCTTCGTCCTACCGACCGTGATCTTTTCGATCTTCGCCGCGATCTTCTCCGGGGCGCTGGGCGACCGTGTCCGCATCCATCTGGGGCTCGCCGACCTCGCCCGGACCGCCACCACCCAGCGCCTCGCCGCAGTCCTGGAGGCCGAGCCGAGCCTGCGGGTCGAGCGCCTGCGCGCCGCCGATGTCGAAGGCGTGGTCGCGGCCGTCCGCCGGGGCGAGGTCGATGTCGCGCTCGTCCTGCGGGGCGAGCTCGCGGCGCAGAGCGGAAACGCGCCCGCCGACCAGCCGGTGATTCTGGTCGAGAGCCCGGCCCGTGCGCTGGCGAGCCCGATCGCGCTGGGACAGCTCCAGCGCGCGCTCAACGGCGCGCTGCCCGACGTGGTGCTCTCGCGCATCGTCGCCGACGTGGAGCGTTCGGGAAAGATCGGCGCCGACGAGCGCGCCTTCCTCGACGAGGCGTTTGCCGAGCAGCGCGCCAAGAAGGAGCCGTTCTCCTTCGCCAACCTCGTCGAGACGCGCTCGGCCGCCTCGGGGCGCGGCAACGAGCGCATCAGCTACTATGCCGGCGCCATCACCGCCGTGTTCCTGCTGTTCGCCGCGATGCAGGGCGCCCTCTCGCTGGTGGACGAGCGCGAGGGGGGGCTGGCCGACCGCCTCGCCGCCGGGCCCGGCGGGTTGCGGGTGATCGTGCTCGGCAAATTCCTGTTCCTGCTGCTGCAGGGCATCGTCCAGGCCGGGCTGATCTTCACGGCGGCCGCCCTGCTCCACGGCGTCGATGTCTCCGGTCACTGGCTCGGCTGGCTCGTCACCTCGGCGCTCGTCTCCGCCATGGCGGCCGGGCTGGCGCTCGCGGCCTGCGCCCTCTCCTCGACGCGCCAGCAGGCGCATCTCGCCGCCACCTTCGGCGTGCTGCTGCTCTCGGCGGTGGGCGGCAGCATGGTGCCGCGCTTCCTCATGCCCCCCTGGCTGCAACAGGCCGGCTGGCTCACCCCCAACGCCTGGGCGATCGAGGCTTACCAGACCGCGCTCGGCGAAGGCGCCGCCGCCGCGTGGCCGGCCTGGGCGGTGCTCGCCGGGCTGGCGGGGGCCGGGCTCGCGGCGGCGTTGGGGCTGGTGGGGCGGCGGACCCGCTGAGGCGGATCGTCCCGCGGCCCCCCGCCCCCGCGACCGGATCGGAAGAATCTGGCACAGCCCCGGTCCGGGCTTCGCCGCGCTCGGGTTCACCGCACCGAGGACGCGATGCCGCGCCTGCTGATTGCCGACGGGAACGACCGCGACGGCCGCGCCACGCGGCGCGACATGCTCGGCCGGACGACCGCCGAATCCTTCGCCGATGTCGTGACCGATCTCGCCCCGCACGCCGAGTGCGTGTTGATCGCGCCCGCCGACGCGGATTTTTGCCTGCCCGAGGGCCTCGGGCTGCACGAGGCCGACGGGTTGATCGTCACCGGCTCGACCCTGCGCCTGACCGAGGGCGGGCCCGCCGTCGAGCGCCAACTCGACCTAATGCGCGCGGCGTTCGCCGCCGGTCTGCCGATCTTCGGTTCGTGCTGGGGCATTCAGGTCGCCGCCGCGGTGGCGGGCGGCACGGTCGGCCCGAACCCGCGCGGGCCCGAATACGGCTTTGCCCGGCGCCTTGCGCCGACGCCTGAGGGCGCCGATCATCCCCTGCTCGCGGGGCGCGGGCCGGCCTGGGACGCGCCCGCCATCCACACCGACTCGGTGCTGGCGCCCCCGCCCGGCGCTCGCGTGCTCGCCGCCAACGCCGTGCTCGACGTGCAGGCCATCGAGATCCGCTACGACGCCGGTCTGTTCTGGGGCACGCAGTACCATCCCGAGGTCGATCCCGACGAACTCGCCGCCATGCTGACGCTCAGCGCCGAATCCGTGGTCGAGGCGGGGCTCGCCGCCGACGAGGCCGCGGTCGCGGCTTACGCCGACGAGGTGCGGGCGTTGGGCCAGGAGGATACGCCGGCCCGCAGCCGCCTCGCGTGGCGCCACGGTCTCGGACCCGATCTGCTCGATCCGGGCCGGCGCCGCCGGGAGATCGGTAATTTCCTGGCGCAGCTGTCCACACGTTGAGGGGTTTTCCGAGGGCAGCGCGACCGGGTGGCACGTTGACCCGCCGCATCCCGCATCTAGCTTTGCCGTGTAAGCCGGCGCCTCAGCCCCGGCGGGGATGAGTTTCGATGAGCCAGGGTTCCTCGGTCGCGGTGGTGGGCAGCGGGCTCGGCGGTCTGGCCGCCGCCTGCGTGACGGCGGCCCGCGGGCACCGCGTCACCGTCTACGACAAGAATGCCTGGATGGGCGGCAAGGCCGCGGTGCTGCACGAGGGCGGATTCCGCTTCGACATGGGCCCGACCATCCTCACCGTGCCCCGCGTGCTGGAGCGCGTGTTCACCGAGGCCGGCAAGTCGGTCCACGACTACATGGACCTGCGCCGCCTCGACCCGCAATGGCGCTGCTTCTTCGACGACAATTCCCGCATCGACCTGATCGAGGACGTGGACGCCATGGCGGCCTCCATGGACCGCTTCGCCCCGGGCCAGGGCATCGGTGACGGCTACAAGAAGTTCATCGCGGTCTCGGAGCATCTGCACGGCGTCTCGGAGCGGTTCTTCTTCTGGAAGGCGGTGCAGGACCTGTTCGACACGATCGACATCCGGGCCAACATGAACCCCGGCACGCTGCGCGACGTGCTGTCCTTGCGCATGCACGCCACCGTCGCGAGCACGATCCGCGGCAAGGTGAAGGATGCCCGCCTCGCGCAGATGCTCGACCACTTCGTGCAATATGTCGGCTCCTCGCCCTACGGTGCACCCGCCGTCCTCTGCGCCATCGCCCATATGCAGACGGCGGAAGGCGTGTGGTATCCGATGGGCGGCACCCGCGCGGTGGCCGAGGGGCTGATGAAGCTCGCGACCGAACTCGGCGCGACGCTGAAATCCTCCGACGAGGTGACCGGGCTCGACATTCAGGGCGGCGCGATCCGCGGCGTGAAGACGGCCTCCGGCACCACGCCGTTCGACGCCGTGATCTCGAACATGGATTCGGTGCGCACCTACCGCGAACTCGTCGGCGGCGAGGTCGGCAAGACCTACGAGAAGAAGAGCTTCGAGCCGGCCTGCTCCGGCGTGGTGCTCTATCTCGGCCTCAACAAGCGCTACGATCATCTCGCCCACCACGATTTCGTCTTCTCCCGCGACCCGGAGGAGGAGTTCGACTTCATCTACCGCAAGGGCGAGCCCGCCCCGGACCCGACCGCCTATCTGGCGGCCCCCTCCTCCACCGATCCGAGCGTGGCGCCGGAAGGCGGCGAGGCGCTCTACGTTCTGGTCCACACGCCGTATCTGCGCCCGCACCACGACTGGTCCAAGATGTTTCCGGCCTATCGGCGGACCATCCTGGAGAAGCTGAAGCGCACCGGCGGCATGCCGGACATCGAGGAGCGCATCGTCGTCGAGCGCCACCTCACCCCGCAGGACATTCACGACCGCTACAAGGTGTTGAACGGCGCAATCTACGGGCTCGCCTCGCACGGCCGGATGATGGGCGCGTTCAAGCCGGGCAACCGCTCGCGCGAGGTGCGCGGCCTCTACCTCGCGGGCGGTGCGGCCCATCCCGGCCCCGGCATGCCGATGGTGATGATGTCGGGCTGGATCGCCGCCGATGCCCTCGATGGGGACATCCGCGGCCGGGCCGAGCCGGAGCTGCGCGCCAGCGCGTGACCGGACGAGGCGTTCCGCCCATCCCACTCGAACTCCCCGAGCGCTCGGCCTTCGTCTGGCGCTTCATGGCCGGCTACCTCGACCGGTTCGTGCGCCGCCATATGAACGCCCTGCGGCTCGCCCGCTGGGGCGTGCCGGCGTCCGTCGAGGCCGGCACGCCGCTCGTGGTCTATTGCAACCATCCGGCGTGGTGGGATGCCGCGATCCTCATCGTCATCGGTGATCGCCTCTTTCCGGACCGCGCCTGCTACGCCCCCTTCGACGAGGCGATGCTCAAGCGCTACGGCATCTTCAAGCGTATCGGCGCCTTCCCGGTCGATCCCGAGAGCCGCCGCGGCGCGGCGCAGTTCATGACCGCGTCCCGCGCCGTGCTGTCGGGGCCGGGCCGCGCCCTGTGGATCACCGCGCAGGGGCGCTTCGCCGACGTGCGAACCCGCCCGCTCGGCCTCAAGGGTGGGATCGCCCGGCTGCCCGAGATCGCGCCGGACGCCCTGGTCCTGCCGCTCGCCCTCGAATACGCCTTCTGGGAGGAGCGCGGCGCGGAAGCGTTCTGCGCCTTCGGCACGCCGATCCGGGCGGGCGACCTCCTCGCCCTGCCCCGGCCGGAGCGCCTCGCCCGGATGGAGGCCGCCCTGACCGACACCCTCGACCGGCTCTCCGCCGACGTCATCGCCCGCGATCCGGCGCGCTTCGAGACGCTGGTCTCAGGGAAACGCGGCGTCGGCGGCATCTATGACGGCTGGCGGCGGCTCGGGGCGATGCTGACCGGGCGCCGCTTCGAATCCGGGCACCGCGCCGCCCGACAGGAGCCTGACCGATGATCCTGGCGCTCGCTCTGCTGACCCTCGCGCTCGCCGCCCTGCCGGCCTGCCTCGCGGCGGTGAACCTTTCGCTCCTGCGCACCCCCGAGCCGGAGCCGGAGGCGCCCGGCCTCGTCTCGATCCTGATCCCGGCCCGCAACGAGGCGGGGGTGATCGAGGGGACGGTGCGGGCGGCGCTTGCCAGCGCCGGCATCGCGATCGAGGTGCTGGTCGGCGACGACCACTCCACCGACGAGACCGCGGCCCTCGTCCGCCGCATCGCCGAGACGGATGCGCGCCTGCGCCTCGTCGCCGTGCCCGACCTGCCCGAGGGCTGGACCGGCAAGAACCACGCCTGCGCGGTGCTCGCCCGCGAAGCGCGCGGCGACCATCTCCTGTTCCTCGACGCCGACGTGACGCTGAAGCCCAACGCCGCCGCCGGTCTCGCGGCGCATGCGGCGCGCGCGAAGGCCGATCTCGTCAGCGGCGTGCCGCGGCAGGTCATGGAGAGCCTCGGCGAGCGCCTGACCGTGCCGATGATCAACTTCCTGCTGATCGGCTATCTGCCGATGGCCCTGATGCGCCTCCTGCCCGATCCGTCGCTGGGCGCGGCCTGCGGGCAGATGATCCTGATGCGGACGCAAGCCTACCGCGCCACCGGCGGCCACGCGACGATCCGCACCTCGCTGCACGACGGCGTGCGCCTGCCGCGCCTGTTCCGCGGCCAGGGCCTGCGCACCGACCTCGTCGCCGGCCACGCGCTGGCCACCTGCCGGATGTACCGCGACGGGCCGCAGAGCTGGGCCGGTTTCTCGAAGAACGCCCGCGAGGGCATGGCCACGCCGCGCGCCCTGCCGGTCTGGACGGTTCTCCTGTTCGGCGGCCACGTCCTGCCGTGGCTGGTGCTGCTCCTGGCGCTCGTCGTCGGTAACGCCTCGGCGGCCTGGGTCGCGGGAGGCGCCGCCCTGCTCTCGCTGGCCACGCGCGCCGCGATCACCCTGGTGGTGCGCGAGCCCGCCACCACCGTGCCGCTGCATCCGGCGGCCATCTGCACGGCGCTGGCGATCCAGTGGAACGCGCTGCTGCGCCCGACGCGGGCCGGCGTCGCGGTATGGAAGGGGCGGCGCTATCCCATCACCGGCGCGCCCTGACGATCACGCAAATTCTGCGGGCGTCGCGATCGAGCCTTTGCAGTTGCCGGGCAACGCCTGTAGCTTCGAGGCCACGATGGTGCGGCCTGCTGCCGTGTCCGCGTGCGTTCAGGAAGCTCGGCCGCGTCCATGAGGGATGAGAGCGCCGCCGCCGTGTCGGCCCGCCCCGCCGCCGACCCGCAAGACCCGCGGGACGGCGCCCGCACGGTCGTGGGCGGCCGGCCGATCGAGTCCTATCCGACCCGCTACGGGCGTCGCGACGCCTATGCCGCCCTCGATCTCGGCACCAACAATTGCCGCCTGCTCGTCGCCGAGCCGACGCCCAACGGCTTCCGCGTCATCGACGCATTCTCGCGCATCGTCCGCCTCGGCGAAGGGCTGGGCACTTCCAACCGCCTGACCGAGGCCGCGATCGAGCGCACCGTCGAGGCGTTGCGCATCTGCAAGGCCAAGATGAAGACCCGCGGCGTCACCCGCTCGAAGGTGATCGCCACGGAAGCCTGCCGCCTCGCCGTCAACGGCGCCGAGTTCGTGGCCCGCGTGCGCGCCGAGGTCGGGCTCGACCTCGAGATCGTCGATCGCCAGACCGAGGCCTATCTCGCCGTCACCGGCTGCGCCGCGCTCGCCGATCCGCGCGCCGAATCGGTGGTCATCTTCGACATCGGCGGCGGCTCGACCGAGATCGCGTGGCTCGACGGTGCGGCCGCCAACCCCTCGACCGACCCGACGCTCCGCATCCGCGCCTGGGATTCGCTGCCCGTCGGCGTGGTGACTTTGGCCGAGCGCCACGGCGGCACCGAGGTGACGCGGCTGACCTTCGAAGGCATGGTCGAGGAGGTCGGCGACCTCATCTCACCCTTCGCCATCCGCGCGGCGGCGGCGGCGACCGCGCCCTACTTCCACCTGCTCGGCACGTCCGGCACCGTGACGACACTCGCCGCCATGCATCTGCGGCTCGCCCGCTACGAGCGGCGCCGGGTCGACGGTCTCTGGATGAGCGACTTCGAGGTCAGCGACGCCATCGAGGACCTGCTCGACACCCGCCTCGATCAGCGGGTCGACAACCCCTGCATCGGCCGCGACCGCGCCGACCTCGTGCTCGCCGGCTGCGCCATCCTGGAGGCGATCCGGCGGGTGTTTCCCTCGGAGCGCCTGCGCATCGCGGATCGGGGCCTGCGCGAGGGGCTGTTGATGAACATGATGCGCGAGGACGGCGTGTGGCGCCGGGGGCGGTATCGCTGAGCGTCCTTTCCGCTCCGGTCGCGTTCCGCTAGGCACGGCCCCGTGAGAGGACCAACATCATGAGCGACCGGCGAGGCGGATCGGGCGGTCTGCGCGGCGACCTGAAGCAGCGGGTGAAGACCGGGCGCGGGCGCACGCTGTCGCAGAAGCGTTGGCTGGAGCGCCAACTCAACGACCCCTACGTGGCCCGCGCCAAGCGCGAGGGCTATCGCTCCCGCGCGGCCTTCAAGCTGGTGGAGATCGACGAGCGCTTCAAGCTGTTGAAGCCGGGGCAGAAGGTGCTCGATCTCGGCGCCGCGCCGGGGGGCTGGGCGCAGGTCGCCGTCAAGACGGTCGGCGAGACCGGCCGGGTCGTCGGCATCGACCTGCTCGACATCGAGCCGATGGCGGGGGCGACCTTCATCACCGGCGACTTCCTCGACCCCACCGCGCCCGAGCGCCTGATCGAGTTGCTGGGCGGACCCGCCGACCTCGTGCTGTCCGACATGGCGGCCAACACCACCGGCCACAAGAAGACCGACCACCTGCGCATCATCGGGCTGGCCGAGACCGCGGCGGCCTTCGCCCGCGAGATCCTGGCGCCGGGGGGCGCCTACCTCGCCAAGGTGTTCCAGGGCGGCACCGAGGGGAGCCTGCTCGCCGACCTCAAGCGCGACTTCGCCGTGGTCCGCCACGTGAAGCCGGCGGCGAGCCGCGCCGATTCGAGCGAACTCTACGTCCTGGCCACCGGCTTCCGCGGCGTAGCCGAGACCGAGGACGCCGCGGACGACGAGTAGTCGCCTCGGCCAGTCCCAGGTTTCGAAAGGACGACGTCCTTTCGCGGGTCCAGGGCGGAGCCCTGGTTTGGAAGGGAAACCGGGGCTGTGCCCCGGTGCCCCGCCAAAGGACGTAGTCCTTTGGGATCCCGTCAGAAGAACAGCGTCGTGTTCAGGTAGCCGTAGAAGGTGTTGCCGGTGTCGGGCGCGTTGGGGGCATTTCGCAAGAAGTCGCCCTTGATGAGGTAGGCGACGCCGGTGTCGAGAATCATCGCGTCGGGGACGATCCAGTAGCGGATGCGGCCTTCGATCTGCTGGCCGGCATAGCGGCCCGAGCGGCCGGTGCGGTCGCGGACCAGCGTCGCGCCGAAGCTGTCGGTGGGGGTTTCGAGGAAGAGCGGGCGGTAGGCCACGAAGGCGTCCCAGATCGGGCTCGGCGTTACTTCGAGGCGTAGGGCCGGCGAGATCAGGTTGGCGCGCTGCACCGGGCCGTAGAGGCCGGTCGGGCCGTATTCGAACCGCCGGGCGCCGAACAGCGTATCGAAGCGGTTGAAGCGGTTGGGGTTTCGCCCGTCGCCGCTGGCATGGTCGTATTGCAGCGCGACCCGTGGCCGCCACGGCGCGTCGAAGGTGTAGCCGACCTCCGCGTGGAGGAAGTAGGCCGACACGTCGAGATCGGTGCGGTCGGTGGCCGCCGCCGTCTCGCGGGCTTTGCCCGTCTGGTAGATCGCCTCCAGATCGTAATCGAAGGCGCCGAGCTTCGGCGCGCGGGCCAGCCGCAGGCCGGGGGTGAACAGGCGCCGGTCGCGGGTCTGGACCGAGCGCAGGCCGGTGCCGGAATCCCGCTCCAGCAGGCCGTAGCCGTACATCTCGAAGGTGCCGCCGAGCACGCCCGCCTTGGTGTAGGAGGCGCCGAAGAGCTGCAGATCGAGGCTCTCGCGGTCGAAGGCGATGTCGTTGTTCCGGATGCCCTGCGCGTCGTCGGGCAGGCGGGTGTGCGGCATCGTCCACAGCACGGTGAGGCGGTCCTTGGCGGCGTTCTGCCAGTCGTAGGAGATGCCCGTGTAGGCGTTGATGGTGTTGCGGAATTGCTGGCGCGAGACGAGGCGGCGCGAGCCGATGTTCTTGGTGAAGCGGCCGACCGTAAGGCTGCTCTTGGTGCCCTCGCCCGCGCCGTCGGCAAGGTCGAGGGCGAGGTAGGCCTGGCCCGGTTCGAGCGCGTTGATCTCGGTGGTGAAGGCCGAGGAGTTGCGCTGCTGGAAATAGCCGCGGCTGTCGAACAGCTCGCCGCCGATGCGCAGCGGCCCGGTCTCGTACTCGACGAAGAGCGTGGTGAGATACGAGTTGAGGATGTCGTTGCGGGCGAAGGTCTCGGGCCGGAATTGGTTCGCGATGCCCTCGGCGCGCGGCCGGAACGAGCCGCTGATGCGCAGGTTGGCCGGGCTGCCGAGCGCCTCGTGCAGGAGGAAGCGGGGCTTCGTCGGGTTGGCGGAGAAGACCGGGCCGCTCTGGGCGGCGGCGAGGCTGGGGATCGTGGCGGCGAGCAGGCAGGCGGGCAGCCGGAATCGTTTCAAGACATCATCCTCGTCCTGATGCGGCATGGAACGATCAGGGCGGAATATGCCCGATCTCTTATGCCAACGCTCAGGTTGGATGCATTATTCCGTAAGATTTTATTGAGGGACGGTCTTAATCCCGTTTGAGATGTGCTGATGCTGTACTCTCGCAACCCGCGGAGAAAATGCACTGTTCGGTGAAGTTCGGGGGATGAAAGCCGGATTTGCTTTGGCGAAGGTCCGGGCAGCGCCGCGATGTCCGGCCGATCGCCTCGGCTACCCCCGTCGTCACGGCGAGGCGAAGCCGAAGCAATCCAGCGCTCTGTACGGTTCGAACGAGGCGTGCCGAGGAAAACAGGACGGGCGACGCCGTCATGCGTGATCCGGAAAACGTCGCGTCCTGATCGCTTCGGCTCCGCTGCGCGATGCCGGGAAGCCTCGAACACTCAGGTCGCTGCTTCGGGCAGCGCCTGCACCAGCGCGCGAAAGCGGTCGCCGCGGACCTCGAAGTTCGGAAACTGGTCGTAGGAGGCGCAGGCCGGCGACAGCAGCACCACCGGTTCGGGCGCCTCCGAGGCGGCGGCCGCCTTCGCGGCCGTTTCGGTCGCGACCTCCAGCGTCCCGCAGCGGGTGAAGGGCACCCTCCCCTCCAGCGTCGCGGCGAAGGCGTCGCTCGAGGCGCCGATCAGGTAGGCGTGGGCGATGCGGTCGAAGAGCGGGCTCAGCGGCTCGATCCCGCCCTCCTTGGCCTTGCCGCCGACGATCCAGTGGATGTCGCGGAAGGCGAGCAGCGCCTTCTCGGTCGAGTCGGCGTTGGTGGCCTTGGAATCGTTGACGAACAGCACCCGGCCGCGGCGCCCCAGGCCCTCCATGCGGTGGGCGAGGCCGGGGAAGCTCTTGAGGCCGGTGGCCAGCGCCGCGCCCTCGATCCCCAGCGCGCGGGCGACGGCCACCGCCACGGCCGCGTTCTGGCCGTTATGGGCGCCGCGCAGCGAGCCGATGCCGCTGAGATCGGCGAGGCTGGCGCCGTCGGAATCGAGGATGCGGGGCCCCTGCACGATCAGGTCGCCGGCCTCCTCGCCGTGGCCCTCGACATGGATGCGCATGCGGGGCTCGCCGCGCCGGGCCGCGATGGCTGCGCAATAGGCATCGTCCACGCCGATGACGGCAAGGCCGGCGCTCGACACAACCCGCTCCTTGATCGCGGCGTAGTTCTCCATGGTGCCGTGACGGTCGAGATGGTCCGGCGTGAGGTTGAGGAGCACGCCGATGGAGGGCGCGAGCGAGGGCGTCAGGTCGATCTGGAAGGTCGAGAGTTCGATGACGTGGACGCGGCCTTCCGCCGGCGGCTCCAGCGAGAGGATGGCGGTGCCGATATTGCCGCCCATCTGCACGTCGCGGCCGGTCTCGCGCAGGACGTGGGCGGTGAGCGCGGTCGTGGTCGACTTGCCGTTGGTGCCGGTGATGGCGACGAAGGGCGCGCCGGGCGCGCGCGCCGCGCGCTCGCGGCAGAAGATCTCGATGTCGCCGATGATGGCGATTCCGGCGGCTTTCGCCAGCGGCACGGTCCAGTGCGGCTCGGGATGGGTGAGCGGCACGCCCGGGGCCAGGACGAGGGCGTCGAACCCGGACCAGTCGGCCTCGCGCAGGTCGGAGACCGCGATGCCCTGATCGCGCGCGCGGTCGCGGCTGGCGGCGTTGTCGTCCCAGGCGAGCACGTCGGCCCCGCCCGCCAGCAGCGAGCGCACCGTGGCGAGCCCGGAGCCGCCGAGGCCGAACAGGGCGACCTTCCGGCCGGCGAAGGTGGTGGCGGGGGTCATGGCGATCGGCCTTTCACGACGGCGCGACGCGCCTCCTATCACAGCTCAGCGCAGCTTGAGCGTGGCGAGCCCCACGAGCGCGAGGATCACGGCGATGATCCAGAAGCGGATCACGACCTGCGGCTCCTTCCAGCCCTTCTGCTCGAAATGGTGGTGGATTGGCGCCATGCGGAAGACGCGTTTGCCGGTGAGCTTGAACGACAGCACCTGGATGATCACCGACAGGATCTCCAGCACGAACAGGCCGCCGACGATGGCGAGCACGATCTCGTGCTTGGCCGCGACCGCGATCGAGCCGAGCAGGCCGCCCAGCGCCAGCGAGCCGGTATCGCCCATGAAGATCTGCGCGGGCGGCGCGTTGAACCACAGGAACCCGAGCCCCGCCCCGATCACCGCGCCGCAGACGACCGCGAGTTCGCCGGTGTCGCGGACGTAGTTCACCTGAAGGTAGCCTGCGGTGAAGGAGTTGCCGACGAGGTAGGCGATGATGCCGAAGGTGCCGCAGGCGATCATCACGGGGACGATGGCGAGGCCGTCGAGACCGTCGGTGATGTTGACCGCATTGCCCGCGCCCACGATCACGAAGGCGGCGAACGGCACCCAGAACCAGCCGAGGTTCAGCAGCGCGTCCTTGAAGACCGGGAAGGCGAGCTGATTCTGGAGCGAGGCCGGCGAGTAGATCGAGATCAGGAGGCAGGCCGAGCCGGCGATGGCGAATTCGAGCAGGAGCCGGAACTTGCCGGAAAAGCCCTTGTGCGACTGCTTCGTGACCTTGAGGTAGTCGTCGTAGAAGCCGATCGCGCCGAAGCCCAGCGTCACGGCCAGCGTCACCCAGACATAGTGGTTGCGTGGGTTCGCCCAGAGCAGCACCGAGACGATGGCGCCGGCCAGAATCATCAGCCCGCCCATGGTCGGCGTGCCGCGCTTGGTCAGGTGGGTCGCCGGCCCGTCCTCGCGGATCGGCTGACCCTTGCCCTGGCGGATGCGCAGGAGCGAGATGATCCAGGGCCCGAACCAGAACACGAAGAAGCCCGCCGTGAACAGCGCGCCGCCGGTGCGGAAGGTGATGTAGCGGAACACGTTGAGGGGCGTGAGCGTGCCGCTCAGTTCCGACAGGAGATAGAGCATCGGTTCCGTCCGCGCGCGGCCAGGTTCGGTTTCGAGTTCGGCCGCGCGGGGCGCGCCTCCGGACTCACGGTTGGGCGGGCGCCAAGAAGGCCCGACCGTCGATGGCGTTCAGCGAACCGCCTGGAGCGAGGCTTCGCGCTGGTCCGGGGGCAGCGCGTAGCGGGCTTTGACCGCTTCGACAATCCGGACCATGCGCATGGAGTTCGAGCCCTTGACCATCACGGCGTCGCCGGGGCGCAGGGCCGCGACCACGGCATCGGTCACCTCGTCGGCGGTGAGCGCGGCGACGCCGCGGCTCTCCATCGGCAGCGCCTCGAACAGGTGGCGCATCAGCGGGCCGGCGGTGAAGACGAGGTCGATGCCGTTGGCCCGCACGGCGTCCGCCAGTTCGCGGTGCAGGCGCTCGCCCGCTTCGCCCAGCTCCTTCATGTCGCCGAGCACGGCGATGCGGCGGCCCTTGGAACCGGTGTCGATGCCGGCAAGAGTCGCCAGCGATGCGCGGATCGAGGCCGGGTTGGCGTTGTAGCTCTCGTCCACGAGGTAGGCGTCGCCGTCGGCGATCCTGAGCGCGGTGCGCTCGCCGCGCCCGACCGGGGGCTTGAGGCTTGCCAGGGACAGGGCGGCGCGGGCGAGGTCGGCGCCGAGCGCGTGGATGCAGGCCAGGACGCCGAGCGAGTTCATGGCGACATGCCGGCCCGGCGTGCCGAGCTGGTAGGTGACGGGCAGGCCCATCACGGTCGCGTCGACCACCGAGATGTCGGGCCGCGTCAGGATGCGCTGCGCCCGAACATCCGCGCTCTCGTGCTCGCCGAAGGTGATGACCCGCCCCGCCTTCGAGGCCTGGGCGTGGGCGAGCAGGCGCGCAAAGTTCGGGTTGTCGCGGTTGATCACCGCGACGCCGCCGGGCGCGAGCCCGGAGAAGATCTCGCCCTTGGCGTCGGCGATGGCCGAGAGCGAGGGGAAGTGCTCGATATGGACGGGCTCGACCGTGGTGATCAGCGCCACGTCGGGCCGTACCTGGGCGGTGAGCGGCAGGATTTCGGCGGCGTGGTTCATGCCGATCTCGAACACGCCGTAGCGGGCGGATTCCGGCATGCGGGCCAGCGTGAGCGGCACGCCCCAGTGGTTGTTGTAGGAGGCGACCGAGGCGTGGGTCTCGCCCTGCGCGCCGAGCACGTGGCGCAGCGCCTCCTTGGTGCCGGTCTTGCCGACCGAGCCGGTGACCGCGACGATGGCGGCCCCAGTGCGGGCGCGGGCGGCCTTGCCGATGGCGCGCATCGCGTCGAGGACGGGATCGTCGGAGGTCTCCGGCACCGCCAGCACCGGTCCGAATGCCGAAAATTCTTCGGCGCGTGATTGCGCGACCACCGCGGCGCCCGCGCCCTTGTCGAGGGCGCCGCGCACGAAGTCGTGGCCGTCGCGGGCCTCGCCGCGGATGGCGAAGAACAGGTCGCCGGGCTGGAGCGTGCGGGTGTCGATCGAGGCGCCGCCGATCGGGCGCGGCGCGCCGTGCAGCGCGCCGCCGGTGGCGGCTTCGAGGGCGGCCGGGGTCCAGAGGGGGGCGTTCATCCGTTCACCTCGACGATCGCGGCGCGTAAAACCTCGTGATCCGAGAACGGGAGCACGCTTGTGCCGACGATCTGGCCGGTTTCATGACCCTTGCCGGCCACCACCAGCACGTCGCCGGGTTTCAAGCCTCGCACGCCTTCGCGGATCGCCTCGCCCCGGTCGCCGATCTCTTCGGCGCCCGGCGCGGCGGCCAGGATCGCGGCGCGAATGCTGGCGGGCTCCTCGGTGCGGGGGTTGTCGTCGGTAACGATCACGCGGTCGGCGAGCCGTTGGGCGATGTCGCCCATGATCGGGCGCTTGCCCCGGTCGCGGTCGCCGCCGCAGCCGAACACCACGACGAGCCGGCCCGTCGCGAAGGGGCGCAAAGCGGTGAGCACGTGCTCCAGCGCCTCGGGCTTGTGGGCGTAATCGACGAGGCACAGGCCGCCGTTGGCCTCGCCGATCCGCTCCATGCGGCCCGGCACGCCGGTGAGATGGTCGAGCGCGGCGAACACCGCCGCCGGGTCCTTCTCACCCGCCGGCGTCGAGAGGGCGAGGCCGGCGGCGACCAGCGCGTTCTCCACCTGGAAGCCGCCGACCAGCGGCAGCCGCACCTCGTGGGTGTCGCGTCCGTGCGCGAGCGTGAGGGCCTGCGAAAAACCTTCGGTGCGGGCGTCGAGGACGCGGATGAAATCGCCGTTGCGGCCGGTGGTGCGGATGGCGTGGCCGGCGGCATCGGCGGTGCCGACGACACGCTCGGCATAGGCGCCGTCGGCGTTGATCACCGCCGGGCGGCCCTTGGGCAGAAGCGTCGTGAACAGCCGAAGCTTGGCGTCGAGATAGTCCTCGACGGTCGGGTGATAGTCGAGATGGTCGCGCCCGAGATTGGTGAAGGCGGCGGCCGTCAGGGCGACGCCGTCGAGGCGGCGCTGCTCGATGCCATGGGAGGAGGCCTCCATGGCGAGATCGGTGATGCCTTCCTCGGCGAGCCGCGCCAGGGTCTCGTGCAGGGTGACCGGATCGGGCGTTGTCAGCGAGCCGTAGGACGCGCCGCGGTTCGTCACGATGCCGACCGTGCCGAGGCTCGCGGCGTCGCGGCCGATGCGGGACAGGATCTGGCGCACGAAGTCGGCGACTGAGCTCTTGCCGCTGGTGCCGGTGACGGCGACCACGGTCTCGGGCTGACGGCCCGACAGGCGGGCGGCGGCCAGCGCCAGGGCGCGGCGGGCATCCGCCACGGCGATCCAGGCGGTGGCCTCGGGCAGATCGGCCGGGCGCTCGCCCTCGCCGACGACCGCGACGGCGCCGGCCTCGGCGGCTTGGGCGGCAAAAAGCCGTCCGTCGGCCTGGGTGCCGGGCACGGCGACGAACACGCCGCCGGGGACGACCTTGCGGCTGTCAGCTGTCAGGCCGGCGACCGCCCGATCGGCGCGATCGATGCCGGCTTCCCCGAAGAGGTGGCCGAGGGTGGGCTGGCTCATGCGAGGGTTCCGCGTGTCATTCGGTGTCCGACCAGACGGACCGGGTCGCCGCCACCCCTCTTCCCCGTATGCGGGGACAAGGGAGGGCGCCAAGCCCGTCCTTACGGCCCGCCCAACTGCGTCGCGTGGTACGCGCCGAGCTTCACCATCAGCGGGAACGGCTTGGCCGGCGCCTCGAATTTCGGCGGCAGGCCGAGCACCGGAGCGGTCCGCTCGATGATCTTGCCCGTCACCACGCCGGAATTCCAGGCGGCGGTGGCGTAGCCGCCGCTTTCCGGCAGGCCCTGCGGCTCGTCCATGATGGTGACGAAGAGATATTTCGGCTTGTCCATCGGGGCGGCGGCGGTGAAGGTCGTGAACAGGCGGTTCTTGTTGTAGCGCCCGTTGATGACCTTCTCGGCCGTGCCGGTCTTGCCGCCGACATAGTAGAGCGGCACCGCCGACTTCTTGGCCGAGCCTTCCACCGCGTTGAGGCGCATGATGAAGCGCATCGCCTCGCTGGTCTCGGGCTTGATCACCCGGGTCGCCTTGGCATGCGCCTCCTCCTCGGTGGTCTTGAGGAAGGTCGGCGTCATCAGCTCGCCGCCGTTGACGATGGCGGCCACCGCCGCCGCCGCCTGAAGGGGCGCGACCGCGAGGCCGTGGCCGAAGGCGATGGTGATGGTGTTGATCTCGGTCCAGCGCGGCGGAATGATCGGCATCGCCGATTCCGGCAGCTCGGTGCGCAGCCGGTCGAGCAGGCCCATCTTCTTCAGGAAGGCCTTGTGGCCGGGCACGCCGACGCCGAGCGCCATCTTGGCCGAGCCGATGTTGGAGGAGTGGGTGAACACCTCCGGCATGGTGATGACGCGGTTGGTGCCGTGATATTCGTGGATCTTCTGCCGGCCCCAATGCAGCACGCCGCCGCGGGTGTCGAAGGTGGAATTCACATTGTACTTGCCGGAATCGAGCGCCATGGCCAGCGTCATCGCCTTGAAGGTCGAGCCCATCTCGTAGACGCCGACATTCATCCGGTTGATGCGGTCGTCCGAGAGCGCGTCCTTCGGCTCGTTCGGATCGAAGTCCGGGTAGGAGGCGAGCGCGATGATCTCGCCGGTGTTGACGTCCATGATCATCGACGCGCCGGCCTTGGCCTTGAAGTGCTCGACGCCCTTCACGAGCTCGTCGCGCACCGCGAACTGGGCCCGCAGGTCGAGCGAGAGCTGGACCGGCTTGAGGTCGGTCTGCTTGGTGGCCAGCCCGAACTCGTTCAGCGCGCGATTGCCCTGCGTGTCGATGTACTTCTCGATGCCGGCGATGCCGACATTGTCGAGGTTGGTCACGCCGAGGATGTGCGCGGCCGCCGTGCCGTTGGGGTAGACCCGCTTGTGGTCGGGCAGGAAGCCGACGCCGGGGATGCCGAGGCGATGGACCTCGAGCTGCTGCTTCGGCGTGATCTCGCGCTTGATCCAGACGAAGCCCTTCTTCGACGACAGCTTCGCGCGGAGTTCCGCGGCGTTCAGCTCGGGCAGGACCGCGGTGAGGAGTTCCACGGCCTCGTCCCGGTCGAAGGTGCGGGCCATGCGGATGGGCTCGGCGAAGACCGAGACGGTGCGGATGTCGGTGGCCAGCATCTCGCCGTTGCGGTCGATGATGTCGGGCCGCACCGCCGTCGTCGCGGCGGCCGCCACGCGGTGGTCGTCGCTGTTGTTGGCGGGCGTCGCCGCCACCACGATCAGCCGCATCGAGATCGCGCCGAACACCGCCGCGAAAGCGAGGCCGACGATGGCGACGCGGGAATGCGAGCGCTCGATGGCGAGGCGGAACATCGTTCGGGTGAAGCGGGTGAGCGCCGAGGCCGGCGGCTCGCTCGTCACCACGCGCTCGGGGCCGGCATCCTCCTGCATCGCGACCGGCTGCGCCTCGAGCGCCGGATCGGGCATCGCCGTCTCCTGGGTGGACGGCTCCTGAGAAGAGTCGTGCGACACGGCGAACGCTACCTCGTGGCAGGTGGGCGGGTGGAGACGGTGCGGGTCGCGACGGAGCCGGTGGTGCGCGGCTCGTCGCGGGGCGTCAGCGGCTTGTCCTTGGGCGTCGCGGTCGGCGTCGCCGTGGAGGCGAGCAGCCGGCCGATCTCGTCGCCGCGGTCGGGGCGGGCCGGCAGGTCGGACAGGCGGGCGAGATGCTCGTCGCCGATCAGTTCGAGGGCGAGATGCCGCTCGACCGCCGCCTGGAGCCGGTCCGGCCGCGTCAGCAACTGCCACTCGGCCCGCAGCACCGCGATGGCCTGCCGCTCCTTGTGGAGCGCGCTCTTGAGCTTCGAGACCTGCCCGGCCTGATAGAGCGTGTCGTACTTGATCGAGTAGGCGTAGATCGCCGAGCCGATCAGGCCGGCGATCGCCAGCACGTTGAGAAGCCGGATCACCGCCGTCCCCCCTTTGGCGCAACGGGCAGGCTCGCCAGCGCCTGAATCGCGGAGAGCGGCGGCGGCGGGGCCGCCTCGGTCCGCTCGGCCGCGCGCAGCTTCGCCGAGCGGGCGCGCGGGTTGCCGTCGGTCTCGGCCTCCGAGGGCAGGACCGGGCCCTTGGTGACGAGCCGGAAGCTCTTGGGAGCCGGCGCCTCGACGCCGGGCATGTGGCGCGAGCCGTGGGATGTGCGCCCGCTGCGGGCGGCGAAGAACTGCTTGACGATGCGGTCTTCGAGCGAGTGGAACGTCACCACCGCGAGCCGCCCGCCGGGCTTCAGAATGCGCTCGGCGGCGTGCAGGCCGCGCACGAGTTCGCCGAGTTCGTCGTTGACCGCGATCCGCAGGCCCTGGAAGGCGCGGGTCGCCGGATGGATCGGGCTGCCAGGCTCAGGCCGGATCACGCTCGCCACGAGGTCGGCGAGCTGGCCCGTCGTCTCGATCCGGCCGCGGCGGCGCGCCTCCAGGATCGCGCGGGCGACCGCCCGGGAACGGCGCTCCTCGCCGAAATGATAGAAGATGTCGGCCAGCGTCGCCTCTTCCGCCTCGTTGACGATGTCGGCGGCCGACGGCCCCTCGCCGCCCATGCGCATGTCGAGCGGCCCGTCCTGCCGGAAGGAGAAGCCGCGCTCGGCCTGATCGATCTGCATCGACGACACGCCGATATCGAGCACCACCGCGTCGGCCTGCGCCTCGCCGATCCCGGCGAGCAGGGTGTCGAGATCGCCGAAGCGGCCCGGCACGAGGCGAAGCCGGCCCGCCGCCGCCCGCACCATCTCGGCGCCGGCCGCGATGGCCGTGGGGTCGCGGTCGATCGCGACGACGTGGAGGTCGGGATGGGCGTCGAGCAGCGCGCCCGTGTAGCCGCCGGCCCCGAAGGTGCCGTCGATCACGAGGCCGCCGTGGCCGGTGTCGAGCGCGGTCAGGACCTCGGCGAGAAGGACCGGGACGTGGCGGGCATGGTCGCCCTGCGGGCGGCGCGGCGCCCGGCTCATCGGCCGGTCTCCCGAGAGGTGAGTCGTTCGGCGCGGGGCCGCGGGGCGGCTCCGACGGTCTCCGGCGGGGGAGATTGCATGATGGCCTGCTGCGTGGGCGGACCACACAGCCGCGGCCCGGACGATGGTGACGTTGCCGGTGCGTCGGCCCTGGACACGCGCGCGACCCCTCGTCAGGCAACCTGAACGAGTGTCGGCCGATCCGATATCGGGCGTCAACGGGATGGCGCGGGGTAACATAGGCCCTCGAAACGCGTCAACGAACTCGGCCATGCGGGCGGTCCCGGATCAGACCCCAGCAAGGTTAACCGAGCGTCAATGCGGGGCGTAAATGTCGAGCAGGCACGGGCGGCGGAAGGGCTCCTGCATCGCTCAGGCCATGGTGGGCCGACGCGTTTTCGGTTTTCGGAGGGTGGATCAGCCGGCCTGTAAGCCGGGTTCTGTAGGGCTCATGAGCGAACCCATGAGCGTGGCAGCCATTCCTCTGGGACGGTCGTTTCCGACCGCCTCGAGCAACCAACCCGGGCGACGGGCCTGGAGAGCGGGCCTGCCCTCCCCCGAGGGGAAGGGCGTGTCGCCCCTATTCGGTTTTGCTCCCGGTGGGGTTTGCCGTGCCGTCCGCGTTGCCGCGTCCGCGGTGCGCTCTTACCGCACCCTTTCACCCTTACCCCGACAGGCCACGAGGGCCTGCGGGGCGGTCTGCTCTCTGTGGCACTGTCCCTGGGGTCGCCCCCGCCGGAGGTTATCCGGCACCGCCTCTCCATGGAGCCCGGACTTTCCTCCCCGCTGCAAGCGGAGCGGCTGCCCGGCCGACTGATCCGGCGCCGGACTTGCGCCGGGCGGGGGGCGGGGTCAAGCGGGGAGATGCGCCGGTGATGTTCCTCCCGCGAAATTCCGGCGGTCGGGGTCAATCCGGTTTTGGTGTCTCCCAGTCCGAATCTGCCGCTATACCGTTGATGGTAACCTCTGGATCAAAATCCATCCCAGCATAAACTTGTACGCTGCCTTCACAGTAGCCGATGGAGTATGGCGCGCCTTCTAGATTTGCATTAATGACCATTAATTCGCCTGGTTTAAGAAGATACCGATCGGGGCGAATCTCTATATAAACTTCAAGCGTCTTATTTGTATAATTTGTTATTTCTATCTTATGTCTTGCTTTCGAGGCATCTGTTGTTTTAATTCTGCCGCGCCAGCGCCTCATAAAATCGTATATTTTCGTGGAGAAACCCGCTGACAGCATTTAATAAATTTCCAGAAGTGAAATTCGTGCTGGTATTTTAGTGCCAGATTCACCCGCTGCGATAGCGGGAAAGATTCAAGTGTCGCTCCTCGCGGCCTTTAGATGAGCCTCGTGGAGGGCGTGCAGTTCCACGAAGACTTGCTCGGCCAGGACGGCCGGACTTGGATCATCCAGGGCCTCCCGCACCCACGCGCGCAAGGTCGAGTCGTCCATCCTCTCGTGGTCGCGGGTGCCCTGCCCCGTCCTCATGTCTGCGCCAGCATCCCGAGCCATTCGTCCTCCGACACCACTTTTACGCCGTGCTTCTCGGCATCCTTGAGCTTCGAGCCGGCGCCCGGGCCGGCGACGACGAGGTCGGTCTTGGCCGAGACCGAGCCCGAGACCTTGGCGCCCAGCCGCTCGGCGGTGGCCTTGGCCTCGCTGCGGGTCATCTTTTCGAGCGTGCCGGTGAAGACCACGGTCTTGCCGGAAAACGCCGCCGCCGAGGCCGAGGCTTCGAGCGGCGTCGTCTCGACCTCGGCGAGCAGCGCCAGCACCGCATCCCGGTTGTGGTCTTCGGAAAAGAACTGGATCAGCGAGTCGGTGGCGACGGGGCCGATCTCGCCGTCGTCGGCGAAGACGCGGTAGGCGTCGCCGGGCTTCTGGCCCGACGCCCGCTCCAGCGCGGCCTCGGCCTCCGCCTCGCTGCCGTAATGGGCCAGCACCGCCTCGCGCTGCGACGGCGTGAGCCGCGCCCGCAGCCGCGCGCCGAGGCTCAAGCCCTCGATCTGCTCGCCGGGCGTCGGGTCGAGGGTCT
Source organism: Methylorubrum salsuginis (assembly GCF_900114375.1). Classification (GTDB taxonomy): domain Bacteria; phylum Pseudomonadota; class Alphaproteobacteria; order Rhizobiales; family Beijerinckiaceae; genus Methylobacterium; species Methylobacterium salsuginis. The sequence goes on along the minus strand of NZ_FOSV01000007.1, from coordinate 107,553 downwards.
CGAACAGCCGGTCGCGGGTGCCGGGGCCGATCCGCGGCAGGGCCGACAGCTCCAGCCAGTCGCGGCCGGCCTGGGCCGCCGCGGCCGCGTCGAGGGCCGTCATCAGGGCCCGCATGTCGGGAAAACGCTTGGCGAGCGCCTTGGCGGTCGACTCGCCGATCTGCGGGATGCCGAGCGCGAACAGGAAGCGGTTCAGCGCGATCTGCCTGCGCGCGTCGAGCGAGGCGAGCAGGTTGTGGATCGCCTTGTCCTCCTCCTCGCCCTTCTTCTTGGTCGGCTTCTTCTGGGGCGGCTCGCCTTCCGCCCGGCGCTGCGCCGAGAGTTCTTCGCGCCGGGCGACGATGGCGGTCTTCAGCGGCTCGAATTTCAGCCGGAACAGGTCGGCGGGCTGGCGCACGAGGCCCTTGTCGAACAGCACCTCGATATAGGTCTGCCCGAACCCTTCGAGATCGAAGCCGTTGCGCGAGACGAAGTGCTTGAGCCGTTCCAGCCCCTGCGCCGGGCAGATCAGGCCGCCGGTGCAGCGCCGCACCGCGTCGATCTTCTTCGTGCGCGGGTTTAGCTCCCGCACCGCCCGGCTGCCGCAGGCCGGGCAGGTCTCGGGGAAGACGTACGGCACGGCGTCGGCCGGACGCTTGTCGATGACGACGTCCATGACCTTGGGGATCACGTCGCCCGCGCGCACCACGATGACGGTGTCGCCGACGCGGATGTCGCGGCCCTCGCGGATCGGCTCGCCGTCGCCGCCGACGCCCTGCACGTAGCCCTCGTTGTGGAGGGTCGCGTTCGACACCACCACGCCGCCGACGGTGACGGGCTTGAGGCGCGCCAGCGGGTTGAGCGAGCCGGTGCGGCCGACATTGATGTCGATGGCGAGCAACTGCGTGATGGCTTCCTGCGCGGCGAATTTATGGGCCAGCGCCCAGCGCGGCGCGCGGGAGACGAAACCGAGGCGCTTCTGAAGGGCGAGGTCGTCCACCTTGTAGACGACGCCGTCGATGTCGTAGCCGAGATCGGCCCGCTCGGCCTCGATCGCGCGGTAATGCGCGATCATCTCGTCCGCCGACCGGCATAGCTTGGTGCGCGGGTTCACCGGCAGGCCCCAGCCGCGGAACCGGTCGAGCACCGCCGATTGGCTGTCCGCGAAGGGCTCCGAGACCTCGCCCCAGGCATAGGCGAAGAAGCGCAAGGGGCGGGACGCGGTGATCGCCGCATCCTTCTGACGAAGCGACCCCGCGGCGGCGTTGCGCGGGTTGGCGAAGGTCGGCAGCCCCGCCTCCTCCTGCCGCGCGTTGATGGCGGCGAAGTCGGCATGCGAGAGATAGACCTCGCCGCGCACCTCCAGCACCGCCGGCCAGCCCGAGCCCGCGAGCGTCTCCGGGATGTCGTCCACGGTCCGGGCATTGGCCGTGACCTTCTCGCCGACCTCGCCGTCGCCGCGGGTGGCCGCCGTGTCGAGCCGTCCGTCGAGGTAGCGCAGCGACAGCGACAGCCCGTCGATCTTCGGCTCGGCGGTGAAGGCGACCGGCTCCTCCGCGCCGAGATTGAGGAAGCGCCGCACGCGGGCGACGAACTCCTCCACCTCCTCGTCGGCAAAGGCGTTGCCGAGGGAGAGCATCGGCACCGCGTGCCGCACCTTCTCGAAGCGACTCGACGGCTTGGCGCCGACCGACACCGAGGCGCGGCCGGTGCCGGCGAGGGCGGGGAAGCGCACCTCGATCAGTTCGAGTTCGCGGCGCAGCGCGTCGTACTCGGCGTCCGAGATCTCGGGTGCGTCCTCGCCGTGATAGAGCCGGTCGGCCTCGGCGATCTCCTCCGAGAGCGCGGCATGGCGGGCGCCCGCCGCCTCCTCGGTGAGGGCGTCGACGGCGGCGGAGATCGGGGAGCGCGACATGGGCGCGTTCTAGCGCAGGCGCAGGTCCTGGGTAGCCGCTTTTGCGGGTGATCCCCCTTATCCCGAGGGCCGCTGATGCCCTCGTGTCAGCACCCGGCGCTCTCCTCCCCGCAATGGGGAGGGGAACGCGCGCTTGCCGCCGATCCGTCAGTTCGACGAAAATCTGCGAGGCATCATAATAGCTTGGAGCCGTGTCCTCGATCCTGGGATCAGAAAGACACGGCTCCCGGTCTCCGATCTGCAACGTTTCATTAACGCAAGGCGTCAACCGCCTCGCGCCAAGGCGTTTTCGCCTACTCCGCCGGCACCGAATGCCCGTGGCCATGCACCGCCCCCGGCGCCGCCTCGACGTTGTCGCCGGCGGCGACCTCCTTCGGTTTGAAGAGGCGCATCACCACCACGAAGAAGACCGGCACGAAGAACACCGCCAGCACCGTCGCGGTGATCATGCCGCCCATCACGCCGGTGCCGATGGCCTGCTGGCTTTTTGACGCCGCGCCGGTGGCGATGGCCAGCGGCACCACGCCGAAGATGAAGGCGAGCGAGGTCATCACGATCGGGCGGAAGCGCAGGGTCGAGGCCTGGATCGTCGCCTGGACGATGTTGGTGCCGGGCTTCCACAGGTCGCGGGCGAATTCCACGATCAGGATCGCGTTCTTGGCCGACAGGCCGATGATCGTGATGAGGCCGATCTTGAAATAGACGTCGTTGGGCATCTCCCGCAGGTACACCGCCGCCACCGAGCCGATCACGCCGAGCGGGATCACCAAGAGCACCGAGAACGGGATCGACCAGCTCTCGTAGAGCGCGGCCAGGCACAGGAAGACGATCAGCACCGAGAGGGCGAGCAGGAGCGAGGCTTGGCTTCCCGCCTGCTTCTCCTGCTGCGACTGGCCGGTCCAGACATAGCCGAAGCCCTTGGGCAGCTGCTGCATCAGCCGCTCCATCTCGGCGATGGCCTCGCCCGAGGTGTAGCCGGCCTTCGGCTCGCCGGTGAAGCGCACCGACTGGTAGCCGTTGAAGCCGACGATCTGGCTCGGGCCCATGCTCCATTTCAGGTCGGCGAAGGAGGACATCGGCACCATCGTGCCCTGGCTGTTCTTCACCGCGTAGTTGAGGATGTCGGTCGCCTGCATGCGCTGGAGCTGTTCGGCCTGCACGTAGACGCGCTGCATCTTGCCCCGGTTGGGGAAGTCGTTGGTGTAGACCGAGCCGAGATTGACCTGGATCGCGTCGTTGATGTCCTCGAACTTGACGCCGAGCGCCGCCGCCTTCTCGCGGTCGATGACGAGCTCGGCCTGGGGCGTCGGCGGCAGGCCCTCGATCTTCACCGCCTTGAGGATCGGGCTCTGCTTGGCGAGCGCCAGCAACTGCGCCTCGGCGGCGGTCAGCGCCGAATAGCCCTTCTGGGCGCGGTCCTGCAGGCGGAACGAGAAGCCCGCCGCGTTGCCGAGGTTGTCCACCGGCGGCGGCTCCTGGGCGTCGACGATCGCGTCGCGGTAGCCGGCGAGCGCCGCGTTGGTGCCGGCCACGAGCGCGACCGCGGAATTGGCTGCGTCGCGCTCGGACCAGGGCTTCAGGGTGACGAAGGCCTGGGACAGGTTCGGGCCCTGGCCGGAGAACGAGAAGCCGTTGAGCATCGTCACCGTGGCGACCCCCGGCTGGGCCATCAGGTGCTCCTCGACCTTGCGCACGGCGGCCTGCGTCCGGTTGAACGAGGCCCCCGGCGGGGTCTGGATGTCGACGGTGAAGAAGCCCTGGTCCTCCAGCGGCAGGAAGCCCTCGGGCAGCCGCATGAAGGCGAAGGCGGTGCCGGCCACCAGCGCCAGGTAGATCATCATCACCCGGCCGGACTTCCTGATGCACCACGCGGTGCCGCGGCCGTAACGCGCCGTCTCGCGGTCCACGATCCGGTTGAACCAGCCGAAGAAGCCCGTTTTCGCGTGGCCGTGGCCCTTCTCGATGGGTTTCAGGAAGGTGGCGCAGAGCGCGGGCGTCAGCGACAGGGCGAGCAGCGCCGAAAAGCCGATCGAGGTGACCATCGCGATCGAGAACTGGCGGTAGATGATGCCGACCGAGCCGGGGAAGAACGCCATCGGGATGAACACGGCGACCAGCACAAGGGTGATGCCGATGATAGCGCCGGTGATCTGGCTCATCGCCTTGCGGGTGGCCTCCTTCGGGGGAAGCCCCTCCTCGGCCATGATGCGCTCGACGTTCTCGACCACGACGATGGCGTCATCGACGAGGATGCCGATGGCCAGCACCATGCCGAACATCGTCAGCACGTTCACCGAGAAGCCCGCAAGCAGCATCACGGTCACGGTGCCCATCAGGGCGATCGGCACGACGATGGTCGGGATCAGGGTGTAGCGGATGTTCTGCAGGAACAGGAACATCACGATGAAGACCAGCACCACCGCCTCGACCAGGGTCATCATGACCTTCTTGATCGAGGCCTTCACGGCCGGCGTGATGTCGTAGGGGATGTCCCACTTCAGGCCCGGCGGGAAGAACTGCGACAGCTCCTCCATCTTGGCCCGGATGGCGCCCGCGGTCTGGAGCGCGTTGCCGTCGGGGGCGAGCGTCACCGAGATGCCCGCGGCCTCGCCGCCGTTCAGCCGGGTCGAGAACTGGTAGGCGTCGCCGCCGAGTTCGATCCGGGCGACGTCGCGCAGGCGCACGTTCGAGCCGTCGGAATTGGCCCGCAGCACGATGGCGCCGAAATCCTCCACCGTGCTGAGCTGGCCCTTCACCACGATGGGGGCGAAGGTGGCGTGATCGACCGGGCTCGGCTGGGCGCCGACGGCACCGGAGGCGATCTGGATGTTCTGGTTGCGGATCGCGTCGGTCACGTCGTCGGGCGTGAGCGAGAGGCCGCGCAGCTTGTCGGGATCGACCCAGACGCGCAACGAGCGCTCCGTCGAGTAGAGCGTCGCACGGCCCACGCCCGGAATGCGGCGGATCTCGTTGAGGACGTTGCGCATCAGGAAGTCGCCGAGCCCGATCTCGTCCATCTTCCCGTCGGTCGAGACCAGGGTGATGATGTTCAGCGTCGCGGCCGAGGCTTCCTCGACGAGGATGCCGTTCTGGCGGACTTCCGCGGGCAGGCGCGCCTCGACGCGCTTCAGGCGGTTCTGCACCTCGACCGAGGCCAGGGCCGGATCGGTGCCGGGCTCGAAGGTCGCCGTGATGTTGATCGAGCCGAACGAGTCGGTGGTCGACTCGAAGCTCATGATGTTGGCCGCCCCGTTCAGCTCGTCCTCGATGAGCCGGGTCGTGCCGGTATAGAGGCTCTCCACCGAGGCGCCGGGGAAGGCGGTCGACAGCGCGATCGAGGGCGGGGCGATCACCGGATACTGCGCCACCGGCAGCATCGGGATCGAGAGCGCGCCGCCCAGGATGATGAACAGCGCGACGACCCAGGCGAAGACCGGGCGGTCGATGAAGAAGCGGGCCATGGGGCTCGGGGCGTCCTATTCGATGAGCGGAGCGGCGGACCCATGGGTCCGCCGAGGGCGCGGCGTCCGAACGATCAGTCCTGGAACTGGTGGGCGACCGGGCGGGGGACCGAGCCGGTGGCGGCTTCCTTGTCGTGCGCCTTCTCCTGCCCGTCGGTGTCGTGGCTGTCGGCGTCGACCGGCTTGCCGGCATCGGGCGAGGCCTCGGTCTTCCAGCGGATGGTCTTCACCTCGGTGCCGGCGACGATCTTCTGGAAACCCTCGACCACGACCTTCTGGCCGGCTTCCAGCCCCTCGCGGATCAGCCAGTTGCCGCCGACCACGGGGCCGACCTCGACCGGCTGGAGCATGACCTTGCCGTCGTCCTTGACGACCCAGACCTCGGGCTTGCCGTCGTTGGAGCGCTGGATCGCCTGCTGCGGCACCGCGATGGCGTCGGAATCGATCCCCTGCTTGATCCGGGCGCGGACATACATGCCCGGAAACAGCTCGTCGTGCGGGTTGGGGAACTGCACGCGCAGGGTCACCTGACCGGTGCTCGGGTCGGCGGTGACGTCGGAGAACAGCAGGCGCCCGGCGGAGCCGTAGAGCGTGCCGTCGTCCATGATGAGATGGACGTTCGCCGTATCGTGGCTGAGCTTCGACAATTCGCCCGAGGCGATATCGCGGCGCAGCTTGTTCAGCTCGCCGACCGACTGGGTGATGTCGACATAGATCGGGTCGAGCTGCTGGATCGTGGCCAGCACGCCGGTCGAGCCGGATTCGATCAGGGTGCCCTCGGTCAGCAGCGCCCGGCCGATGCGGCCGGAGATCGGTGCCCGCACCTCGGTCCACGAGAGGTTGAGCTTGGCCCGGTCGCGGGCGGCCTTGGCGCCGGCGACCTCGGCCTCCGCCTGCTTCTTGGCGGCGAAGGCCGTGTCGTACTGCGCCTGGCTCGCGGTGTTGCGGGCGAGCAGGGTCTCCAGGCGCTCGGCCTGTTGGTTGGCGAGCACGAGCGCGGCCTCGCGGTTGGCCAGCGTCGCCTCCTGGCTCGCCAGCTCGACCTGATAGGGGGCCGGGTCGATCTTGTAGAGGATGTCGCCCTCGTTGACCTGGCTGCCCTGCTCGAACAGCCGCTTCACGACGAGGCCGGAGACGCGGGAGCGCACCTCGGCGATGCGCATCGGCGCGACGCGGCCGGGCAGGTCGCGGACATAGGGGATCGGCTGCGGCTTGACCGTGACGACGCTGACCTCCGGGGGCGGCAGCGGCACCGGGGCGGCGGCCTTCTGCTCGTTGCAGGCCGAGACCGCGACCAGCACGGCGCTGACCAGCAGCGTGGCCGGAACGGTCCAGCGGGAGCGTTGGCGCCCGGTCTCGGACCCGGCGGGGCCGGGGAGAATCTCGGGCGTCTGGGGGGACGGCGTCACGATGGGGTCGCTCCTAACGATACGCTCGACGCGTGCCGCCGCCTGCGGATTGCGGGGGCGGACTCGTGTCAGGGATCACGGCCGGCCCCGGACGGGACGCTTGGGAGCCGTGGCAATCGCCGGGCCAGAGCGGTGGAACGCGCGTCTGGGCCCGTCGGAAGGATGCCGGGGGCATCCGGGAGGGAGACGGCCGAGGAACGCCGTCCTTTACGGTCGGGCGCATCCTGGGGCGCAAGTTTGGCATTCCCACGACGAACGGGGAGGCCCTCGGCCCGGATGCGTCGCCGCGACGCGTCGGTTCAGGCCCTGGGCGGGCGCTCGAGCAGCGGGTGGTCGGTGCCGGACGGGAGGACATCGGAGCGAGGGCGGCCGCACGCCCCGGCCGCATCCGGCACCGGCTCGGCCACGACCGGGCCGAGCCGCCAATGCGTCTCGGATTCGTCGAGATCGAGCGCGGCACGGTCGAGGCGCTGGCCGGTTTCGGCTTCCCGGTCGGTGCGCTGCTCGAAGGCGATCTCGTTGAGCGGGCTGTCCGCGAAGGACGCATCGGCCGGCAGGCCGAGCACGACGAGCAGGCTCATCAGCCCGGCCAGAAAGGACAGGACGAGGCGGGTCGGGAGGCCTGCGGTCGCGTGGCCGGAACGGGCTGTGCGGGTGAGAAGCGTCACGGTGATGCGAGTGTGGGGGACGAAATCGTTCCGTTCAATCGACTGCGACATTCTGGCCGATCCGTCTGCCGAGGGATGATTCGTCTCCGGGAACGTCAAGAATCATACGGACTTGCCGGCTCACCATCGCCCGTTCCGTAAACGGATCGTCAGCGATCCAACGCAGGGCGGCATCCCATTCGCTGCGGGTGTTGCCCAAATCCCACGCTTTTGCCTTCCTCCTGCCCCCTCCCCCGGCCCAGAAACCGGTCATGGCCCGGGCGCGGACGACGCCGGGCCGACCCTTCGAGGAGGACTCGACCGTGACGAACCGTCATCCGCGGCTTCATGCGAGACTGCCGCGCCTCGCGGCCGCCCTGGCTCTGGGCGGCGCTCTCGCCGGCACCCTGGGCGCCGCGCCCGCCCGCGCCGACCTGCTCGACAGCGGGCCGATCGCCGACTTCATCAACGTGTTCAAGACGCAGGCCATCCCCCGCGAGACGGTGGCCTATGCCGGCAAGGAGAAGCCCGGCACCATCGTGGTCTCGACCTCGCAGCGGCGGCTCTACTACGTGCTCGGCGGCGGCGCGGCGATCCGCTACGGCGTCGGCGTCGGGCGGCGCGGCTTCTCGTGGTCGGGCACCAAGACGGTCACGGGCAAGAAGGAATGGCCGGATTGGCGCCCCCCGGCGCAGATGCTCGCCCGCCGCCCCGACCTGCCGCGCTACATGGCCGGCGGCCAGGACAATCCGCTCGGGGCGCGGGCGATGTATCTCGGCTCCTCGCTCTACCGCATCCACGGCTCCAACGAGCCGGAGACGATGGGCGCGGCGGTCTCCTCCGGCTGCATCCGCATGACCAACAAGGACGTGGTCGATCTCTACGACCGGGTGAAGGTCGGCACCAAGGTGATCGTCAAGGACTGACGCCTCTACCGGCGCCCGCTGCGGCGGGCGCCCCCTCCCCGGCGGGAGGCCCGTCGCTCGACGGGCGACGCGGCCCGCGGCGAGCTCCGCGTTCTTCGGGACGACCCGCGCGGGCGCGGGGTTCGCGGCCCTCATCCCGATGAAGAGCTGGGAATGGGCCGAAGGCGCGGTCTTGCCGCGCGCCCGGATGGTCCTACGCTTTGCTCGGATGTGCCGGTCTGTGTGGCCCCGCGGCCACAATCCCCCGCCTCGGGACGATCTTTTAGAATCTCTCGAAACGGGTGCAGGACCATTCTGGAATGGTTCAAGGCGGGCCGTCGACACGGCGGTCCCCTACAGCTTGACCGTAAATGTTGCTGCATCGTAACCGCCGCGGATCGACGTGCCGGCACGAGTTCCCCGCAGCTATGATGTTCGAAGAAAAAAGAAAAATCCGGATCGGGCTCGGCCGGGGTGCTCTGCTTGCGGTTGTGGCGGGCGCCGGGTCGAGTGTGGTGCCGGGCTCCGCCGCTGCGCAGCAGGCCGCGGCCGGAACGCAGGAAGTGGTGCTGGAGGAGTTGTCCGTCGTGGGCGAGGGCCGCGGCGCGGGCAACGGGCCGGCCGGCGGGTTCGGCGTGCCGCGGCTGAAGGCCGACGGCTACCTCGCGCGGGACGGCGTCAGCGCCACGCGCACCCAGACGCCGCTACGCGAGGTGCCCCAGACCGTCGTCGTGGTGCCGGCCCAGGTGCTCACGGATGCGGCGGCGACGCGGGTGGACAGCGCCCTCGACCTCGCGGGCGTCGGCCGGGCCAACAATTTCGGCGGGCTCGGCCTGTCGGAATTCACGATCCGCGGCCTCGCCACGGGCGAGTATTACCGCAACGGCTTCCCGATCAACCGCGGCTATCCGAACTCGCCCGACGTCGCCTCGATCGAGCGCATCGAAGTGCTGAAAGGCCCTTCCGCCTTCCTCTACGGAAGGGGCGACCCCGGCGGCACCTTCAACATCGTCACCAAGCAGCCCCTGGCGGAGCGCTCCCTGTGGGTGGGCCAGCAGATCGGCAGTTTCAACGCCAAGCGCACCACCTTCGATGCCACCGGCCCCCTCGACGCGGAGGGCCAGGTGCTCGCCCGCCTCACCGGCGCCTACGAGAACAACGGCAGTTTCCGCGATTTCGTCTCCAGCGACCGCTATTACCTCGCGCCGGTGATCGCCTGGAAGCCCACCGCCGACACCACGGTCACCCTGGAGGGCGAGGTTCTCAGCACCGCCCAGCCCCTCGACCGCGGCATCGTGCCGATCAACGGTAACCTGCGGGCGGTGCCGCGCAACCGCTTCCTCGGTGAGCCCGGTATCCCGCCGATGCGCAACGACAACGCGCTCGGCCAACTGCGCATCGAGCACAAGATCGATCCGGACTGGGTCGTCACCGCCGGGGCGCAGGTGCTGGGCGGGAATATCCAGGGCTACGGCGTCGGCGTGCGGGGCGAGCGCATCTCCCCCTCCGTCGTCAGGCGCGTCTCGGAGTATCGCGATCTGACGTGGTCGGACATCGACCTTCAGCTCAACCTCGCGGGCAAGTTCGAGACCGGTCCCTTCCGCCACACCCTGCTCATGGGTCTCGAATACGACAGCTATCGATACCGGGAGGTGTTCGCCCGCTCGAACGTGAATGACTTTCCGTTCGGACTCGACCTGCTGGCTCCTCGCTATGGCCAGTCTCTCCCGCCGATCGCCCAACCGCCGGTCACTAACTTCCTCCAGGACACGCAGAGCATCGCCGGCTACGTCCAGGACCAGATCGACATCACGCCGCGCCTCCACGCTCTGGTCGGCGTGCGGATCGAGGATCTCAGCCTCGTCTCAACCAACTACAACGCGGTTCCGGCCGGGACCGTGAACCCGGCGAGCCGACAGGCGACGGTGGCCACGCCTCGCTTCGGCCTCGTCTACGATCTCACCGATACGGTCTCGGTCTATGGCAACTACGCGCAGTCGTTCCGGCCCAATACCGGTACCGATGCGAGAGGGCAGCCGCTCCCCTTCCAAGGGGGCGAAGGCATCGAAGCCGGTGCCAAGGTCGTCCTGCTCGACGGTCGCCTGAGCGTCGACGCAGCAGTCTTCGACATCCGGCGCACTAACGTGCCGACCGTGGAGTCGTCCGGCTCGGCCAACTTCGTGGCAGCGGGTGAAATCCGCAGCCGCGGCTTCGACCTGAGCGTTGCTGGCTATCTCGCACCGGGTTGGCGGGTGTTCGGTACATACACCTATGCCGATGCCGAAGTGACGCGGGACCGGTCGATCCCGGTCGGAACCCGCCTCGCCAACGTGCCGACCGATAGCTTCGCGGTGCAGAGCGTTTATGAGTTCCAGAGCGGCGACCTGCGCGGGCTCGGGCTCGGCGGCGGGGTCACCTATGTCGGGGCTCGCAACGCCGGGACGGCGGCGGCGACGTTCCGCCTACCCGAATACACGACGGTCAACCTGATCTCGTATTACTGGATCACGCCGGAGGTGAAGCTTTACCTCAATGTCGAGAACCTGCTCGACGCGACCTATTACGACCGCGCCTTCCAGAACCTCTACGCCACGCCGGGCCTGCCGCGGGCGATCATGGGCGGCGTCGCCGCCCGGTTCTGAGACGTCTCGCCTGCGCCGACGCTTGAGCCGTGGCGCCGGGGCGTGTACGGCGCAGGCGTCATGCCTTCGCCTCATTCCGGGGGAAAGCAGGCCGCCCGCTCGTTCGGTCGAGGAACGCATCGCGTTCCCGCCGCGCAAGACGATCCGGCGCACCTCTGGACGAGGGTCGCGCCGCGGTTCGACGGGGCGGGCTCGTTTTCCCAGGAGGCCGGCGCGCGTCAGGACACCGCGCCGCACTTGGTGCGCCATCCGCTGAAGGGTCATAACGCCGATGTTCCTTGCCAAGTCTTCCATGGCCAAGTCTCCTGCGCACGCGCTGCGCGTGGCCGCCGTTCTCGCCATGGCGGGCCTGGGGGCGGGCCTGGGTGGCACCGCGTTCGCGCAGGCCGCCAAGAAGCCCGCGGCCCCCGCCCCGACGCCCGCGCCGGCCCAGTCCCAGCCGGCCGCGCCCGCCGGCCAGCAGGCCCAGCAGACCGGCCCGCAGATCATCAACGTGAAGTCCGAGCCGAGCCAGGCCGACTGGACCAAGGTCTGCGGCAAGGACAACGCCTCGGGCACCGACGTCTGCTACACCACCCGCGACTTCGTGTCGGATTCGGGCCAGCCGGTGATGGCGGTCGCCCTCTACGACATGAAGAATCCGCAGGTGAAGCAGGAGGTGAAGGTCGTCCGCTTCCTCCTGCCGCTCGGCCTGATGCTGGCGCCGGGCATCCGCTTCAGCGTCGACGGCAAGGAGACCACCGCCGGCAAGTTCGCCGTCTGCTTCCCCAACGGCTGCTTCGCCGAGGCCCCGGCCGTCTCCGCCGAGCTTCTGGCCGCCTTCAAGAAGGGCACGACGCTCAACGTCTCGGTGCAGAACCAGACCCAGCGCGAGGTCGTCTTCGCCGTGCCGCTCGCCGGCTTCGGCAAGGCCTTCGACGGCCCGGCCATCGACCCGAAGGTGCTGGAGGAGCAGCAGAAGAAGCTCCAGGCCGAGATGGAGAAGCGCAGCGACGACATGCGCAAGAAGCTGGAGCAGCAGGGCGGCGCCGCCCCCGCTCCGGCCGCGCCTGCCGCCAGCGCCGCGCCGAAGTAAGCGCCAGGCGTCCTGCCTGACCGTATCGCCCCGCCGCGGCTCCCCCGCGGCGGGGTTTTTCGTTTGCAGCACCGTCATCGCGAGGCGGAGGCGAAGCGAGGCGGAGGGCGACTGTACGGCTGCCGCTCAACCGATGCGGCGGGACGCGCATCCCCGCGCCCCGCTGTGCCGGGAGAGGGGGGAGCGGCTGCCGCCGCTGCGGTCAATCCGAACGATCTTGTTTCGAAGCGATCCGCGCCACGATCGCTTCGCGTTCGGCCCGACTCGCCGCGAGCCTTTTCCGCGCGACGGCGGTGACGGCAGGATCCGCGGTCTCGGGGTGGCCGGCGTCGAAGGGCGGGGCCGGGGCGTATTCGTGCTGCAACTGGATCGCCTGGGCGGTGGCCGGATCGGTGAGTTCGGCGGCGAGCGTCAGGGCGAAGTCGATGCCCGCGGTCACGCCGCCGCCGGTCACGAGGTTGCCGTCCCGCACCACGCGGCCCTCCACCGGCACCGCGCCGAAGGCGGCGAGCAGATCGTGCGCGGCCCAGTGGGTCGTGGCGCGCCGCCCCGTCAGCAGCCCGGCGGCGCCGAGCACCAGGGCGCCGGTGCAGACCGAGGTGAGATAGCGGACGCCCGCAGCCTGCCGGCGGACGAAGTCGAGCGTCTCGGCATCCTCCATCTGGGCGTTCACGCCGACGCCGCCCGGCACGCACAGCACGTCGAGGGCGGGACAGTCCGAGAAGGTGATCGTCGGGGTCAGCACGAGGCCGGTGGCGCTGGTGATCGGCGCGAGATTTCTCGCGACGAGATGGACGTTGGTCTCGGGCAGCGAGGCGAACACCTCGTAGGGCCCGGTCAGGTCGAGCTGTTGCACCCGCGGGAAGACCAGAAGGCCGATTTCGAGCGCCATGGTCCCTCCCCTCGCCTGTCGCGCGTCACCCTACCGGAGATAGATCACGCTGTAGAGCGAGGCGCGCAGTTCCGCCTCGTCGAGCCAGACCCGGCCCAAGGCGCATCGTTCGCGGATGCCCGGGCGCATCCGGGCGCAATACTCACCGGTATTGTCCTGCAGGTGGTAGTGGCAGCGCCCGCCGAGCTTGCGGCGGCCGAGGATCGGGCTCGAATGGTCGGCGGCGAGGTCCGGATCCTTGGGGTTGCGCTCCTCCAGCACGTACCAGGAATAGCCGACCACCGGCAGGCGGCCGTGGTCGAGGGCGTAATCGATCATCGCCATCAGGCGGTCCGAGCCCCGGGCGAGGTCCGGATCGCCGGTCCTCGCCCGCTCCATGAAGTCGAGCTGGTTGTCGGCGATTCCGTGCGAGACCGGTAGCAGCGGCACCGGCAGGGGTATGCGGCGGCAGCGTCGCTCGACATGGGCGATCCAGCCGGCGTTGAAGGCGTCGGTGGCGGGATCGCGCAGCCTGTCGACGGTGCCGCCGAGGCTGCGCCAGCTCATCTTCGGAGCGAGCCGGCTCGTCCAGCGTAAGCGCCCGAGCGTGCGGACATGCTGGCCGTAGCCGTCGAACGAGGGCAGGTCGCGGTCCGGGCACAGGCCGCCGAGATTGTAGAGCAGAGCCGCCGCCGCCTCCTGCCCGTCCTCCAGCTTGTCGAAGAACGGCTTTCGCAGAGGGTTGCGCTCCTTGGAGGCTTCCGTGTCGTTGCGGCTTTCGGCGATCTCTTCGGTCAGGTCGGGATTCGCGGCGAGGTAACGGCGCAGGGCCCGGTCGCGGCTGCGAAACAGCCCGGCGGGGTCGGCGAAGTAGTAGCGGGTGGCCACATCGAGCGCCGAGACCGTGACGCCGACCCGCTGCGAGATCATGTCGGCGGTGGCGTAGGCGAAGCAGATCGCGCTGTCGCCCTGGCTCATCGGCGAGCGTGCCGGATCGGGGCTGATCCGCCCATCGAGCGGATGGGTGCCTTGCCGCGCGGGCAGCGCCACGGCCGTCTCGGGGCAGCCCCGGCTCCGGGCATAGGCCGGACGCTCCGGCAGGAGGTGCGTGTCCAGGGCGCTCGCCGGCTCTGCGGCGAGGATGGCCAGCAGCGCGAGGAGAAGCCGGCCCGCGGCCTGCCTCACTCCGCCACCGTCGGGCCCGGCTCCGTGTCCGTCGCCGCCGCATCGGCGCCGCGCACCACTTCCGCGGCGGCCGCCTCGGCAAGCAGGGCGTAGCCGCCATCGGCCATGTGCAGGCCGTCCTTGGCGAAGAGTTCGGAGCGGGTGAGACGGCTCTGGGCGATCCAGCCGCGCATCAGGTCCGAGCGGCGGATCACCGGCACGCCGAGTTCGGCGCCGATGTCGCGCACCGCGTCGCGAAAACGGTCGGCGCCGGGCGTGGCGTCCAGCGCCGGGCACCATTGCGGCTCCATCAGCACCACGTCGATGCCGGCCTCGCGGATGCGCGCGACCGCGGCCTGCGTCGCCTTGCGGAAATGGGTCAGCGAGATGCCGCGCAGGGGATCGTTGCTGCCGGTCTGCCAGATCACGAGGTCGGGCGCCGGCTTGATCACGTCGCGGTCGAGCCGGGCCAGCATCTCGTCCACCGCCTCGCCGCCGATGCCGCGATTGTCGACGAGGATGTCGCCGCCGAGCTGCGGCAGGGCACGGCGCAGCAGCGCCTCCAGGCGGGCCGGGTAGGAGGCGGCGCGGGTGCTGGCGCCGATCCCTTCCGTCGAGGACGATCCGAAGGCGACGATCCGCAGGGGCTCGCCCGTGGCGATGCGGTGGGCGACGCGCGGCAGGCTCCCCGGAACGGGCGCGGGCTCGTCGTCGAACAGGCCGAGATCGATCCGATCCGATACGAGGTCGGCATAGGCGAGGACGGCGGTCGAGGACAGGCTGAGGGCCAGACCGAGGGCCGCCACGCGGGGCCCCCGACGCCATGCGGCGGGGAGAGCCCGGTTCCCGAACAGAATCCGCATCACGGTCGCGTCGTCCTGCAGCCCCACGGCCTCCGGGCAAGGGACCCGAATACCGGCAGGCGGACCTATGCGAGGCCGGTCTTCCACCTGCGACAGACCGGTCCGGGGCGGGTTCCGCCCGGTTGTGGGGAGGGGACGAGGTCGCGGCGGGCCTCGACGGCCTGCCGGAACCAGCATCGGCTTGGCCGATCTTCCCGCTCCTCCGGCAATTTAAGGAAGTGCCGCAGATTCGGGCAAACGAAATAAATTGTGCAAAGGTTAACGGCATTCAATGTGAATTGTGCGGAAAGGGAGCGCACCGGCCCCCGCCCCTCACGCCCGCGACAGCAGCGAGACGGTGCCGCTCCCGTGGCGTTCGATCCGGCCGTCGAGTTCGAGTTCGAGCAGCAGGGAATGCACCACCCGCACCGGCAGGCCGGTGGCGCGGGCGAGCGCGTCGGTGCCGACGGGCGCAGGGCTCAGCGCCGCGAGGAGCCGCGCGCCGGCATCGCCCGACTCGGCGACCGGCGCTTCGAGGAAGGGCGCCGGTTCCTCGTGCAGGGCGGCGACCACGGGGCGCGGGCCTCCGCCGTCGAGATCGATCTCGTCCCAATAATCGGGCGCCTCCGCTTCCGCCCGCTCGGCGACGCCGTCTGGGATGCTTCCACCGCCGGAGATCAGCGGTTCGATGACCGTGAGCACGTGCTCCACCTCCGCCACCAGGGTCGCCCCTTGGCGGATCAGGTCGTTGGTGCCCTCGGCGCGCGGATCGAGGGGCGAGCCCGGCACGGCGAACACCTCCCTCCCTTGCTCGAGGGCGAAGCGGGCGGTGATGAGCGAGCCGGAGCGGCGCGCGGCCTCGACCACGACGGTGCCGAGGGAGAGCCCCGAGATGATGCGGTTGCGGCGGGGGAAGTCGCGTCCCCTCGGCACCCAGCCCATCGGCATCTCGGCGACGAGGGCGCCGCCGGCCTCCAGAATGTCGTCGACGAGGCCCTTGTGGCTGTCGGGATAGATCTTGTCGTGCCCGCCCGCGATCACCGCCACGGTGCCGCCCTTGAGCGAGGCCCGGTGAGCGCGGGCGTCGATGCCGCGGGCGAGCCCCGAGACGACGACGAGACCCGCCTCCGCGAGGCCGGTCGCGAGCCGCTCGGTGAAGGCGAGGCCGGCTGTCGAGGCGTTGCGCGAGCCGACGAGGGCGACCGAGGGTTTGAGGAGGGCGCCGGCCTCGCCGCGCAGCGCGATCAGGGGCGGCGCCGTGTCGGTGGCGTGCAGGCTTTTCGGATACTCCGCCTCGCCCATGGCGAGGTAGCGCACCCCGAGCCGGGCGGCGGCGGCCAGTTCGCGCTCGATCTGGGCTTTCGAGGCCGGGACGATGGGCTTGCCGGTGCGCTGGGTCAGGTCCGGCAGGGCGTCCAAAGCCGCCGCCGCGCTTCCGAAGCGGTTGATCAGCCCGCGGAAGGTGCGGGGCCCGACGCGCTCGGTGCGGATCAGGCGTAGCCAATCGAAGCGCTGCGCGTCGGTGAGCTGCATCGAAAACCCCCTTCGTCCGGGAGTCGGTCTCAGCCCTTCTGCCCGATCCGCCCCTCGGTGCCCGCGGCGAGCCGGCGGATGTTGGGGGCGTGCTTCCACCATAGCAGGGCCGCGAGCACGAGGAAGAGTGCTGCAACGTGCCCGTGTCCCAGCGCCCACAGCACGAGGGGCGTGGCCGCCGAGGCCGCGAGCGCGGCGAGCGAGGAGTATTTCAGCGCGAAGGCGAGGCCGAGCCAGATCGCCGCGAAGGCGAGCAGGGTCGGCGGGCTCAAGGCGATGAGGATGCCGATGAAGGTCGCGACCCCCTTGCCGCCCTTGAACCCGAGCCAGACCGGAAAGAGGTGCCCGAGGAAGGCCCCGAGCCCTGCGGCCAGAGCCGGCCCCTCCCCCCAAAGCCCGGCGATCAGCACGGCCGCCGTGCCCTTGAGCGCATCGCCGAGGAGCGTCGCGGCGGCGAGGCCCTTCCGGCCGGTGCGCAGCACGTTGGTCGCCCCGATATTGCCCGATCCGATCGAGCGCACGTCGCCGAGCCCGGCGACCTTGGTGAGGATCAACCCGAACGGGATCGAGCCGAGGAGATAGCCGAACGCGAGGGCGCCGATGAGCGGCGGCCAGCCGGCCTCGAGAAGGGTGCTCATGCGGCAACCGCGAAAAGATCGGAGCGGTGGACGACCCGGCCGCCGACCAGCGTCAGCACCGCCGCGCCTTGCAGCCGCGCCTCGTCGAACGGCGAGTTCTTGGACCGCGACTTGAGCTGCCGCTTGTCGAGGACGTAGGGCAGATCGGGGTCGATCAGCACGAGATCGGCGGGCGCGCCCGGCGCGAGACGCCCGGCCTCGCGACCGAGGAGGTGGGCCGGATTGGCCGAGAGCGCGGCCAGCAGCCGCTTCAGGCTCACGTCGCCGGTATGGAGCAGCCGCAAGCTCGCGCCGAGCAGGGTCTCGATGCCGAGCGCACCGTCGGCGGCCTCGGCGAAGGGCAGACGCTTGGTCTCGACGTCCTGCGGGTTGTGGTCGGAGACGATCACGTCGATCACGCCCTCGTTCAGCGCGGCGATCACCGCCTGCCGGTCGTCTTCGCGGCGTAACGGCGGCGAGAGCTTGCAGAAGGTGCGGTAGTGGCCGATGTCGCCCTCGTTCAGCACGAGGTTGTTGACCGAGACGCCGCAGGTGACCGGAAGCCCCGCCTCCTTCGCCCGCCGGACGATCTCGACGGAATCGGCGCAGGAGATCATCGCCGCATGGTAGCGCCCTCCCGTGAGCCGCACGAGGCGGATGTCGCGCTCCAGCATGATCGTCTCGGCCTCGCGGGGCACGCCCATCAGGCCGAGGCGGGAGGCCATCTCGCCCTCATTCATCACGCCTTCCGCGGCGAGATCCGGCTCCTCGACATGCTGCATCAGCAGGGCGCCGAAATCGCGGGCATAGGTGAGCGCGCGACGCATCACCTGCGCGTTCGTCACCGCCTTGAGACCGTCGGTGAAGGCGACGGCGCCGGCTTCCTGCAACAGGCCGAACTCGGTCATCTCGCGCCCCGCCAGACCCTTGGTGATGGCGGCGGCCGGCAGGACGTTGACGCAGGCCGTGTCGCGGGCGCGGCGCAGCACGAAGTCGACGATGGGCGGCCCGTCGATCACCGGATTGGTGTCGGGCATGCAGACCAGCGTGGTCACGCCGCCGGCCGCCGCGGCGGCGCTCGCCGAGGCCAGGGTCTCCCGGTGCTCCGCGCCGGGCTCGCCGACGAAGGCGCGCAGATCCATCAGGCCCGGCGCCAGCACGTGCCCGCCGCAATCGATTTTTTGTGAGCCTTCCGGCGCGCCGGGGGCGGCGCCCCAGGCGACACCCTGGATGCGGCCGTCCCGCACCAGCACGGCGCCGGGCCCCTCGCGACCGGTGGCCGGATCGAGCAGTTGGGCGTTCGAGAGGAGGAGCGGAGCGGTGGTCATCGGCTCTCTAGCATTGTCCCCGCGGGTGCGGATCGGGGCCACGACGCGGCCGGGCATCCGCCGGAAAGCGGGACTTCGGTAAACCAGTGCTTCCACCAGGGCCAGAGCCCCGGCGTCGGATCGTGCCCCATCCCCATCTCCGTGCCCCCCTCCGTTGCCGGGCCGCGAAAGCCGGTGCTATAGCCCGGCCGATGCCGGGCGGGCTCGTCCGCCTGGGCTTTTCGAACGTTTCACGGGCGGCATGTCGGTCGACGAGAAGACGGTACGGCGCATCGCGCATCTGGCGCGCATCGCGGTCACGGACGAGGAGGTCGGCCCGCTCCAGGGCGAGCTCAACGCCATCCTGGCCTTCGTCGAGCAGCTCGGCGCGGTCGATGTCACCGGCGTCGAGCCGATGACCTCGGTGACGCCGATGCGCATGAAGAAGCGCGAGGACGTCGTGAACGACGGCGGCCGGGCGAGCGACATCGTCGCCAACGCCCCCGACACCGAAGACAATTATTTCCTCGTTCCCAAGGTCGTCGAGTAGCCTCTTGCGACTCGGCGGAGCGACGGCTCCGGCGAGCGGCTGCCCCCGCGGGATTCGGTACGGCGATCTGGAACGCTCATGACGGCACTCAACGAACTCACCCTGGCCGAGGCCCGCGACGGGCTGAAGGCGAAGGATTTCTCTGCCCGCGAGATCGCGCAGGCGCACATCGACGCCATCGAGAAGGCGGGTGTGCTCAACGCCTACATCGTGGGAACGCCCGACCGCGCGCTGAAGATGGCGGAAGTCTCCGACGAGAAGATCGCCAAGGGCGAGGCCCGGCCCCTCGAAGGGCTGCCGCTCGGCATCAAGGACCTGTTCGCCACGCAAGGCGTCCACACCACCGCGGGCTCCAAGATCCTCGAAGGGTTCGAGCCGCATTACGAATCGAACGTCTCGACCCAGCTCTGGCGCGACGGCGCGGTCATGCTGGGCAAGCTCAACCTCGACGAGTTCGCCATGGGCTCGTCGAACGAGACCAGCGCCTACGGCAAGACGATCTCGCCCTGGCGGCGCAACGGCTCCGACGCGGCGCTCGTGCCCGGTGGTTCGTCGGGCGGCTCGGCGGCGGCGGTCGCGGCGCATCTGTGCCTGGGGGCCACCGCCACCGACACCGGCGGCTCGATCCGCCAGCCCGCCGCCTTCACCGGCACGGTCGGCATCAAGCCGACCTACGGGCGCTGCTCGCGCTGGGGCATCATCGCCTACGCCTCCTCCCTCGATCAGGCCGGGCCGATCGCCCGCACGGTGCAGGATTGCGCGATCCTGCTCGGCTCCATGGCCGGGCACGACCCGCGCGACACCACCTCGGTCGATCTGCCCGTGCCGGACTTCGAGGCCGCGATTTCCCGCGGCGTGAAGGGGCTGACCATCGGCATCCCGAAGGAGTACCGGGTCGAGGGCATGCCCGAAGAGATCCTGCGGCTGTGGGACCAGGGCGCGGAATGGCTGAAGGCCGCGGGCGCGACGATCAAGGAGATCTCGCTGCCGCACACGCAATACGCGCTGCCGGCCTATTACATCGTCGCCCCGGCCGAGGCCTCCTCGAACCTCGCCCGCTACGACGGCGTCCGCTACGGCCTGCGGGTGCCGGGCAAGGACATCGCCTCGATGTACGAGAACACCCGCGCGGCGGGCTTCGGCCGCGAGGTGAAGCGCCGCATCATGATCGGCACCTACGTGCTCTCGGCGGGCTATTACGACGCCTATTACGTGCGGGCCCAAAAAATCCGCACGCTGATCAAGCGCGACTTCGAGCAGGCCTATGCCGCGGGCGTCGATGCGATCCTCACGCCGGCCACCCCCTCGGCCGCCTTCGGCCTCGGCGAGATGGCCAGCGCCGACCCGGTGCAGATGTACCTCAACGACGTGTTCACCGTGACGGTGAACATGGCCGGCCTGCCCGGTATCGCCGTGCCCGCGGGGCTCGATTCGCAGGGCCTGCCCCTCGGCCTCCAGCTCATCGGGCGGCCCTTCGACGAGGAGACTCTGTTCGCGGCGGCCCAGACCATCGAGGACGCGGCCGGGCGGATGAAACTCCCCGCCGCGTGGTGGGCTTGAGCCCGGTATGAACACCGCTCCTCCCGTCGTCCCGGTCTACCCGTTCTCGGTCTGGATCCTCGCCGGCTTCGATCCGGTGCTGATCGCGGTCGCATTCATCCTCGGCTGGAAGGCCGATCAGTTCGGCAAGGTGTTCATCGCGGCGATTGCCGCGCTGGCGATCTCGGTGCTGTTCGCCTGGATCGTGACCAAGATCGGCCTGCCCTGGCCGGCCCCGGTCGCCGCCGACATGCCGACCTTCTTCCCCGTCCGCACGGTCGCGGCCTTCCTGTGGGCGGCGGCCGGCTACGGCGCGCGACGGGTGGTGAAGCGGGGCTGACGTCCGGCTTGTGCCGCGCCCGCTTCCGCCGCAGAAACGGGCGCCATGGTTTCTCCGACCCCTCCGACACCACACCCGCCCTGCCCGGTCACCGGTGAGCCCGCGACCCGGCTCGTGCAGTGGGTCAGCGCCCGCCTGCTGACCGACCTCTGGCGCTACACCTTCAAGGTCGATGTGCGCCCGAGCTTCAAGGGCACACGCCGGTTCGGGCTGTGGGAGTCGCCGACCGGGCTCTACTTCTTCGATCCGATGGTCCAGGGCGATGCCGGCTTCTACACCAGCCTCTATGCCCGTCTGAACATCCGCCACTATCCCCGCGAGGGCCATCCGCGGGCCGAGTTCCGCCTCGCCGCCCGGCACGTGGCCGAGGGGGCGCGGGTCCTCGATGTCGGCTGCGGCTTCGGCGCCTTCCGCCACGAGGTGCGCCACGCCCGCTATACCGGGCTCGATCCGCACTTCTCGGGCGAGCCGGGCTCGGACTGGGCCCGGATCGAGACCCTGACGGACCATCTGAAGGGCCATGAGGGCGCCTACGACGTGGCGAGCGCCTTCCAGGTGCTGGAGCATGTCGAGGACCCGGTCGGCATGCTGACCGACATGGTCCGCGCCGTCAGGCCCGGCGGTCAGGTGATCATCGGCGTGCCGCACGTGCCGGCGGCCCATACCCGCATCCCGAACTACCTGATCAACGCCGTGCCCCATCACCTGACATGGTGGACCAAGGACGCGCTTCTGGCGATCGCGGGCCGGGTCGGGCTCGTGAACGCGCGGGTCGAGACGGCGCCCTGGGCCGATGTCGACGGGCTGGTCTACTGGATGGAGCGGTGCTCGCCGGTGAAGTGCCGCGACCGGCACTACCGGCATTCCTGGGCCTGGCACGCCTCGGCGCTGGTCGGCTTCCTCGCCGGCTGGGTGATGTGGAAGATCAAGCCGGTGCCCAAGACACGCGACGAGGGTGCCTCGCTGCTGCTGGTGGCGGAGAAACCCGCAGGCTAGAGCATCGTCCCGAAAGGTGGTTTCCGGCTTTCGGAAAAAGACGATGCGGTTCAAGGATCTAGAGCATCGTCGAACCCGACGCTCGGCACCATCCCGCCCATCACGTCAAGGCAGGCTTGCAGGATGTAGGCGGCGGCGAGCTTGTCCACGAGTTCGCCCCTTCGCGCCCGCGAGGCGTCGGCCTCCAAGAGCGTGCGAGTGACGGCGGCGGTCGAGAGCCGCTCGTCGAAGAACAGAATCGGCAGGGGCAGGATCGGCTTCAGGTTGCGGGCGAAGCTCCGGCTCGACTGGGCGCGGGGGCCTTCCGTGCCGTCCATGTTGAGCGGCAGGCCGATCACCAAGCCCCCCACCCCATGCTGGGCGCAGAGCGCGGCGAGGCGCTGCGCATCCGGCGTGAACTTGACCCGCCGGATCGTCTCCAGCGGCGAGCCGATCCGGCGGCCGACATCGGACAGCGCGACCCCGATGGTCTTGGTGCCGAGATCGAGCCCGATCAGGCGCGGCTGCCCGGCGGAGGCCTCGGCGAAGGCGGCGATCTCGTCCCGGTTCACGCGTCCGTCGTCCCAAGCCGTTCGAGGGCGTCCGCGTCGTCCCCCTCGAAGGTCGCGGGCAGCGGGCCGGCGCCCTCGCCGAGGATGTGCAGCACCTCCAGCCCCTGAAGGCCTCGCACGAACGCGGGCAGATCGGCGCCGCCGAAATGCACGGTCTCGAGATCGGCGCTGAGCACCCAGATGTCGTATTCGGGGAAACCCGGCGTCACGTCGAAGAACAGGAAGTCGCCTCGCGCGGTCTCGCCGAAGAAGCAGGCCCGGTCCATCAGGTCGGCGTCGGCATCGCCCTCCACGGTGAAGCGATGGGGCTCGTCGCCCTCGCCCTTCAGGCCGTCGATGGCGAGCGCGATGCCGTGCGCGATCAGGTGGGCGCGGGCGACGAGGTCGCCGGCCTCCACCGGCACGGGGGTGAACAGGCGAACATGCCCGCCGATCCGCCCGGCGCCGCATTCGCGGGCGAAGCTGCGGTAGCTGCCCGGCAGACTGAAACCGAGTTCGGACTCGGCCCGGGCGAGGTCGGCCTCGCTCGATTGGAGGCCGGGCGCCAGACCCGGGAAGACGCTGTCCCACATCACCAAAAGCCTCCGGCGCTCGCGGCAGGCCGCCGGCTTAGGCCGCGGGCGGGCGCCTTGTCCACCGCCGTTAACCATCCCGCGTGGTCGAATGCCGAGATGGGGAGCGCTGCGCGCCCGAGAGTGTTAAGGCTTCGTTAACCAACCCGGAGCCGCGCCTTGACCCGCCTGCCGATGCCGGAGACGCCGCACGCCGCGCCCCGCCGCAAGCTGGCGCGTCGCCGGTTGAACCGTCGTCACGTGCTGATGCTGATCCTGGCCTGCGAGGTCGTGGCGGTGGGCGTGGCCAACGCCGACCGCTACCGGCCGCCGGGAATCACGGTCGAGCAGACGGTGACGCACGGGAACGTCATCACGTGAATCGGGCCGCCGGGGGCCGTCGAACGCCCTCAGCCCGACGCGTCGAGGCTGAGAAGAAAAGAATCAGCCGTTCGGGAGATGGGTCGCCAGGGCTTCGAGCACGGCCATGCGCACCGCCACGCCCATCTCGACCTGCTCGCGGATGAGCGATTGCGCTCCGTCGGCGATTTCGGAGGAGATCTCGACGCCGCGGTTCATCGGACCCGGATGCATCACCAGGGCGTCGGGCTTGGCGAGCGCCAGCTTCTCACTGTCGAGGCCGTAATAGCGGAAGTACTCCTTCACCGAGGGGACGAAGGAGCCGTTCATGCGCTCGCGCTGAAGGCGCAGCATCATGACGATGTCGCAGCCCTTCAACCCCTCGCGCATGTTCGTGAACACCTCGACACCCAAGCGGGCGACGCCGGTCGGCAGCAGCGTCGAGGGGCCGATCACCCGCACCCGCGCGCCGAGCGCGTTGAGCAGGAGGATGTTGGAGCGCGCGACCCGCGAATGCAGGACGTCGCCGCAGATCGCCACGGTGAGGCCCTCGATGCCGCCCTTGTTGCGGCGGATCGTGAGCGCGTCGAGGAGCGCCTGGGTCGGATGCTCATGGGCGCCGTCGCCCGCGTTGACGACGGCGCAATCGACCTTGCGGGCGAGGAGATGCACGGCGCCCGCGGAATGGTGGCGCACCACGATGATGTCGGGCCGCATGGCGTTGAGCGTCGCGGCGGTGTCGATCAGGGTCTCGCCCTTCTTCACCGAGGAGGAAGCGACCGACATGTTCATCACGTCGGCGCCGAGCCTCTTGCCGGCGAGTTCGAACGAGGATTGCGTCCGCGTCGAGGGCTCGAAGAACAGGTTGATCTGGGTGCGGCCGCGCAGGACGTTGCGCTTCTTCTCGACCTGGCGCGACAGGGCCACCGCATCGTCGGCGCGGGCGAGCAGGGCCTCGATGTCCGGCCGGCTCAGGCCCTCGATGCCGAGCAGGTGACGGTGCGGGAAGGCGGGTGCGATCTCGGCGGTCATGCTGCGGTTCCGGCGTCCGCCGTGGCTATAGGGGGGGGCGAAGGCCCCGGCAAGGCGCCCTTCGGGCATGGTCCCGGTTCCTGCGCGCACGCTCGGGAGATGTCCTTCATCCCGGTCGCGATGAAGAGAATTTTCTGATGCTCGCGAGGCCGTGAACGAGGAAATTTTGAACGTTTCGGCGGTCCGCCCGTTGCCAGCCTGTCCGCGAGCACGGCGGCTCGGGTGCGGTCACGCCCCGAACCGCCCCGTTCGCCGAACCGAAAGGAATGCCATGAACGCTCGACTTCTCCTCACGGCCGGCGCCCTCTCGCTCGGGCTCGGCCTGTCGTCGGGAGCCTTCGCGCAGGGCATGCAGCCCGGAGCCGACCCGAGCATGGGTGGCCAGATGGGCGGCCAGATGCAGCAGGGCCAGATGGGCGACGACATGGGCCAGGCGCAGCGCCCGATGAAGCGCAGCTCCAAGAAGATGAAGAAGCCCATGAAGAGCAAGAAGATGATGCGGTCCAAGCGGATGAACTCCGGGATGGATTCGCAGGGCGGCATGGGCGCCCAGGGTGGCATGAGCGGCCAGGGCGGCATGTAGTCTTCTCGCCCGGCGCCCCGCGCCGAGTTAGTTTGAAAGCGCCCGTCCGGTTCGACCGGGCGGGCGTTGTCGTGTGACCGGGACGAGGAACGCCGCCGTGGCCGCAGGAACCGCGTTGGGCAAGGACGCCCTAGGCAAGGGCGCTCACGGCAAGGGCGCTCATGGCAAGAGCGCCCTGGGAAAGGGCGAGGTCGTCGAGACCGTGCGCCGCCGCTGGATGTTCCGCCATCCCCTGGTGATCCGGCTCGCGCACTGGATCAACGTGGTCTGCCTCGCGGTCCTGCTGATGAGCGGGCTGCAGATCTTCAACGCCCATCCGGCGCTGTACTGGGGCGCGGCTTCGACCTTCGACAAGCCGTTCGTGGCCATCACCGACGACCAGCGCGACGACGGCTCGGCGCGCGGCGTCACTTACGTCGCCGGCAAGTCCTTCGACACCACCGGCTGGCT
The DNA here is from genome assembly GCF_900114375.1 of Methylorubrum salsuginis. GTDB lineage: Bacteria > Pseudomonadota > Alphaproteobacteria > Rhizobiales > Beijerinckiaceae > Methylobacterium > Methylobacterium salsuginis. The sequence goes on along the minus strand of NZ_FOSV01000007.1, from coordinate 82,234 downwards.
GGGGCTGTCGAACCACAACGGCGAGGCGACGGGCCGCGCCTTTCCGTCCTGGGCGACGCTGCCGGCGCATCAGGACCTCGCCACGGGCCGGCGCTGGCACTTCCTGTTCGCCTGGGCCTTCGTGATCAACGGGCTGATCTACCTCCTCTACGGCATCGGCAGCGGCCAGTTGCGCCGCCGCATCATCCCCGACGGCGACCAGATGCGGGGGCTTGGCGCCTCGATCCGCGAGCACCTGACGCTGCACTTCGCGCAAGGCGACGAGGCCAAGCGCTACAACGTGCTGCAGAAGCTCACCTATCTCGTCGTGGTGCTTGGGCTGCTGCCGCTGATGCTGCTCACGGGCCTGTCGATGTCGCCCGGATTCAACGCCGTGGTGCCGCTGCCCAACCTGTTCGGCGGGCGCCAATCGGCCCGGACCGTCCACTTCATCGTCACGAACCTCTTGGTGCTGTTCGTGATCGTCCACGTCCTGCTCGTGCTCGCCTCCGGCCTGTGGAACAACATGCGCAGCATGCTGACCGGCTGGTACGTCATCGAGCGCCGCAAGTTGCCCGCCGGCCCGGAAGAGATCCGATGATGCGCCGCCTCGCTCGTCCCCTCCCCCATCGGCGCGGCTTCCTCACCGCCGCCGCGGGCCTCTTCGGCGTCTCGGCGCTCGGCGGCTGCGACCGCTTCGCCGTGACGCCGCGGGGCCGCCAGACGCTCAAGCTCGGCGAGGACGCCAACCTCTACGTCCAGCGCCTGCTGCTGACGCCGGCATCGCTCGCCAAGGAATTTCCGGATTCGGACATCTCGCCCTGGTTCAAGCCGAACGGGACGATCGACCCGCAGGACCGGGACTACAAGACGCTGGCTTCGAAGAACTTCGAGGATTGGAAGCTGCGAGTGGACGGTCTCGTCGAGACCCCGCAGGCCTTCTCGCTCGCCGACCTGCGGGCCATGCCGGCCCGCACCCAGACCACGCGCCACGACTGCGTCGAGGGCTGGAGTGCCATCGGCAAGTGGACCGGCGTGCCGCTGGCCGAGGTCCTGAAGCGCGCCGGTCTGAAGCCGCAGGCGCGCTACGTCGTGTTCCACTGCGCCGACACGATGGAATTCGCGATGAGCGGCGACACCGAGACCACCAACCCGGACATGACCGCCCGCACGGAGGGCGAGGAGAACCAAGCCAGCGACTCGAAGGCCGCCGGGGCCGAGGCGCCGGACCCGGAGGAGCCCAAGGGGATTCCGATCCGCTACTACGAGAGCATCGACCTCACCGACGCCTACCACCCGCAGACCATCCTGGCCTACGACCTGAACGGCAAGGCGCTGCCGGTCTCGAACGGTGCGCCGCTGCGTCTCAGGGTCGAGCGCCAGCTCGGCTACAAGCAGGCCAAGTACCTCATGCGGATCGAGGTGCGGGACACGCTCAAGGGTGTCGGCGAGGACGGCGGCGGTTACTGGGAGGACCGCGGCTACGAATGGTACGCGGGGATCTGAGCCCGCGTCCGGCCCGAGTGCCGATTTGACAACCCGGCCCCGGTCACCCACTTCTGCGCGGCGCGAGCCCCGGCCGTCGACGGATGTCCGGTCGGCGTTTGATCCCCAAAACCGTCCCCGCGGTGAGGCTCTGGCGAGAGGCAGAGGTTCATGAAAGTCGTCGTCGTCGAGTCGCCGGCCAAGGCCAAGACGATCAACAAGTACCTGGGGAGCGACTACGAGGTTCTGGCCTCCTTCGGTCACATCCGCGATCTGCCGGCCAAGGACGGCTCGGTCGATCCGGAGGCCGATTTCGCGATGATCTGGGAGCTTGAGGATCGCGGTTCGAAGCGCGTCTCCGAGATCGCCCGCGCCGTGAAGGGCGCGGAGAAGCTGATCCTCGCCACCGACCCGGATCGCGAGGGCGAGGCGATCTCCTGGCACGTCATCGAGGCGCTCAACGCCAAGAAGGTGCTCAAGGGGATCCCGGTCGAGCGGGTGACCTTCAACGCCATCACCAAGGCGTCGGTCGATGCGGCGATGCGCAAGCCCCGCGAGATCGATCAGGCGCTGGTCGATGCCTATCTCGCCCGGCGCGCCCTCGATTACCTCGTCGGCTTCAACCTCTCCCCCGTGCTGTGGCGCAAGCTCCCCGGCGCGAAGTCGGCGGGCCGCGTGCAGTCGGTGGCGCTTCGCCTCGTGGTCGAGCGCGAGATGGAGATCGAGCGGTTCAAGCCGCGCGAGTACTGGTCGCTGGTGGCCACGCTCTCGACCGAGAAGGGCGGCGTGTTCGAAGCTCGGCTCGTGGGCGCCGACGGCAAGCGCATCCAGCGCCTCGACATCGGCAACGGCGAGGAGGCGGCGGCCTTCAAGCGCGATCTCGAACTCGCGACCTTCCAGGTCGCGTCGGTCGAGGCCAAGCCCGCCAAGCGCCATCCGCAGCCGCCCTTCACGACTTCGACGCTCCAGCAGGAGGCCTCCCGCAAGCTCGGGATGGCGCCGGCCCAGACCATGCGGGTCGCCCAGAAGCTCTACGAGGGCGTCGATGTCGGCGGCGAGACGGTGGGCATCATCACCTACATGCGGACCGACGGCGTCGACATGGCGCCGGAGGCGATCGCCGATGCCCGCCGGGTGATCGGCAAGGAATTCGGCGACAAGTACGTGCCGGGCGCGCCGCGCAAGTACTCGGTGAAGGCCAAGAACGCGCAGGAGGCCCACGAGGCCGTGCGCCCGACCGATATGGGCCGGCTGCCGAAATCGGTCGCCCGCTTCCTCGAACCGGAGCAGGCCAAGCTCTACGAGCTGATCTGGACCCGCACCGTGGCGAGCCAGATGGAATCGGCCGAGTTCGAGCGCACCACCGTCGACATCGCCGCCAAGGTCGGGCCGCGCCATCTGGAGCTTCGCGCCACCGGTCAGGTCGTGACCTTCGACGGCTTCCTCGCGCTCTATCAGGAGGGCAAGGACGACGAGGAGGACGAGGACGGCAAGCGCCTGCCCGCGATGAAGGCGAACGATCCGCTCAAGCGCGAGCGCATCGCCTCGACCCAGCATTTCACCGAGCCGCCGCCGCGCTATTCCGAGGCCAGCCTCGTGAAGCGGATGGAGGAACTCGGCATCGGCCGGCCCTCGACCTACGCGGCGGTGCTGCAGACCCTGCGCGATCGCGAATACGTCAAGATCGAGAAGAAGCGCCTCCAGCCGGAGGACAAGGGTCGCCTCGTCACCGGCTTCCTCGAAAGCTTCTTCAAGCGCTACGTCGAGTACGATTTCACCGCGAGCCTGGAGGAACAGCTCGACCGGGTCTCGAATGCCGAGATCGACTGGCGGGCGGTGCTGCGCGACTTCTGGCGCGACTTTTCCGCGGCCATCGGCGGCACCAAGGAGTTGCGCGTCGCCGAGGTGCTGGAGGCGCTCAACGGCCTGCTCGGGCCGCACATCTTCCCCGACAAGGGCGACGGCTCGGACCCGCGCAGTTGCCCGACCTGCGGCGCGGGCCAGCTCTCGCTCAAGCTCGGCAAGTTCGGCGCCTTCATCGGCTGCTCGAACTACCCCGAATGCAAATACACCCGCCAGCTCTCGGCCTCCGCGGTCGAGGGCGAGGGCGACGGCACGTCCGGTGAGGGCGGCCAGCCGGGCGTGCGGGTGCTGGGCGAGGATCCGGCGACGGGCCTGCCGGTCAGCCTCCGCGACGGCCGGTTCGGCCCGTTCGTGCAGCTCGGCGAGGCCTCGGCCGAGAAGGGGGCGGAGAAGCCCAAGCGCTCCTCCCTCGCCAAGGGCATGACGCCGTCCTCCGTCACCCTCGAAGTGGCGCTCAAGCTGCTGTCGCTGCCGCGCGAGGTGGCCAAGCACCCCGAGACCGGCGAGCCGATCCTGGCCAATATCGGCCGCTACGGCCCCTACGTGCAGCACGGGAAGACCTACGCCAATCTGGGCAAGGACGACGACGTGCTGGAGGTCGGGGCGAATCGGGCCATCGACCTCATCGTCGCCAAGGAGCAGGGCGGCGGGCGCGGCGGCCGGGGTGCGGCCGATCCGGGCCGGGTCGTCGGCAAGGATCCGGGTGGGCTCGACCTCGTGGTCAAGGCCGGCAAGTACGGCCCCTATGTCAGCGACGGCTCGGTCAACGCCACGCTGCCGAAGTCGGTATCGGCCGAGAACCTGACGCTGGCGCAGGCGATCGAGCTGATCGAGGCCAAGCGCGCGGCCGGCGGCGGCAAGAAGCCGGTGCGCAAGACGGCGGCGCGGAAGACGACGGCGAAGGCCGCGGATTCGGCGGACGCCGCACCGAAGGCGAAGAAGCCCGCGGCGCGGAAGACGCCTGCGAAGGCGGGTGCGGCCAAGGCAGCGGCGAAGCCCGCGGCCCGCAAGACAAAGGCGGGCTGACGGTTACCGCGTCGAGCGCGGGTCCCCTCCCTCTTGTGGGGAGGGGTTCGGGGTGGGGGTCGGGCAGACGGCACCGCCCCGCCCCATCCTGAGCCACCTTCACCTCCTACCTCCTCCCCACAAGGGGGAGGAGAACGCCTTTTTCGGCGATCGGGGGGCCTTGTGCCTTACTTCTTGGCCCGCTTCGCCTGCGCGCGGGCGGCGTCCAGCACCTTCTCGGCGGTGAAGCCGAACTTGCCGAGCAGGTCCTTGATCGGGGCCGAGGCGCCGAAGGTGTGCATGCCGACGATGGCGCCCGTGGAGCCGGCGTAGCGATCCCAGCCGATCACGCTGCCCTGCTCCACCGCGACGCGGCCGAGCACGTCGGGCGGCAGCACGCTGTCGCGGTAGGCCTGATCCTGACGCTCGAACAGGTCCCAGGACGGCATCGAGACCACGCGCGCCTTCACGCCCTCGCCCTTCAGCGTCTCGTAGGCCGAGACGCAGAGCTGCACCTCCGAGCCGGTGCCGATCAGGATCACGTCGGGGGTGCCGTCGCAATCGGCCAGCACGTAGGCGCCCTTGGCGGTGCCGGAGGCCGGCGCATACTTCGTCCGGTCGAGGGTCGGCAGCGGCTGACGCGAGAGCGCCAGCACCGCCGGCTGGTCCTTCAACGAGAAGATGACCCGGTAGGCCTCCGCCACCTCGTTGGCGTCGCCCGGGCGGATCGTCACGAGGCCGGGGATGCAGCGCAGCGACAGCAATTGCTCCACCGGCTGGTGGGTCGGCCCGTCCTCGCCCACGCCGATCGAGTCGTGGGTGAAGATGTGGAAGACCGGCAGCTCCATCAGTGCGGCGAGCCGGATCGGCGGGCGCATGTAGTCGGCGAAGACCAGGAAGGTCGCGCCGTAGGCCCTGAGGCCCACGAGGCCCAGGCCGTTCACGATCGAGCCCATGGCATGCTCGCGCACGCCGAAATGGATGTTGCGCCCGCCCGGCTCGAACGGGGTGAGCGAGCCCGCCCCCTCGAAGGTGAGGTTCGACTTGTTCGACGGCGCGAGGTCGGCCGAGCCGCCGAGCACGAACGGCACGTGCTGGGCGATGGCGTTCAAGACCTTGCCCGAGGATTCACGGGTGGCGAGGCCCTTGGCGTCGGGCTCGAACACGGGGATGTCCTTATCCCAGCCCTTGGGCAGGCGGCCTTCGAGGAAGGCGGACAGCTCCTCGGCATGCTCCGGGTCGGCCGCCTTGGCGGCCTTGAAGAAGCCTTCCCATTGGTCGTAGAGCGCGGCGCCGCGCTTGCCGATGCCGTCGGCGAAGGTGTCGTAGACGCCGTCCGGCACGAGGAACTGCGCGTCCTCCGGCCAGCCATAGGCGCGCTTGGCGCCCTTCACCTCGTCCTCGCCGAGCGCGTCGGAGTGGGCCTTCGAGGTGTTCTGCTTCTTGGGCGCGCCGTAGCCGATGATCGAGTTGACGACGATCAGGGTCGGGCGGTCGCTCGACTGGAGGAAGGTCTCGAGCGCCGCGGCGATGGCGTGGGTGTCGTTGGCGTCGGCGACGCGCAGCACCTGCCAGCCGTAAGCGAGGAAGCGGGTCGCGACCTCCTCCGAGAAGGCCAACTCGGTGTGGCCCTCGATCGTGATGGTGTTGTTGTCGTAGATCCAGCACAGGTTCGACAGGCGCAGGTGCCCGGCGATCGAGGCGGCCTCCTGGCTGACGCCCTCCATCAGGTCGCCGTCGGAGCAGATGGCGTAGACGTTGTAGTCGAACAGCGGCAGGTCGGGCCGGTTCATGCGCTCGCCCTTGAAGCGCCCGCCGATCGCCATGCCGACCGAGTTCGCCACCCCCTGGCCGAGGGGGCCGGTGGTGGTCTCGACGCCGGTGGTGAAGTGGTACTCGGGATGCCCCGGCGTGCGGCTGTCGAGCTGCCGGAATTTTTTGATATCATCCAGGGAGATGGCCGGGGCGTTCGCGCCGTCCTTCTCGGCGACGCGGGCGAGATGCAGCAGCGCGTAGAGCAGCATCGAGGCGTGGCCGGCCGAGAGCACGAACCGGTCGCGGTTCGGCCAATGCGGGTGGGCCGGATCGTAGCGCAGATACCGGTTCCACAGGGTGTAGGCCACGGGCGCCAGCGCCATCGGCGCGCCGGGATGCCCCGAATTCGCCTTCTGCACCGCGTCGATGGCCAGCGTCCGGATCGTGTCGATCGCGAGCTTGTCGCCCTCGCTCAGGGCCGCCTTCGGGCTCGTATCTGCACCGCTCATCAGTCTTCCGTCTCTCTCGCTTCCATCGGCCAGGGAGCCATCAGCGCCCTTTTGGGGCCACCTATTGCGCCGCGATGGATTCGCCTGTCTCCGACTCGGAATGGTCCGCGCCGCCGCCCCGTTCCTTCGCAGGTCCGGTCGCACGGCTGTAATTGAGGATCGTGTTGACGAGCGCAACATGCGTGAACGCCTGGGGGAAGTTGCCCACCTGCCGTTTGGCGCGCACGTCGTACTCCTCGGAGACCAAGCCGAGGTCGTTGCAGATGCCGATCAGGCGCTCGATCAGGGCGCGGGCCTCCTCGCAGCGGCCGAGGCCGATCAGGTTGTCGGCGTACCAGAAACTGCAGGGCAGGAAGGCGCCCTCGTTGCCCGGCAGGCCGTCGGCGTCCTGCCCTTCCGTCTCGTAGCGCAGGACGAAACCGTCGCGCATCAGGTGCCTCTCGACGGCCGCGACGGTCCCGATCACGCGCGGATCGTCCTGCGGCAGAAAGCCCATATGGGCGATCAGCAGCACGCTCGCGTCGAGCGCCTTGCTGCCGTAGCTCTGGACGAAGCTGTTCAGCTCAGGATCGAAGCCGTGCTCGCACACCTCGGCGTGGATCTCGTCGCGGATCGTGCGCCAGTGATGGACCGGCAGTTCGGCGGCGGTCGGGTCGTCCTTGCGGAAGGTCTCGACGCTGCGCACCGCCCGGTCGAAGGCGACCCAGGCCATCACCTTCGAGTGAACGAAGTGGCGCCGCCCGCCGCGCACCTCCCAGATGCCCTCGTCGGGCTCGCGCCAGACCCGTTCCAGATGCTTGATGAGCGCCTGGCCGACGCGGCGCCCCTCCTTGTCGTCGGACATGCCGCGGGCGCGGGCCTGGAACAAGGCATCGAACAATTCGCCGTAGACGTCGAGCTGGAACTGGGCGATCGCCGCGTTGCCGACGCGCACGGGCTTCGAGCCCTCGTAGCCGGGCAGCCAGTCGAGTTCGATCTCCGGCAGGAGCCGCTCGCCGCCGATTCCGTAGAGGATGTGCGCCTGCTCCGGGTTGCCGGCGACCGCGCGGGTCAGCCAGTCGCGCCACGCGCGCGCCTCGTCGATATAGCCCGAATCCATCAGCGCCAGCAGCGTGAAGGTCGAATCGCGCAGCCAGCAGAAGCGGTAATCCCAGTTGCGCACCCCGCCGAGATCCTCGGGCAGCGAGGTGGTGGGGGCGGCCACGATCCCGCCGGTCGGGCGGTAGATCAGCGCCTTCAGCGTCAGCAGCGAGCGGCGGAGGATGTCGTCCCATGGCGTCTTCAGGGTGCAGCGGTTCGACCAGTCGCGCCAGAACCGGTTGGTGTCGTCGAGCCAGCGATACGGCTCGATCGGCGGCGGATCGTCCTCGTGCGAGGCGCCGTAACTCAGCACGAAGCGGATCGCGTCGCCCTTGTAGACGGTGAATTCCGAGACCGTGGTCTGGTGGGTCGAGCCGCGTAAGGGCGCGTTGGTGCGCAGCACCACCTTATGGGGGCCGGAGATGGCGCGCAGGTCGCCGAGTTCGCTGCGCGACACCCACGGCACCGCCGAGCCGTAATCGAACCGCACGGCCAGATCCATGCGCATGGCCATGCGCCCGCGCACGCCCTCGACGAGGCGGATGACGTGGCTGCCGTCGCCGACCGGCATGAAGTCGGTCACCCGCACCTCGCCCTCGCGGGTCCTGTGCGTCGTCTCCAGGACGAGCGAGCCGCCGCGGTAGCGCCAGGAATGCTCGGCGCCCTCGGCTGTCGGCGCGAGCTTCCAGAAGCCGTGCTCCTGCGTGCCGAGCAGACTCGCGAACAGGGCGGCGGCGTCGAAGCGCGGCATGCACAGCCAGTCGATGCTGCCGTCGCGCCCGACGAGCGCCGCCGTGCGCCCGTCGCCGATCAGGGCGTAATCCTCGATCCGTCCCGCCATCCTTGGGGCCTCCGTCCGGTCCTTCGAGCCGGACGGCACGGGGGGATGCGGGCCGCGGGTCTCGCTTCGGGGGCGCTGACGCGCTGATCCGGCGAAGTGGCGCGAACGCCGCGCTTCGCAAGGCGCCGAACCCAGCAAATGCGAAAAACCGGCCCGTCCGCCGGGCGGGGCTGCGGCCGGCGCAGAGGTCGGCTCCGCCTAGCGGAGCGCCGTCACCATCGTGCTGACCGAGCTGCCGAGGGTCGTCACGCGGGTGCCGAGGCCGCGGGCGGCATCGAGCACGGCGTCCGCCGTGTCGGCGAAGGGCAGCGCGTCGCGGGGCAGGAAGCGGCTGTTCTCGGCCTCGACCTCGGCGAAGGGCGGCGGCACCGGGACGGATTTGGCGGCGGCCTGGGTCGCGGCCGGCGCCTGGCCGGCGGCCGGGTGACCGACCGCGATCCGGCTCGGCGGCGCCTTGCGGCGATCGGAGCGGCTGGTGTTGGCGAATCGCGCCGGGCGGGAGGCATGGGGGGCAGAGTCGATGCTGCCGGTCACCAGCGGCGTCAGGCGGGCGAAGGCCTCGCTCGCGGGCACCGGATCGAGTTCGGCGGTCAGCAGCGCGCGGCCGGGATCGAAGGGCGAGAGGCCCGGCGCCAGCGACAGGACCGGCGGACGCTCCGGCGCGGCTTTCGGTGCCTCGGCCGGCTCGTGGCAGACGAAGGAGAGCAGGCCGGCGACGAGGGCGAGGCCGAGCGTCGGCAGGAAGGGCGGCACCACCGACCGATGCGTCGCGGCTCCATCCGGTTGACGGAGCGGATCGACGGTGCGCATGAGCCCTCCCAAGACGTCGCGTTCGGCTTGAGTGTACGGCCCGGTTTGCGGCAGAAGCGGGGCCGACGCTTTTCGGAATCGTTACGGAATCGCGCAGATTTCGCGCAGAGCGGGCATATCGCTTGCCTCCCCCGACCACCGGACCCCTCGGAACCCGGGCCTCGATGACCGAGACCAGCCTTACCGTCGCCGTGATCGACCCGAGCCCCGCCCGCGCGGCGATCCTGGAGGAGGGCCTGCGCGCCTCCGGGGTGGAGCATGTCGCGGTCATTCCCGACGGGCCGGGCCTGCAGGCCCGCGTCGCCGCGCTCAAGCCCGACGTGATCGTGGTCCATCTGGAGAGCCCGAGCCGGGACGTGCTGGAGCAGATGTCCGGCCTGTCGCGGCAGGCCGAGCGGCCGGTGGCGATGTTCGTCGACCGCTCCGACCAGACCATGATGCAGGCTGCCGTCGATGCCGGCATCTCGGCCTACGTGGTCGACGGGCTGCGCAACGACCGCATCCGCTCGATCCTCGACATCGCCATCCTGCGCTTCAACGCCTTCGCCCGGTTGCAGCGCGAGCTGGAGGAAGCGCGTTCGGAACTGGCCGACCGCAAGCTGATCGAGCGGGCCAAGGGCATCCTCATGGCGCGCAAGTCCCTGAGCGAGGACGAAGCCTACAAGCTGCTGCGGCGTCAGGCCATGAACGAGAAGCGCAAGATCGTCGACATCGCCCGCGCCATCGTCACCGCCGCGGACCTGCTCGGATGAGGCTGACGATCGGATACGTCCCGCTCGCGGACGCCGCCCCGGTGATCGCCGCCGCCGTTCTCGGCTTCGCCCGCGACGAGGGGCTCGACCTCATGCTGTCCCGCGAGCCGTCCTGGGCGACGTTGCGCGACCGGCTGGCATTGGGCCATCTCGACGCCGCCCACATGCTCGGGCCGCTGGCGCTTGCGAGCGCGCTCGGATTGTCCGGACCGCAGGCCGATCTCTGCGTGCCGATGGCGCTCAACCTCAACGGCAACGCGCTGACCGTCTCGAACGCGCTCTGGGCCGCGATGGCGCCGGAGAGCGATGCGCTTCCCGAGGTGGCCGCCGCCTTCGGCGTTCTGGCGCGGGCCCGCGCCGCCGAGGGGCAGCCGCTGACCCTCGGCACGGTCCATCCGTTCTCCTCGCATTCCTATCAACTGCGCCTGTTCGCGCGAGCAGGCGGGCTCGATCTCGATGGACATGTGCGCCTCGTCGTTGTGCCGCCGCCCGACACGGTGGACGCGCTGCGCCGCGGCCTGATCGACGGGTTCTGCGTCGGCGCCCCGTGGAACAGCATCGCGGTCGCGTCCGGGCTCGGGCGCATCGCGGCGCTCGGCTGCGACATCGCCCCCGACTGCCCGGAGAAGGTGCTGACCCTGCCCGCCGAAGGCGCGGATTTCGCGCCCGCCCTGATCCGCGCCGTCCACCGCGCCGGCCTGTGGTGCGCCGACCCGGCGAACCGCCCGGCGCTTGCGGCACTTCTGGCCGAACAGGCCGGCCTCGGCCCCGACCGCGCGCTCCTGGCCCGCACGCTCGGCGGCGACCTGATCCTCGACGCCGCGGGCGTGTCGCGCCGCGCGCCGGCCTATCTGCGGCTCGACGCGGCGGTCTATCGGCCCGACCCGGCCCATGCCCGGTGGTTCGCGGCGCAGATGGCGGCGTGCGGGCAAGCGCAAGGGGACGATTTGGCCGAGCGGGCGGCGGCGCTCTACCGGCCCGACTTGTTCGATGAGGCGACGGGCGGCTGAGGGCGGGTTGTGCCGCTGCGGCGGACCGCGCTTTCCCGAGCAGGCTGGCGAGGTCGTAGGCATCCCGGCACCGATCGCCTGCTTTTTGTGCAGCGCAAACCGATTGCCGTCAAACTAGGCAGTATCGCCGCCGCGGTATTCGATGACGGGCGACAGCCGCCCGTGTCCCCCTCTCCGCGCAGGTGGGGAGGAGGGTGAGCCGGCAGTCCTGACGGCACGCTCGACGCTCCCAACCCATCTGGCACGGACCCTGCAAGTCCCCTCGCACAGGCCCGTCAACGACGACGCGCCCGACCGTCAGCAGAGCCGCTGATCCGGACTTTCGCACGCGACGATTCGATCGCGCAGGCGATCCCGGACGGCGGCTTTTTTCATGCGCTCAGGGCGCGCTGGGGACAATGAAGCGGATGAGCATCGATCACGGCAACACGACCCGCCGCGGCCTCCTCAAGGGCGCCGCCGCCACGCTGGCGCTCGCCGGCGCGGCCCGCGCCGCGCTGCCGGGGGGCGCCTTCGCGCAAGGCGCCGGGCCGGAGGTGAAGGGGGCCAAGCTCGGCTTCATCGCGCTCACCGATGCCGGCCCGCTGTTCGTCGCCAAGGAAAAGGGCCTCTTCGCCAAGTACGGCATGCCGGACACCGAAGTGCTCAAGCAGGCCTCCTGGGGCACGACCCGCGACAACCTCGTGCTCGGCTCCGAGGGCAACGGCATCGACGGCGCCCACATCCTCACGCCGATGCCCTACCTGATCTCCGCCGGCCGGGTGACGCAGAACAACGTGCCCGTGCCGATGTACATCATGGCCCGGCTGAACCTGAACGGGCAGTGCATCTCGGTCGCCAAGGAGTATCTCGACAAGAAGATCGGCCTCGATACCAAGCCGTTCAAGACGGCTTTGGAGGCCAAGAAGGCGTCGGGCAAGGCGATCAAGGCCGCCATGACCTTCCCCGGCGGCACCCACGACCTCTGGATCCGCTACTGGCTCGCTGCCGGCGGCATCGATCCGGACAAGGACATCGAGACCATCGTGGTGCCGCCGGCCCAGATGGTGGCGAACATGAAGGTCGGCACGATGGACTGCTTCTGCGTCTGCGAGCCGTGGAACGCGCAGCTCATCAATCAGGGCATCGGCTACACGGCGCTCACCACCGGCGAGATGTGGAAGGATCATCCCGAGAAGTCGTTCGCCCTGCGGGCGGCCTTCGTCGACAAGTATCCCAATGCCGCCAAAGCGCTGCTGATGGCGGTGATGGAGGCGCAGCAATGGTGCGAGAAGCCGGAGAACCGGGACGAGCTCGCCGCCATCGTCGCTAAGCGCCAGTGGATCAACGTTCCGGTCGCCGACGTGATCGACCGGATGAAGGGCAAGTTTGATTACGGTACCGGCCGCGTCGTCGAGAACAGCCCGGTCATGATGAAGTACTGGGCCGACAACGCCTCGTACCCGTACCAGTCGCACGACCTCTGGTTCCTGACCGAGGACATCCGCTGGGGCAAGTTCGACGCGCAGACCGACACCAAGGCGCTGATCGCCAAGGTCAACCGCGAGGATCTGTGGCGCGAGGCGGCCAAGGCGCTCGGCGTCTCCGCGCCCGCCTCGACCTCGCGCGGGACCGAGACCTTCTTCGACGGCAAGGTCTTCGATCCGGCGGACCCCGCCGCCTACCTCAACAGCCTCGGCATCAAGAAGGTCGCGTGATGGCCACCGGAGCAACCCTTTCGACCGCCGCGCGCGCCCGCGCCGCCTCCAAGGCCCGCGTGCCCTTCGTGACCCTCGCGGGATTCCGCCAGATCGCCGCCCGCATCGTCCCGCCGGTCGTCGTGCTGGCGGGCTTCCTGCTGCTATGGGAGGTGCTGTGCTCCTCCCCGACCGCCGGCCTGCCGCCGCCCTCGCGGGTGGTGACGGATGCCTGGGACATCATCGTCGATCCGTTCTTCGACAACGGCGGCACCGACAAGGGCCTGTTCTGGCACATCACGGCGAGCCTCCAGCGCGTGGCGCTCGGCTTCTCGCTCGCCGTGATCGCGGGCGTGATGCTCGGCACCCTGGTGGGTCAGTCCGAATGGGCGATGCGCGGCCTCGACCCGATCTTCCAGGTGCTGCGCACGATCCCGCCGCTGGCGTGGCTCCCCCTCTCGCTCGCCGCCTTCCGCGACGGCCAGCCCTCGGCGATCTTCGTGATCTTCATCACCTCGATCTGGCCGATTATCATCAACACTGCGGTCGGCATCCGCAACATCCCGCAGGATTACCGCAACGTCGCCGCGGTCATTCGGCTGAACCCGATCGAGTTCTTCTACAAGATCATGCTGCCGTCGGCGGCGCCGTACATCTTCACCGGTCTTCGCATCGGCGTCGGCCTGTCCTGGCTCGCCATCGTCGCGGCCGAGATGCTGATCGGCGGCGTCGGCATCGGCTTCTTCATCTGGGACGCGTGGAACTCGTCGCATATCAGCGAGATCATCGTCGCCCTCGTCTATGTCGGGCTCATCGGCTTCGTCCTCGACCGGCTGGTCGCGGGGCTCGGCGTGCTCGTCACCCGCGGCACCAGCGCAGCCTGAGGAGCGACACAATGGCTCATCTCTCCCTCTCCCAGGTCGGCATCTCGTTCCGCCGCGGCGGCAAGACCTCCGAGGTGCTCCGCGACGTGAACCTCGACATCGCCAAGGGCGAGTTCGTCTCGATCATCGGGCATTCGGGCTGCGGCAAGTCCACGGTGCTCAACATCGTCGCCGGTCTGCTCAAGGCCTCGACCGGCGGCGTGCTGCTCGACGGCAAGGAAGTGAACGCGCCGGGCCCCGACCGCGCGGTGGTGTTCCAGAACCACTCGCTCCTGCCCTGGCTCACCGTGCGCGAGAACGTAGCGCTCGCCGTCGACAAGGTCTCGAAGGGCAAGAAGACCCGCGCCGAGCGGGCCGAATGGATCGAGCACAACCTCGCGCTGGTGAACATGATGCACGCCGCCGACAAGCGCCCGGCGGAGATCTCCGGCGGCATGAAGCAGCGCGTCGGCATCGCCCGGGCGCTCGCCATGGAGCCGACGGTTCTGCTGATGGACGAGCCGTTCGGGGCGCTGGACGCGCTGACCCGCGCCCATCTTCAGGACCAGCTCATGGAGATTCAGACGCGGCTCAGAAACACCGTCATCATGATCACCCACGACGTGGACGAGGCGGTGCTGCTCTCCGACCGCATCGTGATGATGACGAACGGGCCCTCCGCCACCATCGGCGAGATCCTGCCCGTGCCGCTGGCCCGGCCCCGCCGCCGCCTCGATCTGGTGGAGGACGCCACCTACGTCCACGCCCGCGCCGCGGTGCTGGAGTTCCTCTACGCCCGCCACGCCAAGCCGGCGCTGGCTGCGTAAGGACGAGGATCTCCGGTCCATGCGTGCCAAGGTGAGTGCAAAGGAGAGGCTCGTCGTCGTCGGCAACGGCATGGCCTCGCTCCGCTTCCTCGAGCGGTTGACCGAGCGGGCGCCGGGACGGTTCGACGTGACGGTGGTCGGCGCCGAGCCGGTGGCGGCCTATAACCGGGTGCTGCTCTCCTCGCTGCTGGGCGGCGAGGTGGACGAGGCCGCCTGCGGCTTCCGTCCCCTCCCCTGGTACGCGGAACACGGCATCCGCCTCGTCACCGGCGCACCGGTCACCGCGATCGATCGGGTCAACCGCCTGGCCATCGTCGGCGAGGCGCATGTCCTGCCCTACGACCGGCTGGTCCTGGCGGTGGGCTCGCTGCCGATCCGCCTGCCGCTGCCGGGCATCGACCTGCCCGGCGTGCTGACGTTTCGCGATTTCGCCGACGTGGCGGCGATCCGGAAGGCCGCGGTCGAACACGCCAAGGCGGTGGTGATCGGCGGCGGCCTGTTGGGTCTGGAAGCCGCGGTCGGCCTCGCCCGGCTCGGCGTCGACACGACGCTCGTCCACGTCATGGACCGGGTCATGGAGCGCCAGCTCGACCATACGGCCGCCCGCCTCGTGCGCGCCGCGATGGAGGCGCGCGGCGTCAAGGTGATGCTGTCCGCCGACACCGCCGCCATCGAGGGGGACGGAAAGGTCGAGCGCCTGCGTTTCAAGGACGGCAGCACGATCCCGGCCGACCTCGTGGTGATGTCGGTCGGCATCCGCGCCTCGACGGTTTTGGCGCAATCCTGCGGGCTCGCCTGCGGGCGCGGCATCACGGTGGACGACCGGATGACCACCTCCGACCCGGCCGTGTTCGCGCTCGGCGAATGCGCCGAGCATCGCGGCACCGTCTACGGCCTCGTCGAGCCCGCCTACGAGCAGGCCGAGGTGCTGGCGCGACACCTCGTCGGCGAGGCGGCGGCCTATCACGGCACGTCGCTTGCCACGAGCCTGAAGGTGTCGGGCCTGCCGGTGTTCTCCGCGGGCGTGGTCGACACGCCGGAGGGCGCCGAGGCGGTCGTGATGCACGATGCCGCCGCCGGCCTCTACCGCAAGCTGATCATCGCCGACGGGTGCCTCGCGGGCGCGGTCTTCGTCGGCGACATCTCCGAGCAGGCGCGCTGCAAGGCGCTCATCCGCGACCGCACGCCGCTCGATCCGAACGACCGGGACGACCTGATGTTCGGCCCGGCCCCGAAAACCCTCGCAGCGTGAGTGAGGCAGCGATGGCAGACGATTTCAACGCCGAGCAGAAGCGGTACCTCGAAGGCTTCGCCTCGGGAATCGCCGCCGCCCGGATGACCGGCGGGCTGGCGATCGGACAGGCCCCGGCGGGTGGCGTCACCGAGCCGACCGGCCCGGACGCGATCCACATCAAGGCGCAGGACGCCACCGTGAAGGCGGGCGGCAAGCTCTGCGACCAGGAGAAGTGGAAGCGCGCGGAAAATCCCTTCGACGGGCACAACCGCCTGAAGGCGGAGGCCGCCACCGGCAAGGCTCCGAAGCCCGAGGACAATTTCCGCTGGCGCTATCACGGCATGTTCTGGGTTGCGCCGAACCAAGTCTCCTACATGTGCCGGATCCGGGTGCCCAACGGCATCCTCCAGCACTGGCAGGTCTCCGGCATCGCCGACCTCGCGGACGCCCATGGCGGCGGCTACAGCCACGTCACCACCCGCGCCGGCCTGCAGGTGCGCGAGATCGCGCCCGAGCACGCCCAGCCCTTCCTCGACGGGCTGACCGATCTCGGCCTCACCGCGCAGGGCGCGGGCGCCGACAACATCCGCAACGTCACCGGCTCGCCGGCCGCCGGCATCGACGCGCGGGAATTGCTGGATACCCGGCCCCTCACCAAGGCCTGGCACAACTGGATCCTCAACGACCGCTCGCTCTACGGCCTGCCGCGCAAGTTCAACGTCTCCTTCGACGGCGGCGGCGTGACGCCGGCCCTGGAGGAGACGAACGACATCGGCTTCCAGGCGGTCGAAGTGTTGGAGGGCGCCGCAATCGCGCCGGGCGTCTGGATGCGCCTCGTGCTCGGCGGCATCTCGGGCCACCGGGATCTGGCCCGCGACACCGGCATCGTCCTCAAGCCCGAGGATTGCAACCGGGTCGCCGACGCGATCATCCGGGTCTTCATCGAGAACGGCGACCGGACCAACCGCAACAAGGCCCGGATGAAGTACGTCCTCGATGCCTGGGGCTTCGACAAGTACATCGCCGCCGTCGAGGAGAAGCTCGGGCGTAAGCTCGACCGGGTCGAGCCTGCCCATGTCGCGCCCCGCCGCCCGACCGACCGCTTCAGCCATGTCGGTGTGCACGCCCAGGTTCAGCCCGGCCTGAACTGGGTCGGCGTGGTGCTCCCGGTCGGCAAGATGACCACCGACCAGATGCGCGGGCTGGCCAAGATCGCGGCCGAGTGCGGCGACGGCCAGTTCCGCATGACGGTCTGGCAGAACTTCATTTTTTCCGGCGTGCCGGACGCCAAGGTCGCCGAGGTCGAGGCCCGCGTGGAAGCGCTCGGCCTCACCACGAAGGCCGCGGGCATCCGCTCCGGGTTGGTGGCCTGCACCGGCGCCCGCGGCTGTAAGTTCGCGGCCTCCGACACCAAGGGCCACGCGATGATCATCGCCGACCACGTGGAGCGGGCGGTGCCCGATCTCGACGTGCCGGTGAACGTCCACCTCACCGGCTGCCACCATTCCTGCGCCCAACACTACATCGGCGACATCGGCCTGATCGGCGCCAAGGTGGTGGTTTCGGAGGAAGGCGACACGGTCGAGGGCTACGACATCGTCGTCGGCGGCGGTTTCGCCGAGAACCCGAAGATCGGCACCGAGATCTGGAAGGCCGTGAAGGCAGAGGATGCGCCGGCCCGCGTCGAGGCCCTGCTCAAGACCTACCTCGCGCTCCGCGAGAACAAGGACGAGAGCTTCCAGTCCTTCACCGCCCGCAAGGGGCCGGAGGCCCTGCGCGACGCCGCCCAGGAACAGCCGGTCTTGAAGGCCGCGGCGTAGTCTCTCCTCCCCCTTGTGGGGAGGAGCCGGAGGTGGGGGCGGTTCAGAATTGAGCGCCCCGGTGCCTCCTGCACCACCCCACCCCTCTCCCTCCCCACAAGCGGGAGGGGATCACGGTCCGCCAGAATTTTCAGGTCTGCCAATGACCCAGCACGTCACGCCCCCGCTTGTCCTGATCCCGGAAAGCGCGCCCTTCAGCGCCGACCAGCGCTCCTGGCTGTCGGGCTACTTCGCGGCGCTCCTCGGCCCCGCCGTGGAAGGTGCCACCGCGCTGGCGCCGGGCGAGGCCCCCTCCACCGGCCCGAAACTGGCCGACAACGACGACGCGCCCTGGCACGACCCGTCGATGCCGATGACCGACCGGATGGAGCTGGCCAAGGACAAGTCCGAGCCGCAGAAGCTGATGGCCGCCATGGCCCAGCAGGATTGCGGCCAGTGCGGCTACAATTGCGCCGACTACGCCAACGCCATCTTCCTCAAGAGCGAGGAGCGCCTGAATCTTTGCCAGCCCGGCGGCAAGGAGACCCTGCGCATGCTCAAGCGACTGGACGAGGAGTTCGGCGCCTCGGGCGGCGGCGCGGCGGCGCCGAAAGCGGAGGGGGGCGATGCGCCCCAAAAGGAGCCGGAACTCGGGCCGCTCGGCTATTGCCGCGAAAACCCGGTCGAGGCGACGTTCCTGTCGCGCACCCGGCTCAACGCGCCGGGCGGCGAGAAGGAGACGTGGCATATCGAGATCGATCTGAAGGACACGCCGATCACCTACGAGGTCGGCGACAGCCTCGGGCTGTTCCCGGCCAACGCCCCGGCCCTGGTCGATGCGGTGATCGCCGAACTCGGCGCCCGGCCCGAGCGCAAGATCGGCGGTAAGACGCTGCGTGACCGCCTGCTCACCGAGTACGCGCTGGGCGCGGCGCCGGACAACCTCTACCAGCTGCTCTCGCTCCTCACCTCGGGCGAGGCGCGCAGGAAGGCACAGGCTCTGGCCGCCGGCGAGGACCCGGACGGGGACGCCGCCCATCTCGACGTGCTCGGCGCGCTCCACAAGTTCCCCGGCGCACGGCCCGACGCGGAAGTCTTCCTCGAGGCCCTCGACGAGCTGCAGCCGCGGCTCTACTCGATCTCGTCCTCGCCGAAGATGGATGTCGGTCGCGTCTCGCTGACGGTGGACGCGGTGCGCTACAACCACCGCTCCCGCCTTCGCCTCGGCGTTGCCTCGACCCATCTCGGCGAGCGCCTGCCCGAGCAGACGAAAGTAAAAATCTACCTGCAGAAGGCGCACGGCTTCGCGCTGCCGGAGGATCTCTCGAAAGACGTGATCATGTGCGGGCCGGGCACCGGCATCGCCCCGTTCCGCGCCTTCCTGCGCGAGCGTGCCGCCACGCAGGCGCCGGGCCGCAACTGGCTGTTCTACGGCCACCAGCGGCAGGCCTCGGACTTCTTTTACAAGGAGGAGATGAACGGCCTGAAGGACGCGCGTGTGCTGACCCGTCTGTCGCTCGCCTGGTCGCGCGACGGCTCGGAGAAGACCTACGTGCAGGACCGGATGCGCGAGAACGGCGCCGAGCTGTGGAAGTGGCTGGAGGGCGGCGCCCATTTCTACGTTTGCGGCGATGCCAAGCGCATGGCCAAGGACGTGGAGCGGGCGATCATCGACGTCGCCGCCAGCCACGGCGGCAAGAACCCCGACGAGGCGGTGGCCTATCTCGCCGCTCTCAAGAAGGCGGGCCGCTATCAGGCCGACGTGTACTGACCCGCGCCCGGTCGGCGGCGGCGCCTCATCGCTCCAGCCGCCGGTCGACCTCCACGAACAGCGCCTCGGCGTCGCTGCCATCCTCGTAGGGGGCGGTCCAGATTTCGTAGATGAGGAACGCCAGGGCCAGAATGCCGAAGCTGGCGATCCCGCAGACCGTGACCGACATCGCCATCTCCCCCCGAGGATGGTTGTTGTCGGTCGAGGGGTGCATGCGGCTTGGTATAAATCAAGTGCCGGTACGCAACATCGGTCGTCAAAGCGCGTTCATGGTCCCGATGGCCGGAGCAATGGGCCGACCGGGGGCGCCGGCTTCTCGGGAAGGACGATGCATCAATTCAAGTCGATGGATCGTCTTGGATGCGATATTCATGATGACGCGATCTCGACGCGTCCGGGGAGCTTCCGCTTCTTCCGGCTTCGCATGAGGCGTGGACCGGACCGAGCATCCGGGAGTTACGTCGCGGTCCCTTCCGCGAGGTAGCGCCGCCAGCCGCCGAAGGCCGTGATGTCCTCGCCCCCGCCGATCCCTTCGGCCTCGACCAGAAATCCCTTCGGGGTGGTGCCGTCGGCGAGCCGCATGGTGCCGATGCCGAGCGGGGCCGGGATGGCGGCCACGAACCGGCCGAAGGCAGCGGGCTCCAGAGCCCAGACCTCTGTGACGATGGCCGCACCCGTGCCGTCCGTGACGCGCAACAGGCCCGGCCGCCGGGGCGGTCCGCCCGGAAGCGCGTAGAGCCGGTAATCGGCCCGCGTCTCTGCGGCTCGCAGGAAGCGCGCGCCGAGGCCGGTCAACTCGCCGTTGAGGGGCAGGCCGGAGAGATGCGCGCCGATCACCGCGAGTTCGATCTCGCCCGGTCCCGCTGAGGCCGGACCGGGTTCCGGGCTCGGCACGGCTGCGCGGCTCGCGCCGATCGGGACGCGCGCCGCCGCGTGCAGGCGGGCGCCGAGGGCGGCGACGAGCCCGTCTCGGCCGCGCGGCGCGATCAGGGTGAGGCCCGACGGTCCGCCATCCGCCCGGAAGCGGCCGGGGACCGCCAGGGCGCAGAGATCGAGCAGGTTGACGAAGTTGGTGTAGGTCCCGAGCGCGCTGTTGGGTCCGATCGGATCGGTCTCGAGTTCGGCGCGGGTGACGGGCCGGGGATAGGTCGGCACCGCCAGCACGTCGATGCGGGCCCATAGGGCGTCCGCGGCCCGGCGCAGCCCGGCCAGCCGGTAGAGGCCGGCGAAGGCATCCGCGGCACTGATCTCCGCGGCCCGGCCGATCACCGCGCGGGTGGTCGGGTGCAGCGCCTCGGGCCGCGTCTCGATCAGCGACCGGATCGCCTGATAGCGCTCGGCGACCCAGGGGCCGTCGTAGAGCAGGGCCGCGGCCGCGAAGAGCGGGGCGAGATCGACCTTCGCGGCCGGGCCAGTCAATCCGGCGAGGTCGGCGAGTCCCGCGTCGAACGCGGCCTCCGACAGGAGATCGCCGCCGAACCGGCGGCTGCCCGCCTCCGGCACGCCGACGCGCAGGCCCGGCGGCAGGCCGGCGGGCTGGGCCGGGAGCGGCAGGTCGCGGGAATAGGGGTCGGCCGGGTCGTAGCCCGCCATGATGCGGAAGACCCGGTCGGCATCCGCCACCGTGCCGGCGAAGACCGAGACGGTGTCGAGCGTCCGGCAGGCCGGCAGCAGGCCCCGGCTCGACACGGTGCCGAGCGAGGGTTTCAGGCCGACCACGTTGTTGAGCCCCGCCGGCACCCGCCCGGAGCCGGCGGTGTCGGTGCCGAGCGCGAAGGCGACGAGCCCGTGCGCCACTGCGACCGCCGAGCCGCTGCTCGACCCGCCGGGCACCCAGGCCGGGTTCAGGGCGTTGCGCGGGGCCGGAGAGGGCGTGCGCATCCCGACCAGGCCGGTGGCGAACTGATCGAGATTGGTCTTGCCGATCAGGATCGCGCCCGCCGCCAAAAGCCGCGCCACCGCGGGCGCGGTCTCGTCCGGGGAGTAGGTGAAATCCGGGCAGGCCGCGGTGGTGGGCAGGCCGGCGACGTCGAGATTGTCCTTCGCCGCGAAGGGCACGCCCCAGAGCGGTTTCGTCGCCGGGTCGAAGGCCCCGAGCGCTTCGGCCGCGGCTTGGGCTTCGACCTCCGGCACCAGAGCGAGGAAGATTCCGGGATCGTCGATCTGTCCGAGCCGCCGATAGGTCTCGGCCAGGATGTCGCGCGGGCTGACGCCGTCGGCATAGGCGGCGTGCAGGGCCGCGATGGTCGGGAAGGCGAGCATGGTCCGTCCTCGGCAGCTTCGAGCCGACCTTAAGGAGGCGACGGTGTTGCCGGCGAGTGCTATTCCTTGATCGCTCTGTTGCATTCCGGGCAACAGCGCTTCCGTGTCGGAAGCCCTATCGATGAAGCACCTGCGCAGCCTCACGGCCATCGCCGAGGTCGCCCGCTGCGGCTCCGTCAGGCGGGCGGCGGAACGCCTCGCCCTCACGCCCTCGGCGCTGACCCGGCAGATCCAGGACATCGAGTACGAACTCGGCACCCCGATCTTCGAGCGGCTGGCGCAGGGCATGCGCCTCAACGCGGCCGGCGAATTGCTGGTGCGCCACATCCGCGACCGGGCGGCGGATCTCGACCGGGTCCGCTCGCAGATCGCCGATCTCTCCGGCGTGCGGCGCGGCCACGTCGCCCTGGCCTGCGCCCAGGCCTTCATCACCCGCATCGTCCCGGAGGCGGTCGAGACCTACCGGGCGCAGTTTCCCCAGGTCGCCTTCACGGTGCAGGTGCGCGACCATGCGCAGGCGGTGGCCGCCCTCACGGCGTTCGAGGCGGACCTCGCCCTCGTGCTCCAGCCGCCCCCCGCGGCGGAGTTGCACGTGCTCCATGCCGGCGGGCAATCCGTCTGCGCCCTGATGCGGGCGGACCATCCCTTGGTGGAACCCTCGGCCGGGTCGGGCGGCCCTGTGCGCCTGCGCGACTGCCTTGCCCATCCCCTCGCCCTGCCCGACCGCTCCCTCGCCATCCGCCACCACATCGAGCAGGCCCTGGCCCGGCGCGGGGTCGAGATGCGGGCCACCGTCGAATCCGGCTCGCTGGAATTCCTGCGGGCCATGGTCCTGCGGGAAGGCCTCGTCAGCTTTCAGGTGGCGAGCGGCATCCCCGACGATCCGCGCCTGCGCAGCCGCCCGGTCGATGCCCGCGACCTCGACCCGATGAGCGTCGTGCTGGCGCAGCTGCGTGGGCGCCTGCTGCCGGTCGCCGCCGCCAAGTTCGCCGACCAGCTCGCCGCCCGCCTCGACCGCCCGGCGGAAGCGCGATGACCCGAGAATCGGTCGCGTTGCCGCGGCCATGCGGCGGGTATAGGCCTTGTATACCAGAACGATTCCAGGGAGACGCGCCATGGGACAGGACCTGTCGCTGGACGTGAACGGGCGCGCGGCGCGCGTGAGCGTGGACGATCCGGACACGCCGCTCCTCTACGTGCTGCGCGACGATCTCGGCCTGCACGGACCCCGCTTCGGCTGCGGCCTCGGCCAATGCGGCTCCTGCACGGTGCATATCGACGGGCAGGCGGTGCGCTCCTGCGTCACGCCGGTCTCCAGCCTGAAGCCGGAGGCGAAGATCGTGACCCTCGAAGGCCTCGGCGGGCCGGACAGGCTGCACCCCGTGCAGGTCGCCTTCATCGAGGAACAGGCGGCGCAGTGCGGCTACTGCATCAACGGCATGATCATGCAGTCGGCCGCCCTCCTCAACGAGACGCCGAAGCCCGACGAGGCGGCGATCCGACAGGCGCTGGCGCAGAATCTCTGCCGCTGCGGCACACACTTGCGGATCGTGCGCGCCGTCCAGCGCGCCGCCGGCACGCTGTGAGGGAGGCCACCGCCATGAACGCTCCCACATTCTCCCGCCGCAACCTGTTGCTCCAGGGCGGCGCCCTCGTGGTCGGCTTCTCGCTGGCGGGCCGCGGCGCGCTGGCGCAAGCCACCTTCCCGGCGGTTCCGACCGACGGCTTTTCGAAGCCCGTCGCCCCCGATCAGGTCGACAGCTTCCTGGCGCTCGGCGCCGACGGTCGCGCCACGATCTACTCCGGTAAAGTCGATCTCGGCACCGGCGTGCAGACCGCCATCGCCCAGATCGCCGCGGAGGAACTCGACCTGCCCCTCGACCGCGTCAGCGTGGTTCAGGGCGACACGGCGCTGACCCCCGACCAGGGGCCGACCTATGGCAGCCTCTCGGTCCAGAAGGGCGGCGTCGAGATCCGGCAGGCGGCGGCCACCGCCCGCGCCCGGCTGGTGCAGCTCGCGGGCGAACGGCTCGGCGTACCGGCCGAGACGCTCGTCAGCGAGGGCGGCGTCGTGCGCCCCAAAGCCGGCGGCGAGGGTATCAGCTATGCCGAACTGGTGAGGGACGGTCGCCTCGACCTGAAGGTGGACCCCGCCGCCAGGATCAAGGATTCGGCGGCCTTCACCCTCGTCGGCAAGCCGGTGCCCCGCCTCGACATCCCGGATAAGATCACCGGCCGCTTCACCTACATGCAGGACTACCGCGTACCCGGCATGGTGCATGCCCGCGTGGTGCGCCCGCCCGCCATCGGCGCGAGCCTGGAGAGCGTGGACGAGGCCTCGGTCGCCGATGTGCCCGGCCTGATCAAGGTGGTGCGCGAGGGCAACTTTCTGGCCGTCGTCGCCGAGAAGGAATGGGCGGCGATCAAGGCCGCCGAGCGCCTGAAGGCCAAGTGGTCGTCCTGGGCCGGCCTGCCCGAACAGGACAAGCTCTGGCAGCACGTGCGCGCCACCAAGGTCAGCAAGGACGACGTCACCAGCAACACCGGCGACGCCGAGGCGGCCCTGGGGCAGGCCGCGAAGGTGCTGGAGGCGAGTTACGACTTCGCCATCCACACCCACGGCTCGATCGGGCCCTCCTGCGCCATCGCCGCGTTCGAGGACGGCCGGCTGACCTGCTGGACCGCCTCGCAGATGACGCACGCGCTGCGCAAGCAGCTCGCGGCGATGACCGGGCTGAAGCCGGAGGTCGTGCGCTGCATCTATATCGAGGGCTCGGGCTGCTACGGCCGCAACGGCCACGAGGACGCGGCGGGCGATGCGGCGCTGCTGTCCCGCGCGGTCGGTCGTCCCGTGCGGGTGCAGTGGTCGCGCGCCGACGAGCACGGCTGGGACCCGAAGGGCCCGCCGACGCTGGTCGATCTCAAGGCCGGGCTCGATGCGCAAGGCAACGTCGCGGCGTGGTCGTCGCAGTTCCTGATCCCCGAGGGCGGGGCCGGTAACGTGCCGCTGGTCGCCGCCGACCTCGCCGGGCTGCCGCACGAGACGGCGCTCTCGCCGGGCAACATCGTCCACAACTCGGCGATCCCCTACGCCTTCCCGAACGTCCGCACGGTCTGTCACCGGCTGGCCTCGACGCCGTTCCGGCCGTCCTGGATCCGTACGCCGGGGCGGATGCAGAACACCTACGCCAACGAGGCCTTTCTCGACGAATGCGCGGCGGCGGCCGGCGCCGACCCGCTTGACTACCGCCTGCGCGCCCTGAAGGATCCGCGCGGCGTCGAGGTGCTGCAACGCGTGGCCGAACTCGCCAAATGGCAGGCCCGGCCCTCGCCGGTGAAGGATTCCTCCGGCGACGTGCTGCGCGGGCGCGGCATTTCCTACGTGAAGTACGAGCTCTACCGCACCTACGTCGCGGGGGTCGCCGAAATCGAAGTGGAGCGCGCCACCGGCCGCGTGCGGGTGCCGCGCTTTTTCGTCGTCCAGGATTGCGGGCAGATCATCAACCCGGACGGGGTGCGCAACCAGATCGACGGCAACATCATCCAGACGCTCAGCCGCGTGCTGATGGAGGAGGTGACCTTCGACCGGGGCGCCGTCACCAGCCTCGACTGGGCGAGCTACCCGATCCTCACCTTCCCGGACGTGCCGCAGGTCGTGACCGACCTGATCGACCGGCCGAGCGAGAAGCCCTGGGGGGCGGGCGAACCGTCGGCGGCCATCGTCCCCTCGGCGATCTCCAACGCCCTGTTCGACGCCACCGGCGTGCGCCTGCGCTCGGTGCCGTTCACCCCGGCCAAGGTGAAGGCGGCGCTCCAGGCGAGCTGACGGGCTCGCCCGCGGATCGATCCGAAAGGATGACGCGCGCGCAGGCCACCGGTGGCGGGTGGCCTGCGGCGGCCTCGCCCGCCACCGATGCCGGCCCCGCTCGCCCGGCAAGCTTGGCGGCAGCTTTCTTGCTCAGACTGACCCTCTGCCCGATCCGCACCGGATCGGGTCCCGTCCCGACGGGTCGGTCGTGTTCGGAAGCATGTCGGGAGCCCGTGCTTCGACGAGGTGGACGCATGGCCCAGTCATCGGAGTTTCGTCGTCGGCTCGAAGGTTACGGCCTGACCACGGCCGAGATCCTGTATCACCTGCCCGACCACCCGCACCTGCTCCAGACCTTCATCTGGCAGCAGCTCGACCTCTTCCCGCGCTTTCCCGAGCTGAAGCGGTTCCTGGATTTCTGGCAGGAGCGGCTGGACGGGCCGCTGCATTCGGTGCGGGTGATGCACGGTCGCCTGATCAAGCCCGCCGAGCTGAAGACGGTCTCCGGGGAGTTCCACCTGCATTGAGCCGGAGGTTCGAAACGACCCCTGTCGGGTGAGGCCGGCCCGTCCCGACTGCGCGTGACCCGGTGCTCACCGCATGCCCGTTCCGGAAACGAAAACGGCTCCCGCGAGGGGAGCCGTTTTTCGTCGCCATCACCGCCGATGGGTGATGGTGGGCGCGACAGGGATCGAACCTGTGACCCCTACCATGTCAACGTAATCCCCGGGAATTCCGGTCCCCAAGGCTAGGGCCCGTTTCGGCAACGGCGACAGGGGCTTGCCGTGCGATCCCGTGCGTTCCCGTTGGTCCCCGTGCATCCCCATCTGGTCCCGGGACCGGCGTTTCCGGTCCCGTTCCGGCCCCACCCTCAGGCCGCCGCGGCGCGGGCCTGATACTCGACGTGGTGGTGGCCGTAGACCCGCTCGACCATCTTCGTCGACATGCCCAAAAACTCGCCTACCTCGCGGGGCGAGACGCCCGCCTGTAGGAGCAGGGTCGCCCGGGTGTGCCGCAGGATGTGGGGCGAAGGCATCCCGAGATCGTCGCGCGGATCGGCGTTGCCGACGCGCATCACGCCGTCGATGTCACGTCGGTCCAGGCCGGCGAGCGCGGCGAGGCGCCCGAACGCCTTGTCGACCCGCGACAGGGCAGCGCCCCGCTCGTGCACGACGTGCGTGCTGTCCGGGAGTTTCCTCCTGTCCGCCTCGCGCCACTCGACAAGCCGGGGCAGGAGCCGGTCAGGGATGCGGCATGGCGGCTGGTTCTTTCGCGACGAAGGCGCGTCCGGGCCGCAGCGGTGGTACGTCCGAGCCGTCAGGTCCATGTGGCCGTCGACACGATGGCGCGCCCAGCGCGTGTCGAGGATGGCGCCGGACCGGGTGCCGGTGGCGAAGCCGATCTCCAGGAACCTCTCCAGGTGGTCGTCCTCTATGAAGGCGTCGCCGGCGGACGCGCGCCACTGCGCGACGAACGGCGTGTCGGGCGCCCGCTGCCACTCGGGCTCCCCGGTCGCCAGGTCGGACGAGATCCAACGCCAGCCCTGGGCGACGCGGAGGAGCCGTGCGTACTCGCGTTCGGTCAGCCAGTCCGGATGTCCCTGCCCCGCCACGGGCATCGAGACGACGGGACGGGACGTGAGCGTGAATTCCCGGTGCCAGGCGCCGATCGCCGCGCTCAGCGTCTGCAGCTCGCGCCGGGCGGTTTGCTCGCTGATTGGCTTGCCGGGGCCCTTCGAGCCGCGCGGCCTGTGGCGCTCGGCGGTCCGGGCGACGACGTACGCCCGGCACGTCTGCCCGCGGACCTGCGCGAGCTTCTTGTCGCCCCAGTGCCGGAGGAGCGTGACGACGTGGATCGCTGCGAGGGCGGCATTCCCGCCCGCCGACCGTCCCCCGCCGCCGCCCGCGCCGATCTTGTCCTCAATCGCCTGCTCCTTCCGGTCGAGGACCGACAGGTAGAAGGCGAGCGCGGCCGCGACCGAGACGAGGCGCGGATCCTGGTTTGCCGGGTCGTCGGTGTCGGGCGCAACGATGGCGCGCTCGCGAGCGATCGCGTCGGCCTTCCGGTCCCGCTCTACGATGTGGAGCGCGTACGCCTTTTCAGCCTCTCCGCGAGTTCTAACACTGTCGCGGTCGAGGCGGATCTTGACGCGCTTGCCGGTTGCTGGGTCGTAATCCCGGATAGTCCACTGCTTCCGATCCTCTTCGTAGAGGAGGCTGGCGCCCTCACGCTTGCGTGCCATGACTGTTCCTTCCATTCCCTCAAGTTTCGCCGTGTCGTCAAATATGCGTGACCCGGTTTCATGGCTTTGAGGGATCCGTTGTCTATCGCTCTACGGAGTTGGAAGGTCGAAAACACGGGAAAGCCGAAGGGGCCCTCGATTTCAGGCGCCCAAACGGCAGTCTCTAGGCTGAGGAGCGTGTCCTCATGCGACGCGCGGATCTCGGCCCAAGCGCCCTCGCTTGGGTCCCACTCCGCGACTATGAGATGAAAAGTTGGCATGCAGGGATTCTCGCCCTCAGATCGCATTACTGCAAGGGCGAAGCAGACCTGACGGTAAACGAAACATCGCCAAAATGGCCTGGGCGCAACCCCCAAGTCCAGGGATTTCCCAATGCTGTTCGAGGGATGGCCTTGAACAGGAAATCTTCGTCGTGCAGGATGCCCTCATGACGCACGCTCGCTCTCGCTCGAAACGCTTGCCGGCCTGAAGGCCTGCCACCCGCCGCAGGGACACCCGCGGCATGCGTTCCGAATTCGAGGGGGCTTCCCCGATGCCGACCTTCTTCACATCAGACAGCCACGTAGGACATGCTGGGATGCTGTCCGATCGGATGGCCCGGCCCCGACCTTTCGCCACCATTGAGGAGCACGACGAGCACATCGTCAGCATGTGGAACAACCGCGTGTGCCGGGACGACCGGGTCTTCCATCTCGGAGACTTCGCGTACGGATGCAGCCTCGCCCACGCCAGATCCGTGTTCGAACGCCTCAACGGGCGCAAGACCCTCATCCGGGGGAACCACGACGCGCGAGGCGAGCGCCTCTCCTGGGATGGCGTCCACGACGTGATGCGCCTGACGGTGCAAGACCGCGGCATGCCGGCGCCGGTCGACCTCTGGCTGAGCCACTACTGCCATGTCACGTGGCCGGACGCGCACCGCGGCCGGGTTCACCTCTATGGACACTCCCATGGGGCGATCCCGCCGACCGTCCGATCATGTGACGTCGGCGTCGACTGTTGGCGCTTCCGGCCGGTGACCGTACCAGAGATACAGGCGTTCCTCGCGGACGTCGCCGCCCGGGAGGTCGGGGACGCCGCGGTCGACCGGCTCGCCGAGGCCGCCTGACATGCGGGGCGACTACAGCTTCAGCGATCCCCCGCCCGGCGCGGTCTGCTGCCTGTCGTGCGGCCGCGTCAGCATCGGGATGACGATCGCCGAGACGCAGGCCGCCGTCGACCGCGTGAATGCCGATCTGCGGCCGGGCGAGCGGCCGGTCGGGCTGTCCTATTTCCGTTGCTGCCCCGCCCCGCGGTTTCGGCCGGCCGTGCGAGGCGACATCCCGGACGGGGCCACGATCGGGACGGTGCTCGCCGAGGGCTAGGGCGCGAGGTGCCTGAGTGCGTCCATGTCATCCTGATGGACGGGAGGAGCGCGGTACGGTTTCGGCTCCCCGTTGCGGTGTGTCGTACCGGCGAGGAGATCCGCGAGCGAGCTGAAAGCGCGGTCTTCATAGCCAGGGGCGGTGACGACGACGCGTCTAGTCACGATGAGCCAGCGATCCCGCCTGTAGAGCGCCGCTCGCTCGGGCGACGCGGAGACGATTTTGCCAGCATCTGTTTCCGCTACAGCGATTTTGATTACGAGAGCGCAGTGCTCGACTGCGTCCGGAAGCCGGGCACGGAATGCCTTTACCGTCCCGCTCTTGATCAAGTCGCGACCGAACTTCGTCAGGGGAGCGGGCTTCGTAAGGGGAGCATCCTGCAGCAAGGGGTCATCGAAAAGGTCGGTAAGGACAGCCACACGCTGCGTCTCGACGACGAGCTTCGGATCGTACGTGAGCCCGTTGTCTCCGAACGGCAGAAAGTTGGGCGTGATTGGGCGAGTTTTCCAGGCGGGCATTGATCGACAGCTTTCAGGGTTAAGCTATAGTCACCATTCGCGGATGTGGCTGAGGTCCTTTGTCACGAAGTCGCGCGTATACATGCTACACGCGTGATGCTTTATCTTGAGTAAGCGGGCGTGGAGCCTCATGGCCTCGGCCGCAAGAGGGTGCTTGGCGAACTCCGGCGTCCGCGCCACGGCGAGGTCCTCAGCGACGACGCCCGCTAGCCCGGACCGGCGGAACCAGTGGCGCTGTGCATCGAACCCCACCGGCGGCTGCACGCTGGCATCGAGCATTGCCGCGACGCGCCGCGCGTGGATTACCGTCGGCGTGAGGGTGTCTAGCTGCAGGCGCAGGCGTCCGGGAGCGTGCACACAGTGACCCCCGGCCTCGACCCCGGCGGTAGCCGCGGCGTCGGACGTGCTTCCCGAAAAGGGCGCTCGGGGGCGGCCTCCCCACCGCCCTGCCCCGCCGCCTTCAGGGCTTCCAGCGCCTCGGCGCCGGCCGCCTCGTAGCCGCCGTGCGCCCGGATGTAGCCGCGCACGACGTCGATCGGGACGCCATCGTGGCGCAGGACGCCGGCGCGCCACTGACGAGCTGCCTCGAAGCGGTCCAGGCCGGCCGTCTCGCGGAGGGGATCGGTGAAGGGCGTCGTGACGACGAGGCGGCCGTCGAGAGCCTCGACGGCGAACCGGGTGCCATCCTTGCAGGCGACCGCGGCTGGCTTGAGGGGGTCGGTCACAGGGCGGGCTCCTTCTTCTTCGCGTAGGACAGGAGCGTGTCGACGATCTCCCCGTACGATGCGGCGCGCTGCTCGCAGAGCCGGGCTATCCGCGCATCGATCCAGGAGGCCGCCGACGTTAGCTTCGCGTGGTGGCGCCACTGCGCCGTGAGCGTCCGGCTGCTGGGGCGCCGGAGATCGCGGAGCGGCACTCGCTTGACGACGGTGCCCGCGTCCAAGCCGCCGGGCAGCCATCCCCAGTAGAGCGTTACGGTGCGGTCGGCGTCGCAGAGCGTGGTCGTGGCATAGGGGCTTGAGATCGCTGCCGCGGCCGCACGGTGCGGACCCTGCAGGCGATCGGCGGCGACTTCCTCGGCTTTGAGCTCGGCGAGGTGATCCGGCCGGATCCGCCAGCCGAGGCCACCGCGCGGCCCCGGAGCTGGCTCCGTCCACCCGTACCTGCCGAGGATCTCCATGAACGCGCGCGACCGCTCGGTCCAATCGGTCGGCAGCATCCTCTTCGGGCCGTACATCGTGAAATAGAGCGCCCTTGGATCGAAGCGCTCGACGCCATGCGCTGAGACCAGCCTGTCGCGGACGCTGACGTGGAAGTCGTCGGGGCGGGTCATGCGGCCCTCCTGGTGCGGAAGGAGGGGATCCACGCCGACGCCCGCGCGCCGGTCGGCACGGTGCAGACGGCTCGGTGCCCGTCGCACCACGGGCTGCCCGACGCGGTGGGATGGCCGCAGCATGTCGCCGGCGCGGCCTTCGGGTCGTCCGCGATGAAGCGGCAGGAGCCGTCCTTGATCTCGACGAGGGGGATCCGCAGCGACATGGGAACCGGCGCCGGGAGGGCGGGCGCAGGCCTCGGGCGTGGGGCGGGCGCCGGCTTCGGGGCGGCATCGGCGCGGGGGCGAGGCTTCCTGACGCGCTTCGGGGGCGGGCCGATGCGCCGCGGCTGGATCGGCGACGTCGCGAGCCGGCCTTTGTAAGACAGGCCGGCGCGGTGGGCGATCCCGATGACCGCAGACTTCGTGGCGGCGATCCCGTGCTCGGCGGAGATGACCGCCGCGATCTGGCAGGCCGGCATCTCGCGGGCGAGCCACAGCTGCGCGACGCGCGCCTTCGCGGCGTCGGGCCAACGTACGACCGTTCTCACGACAAGGCCTCCTCACGCTCGTAGCGAACGACGAGCTTCAAACCGAGCGCCCTCAGGACGGCCGGGCCCGGCTTCCTGACCCCGCGGCGGACGTCGCTCACGTAGACGTCGCTCACCCCCACACGGGCCGCCCACGCCTTCGCGGAGCCGTCCTCGGCGATCGCCGCCTCAAGGCGCGCCAGGGCGTCGGCCGTCCCCTCGACCGGCACCGGCACGACCGGTGCCCTCCTCACCACTCCTCTAGACATCGCAGCCACCTCTAAGCACCCGCGCTGACCGGCTGGTAAGCGCATGAGCTAAAGGTGAGATGTCAGAAGGTTCGCGTCAAGCACTCATTCGCATTCGTCTCAAAATTATTTGAGATAGAAAAGCGTTACATAGTTCAAGAAAAGCGTTACATTCTCCAATATCGCGTTACCTCCCTAATTGGACTTGCAAGAATACTGCCGGGGTGGCACATTTCGTCTGTGCGCTAACGAGCGAACCGGGCGCCCCGCCCGCAACCCTGGTTTCCCGAGCAAGGACATGACCCGCCGCCCCCCTCTCGACTTCGGCATGCAGTTTCAGGATGCCGGCACCCAGCGCCGGCGCGCCGACCGGCTGCCTCTGCACGTCGCCTCCCCCACGACCGTCGCGTTTGACGATGCCTACCGGCATGCCCGCCCGGCCATGGTGGCGGCCGGTTACTCGTGGACGGACCTCACGAGCGACGATGGAAAGCTGCGGGCGTGCTGGTGGGACCACGGCATCGACGTCGACCTCGCCGCGCTGGAGGCCGCCGTCGCCGATGCCGCCGTCGCAGGCGCCGCCGAGCGTACCGAGCGCGCCCGACAGGACGAGGAGCGCGCCGCCGCTCGCCGGACCGCCCACGCCGCCGAGGTCGCCGAGGTCCAAAAAATTTCAGGACCGATTCGCGAGGAACTCACGGCCCTGCTGGCCGGGCGGCAGTGGGCTTTCGGCAGGCACCTAACCGACGCCCGCCGGCTCGCCGAGGACAGCGAGTGGACGCATCGGTGCATGCAGTCCGCGGTGCGGGCGGTCGACGGCGCGGGGGCGAACATCGAGCGTGCGGAGACCCGCCTATCTCGGCCGGCACCGGCCGTTTGGTTCGCCAGGGCGGCGGATCCCGCCATCCGCACGGCCGTCCTCGAAGGCTGCCGATACATCTCCGCTCTCGACACCGACTGGGCGAGCGACAGGAACGGTATCGGCTGGAGCCAAGCGACGTCGTGGACGGGCCACGTGCTCTCCGAGCGAGACGCCCTCGACCAGGGCGCGGCGAGCCACGCCCTGCATCTTCTCTTCACCCACCGCAAACAGCTGCCGCCAGCCCTGCGCGCCCGCATCTTCGAGGGCGCCCTGCCGACCGAGAACGCCCAAGCCGCGCTCGCCCTCTGACTTTCAACGACGACTGCTTCAATCGGACGACACACACTCAGGACGGAGGACACCATGACCACAAAGGCCACCATCGAGACGCGGACGGCCGAGAGGGAGACGGAGGCCCGCGGCTTGCGGGCGCTCGCACGGGCCCTGCTGCGGGCGCTCCGGAAGCTGTGGAGAATGCTTTTCGGCGGGACGGGCGGCGACCTGGCGAGGGACTTCACCGCAGCCAAGGGGCTCGCCGGGCGGGCGGCGATCGCCGGCGCGCACGGCGTCGAGGGCGTCGGCAAGACCCTCGACTTCAGCTACCGCGCAGCGCACGGGGTCGCCAAGGGCGTGGGCGGTCTCCTCGGCGCCCTCGTTCCCCGCCCACCCGTCGGGCCCGCCGACGTCGCCGCCGCCGCGGCCGCGCAGGACAACCGCGAGGCAAGGGCCAACGACAACATCCGCGGGAGCGTCCATGCGGCGGTCTCGTCGGCGGCACCGGCGACGTCGGCTCGCGCACGCCTCGCGCCGCCTCCGCTCTCCCCGGTCGAGACCGTCGCCGTCGTCCGGGAAGCCGCTGCCCTGATGTCGCGGAAGGACCCGGGCGCGGCCGAGGTCATTGGACGGCTGCCCCATCAGGCAGGCAACTGGATGCTGCTTCTTGAGGACGGCGAGCTATCCCGGCTCGCCGCCCTTCCGTCCGGCGATCTCTGGCGGCACGTGTCGGGCGTGCAGACCGCCCCCGGGCTCCGGCCGATCGCCACCGTCTCCGCCGGGGCCATCCCGACGCAAGCGGAACTCGATGAGATCGTGAGGCGGTCGATGCGAGATCTGAAGCACAGCACGCACGAGATCGCCCGGATGGCGGAGCGGCCCGGTTCGGCCCCTCGCCCGCGCCTTCCCACTGAGCCCCTTTACGGCGAGGAAGCCGAGCGGTCCTTCGCGGCTTCCCCTAGGCCCGCCGTCGCCTACTAAGCCTCACCGACCGCCCAACCTAGAAGGCCCGCCGGAGCGATCCGGCGGGCCTTCTTAGTTTTATGGATCCTGAACCGCGGCTCAGGCGGCCTGACGCAGCGCGAGGGCGAGCCGGATGCTCTGCGCGCGCTCGGCGGCGAGAGCCTCCCGTGCCTCGGCGAGCTCGGCGCGGGTGCGGGCGAGCTCAAGCGCGAGCTCGTGGGCGGCGACGAGGGCGTCGTGCTCGCCGTCCCGGGCAGAGGCAAGCCGATCGGCGAGGCCCTGGTTCGCGTGTGCAGCCACAGCCCGGCGCTCGGCCATGTGGGCGAAAGCCCGATCGATGCCCCTGGCAGTCGCCACCCCAAACATGGCGGCCTTGGAAGCGACGTCCATCGACAGGTGGGAAGTGACGGTCACGGCTCTCTCCGGGCGTTCGGATCTCGTGCGACTATGAGCGCCTGGCTGGAGTCCCGGGTCAACCGGATTTCGGAGCTATCCCTGGGCTCCGGTTAACGTCACCTCGTCAATCGACGTCGTCGAAGATGAGGTCCTCGACTTCCCCGTTACTCTTAGACTTTGAAACGGCGATCTCCGTCACAGCGTGACGCGCGCGCGGGGACTGAAGGAGCCGCTTGTGGACCGCCTCCGCGACCGCCTTCTTGTCGTAGACCACGACGTCGCGGCCGGCCTCGGCGTCGCGGCGGGACCTCGCGACGAGCTGCCCGCTGATCCGGAGGAGGATTTCCCGGACGGGGATCGCCGACGCCGTCCGGCCGTCGACGACCGTTGCGAGAAGGGCATCCCGCACGGCGTCGGCGATCGCACGGTCCAGGGTCGCCGGGTCCGGGCGGCCCTCGTCCCGCCAGCGCTGCCTCAGCTCTCTCATGCGACCGGCGGTCTGACGGCGGATCCTGCCGACGCGCGCCGCGCCGGTCTCTTTGTAGGCGTGGGCGGGGTAATAGTCGGTCTGGCGCATGGGGATCTCCGAGGTCTTCGGAGCACATGATGCCACTGCGTCATGCAAGGGACGCTACATGTGACGCCAAGCTGAACGGGTGTTCAGTTTCACGGGCGCACGGCGGGCGCAGTGAGGCGCACGTCGGCCTGACGTCAGGCTGGCTCAAGGATGATGCGGGCCCTCAGGCCGAGGGACGCCGCAACGGCGAGCTGGCGGTCGAGGTCCCAAGATGTGATGTCGCCCGACCTCAGGGCCGTCCGGACCTTTGGGGAGGCGATGCCCGCGGGGTACCTCCCGAGAGAGGGCGTCCGCTCGACGGCCTTTGCAGTCACGTCGGGCGAGGCAGCATCAAGGGCGGCGGCGAGCTGCGCGGTGCTGACCGCCCCACAGGCTTGCGCTGTGGACGGACCGGCGTTCTCCGCTGGTCAGCCTGTCATAGCCGCGGTTAAGCTGACCAATACAGCCGCACGGCAGAAGTGCCGCCGGCCAGGGAGAACCAAGCCGGGACCGTGTCGCCGTGAACCAGCCCCTCGACAGCATCGCGACCGTGCTTGAAGGCACCGGCGACTACCGCGTGCTGCGGCGGCTCACGCCGTTGGTGGACTGCGCCGAGGCGCCCGACGAGCCGACGTTCATCGGCCTGGTGCTCGACACCGAAACCACTGGCACTGACTTCGCCACCGACGAGGTGATCGAACTCGGCATCCTCAAATTCGAGTATGGCGCCAGCGGGCGCATTTATCGTGTGCTGCAGACGTTTAACCAGCTGCACCAACCCCAAAAACCGATCCCGCCGGAAATCACTCGCCTGACCGGGATCACCGATGCCGCCGTGGCTGGCCAACGGATCGACGATGCCGCCGTGCAGGCCCTAGCGGCCGATGCTGCGGTGGTGATCGCCCACAACGCCAGCTTTGACCGGCAGATGTGCGAGGGCCGCTGGCCGGTGTTTGCCGAGAAGAACTGGGCCTGCTCCTGCCACCAGATCCCGTGGCGCGCCGAGGGTCACGAGGGCATGAAGCTCGGCTATCTGCTGATCGACCATGGATTCTTTCACAACGGTCACCGGGCGATCGATGACTGCCACGCCCTGCTGCGGTTGCTCGATAGCCCCCTGCAGACCTCCGGGCGCCTGGCCCTCTCCTGTCTCCTCGAAACCGCCCGCCGGCCGACGGTACGCCTATGGGCGCAGGGCTCGCCGATCGAGACCAAGGACCTGCTTAAGGCGCGCCGCTACCGTTGGAGCGGCGCACGGCGCTGCTGGTACATCGATCTGGAGGAGGACCAGATCGAGATCGAGCGCTCGTTCCTGAGCGAAGCAATCTACCGTCGCCCCTGTGGCGAGTTGCCGGCCGACCGGTTCACGGCTCGCGACCGGTTCTCCGCGCGCACTAACCCCGAGTTTTAGCGGTCGGTCCTCGCGGTCCGGGCCGTCCCAGTCGTCGCGAAGGGTCAGCTGGCCGACCAAGTCGTGCAGCTGCTCCGGCAATTCGTCGTCCTCCGCCGTCTTGAGCAGCCGAACAATCGGTGTGCGAACTCCTGACCCATAGCGGCCCCTCCACACTGCGGCCTTCGTCGTCCGCTACGACGCGGGAAGCGGACCTCGTAGAAGTACTCACGGCCTCGCTGGTCGGGCGGATGCAGCGCGTGCCGTGAACCCTGCGAACAAGATCACCAACATCAGCGCCTAGTCGCTGCTGCCCGTGCCGACGCGTAGCTGTTGATAGCCAAGCCAGTGATCTGACTTCGAACATCAAAGTTCCGCACTGCGGCAACTTAGAGTAAATAGGGGCCGCCATCGCTGAGGCGGTCCTTATTCGTTGCTACCGGCTCAAATCACCCCCGTGGTGGCTCTGCCTGGCCACTTCGGGAACGACGGTAGCAAGGCGGCACCAGGGAGCCGCGATGGCCTTCCGGGCGAAGCGGAAAAAGGGCGACAAGGAAGTGGGCGCAGCTGGTGACTTCATGTTAGAATTACCTAAATAAGGTAATTCTAACATGTCGGAACATCGACCGATGGACGCCGTCACGCCGACCGACCTGATGCGCCTGCAGGATAAGGCGGCCGACGCGGCCCGCCTGCTGCGTCTCCTCGCCAACGAGAAGCGGCTGCTGATCCTGTGCCTGCTGGTCGCCCGCGGCGAGATGGACGTGACCAGTCTCGCCGGGGAGGTCGAGCTAAGCCAATCGGCCCTGTCGCAGCACCTCGCCAAGCTGCGCGAGGACGGGTTGGTCGCCTTCCGGCGCGAGAGCCAGACGATCCACTACCGGCTGGAGGACCCTAGGGCCGCGCGGGTGCTGGCGACCCTCAAGGACATCTTCTGCCCGGAGTTCGGCTGACCGGTCTCAGCCCGGGAGGATTTCCGCCTCAAGCCCCGGGCGATCCGTCCGGTTGCGCAGACGAAGGCTGAGGCCACTTCGGCGGGACGCCATCTCGGCGATGGCGAGGCCGAGGCCGCTACCTGTCGCGCTCTTGTGGCGTCCCCGGAAGAACCGTGTCGTGACGTGGGGCAACTCGTCTTCCGGGATGCCCGGCCCCTCGTCGCGGACGACGATGCCCCCGCCATCCGGCCGCGCGCCCCAAGCCACCGTGCCGGTCTCCATGTGCTGCACGGCGTTCTCGTGCAAATTCCGGACGGCGAGGCGCAAGCCGTCCGGGTCAGCCCGCAGGATATAGCCGCGCAAGCGCGGGTCGATCTGAGTCCGGACTCCGGGGGGCGTCCGCATACCTTCCACGGTCTCCGTTACCAGTGCGCCGACGTCGACTTCCGCCAGGGAGGGTGTTTCCCCCGCGGCGTCGAGCCGGGCGGCGTCGAGCAACTGGCGGACGAGGCGCGTGGTCCGGTCGACGGCTGCCAGGATCTGGCGCAGCGCCGCCTTCGCAACGTCCGGGTCGGTGGCAGCCATGGCGACCTGGGCCTGGACCTTGAGGCCAGCGAGCGGTGTTCGCAACTCGTGTGCGGCGAAGGCAGTCACCTCCCGTTCGTGCCGGCGTGCGGATTCGACCTTGAGGAATAGCCCGTTGAGAGCGTCGGCCAGGGGCCGCACCTCAGCGGGCGCGCGGCTCGCGTCGATGGCGCTCATGTCGTCCGCGTCGCGACCTGCGAGGTCCCGCGCCATCAGCCGCAAGGGACGCAAGCCCCGCCCGAGGCTCGCCCAGATCAGCATGCCGAGCAGCGGCACCATCAGGATGGCGGGCGTGACCAGGCCCATGATGAGGTCGGTGACGAGGCGCTCGCGTAGGCCAAGACGGTCACCCACCATGACCCGCACGCCCCTCTCGGCATCCTCCACGGTGAACACCCGCCAGGTCTCGCCGTCGACCTCGCGCTGCGAGAAGCCCGCCGGCGCGTCGGTCAGGCGCCGCTCCGGGGCCCCGGTCGACCGTGCGACCATGCGTCCGTCGAGGGACCAGATCTGGCAGGAAAGCTGCCGCTCGTAGGCCGTCGGGGCCGGGAAGGTTCGGGCCCCCGCGTTCGGGTCCGGGCCGCCGACCGCGCCCACCAGGGAGCTGACCATGCGGGCAGCTTCCTGCAGGCGGTTGTCGAGGACCTGTTCCACCTCGCGCTTCGAGCCAAGGTAGATCCAGGCGACCGCGCTGAGCCAGATCAGGCCGGTGGCGAGGACGAGGATGGCGAAAAGCCTGACGCGGAGCGACCTCATGCGGGTGCCCTCATCCGGTATCCGAGACCTCGGACCGTCTCGATGGCATGCTTGCCGATCTTGGCGCGCAGGTTGTGCACATGGACCTCGACCGCGTTGCTCTCGACCTCCTCCTGCCAGCCGTAGAGCCGCTCCTCCAGCTCGGCTTTGGACCGAAGCACGTCAGGTCGTTCCATGAGGGCCGCCAGAACCATCACCTCGCGCCGGGAGACGGCGACCGGCACACCGTCGACGGTGACGGCGAGGCTGCCGGGGTCGAGCCGGATGCCACCGTGCTCCAGGATCGCCGCGGCCCGCCCCGAGGCCCTCCGGACGACGGCGCGGATGCGGGCCGAGAGCTCGTCGAGGTCGAAGGGCTTGCCGAGGTAGTCGTCGGCGCCACCGTCGAGCCCGGCGATCCGGTCCGACACGGCGTCCCGGGCCGTCAGCAGGACGACCGGCGTCCGGTCGTTCCGTCGCCGAAGCCCCCGCAACACGTCGAGGCCAGAGCCGTCGGGCAGCATCAGGTCGAGCACGATGGCCGAGAACGCGCTCGTGGCCAGCGCCGCCTCGGCGTCGGCGCAGGTCGCGACACAATCGACCGTCGCCCCGCCCAGGCCCAAGCCAGCCCGGAGCCCGTCCGACAGGATGGTGTCGTCCTCGACGACGAGGATGCGCATGCGTGTCTCCCTTCACGGCCCCATCCTCCGGGCCCCGCTTAAGCCTGGCTTAAGCTGCGTTTCCGACCCGCGGCGGGCCGATCCGATCCCGGACCCCGCCCATGCCGAACGTGTTCACCCACCTCATCCTCGCCGCCCTGGTCTGGACCGGCTCCTCGCTGTGGTCGCCCGGGCAGTGCAGCGAGCCCGGTGCGCGGCCGACGCCCTTCGCCGTCGATGCGGCCCGTGACCCC
Organism: Methylorubrum salsuginis; assembly: GCF_900114375.1. Classification (GTDB taxonomy): domain Bacteria; phylum Pseudomonadota; class Alphaproteobacteria; order Rhizobiales; family Beijerinckiaceae; genus Methylobacterium; species Methylobacterium salsuginis. The sequence goes on along the minus strand of NZ_FOSV01000007.1, from coordinate 43,083 downwards.
GACCTCTCGCTGCGCATGCGATGGACCATCGCCCCCGGCACCTACCTCTACCGCGACAAGATCGCCGCCACCGACGCGAGCGGCAGGGAGCTTCCCGTCAGCACCCAGCCCGGCGAGACCAAGGACGACCCCAATTTCGGGCCGACGGAAGTCTATCACGGCGCGACGGAGGCCATCGTGCCGGGTGCGGCCCTCTCGGGGGTGCGCGAGGTGCGCGTCACCTATCAGGGCTGTGCCGAGAAGGGCATCTGCTACCCGCCGATCAACACGGTCATCGAGGTGCCCGCGCCAGGTCCGCAGGCGACCGCCGCGACGCTGGCAACGGACGCGCAGCCCGAGCCCGACAGGGGCCTGCTCTCGGGCCATCTCGCGGGCGTCCTGGCGACTTTTCTTGGGCTCGGCCTGCTCCTGGCCTTCACCCCTTGCGTGCTCCCGATGGTCCCGGTGCTGGCGGGCATGCTGGCCCGGTCCGGGGAGCGGCCCTCGGCCGGACGAGGTTTCGTCCTCTCCGGTACCTACGTGCTCGCGATGGCGCTGGCCTACGGAACGCTCGGCGTGGCGGCGGCATGGTCCGGGCGCAACCTTCAGGTCACGCTCCAGACTCCCGTTGCGCTCGGGCTCCTCGCCGCAGCCTTCGTCGCCCTGGCGCTGTCGATGTTCGGGGTCTTCGACCTGGCGCTGCCGTCCGCCGTCTCCGGCCGGCTGTCACGCCTGAGCGGGCGTCGGTTCGGCGCGCTCGGCGCCGCCGCCATGGGCTTCACCTCCGCCCTGATCGTCGGGCCCTGCGTGACGCCGCCGCTCGCCGCAGCCCTCCTCTACGTCGCCCAGACCGGCGACGTGGCGCGCGGCGCCGCTGCCCTGTTCGCGCTCGGCCTCGGCATGGGCCTGCCGCTGATCGCGTTCGGGACGTTCGGGGCGGGTATCCTGCCGAAGTCAGGCCCCTGGCTGGTCGCGGCCAAGCAGGCCTTCGGGGTAGTCTTCGTCGCATTGGCCATCACCATGGTCTCGCGCCTCGTGCCGTCCGAAGTCACTCTCGTTCTCTGGGGCGCGCTGGCGATCGGCATCGGCGCGTTCGTCGGGGCGTTCGACGTCGTCAGGGCGGGTGCCGCGGGCCGACTGAGCAAGGTCGCCGGTATCGTTGCCGTGACCTACGGTTGCGCCCTCGTCGTCGGCGCCGCGAGCGGCGGGACTGACCCGCTCCGGCCGCTCGCGGGCTTCGGCCAGTCGCGAGCGGTCCACGTCGAGGAGAGCCGGACGGTCTCCTCCGTCCCGGCGTTCGAGGCTGCCCTCGCGGCGGCCCGTACCGAGGGCAAGCCGGTGCTCGTCGAGTTCGCCGCCGATTGGTGCACCGTCTGCAAGACGAACGAGCGGACGGTCCTGGCCGATGCCGGCATCCGGACGAGACTGAAGGCCGTCTCGGTCATCCGCGCCGACGTCACCCGCGACGACGATGCCACCCGTGCCCTGATGCGGCGCTTCGAGGTCGTCGGACCGCCGACCCTCATCCTGATGCGCCCCGACGGCGGCGAGGTCCGTGAGGCCCGCACCGAGGGCGAGCTCACGGTCGATGACCTGAAGCGCCGCCTCGCCCTCGTCGGCGCCTGAGTCGCTCCCTTTCGGAAAACCGACTTTCACGGAGAACACCATGGACCGCAGGACCCTGCTCGCCCTTCTGCCCGCCGTCGCGCTCGCGCCCGCCCTGCTTTCGCTGGCGCCCCCCATCGAGGAGGCTTTCGCGCAGGGCGTTGACCCGAACGCGATCCTCAACGACCCCGAGGCGCCGGTCTCGGGCAACCCGAAGGGTGACCTGACCATCGTCGCCTTCCTCGATTACAACTGTCCCTTCTGCAAGAAGGCCGAGCCCGACCTCAACCGCTTGGTGAAAGCGGATGGGCGAATCCGTCTTGTCCATAAGGACTGGCCGATCCTCGGGGACGCCTCCGTCTACGGCGCCCAGCTCGCCCTCGCGGCGAAGTACCAGGGCCGCTACGACGAAGTGCACCGCGCGCTCATGGCGATCCCGGGTCGCAAGATTCCCAAGGAGCGGATGCTGGAGGCGGTGGCCGCCTCGGGCGTCGACGTCGCCCGCCTGGAAGAGGACCGGAAGGCGCACCAGGGCGAGATCTCCGCCCTGCTTCAGCGCAACCTCGACCAAGCGGACGCCCTGGGGCTCCAGGGAACGCCGGTCTTCCTGATCGGCCAGCTCAAGGTCGCGGCGGCCCTCGATTACGACGGCTTCAGGCAGGCGGTCGCCCAGGCCCGGGCGCGGGGTCGCTCGTGATGCCGCGGCCACTCCGCCTCACCACGTTGATCGGGCTCGCCTCGGCGCTCGGCGCCTGCTCGACCTCACAGGGGGCTCCGGCCCCCGTCGCGGAAGCCCGGCCGCAGATCGCCCCGGAGGTCTTGCGCCGGTACGCCGCCGTCACGGACGAACCCTTCCCGGTCGAGGCGGTCGATCCGCGCGACCTCAAGGCGCGCAACGTCCGCCAGTTGGTCAACTACCCGTCGAAGGAGCCGCCCGGCACCCTCGTCGTCGATCCCTACAGGCGCTTCCTCTACCTCGTCATGGAGGGTGGCAAGGCGATGCGCTACGCGGTCGGGGTGGGCAAGGCCGGCTTCGAGTTCACCGGCGAGGCGACCGTCGCCCGCAAGGCGTCCTGGCCACGCTGGACGCCGACGCCCGACATGCTCCGGCGTGATCCGGAGCGGAACGGGCGCTGGGCCGGCGGCATGCCGGGCGGCGACAGGAACCCGCTCGGCGCCAGGGCGCTGTACCTTTTCAAGGACGGGAAGGACACGCTCTACCGCATCCACGGCACGACGGAGCCCTGGAGCATCGGCGAGGCGGTGTCCTCAGGTTGCATCCGCATGCTGAACCAGGACGTGATCGACCTGCACCGGCGCGTCCCCACCGGCACGAAGGTGGTGGTGCTCGGGTCCCGGGGCACCGTGCACGCTGCACGGCCAAAAGCGCCGGAGACGACGGGCAGCCTCGGGAACGGCGCATCCGCCGGACTGACGCCGGACGACGGCCTCGATCATGCGGGGCTCGACAACCTATCGCGCAACGCGTCGGAAGCACCCGAGCCTCCGGCCTACGACAGGGAGGCGGACGATGACGATCTTTAGGAGCCTGATGATCGCGGTCGTTCTTGCGACCCTGGGCTTAGGGGCGGCCCATGCCGGCTCGGAGGCGCCGGTCGGGTACTATGCCGACCAGAAGGTGGTCTACCACAACGACGGCGGCCCCGACGGAGCCACCTACTTCAAGCGCCTGCTCGGCAACCTGCGCAACCACGTCGAGGCCGTGGGCAAGGCCCATGTCGAGATCCGCGTGGTGAGCCACAGCGACGGAGTCGCGCTCTTCCAGGCGGCCGCGAACGACAAGGAGGTCGCCGCCCGCATCGATGCCCTCAAGGGGATGGGCGTTCGGTTCCTCATCTGCGCCAACACTTTGCGCGAACGGAAGATCGACCGTGGCACGCTCTACGGCGTCACAGAGGACGACGTCGTGCCGAGCGGTGTCGCCGAACTGGCGCGGCTGCAGGGCATGGGTTTCGCCTACATCCATCCCTGAGCTGGTCGAACGGGGAAAGACGATCCTCCCGTCGGCATCGACGCCACGCCATCGATGGCGTCTGCCCAAAGGCGAAGGCGCCCGTGCGTTACCGCACCCCCTCACCGCTTCCCAAATTAGGCCGTCGATTTCACGCTTGCCGTTCCATTAGTGAATGCTAAATAAGGGGCATCTAATGTAATGACTTGGCAGGGGAGGACGTCCCTTGCAGTCAGCCGGGCATCCCCCGGACCACCGCCTGGGAGCGACCACCATGGATGGCTTCACGCCTGTCAGCGCCCTCGCCGGCGGTGCCTTGATCGGCACCTCCGCCGCCCTGTTCCTGCTCCTCAACGGACGGATCGCCGGCATCAGCGGCATTCTCGGCGGCCTCCTAACCCCGCCGTCTCGCGAGACGGGCTGGCGCGCCGCCTTCGTGGCAGGACTCGTCCTGGCGCCGTTCGCCTACGCCGGCCTGGGTGGCAGCCTGCCGCCGATGACGGTGGATGCCTCGTTCCCGCTGCTCGTCGTCGCCGGCCTGCTGGTCGGGTTCGGATCGCGCCTCGGTGCCGGCTGCACGAGCGGCCACGGGGTCTGCGGCATCGGCCGTGGCTCGCTCCGCTCCGTGGTCGCCACCGGCACCTTCATGGCCGTCGCCATCCTGACCGTCCTCGTCGTGCGTCATCTCGTCGGAGCCTGAGCCATGGCCAAGATCGTCTCCGCCTTCGCCGTCGGCCTCCTGTTCGGCCTTGGCCTCCTCGTCTCCGGAATGGCCGATCCGGCCAAGGTCCTCGCCTTCCTCAACGTGACCGGGCGCTGGGACCCGAGCCTCTCCTTCGTCATGGCAGGCGCCGTCGCGGTCTCGGCGACGGGCTATTTCGTGGCGCGGCGCCGTGGGCGGCCGTTGCTCGCCTCCCGGCTTGAGATCCCGACCCGGCGCGACCTCGACCCGCGCCTGATCGCCGGCGCCGCGGTGTTCGGTCTCGGCTGGGGCCTTGCCGGCCTTTGCCCCGGGCCGGCGCTCACCCTGCTGACGGTGGCACCGGCGCAAGCGGTGACCTTCGTCGCCGCCATGGTCGCCGGGATCCTGGCGTTTCGCCTTCTCCCGGCGGCAGCCCCGAAGCCGGCGGTCCAGGGAGCCGACGCATGACGCCCGGCCTGCTGACATCCGGCCTTGCCGCCGGCTCGGGCGGGGCCGTCGGCGTGATCCTCGGTCTCGTCGGCGGGGGGCTCGATCCTCGCGGTTCCGCTCCTGACCTACGTCGTCGGCGTGTCCTCGCCACATGTGGCGATCGGCACCAGCGCCCTGGCGGTGTCGGTCAGCGCGGCCGGCAACCTCGTCCCGCAATGGCGGGCCGGTAACGTGAAGTGGCGATTCGCGGCGGCGTTCTCGGTCGCCGGCGTCCTCGGCGCGCTGGCCGGCTCGGTCGCCGCGCAGGCGGTCGACGGCTAGAGCCTCCTGGCCCTGTTCGGCGTCGTGATGCTGGTGGTCGGGGGCCTGATGCTGCGCAAGGGGCGCGGTGACGGCAACCCCGAGATGCGCCTGACCAAGGCGAGCGCCCCGGTGCTCCTGCCCTGCGCAAGCGCGCCCTGACCGTTACCTTCGCCGGCCTCGTCATCCTGGTCGGCCTCTACGTCGTCGCCCGCGGGGCCCTGCCACTCCTCGGCTCCATCACCTGAACCCGAAAGAGGAGGCGTTTCATTTCGGACCAGACCATCGAAGCCCTGCGCGGGCATCCCATCGTGACCAGCTTCGATGACGAGCCGACCGGCAGCATCCAGTACGTCGTCACGGACCCCGAGACGAAAAGCTGCGCCATCATCGATCCGGTGCTCGACTTCGACCCGAAGTCCGGCGCGACCGCGACCCGCTCCGCCGATGCCCTGCTCGCCCACATCGAGCGCGAGCGCTACGAACTGGAGTGGATCCTCGATACCCACCCGCACGCCGACCACTTCTCGGCGGCTGGCTACCTGCACGACAAGACCGGCGTCCCGACCGCCATCGGCGAGAAGGTCGTCGACGTGCAGCGGCTCTGGAAGGGGCTCTACGACCTGCCCGACACGTTCCGGACGGACGGCTCGCAGTGGGACCGGCTCTTCGCCGACGGCGAGCGCTTCCGGATCGGCGACCTCGACGTCGAGGTGATGTTCACGCCGGGCCACACCCTGGCCTCCATCGCCTACCGGATCGGCGACGCCGCCTTCATCCACGACACGCTGTTTATGCCCGACAGCGGCTCGGCGCGGGCCGACTTCCCGGGCGGCAGCGCGTATGCGCTCTGGCGCAGCATCCAGCGCATCATGGCCCTGCCGGACGAGACCCGGCTCTTCACCGGGCACGATTACCGCCCGGACGGGCGCGAGGCGGCCTGGGAGAGCACGGTGGCCCGGCAGCGGGCCGAGAAACCGCACCTCGTCGAGACCCCGACCGAGGAGGCGTTCGTCCGCATGCGCGACGCACGCGACCGCGAACTGCCGATGCCCAAGCTCATCCTGCATTCCCTGCAGGTGAACATCCGAGGCGGCCGCCTGCCCGAGCCCGAGGCGGACGGCAGGCGTTACCTGAAGATCCCGCTGGACGCCCTCGACGGCACGGCCTGGGGCGAGTGACGGAGGAAGCTATGACCATGAGAGGCGCGAAGGATCTGGTGGCGCAAGCCAACCGCGAGGTGGAGACCTTGTCGGTCGAGGAAGCGCTCGCCCGCCTCGGCCAGCCCGACACGATGCTCGTCGATGTCCGCGAAGGCGAGGAGTTGGCCAAGACCGGTAGGATCGCCGGCGCGGTCCATGTGCCCCGTGGCTTTCTGGAGTTTCAGGCCGACCCGGAAAGCCCGACCCACAAGGCCGAGCTCGGCGGCGGCAGGCGCCTGGTTCTCTATTGTGCCTCCGGAAATCGCTCGGCCCTGGCCGCGAAGACGCTCAACGACATGAGCCTGGGCCCGGTTGCCCATGTCGCCGGTGGTTTCCCCGCCCTGGCCAAGGCGGGGGCATCGGTCGATCCTGCCTGAACACCCGCTCGCCGATCAGGCGGGGCGGCCAAGCCGCGGATTTGGCGTCCGTCACCGGTCGAGGACGCGGAGGGCCGTGCCGAGGGCGAGCAGGCCACCGAGCGCGACCGCCAGGATCGTGCGAGTCAGAAAAGACCATCGTCGTGGATATCGTATCCGGGGCGGTGGTCTAGCGCCCCATCGATTTGAGCATCCATCGCAGCGGCAGAGCCACGGCCGTCAAACTCGCGACGCTCATCACCCAGAACAGGACAAACCATCCGAACCGACGCATCAGTGATACCCCGCTCCCGCCGTGACCTTGCCGCGGAACAGCCAGTAGACGTAGGCCGTGTACGTCAGCACCAGGGGGATAAGGATCGCAGCGCCGTAGAGTAGGAAGGCTTGGGACTTCGGATGGGTCGCGGCTTGCCAGATCGTAATGCTCGGTGGGACGATGTGGGGCCACATGCTGATGCCGAAACCGAGATAGGAGAGCAGGAAGAAGCCGAGAGCACATAGGAACGGCGAGAGTTCCTCCCGGCGCGCGAGTGCATGGGCGAAGCGCCAGGCGAGCAGACCGACGAGGATCGGAACTGGCGCCCCGATCAGCATGCCGGGCAGGTTGAGCCAGCGGTCCCGGAATGGCCCGCTGATGGCGAGCATCGTCGCCGACACGACCGCGATGCCGACGAGGGTGGCCAAGCCCAGGGGCTTGGCGAGGCGGTAGGCGCGGATCTGCAACTCGCCCCCGGTCTTCCAGATCAGCCAGCAAGCACCGAGCAGCCCGTAGCCGACGACGAGGGCGATGCCGGTGAGCAGGGAGAACGGCGTCAGCCAGTCCCACCAGCCGCCGGCATAGGCCCGCCCCTCGACCCGGATGCCCTGGACGAAAGCGCCGAGCGCGATGCCCTGGCAGAAGGCCGCCACGAAGCTGCCCCAGGAAAACGCGCGGTCCCACCAGAGCTGGCCGCGGGGCGTGGCGGCGCGAAAGCGCATCTCGAAGGCGACGCCGCGGAACACCAGAGCGAGCAGCATCAGGATGAGCGGCATGTAGAGCGCCGGCAGGATGGTGGCGTAGGCCAGCGGAAAGGCTGCGAACAATCCACCGCCGCCGAGCACGAGCCAGGTCTCGTTGCCGTCCCAGACGGGGGCCACGGAGTTGACCATCACATCACGGTCGGACTTGCTCCGGATGGCCGGGAACAGGATGCCGAGGCCGAGATCGAACCCGTCCATGGCGACGTAAAGGAACACCGCCGTGGCGATCAGGACCGCCCAGATCAGGGTGAGATCGAGTTCCATCGCAAGCCTCTCCTCACTCGGCTGGATGCAGGCGGGGTTCGGCCCCGACAGCCGGCGCGGCGGTGATGCCGGCGGTGCGAACCGGTTGGTCGGCCGATGGGCCGGGCTCGTGCGGGCGCGGTGCCTGGTTGAACAGGTGGAACAGGTACCAGATTCCCGCCCCGAACACGGCGAAGTAGACCACCGCGAAGGCCGCGAGCGAGGCCGCGACGGCCGGCGCGGCGATGGGTGAGACGCTGTCGGCGGTGCGCAGCAGGCCGTAGACCGTGAAGGGCTGTCGTCCGGCCTCCGTCACGACCCAGCCGGCGGTCACGGCGATCAGGCCGGACGGCCCCATCGCCACGGCGAAGCGGTGCAGCCACGGCTCGTCGTAGAGCCGGCCCTTCCGGCGCAGGTAGAGCGACAGCCCGCCCAGCGCGATCATCAGGAGGCCGAGGCCGACCATCACTCGGAAGGCCCAGAACACCAGCGGCAGGTTCGTCGGCCACGTGTCGCGCGGCAGATCGTTCAGGCCGGTCACCTTCGCGTCGAGGTCGTGGGCGAGGTAGAGGCTGGCGAGGCCGGGGATGCCGATCTCGTACTTGGTCTCCCGCGCCTGGGCGTCCGGCCAGCCGAACAGGATCGAGGGGGCGCGGGCCACGCTCTCGAAATGGCCTTCCATCGCGGCCACTTTGGCCGGCTGGTGATGGTAGGTGTTGCCGCCGTGCAGGTCGCCGAGCACGAGTTGCACCGGGGCGACGAGCGCCGCCATCCACATCGCCATGGAGAACATCAGCCGGGCGCGGGGATTGGCGCGGTCCTGCAGGAGATGCCACGCGCCCACCGCGCCGACGATCATCGCGGTGGTGAGGTAGGCGGCGGTGACGGTGTGGGCGAAGCGGTAGGGGAAGGACGGGTTGAAGATGACGGCCCACCAATCCTCGGGCACGAAGCGGCCGTCCGCATCGAGGACATGCCCGGCGGGCGTCTGCATCCACGAATTGGCCGAGAGAATCCAGAAGGCCGAGAGCAGCGTGCCGCCCGCCACCAAGCCGGTCGCCAGGAAGTGCAGCCGGCGCCCGACCCGCTCCAGGCCGAACAGCATCACGCCGAGGAAGCCCGCTTCGAGGAAGAAGGCAGTGAGCACCTCGTAGCCGAGCAGCGGCCCGAGCACAGGCGCGGTCCGGTCGGAGAAGACCGACCAGTTGGTGCCGAACTGGTAGCTCATCACCAGCCCGGAAACGACGCCCATGGCGAAGGCGACGGCGAAGATCTTCAGCCAGTATCGATAGGTGTCGAGATAGACGTCCCGGTCGGTCGCGAGCCAGAAGGCTTCCAGCACGGCGAGGTAGCTCGCCAGTCCGATGGTGAAGGCCGGGAACAGGAAGTGCCACACGACCGTGAATGCGAACTGCGCGCGGGCGAGATCCAATGCGCTCGGGAGAAGATCGGCCGACATCGCTTCTGCCTTCTGCCTAGCATGACGTCTGTAGCCAGTTGGCCCAGACCGAGCGGACACGTTCTCGTCCTGCGCCCCCGCGCTGTCAATTCATTTTATAAAAAACATGCTTCATATGGCAAAAACATATATTGAAATGTTCGGACCCTTTGCGTAGCTTCTCCCGCATCACGCGACGAGCACCCATTGATGAGCATCGAAGTCGATTCCGAAGTCGCCCGGCCTCAACCCGCCGCCCCGCCGATCATCGGCGACGCTGCGCCAAATTTCCGCGCTCGAACCACGATGGGACCACGCACACTCGCATCCTATCGCGGGCGCTGGCTGCTGCTGTTTTCGCATCCGGCCGATTTCACTCCCGTCTGCACCAGCGAATTCGTCGCCTTCGCGCAGTACCATGCACAGTTCCAAGCACTGAATTGCGATTTGCTCGCCCTATCCGTCGACAGCCTGTCCTCGCACCTGGCTTGGACCCAGAGCATCGCGCAGCGCTTCGGCGTCCAAGTCCCGTTCCCGATCATCGAGGATCCGGCCATGGGAATCGCGCGCGCCTACGGCATGCTGCCCGCCGGGGCTCTATCGAGCGCCACGGTTCGGACCACCTTCGTGATAGACCCCGCCGGCATCGTGCGCGCGCTGATCGCCTATCCACTGACTGTGGGGCGCAGCGTCGCCGAGATCCTGCGGCTGCTCCAGGCCCTCCAAGTGAGCGACGCGGCCGATGTCTCGACACCGGAGGGCTGGCAGCCGGACGAGCCGGTATTGGCAAATCCGCCGACCACCAGCGAGGAGGTCGGAGCCTGTGGGACCGACTGGTACTATCGCTTGGGCAGTCTGTGATGGTGTCCGCAACTGACGAGGCGACCGCGGACCGGGTCGCCGATCTGCTCAAGCTGATCGCCAACCCCAACCGCCTGCGTATCCTCTCACTTTTGAAGCAAGGCGAGTGCTCCGTCTCGGAGATTGAGCAAAACCTAAGTATCCGGCAGCCGACACTGTCGCAGCAACTGGGTGAGCTGCGCAACGCGGCGGTCGTTGCAACGCGGAGAGAGCACAAGGTCGTGTTTTACAGCCTGAGCGACCCGCGGATGCGCGCGTTGTTGGAGGCGGTCGAGGATATTCTCGTGGCCGGTCGCACCCACCGGCCCGGCCCGGCACGCCTTACCGACGCCCGGACGGGGGCATTCGGTCAGGCTGCGCAGTTCGGACAGATCGGAGACGAGCCATGAGGCTCAGGCGGCCTTATCGACCGCCTGCGGCTTGGCCAGCCATTCCCGGCCCTTGAGCATCGCCTTCCAGTAGATCGGTGGCAGCATCCGCTCCTTCAGGAGCCACGCCATGTGGCTCGGCTTGGTGCCGTCGATCAACCATGCAGGGAAGCTCGGCATCAGCTTGCCGCCGTAGCCGAATTCGGCGAGCAGGATTTTGCCCCGCTCCACCGTCAGCGGGCACGAGCCGTAGCCGTCGTAGGCGACCTCTGGCCCGCGCAGATGGCCCATGTCGACGAGCAGGTTGTGCGCCACAACCGGTGCCTGCTTGCGCGCGGCGGCGGCGGTCTTGGCGTTGGGCGTGTTGCAGGCATCGCCGAGCGCATAGATTCCGGGCAGGCGCACATGGCGCAGGCTCGCCGGATCGACCTCGACCCAGCCGGCGCCATCGGCGAGTGGCGAGGCGCGGATGAAGTCGGGCGCCCGCTGCGGCGGCACCACGTGGATCATGTCGAACGCTCGCTCGACCGTCTCGCTGCCGCCGTCCTCGCTCTTGCGCGAGAACCACGCGCGCTTGGCCGGACCGTCGATCCGCACCAGGGTGTGCTGGAAGTGGAGCCCTGCCTCGTAGCGTCTGACGTATTCCATCAGCGCCGGGACGTACTCCTTCACGCCGAACAGGACCGGGCCGGCATTGTAGAGTTCGACCGCGATGTCCTTGAGCCGTCCCTGGCGCAGCCAATGGTCGGCGGAGAGGTACATCGCCTTCTGCGGCGCGCCTGCGCATTTGATCGGCATTGGCGGCTGCGTGAACACGGCCCGGCCGGAGCGAAGGTTGCGGACGAGGTCCCAGGTATAGGGCGCGAGATCGTAGCGGTAGTTCGAGGTCACGCCGTTCCGCCCGAGCGTCTCGGTCAGCCCTTCGATGCCGGCCCAGTCGAGCTTCAATCCGGGCGCGACCACCAGACGGTCGTAGCGAACCGTCCGACATCCCTCCAAGATCACCGCCTTGCGCTCCGGCTCAAAGGCCGCAACCGCCGCCTTGATCCAGCGCACGCCCTTGGGGATCAGCGAAGCCATGGTCCGAGCCGTGCCTGCGGGGGCGAATACGCCGCCGCCGACCATGGTCCACCCGGGCTGGTAGTAATGGATGTCGGCCGGGTCGATCACGGCAATGTCGAGATCGGGTTTGCGTGCCTTCAGGCTCGCGGCGACGGCGATGCCGCCCGCCCCGCCTCCGACGATGACGACGCTGTGGAAAAGATCCTCCGTTTCCCTCGGCGGTGATCCATTCGCGTCAATGCGCCGGAGCGCGCCGCTCACGTCGTAGCCTGCAGCAGTGGCGGCAGCGGCGATTTCGGTCTTCGCGCCGCCGGCTTTTCCCTCGCTGAGCGCCCACAGCGTCGCGGAGCGGGTGCCCGTGCGGCAATAAGCGAGCACCGGCCTGGGCAGGGTCGCCAGCGCCTCGGCGAAGGCATCGACCTCCGCGTCCGATATCGCTCCCGAGACGACGGGCAGATACCGCGCCTCGAGTCCCTGTGCTCGGGCGGCGGCATCGATCTCGGCAAAGCTCGGCTGATCGCCACCCTCGCCGTCGGGCCTATTGCAAATCACGGAGCGAAAGCCCGCCCGGGCCGCTGCCGCGAGTGCATCTGGGACGATCTGGCCGGAAACCGACAGGTGAGAGGCGAGGCGCCTGGCGTCCATAGGAAGGATCCTCAATTCACGTTTACATGATGTGAATTACGAAAATATGAAAACACAGATTGACACGCCACGCAAGTCACCGCACAGTAAGACCATCGGCGCCGCTTTCAATTCACTGGTTTATGAATCGAAAGATCGCCGTCCGCATCGTGACGGCCGAGGCTCGGAGACGCTTCCACCGCGGCGCTTGGAGAACCATTGCCGATGAGCGCACTTCCGGCCGTTCTGTCGGGCACCGGTGTCGGCTTTACCCTCGGCCTGATCGGGGGCGGCGGCTCGATCCTGGCGACCCCGCTGCTGCTCTACGCGGTCGGCCTCGCCCAGCCGCATCTCGCCATCGGGACGGGAGCGCTCGCCGTGGCCGCCAACGCCTTCATGACGCTGGCCGGTCACGCGCGGGCCGGTAACGTGCGCTGGCGCTGTGCCGCCGTCTTCGCCCTCGTGGGGATCATCGGTGCCTTGGCCGGCTCCAGTCTTGGCAAGGCGGTGGATGGACAGCGCCTGCTGTTCTTGTTCGCCCTTCTGATGATCGTCGTTGGGGTCCACATGCTGCGCGGGCGACGGAACCACCCCGGCCCGGCTGAACCGGTCGGTTGCGGCCCGGTGCCGAGCGGAAGGGTCGTTGCCGTGGCCTTTTCGGTCGGAGTGCTGTCCGGCTTTTTCGGGATCGGCGGCGGCTTCCTGATCGTGCCCGGTCTCGTCTTCGCGACCGGCATGCCGCTGATCACGGCCGTTGGCACCTCGCTGCTTGCGGTCGGCGCCTTCGGTCTCGCCACTGCGTTGAACTATGCCCTTTCCGGCATGGTCGATTGGGTGGTGGCGGGGGAGTTCATCGCCGGCGGTATCCTCGGCGGCTTCCTCGGCATGCGGCTCGCAAACCGCCTCGCCGGCTACAAGGGCGTGCTCAACACGGTGTTCGCCGCCGTGATCTTCGTGGTCGCCGGCTACATGCTCTACCGCAACGCCGGTGCGTTCGCCGCGACGTCCTGACCTTCACCGAGGCGGGCGCTCGGTGCCTCGCCCGCTTCGTCAATCATCTCCGGCACCGTTTCGGAGTGCGATCATGACCACCAACGTGGGGAGGGCCGACCGCATGCTGCGCCTCGTCGGCGGCTTCATCGTCGCCGGGCTGGGCCTGACGATGCTCACCGATATCTGGGCTTACGTCGCCGTCGGCATCGGCGTGGTGCTCGCGCTGACCGCGTTGGTCGGCTCCTGCCCCGCATACACGATCCTCGGCCTCAACACCTGCCGCCGCAGGATTTCCGGCGCCTGAACCACGGCAAGCCTTTCACCGACAGGAGACAATCCATGTCCGAACTGATCATCCGCGCCTTCTTCGACGAGCCCACCAACACCGTGAGCTACATCGTGGCCGATCCCGTGACGAAGGCGGCGGCCTTCATCGATCCGGTCCTCGACTACGACCACAACGGCGGCAGCGTCGACACACGCTCGGTCGAGGCGATGCTGAAGGTCGCGACCGAGGAAGGCTATCGCGTGATCTGGACGCTGGAGACCCACGCCCATGCCGACCACCTGTCCGGCTCGCCCTACGTCAAGGCGAAGACCGGCGCGCGAATCGGCATCGGCGAGCATATCCGCGAGGTCCAGAAGATCTTCCGGCCAGTCTTCAATGCCACCGACCTGAGGACCGATGGCAGCGATTTCGACCATCTGTTCACGGATGGCGAGACGTTCGGGATCGGCGACCTCACCGTCTCCGTTCTCTACACACCCGGCCATACGCCGGCCGACATCTGCTACCGCATCGGCAATCACGTCTTCGTCGGCGACACGCTGTTCATGCCCGATTTCGGCACGGCCCGGGCCGATTTCCCAGGCGGGGACGTGCACGCGCTCTACCGCTCGATCCGCCGTCTTCTGGCCTTGCCGCCCGAGACGCGGCTGTACCTGTGCCACGACTACAAGGCGCCGGGGCGGGATACCTATGCCTGGGAGACGACGGTCGCCGAGCAGCGCCGAAGCAACGTCCATGTGAAGGAAGGGGTGAGCGAGGATGCGTTCGCGGCGATGCGCACGGCCCGCGACGCCACGCTTGCCGCCCCGCGCCTGCTCCTGCCCTCGATCCAGGTGAACATCCGCGCCGGCAAATTTCCACCGGCGGAGGCCAACGGCGTACGGTACCTGACGATCCCGGTGAAACTCAACGGTGGCGCCGAGGCCGCCGTTTGACCCCGGATCGCGGATAGGGGACGAACCGGGCGTGATGTTGGAGTTTCTGCCGGCGCATCTCCTCCGCGCGGCTTTCGGCCTCGTTCTGGGAGCCTTGCTCGGTCTCGTCGCTCGACGCGGGCGGTTCTGCACCCTCGGCGCCGTCGAGGATGCCGTCTACGCCCGCGACATGCGCCGGGCGCGCGCTTGGATGCTCGCCACGGGCGTGGCGATCCTGGGCGCGCATCTGTTGGAGGCGTTCGCCGAACTCGATCTCGCCCGTTCGCTTTATGCCGGCTCCCGCCTCGAATGGGGGGGCTTGATCGTCGGCGGCGTCATGTTCGGGTTCGGGATGGCGCTCGTCGGAACCTGCGGTTTTGGGGCGCTGCTGCGTCTCGGCGGCGGGGATCTGCGCGCTTTCCTCGTGCTGCTGGTGCTGGGCCTGTCCGCCTCCATGGCCATCGGAGGCCTGACGGGTCTCCTGCGCGTACCGGCGACCGAGCCGTTGAGTCTCGACCTCGACGGAGCCGGGGCGCAGCGGCTCGGCGTCCTCCTCGGGCTCGACCGGACGCGGCATGGCTTGCTGGGTCTTGCGGTGGTGGCGTCCCTGGCTCTCGCCTGCGTGGCCCTCGCCGGACGCGACTTCCGTGCGACCCGCCGGCTCCTCTTCGGCGCACTCGTCGTCGGGAGCGTCATCGTCGGCGGCTGGTGGGTCAACGGCATCGTCGGCGACGATGCGTTCGAGCCGCGCACGCTCGTGTCCTTCAGCTTCGCCCGTCCCGTCGGGGACACGCTCCTCTACGCGATGCTCGCCAGCGGAACGAAGGTCGATTTCGGAGTCGGGTCCGTCCTTGGGGTGATCCTGGGGGCCTTCGCCGCGGCGCGCGGCTCGGGCGAGTTCCGCTGGGAAGCCCCCGATGATGCGCGCGAGGTCGGGCGCCACGTCCTCGGAGCGTTCCTCATGGGGACCGGGGGTGTGACGGCCCTGGGCTGCACCATCGGCCAGGGCCTGAGCGGACTCTCGACGCTGTCGGTCGGCTCGATGCTCGCCCTCGCCTCGATCCTCGTTGGCGCGCGCGCAGGCCTGTACTACCTCGTCGACCGGCACGCCTGAACGGACGCGCCGCTCAACGACTCCGCGCGTCGCAGAAGGCGCGGTGCAGGGCCGCGATGATCTCGCGGACCTCGGGCCGGGCGAGGGCGTAGTAGATGTTCTTCCCATCCCGGCGCGCCTCCACGAGATCGTCGGCGCGCAGGCGGGCGAGCTGCTGCGAAACCGCCGGCTGGCGCAGGTTCAGCAACTGCTCCAACTCCGAAACGGACCGCTCGCCCTCGACCAACAGGCAGAGGATCACGAGCCGGGCTTCGTGGGCGAGCGCCTTCAGCAGCTCGCTCGCGTCGCGGGCATTGGCGAGCAGCAGATCGAGGTCGAGCGTGCCCGGCTCCGGGCCGGTCGTCACCGTTTCCGCCTGAAGCGGCATTTTCGCATCCTCTCAAACATGGGCCTCGGGCAACTCTCATGCCCGGTCAAGGCGAAGGCGGCCGCCGGCCGACCAGAGCTTCGATCCGGGCCCAGAAGAAATCCTCTCCCGAATAGCCCTCGATCCGGTCGACTTCGCGGCCCTCCTCGACGAGGACGAAGGTCGGTGTGTAGCGGATCGGGCCCTTCAGCGTGAGTCCGGCGGGAATGCCGTCGCCGAGCGCGACGCGCCGCAACGGCGCGCGCCGCCCTACCTCCGACTTCGGATAGATCGGCCCGATCGTGCGGTTCCAGATCGTGCACCACGGGCAACTCGCCAGTTCGAAGAGCACGAGTTCGGCCGCCATCGCGTTCGAGGCAATGAAAAGGAAGCCGCCTGTCAAGACCATCACCGATCGGCGCGTCGCCCGCATCACGCGTCCTCGCTCAAGCGCTGTCGGCCGTCCACTATATAGCAAAATGCGAATGTGTTTCGAGTGGCTCTCCTATCGCCGTTGCCCGCCTCGTCGGCTTCTCCTACACATGCATAAAATCGAATATCGGCCGGGAGGGCTGCCACGATGGCGATCATGCTGACGCGACGCCGGTTGCTGAGTGGCGGCGTCGCGGGACTGGTGTCAGGCCCCCTTGCCCGCCCGGCTCGGGCCCAGGCCGTCCTCGGTGACGACGGCCTCTATCATCAGCCCTGGTTCCTCGAGAGCTTCCTCGACCTCGCCGACGACCTGCGCGCTGCCGGCGCGCACGGCCGGCGCCTCGCAATCCTGTGGGAGCTGCGCGGCTGCCCGTTCTGCAAGCGGCTGCACCAAGTGAACTTCGCTGACGCCGCCGTCAGCCAATACATCCGAAAAAACTTCGATATCCTCCAGCTCAACATCATCGGAGCCCGCGAGGTCACGGATTTCGATGGCGAGCGCCTGTCCGAGAAGAGCTTCGCCGCAAAGTACGGCGTCTACTCGACCCCGATGGTGCAGTTCTTCGGAGAGACGGCAGAGACCCTCGCCGGCAAGCCTCCGGCGGAGCGGGAGGTCCTGCGCATGAAGGGCTATGTACCGCCCGAGGAGTTCCGGCGCACCTTCGCCTTCGTGGCCGAGCGCGCCTATGCCGGCACCGATCTCGAAACCTATCTCGACCGTCCGGCACCCCGAGGCGGCGAATAGCTTTATCGTCGGCGGATCGCGACGTAGAAGTTTTTTTCTTGACTCGGACGGCGTCCCGGTCAAACTTGCAATAATTCGCATATGTCGATGGGTTGAGGCCCGGCGACGCAGCGAGCGGTCGGGACCGACCGCGCAAGCCGCTCCAGACGGTACACCGAGGAAACGCCAGATGCGCAGGCAGATCCATGCCTTGGCGGTCGCGGGAGCTTGCGCTCTGGCGACGACCGCCGGAGCGGAAACGGGTTCGGGCGGTCTCGCGCCGTTCCGGATCGTCGCCGCCGACGGGACGGATGCCGTTCCCGATCCCCTCACCGACAAGGCCGGCGATGCCCTCGCCGGCGCCAAGGTCGTGGTGAACCGCCGTCAGGGCAATTGTCTCGGCTGCCATCAGGTCTCGTCACTGAAGACGGAATCGTTCCACGGCGAGGTCGGCCCCTCCCTCGACGGCGTCGCCGGCCGCTGGAGCGCGGCTCACCTGCGCATGATCGTGGTCAATCCGAAGCACGTCTTCGGCGAGGCGACGGTGATGCCGGCCTTCTACCGGATCGACGGATTGAGCCGCGTCCGTGCCGAATTCCAGGGCAAGCCGATCCTCACCGCCCAGCAGGTCGAGGACGTGGTCGCCTACCTCACCACCCTCAAGTGATCCAACCCTGACGTGACCCGGGAGCCGCTTCCGATGAGAGACGCAATGAACCGCCGCCAAGCCCTGGCCCTCGGCACCGGCGCCGTCGTGGCCGCGACGCTGTCCCTGCGCGCCGGGCCGGCGCGCGCGGCCAAGAACAACAGCGAAGAGGCCATCAAGGCGTTCACCCGCGGCAAGGAGCCGGTCAGGGGGAAGGTCAGGCTCGAACTCCCCGAGATCGCCGAGAACGGCAACACCGTGCCGATGACGGTGAGCGTCGATGTGCCGATGACGGAGGAGAGCTTCGTCGAGGAGGTGATGATCGTCGCCGAAGGCAACCCGAACCCCGGCGTCATCAGCTTTCATTTCACGCCGTCGAGCGTCGCCGAAGCCAACACGCGCATCCGCCTCGCCGAGACCCAGAACGTCGTCGCGATCGCCCGCATGAACGACGGCTCGGTCTTCAGCGACGTCCGCCAGGTGAAGGTCACCATCGGCGGCTGCGGCGGCTGACCTCTGGACGAATAAAAGACAGCACGAGATCGGGAGGACGACATGGCCGACGTGAAACCGCGGATCAAGCTGGACAAGAAGGACGTCGCCAAAGGCGGCGTCATCGAGGTGAAGACGCTCGTCTCGCACACGATGGAATCGGGTCAGCGCAAGGACAAGGATGGCAAGACCATCCCGCGCAAGATCCTGAACACCTTCACCTGCGACCTTAATGGAAAGATGATCTTCAGCGCCAACATGGAAGGCGCCGTATCGGCCAACCCGTACTTCCAGTTCAAGATCAAGCCCGCCGAGTCGGGAACTTTGACCTTCACTTGGACCGACGATGATGGCTCCAAGATCCAGGCCACGGAGCAGATCAAGGTCTCGTGACGCTTGCCCGGGGCCTCCCGCCCCGCAGCGCCCGCCAACGCCCGAGTCGGAGCCCCCCATGCCGTCCGTTCCCCTTCGCGTGGCCCTGGCCGCCGCCGTGATCCTGGCTTCCGCCGTGGCGCCGCAGGCGCAGGACGGCGCGGAGCGGCCGGCTTGGCAGGGACACGGCATCAAGCCGCAAAGCCCCGATTCTCCGTTCGATCAGGTCGTCTCGGGACTGTATTTCCGCTCGAAGGAGACGCAGGCCATGCAGGCCGACGACTTCAACAATCCGGGCTTCCTCGCCGTGGAGCAGGGCGAGGAACTCTGGTCGAAGCTTGACGGGGCGGCGGGCAAGTCCTGCGCGAGCTGCCACAACGAGGCGGCGGCCTCCATGAAGGGCGTCGCGGCCGCCTATCCGAAGTGGAACGAGAAGCTCGGCAAGCCGGTCAATCTCGAACAGCGAATCGACCTCTGCCGCAAGGGGGCGATGAAGGCCGAGCCCTGGGCCTTCGGTTCGCCCGAACTCACCGCCATGACGACCTACCTCCGCAACCAGTCCCGGGGGATGCCGGTCGCCGTGAAGGTGGACGGGCCGATGACGCCCTGGTTCGAGCGCGGCAAGGCGCTCTACTACCAGCGCAACGGCCAACTCGACCTCGCCTGCGCGAGTTGCCACCAGTCGAACCACGGCAAGTATCTGCGCGCGGACTTCCTCAGCCAGGGCCAGAGCAACGGCTTTCCCGTCTACCGCCTGCGCGACCAGCGTCTCGTGCCCCTGCACGAGCGCATGGAAGGCTGCATGCAGGACGTGCGGGCCACGCCGTTCAAGCCGCTCTCCGACGAGTTCATCGCCCTCGAAACCTACGTCGCCTGGCGCGGCCTCGGCCTTCCGGTCGAGACGCCTGCCGTCCGCAACTGAGCGCGGGGACGCGAACCATGACCTCACGCCGCGACTTCCTGCAGATCGCCGCTGCCACCGCCGCCCTCGTGCCGTCGGGCTGGACCCGCGCCTTCGCCCAGCAGCGCCTCACTCACGACGACCTCCTGGCCTTCGAGCCGATGGGCAACGTCACCCTGGTCCATCTGACCGACATCCACGCGCAGCTCCGGCCGGTGCTGTTCCGCGAACCCTCGACCAATCTCGGCGTCGGCGAGGCGCGGGGGCAGGTGCCCCACATCACGGGGCGCGCCACGCTCGACCTCTACGGCATCCCCGGCGGCTCGCCGCTCGCTCACGCCCTGACGCCGGAGGACTACGTCGCGCTCGCCCGCAGCTACGGCCGCATGGGCGGCCTCGACCGCATCGCCACGGTGCTCGACGCGATCCGCGCCGAACGGGGCGACAAGGTGTTGTTCCTCGACGGCGGCGACACTTGGCAGAACAGCTACACGTCGATGCTCAGCAAGGGCCAGGACATGGTCGATTGCATGGCGCTGCTCAAACCCGACGCCATGACGGGCCACTGGGAGTTCACCCTCGGCACCGACCGCGTGAAGGAAATCGTGGACGGGCTCGGCTGCCCGTTCCTCGGCCAGAACGTGCGCGATGCGGAGTGGAACGAGCCGGCTTTCGAATCCACGAAGATGTTCGAGCGCGGCGGCGCGAAGGTCGCGGTGATCGGGCAGGCCTTCCCCTACACGCCCATCGCCAATCCGCGTTGGATGATTGCAAACTGGTCCTTCGGCATTCGTGAGGAGGATGTCCAGGCGAGCGTCGACAAGGCCCGGAAAGAGGGCGCCGACCTTGTCGTGCTGCTCTCGCACAACGGCTTCGACGTCGACCGCAAACTCGCCTCGCGGGTGAAGGGAATCGACGTCGTCCTCACCGGCCACACGCACGATGCGCTGCCGCAGGCGGTGAAGGTCGGCAACACCCTCCTCATCGCTTCGGGCAGCCACGGCAAGTTCCTCACCCGTGTCGACCTCGACGTGCGCGACGGCGCGGTGAAAGGCTTTCGGTCGAAGCTGATCCCGATCTTCTCCGACGTGATCGCCCCGCAGGCGGCGATGGCGGCCAAGATCCAGGCGATCCGGGCGCCCCACGAAGCCATGCTGGGGGAGGAGCTCGGCCGGACCGAGACCCTGCTCTACCGGCGCGGCAACTTCAACGGCACCCTCGACGACATGATCTGCGACGCGCTGCTCGCCGAGCGGGAGGCCGAGATCGCGCTCTCGCCGGGCTTCCGCTGGGGCACGACCCTGCTGCCCGGTCAGCCGATCACCCGCGAGGATGTCTTCAACGCCACCGCCATCACCTACCCGGCGGCCTACCGCACGACCATGACCGGCGCCCGGCTCAAGGAGGTGCTGGAGGACGTGGCCGACAACCTCTTCAACGAGGACCCCTATTACCAGCAGGGCGGCGATATGGTGCGAGTCGGCGGCGTCTCCTACGCCATCGACATCGCCCGCCCGGCCGGCCAACGCATCTCCGATCTGACGCTCCTGCGCACCGGCAAGCCGATCGAGGCGGGGGCGTCCTACACCGTGGCCGGCTGGGCGAGCGTCAACGAGGGCACCGAGGGGCCGCCGATCTGGGACGTCGTGGCCGCGCATGTCCGGCGGAAGGGAACGGTGAGCCCGACGCCGGCGCAAGTCACCGTCCGCGGCGCCTGATCGCGCCCAAAACATTCACGCATCAGAATACATGAAACAGTTCGGAGAGACCCATGTCTGAACCGAAGCAACGCCCCGATGCGTCGAGGCCGACCTCCCGGAGATCTTTCCTGCGCAGCGGGCTGGCGCTGGGCGGCGCGGTCGGAGCCGGCGCCTTCACCGGCCGGGCCGCCGCCGAGACGCCGGATGCCAAGAACCTTCCGCCGAACGTGCCGGAGTGGTCGCAATCCCTCGGCGACGGCGTCGTCAGCCGCCCCTACGGCCGCCCCTCGAAGTTCGAGGCGGACGTGGTCCGCCGCGATGTCGAGTGGCTGACCGCCTCGCGGCAGAGTTCGGTCAGCTTCACGCCGCTGCACCGGCTTGAGGGCATCATCACCCCGAACGGCCTCGGCTTCGAGCGCCATCACGGCGGCATCGCCGAGATCGACCCGGCCGAGCATCGGCTGATGATCCACGGCCTCGTCGAGAAGCCGCTGGTGCTGACCTTGGAGGACGTGAAGCGCTTCCCCCGCGTCAACCGCATCGCCTTCCTCGAATGCGCGGCCAATTCCGGCATGGAGTGGAAGGGCGCCCAGCTCAACGGCTGCCAGTTCACCCACGGCATGATCCACTGCGTGATGTACACCGGTGTGCCGCTCAAGCGCCTGCTGGAGGAGGCGGGCCTCAAGACCAATGCCAAGTGGCTGCTGCCGGAAGGCGCCGACGCCTCGGCGATGACCCGCTCGGTGCCGATCGAGAAGGCGCTCGACGACGCCATCGTCGCCTACGCCATGAACGGCGAGGCGCTCTACCCCGAGCACGGCTATCCCTTGCGCCTCGTCCTGCCCGGCTGGCAGGGCAACATGTGGGTGAAGTGGTTGCGCCGGATCAAGGTCGGCGACGAGCCTTGGCACACCCGCGAGGAGACCTCGAAATACACCGCCCTCCTGCCGGACGGGCAGGCCCGCCGCTTCACCTGGGCCATGGACGCGAAGTCCGTCATCACCGATCCGAGCCCGCAGGCGCCGTTGCACCGCAAGGGCTTCACGGTGCTTTCGGGGCTGGCGTGGTCCGGCCGCGGTGCGATCCGGAGCGTGGACGTCTCGCTCGACGGCGGGCGCAACTGGCGCGCCGCCCGCCTCGACGGGCCCGTGCTCGATAAGGCGCTGACGCGCTTCTACTACGAGTTCGACTGGAACGGCGATCCGCTGCTGCTGCAATCGCGCGCCATCGACGAGACCGGCTACGTCCAGCCCACCAAGGCGGCTTTGCGCCAGCACCGCGGTCTCAACTCGATCTACCACAACAACGGCATCCAGACCTGGCACGTGCTGCCCAACGGGGAGATCGAGAATGTCGAGGTCGCCTAACCGCACCCTCATCGCCCTCGCCGGCCTCTTCCTCGCGGTCGCCCCGGCTGCGGCGGAGCGGCTGAACATCGGGCGCGCCGCGACGCCCGACGAGATCAGGGGCTGGGACATCGACGTGCGCCCCGACGGCCAGGGCCTGCCCGTCGGCAAGGGCACGGCGGCGCTCGGCGAGACGATCTTCCAGGAGCGGTGCGCCAGTTGCCACGGCGAGTTCGGCGAGGGCGCCGGCCGCTGGCCCGAACTCGCGGGCGGCGCCGGCACGATCAAGTCGGACAGCCCGGTCAAGACCGTCGGCTCGTACTGGCCCTACGTCTCGACCGTGTTCGACTTCATCCATCGGGCGATGCCCTTCGGTGCGGCGCAGACTCTGACGCCCGACGAGACGTATTCGGTCACCGCCTACCTTCTCTATCTCAACGACATCCTGAAGGATCAGGACTTCGAGGTGAACGAGAAGAACCTAGCCACCATCCGCCTGCCGAACGAGAAGAACTTCTTCATGGACGACCGCGAGACCGCGGAGAAGGAATTCTGGAACGCCAAGCCCTGCATGAAGGACTGCCTGCCGAAGGAGGCGGCCATCACCAGTCGCGCCCGCGCTCTCGACGTGACCCCCGAGAAGGCATCCGAGGCGGCCAAGCCGTCGGCGCCGGTCCAGTAGGCTGCGGCAATCCGGGAGGTCCGACGATGCCCGAGGTTCAGAACGCGGTGAGGCCCGGATCGCATGCTTCGACGTGCGACAGGCGGGCGGTCGTCGCCGGCATGACGGCGCTGCTGGCAACCGCTTGGCCGACTGGGCGGACAGCCGCCGCTCCGGCGGAAGCCGTCGAGGCCGGCAAGGACACTAGCAAGGGCACGGTGGAGACGGTCAGCGATGGCACGCTGTCGTCGTCCCTCGGCTTCATGCTTCCCGCGGCCCCGCGTGCCGAGGTCGATGCGCTGTTCGAGACCGCGGGAGAATCCGTCGAAGCCAGCCCGATCCCGACGAACGTGTCCGTGGTGCGCGTCGGAGACGAGGTCATCCTGATCGATGCGGGTTCCGGCAATTCCTTTCAACCGACGGCGGGCAAACTTGTGGACACGCTGGAGGCGGCCGGCGTCGCGCGCGAGGCGGTCACCCGAGTCGTGTTCACGCACGCCCACCCCGACCACCTTTGGGGCGCCATCGACGATTTCGACGACAGCGAGCGGTTTCCCAATGCCCGCTACGTCGTGCCGGCCGCGGAATGGGACTTCTGGACCCGCGACGACGTCGAGACGACGGTGCCGGACTGGCTGAAAGGATTGGCGGTCGGCTCCCGGCGCACGCTCAAGCGCCTGGAAGCCAAGATGGAGCGGCGCAAGCCCGGCGAGACCGTCGCGCCGGGCCTCACCTACGTGGCGACGCCTGGGCACACGCCGGGGCACGCCTCGGTCCTCGTCGAGGCGGGGCGTGAGCAGATCCTGATCGGTGGCGACGCCCTCAGCCATGCGCTCATCTCCTTCCGCCGGCCCGGCTGGGCGTTCGGAAGCGACCTCGACCGCGATCTGGCGATTCGCACCCGCCTTGCTCTGCTCGACCGCTTGGCCAACGAGCGGATGACGCTCGTCGGATTCCACTTGCCGGGCTCGGGTGTCGGCCGCGTCGAGCGATCCGGCGACGCCTTCCGATTCGTGCCGGCCTGAGCCGAGCCTCCGCGGAATGACGCCGTCAGGTCCGTTCGAGCATAATCCCTCACGCGGCGTCGGGGGCCAACGATATCGCGAGGGCGGGAGGATCGAACATGATGATGTCACGCAGGGGCGTGTCGGGCATCGCGACGCTGATGGCCACGCTGGTAGCCACGCGGGCCAGGGCCGCCGAGACCGGCGTGAAGACGCACCGGGTCGCGATGCAGGTGAGCACGAACGATGCCGGCGTGTTCGATCTCGCCCTCAACAACGCCGTCAACCTCGCGCGTGAATACGGCGAGGCCGCCGAAGAGGTCGAGATCGAGATCGTCGCCTACGGTCCAGGGCTGCACATGGTCCGGGCCGATACCTCACCGGCCAAGGCCCGCATTCACTCCGTTACGGACAGTGTCCCGGGCATCGTCCTCTCGGCCTGCGGCAACACCATCACTGCCATGGAGCGCGCGGAAGGGCACCGGTTGGAACTGTTGCCCAATGTCGGCGTGGTGCGCGCCGGTGCCGTCCGGCTGGTGACGCTGCAGGAGGCGGGCTGGAGTTATCTGCGGGTCTGATCGGCGTTCGTGGCAAAGACGATCGAAGCTTCCCTGATTGTCGCATCGCCGTCGCGGGTGCGCAGCGCGATCCGTTCGGGACCTCCCACGTCCCGGGCCTGGGCACCGCAAGGCATCGGGACGAGGCAGGGAGACAGGATTGGACGAGACGCATCGGTGATCGGGCCCTCAGAGGCGCGTGGTGAGGTCGGTGAGCCAGGACGGCGAAGCGTTCACCAGCGCGGTTTCGATGGCCTTGTCGTAGCCCGAGAGGATCACGGCTCCGCTCACCACCAGGATCAGGCCCAGCGCGGCCTTCAGACCCTTGCCGGCGCTCATCATGCGGTTGCGCCAGCGCATGAGGACCTCCCGCGACAGGGTGCCGAGAAGCAGGAGCGGAAGCGCCGCGCCGACGCCGAAAAGGAACATGGTCAAGGCGACGGTGCCGAGATCACGACCCTGGGAAGCCAGGAGCGAGGCGGCGCCCAGCGTCGGGCCGACGCAGGGGCTCCAGACGGCGCCGAGCAGGAGGCCGACGCCGAACTGGCCGAGGAGGCCGGCGGTCGAGAAGCCGCCGAACCGGGTCTCGGTCCAGTCGCTCACCGGGCCGGCGGCCACCGCCAGCCGCGTCTGCACCGCCGGGACCATCAGGACGAGGCCGACCAGCACCAGCAGGATCGCGGCGACAGTGCGGAAGACGTCGGTGTCGAGCCCGATGGCGAAGCCGACCGTGGCGACGAACAGGCCGATCACGACGAACGACAGCGCGAGACCGGCGGCCAGCGCCGCGGGGCCCAGGCGGTGCTCGGAAGCGGCCGCTCCGAGCACCAAGGGCAGGAGCGGCAGCACGCACGGCGACAGGACGGAGAGGATGCCGGCGAGGAAGGCGAGGCCGAGGGTGGCGACCATGGGTTTCGCCTCAGAGCGCCTTTTCCACGAGGCCCTCGATCCACTCGGGCTGGGTCTCGCCGATGGAGCGCCCGACCTCCTTCTCGCCCTTGAACGCGATCAACGTGCTTTGCATGCGGGCGTTGAGCGCCTTGAGAGCCGGCTTCTGGCTGTCGAAGTCGACGTCGAACACCTGCAGATCCTTGAACCGCGGGTCGGCCCCGAGCTTCGCCAGGATGGGCTTCTGCGTCTTGCAGATCGGGCACCAGGGCGCGCTGATCTCGACCAGGATGGGCTTGCCGGCCTTCTGCGCGGCGGCCAGGGCCTCCGGCGTGTACGGGAGGAAGTCGGCAGCCTGGGCCGGGGCGAGCCCGAACGGCGCCGCCGCGAGGAGGGCGAGGAGGGTACGGCGGATCATCGAGGCGAGCCTTCGAGATGGAGGATGATGGTCGTCATTGGCCGACGGTCGACTTCGGGCGTGCGGCCCATCGCGCGTCGGGGCGTGACACGGCTGTGTCATGGCCGTCCTGCCAGCCCTCTATGCCCTGCGGGAACCAGTGGACGTTCCGGTAGCCCAGGGCGACGAGGCGCTTGCCGAGGTTCCAACTGCCCCAGCAGTCGGGGTGGCAGTAGGTGACGATGGGCCTTTCGAGGTCGCCCCCGGTGAGATCGGCGACCCGTGCCTTGAGGGCGTCCTGGGCGGCCGCGTCGAGTTCCCCTTCACCCGAGGCCGGCAGCCACGTGCTTCCTGGGATGTTGCGGTGGATAGGGAACCACAGGCCGCCCGGAGGCAGGCCGGCGGGCTTCCGGTCGATCTCTGAGACGTCGAGAAGCACCGGCTTATGCTCCTGGATCAGCTTGGCGACTTCGCCGGCATCGACGACGGTGGCCCCTGCGAGGGTCTGCGGCGTGTAGCCGTGCAGCGCCCCCTGCCAGTAGCCGTCGGGCTCCCGCACGCCGACGGGCGAGTCGGCGGGCGCTGCGGCGGTCAGGAACACGGCGGCCGCGGTCACGATGGGAAGGCGGAGCACGGGTCGCATCAGTTGCTTGCCGAACGGACCGGGAAGCTCTTCTCCCAGTGGCCACCCTGGTTGTCCGTTGCGGTGACCTTCATCGGGCCGGCGCCGTCGGGCAGGTAGCCGAAGTTGATGACGGGGTTCGCCGAGATCGAGATGTCTCCGTCCATCGTGAAGACGCTCTTTTCGCCGTAGCTGACGGTGATCTTCTGGATGTAGCGGGCCGGGGTGTAGTCGCGCGTCACCTGGTTCATCTGCATGCCCGAGAAGTTCGGGTGGCGGATCATCAGGGTCGCCTGGACGGGCTTGCCCGGCTGCCTCTCGCCGAACTTCATGCGCATGTCGCCCATGCCCTGCATCGCCTCCTCGTCGCTCATGCCCATCGGTGCCGAGCAGCCGCCGGACGCCTTCACGTACTCCGTGGCCTCCTGGAACGTGCCGTCCTTCATCTTCGCGACGGCGTGGACGTCGGTGTAGTTGTTGACGCGCACGCGGAGCTTCAGCTCGCTGGGGTCCGCCGCCGGGCCGAAGACGACGTGGGCGGCGTACGGCGTCGGGTTGTCGTCGATGATGAGCGACAGCTCCGCAACGTTGTCCTTGTCGGGCACGGTCAGGGTGATCGGCACGAGGGAGGCGTCATCCGCCCGCTTAGGGGCGTCGATCTTCACCGCCTTACCCCCGGACTGGATCTTGGCGTCGCCAAAGATCTGTTGCTTGATCTCGCCCCAGCGCTCAGCGCGTTGGTTGTCGGAGTCGCCCGCCGCGGCATGCGCCGATCCGGCGGCGATCAGGATGGGCAGGGTTAGGCCCGCCAGCAGGGCGGTCGTCCGGCGCGATGATGCCATGGCGTTTGCTCCTCCGTTGTCGTCATGCCTGCCGTTCGCAGGTCCGATTGAGAAGACCGTAGCCCTTATCCGGCCGGGCGTCGGTGACCTGGGTCACGCAAGTCGGCAGCCGCTCACGATTCTCTCAGGAACGGGGGCGGCGGCGGGTTCAGGGGGGAGGTCGCCTCGCAGGGCAGACGGGGTTCGGACGCCGACGGCGTAGGTCTTCGTGCGTCGAGGTGCCCTGGGACGGCTTGGTTTTGCGTCCCGGTGATCGGCTTATGGGATCTCGCGGGAAATGTTATGTCGGCGAGGCCGAACGAGCCGGTGACCTCGGGTAACACCGGCCTGGAACGGCGGGAGAAACTTCCAAGAACGACGGGGCGGTCATGCATCGCGCCGGCGGCAGGCGGACGTCACATATGCCGGACAACCATCAGGTCGAGCGCTGGATCGAGCGCTTCCCCCTCATCAAGGGCTTCTCCGCCGCCCATCTGCAGATCGCGCGCGGTACGGTGCACTTCCCCGTCCTCGAAGCCGGGGCCGTCGCATACGAACTCGATGGCGCCTGCGCGAACTACCTCATGTGCATCGACGGTCGGACCCGCGTCTTCCGGATGTCGGAGGGCGGGCGCGAGGTGCTGATCTACAAGGTCGGCGCGGGCGGGACATGCGTGCTCACCACCCAGTGCCTGTTGGCCGGCGGGGGCTTCCCTGCCGAGAGTATCGCGGAGGAGCGCACCGAACTTGCGGCGATCCCGGCCTCGACGTTCCAGCAGTTGATGGCGGAGAGCCCGGAGTTTCGAAGCTTCGTCCTCGACGACTATTCCAGGCTCATGGCGAGCATGTTCACGCTGATCGAGGAGGTGGCTTTCGCGCCGCTGGAGCAAAGGCTTGCGCGCCGGCTCCTCACGGAGGCCGGCCCCGACGGCGTCGTCCACAAGACCCACCAGCAACTCGCCGCCGACGTGGGCAGCGTCCGCGAGGTCGTCAGCCGCATCCTGGCACAATGGGCCGAGGCCGGTCTCGTGATCCTGCGGCGCGGTCAGGTCGAGATCGCCGACCGCGCGGCCCTGGCCTCCAACCGCCTCCATTAGTCGACGGGGTCCGGTTCTCCGAGCACCATCAGGGAACGGCGGAACGGAGCCCGTCGACGAGACCGTCACTCCTGAGGGGCGGCAACGCTTGCTGCGACGAATTGTAGGAGCATCACGGTACCGCCGCATGCTTCGCCACTTACTGCCAGTACGGCTTGGTACCCAACGTCCAGCGGCGACCGACACGAGGCGCTTGGCTCCCTGGCTGGGCATCCGCGCGCCTCATCCGGCCCGACGGGCGTAGCGTCCCACGTCGCGAGGCTCGAAGTAGCGTTCGAACGACACCCGCACGTCCATCTTCTTCTTGAGGGTCGCCGGGGGAAAGCGGCTCCTTGTTCAAGGTGGCGCCGCGGAGCGTCACGGCTCTGAGCTCCGGCAGGATCTCGTCGGGCATGAAGGGGCCGCGCTCGGCGATGAGCTCGGCTATCTCCTGCATGACGCGGTCCCAAAAACTCCTCAGCCCGGAAGCGGTGGAGCTGGTTCTCGACCTTCCGGAGGCGAGCCTGGACGCGGGCGGCTTCGGTCTCAGGATCATGTAGCCTCCCGGCTCGACCACTCCGCGCAGCGACCGCTTGCAAGCGAAGAGCGGCCATTCCAGCGGTTGTCGCAGAAGGTCCGGAAGTGGAGCACAGCCGAACAAACGGCATGCGAACTCCTGACCCATTGCAGACTCTTGGAAGGTCCGCTTCCAGGCTGTTGAGGCAGACGCCGGCGGCCCGGTTGGGTGGGTTTCTGCCTGTCCGCAATCGTAAAGAAAGTCACGGTAGCGGACTTAAGCACGTCGTAAAATTCAGCCTGTTTGGCCTGCTGCCGGTTTCACGGACACCTGGTTTAGGTGTGAAGGTGAAGCCGGAGGTGCTCCATGCAGCGTCGCAAGACCGCCATGCCGCTTCGCATTGCCATCGAGGTGCTGAGGCCGAATCGATGAATGGCTCACGTTCGGTCGAGATCGGTTCAGCACGCTCCCGTGTCGCATCGTATTTAACGATCAAACACATCTTACCGTTCTATTGGATTGAACGGAAGCGACGTGGAACTCTCGGGCATCACCTCGGAGCTTCCCATGTCGTTGCCAAACCAATCGCCCTACCCTCGCTCATTTGGCGTCCTGGCCGGCATGCGAGCCATTCTTCCGGGGCTGGGCCTCTGCGTGGCGGTTACCGCCGCGGCGGTTGGCTTCGAGGCCGCCGAGGCACGTCTGTTTGGTCGCGCCTGGCTCGAAGCTCTGGTGCTGGCGATCCTGCTCGGGAGCGCGATCCGCACTGCCTGGACCCCATCGCAGCGATTCTTCCCGGGCATCGCCTTCGGGGCGAAAACCGTTCTGGAGATCGCGGTCGTGCTGCTCGGCGCGTCGCTCAGCCTTGCGACGATCCTCGCCGCCGGTCCAGGCCTGCTCTTCGGCATCGCGGGCGTCGTCGTGGTCGCGATCCTGTCGAGCTACGGCATCGGCCGGGCGCTCGGCCTGCATCCGCGCATGGCGATCCTCGTCGCCTGCGGCAACTCGATCTGCGGCAACTCGGCGATCGCCGCTACGGCCCCGGTGATCGGTGCCGACGGCGAGGACGTCGCCGCCTCCATCGCCTTCACCGCAGTGCTCGGCGTGCTGGTGGTGCTCGGCCTGCCGCTGTTGGTGCCGCTGCTCGGCCTATCGCCGATGCAGTACGGGGTGCTCGCCGGCCTCACCGTCTACGCCGTGCCGCAGGTTCTCGCGGCGACCGGGCCGGTCGCGATGCTCAGCGTTCAGGTCGGAACCCTGGTGAAGCTTGTCCGGGTGCTGATGCTCGGTCCGGTTGTTCTGGCGCTCTCGCTCGGTGCGAGCCGGTTGCGCGAGGAGACCGACGAGGCTGCCCCCGCCGTCACCGCCGGCGACCGCCCGACTCGCGGCAGCCTCGCAATCCACCGCCTGGTGCCGTGGTTCATCCTCGCCTTCCTGGCGCTCGCAGGTCTCCGCTCGGCCGGGATGATCCCGCAGCTTGCGCTCGCGCCGATGGCGGAGACTGCGAACGTGCTGACCGTGGTCTCGATGGCGGCGCTCGGCCTCGGCGTCGACGTGCGCAGCGTCGCCAAGGCCGGCGCGCGGGTGACCCTGGCGGTGGTCGCCTCGCTCCTCGCGCTCGGCGCCGTCAGCCTCGGCCTGATCCGCGTGCTCGGCCTAGCCTGAATCGGTCGGATACGCCGAGGGCAACTCAGGCCCCGGCGAGGCAGGGCGAGACGAAGAGCTCGCCGCGATAGGCCCCGCGTAGGGTGCGCACGGACACGACCAGCCAGAGCAGCGTCAGCAAGCCGACGAGGCCTGCTCCGAGCCAGGCGAACCCGCTCAGCTCCGTCACTTCGCCAATCCGGAGGGTCGCCAGGGCATAGACGCCGAGGGGGAAGATGTAGCCCCACCAGCCGAGGTTGAACGGAACGCCGGCGCGCAGATAGCGCACTGTGACGGCGAGCGAGAGCAGGAACCACCAGGCACCGTAGCCCCAGAGGATCAGCGCGCCGATCAGGCCCGTGATCCGGAGGATCTCGGGCGCGGCGGGAAAGCCGCCCGCCGCGAGGATCGGGCCACCGGCCTGCCCCAGCACGAGCAGGCCGAGCGCCCCGGTTCCGAGCGGTCCGAGGGAGAGCCAGCTCGATGCGGCCATCTCCCGCGGCGGCAGGTTGTGGAGCGCCATGCGTAGCACCAGGATCGCCAGGATACTCAGCGCCAGCGGGACCGAGACGCCCCAGAGTACGAAGCTCGTGACGATGACGGCAAGCTGCTGGCTCTCGCCGACCAGAGCCGGGGCGAGCAGGCCGCCGGAAACGGCGACGACCTCGGCGGTCACCACCGGCAGCAGCCAGACGGCCGTCATCTGGTCGATGCGGTGCTCCTGGCGGGTGAACATGAGATAGGGAATCGCCACGGCGCAGATCATGGCGAGCACCACGTCGATCCACCACAGCGGCAGGGCGATGCGGACGGTCTCGCTGCCGAGATACGGTGGACCGAAGATCAGCAGCCCGTTCAGCAGCGTCGCCAGCGCCATCGGGATCGCCCCGAAAAACATCGACACCGTCGAGTGGCCGAAAATCCGCCGGGCCCCGTCGAAGAAGAAGATCCAGCGCGCGCCGTAGACCAGGCAGAAGGTGACGAAGAGCAGGACGGAGGCGAGCCAGAGACCGAGCGGGACCGGGGCCAGCAGGTCATGCGTCGCCGGCAAACGGTCAAGGGCCAAGGCGACCACACCTGTGCCCATCACCACAGTGAACCAGTTGGGCGTGAATTGCCGGATCACGTCCCGGGGATGCTGGAGGCGCGAGAGCGGCTTCAAGCCTGTGCTGATCGCCAGCAGACTGGATTCGGACACGGGGCGCTCTCGGGCTTCGGAGGGTCGACGCACCGGCTCTAGCACGACCCCGCATCACGCGCCCCCGCGATAGAAAGCGGCTCGCACGCGGCGCTGTCACATCGATAACATCGATTAGAATCAGCTGATCAAACTGTTATTAAGAACGACTCTTGGCCGCTAACTTCTCGTCATCACGAACAGACGTGACGACCCCACCAGAAGGATATCGACCATGACCCGTACGATCGCCGCCGTCGTCCTTGCCGCCTCCACTCTTGTCGGCATGACGGGCCTTTCGCAGGCCCAGGGCCTCCGCGCACCGCAGACCCGCTCCTTCACCAACCCATCTGCTCTGGTCTACGGCGACACCGATGGTGCCAACGCCAAGAACCCGGCGCTCCCGACCTACGCCCGTGGCCGCGGCCAGGAGACCGGCGGCCCGGCGCGGGAACTGATCGGCCGCTGAGAGCGCCCCCCCTTTGGCCGCCGGGCATCCGCCCGGCGGTGCGTGAAGGCTTCGACCATCCAAATGGCAGGGAGATCCATCATGACCCGACCCACTATCGAGACCACCGACGAGGCCCGGCAGGGTGAAACCAGCAGTCACATGCGCTGGGTTCTGTTCTGGACGGTCGCTCTGACCGTCGTCGCCGTCGGAACCGCCTGGCTGACGTTAATCTGATCCGGCCGCCCGCCATTGACCGGAGATCGGAAATCTTCGGACGATCGCAATGGGAGATCGTTGAAATCTCAAACGATCATTGGATGGAATAATCGTCTCGTCGCAGCATCTCCTGCACGGGGGAACACCTTTCCGCCGGGAAGCCCCGAATCGACGACACGGGTTTCCGGCGGCGAGACCGGACCGTTCCGACCGACGCCAAGGCCGTCGACCGACGTCGACACCGAGATTCGGCGACTGGCCAACGCGGCTCAACAAACGATTCCAGGGAGACATCATGCGCCATCTGCACGAACCGTTTAATCGCCGCCTCGTCCTGGGTGGCCTCGGCCTCGGTAGCCTCGCCGCCGCGATGCCGGCTTGGGCCGCGGGCTCGGTGAAGCTTCCGCTGCCCGGCGGCCCGGACGAGCGGGCGCTGACCACGGCCTTTCCGGGCAAGGGCGAGATGATCATCCAGCGCACCCATCCGCCGCTGCTGGAGACGCCGTTCTCGGTGTTCGACGAGGGCGTGTTCACCCCCAACGACCGCTTCTACGTGCGCTGGCACTGGGCCTCGATCCCGACCGAAGTCGATGCCGGTACCTTTCGGCTGAAGGTCCACGGCCATGTCGAGAAGGAGCTCTCCCTCTCCCTCGACGCCATCGCCGGTCTGCCGCGCTTCGAGATCGCCGCGGTGAACCAGTGCTCGGGCAATTCGCGTGGGCTGTTCGAGCCGCGGGTGCCCGGCGCGCAATGGGCCAACGGCTCGATGGGCAATGCCTGCTGGACCGGCGTGCGGCTCAAGGACGTGCTCGCAAAGGCCGGGGTGAAGGCCGGTGCCGTGCAGGTGCGCTTCAACGGCCTCGACGCGCCGGTGGTCGACGACGCGCCGGACTTCAAGAAGTCGCTCGATCTCGACCACGCCAACAATGGTGAGGTGATGATCGCCTACGCGATGAATGGCGAGCAATTGCCGCTTCTCAACGGCTTCCCGCTCCGCCTCGTGGTGCCGGGCTGGTACTCGACCTACTGGGTCAAGATGCTGTCCGACATCGAGGTCCTGGACAAGCCCGACGAGCAATACTGGATGAAGACCGCCTACCGCATCCCGGACGTGCCGGGCGCCAACATCAAGCCCGGCCAGACCGGCTTCAAGACGGTGCCGATCAACAAGATGGTGCCGCGCTCGTTCGTCACCAACCTGCAGGACGGCGCCAAGGTGGCGGCTGGAACGCCGGTGGCCATCCGCGGCATCGCCTTCGGCGGCGATTGCGGGGTGAAGACGGTCGAGTTCTCCGGAGACGGCGGAGCGACGTGGATTCCGGCGCAGCTCGGCGCGGACGAGGGCCCCTACAGCTTCCGCCGCTTCGACGGCAGCCTGCCGGCGCTGGCCGCCGGGATCCACACGGTGAGGGTCCGCTGCACCAACGCCAACGGCGTCGCGCAACCGATGGACCGCGTCTGGAACGGGGCCGGCTTCATGCAGAACGGCATCGAGACCGTATCTCTCCAGGCCGCTTGAGGAGAACAGCCATGATTGACATCCGCCCTGCGGCCTTGATCGCCGCGCTCATACTGTCGCCCCTGGTGGCGCTCGCCGCCCCGGCTCCCGAGCCGATGCGATTCACCTCGCAGTCGATCGAGATGCCGACTTCCGACCGAATCTTCCCGGACGGGCCGGGGGCGGAGGCGGTCAACAACAACTGCCTCGCCTGCCATTCGGCCGGGATGGTGCTGACCCAGCCCAAGCTCACGAAGGCCCAGTGGACCGAGACCGTGAACAAGATGGTCCATGTCTACAAGGCGCCGGTCGATCAGGCCGACGTGCAGACCATCGTCGATTACCTCACGGCGCTGAAGCCCACACCCTGAGTCCCCTGAACCCCGAGGCCGTCGTACTTTTTTCGCCGGCCTCGGGGAATAGACCACCCTCGCTGGCATCTCCTTGAGGCGATGTACCGCCGGACCAGTCCCGCACTACGCAAACCGACTACGAACCCGCCCTCACGGCCGGCCCCTGGCTGCCGAACGAGCGCGCATGCTCGAAAGACACGCTTCATGACCCAAATCCGCACCAGCCTGCGTGCCCTCCTTGCGGGAGCCGCCTTGCTCCTCGCCCAGCACCAACCTGGATTCGCCGCCGGCTTCGACGGCGCGATCAAGAACAACGCGCTGGCCCTGAACGCTGCCGGCACGGTCGCCGCGGTGTCGAACAGCGAGGAGAGCGCCGTCATCGTCTACGACGTCGCCAAGGGCACGGTGCTGCGCCGCCTCGACGGCTTCGTGACGCCGCGCAACATCGTGTTCGCACCGGACGGCGCCCGCTTCTACGTCTCCGACAGCGGCACCGGCCGGATCACGATCTACGAGACCGCCACCGGCAAGGAGGCCGGCGTTCTCGCCGCCGGCCCCGGGGCCTTCGGCACGGTGCTCTCGGCCGACGGCACCAAGCTCTACGTCAACAACGAAGCCGCGAGCACGCTGACCGTGTTCGACACCAAGACCCTGCTGGCAGATGCCGTGATCCCCGGCTTTTCGCAGCCGCGCCAGGGCGTGAAGCTGTCTCCGGACGGCAAGACCGTGTTCGTGACGAACTTCCTCGGCGACAAGATCACGTTGGTCGATACCGCCACGAACAAGATCACCGGCGAGATCGCCGGGTTCGACAAGCTGCGCGCCATCTCGATCACCAAGGACGGCAGGACGCTGTTTGCCGCCAACAGCGGCCGCAATACCATCGGCGTGGTCGATGTCGCCGCCCGCAAGGTCACCTCCGAGGTGGCGGTGGGCAAGGACCCCTACGGGGCCGCGCTGACCCCGGACGGGCGCTTCGTCTATTCGGGCAACCTCAAGGACAATTCGCTTTCGGTGATCGATACCGGCACGCTCAAGGTCGTCGGCACTGTGACCGGCCTGAACGAGCCGCGCCAAGCGATCGCGTTCTCCGCCGACAACGCCCACGCCTACGTCCTCAACCGCGACCTCAGCGTCGCCGTGGTGGATCGCGCCAAGAACGCGGTGGTCTCGACGATGAAGCCGTGACCGATCGCGCGTCGGGTGCCTTACCGGCTCCCGGCGCGTTCTCATCGACGACACGTCACGAACGCAGGACAAAGACCCCATGCTCGGCCTGTTCCAGGGCAAGGACCGCCTCATCGTCCACGGCAAGGCGCCCTACAACGCCGAGCCACCGCTCGATCGTCTGCGCGCGGCCTTCCTCACCGATCAGGCCGACTTCTACGTCCGCAGCCACGGCGACATCCCGGACCTCGACGCCGACAGCTACCGCTTGACCGTCGACGGGATGGTCGCCGTGCCGCTCGATCTCTCCCTCGCTGACCTCAAGACGCGCTTCGCCCACGTGACCGTCACGGCGGTGATGCAATGCGCCGGCAACCGCCGGGCCGACATGCTGGCCGTGGCCCCGGTCTCCGGCGACCCGTGGGCGCCCGGCGCCATCGGTAATGCGGAATGGACCGGCGTGCGGCTCGCCGACGTGCTGCACGCAGCCGGCATCGATGCGGATGATGAGCGCCACGTCGCCTTCGAGAGCCACGACCGAATCGCGGACACGGATACGCGCTTCGGCGCCTCGATCCCGCTGGCCAAGGCGCTGGCCCCCGAGACGCTGCTTGCCTTCGCGATGAACGGCGAGCCTCTCGCCCCCGAGCACGGCCATCCGTTGCGCGTGGTGGTGCCGGGATTT
Organism: Methylorubrum salsuginis; assembly: GCF_900114375.1. GTDB lineage: Bacteria > Pseudomonadota > Alphaproteobacteria > Rhizobiales > Beijerinckiaceae > Methylobacterium > Methylobacterium salsuginis. The sequence continues at coordinate 6,897 of NZ_FOSV01000007.1, read as the reverse complement.
GCCGGCATCCGCAGTCCGAAATGGCTCGCCCGGATCACGGTGCAGGACCGGCCCTCTGACAACCCGATGCAGACCGACGACTACAAGCTGTTTCCGCCCGACGTGACGGCCGAAACCGCGGACCCCACCCACGGCCTCACCATCGAGGCGATGCCGCTCAACAGCGCGATCTGCGAGCCCGCCCGCGGCGCGACGTTGAAGGCCGGCCGGCACGCGATCCGCGGCTACGCCATCGCCAGCGACCGCGCGGTCGCGCGCGTCGACGTCTCGACGGATGGCGGCCACAACTGGGCGCAGGCCCGGATCGAGCGCGACACCGACGCGCCCTACGCCTGGACGTTCTGGGAAATCGAGCGCGAGTTGACGACCGGCGAGCATGAACTCGCGGTGCGGGCCTGGGATTCCGCCGGCCAGACCCAGCCGGCCGCGCCCGACGACACCTGGAACTACAAGGGCTACCTCAGCGCCGCATGGCACCGGGTGCGTGTGACGGTGGCCTAAGCCTCACACCCAGAGCAGCGCGGTGGCCGCGAGGCTTGAGATTGCAATCAATAGGGCTGCAATCCCGACTGTGAGGAGGCGCGGCATCATCGGGATCTCGGCATGGGCGAGACGCGTCCGGATCGCCCGGTCCCGCCAAGCCGCGCCCGCGAACGAGGCGAGCGCACAGGCGATCAGCGTCAGCGACAGCACCTTCAACGGCCAGACCGCGAGCACCTCCCGCAGAAAGCGCTGCGCGGCGAGGCCGACGCCGAGGAACGCGAGGCCGGTGCGAAGCCACGCCACGAAGGTGCGCTCGGCCGCGAGCACCGTGCGGTCCTCGGCGAGCCTCACCCGGGGATCGTCGGGGGGCACCGGTTTCGCGGGCTCGCTCATCCGACATCCGCCTTCGTGGTCAGGTCGAGCAACACGTCGGCGGCCCGGCTGCGGTAGCGCTCCTTGTGGCGCAGCACCCGGAACGGCCGGCTTGGCAAGTCGAACGCTGCCCGCACCAGGGTCCCGGCCCGGAGTGCTGCGGCCACCACGGTCTCGGACAAAACGGCGGCCCCGCCCCCGGCCTCGACGGCGGCGCGGACCGCCTCGTTCGAGGGTAGTTCGAGCAAGATCTGGAGTTGGGCCGGGGCGAGGCCGGCCTCCGTGAGCGCAGCCTCGAAGGCCGAGCGGGTTCCCGATCCCGCCTCGCGCAGCACCCAATCGGCGCTGACAAGGTCTTCGGGTTCGAGGTCGGTCGCTCCGGCGAAGGGATGGCCGGGGGCGACCACGAGGACAAGCTGATCCCGCGCGATGGTGGTGCTCGCGAGCGTCGGGTCGTCGAGCGCCCCCTCGACGAAGCCAAGTTCGGCCGTTCCAGCCCGCACCGCGTCGGCGGCGTCGGTGGTGTTGCCCACCGCCAGACGGATGGCGATCTCAGGGTAGGCGCGGCGGAAGGCGACGAGGTGGCGCGGCAGCCAGTCGCTGGCGATGGTCTGGCTGGCGTAGAGCGCCAGCGTCCCGCGCCGCAGGCCGCTGAGGTCGGCGAGCACCAGTTCGGCGACCTCAGCCCGGGCCAGCACGGCGCGGGCCTCGGTGAGGAATACGCGCCCCGCCTCGGTCAACTCAATCCCGCGGCCGACCCGATGGAACAGCTTGGTGGCGTGCCGCCCCTCGATATTGGCGATCGCCGCGCTGACCGCCGACTGCACGAGGTTCAGTGCCTCGGCGGCCCGGGTCACGTGCTGCCGCTCGGCCACCGCCACGAAGATGCGAAGCTGGTCGAGGGTCATGGTTGCCGGGCGGCCGCAGCGAACAGCTCGCCGATGGTGCGATAGCCGGCATCCGAGGGGTGCAGGTCGCGGCCCGGCGTGCAGAACAGCGTCAGCGCGCAGAGCCGGGCGACGGGATCGCCGGTGCGATTGAACGCGGGAAACACCAAGATCGTGCGGGCGCCAGCATCGGCTGCAGCGGCCACGATCACCCGATTGAGATCCTCGACGAAGCGGTCGCCGCCTTGATCTACTGCGGCGAGCCAGTTGTAATAGGTGCCGACGAGGATGTGCGCTCTGGGTGCCGCCTCCCGCAACTGCCCGAGGATCAGCTTGAGGTTGGCCTCGGCTCCCTTGAGCGCCGTCGGCCAGCGGGTCGCGATGCAGTCGGCGCCCTGATCGGCGCAGGCCGTTTGGACGGCGCGTAGGTCGTTGATGCCGATGTCGAGAGTGATCGTGCCGACGGTTCCGGGATGGGCGGCAAGATACGCGGTCGCCGCGGCAAGCTGCGCGCCCTGGTAGGGCACATGCAGGGGCAGCGGCGCGGTGCCGAAGGGCTTCCCGGTGGTGGCGAAGCCGCAGGGTCCGGCAATGAAGGAGGTCGTCGATTCGCCGGGGCAGCCGAGGTTGACCACCGTCAGGCCCGGCGCGGATCGCTTGAGATCGGCGGCAAGGACGTCGACGTAGCCCGTATCGAAGCTCTCGGGCCTCACTGCGCCTTCGGCGATCTGCCCCTTCAGCTTGCCGATCTGGAGGCCGTAGGCGAGCGAGTCCCCGAGCGCAAGGTAGGTCGGGGCCGGCTCGGCGATGACCGATTTCGGTACCCCGAGCCCCGCGAGAACGCTGAAGAGCACAATGGCCAAACTCCGGGCTAGGTTTGGTCGAACGGCGGTCGTCATCCTGTCTCCCCGCTTCGTTCCGATCCTAGCGCCGTTCCGGCGCGAGGCCACGCACCTGCGCATCGATGGCCTGAGCGACCGTCAATAGCCGCGCCTCGTCGGTGCGGCCGGTGACGACGTAGGACATGCCGCCATCGACCCACGAGAAGGCGGCGACGTCGCCCTCGCGGGCGAAGCGGAAGAGCGTGCGCCCGTCGCCGTCACCGACGCGGCTGTAGAGCGTCAGCCGGGTTCCGCGGTCGTCGTCGTACATCAGCATCGCCGCGGGCTCAGCGCCCGCCGGCAACAAGCGCCCGCCCATCAGGCGGAACCCCTGCGCCGCGAGGTCGGGGGCGGCAACCCTGTGACCGAGACGCTTCGAGAGCCAGGCCACGAGATGGGACTTATCGTCGGCACGCACCTCCACCGGATGCACAGCCTCGACGACGAAGGTGCGGAAAGCCGCGACCGCATCCTGTGTCGCCGGTGCCTCCGCTGCCATCGCTGTCGTGGGCACACCGCGCAAGGAATGGCCGACCCAACCGCCGGCACCGCCGACCGCGAGGCAGAGCACGGCTGCAGCCGCCATGGGAAACCATCGTGCGCCAGCGTACCGATATCGCGAGCGGATGTTGGCCACCCGGAGCCGTGCCGGGATAGCCTCCTCGGCGATCGGCGCGAGGCGGGCGCGCAGGCGCTCACGCATGACTCTATCTGCCGAGACCTCGGCCGCGCGCGCCGGGTTTTCTGCGAGCCATGCCTCGACCAGCGCCTGCCGCTCCGGTTCGAGACGACCGTCGATCAGACTGTGCAGGTCGTCCTCGCCGACCGGGCGTGGGTCCCCGCTCATTTCACCCTCCTCAGGAGGCCTGTCCGGCCGGTTTCCAGAAAATTTCGCATCCGCGTCCGCGCCCGGCTCAATCGCGACATCACCGTGCCGAGCGGCACGCCGAGCACCTGCGCGGCCTCGGCATAGGACAGATCCTCCACCGCCACGAGAAGCAGCACCGAGCGTTGTTCCTCGGGTAGTGCGTCGAGCCCGACGAGCACGTCGCGGGCCCCCAAAGCGGCCTCCGGGTCTGCGCCCGGATCGGGCACCTGCTCCAAGGCATCGGCGCCGAGATTGACGCCGCGCCGGCCCCGGCGCCGGACGGCGCCGAGGAACAGGTTGCGCTCAATCGTAAACAGCCATGCCCGGAGGTCGCCGTCGCGGCGGCGCCCGGACCATGCGGACAACGCTCGCTCCAGGGTGTCTTGGACGAGGTCGTCCGCCGCCTCGCGGTCTCGCAGCAGCGCGACGGCGTAGCGCCGCAGGGCCGGGATCTGCGGTTCGATCAGGGCACCGATCTCGTCCAACGACTTTTCCTGGTCAGAGGGGGCCAATCCAGGCATTCACCGATCAAGGCTTGGCGATGTGCCACGCTCCATTGAGGAAGCCGTCGCCGGTGGTGTCGCCGGGCTTGGCGTCCTTGGCGAAGGTGTAGAGCGGCTTGCCCTTGTAGGCCCACTGCATCGTGCCGTCGTCCCGCGTTACCGTCGTCCAATCGCCGCTGGCCGTCGAGCCGGAAGCGGCCGTCAGGGCTGGCCAGTTGGCGGCGCAGGGGCCGTTGCACATCGACTTGCCGCCCATGTCCTTGTCGAACGTGTAGAGGGTCATGCCTTGGGCATCGACGAGCGCCGGCCCCTTGGCGGTCTCGCCCGTCATGGCGGGCGCAGCGGCCTGGGCGGCCACGGCGGAGAAGGCGACAGCCGCGAAGGCGGCGCGGATCAACAGATTGCGCATGGGTGAGGTCTCCCGCGGTCGAGCATGACCGCATCGGGAGGGATGCCGAACGGGCGCCTCTATTCCGTGGACACACGAAAAAAGGTGATCCCATCGGCGTGAACGACATTCCGCTCCCGCCGCTGAATAAAGTCGGTACTCCGGCATCCCTCCCAGCGACACCGGATCGAGAAGAATCCGCATGTGCGGAGCACTGGGATTTTCCGTGACGGCGGCGTTGATGGCGAACTGTCTCGTCGGCGGCAGGGTGATGATGCGCCCAACCATGGCCGCTACCGAGCGTAGAAGCCCCGTCGGCGTCCTTCGTCGCGATGATGGGGTAGTCGATGGCGCAGATGCACGCCGACATGCCTGACGTCCGCGAACCTGGGCCTGCTCTATCGCGGCCAGCTCCTCGTCCACGGCATGGGCTTCTCGCCCGACCGCAAGATCGACACCGGCAGCAACGCGGTGATCGCCACGATCCCGATCGGCCAGGGTCCGGAGGGCGTGGCCTACGTCCCGGAGGCGGTGCCGGAGGGGGGCGCGCCGAACCTCCAGCCGCTGGGCGCGGCGGGCCAGTCGAGCACGCTGACGCTGGACGGGCCGGACGGCAAGGCGGCCACGCAGGTCACGCTGTTCGACCAGGGCGTGCTGCAGACCCTGCAGGCGGCGGTGACGGGCCTCACACCGAAGAAGCCCTACGTGCTGGCCCTCTCGGCCGATCCGAAGGGCGCCGGGCCGCTGGAGCCGCTGGCCGCCTTCATGACGAACCCGGCGGGCGCGGCCATCGTCAACGCCGTCGGCCCGATCCGGCAGGTGACGCAGAACGCAAATGCGGCTGCGCGACGCAGCCTCGTCATCGTCGAGGGCAAGCCCGGCGAGACCGGCGCGCCGGTCCAGACGCAGGCGCCGCGCTGACGAGACAAGGGGGCGGTCGCCGGACCGCCCCCACGCATCCTATCCCGACGGCTTGTCCTCACGCCCTGTAGGCGACCAGCACGGCGCCGACAGCGATCAAGGCGATGCCCAACCAGTTCGGGACAGCCAATCGCTCGCCCAGGAACACGACGCCGAACACCGCGACCAGCACGACGCTGAGCTTGTCCAGAGGTGCAACGCGAGCCGCATCGCCGAGCTTCAGGGCGCGGAAGTAGCAGAGCCACGAGCCGCCGGTGGCGAGTCCCGAGAGGACGAGGAACAGGTAGGTCTTCCGCGAAATCGACCCGAGCGGCTGCCATTGCCCGGTGGCGAGCAGAATCAGGCTGAGGACGCAAACGATCACGACCGTGCGGATCAGCGTGGCGAAGTCGGAATTGACCGCCTCGATCCCGATCTTGGCGAAGATCGCCGTCAAGGCCGCAAATGCGGCGGAGAGCAGTGCCCAGATCTGCCAGGATGCCAGAAGGGTCTTCATGGCTCGAACCCCGCCACGTCCTGAGGGACATCGGCCTACGTGATCCCGGCAGGCCCGACGCACCATTGTTCCAGAGGCTTGTAGACGACGATCTTGTCGGTCAACAGATCGCCCTGTTGACGGCAGAATTGTTCGAGTTGGGCGCGCCGGCCGATCAACTCGACGCAGATGGTGAGCTGAGGATCGGAAAGCTCCGAACCGTCTTCTCGGATAGGCCCGTGGTCGCTGAATCCGTACTGAGCCGGGTGGGCGACCGCGTTCATCAGGCCTGCGGTCTTGGCCCGCAGGATCGGTTCCCGGTAAAGGGGCTTTGCTCCCGTTCCGGGCTGCCAGAACGAGCGCCGCTCGCGCGATGCGGCTCTGTCCGCCCGTCTGACATAAACGCGCAGCATGCCGACCTCGGCCGGAATCACGGTGTGTGAAGCCGGGGCCGCTCTACGAACGCGTCGTGGACGTGTGCGAGGAGCTGATGAAGTTCACGCTCCTGACCCGCGAGCGGAAGGAGCGCGCGCCGGAACGGTTAAATAGCATTGCTGCCGACGTGGGGTTCGCGAAGCGATAGATTGCTTGCTCCCAAGCTCGCTCCGACGTTCACGTGTGATGTTCTGAAGGCCCAAGTAGGTTCGACACCGGAAGGTAGCTTACCTGCAGGTGACGTCCGCTTCAGGGTAGTGCGCCGAAGTCCGCTCATGGCGCGTAGCTGACAAGTCGGCATGCGAACTCCTGACCCAGGCTGTGTGAAAACGTGCTGATCTGGTAGAATAAATCCCGATCTGGGGAGGTCGGGATGAAACGCTTCATCGCAGGCGAGGATCGTCAGCAGATCACGCTCCTGCCCGACTGCCTGGACGACTACATCACCGCCGACAATCCGGTTCGCCTTGTCGAAGTGTTCGTCGATGAGCTCGATCTGGACCGGCTCGGCTTCGCGGGCGCGGTACCGGAGGCCACAGGCCGTCCGGCCTACCATCCAGCGACTCTGCTGAAGATTTACGTGTATGGATACCTCAACCGCGTTCCGTCGAGCCGCCGCCTCGAACGCGAGAGCCAGCGCAACATCGAACTGATCTGGCTGACCGGCCGGCTGATGCCCGACTT
>NZ_FOSV01000024.1 GCF_900114375.1 Methylorubrum salsuginis | reverse complement strand
AGCGTCACGGTCGTGCTCGACAATGCCCGCTACAATCGCTCGCGCGCACTGAAGGCTTGGCTCGACCAGCCCGGTTGCCGGCTGCGACTGGTTGATCTGCCGTCCTACGCACCCAATCTCAACCTGATCGAGCGCTTCCGGCGCTTCATGAAGCGCACGGTGCTGTTCAACAAGGCTTACGCCAAGTTCGCCTTGTTCAAGCAGGACTTCGATGACTTCTTCGAGCGCCTGCACCAGCACGAGGCCGACTTGGTCAGCCTCATCACCGACCGCTTCCACCTCATCGGCAAGACCGACGCACGGATTCCATCCGCGTAGAGGTATATGAGACCGCATGGCAGGACGCGCTATGGGACAGGTTCTCCACGGCAACGCCACGACGACTGAGCGGGCAACTCAAAAATACAAGGCAAGCGAAAGCGGGGCTCAAAGGTTCATCTGGCGGTGGACTTACCGGGCCATGTCGCGGCGCTGCAGGTCGGTCCGGCCGATGTCGATGACCGGGCTGAGGTCAGCCGCCTGACCGCCGAGGTTCAGGCGGCGACGCAGGACAGCGTCGAGCTGGCCTTGTCGAAAAGGGCTATTCCGGCCCCAAGCCTGCTGCGGCGGCGAGCGCCCACGGCATCGCGATGGAGGTGGTAAGGGCACCGCAGGCCAAGCGCGGCTTCATCCTCTCGCCGCGCCGGCGGGTGATAGAGCGCTCCTTCGCGTGGGCCACCCGCTGCCGACGGTTGGTCAAGAATTACGAGCGATATGCCAGTACGTTGGCCGGTCTACACATGGTTGCTTTCGTTTGCTTCGTGCTCAGACAGGACAAAAAGTTTACGACAATTGCATGACATGCTCGAGCTCTAGGCGGTCTTTTTGTGCGTCACTCCCGGCGCGTAGGCGGCATTGATCATTCACTCGGCGCACTGTACCGGTCGCGGCTCGGTGCCGATCCCCTGCAGCAGGCGTGTCTCGGCTCGGTCATCTTGCGGTATGGGCGCGGTACGCTCCCCTTCGCACCGACGTGCACTTTGATCTGTTAAGGAGAGGACATGGCAGAGCGCTGGGCGGTGATCTGCGGGCTTGTCCGAGACGAGTCTGCCTTTTTAAAAAAGCTCGATACCCTAACCGCATGGCGCCGCACCGGTGCGATCGATGGCATCGTGTTCTCAACCTGGATGGGCGAACTCGATCGCTACCCTGCCGTGGCGGCAGCCTATGCCGCCGGAGCTTTTACTCTGGTTGAGACTGAACAGCCTCAACTCAAAGCGCCCGGGCATTTCGTTCATCAAATGAAATCTCTGTATTATGGCCTTCAAGCGGTTCCGAACGATGCCTGGGTGCTGCGGCTGCGCCCTGATCTCGCCCCACTCAATCAAACAATACGCGACACAATTTTAAGCGCAGAGCTTTTATCGCACAGCACGCCAGACTGGCCGCATGTGTTCTCGTCAAAGATTCTCATCCATAGTGCGTTCGTAGACCTGCCATTCTATATAAACGATATCATATTTTACGGCCTTCGCTCGGACTTACAAAAGCTTGTCTGCTTTAATTTAAGCACGGAATACCTTTGCATCAATACCGCACCGGAGCAGTTCTTCTTCCGTGGCCCGTTTTTGGAGAAATTTCCAATCATTGATGCATTCATGCAGGTGATGCCGCAATTTACATACGGCAACGAACCCGCATCAGTACGTCGACGCAACGTTCTTCTTGAGTCTGATTTCTTTCTTGAAGTTTTGGCCTCAAACGTACTTTTTCTCAAAAAATATTTCAGAGTTGGCTTCGTTCCAGAAAATCGAAGGGGTCAGAAAGAGAAAAAGGAGTTTTCTATGGCCGAAATTTTCTTACCAACAAGATCCGTTCCGGGGATATCTTACCATAGCGGCGCCCATGCTGCTCTGTTTGAAGACGAGCGTGCATTAGATGCTATTATTTCCAGAGAATTCGTACGCGATCAGCTTGGAGAGCGCTTTGCCGCAGCCTTGGATCGTGTAAGCGAAACCAGTTACCGAAACGGCTTCGTCGCCAATCCTTTGACGCCTCACCCCAGTGTACGCAGCTTGGCAGAAGCTATTCAGAACGCGCTGCCGGGTATGTCGCATCGGTTAGATGAGCGTCAGGATGAGCAACGTCGGCACTTCGTTGTGCGTGGACATCGCGACCGAATGCAGATTGCGGGAGGTACGGACGAGACGCGGCGCTTGGAGGAAGAGGTGAATGCTCTGCGTCGCCGGGTCGACGCGCTCAATGAAGCCAAAAAAACTTAGCAAGCTGTTGCAGAAGATCAGCAAGGTAGAAAAATCATCCTCTTGGCATAGAAGTCATTCGGAAAGCCTTTCTAGTTCCGACCTGCTCGGCCATCGGATGGCCTGCCTTCCGACCCTGCTGATGGCCCGAAAAGAATTTTATCCTTTTCACTGGGACTTTTGCAGCAGCTTGTTAGAGCTCGAGTTTGGCCAATCATGTGGCGTGGCAGAGGGTGTAGGCCCAGGGGGCGGGTGAGCGGAAGCCGAGTTTTGTTCGGGTGCGTCGGCACGGGGATGTTGCTAAAGTCCGCTCGCGCCAGATCGCACAGCGCACGGCGGCGAGTGCATCGGCGAAGGTCGGGCGCGCTTTGGGGTACCACGCGGCAATCGCGATGCGCCGCCGTTGTTGGGCGGTGAGCCGTGCAGCCAGCAGCGTGACGATGGAGAACAGGGCGAGCAGGCAGGGTGTAGTGCGAGCAATCGCCGTGTCGGACCACTTCCGCTAGGTCTCAACGCCGAGGTGAGAACGCGCTTCTTGGAAGGTGATCTCGACACTCCAGCGGCGCACGAACCATCCCGCGATCTGGTCCGGGTTGCGGTCGAGGTCGGTGCAGCGCAAGGCCTGTGGTGGGAAGCGGTTTGCGGAATCGCGGATCAGGACCCAGCGGATCGGCACGACCGCCATGCCGCCACACTGCGGTGTCCGAGGCGATTTCGATCGTGCGCTGGACCCGTACCAGCCCGGCACCACGACCGCGTGCCAGCGCGTTTTTCCGGCCGTCAGGGTCGCGGCGAGCGTCGGCAACCGCCCGCCTTCGGTCCGTGGGCGTTCGATCGTGCCGGATGGCCGCGGCGGGGCTGGATCGTAGAGCGCTGCGTCGAGCCCCAGGCGGGTGATCGCCGTGATGCGGGCTCTCCGCTCCAAGCTCGATCCGCACGAGACTTCCCTGCTCGGCCTAATCGACGCGAAGAGCGACATTACCTTGGAGGAGATGCGGTCCCGCCTGCGGGACGAGCACGATCTCACGGTCGGACTGGGCACGCTGTGGGACTTCCTCGACGCGCGCGGCCTGACCTACAAAAAAACAGCCCACGCCGCGGAGCAGGACTGCTCGGACGTCAAGACGGTTCGCGAGGCTTGGTTCGAGGGCCAGCCCGACCTTGATCCCGCCCGCCTCGTGTTCCTCGACGAGACGTGGACCTCGACCAGCATGGCCCGCCTGCGGGGGCGCTCGCCCGTGCCGCATGGACATTGGACGACGACCACCTTCGTCATAGGTCTTCCTCTGTCCGGGATCGCTGCGCCGTTCGTGCTGGACGGGCCGATCAACCGCACCGCCTACCAGGCCGACGTCGAGCGTGTGCTCGTGCCCGAACTCACCCCCGGCGACATCGTCGTCATGGACAATCTTGGCAGCCACAAGGGGCCGGCGGTGTGCGCCGCCATTGAAGCCGCTGGCGCGCGACTGCTCTTCCTCCCGCCCTACAGTCCCGACTTCAACCCCATCGAAATGGCGTTCTCGAAGCTGAAGGCGCTCCTGCGCAAAGCAGCCGAGCGAACCGTCGACGGGCTCTGGTCGGCCATCGGCAGCCTCGTCGACGACATCACCCCCGACGAGTGCGCCAACTTCTTCGCAGTCGCAGGATTTGAACCAGATTAAACTGAAAACGCTGTAGTTGCGTGAGCACGGAGTTAGGGAGGCATGTATCCCCACGCGCCGATGTTGCGCCGATGAATAAAGCAAGCAAAAGTTGATCCACAATTTGCCGCTCACGAGGCCATCGAGATCAGTGAGTGGTTCGAATGCTGGTGCCGGATCGTTGATTAATCTGAAGCTCGACCCTGTAAAATCTGCTAGATTTTGATCCTGCGCAGTTAGAAGGGACGATCTCATGGCGTCATTAGAATTTTTCGACGATATTAAATAGCTGCGCCTGTAGAATGCTGCTGATAATGAATGCGCGTTACTATCTGTCGATGGCTTCGACGACCTCACTCAGCAAACGCAACTGACAGCCTCTGATTGTTAGGTGTGCGGCTTTCGAATGACCTCGAGGTAGTTCGAGGCGGCGGCTAGCCCCTCGCCGACCGCAGTTCAAGGCGGTACCGCTTGCACGCCCTCGGGCTCTGATGCGTCGCATCAGCCGTTTGCTAAGTTGTTGTGCCGGATCATAATTTATCGACCTGACGAAGGGCGGCCGGCGCTGACGCTCTGCGTTCCAATGCAGTTCAAAACACGTTTTTCTGCCATGGGTTGATCTATCAGAAAGAGCGCACTCCGGTCGCACGATCGCGCCGCAGCGAACGCGGCTTGAATCAAGTAGGCCAATCACCTATGAACCGCGCACGAGTGCGGCCGGGAGTTTCGTAGCTAGTTATGCTGACTATTGTTGTTCCCATGGCGGGCCGTGGAAGCCGATTCGCGACCGCTGGCTATACCGATCCGAAGCCGCTGATCCCGGTTCGCGGAACGCCTATGATCAAGGTTGTGATCGACAACCTCCGCCCGAACCGCCCTCACCGCTTCGTCTTCATTTGCCAACGCGAGCATGTCTCGGCTTACGGCCTCGAAGAGAAGCTCGAGCTTTGGGCGCCTGGCTGCACTGTCGTGCAGATCGACGCCGTCACCGAGGGCGCCGCTTGCACGGTCCTTCTGGCTCGCGATCACATCGGCGACGGACCGCTCATGATCGCCAACAGCGACCAATACATCGACGAGTCGATCGACGCCTATCTCGAGGTCGGCGATCGGCCCGGCGTCGATGGTCTCATCATGACGATGACGGCCGACGACCCGAAATGGTCCTTCGTCGGGTTGGACGCCGAGGGTTGGGTCAATCGCGTGGTCGAAAAACAGGTCATTTCCAGCGAGGCGACCGTCGGCATCTACAACTTCGCCCGCGGCACGGATTTCGTACGCGGTGCCGAGCGGATGATCGCGGAAGAGAAACGGGTGAACGGCGAGTTCTACGTCGCCCCGGTCTACGAGGAATTGATCGCCGACGGCGCGCATATCGCCATCATGAATATCGGGCGCGAGGCCGACGGCATGTACGGCCTCGGCGTCCCCGCCGATCTCGACCTGTTCCTGTCGCTGCCCGTGTCGCAGCGGGCGGTGCCGGCGTGAAGATCATCAGCCATCGCGGCTGGTGGCGGCATCCGGCCGAGAAGAACACGCCCGAGGCGTTCCGCCGGACGCTCGATGGCGGCTACGGCACCGAGACCGACGTGCGCGACCGCGCCGGGCGCCTCGTCGTATCCCACGATCCTGCGGGCGATGACGCGATGGCCTGGGACGATCTCCTGGCCGCGTTCGACCGCAGCGGCCTCCCTCTGGCCGTCAACGTGAAGGCGGACGGCCTCGCGCCTCTCCTGGCCGAAGCGTTCGGGCGCTACGATGTCCCGTGGTTCGCCTTTGACATGTCCGGGCCCGAGACGGTCCGCTATGCGGCCGCGGGCCTGCCGTTCTACACGCGCCACAGCGATGTCGAGCCCGAGCCGATCCTCTATGCCGAAGCCGCCGGGGTCTGGCTCGACGCTTTCCGGAACGACTGGTTCGACCAGGACACCGTGGCGCGCCATCTCGACGCGAACAAAGCGGTCTGCGTCGTGTCGCCCGAGTTGCACGGGCGCGAGCCGCGACGGCTCTGGGAACGCTTGGCCCGCCTTTCGGGCGAGGTCACTCTTTGCACCGATCTCCCGGACGAGGCGAGCCGAGCATTCGCACAATGATCAAAGCGGTCATCTTCGACATGGACGGCGTCCTCATCGACGCCAAGGACTGGCACTACGAAGCGCTGAACCGGGCTTTGCGCCTGTTCGGCATGGAGATCAGCCGCTCCGATCACCTCACGACGTTTGACGGGCTGCCGACACGGCGAAAGCTCGAGATGCTGACGGTGACGGAGAACCTGCCGGAGGGCCTGCACCGGTTCCTCAACGACCTGAAGCAGGTCTACACGCTCGAACTGGTGAGCAGTCGCTGCCGGCCGACCTTCGCCCACGAATTCGCCCTCGCCCGGCTCAAGGCCCGGGGGGTAAAGCTCGCGGTCGCCTCCAATTCGGTGCGCAACTCCGTCGTCTCGATGATGGATCGGGCCAATCTGACTCGCCACCTCGATCTGATGCTCTCGAACGAGGACGTCTCGCGGGCCAAGCCCGATCCCGAGATCTATCGCACGGCGATGGAGCGCCTCGGCGTGAGCCCGCAGGAGGCGCTCATCGTCGAAGACAACGAGCATGGTATCATGGCGGCCCGGGCGTCCGGAGGCCATCTGCTGGTCGTCCAGACGCCCGCGGACGTGACCCTTTCGAACATTGATCGCCGCATCGCAGAGATCGAGGCCGCATGAACGTTCTGATTCTGGCTGCCGGCGAAACGGTCCACGACGGCAACGAACCTTATCCGGTCTGGCTATCGGAGGCCGACGGGCAGCTCATGCTCGAGCGCCAGATCAAGGCGCTGTCGCACCTGAATCCGAACCGCTACGTGGTCTGCATTCGGGCGAGCGACAACACGGCACATCACGTCGGGGACATCCTCGCCATGATCGAGCCAAAAGCCGTCGTCGTCGACATCAAACGCGAGACGGCCGGGGCCGCCTGTACGGCGCTCCTCGCCATCGGCAAGATGGCGTTCGATGAAGAACTGGTCATCGTGAACGCCACAGACCAGCACCATGTCGATCTCGCCGAGATCGTCGCCCGTTTCCGTGAGAGCGGGGCGGATGGCGGCGTGCTGACCTTCGACTCGCTGCATCCCCGCTACTCCTATGTCCGGCTCGACGGTGACGAGAACGTCGTCGAGGTCGCCGAGAAGCGACCGATCAGCCGCACGGCCAATGCCGGGTTCTACTGGCTGCGGAACGCCGGCGAGTTCTTCCAGGCGCTGAAGGACATGATCCTGAAGGATGCCCAGGTGAACGGCCGCTTCTACGTCGCCCCGGCCCTCAATGAATTGATCCTGAAGCAGAAAGTCATCAAGACGATTCGACTGCCCAAGGACGCCTACATCCCCGTGAAGTCTGCCCGCCAGCTGGATCATTACGAACAGCGGGCCGGGGAAGGGAATGCGTGATGAAACACCACCGCCTCGACGAGATGGTGAAGGGCTGGTTCGTCGGTGATTTCGACCCCGTTGCCGTCCGCAGCGCAGCGGTCGAGGTCGGCGTCAAGACCTATACCGCTGGCGACCGCGAGGATGAGCATCATCACAAGGTCGCCACCGAATTGACCGTGGTCCTCTCAGGCCAGGTCCGTATGCTGGGGCGCACCTGGGAAGCCGGCGATATCGTGACGATCGAACCGGGCGAAGCCAACGAATTCGAAGCTTTGACCGACGCGGTCCTCGTCGTCGTCAAGCTACCTTCCGTAGCAGGCGACAAGTATCTCGGCCGCGCCGGCTGAGCAGCCAACTATTCCGTCCGGTATTGGTTCGCAAAATGAGCCGACCAAAACACGGTGTCGGGTTTCCAGGCAAGATCAAGAAGGCGTTAGAATGTCTGCGTCCCCGGAAGACTTCAGAAAGGACTTCGACGCAGCACTTGGTCGTCGGGATTTCGAAGCGGCTGCCAATATCATCAAGGTCGGCCTGGAAGCTCATCCGCAGGACATTTGGCTGAATTACCGATTGTTCCACCTCACTGAGGTGCGTGACGGCCCCGAGGCCGCGCTTCCCTGCGCTCAGGCCTTCGTCGATCGCTTTCCAAACATCTCAACGGCCCACGAGGCGTTGATCCGATCACTCACCCAGACGGGTCGGACGGAACTGGCCGAGGAGCAGGCGGCGATCGCCCTTGAGCGCTTTCCGGACGACATATGGGTCAAGGCGGCGGATGCATCGATCGCCCAGAAGAAGGCCGATTGGTCCACGGCCGCTGCAAAATGGCGGGCGATTCTGCTTGCGCATCCTGATTTTCAACCGGCTTACGAATTCGAGATCGCGGCTCTCGGACATCTCAATGACCCCAGCACGGAGCTTCGCGCGGGACAATATGCGCAGCTTTGGCCGGATGTAAAAAGCTTCGCCACGATTTGGGCCGATACGCCGCTCAAGCGCCAGAACCCGTTTGCGGCCGCGCAGCGCTGGGCACTTTTGGCTCGCGCGCGTCGGCATTGGACCGAGGCGGCATATCGCGCGGCATCTCTCTTTCGCTCGTGTGACAGCGTCGGCAACGCGGTGGAGCTCCTGCAAGACTGTGTGCCTGCGGATGCGAAGCGCGATACGACGATCTTCGATCTTCAGATGCGTGGCTTGTGCTACCGGCAAGCACGAAGGGCCTATGAAGCCCAAGGTTTCCCGCACACGGTCGATCGCCTTGCGCAACTGATCGTGTCGACGACCCGGAGCGCCGAGATGAGGCGCGCCATCGACGCCAGCCCCCCTGCCGCCGTGAGCGCCCTTTCGCCTGAGATTCTCAAAAAGGTCGACAATGTCGCGGTCCTGTCACCGCTTCAGATTTCTTGCCTGCTCAGTGCGTCGCCCGACCTCGCAGGATCGGCCGCCTTTGCCGCGGTCGCGAACGATAGATCGCCGCCGACGGTTACGCAGCACCACGAAATCCATCGCATTCGCGATCTCGTGGCCGTGGCAGGACACCCACTCGCGGAAATGGCAGCCGATCTCCGGGCCCTGCTTCGCGAGCTGAATGCATTCGAGTTCGACCGGCGGGTCCGTGCATATCAACATCAGCTGTACACCGATGGCAGGCTCGCTCTCGATGAGTCCTGCCTAGCCGGCTATCGTGCGATCGGTTCGGCGCGTGTTCTGCACACCGCGATCGCCATTTGCCTCACGAACGGAACCGACCGCGTGTGGCTGGCCTCAACAAGCCACGGTCATGCCCATGATTTGGGCTTCGTCTATGTCGGTGCACTCGCCACGTTTTTCGTCTCGGATCGGCACGATGATGGCGAGGCCCAAGAACTTCGTCGGCTGGTGCTCGGTTTCGAAGCCGAACTGGATGAAGGTCGTCACGGTTCGTGGCAGACGATCGGTGAGGCAGCTCCTCTCTTGCTCATCGGCCACAACAATTTTGCACATTTCATCTGGAATGAGCTGCCGGCCCTGTGCGAGCTCGAGAAGCTATCTCCGGCTTCGAACTTGACAGCCGCCGTCCTGTCCGAGCCCTTCGGAGATCTCCATTTCAAGTTTCCATCTTCCGAGCCGCTTCCGACACACCAATTCGCCGAAGGCGTCGTCTGTTTCTACGGTAGTGCAAAAGTCGTCACAGCTGAGGCGAGACAAAGAACCGTAGATGCATGCCGCATGACCGGCAGCGACCAACTCGATCCGCGTATTCCGGACGGTCCGGTGGTGTGGGTAAGCCTGCGGCTGATGTACCGGCATGCAGTCAATCAGGCGCCCTTCGTGAAGGCCCTCTGCGCCGAGTTGGAGAAGTGGAATCAACGGCCGACGATCGTCTTGGATGGCTTCTCGTTGCCGGTCGACCTTGAGGTTCCGGGGCGCCACCGTGTCGATTACTTGCAAGGCCAGCAGCGCGCGGTCTGTGAACTCGCTCGAACCATTATGAGCGAGAACCAAAGTGCGATCACAATCATCGATGCGACCCATCTCGATATCGTGCGCATCAGTGCACTCATCGCCGAGACCGGTGAACGCGATGAGGTTTTCTACGTGTCTTCGCTCGGAACCCAGCAGCACAAGCTTGCCTGGGTGACCGATATCGCCGGCATCATCCATGCCAGTCGTGAGATGACGGGCCCTGCGCCGAGCACCGCGTGGCAGCAAACACAAGCCGATACCCTCATGGAGGCGATTGCCGTGCCGGCCGCCCTCATGGCCGATGCCGTGACCGACAACGAACGCCAAGATCGGCGGGAGTTTCGTGATTATTCCTTCGAAGACCCGAATGCTGCAGCAGCTTGGGTTGCCAATGAACTTTCCCTCTTCCGCCAAAGACAAATCGTCTTGCGTCAAATAGCCGATGGGGCTGTCTGAAAATCATCTGCTCTTCAACGAGGGCAGGTCCGCCGATGACTGCGCTCGATTCAACGGGAAGCTCGACCTGTAAGTCAGTGTTGGTTACCGTCATTCAGTCGTATGGTGAATGCGACGGGGAACTGAGTCTGGCAGGCAGGGCGCAGTTCCTTGTCGATCGTGCAACTCAGCCTTCATAAATCGAAATGTACCGGGCCACTCTCAGTCGCCGATGCCCATTTGGCTCCGGCTCAGGGTCCAGACCCGTTCCTGCAACGCCGCGTCCCGGCTCAGCGGCGACGAGGCGACCGCGCGGCCTTTCGCGAAGTAGCATCCGCTCACGCCCGCGACCTCGGGTGACGTCGCGACGTACAGCGAAGTCTGCGCGCCCTGTTCGGGTGTCATCAGCCAGGGGCGGATCAGCCGCCACGCCACGCGCAGCCACCCATGGGTGTTGCCGGCAAATTTCGTGGCGACCACACCGGGATGGACCGCATTGACGGTCATCCGCGTGCCGGCGAGCCGCCGCGCGAGGGCGTAGGTGAACAGCACGTTGCCGAGCTTGGCCTGGGCATAGCGGCCCATCGCGGAAAAGCGGCGGGCACCGTCGAGATCGTCGAAATCGATGCGCCCGCGGGTATGCGCGGCCGAGGCCACGTTGACGATGCGGGCGGCCGGGGCCGCCGCCAGCCGGGGCATCAGTTCGTGGGTCAGGAGCACGTAGGCGAGATGGTCGAGCGCCCAGGTGCGCTCGAACCCGTCCACGGTCACGTGACGCTCGGAGAAGATCGCGCCCGCATTGTTCACGAGGATGTCGAGAACCGGATAACGGGCGGACGCCTCCGCCGCGAGTCGGCGCACCTGCGCCTGCTCCGAGAGGTCGGCGAGGAAGACGTCGATCTCTCCGCCGGTCTCGCCGCGAAGTCGCGCAGCCGTCGCCTCGGTTCGGGCGGGATCGCGCCCGACGATCCCGACTCGCGCGCCGAGGCGGGCGAGGCCGAGGGCCGTCTCGGCGCCGATCCCGGAGGTGGCGCCGGTGACGAGGGCCTGGCGCCCGCGCAGATCGACGCTCACCGGGCTAGAAGACGAGCTTGCCGACGGCGAGGGCGATGACCACGATGACGATCGCTAGGACGAGGAACAGGCCGAACAGGATGCGGGCGATGGAGCTGGCGCCCGAGGCGATGCCGGTGAAGCCGAGCGCACCGGCGACCAGCGAGATCACGAAGGCGATGGCAGCCCATTTCAGAAGGGTCATGACGCGAAACTCCGCACGTTAAGCGTCGCGATAATCGTCGCCGGGCGTGCGGCGTTCCGTCCGGCGGCGATTATCGTCCCGGTTCCGCCGCGCGCAGCACCAGCAGCTCGGCCAGCGCGTGGTAGAGCCCGCCGCGGCAGACGAGCTTCGACACCGCGTCGGCGATCAGGGCGGCGAGCATCAACGGGATCATCATGGCGTGGTCCTGGGTCATCTCGGTGACGATGACGAAGGCGGTGATCGGCGCCTGCAAGACGCCGGTGAGGTAGGCGACCATGCCGATCAGCACGAGCGGACCGATCGGCACCTGCGGCAGAAGCAGGGCGGCTTCCGCACCGAGGCCGGCACCGACCGCGAGGGAGGGCGCGAACAGGCCGCCGGGGATGCCGCTGATCGAGGAGAACAGGGTGGCCAGGAACTTGAGCGGGGCGAGGTCGAGGCGCGGGTCGCTCTCGCCGTGCAGGATCGCCCGCGCCTCCTCGTATCCGGTGCCGTAGACGGCTCCGCCCGAGGCGAGCCCGCACAGGGCGAGCCCGAGCCCGCACAGGGCGGCGAAGGCGATCGGGTGGCGGGCGATGTGCGCGCCCGCCCGGCCCGGCAGCCCACGGCCGATGGCGATGACGGCGCGGCTGAACAGGCCGCCGAGCAATCCGCCGGCGGCGCCGACGAGGGGCACGGCGAGCCAGCCGGCGGCGAGCGAGATCTTCGCGTCGGTGGTGCCGAAATAGGTGTAGTCGCCGAGGATCGCGACCGAGGTCAGCCCCGCCGCCACGATGGTCGCGACGACGAGGCCGGTGCCGCGGCTGTCATAGGCCCGGCCCAGCTCCTCGATGGCGAACACGATTCCGGCGAGGGGGGTGTTGAACGCCGCCGCCACCCCCGCCGCGCCGCCCGCGAGCAGCAGGCCGCGCACCCGCTCCGGGCTCAGCCGGCCGAAGGCCGCCATGATCGCCGCGCCGACCTGCACGGTCGGGCCCTCGCGGCCGATCGAGGCGCCGCACAGGAGCCCCAGCACCATGACGACGACCTTGCCGGCGGCGACCCGCAGCGACACCAGCGCGTGGCGCGCATCCGGGTCGTCGATGGCGCGCGCCGCGATCACCTGCGGGATTCCCGACCCCTGCGAGTTCGGGAAGACCGTCCGGGCGAGCCACGCGGCCAGCGCGAAACCTGCCGGGCAGAGCACCAGCGCGATCCACGGCGAGAAACCGAGCACGCTGTGAAAACCCGCCTGCGCCGCGTCGGCGGCCCAGGCCATCAGCACCGCGGCGAGGCCGACGCAGACTCCGCCGGCCAGGAACAGGGCGCGCCGCCGCCACACCGTCCAGGCATCGAGCGACGGATCGCGCAGCCGGCTCAGGGCGGATCGCAGGGCGGGAGGACGCAACGTCATGGAATCCAGGGAAGCGGCCGAGATGAGCTTCAGCCTGCAGGTATCTTGCCGAGCCGTCCCCCGCACAGCCCTTCTTCGCCGAGCAGTCCACAAGACTTACGCAGGATCGACGGCCGTGACACACGCTTCGATCGCTTGCGGTGCAGCAAATGGTCCCGGTTGCGGGAAGTGCCCGGATCTGCGCGTGTAGGCTTGAGCGCTTCGCCGGCCCGTCTCTCAGGGCGGCTTTGTGACGGACGGGCAGCATCCGGGAGACGGCATGGCGCGGCTGACCACGGTTCCGACGAGCGCTGTGCTGCTCGGCATCGCCGGACTGATCCCGTTCATAGGGTTCGCGGCGTTGTCGGTGAGCGGGTCCGACGGCGGGCTCGGTGTCATCGGCCTGTCGCCGCGCACGATCCTCTCCGCCTACGGCGCCGTCATCGCCTCGTTCCTCGGCGGCATCCGCTGGGGCGTCGCCGCGGCCCGCGGGGCGGGCTGGCAGGACTACGTACTGGCCATCATCCCCTCGCTGCTCGCCTGGGCGGCGCTGGCAGCGCCCCCGCCATGGGATCTGCGCATGCTCGGCGCGCTGGTGCTGCTGTGGGGGCTCGTCGATCAGGATCTCGCCCGCCGCGGCATGGTCCCGAACTGGATGAGCCGGCTGCGGCTGATGCTGTCGGGCGTCGCCGGTGTCGCGTTGCTGGTCGCGGCGTAGCTACCTCGAACAAAAAAGCCTCCGGCCGACCCGTTATCGGGCCGCCGGAGGCATGATGTCAGGTCGCGCCGCGCTGGAACGCGCGCGGCTGCGGTGCCTGGAGCGTCGTTACAAGGTCGGCGAACGGCCCCGCATCAGGCCGATGACGGCCGAGATGGCGAACAGGACGATCGCGACGAAGAACACGAGCTTCGCGGCTTCCATGGCCGTGCCGGCGATGCCACCGAAACCCAACAGGGCGGCGACGAGGGCGACCACGAGGAATGTAACGGCCCAACCGAGCATTTTGGCGTTCCTTTCGAGAACTGGTGCGGCCTGTGCCGCAGCCTCTTGACCCCGATAACGTCAAGGTTTCGCGTCCGGTTCCTTTTGAGCGCCACGGTTCCGCCGTCTTCCACACGGATTTCTTGGAGCCCTGCGGCGGATTGCCGAGCGGAACCGGGTAGCGCAACCGACCGTTCGTGACCAAATATGTCTCGACGGCCCAGACCACTCGGGCCCCGGGAATTCTCGAAGGAGGCGTTCGGCGTGCCTGCACAGACCAAGCCGGGATCTCT
The DNA here is from genome assembly GCF_900114375.1 of Methylorubrum salsuginis. Taxonomy (GTDB): domain Bacteria; phylum Pseudomonadota; class Alphaproteobacteria; order Rhizobiales; family Beijerinckiaceae; genus Methylobacterium; species Methylobacterium salsuginis. The sequence continues at coordinate 53,570 of NZ_FOSV01000024.1, read as the reverse complement.
CAAGACCGCTGTCGCGAAAGCCGTGCATGCCGCCATCGAGCGGCTCTCCGCCCTCGCGCCCCAACCGGTGCTCCAGCCGATCCCCGTCCGCGTGAAGTCCGGCCGGCGCCGCTGAGGGCGCCGACCGCCTCACCATCCTGGCCAATTTTGAAAGCGCCGCCCCGTCCGGGCGGCGCTTTCGCGTTCCGGATGTGCCATCCCCATGTCTGTGGCGGTCGCGGGACGGGGCCCGAATCGAATAGCGATTCCATTTCGGATGCCGGGCCAAGGCCTTGCCTGCCAAGACGTCTTTCGTCCGGCTCGGGCGGCCTTGGACCCCGCCGGCCTCGGTGGTTTGCCGCAATTGCCCGCCTCCCCCGGGCCGTCCTAGCTGGCCCAGGCGCAACCGGAGCGGGCCGGCGAGGCGCCGTGGGAGACGGATCGGGATGGCCTTCGGCAAGCGTGCGCCCGGAGCGTGGATGCGGGCTCCTGCCCGGCCGCGCCCGCAGACCCGGCCGCGCCGCGCCTGGGCGGCGGCCCTGATCGGGATCACGCTCGGCCTCGCCGGCACCACGGTCGTCAGTGCCTCCGAGCGCGGCCTCTTCGCCGACATGTTCGACGCCTTGTTCGGTCCGCAGAAGCCCGCGGCCGCGCCGGTCGCGGCGGCGATCGAGATGCCCCGCAAGACGCCGCGTCGCTACTCGGCCTTGCCCGACGTCCGAAAGATCGAGCCGGCGCGCCGCCTCGCACAGCAGACGCCGCGCCTGCGCGCCCGAACGGTGCGGCCCGCTTCGTCGGCGGCCGCTCCCGGCCCGCTCAAGGGCACGCAGACCGTCTGCGTGCGCCTGTGCGACGGCTACGCCTTCCCGGTCGGCCGCCTCAGGAATCCGGGCGACCTCCCCGTGCATCAGGCGGCCTGCGCCGCCGCCTGCCCCGGTACCCGCACCGACCTCTTCACCCTCGCCTCCGGTGAGAGCGCCTACGAAAAAGCCGTGAGCCTCGCGGGCCAGCCTTATCTCTCGGCCCCCTGGGCCAACCTCTACCGGCGCACGCGCGTCGCCCAATGCGCCTGCAACCCACCCGGCGCCACCGGTCCCAGGCTCGGCGCCGCCGACGACCGCACCCTGCGGGCGGGCGACATCTTCGCCACCGAGGACAGCGCCGAGGTGGTGACGGCCCTCACCCGCAACGGCCCGGTCCTGACCGATTACCGCGAGGCGCGGATCGGCGAGGGAAGCCGGCGCATCATCGAGGCCCGCGTCGGTGCGATCCGCCGGGACGCCGACGCGGCGGCCTTCCGGCGCGTCTTGCGGCTCGCCGAGAACCGCTCGCAGCGCATCCGCACCGCCGAGGTTCAGGTCGCACGTCTGCGTAGGGACGGCGCCGAGGGCGGCTACGGTTTCGCGCCGGTCGAGACCGCGAGCGCCGGCTTCGCCCCGGTGCGCGTCGTCGTGCCCTCGCCCTTCGAGCGCTGAGCAGGGCGCGGGATTTGGCGAACCGCCCCGGCTGTCGTAGGCGAGCGCTCCCGCGTATTTTTTCGCCCGACCCTCGCCGACCTTCAGCCCCGCATGAGCCGACCCCACGACGAGGCGCCTGAGGCGTCCGCCCCTCCTCCCGATCCGGACGGCGCCCTGCCGCCCGCCGGGCGGATGGAAGCCCTGACGCCGCTGGTGCGGCGGCGCATCTGCCCCAACGGCGGACCGTTCACCGCGAGCGGCACCTGCAGCTACGTGGTCGGGCGGGGCCGTGTGGCGGTGATCGATCCGGGGCCTTCCGACGCCGGCCATGTCGAGGCGTTGCTCGCCGATCTCGGGGACGAGCGCGTCACGGCCGTCGTCGTCACCCACACCCATCGCGACCACTCGCCGGGGGCTCGCCTGCTCCAGGCGCTGACCGGTGCGCCGATCGTCGGCTGCGGGCCGCATCGCGCCGCCCGCGAGTTGGCCGAAAACGAGCTGCCGGTGCTCGATGCCAGCGCCGACCGCGAGCACCGCCCCGACCGCGCACTCGCCGACGGCGAGAGCCTCGACGGCGAAGGATGGACGCTCACCGCGGTGGCGACCCCCGGCCACACCATGAACCACCTCGCCTTCGCCCTGCCGCAGGAGAACACGCTGTTCTCGGGCGATCACGTGATGGCGTGGTCGACCTCGATTGTCGCCCCGCCGGACGGTTCGATGCGCGCCTACATGGCCTCGCTCGACCGCTTGCGCGAGCGCGGGGAGACGCTCTATTGGCCCGGCCATGGCGGTCCGGTGCGCGATCCGCGCCGCTTCGTCCGGGGGCTCGCCGCCCATCGCCGCCAGCGCGAGGCGGCGATCCGCGCACGGCTCACGGCGGGTGACGAGGACATCCGCGCCATCGTCGGCGCGGTCTATCAGGGCTTGAGCCCGAAGCTGCTCGGCGCCGCCGCGCTCTCGGTCTTCGCCCATCTCGAGGACTTGGTCGAGCGCGGCCTTGTCGTCACCGACGGGCCGCCGCTGCTCGACGGGCGCTTCCGGCCGGCGTGAGCTACTTCAGCGCGATGGCGAGATTCGCCACCTCGTCGAGATAGGAGCGGATGCGGTCGGCATTGTCGCCCAGATCGCGGGTGCCGAGGCGCGAGGCCGAGCGCACGTCGATGCGGGCGCCGTCGGCACGGGGATGGACCCGCACGGTGATGTCGGCGGGCAGGTTGAGCAGGCGCGACCGGGCCACCGCCTCGATCCTTCCGTTGCCCATGCGCCCGCCGGGGCGGATCGCCTCGACGATCTGCCATTTTCGGTTCACCGCCGCCTTGCGGGCGAGTTCGAACGCCTGATCCGCCTCGACATCGAGGGTCAGCGGCGCGATTTGCGGATAGGCCGCCCGCTGCAACTCCCGGGCCTTGGGGCCGGGATCGGGTGGGTATCGGCCCTCGCGCGCCGCGAAGGCGAGGCGCGAGCGCGAGAAGGCGGGCGGGCGCTCGGTGTCGGTCGAGACATCGGTGATCGCGGGCAGCCGCACGCCCTTCAGCGCCGCGTAGGCCGGATAGGCCAGCACGAGACTTGCGAGAAACAGCCCGCCGACCGCCGCCCCGAGGCCGCCGGCCCCCTCGCGCCAGACCCGCACGAAGGCGAACAGGGCGAACAGGACGGCGACGACCGACAGGGCGACGCCGCTGCCGAGCACCGCCATGGCCGGCATCGCCTCGGCGGAGGCGCTGCGCACGAGCAGCACGGCCATCCCGGTGACGAGGGCGGAAAAGATCGCGAGCGTGCGGGCGTAGCGGCCCGCGCGCGTCACCGGTTCGTCGAGGATCTGACGGCGCATCGCCCTGGCGGGATGGGATAATCGGAGCCGGACTGTATCGCCTGGGGGCGAAGGGCGCCACTCGGCTGCCCGCGCGTCGCGGCTCTGGTATATGCCTGAAGAGCATGTCGCAGCCGCCCCCCTCCGAGACGAGCGCCGAGCCCGATCCGCTGCGCGTCTGGTTCCGCTTCATCCGCTTGAGCCGTCGCGTCACGGCGGCGGTGGCGGCGGAGCTGCGCGGCACCGGTCTGTCGATCCCGCAATTCGACGTGCTGTCGACCCTGTCGGAGCGCGAGGGGCTGACCCAGCAGGAGCTGGCCGGGCGGCTCTACGTCACGAAGGGCAACGTGTCGGGCCTGATCGACCGCCTCGTGGACGCCGGCCTCGTCGAGCGGCGGCCGATCCCCGGGGACCGGCGCTCGCACGCCCTCCACCTCACCTCCACCGGGGCGGACCTCGCCACCCGCGGCATCGAGGCGCAGGCGGCCTATGTCGCCCGCACGCTCGGCCAGCTGGACGCCGGCGAACTCGAAACCTTCGAGGCTCTGGTGCTGAAATGGCGCTCGCTCGCACGGGCGGACGCGGAGACGCCGGACAAACAAAAACAGACGCCGGGGGCGCCTGTCGAAAAAGTTTGAGGTCCATCGTTCTTATCGGCCGGGGCGGCACGACGCGCCTGTCGCGCGGTGCGCCCCCGTCCGGAATCAGGCTTCGCCGGTACGGCCGGTCGATTGCCCGCCCTTGCGGCCCGCCGACGAGGCCAGCTCGCGGTCCTGCGAGAACGAACGCTTTTCCGCCGGGACCGAACGGCCGCCCTTGCTGGCGATCTCGCGCTGACGCTCGATGTTCATGGACGCGAAACCTCGCTTCGAGGTCGAGTTTCCAGTAGCCATTGACGCCTCCTCAGGCTCGATTTTTCACACGTTCCTCAACCTTCAGCGCAATCGATGGTTCCTTGGCCGTATCGATCACGGTCGAGTGCGAAACCCCTGTCCAGTCCAGACGTTACGAATGCAAGGACAAGGATTTACGCGGACTTGTGAACAGGCCGTGCACAGGCCCCGTCACGTCCGGAGGGTACCGGAAATGACCAATCGACATATGGTAAAGCCTGCGGCCGCGGCCAAGCCCCAGGCGCGAAACGACACCCCGCTGCCGCCGATGCCGGCCCCGGAGGACAGCCGCACGCCGACCGTGCGGGAGGAGCCGATCGATTCGCCTCAACCGAATGCCAGCGTGAAGCGCGAGGCGCCGGTGCCGGGCGAGATCGGGCTTTCGACCGCGCCCCGCTCCTGACGGCGCTTCCCGACTTTGACAGGGTCGGTCTCCGGGTCTAGGCGCCGCCCTTTCCCGCGCCATCGATGACGGCGGATCGGAGACGAAAATGACCCTCGACAACGAGGTGACTTCGCTGCGGCAGGTGCCGCTCTTCCGCGAGGTCGAGCCCGCGCGCCTCAAGCTTCTCGCCTTCACCAGCGAGCGGGTGCATTTCGAGGAGGGCCAGTTGTTCTTCGCCCGCGGCGAGGCGGCCGATGCCGCCTACCTCATCCTGGAGGGCAGCGCCTCGGTCGCCATCGACGGTCCGTACGGCCCGGTGCGCCTCGCGCTTCTGGGGGCCAACGCCCTGGTCGGCGAAATGGGCATCCTCGCCGACCAGCCCCGCTCGGCCACCGTGACCGCCGAGGGCGCGACGACGGCGCTTCGAATCGACCGCGACGTGTTCCTCGAATTGCTGGCGCAGTTTCCGCAGATCGGCATCGCGGTGATGCGCGATCTGGCGCTGCGCCTGGAGCAGACCAACCAGCGGCTCGCCGAGCGCGGCGGGGCGTAGCGACGCCGCGCTCGAGCCGTATCCGACCTGCGTCTCTCGCTCTTTGCTTTGCCGCGCATTCTTGCGACGAACCGGTTTCCACTTCGTCGGAATGCGCTCTAAGCCGTCGGGTACGTGATGAACTCCAGCAGCGAGCCGTCCGGATCGCGGAAATAGACGCTGATCCCGGCTCCGGCCGCCCCGTTGCGTTCGACCGGTCCGAGTTCGACCGGCACCCCGTGCGCGGAAAGATGCGCCACCGCGTCCTCGATCAAACCCGACCAGCGGAAGCACAGGTCGCTGCCGCCGGGCATCACGGGTTTCGCCGCACGCGGCTCGCCGATCTGCCCGGGACCGTGGACGTTGAGCTGCACCCCGCCGAAGCGGAACGCCACGCCCTTCCCCACCGGGATCACCTCGGCGCCCAGAACGTCGCGGTAGAACGCGGTCGCGCGCGCCCAGTCGGAGACGTGGATCACGCAATGGTCGAGATGGATCGCGGGGGCCAGCGCCACGGTGTCGAGCGGATCGGTCTCGACGGTCAGAGTCTCGGTTTCGGGCATGGCTCTCGGGCCTCGGTCGCGGCGCTCCGCTCAAGATAACGCGAGGCCGCGCCCCGGCGAGGCGTCGTTCCTGGGCCCCTGCGGCCCGCAGGTCACACCCGAACCGCCCGGCTGCGGCTAGTCATGGGGCATGACGTTCCATCGACCCCCGTCCCGCGACGCCCGCAACGGAGTGGCCATGCACGCCCGCAGGTTCGCCCGCTCCTCCGTCAGCCGGACGCTGCTCGCCGCGCTCTGCCTCGTGCCGCTCGCGGCCTGCAAATCCTCCGGCCCGGGCCCGACGGCCGCGCTCGACGACGAATCGGCTTGGTATATCGGCACCATGCCGGACAAGCCGCACGACGTGCCGCTGGTCGACACCTCCCGGCTCGATCCGAAGTATCGCCGCCAGGAGGTCGCCTATGCCGGCCCCGAGGCGCCGGGGACCATCGTGGTCGACATCGACAAGCGTCAGCTCGCCCTAGTGCAGGAGGGCGGCCGGGCGATCCAGTACGGCGTCGGCGTCGGCAAGCTCGGCTTCTCGTGGAAGGGCGAGGCCCGCATCGCCCGAAAAGGGGTCTGGCCCGACTGGACGCCGACCACGACGATGGTCTCGCTCCACCCCGAGATCGACCGCTCGCGCAAGGGCGGCGTCGACAATCCGCTGGGCGCCCGGGCGCTGTACCTCTACCAGGGCAGCCGCGACACGCTGTTCCGCATCCACGGCACCAATGAGCCCTGGAGCATCGGCGAGCAGATGTCCTCGGGCTGCGTGCGCATGCTCAACGAGGACATCGTCGACCTCTACGAGCGGGTGCCGGTGGGCACGCGGGTGCTGGTGAAGCGCGGCGGCAAGTACCGGGTGTGAGCCACCGGAGGTGAGCCTCCGCGCGTTCCGGCGAAGCGGATGTCGCTTTGCCGAAAGTCGCAGCGCCATGCCCCGTTCATAGAGACCCTGGCTTGATGCGGCCGGGACGCGAAGACGTCCCCAGCCACGATCAAGAAAGGATGCTCATGACCGTCACGATCTCGCATCTCCAGCCGATCATCGCCATCGCCGCCGGCGTGCTGATCCTGATCGCGCCGCGACTCCTGAACTACATCGTGGCGATCTACCTGATCGCCGTCGGCCTGATCGGACTGGGCGTCCTGCGCCCGTTCACGTGATCCCCTGACGAAGATTCTGACAGTCCGTTCGCATCGTCACTGTGGCGTGTGCGCAGTGCAAAGCTTCTCCTTGCGCTGCAAGAAGAGATGCGCCACGCCCGCGGGAACGATGCGATAGGATGACTCTCGACCCCCCCGGTCCCGGGCCCGAAACCCCGCCCGCAGCCGGCGCCGCGGGGCCCAAGTCGAGAGACATTCGTGCCATCCGCCAGCGGAGAGCCTGATGACGAAATGGGTCTATTCCTTCGGTGACGGCAAGGCCGAGGGCGAGGCGTCGATGCGCAACCTCCTCGGAGGCAAGGGCGCCAACCTCGCCGAGATGTCGAACCTCGGCCTGCCGGTGCCGCCCGGCTTCACCATCACGACGGAAGTCTGCACCTACTATTACCAGCACGGTGAGACTTACCCGGCGGAACTCGCCGACGAGGTGAAGGCTGCGCTGGAGAAGGTCGGCGCACTGACGGGCCGCCGCTTCGGCGATGCCGACAAGCCGCTCCTCGTCTCGGTCCGCTCGGGCGCGCGCGCCTCGATGCCGGGCATGATGGACACGGTGCTGAACCTCGGCCTCAACGACCAGACCGTCGAGGCGCTGGCCAAGGACGCCGACGACGAGCGCTTCGCCTACGATTCCTACCGCCGCTTCATCACGATGTACTCGAACGTCGTGCTCGGCGTGGAGCACCACGCCTTCGAGGAGGCGCTGGAGCACTACAAGGACGGCAAGGGCTTCAGCCTCGACACCGACCTCAAGGCCGACGACTGGAAGCACCTCATCGGCGTCTACAAGAAGATCGTCCGCGACGAGCACGGTTCGGACTTCCCGCAGAAGCCCGAGGACCAGCTCTGGGGCGCCATCGGCGCGGTGTTCGATTCGTGGATGATCCCGCGGGCGAAGAAGTACCGCGAGCTGAACCAGATCCCCGAGAGCTGGGGCACGGCCGTCAACGTCCAGGCCATGGTGTTCGGCAACATGGGCGACACCTCGGCCACCGGCGTCGCCTTCACCCGCAACCCCTCCACCGGCGAGAGCGCGCTCTACGGCGAGTTCCTCATCAACGCCCAGGGCGAGGACGTGGTGGCGGGCATCCGCACCCCGCAGGACATCACCGAGAAGGCCCGGATCGAGGCCAAGTCCGACAAGCCGTCGATGGAAAAGGCGATGCCGGAGAGCTTCGCCGAGCTGACGCGGATCTACGGGATCCTCGAAAAGCACTACCGCGACATGCAGGACATGGAGTTCACCATCGAGCGGGGTAAGCTCTGGATGCTCCAGACCCGCAACGGCAAGCGCACCGCCAAGGCGGCGCTGCGCATCGCCGTCGAACTCGCGGGCGAGGGCCTGATCTCCAAGGACGAGGCGATCAAGCGGATCGAGCCGGGCGCGCTCGACCAGCTCCTGCACCCGACCATCGATCCGGACGCCGAGCGCAAGGTCATTGCCACGGGCCTGCCCGCCTCGCCCGGCGCGGCGGTCGGCGAGATCGTGTTCAACTCGGAAGCCGCGGAGGCCGCCCGCAAGGCCGAGCGCAAGTCGATCCTCGTGCGCATCGAGACCTCGCCCGAGGACATCCACGGCATGCACGCCGCCGAGGGCATCCTGACGACCCGCGGCGGCATGACCTCCCACGCGGCGGTGGTCGCCCGCGGCATGGGCAAGCCCTGCGTCTCCGGCGTCGGCTCGATCCGCATCGATTACAAGGCGCAGACCCTGACGGTCGGCGGCGTCACCCTGAAGGCGGGCGACGTCATCACCATCGACGGCTCGACCGGTCAGGTGATCCAGGGCGAGGTCAAGATGCTCCAGCCGGAGCTGTCGGGTGACTTCGCCGCGCTGATGGAATGGGCCGACGCGGTGCGCACCATGAAGGTCCGGACCAACGCCGACACCCCCGCCGATGCGCGGGCCGCCCGCAAGTTCGGCGCCGAGGGCATCGGCCTGTGCCGCACCGAGCACATGTTCTTCGAAGGCGACCGCATCGTCGCGGTGCGCGAGATGATCCTGGCCGACGATGCCGAGGGTCGCCGCGCGGCGCTGGCCAAGCTCCTGCCCTACCAGCGCCAGGACTTCGTCGAGCTGTTCACGATCATGTCGGGCCTGCCCGTCACGATCCGCCTGCTCGACCCGCCGCTGCACGAGTTCCTGCCCCATACCGACGAGGAGGTGCAGGAGGTCGTGGCCGCGACCGGCGTGAGCGAGGACAAGATCCGCCACCGCACCCGCGAGCTGTCCGAGCACAACCCGATGCTCGGCTTCCGCGGCTGTCGCCTCGCCATCGCCTTCCCCGAGATCGCCGAGATGCAGGCGCGCGCGATCTTCGAGGCCGCGGTGCAGGCCGCCAAGGACACCGGCGCCCCGGTGACCCCGGAGGTGATGGTGCCGCTGGTCTTCACCCGGATGGAGTTCGACATCGTCAAGGCGCGCATCGACGCCATGGCGAAGGCGGTGACCGAAGAGACCGGTGCGACCTTCGAATATCAGGTCGGCACCATGATCGAGCTGCCGCGCGCCGCCCTCAAGGCCGGCGAGATCGCCGAGACGGCGGAGTTCTTCTCCTTCGGCACCAACGACCTGACCCAGACGGCCCTCGGCATCTCCCGCGACGACGCCGCGACCTTCCTCGGGCCCTACACCCAGAAGGGGATTTTGGCCGTCGATCCGTTCGTGTCGATCGATCGCGAGGGCGTGGGCGAACTCGTCAAGATCGCGACCGAGCGCGGCCGGGCGCAGCGGGCCAACATCAAGCTCGGCATCTGCGGCGAGCACGGCGGCGATCCGGCCTCCATCGGCTTCTGCCAGGAGGTCGGCCTCGACTACGTGTCGTGCTCCCCCTTCCGCGTGCCGATCGCGCGGCTCGCCGCCGCCCAGTCGGCGCTCGGCAAGGGCGAGTAACCGGATCGACACCCCGAGGCCTCGACCTCGGAGCGTTGCCTGAGCCACGGGGGCGGCCGTTTCGCACGGCCGCCCTTTTTCGTCGTCCTCGGTGGGCCCGCGCAAGCTGCGCAATATTTTTGCGGATGACGGGGTGAACCCGTGTCGTGTTGGCGCGTTCAATGCTAGCGGGAGTCCACGCGCGGGAGCGCCGGCCTGTCGTATGGTCCGGGTCCTCGCGGGACTTGCCACATGCCCAATCCCGATACCTCCATCGCCCTTCTCGATGCCGGCGCCGTCGCGCCGGGGCCGCGGGCCATGCAGCACGCCTATCTCTGGATCCTGGCGAGCCTGACGACGGCCGTCGGGCTCTTGGGGCTGGCCTATGCCCTGTCCCAACACAGCGACCGCGAGGCCGGGCGGATGATCATCGCCTCGCAGGGCGGCGCCGGTTACTTCGCCGTCGTCGTCAACGGGCTCGCCGTTCACCACGGCCGCCCGCATCACTGAGCACCGCCGGACTTAACCGTCCGGCAACCACGTTCGCACTTAAACTCGCGCCCATGAGGAACGGGGGTCACCGCGTGCGCTACGCTGCGGTCCCCGGGCCATGGTTCAGCGTGGGATGTCGGCGTTGCGTGCGAGTCGCGTTCGAGGACTGGGCAAGGGGCTGGGACTGGGCCCGCGCTTCATCGTCACGGCGGTGGTGCCGTGGATGCTGGCGAGCGGCCTGCTGATCTCCTTCACGGCCACGGCCGGCACCGACGCGACCTTGTCGCCGGAGCGCCTGTTCGAGCGCGAGGTCGCCACCACCGGCGCGATTTCCTCGGGCTGGAACGCCGACATGATCGCCGCCGGCATCGTCGCGACACCGGATTCGATGCACGACGAGCCCGACGACGGCAGCCTTCCCGCGCTCGCCGAGTCCGACGGCGCGACCCCGGCGGTGCCCCGCGCCGTCGCCCTCTCCTCGGTGACGCCCGCCCCCGCCGACGCGACGCCGATCGAGGTCGCCGCGGCGAGCCTCGTCCTGCCGGGCTTCTCGCCGCGCCTCGACCGCGCGCCGCACCCGACCGAGCCGGAGGCGGACGCCGCCTCGCCCGAGGCCAAGCACCGCTACGCCGACCTGATCGGGCCCGAGGCGATGGACAAGGAGCAGCGCTGCCTCGCCGAAGCCGTCTATTTCGAGGCCCGCAGCGAGCCGGAAGAGGGTCAGGCCGCGGTCGCCCAGGTGGTGCTGAACCGGGTCAAGAGCGGGCTCTATCCGCAGAGCGTCTGCGGCGTCGTCTACCAGAACCGGCACCGCTTCATGGGCTGCCAGTTCTCCTTCGCCTGCGAGGGCAAATCGCTGCGCATCACCGACGCCGGCTCGTGGCAGACCGCCACCCGCATCGCCAGCGCGGTGATCGAGGGCCGCACCTATCTCAGCGAGGTCGGCGGCGCGACGCACTACCACGCCGATTACGTGAAGCCCGGCTGGTCCCGCCGGCTCAAGCGCAAGGACATGATCGGCCGGCACATCTTCTATCAGCTGAAGCCGAACCAGACCTGACGGGTCGCAACGGAAAACCCCTCCCCCCTCTGCGGGGGAGGGTAAGCAGACCGGCCCTACGTCACGACGCTCGGCTCGGCCCGCCCGGTGATCGCCTCGATCTGCGCCAATTCCCGCGCCACCGCGACGACGGGGGCCAGCACCTCGGCCACCGGCTGCTCCAGCCGCGCGGGGTCGCTCTCGTAGCGCTCGATATAGACCCGCAGCGTCGCCCCGGCAGTACCGGTGCCGGACAGGCGGTAGACGATGCGGGCATCCTCCGCGAAGGTGATCCGCACGCCCTGCGCCTCGGTGACCGAGCCGTCGACCGGATCGACGTAGCGGAAGTCGTCCGCCTCGCTCACCGTCAGCCCGCCGATCTGCGTGCCCGGCAGGCTCGCGACCTGGGCGCGCAAGCCCTCCATCAGCCGCTTGGCGGCGTCGGAATCGATCTCCTCGTAATCGTGGCGGGTGTAATAGTCGCGGCCGAACTCGGCCCAATGCGCCCGCACCAGATCCTGCGCCGGTTGGCCCGTGGCGGCCAGGATGTTGAGCCAGAGCAGCACCGCCCACAGCCCGTCCTTCTCGCGCACGTGGTTCGAGCCGGTGCCCGCGCTCTCCTCGCCGCAGAGCGTGATGCGGCCGGCATCCAGCAGGTTGCCGAAGAACTTCCAGCCGGTCGGGGTCTCGAACGCCTCGATTCCGAGCTTTTTCGCCACCCGGTCGGCGGCCCGGCTCGTCGGCATGGAGCGGGCGACGCCCGAAAGCCCACCCGCGTAGCCCGGCGCCCGGTGGGCGTGGGCGGCCAGGATCGCGAGGCTGTCGCTCGGCGTAACGAACAGGCCCGGCGCCACGATCATGTTGCGATCACCGTCGCCGTCCGAGGCCGCACCGAAATCGGGCGCGTCGGGGCCGTGCATCAGGTCGAACAGTTCGTGAGCGTGGACCGGATTCGGATCGGGGTGGTGACCGCCGAAATCGGGCTTGGGCTCGCCGTTGACGACGGTGCCGGGCGCGGCCCCCAGGGTGTCCTCCAGGATCGCCTTGGCGTAGGGGCCGGTGATCGCCGAGAGCGCGTCGAAGCGCATGCGGAAGCCCGAGGCGAAGAGACGCCGCAGCGCCTCGAAGTCGAACAGGGAGTGCATCAGTTCGGCGTAGTCGGCGACCGGATCGATGATCTCGACGCTCATGCCGTCGATGTCGTGGGTGCCGGTCGTGCCGAGATCGAGGTCGGGCGCATCGGCGATGCGGTATTCGGTGAGGGTCTTGGTGCGCTCGAAGATCGCGCCGGTGACGCTTTCGGGCGCCGGCCCGCCGTTGGCGCCGTTGTACTTGATCCCGAAATCGCCCTCCGGCCCGCCGGGATTGTGGCTCGCCGAGAGCACGATGCCGCCGATCGCTCCATGCTTGCGGATCACGCAGGAAGCGGCGGGCGTCGAGAGCAGGCCGTCACGGCCCACCAGCACCCGGCCGATGCCGTTGGCCGCCGCCATCTTGATGGCGATCTGCACCACCTCGCGGTTGAAGAAGCGTCCGTCCCCGCCGATCACCAGGGTGGCGCCGTCGCGATCCGGGATGCAGTCGAGGATCGCCTGGACGAAGTTCTCGACGTAATGAGGCTGCCGGAACACCGGCACCTTCTTGCGCAGGCCCGAGGTGCCGGGCTTCTGGTCCGGAAAGGGGGTCGTGGTGACCTGCTTGGCAGCCATGTCGGCTCAGTCCTCAGCTTCGCTGCGGATGTCCTAGCGCAGTTTCGCGCCGCAACGAGACCGGCGGTGGCGATTTCCCCGCCCTGATCGCGTCATTCTTGGTCACCGGAGCGGACGCGGATCACCGCCGGGTTGTCGCTCAAGCGCCGGGCCACCGCCTCGACGCTGGCGCGCGGCAGGCGGGCGAAGGTGATGGTCACTTCCTCCAGGCCCGGCTCCTCGCCCGGCCGCACCACGAATTGCCGGATGCGCGAGGCGCGCTCGCCGGTCAGCTCTGGCAGCGCGTCGATGGCGAGGCTGCCGGCCTTGACGGTGAGCTTGAGTTCGCAGGCCTGATTCCGGTCGCGCCAACGTTCCTCGATCGGCTTCACGCCGGCCAGAATGCCGACGACCAGCCCGGTCGCCGCGATGGCCGGGACGTAGAGCCCGCCGCCGACGGCGAGCCCGATGGCCGCCACCGCCCACAGGCTGGCGGCCGTGGTGAGCCCCTTCACCACTTCGCCCCGCAGCAGGATCGTGCCGGCGCCGAGGAAGCCGATGCCGGAGACGACCTGGGCGGCCACGCGCGAGGGATCGAGCACCACGTCCTGGCGGCCGAGCACATCGGAGAAGCCGAAGGCCGAGACCAGCATGAAGAGGCAGGCGCCGACGCAGACCAGCATGTGCGTGCGCAGGCCCGCCGCCCATTGCAGCCTCTCCCGCTCGAACCCGATCACGCTGCCCATCGCACCGGCCAGAAGCAGCCGCGCCACCATCTCCGTGTTGCCCAGCATGGCGTCTCCTCGAAGGCCCGTTCGCCGAAAACTCTGCGCCCGTCCGCGGGCCGCGCGCAACCGGCCCCTCAACCGCCGTTCCGGCGCCGTGCAGCGGAACCCGAATCCACCCGTGATGCGGGATGCCCGACCGAACTCGAACCGTTGCAGCCATTCGTGGTTTCCGGATTCTCCTTCGCCGCCCCGGAAGGACGGCGGTGGCGTGAAGGGCCGGCAGCGTTCCTCGGGCGGCCCCGTTCGGGCCCCCTGCGCATGGCTCGCCCGCCTTGACGCCCCAAGCCGCGCGGGTCCAATGCGGCGCGACCTGTTCGGAAAAACCGCCCAAGGGCTGCCGATGCCGCCGCTCCTCGCCCTGCCCTTCCCGGCCATCGATCCGGTCGCGGTCTCGCTCGGGCCGATCGAGATCAAGTGGTATGCGCTGTCCTACATCGCCGGGCTGATCGGCGGCTGGTTCTACGCGCGCCGGCTGGTCCTGGCCGATTCGCTCTGGGGCGGGGTGAAGCGCCCGAGCCTGACCGACATCGACGACCTCGTCGTCTGGGTGGCGCTCGGCGTCGTGCTCGGCGGGCGCATCGGCTACGTGCTGTTCTATAACCTGCCGCTCTATCTCGACCGGCCGCTGGAGATCCTGGCGATCCGCAACGGCGGCATGTCGTTCCACGGCGGCTTCCTCGGCGCGGTCCTGGCGATGCTGTTGTTCGCCCGCGCCCGCGGCCTCGGCGGCCTCACGCTGCTCGACATCTCCGCGGTGGTGGTGCCGATCGGTCTGTTCTTCGGCCGCATCGCCAACTTCGTGAACGGCGAGCTGTGGGGCCGGCCCGCGCCCGACTTCCCCTATGCGGTGATCTTCCCGACGGGGGGGGAGGTGCCGCGCTATCCGAGCCAGCTCTTCGAAGCCGCGACCGAGGGCCTGCTGCTCTTCGTCGTCATGGCGCTGGCGGTGCGCCGCTTCGGCTTCCGCAAGCCGGGGCTCCTCGGCGGGATCTTCGTCCTCGGCTACGCGGTGACCCGGACCTTCTGCGAGTTCTTCCGCGAGCCGGACCGGCAACTCGGCTTCCTGTTCGGGCAGGATGTGAACGCGCTGGGCGGCGGCATCACCATGGGGATGCTGCTCTGCGTGCCCATGGCGATCGTCGGCATCGTGGCGATCGTGCTGGCCGTCCGCGGCGTGACCCGGCCGCGGCGGGAGGGTCCGGAGATTCAGGCCGAGGCCGGGCAGATCTGAGCGTGGCGAGCCCGCTCCTCTCCGTCCTGACGCGGATGATCCGCACCGACGGGCCGATCGGCCTCGACCGCTACATGGCGCTCTGCCTGAGCCATCCGGCCCACGGCTACTACGCCACCCGCGATCCCCTCGGGCCGCGGGGCGACTTCGTCACCGCGCCCGAGATCAGCCAGATGTTCGGCGAGCTGATCGGTGCCTGGGCGGCCTCGCTGCTCGCGGGCTTTTCCGGCCCCGTCAGGCCCTGCCTCGTGGAGTTGGGGCCGGGACGCGGCACGCTGATGAGCGATGCCTTGCGAGCCCTGCGGGCGGCGGGCGCGGTGTTCGACCTCCACCTCGTCGAGACCAGTCCGGTGCTGCGGGCGCTCCAGGCCGAGCGTCTCGCCGAGGCAGGTCCGACCTTCCACGACAGCGTGGCGAGCCTGCCCGAGGCGCCGCTCCTCGTCATCGCCAACGAGTTCTTCGACGCACTCCCGGCCCGCCAGTTCGTGCGCACGGCCCGCGGTTGGTGCGAGCGGCGCGTGGGGCTGGGCGAGGACGGCGCACTCGCCTTCGGCCTCGATCCGGAGCCCGATCCGCAACTCACCGCGGAGGCGCCGGACGGCGCCGTGCTCACCGTGCCGAGCGCGGCCTTGTCGGCGATGCGCGACCTCGCCCGCCGCCTCGTGCGCGACGGCGGCGCGCTGCTCGCCATCGATTACGGCCACACGGATCCGGGCTTCGGCGACACGCTGCAGGCGGTGGAAGGCCACGCCTTCGCCGATCTGCTGGCGCGGCCGGGCGAGGCCGACCTCACCGTCCACGTCGACTTTTCCGCGCTCGCCCGGGCCGCCGCGGCGGAGGGCGCCACGATCCACGGCCCGGTGGCGCAGCGCGACTTCCTCCTTGCGGTGGGGCTGGAGGCCCGCGCCGCCCGGCTCAAGGCCCGCGCCGACGCCACCCAGGCGGCGGTCATCGATGCGGCAGTCGCCCGCCTGACCGATCCGAGCCCGCGCGGCATGGGCGCCCTGTTCAAGGTGCTCGGTGTGAGCCACCCGGCGTTCACGGCGCTGCCCGCCCTCCCCTCACGCTAGGATCGCTCATGGTCATCGAAGCCGCCGAACTCGCCGCCCTGCCCGGCCTGCGCCACGCCTTCTTCACCCGCGAGGGCGGCGTGTCGGAGGGGCTCTACGCCTCGCTCAACGGCGGTCTCGGATCGAGCGATGCGCCCGAAAACGTCGCCGAAAACCGGGCCAGGATGACCCGGCATCTCGATCTGCCCTCGGAAAAGAACCTCGTCAGCCTGTATCAGGTGCACTCGGCCGACGTGGTCACGGTCGAGGCCCCCTTCGCTGAGCGCCCGAAGGCCGACGCGATGGTGACGCGGGTGCCGGGGCTGGCGCTCGGCATAGCCACGGCCGATTGCGGGCCGATCCTGTTCGCCGATGCCGAGAACCGCGTCGTTGGCGCCGCCCATGCCGGCTGGAAGGGCTCGCTCGGCGGCGTGGCCGAGGCGACGGTGGCGGCGATGGAGCGCCTGGGGGCGACCCGCGGCAAGATCGTGGCGGTGCTCGGCCCGACGATCTCACAGGCCAACTACGAGGTGGGCGCCGATTTCGTCGCCCGCTTCCGTGCCGAGGTGCCGGGCTCCGAGCGATTTTTCGCGGAGGGCCGCGCGGGCCATGCACAGTTCGATCTACCGGCCTTCATTCTGGCCCGGCTCGCCGAGGCCGGTGTCGGGACGGCGACGGCGCTCGGACTCTGCACCTATGCCGATCCGACGCGGTTCTACAGCTTCCGCCGCACCACCCACCGGAGCGAGCCGGATTACGGCCGGCTGATCTCGGCCATCGCCCTGAGCTGAAGCATCGTCCCGAGAGGGGGTTTCCGGTTCTCATACCAAGCGGCACGGAACCGGACCGATGGCCCCGTTCCGTGCGTCCGGCGGACGCACGCCGTCCCGCCGTCGCGGGGCAAGCGGCGATGCATCAGGATCATTGCCGATGGGTCTCGGACAAAGGCGCTGCGACGCGGGGGCCGGGCGCATTCGGACGAAGCGGATCCCGGCGCTTCACGAGACTGCACGGCGCAATAGAAACTCGGCGCCGCCGGCCCGATGCGATGGGGTCGGATACGTCGCCGGATCGGCGCGCCGATCCGGCCTGTTCGGCAGCGGGCCCTGCCCTTCCCGGCCCGATGCATGAAAACCACACCCTTCCCGAGGGGATGCGCTGCGGCCGAGCTTTTGTGCGGTGCCGCACGTGTCTTTAACTCGCATCGTCGTAAGCCAATCGAGTCACGGATCGCCGCGGCCCACCAGCCGCGACAATCTGTCCTGGAACTCCACCGAAAAAAGCTCGGCCGTAAGTGAACCTTGGCCGTTTGGTGGCGTTTCATGATCGAACGGACGGCAACGAACGATCTTCGCCACAAAGGGGCCGCCTTCGGGACGGTCGGCGTGATCGAGCCGCAACAGCATCTTCCGAGATGCTGGAATAGATACGGGGCACCGTGCCGCTGAGCTTCTCGTGAGCGCCGGCACAGTCAAAAAGGACCAGAGTGATGCAAGCACTTCTTCGCGCCGGTACGGCTCTCGCCGGCATCGTCGTCGCCGGTTCGGCGCTCGCCGCCGACCTTCCGCGCCGCGCCGCCCCGCCGCCGGTCTTCACGCCGGTTCCGGTCTTCACCTGGACGGGCTTCTACGCCGGTTTCAACGCCGGTTACGGTTTCGGCACCAACGACAACCGTCGCGACCCGACCGTGCTCGGCGTGAACGGCGCCTCGGGCCTCGTCGCCCCCGGCACCACGGCCGCGATTGCCTTCAGCAACGGCCGCAACTCGAACGAGGGCTTCGTCGGCGGCGGTCAGATCGGCTACAACTACCAGTTCACGCCGGGCTCGGGCTTCGTGATCGGTGTCGAGGCCGACGCCCAGTACGTCGATTTCGGCCGTGAGCGGAACCGCTTCGCCGTCGCCCCGGGCTCCGCGCCGTTCCTGGCCGGCACCCAGATCTTCAACCCGAACGGCGTCTCCGGCCTCGACTACTTCGGCACCGTCCGCGGCCGTCTCGGCTACGCCTTCGACCGCACCCTGGTCTACGGCACCGGCGGCTTCGCCTACGGCGCCGGCGGCGGCCGCGACTTCGGCCTGCCGAACGGTTCCAGCGACGACTTCCGCACCGGCTGGGCCGCCGGCGGTGGTATCGAGTACGCCCTCCCGACCGACTCGTTCCTGAACTTCTTCCGCTCCTCGGCCGTGACGCTGAAGGTGGAAGGCCTGTACGTGAACCTCGACCGCGGCAACCGCACCACCGGCGCCTTCGGTGCGACCCCGGCCGGCGGCCTCGTCTACACCAACAGCCCGGGCGTGGTCCTCGCCTCCGGCGGCGCCGCCCGCGACCGCAGCACCGAGTTCGCCGTCGTCCGCGCCGGCATCAACTACAAGTTCGGCTCGTACTAAGCCGAACCCGACAACGGCCCTCCCCCAGGGGCCGTTGCCGCCCGATCGCAGAAGAAGCCCGGCGCCCCCAGCGCCGGGCTTTTTTCATGCTCGCGCGCGTTTGAACGGGTCGAAACCGGGCTCTCGTTCGTTCATCGCAGGGAAGCGGATTTTCAGGCCAGCGCCACCGGAGAGGCCGCCTCCCGTCCGGCTCTTACATTAGCTCGGCCGCTCCCCATCTCATCGGCACCGCACGGTGGACGACAGCGCCGGCGCCCAGGAGGACAACTCCATGAACAGCGAAGAACGCGACATCATCAACGGCATCTTCCAGCGGCTCGAACAGGCATCCGGCCAGCCCCGCGATGCCGATGCCGAGCGCTTCATCGCCGACAAGCTGCGCAGCCAGCCCTACGCGCCCTACGCCATGGCGCAGCTGATTTACGTGCAGGAAGAGGCGATCAAGAGCCTCAACCAGCAACTCGAACAGGCCCGCCAGCAGCAGGCGCAGCCGCAATCGTCGGGAGGCGGCGGCTTCCTGTCGAGCATCTTCGGCGGCGGCAGCCGCCCCGAGCCGCAGCGCTCGTCCGGCCAGGGTTGGGGCCAGCAGCCTCCGGGCTACGGCCAGCAACAGCCCGGCTACGGGCAGCAGCCGGGCTACGGCCAGCAGGGCGGCTACGGCGGTCCGCCTCAGGGCGGGCCTTGGGGCGGTCAGCCGGGCTACGCCCAGCAGCAGCCGGCCCGCGGCGGCGGCTTCCTGGCGACGGCGCTGCCGATGGCGGCGGGCGCGGCGGGCGGCATGCTACTCGGCAGCGCGCTCTCCAACGCCTTCGCCGGCGGCCATTCGAGCCTCGGCAGCGCCTCGGCGGCCGGCCTGACCGGCGGCGGCGACACCATCGTCGAGAACAACTATTTCGGCGGCCAGGGCGGTGGCGACCAGGACCTCGGCTCGGCGCTGGGCGGCGGTGACGGCGGCTTCCAGAGCGCCGGCTTCGGCGGTGGCGACGCGGGCGGCGATTTCGGGGGCGACCTCGGCGACGGCGGCGACGACGACTGGGCCTGATCCCTTCCCGCGCGGCCCCTGAGCGAAGCCCCAATCCGCCCTCCCGAAGGGATCAACCGGATTTGGCCTGACATGAAAGAGCCCGGCGCCGCGAGGCGCCGGGCTTCTTCGTGGCCGCGGGAAAGCGTTCAGAGCACCTCCACCCGCGTTCCGACCGGGGTGCGCTCGTAGAGATCGATCACGTCCTCGTTCATCATGCGGATGCAGCCGGACGACACGTTCTGGCCGATCGTGTGCGGCTCGTTGGTGCCGTGGATGCGGTAGAGCGAGGTGCCGAGGTAGAGCGCCCGCGCGCCGAGCGGATTGCCGGGCCCGCCCTCCATGTGCCGGGGCAGGTCGGGGCGTCGGGCCAGCATCTCGGCGGGCGGAATCCAATCCGGCCATTCGCGCTTGTTGGTGATCGTCTTCACGCCGGTCCAGACGAAACCGGGGCGTCCGACGCCGATGCCGTAGCGGATCGCCTGGCCGCCGGACTGGATCAGGAAGAGGTGCTTGGCGTTCGTGTCGATGACGATGCTGCCGGGTTTGCCCGGACCGTCATAGGCCACCACCTGCCGGGCGAAGCGCGGATCGACCGCGCGGGCGATCCCGGCCTCTTCGGCCGGCGGCTGCAGGGGCAACGCGGCCAGGCGCGCCCGCGGCTCCGGCCGCGGGGCGGCCTGATAGGCCGGGCGCGGCGCGATCCCGCCGTAGCCGTCGACGGCCGGATGGCGCGTCGGGCCCTGCGGGCCGCCCGTCATCAGGAACTCGATGAAGCCGCCGCCGTACTGGCCCGGCTGCACCGGCGCCTGCGCGTGGGCGGGCCCCGCCCCCAGCATGGCGAGGCACAGAGCCGCCCCGCTCCATCCGAACCGCATCGTCCCGCTCCCCGGCTGACCCCTCGATGCCTCCAGGGTCCGGCACGGCGGCTGGCGGCCGATGAACGAAGATGGTGAATCGAAACGGTCCCCACGCCAAAGGCGAAGTGTCGTCAACGGGCGGTAAAGGCGCCCTGCGGCCGAAAGCCTTCAGCAAATGGAAACCACTGCGCGGGATTGTAGCGGGACGACACGCTCCCGAAGGCCGACACGACCGATGAAGACCAAGCGCTACCGCATCGAGGAAAGCCTCGGTTTGGCCGCCCCCTTGCCGGTTCCGGTCGCGCCCGTGCAGCAGGAGGCCGCGCCGAGCCCGCGCCTCGACGAGATCCTCACCGCGATCAACGACCTGCGCCGCATCACCCAGGCGAGCGCGGGCGAGACCATCGAGGCTTGCCGCCGGGAGCTCGGCGAGGCCTTCGCCATGCGCCACGAGCTGGAGGTGATGAAGGAGGCGATCGCCCGCACGAAGACCGAGATCGGAAGCCTCTACCGTTCCGAGAATTCCGGCAAGGGCATGCGCCGCGTCGCGGGGGAGCTCGACGCCGTGGTCGAATCGACCGAGCAGGCCACCTCGACGATCCTGAGCGCGATCGAGCGGATCGAGACCAACGCCAACATGCTGCGGGGCGTGCGCCTTCCCAAGGCGGCGCAGGAGAACGTCGACGGCATCCTCGACAGCGTCGTCGGCGCCTACGAAGCCTGCAACTTCCAGGACCTGACCGGACAGCGCATCAGCAAGATCGTCGGCGTGCTGAAATTCGTCGAGGAGCATCTCGACCGCGTCATCGATGCCTGGAGCGGCCTCGACAGCTTCCGCGAGCTCATGGGCACCGACATTGCCGCGCCGGATGCGGACGACGAAAGCTCGCTCCTCAACGGGCCGAAGCTCCACGACGATCCGGGCCACGTCGATCAGTCGGACATCGACGCACTCTTCGATTAGTGGGCCTCAAGCGTCGGCGGCTGCGTCCGCGGCCTTAGGCTTCTCGCTCCGCTCGACGCCTCGGCTGTCGCCTAGGCCGCTGCGCGGGGCGCTCTTCGCGCCCGACCATACGCTCGGGCCTCCTGCTCGCCCGTCGATTCCCGTCGAGCACTGACCCTTCCAACCGGAATCCGCCCGGCCTACATGGGCCTCATGAGCCGCGCGACCCGATCCAGCTTCGAGGACGTCCCGCCCGAGAGCTTCGACGAGGACGAGCGCGAGGCGGAGGCCGAGATCCCGGCGCTCGACGACGCGCCGGAGATCGACTTCGACATCGACCACGGTGCGGTCAAGGTCGGCACCGAGATCATCCGCCGGTTCTGGTCGACCCTGCCGTCCTCCCCCGGCGTCTACCGGATGTTCGACCACAAGGGCGACGTCCTCTACGTCGGCAAGGCCAAGAACCTGAAGGCGCGGGTCGGCTCCTACGCCCGGGGGCAGGCCCATTCCAACCGCATCGCCCGCATGATCGCGCAGACGGCGGCGATGGAGTTCGTCACCACCGCGACCGAGACCGAGGCGCTGCTGCTGGAGGCCAACCTCATCAAGCAGCTGAAGCCGCGCTTCAACGTGCTGATGCGGGACGACAAGTCGTTCCCCTACATCCTGCTCACCAGCGACGGCCCGGCCCCGCAGATCGTCAAGCACCGCGGCGCGCGCCGCCGGAAGGGCAACTATTACGGGCCCTTCGCCAACGTTTGGGCGGTCAACCGCACGGTGAACGCGCTCCAGCGCGCCTTCCTGCTGCGCACCTGCTCGGACAGCTATTACGAGAACCGCACCCGGCCCTGCCTGCTGTTCCAGATCAAGCGCTGCTCCGGCCCCTGCACCGGGGAGATTTCTTCCGACGACTACGTGGCGCTGTCCGACAACGCGCGGGCCTTCCTGTCCGGAAAATCCAATGCCGTGAAGGACCGGATGCGCGAGGAGATGCAGGCGGCTTCCGAAAACCTCGAATTCGAGCGCGCCGCGCGCTTCCGCGACCGGATCAGTGCGCTCTCGGCGATCCAGGGGACGCAGGGGGTCAACACCCAAGGCGTCGAGGAGGCCGACGTGTTCGCCCTCGATGAGCAGGCGGGGCAGTTCTGTATCGAGGTGTTCTTCTTCCGCAACTTCCAGAATTGGGGCAACCGCGCCTATTTCCCCAAGGCCGACCGCTCCATGAGCGCCGAGGAGGTGCTGGCCTCGTTCATCTCGCAATTCTACGACGACAAGCCGGCGCCGCGGGTGGTGCTGGTCAGCCACGCCGTCGAGGACGCGGAACTCGTGGCCGCCGCCTTGTCGAGCCGGGTCGATCACCGCGTCGAGATCCACCTGCCGCAGCGGGGCGAGCGCAAGAACCTCGTCGATTACGCGAAGCGCAATGCCAAGGAGGCGCTCGGCCGAAGGCTCGCCGATACCGCCTCGCAGGGCAAGCTGCTCACGGCGCTCGGTCAGACGCTCGGCCTGGAGAAGCCGCCGCGCCGGGTCGAGGTCTACGACAACTCGCACATCTCCGGCACGAATGCGGTCGGCGGCATGATCGTGGCCGGGCCGACCGGCTTCATGAAGACGCATTACCGCACCTTCAACATAAAGTCCGAGGAGCTGACGCCGGGCGACGATTTCGGGATGATGCGCGAGGTGCTGACCCGCCGCTTCAAGCGGCTGGCCAAGGAGGCGCCCCGCGCGGCAAAGGAGGCCGAGGGCGCGCCCGCGACGGACCCCGATGCCGCGCCGGACGAACCGGAAACGTTTCCGGCCTGGCCCGACCTCGTGCTGATCGACGGGGGCGCCGGGCAGCTGGAGGCCGTGCGCGGGGTGCTGGCCGAGATCGGCGTCACCGACGTGCCGCTCGTCGGTATCGCCAAGGGCCGCGACCGCGACGCCGGCCGCGAGACCTTCTTCCTGCCCGGCCGCCCACCCTTCAAGCTGCCGCCGCGCGATCCCGTGCTCTACTTCGTCCAGCGCCTGCGCGACGAGGCGCACCGCTTCGCCATCGGCACCCACCGGGCCCGGCGCAAGCGCGAGATGACCAAGAACCCGCTCGACGAGATCGCCGGGATCGGCCCCACGCGTAAACGGGCGCTCCTGCACCATTTCGGAACGGTGAAGGCGATCGAGCGCGCCGCGCTGGAAGACCTCGCCAAGGCGCCGGGTGTGAATGCGGCGACCGCGCGGGCGGTCTACGACTTCTTCCACGCCAATGCCTGAACCGGTTCCCGACCCGGCGCGGGAGGCGGTGCCGCATTCGTCGCGGTTGACGCCCTCCCCCGCCCATGATTTCACCGCGCCGATGAACGCCGTCCTCCCCCGACGCCGGTCGCAGGCCTGGACGCTCGCGAACTGCCTCACCTACGGCCGCCTCGTCGCGGTCCCGGTCGTGGTCGCCCTGCTGTTCTGGCCGGGTGAGTTCGCGGCGCGCTGGGCCGCCTTCGGCGTCTTCGTCGCCGCCGCGATCACCGATTATCTCGACGGCTACGTCGCGCGCGCCTACGCCCAGAGTTCGGCGCTCGGGCGCATGCTCGACCCCATCGCCGACAAGCTGCTGGTGGCCGCCTGCCTGTTCATGCTGGCCGCCGACGGCACCATCGAAGGCCCGTCGATCGCCGCCGCCATCGTGATCCTGTGCCGGGAAGTGCTGGTCTCGGGGCTTCGCGAGTACCTCGCCGAGCTGAAGGTCGGCCTGCCGGTCAGCCGCATCGCCAAGTGGAAGACGACGGTGCAGCTCCTCGCGCTCGGCGTGCTGGTGGCCGGTCCCGCGGGCGAGGCGCTCATCCCTGGCAGCATGAGGGTCGGCACCATCCTGCTGTGGCTCGCCGCCGCCCTGACGATCTATACCGGCTGGGACTACATGAGAGCCGGCATCCGGCACGCGATCGACGATCCGCGCTGAGTCTAGTGAGATTTTGGGGCCGCCCGTCTGGCATCGGCGCGGGTTCGGGAGTGCGAGCCATGAAACTCGTCTACTTCGCCTGGGTGCGCGAGCGCGTCGGCAAGCCGGAAGAGACCGTGACCCCGCCCCCCGAGGTCGCGACGGTCGCCGACCTGATCGGCTGGCTGAAGACGCGGGGCGAGGAATACGCCTACGCCTTCGAGACCGAGGGCGTGGTCCGCACCGCCATCGACCGGGTGCACGCCAAGCCCGCGAGCCCGATCGCGGGCGCGCAGGAGATCGCGTTCTTTCCGCCGATGACGGGGGGCTAACCCTCCCGCACCACCTGCACCGAAGACCCCGCCGCCTCGCCCTCGCGGATCGGTTCGCAGCGCCCGCCGAGGTGGCGCGCCAGGAACGCCTCCGCGCGGGCGAAGAACGCCAGCCGGTTGTCCGGGCGCACGAGGCCGTGGCCCTCGTCCGGGTAGAGCAGGTAGGTGACCGGCACGCCGCTGGCGTCGAGCGCCGCGACCATCTGGTCGGATTCGGCCTGTTTCACCCGCGGGTCGTTGGCGCCCTGCACGATCATCAGCGGCGCCCGGATGCGGTCGGCGAAGTAGACCGGCGACCGCTCGCGGATCAGCGCCATGCCCTCTTCCGTGTCGGGATCGCCGATGGCGCGGTGAAGCTGCGCCCGCATCGCTTCCCAGTAGGGCGGGATGGTCCGCACCAGTGTCTCGAGATTGGCCGGGCCGACGAGGTCGATGCCGCAGGCATAAGTGTCGGGGTTGCGGCACAAAGCCATCAGTGCGGCATAGCCGCCGTAGCTCCCGCCCATGATCGCGATGCGGGCCGGATCGGCCACGCCTTCGGCCACCGCCCAGGCGACGGCGTCGAGCAGGTCGTCGTCCATGGCCCGGCCCCAGGCGCCGTCGCCCGCGTTGAGGAAAGCCTTTCCGAAGCCGGTGGAGGAGCGGAAGTTGACGCTCAGTGCCGCGTAGCCGCGATTCGCCAGCCATTGATGCATCGGATCGAAGCCGAAGCTGTCGCGCGCCCACGGGCCACCGTGGACGAGGAGCACCAGCGGCCCCGGCCCCTCCGCACCGAGCGGGCGGCTCAAGTACGACACGAGTTCGAGCCCGTCGCGGGAGTGGATCACCGCCGGATGCATCGGCGCCAGCGGCGCGCCCTCCAGCTCCGGCCGGGCGCTGCCGAGGGAGCGCAGAGTCTTGCTGCGCCGGTCGTAGAGCGCCGCCTCGCTGACACGCGTGTCCGAGCGAGCGACGACGATCCAGAGCGCATCGTCCTCGCTGCGGCTCGCCGGGTACCAGTCGCCGAGACCCTGGGCATCGAGGAAAGCGAAATCGTCGCGGAAGCGCTCGTCCAGCACGTACCAGCGGCGGCGGGCATGCGTCACCGAGTAGGCGATCGGGGCGCGGGTCTCGATGTCGTGGAGCACGGTGCCGATATCGGCCTCGTCATGGGCGGCCAGGGTGCGGGTCTCGCCGCTGGCGATGTCGATCCGGGTCAGTGCGGCGGTGTCGCGGCCGCGGCTGTCGCGGCAGAACAGGATGTCGCCCGAGGCGTCCAGATTCTCGGCCCCCGAGGCGCGGGCGTCTTCAGCCGGGAAGGTCAGCCATGGCTTCCAGCTCTGGCCATAGCGGATCAGCAACTCGCTCGAACCGTCGCGGCGGTTCAGCGCGGCGAAGCGCACGGCGTAATGCTCGTCGATCAGGAAGCCCGCGAAACCCGGATTCTCGACCACCAAGGTCCGTTCGCCGGTGGCGAGATCGACGCTGTGCAGGTCGTGGAAGCGCGCGTCGCGGTCGTTGAGCGCGAGCAGCACCCGATCGCGCACCAGCCGGCTCATGCCGACGATGCCCGCGGCGATGCCGGGATAGGGGGTGAGATCGCGGTGCCGGCCGGATTCGAGGTCGGCGGCGAAGACGTGAAAGTTCTCGTCGCCGTCGGCGTCCTGCACGTAGAGCAGGTGGCGCCCGTCATAGGCGAAGGCGAAGCTGTCCACCGCCCGGCGACGATCCCGCGTCACGGGCTGCGCCGCGTCGAGATGGTCGAGCGGCGCCGACCAGATGTTGAGCACGCCCTCGAACGGGGCGACCCAGGCGAGGCGCTTTCCGTCCGGGCTGATCTGATGGCCGTACCGCGTCGGATTGCCGAACAGGTGCTCGCGCGGAATCAGGTCGACCATAACGCCTCCTCGCGGGGCATCGTCGCCCCGCGGGAGAAGGTAAGGCCGCTTCAGCCCAGCACCACCACCTTGGTGCCGACTTCGACGCGGTTGAACAGGTCGATGGCGTCCTGGTTGATCATGCGGATGCAGCCCGACGAGACGCTCTGACCGATGGAATGCGGCTCCAGCGTGCCGTGGATGCGGAACAGCGTGTCCTTGTTGTTCTGCCACAGATACATGGCGCGCGCGCCGAGCGGGTTGCGCGAGCCGCCGGGCACGCCGAGCCCGCTCTGGAGCTTGTCCACCTGGCTGGCGAGATCGGGCCGGCGGGCGATCATCTCCTTGGGCGGATACCAATCCGGCCAGGCCTGCTTCGAGTTGATCGTTGCGGTGCCCGACCACGCGAAACCCTGCTTGCCGACGCCGACGCCGTAGCGGCGGGCGCGCCCGCCCGGCAGGACGAGGTAGAGGAAGCGGGCGCGGGGATCGACCACGATGGTGCCCGGCGGCTCGTTGGTGCGGAAATCGACCTCCTGGCGCAGGTAGGTCTGGTTGAACTTCTTGTAGTTGATGGCCGCGACCGGGAACGGCTCGCCGGTGGCCGGGCCATAGGCGCGGGCGTAGTCGATCGGGCCGTTGTCGGGCTGCTGCGGCGGCATCTGCCAGCCGGCCTGCCCCGGCTCGGCCGGTCGCGGCGTCTGGATCGGGCCGTTGGCGGGCGTCTGGTTGACGGCTTGGCCCTCGGGTGCCGGCTCGCCGTAGCGCTGGGCCCGGCGGCGGGCATAGGCCTCGGCGTCGAGATCGGGCTCGGCGTCCGGCACCGGACGGCCGTGGCTGACCCGGCCGTTATAGGGCACGTACTGGCCGCCGCGCTTGCGGTAGAGCTGGCCCGCTCCATCCTGATAGAGCCGGTCGTCGTCGAAGCCGCCCGCGCCTTGCGCCACGGCAAGGCCCGGCAGGCTCATGAAGGCGAGGCTCGTCGCGGCCCCGAGGAGAAGGGAACGGCGGTTTGGCATGGACATGGATCGCTCGAAAGAAGTGCGCCGGGCCGGGACCAGATTCCGAATGCGGATGACGGTCACGATCGTCCGGGCCGGCTGAACTGCCCCGCTTGGATGTAACAAGGAGCCGGCCGCACGTCACGCCGCCGGCTCCAGGCAGCGGTGGGCTAGCACGACGACTGTGCGAACATTGTGTCCGAAAGGTTACACCTGCGGGGCGCGTCCGATCCGGGGACGCCCGAAGCCGCCAACATTAACGATTTCGAAAAAATTGTGCCGATCACGGCGGAATCGTGGTGGGCGACGATTGCATCGGCGCAGGCACGAACTAGATGAAGCGTGACCGTTCGGCCCCGACCACGGACCCCCACATCGTGCGCGCCTCGACCCTCCGCATCCTGCTCGGATCGCTCGGCCTTGCCTTGAGCGTTTCGCCCGAGGCCCTGGCCGCCAAGGCCAAGCCGAAGGTCAAGCCTCCCATCCAAGCGGCGATCCCTGCCGCCTCGGCGGAAAAGCCCGGCACCGCTTGGACCGCCGCCGAGCCCGACAACTGCGCTCGCGCCCGGCGCAAGCTGTGGCAGGAAGGCGAAGGCTGGATCGTGAAGACCATCACGGTCTGCCGATAAACCCGCTTTCGGCCGATCGCTTCGTTCCGGTTGCGTGCCTCCTCCGCCCTTGTGGAGCGGAGAGGCGTGGCGGGCACCGCCCCGATCCTTCGGACAACGTGATGGCCTTCAGCGGCCGCGGCCTTGAGCTTCGCGCCCGGCCATCTTGTGCTGCCGTTCGCTGCGGGCGGCCGTTCACCCGTTCGTCACAGGAGATCGCGGCCGGCGACGCCTGACGACTCGAAGCCGGCGGCCCAACCCGCTACAACCCCGCCGCCGCGTACGATCCTGCGGCGACGGCTCGGCGGACCTTTCCGGTGATACGCGTCCTCCACACGGGCGACTGGCATATCGGGCAGACCCTGCGCGGCTTCTCGCGCGAGGCCGAGCACGCAGCCGTGTTCGCCCGGATCGAGGCCATCGTCACGGAACGCGAGATCGACGCGCTGGTGGTGGCCGGCGACGTGTTCGATTGCCAGAACCCGTCGGGCGAATCGCAGGCGCGCTTCTACGCCCTGATGGCCCGGCTGCACGCGGCGCGCCCCGCCATGACCATCGTGATCACCGCCGGCAACCACGACGCCGCCGGGCGGTTGGAGGCGCCGCGTCCGCTCTTGGAGGCCATCGGCGTGCGGGTGATCGGCAATGTCCGTCGCCGCGACGGCGCCATCGATCCGAGCCATCATCTCGTGCCGATCCACGACGCCTCGGGCGAGGTGGCCGCGCAGGTGCTCGCCGTCTCCTACCCCACCGCCGCCTGCCTGCCGCCGCTCTCCTCGGTCGGCAAGACGGAGCGCGGCGACCCCTCGCCCATCGTGCGCGGCGTGCGCGACCTCTACGGCCAGCTGTTCGAGGCGGCCCGGCCGCGGCTCGGAGGCCTGCCGCTTCTCGTCACCGGCCATCTCCACGTCGCGGGCGGGCTCGAATCGGAAGGCGCCGAGCGGCGCATTCTGGTGGGCGGCGAGCACGCCGTCCCGGCCGACGTGTTCCCCGACGAGGCGCGCTACGTGGCGCTCGGCCATCTCCACAAGGCGCAAGGGCTCGGCCGCGGGCACGTGCGCTATTGCGGCTCGCTGATCCCGCTCTCGGCCGCCGAGCAGCCTTATCGGCACGGGGTGACGCTCGTGACCCTGGGCTCAGGCCCGGCCGAAATCGAGCACATCGCGATCGAACGCCCGGTGCCGTTCCTGCGCCTGCCGGCCGTGGGCGACATGACGTTGGACGATCTCGGCGACCATCTGAACGCCCTCGCCCTCGATCCCGACCTACCGCTGGAGGCGCGCCCCTACATCCAGGTGCGGCTCGCCCGCGAGGGCCTGCTGCCGGGCTACCGGGCCGAGGTCGACCGCATTGCCGAAGGCTTTCCCGTGCGGGTCGTGGACGTGCGCGTCGCCGTCCCGCCGCGGGCCGCCATCGCGATCGAGGAAGCGGAGGCCCCGCCGCCGCGCCTGTCCGAGCGCGATCCGGAGGAGCTGTTTCGCCTCGCCTACCGCGCCCGCTGGGACGAGGAGCCGGGCTTGGCCCATCTCGACGTGTTCCACCGCGCCCGCGCCGACGCCTGAGCCGGCCCCATGCGCATCCTCGCGATCCGCGGCGAGAACCTCGCCAGCCTCGCCGCGCGGTTCGAGATCGATCTTGCCGCCGGGCCGCTCGGCGCCACCGGCCTCTTCGCCATCACCGGCGAGACCGGCGCCGGCAAGTCCACCATCCTCGACGCGCTCTGCCTCGCCCTCTACGGCCGCTATCCCCGCGTCGCGGTGAGCCGCCGCGAGGACGTACCGGATCCGGGCGGCGAGCCGCTGAGTGCCAGCGACGGCCGGGCGATCCTGCGCCGCGGCGCCGGCGCGGGCTTCGCCGAGGTCGATTTCATCGGGCAGGACGGCCACCCCTACCGCGTCGGCTGGGAGGTTTTCCGCGCCCGCAACCGGGTGGACGGGCGGCTGCAGGGCGAGCGGCGCCGCCTGCACCGGCTCGACGACGGCAGCGCGGTCGCCTCCGGCAAGACCGGCGTGCTGGCGGCGGTCGAGCGGCTCACCGACCTGACCTTCGATCAGTTCCGCCGCACGGTGCTGCTGGCGCAGGGCGAGTTCGACGCCTTTCTGCTGGCTGCCGAGGGCGAGCGGGCGGAACTGCTCGAAAAGATCACCGGCACCGAGATCTATTCGGCGATCTCGAAGCGGGTGCATACGGGCTACGAGGCCCACAAGCGCGCCGTCGAAACGCTGGAAGCCCGCCGGGGCGAGATCGGCCTGCTCGATGCCGAGGCGCGCCAGATCCGCGCCGACGAGGCGGCGGCGATCCGAACCGATGCCCTCCCGCGCCACGCCCGGCAGGCGGCGCTTCGCGACGGCCTGGAGGCGGCCAAGCGCCTCGCCGCCGCCCGCGAAAGCCTGGCTGCCGCCGAGGCGCGGATGGAGGCGACGAACGCCGCCCTCGCGACGGCGGAGCCCGACCGGCTCCGGCTCGCCGAACTCGATGCGGTCGAGCCCCTGCGCGGGCGCGCGGAGGCGGTGGACCAGAATGCCCGCGACCTCGCGGCGGCTGCGGCGCAGGCGCAGGCAAGCGCCGCGCGGGTGGAGGCGGCGCAGGCCGAAACGCACGCCGCCGAGGCCGAACGCGTCGCCGCCGCCGCGGCGGACGAGGCCGCGGAGGCCCTGTTCAAGAGCTTCGGGCCGCTCTGGGATCGGGCGGCGGAACTCGACGCCGCCATCCTCCATGCCGACCGGGAGGCGCAGGCCGCCGTCGCCCGCGCGGAAGCCGCCGCCGCTGCCGCCGACACGGCGCGGGCGAGCCTCGCCGAATTGGATCGGCGGCTGGCGGCCCTGGCCGAGGCGAGCGGGGCCGATGCCCGACGCCTGGAGGCGGACGCCTCCCAGGTGCTCCTGGCCGAGCGCGGCGAGGAGATCGCCCGGCATATCCGCGAGCGCGGCCGGCTGCGGCGGGAGGCGGAGGTCGCCGCGGCGTCGGAAAAAGAGCACCGGGCCGAGATCGCCCGCTGCGAGGCGGCGATGGAGGCCGGGACCGGACGGCTCGCGGAGATCCATGCCCGGCGGTCGGCGCTGGCAGTGAGCCGGACCGAGCGCGCGGCGGCGCTGGCCGTCCTCGACGAGCCGGCGACGCTGGCGCGGGCGGGCCATCTCGAAGCCCTGCTCGATGCCCTGCGCGAGGCCTATGCGCTCGCCGGCCGCCACGCCGCGGCGAGCGCGGATGCGGCAGCGGCCCGGCAGGACGGCGCGAGCGCGCAGGCCGACCATGCGGCGGCGACGGCCCGCCGGGACGCGGCCGAGGCCGGTCTGAAGGCGGCACGGGAACGCCGCGCCGAGTTGCTGCCGCTCGCCGAACTCGCGGAGGAGAGCGTCTCGCGCGAGGCGGCGCGGTTGCGCAGCCTGCTCGTGCCGGGCGAGCCCTGCCCGGTCTGCGGCGGCAGCGAGCACCCGCACGCCCATGCCTCGAACGACGCCCTCGGCCGGTTGGCTGGGGAGTTGCGCAGCCGCCGCGCCGCCCTCGATAGGGAGATCGCGACGCACGGCACCGAAGGCGACCGCGCGCGCAGCGAGAGCGCGGCGGCCGAGGGACGCCGCGACGAGGCCGGGCGCCGGATCACCGCGGCGGAGGCGGTCGCGGGCGAAACCCTCGAGCTCTATCGCGGCCTCCTGCCCCGGCTCCTCGACGCGCTGGCTGCGGCGGGCCTCGCCGCGGCGTTGCCGCAGGCCCCCGATGCCGAATCGCTCGCGGCGGCCGGGCTCGCGGCGCGGGCCGAGCGGGAACGGATCGTGCAAGCCCTCGACGCCGCCCGCGCCCTGCGCACCGAGATCGACGGGTTGGTTCGCGCCCGCGACGAGGCCGAGCAGCAGGCCGCCGCCGAGAGCCGAGACCACGAGGCCCTCAGCCGGCAACGGCAGGCGGCGGGCCTCGCCGCCGGCCGCGCGGAGGCCGACGGCGCGGCGTTGATCGAGCGCATCGCCGCGCTCACCGTCGATCTCGGCCCGGCGCTGACCGCGGGTGATCTCGCGGAGGCCGATCTCGACCGCGACGCCGAGGCCGCCGCAGGGCGGATCGAACGTTTGGGACAAAGCTACGCAACGCTGCTGGCCCGCCACGCCGCCCGCGAGGCCGAGCGCGCCGCCCTCGCCCCGCAACGGGCGGCGGCCTTGACCGCGCTGGCCGAAAAGGACGATGCCGCGCGTCTCGCCCAGACCGAGGCCGCCGCCCGTGCGGACAAACTCGCCGAGGAACGGGACATCCGAAAAGCCCTGCTCGGCGGCGAGGCGACGGGCCCTCACCGCACCCGCATCAATGCCGAGCGCCGCGCCGCCCACGATGCCCTGAAGCGCGTGCAGGAGCGGGCGGCGGAGGCGGCTCGCGGGCTGGCGGTGCGGCTGTCCGAGGCCGCGGGCGCGGCGGCGGCGCGCGAAGGGGCCCTGGCCCGCCGCGACGCGGCGGAGGCCGCCTTCACGCAGGCCTGCGGCGAGCGGGGCCGCGCTTCGGTCGCCGCGCTCCTCGCGGTGCCGGCTGCCGAGAGGGAGACGTTGCGCACGGCCCTCGACCGGCTTCTGCGCGAGGCGGCGGACGCCGCGAACGCCCACGCCACCCGCCGAACCGACCTCGAGGCCCTGGCCGACGCGGCCGAGATCGACGTCGCCGCCCTGCAGGCGGAGGCGGCTGCACTCGCGGAAGCGGAGACGCAGGCGCAGCAGCGCCTCGGCGCCCTCGACGCGGAGCTGGCCCGCGACGACGCGGCGCGATTGCGCGCCGAAGGCCTGGAGGCGGAGGCCGCTGCGGCCAAGGCCGAATTCGCGGTCTGGGCGCAGGTCGAGGAGGCGATCGGCTCGGCCGGCGGCGACCGCTTCCGGCGCTTTGCCCAGGGCATCACCCTCGATCACCTCGTCCACCTCGCCAACGAGCAGCTGCGCGCCCTGAGCCCGCGCTACCGCCTCGCCCGCAGCCCGGCCGCCGATCTCGGTCTGCACGTCATCGACCGCGACATGGGCGAGGAGCGCCGCGCCACCCGCAGCCTGTCCGGGGGCGAGCGCTTCCTGGTCTCGCTGGCGCTGGCGCTGGCGCTCTCGGGCCTGGAGGGGCGGCAATCCTTCGTCGATACCCTGTTCATCGACGAAGGCTTCGGCTCGCTCGATGCCGAGACCCTCGACCTCGCGGTGGACGCCCTGGAGACCCTCCAGGGTCGCGGGCGCAAGGTCGGCGTCATCACCCACGTCGCCGGGATGATGGAGCGCATCGCCGTGCAGATCCGGGTGGAGAAGCGCGGCAGCGGGCGCAGCGTCGTCCGGGTAGTGGATCGCGGCTCTGCCGTGATGTGAGGCAGCACGGCGGTATGCCTGCATCCTGGGCATCGCCTGCATGGCAGCGCGCCATCGAAAGGCGTTCACGCGCCTCACGACCGAGACGGCCGTCTCATCCCGCACTTGGCACGCCGGCTGCATAGCCATCCCCGGCTGCCCCTTGGCAGCGGCGGGGCAACGGCGCCTCGCGGTCCGGACGGCGCTGGTCCGGCAACCTCCTCCGCATGTGCGACCGCCCTCGACCGAACGGTCCGGCGGCTTCGCCTGACCACGAGCACGCCGATGGCTTCCTTCAAGACCGTGATGAAGTCGGGTCACCCCCCGACCCTGTTCGCCGCGTTCCTCTACTTCGATTTCTGCTTCGCGATCTGG
The DNA here is from genome assembly GCF_900114375.1 of Methylorubrum salsuginis. Lineage (GTDB taxonomy): Bacteria > Pseudomonadota > Alphaproteobacteria > Rhizobiales > Beijerinckiaceae > Methylobacterium > Methylobacterium salsuginis. The sequence goes on along the minus strand of NZ_FOSV01000024.1, from coordinate 20,053 downwards.
GTGCTCAACGGCGCCATGGGCCCGTTCATCACCGAGACCTACGGGCTCACCCCCGCCCAGACCGGCTTCATGATCTCGCTGCCGATCCTGGCCGGCGCGATCATGCGCTTTCCGCTGGGCGTGCTGGCCCAGTATATCGGCCGCAAGAACGCGGCTCTGACCGAGATGGGCGTCATCGTCCTGGCGATGGCCTACGGCTTCTTCTTCGTCTCCTCCTACAACGACGTGCTCGCCATGGGCGTGCTGCTCGGCATCGCCGGCGCTTCGTTCGGCGTCGCGCTGTCACTCGGGTCCGGCTGGTTCCCGCCGGAGCACAAGGGGCTCGCCATGGGAATCGCGGGCGCGGGCAACTCGGGCACCGTGCTGGCGGTGCTGTTCGCGCCGCCGCTCGCCCAGGCCTATGGCTGGCAGGCGGTCTACGGCTTTGCCGGCCTCGTGATGATCCTCCCGATCCTCGTGATGATCTTTCTCGCCAAGGAGCCGCCGGACTGCCACGGCCAGACCTTCAAGGAGCACGTCTCCTGCCTGTTCACCAAGGACGGCTGGGCCTTCTCGCTGATCTACGTCATCACCTTCGGCGGCTTCATCGGCCTGTCGAACTTCCTGCCGACCTTCTTCTACGAGCAGTTCGCCGTCACCAAGGTCGAGGCCGGGCGCCTCACCATGCTGGCCGCGTTGATGGGCTCGGGCATCCGCATCCTCGGCGGCTATTTCGCCGACCGGATGGGCGGCATCCTGGTGCTGTCGATGGTGCTGCTCGCCGCCATCGGCTCGTTCCTGGCGCTCACCGCGACGCCCTCGCTCGCCGTCACCACCATCCTGTTCATGCTCTGCTTCGCCGCGCTCGGCGCCGGCAACGGCGCGCTGTTCCAGCTCGTGCCCCTGCGCTGGCCGACCAACACGGCGGTGGCCGGCTCGATGATCGGCGAGGTCGGGGCGCTCGGCGGGGCGATCCTGCCGAACGTGATGGGCCTGTCGAAGCAATATGCCGGCGGCTTCGCCCCCGGCTTCGTCGCCTACGCCGTGTTCACCGGCGTGGTGCTGGGCTGCCTGTTCCTGTGGCAGCGCAAGTGGGTCGGATCCTGGGTCGGCCCGCGCGGCAAGGTGCTCGATGCCAAGGGCGAGACGCCGGCCGCGGCGGGCGGGCGGATGGAGCCCGCGGCGGTCTGACGCGGCGGTCGGCGAAGGGCGAAGCGGGGGCCGATGCGGCCCCCGCTTCCGTTCGTCACAAGGGCTCGCCCGTCACCGTCGCGAAGGTGAGCAGGTCCACGCTCGCCGCCCCGCCCCGCAGCAACGCGCGCGCGGCGGCGTTGCCGGTGGCGCCGGTGGTGGCGACATCGTCGACAAGCAGGACGCGCCGCCCGGCGAGGCGCGGACGGGCGGCGGCCGGCACACGGAAGGCGCCTTGCAGGTTCAGAGCCCGCTGATGGCGCGTGAGCCCGACCTGGGGCCGCGTCGCCTTCACGCGGGCGAGCGCCCGGACATCGCACGGCTTGTCGGAGAGGCGCCCGACGGCGCGGCCGAGCAGCGCCGCCTGATTGAAGCGGCGCCGCCACAGGCGGAACGGGTGGAGCGGCACCGGCACGATCACGTCGATCTCGTCCAGCACTTCGCGGCCGGACGAAGCCATCATCCGCGCCATGGTGCGCGAGAGATCGAGGCGGTCGCCGTATTTGAGCCGGTGAACGAGGTCGCGGGCGGTGCCGTCGTAGAGGGCGACGGCGCGGGCGCGGCCATAGACCGGCGGATCGGCGATGGCGCGGGGCGAGAGCAGCGGGCCGGTGCCGAGATCGAGGGCGAAGGGGGTGCCGAGCCGCTCGCAGAAGGGCCGCTCGATCAGCCGCAGGCCGCTCCAGCAGCCGGCGCAGAGGGCGTGCGGCTCGGCGGTGGCCGCGCCGCAACCGGGGCAGGTCGGCGGATAGACGAAGCCGAGCCCCAAAGCCGCAGCGCGGTGCAGGGCCCGTCGCAGGACCGGAAGCGCCGCACTCATGGAGGAGATGCGGCGCCGCCGGTCAGCGGCCGGCCGGCTGGGCGGCGTCGTTCTGCGACTTCACCTTGTCCTGCTTGTTGGCCTCGTGGCGTCCGATGGCGCAGCCCGCCGCCGCACCCGCGATGCCGTGGCCGACCGCGTGACCCGCGATCCCGCCGACGACCGCACCCTTGATGCAGCCCTTCGCCTCGGCCGCGCCGGCCAGAGCGACCGCAGCCAGGATCAGCGCGGCGCGGAGAACGATCCGTGACATGAGAACCTCCTTGATCGACCTTGATCAACGGCGCAAAAACGATTGCGCACGATCCGGGTTCCCACACGTTTTGCCGCATCCGGATCTTCATTCTATATCCATTTTCGGCTCCGCTGGGCCGCCGCGCAGCCTCGCGGATCTTGGGCTTCATCGGCCATTCCGGAAAGCCGGTTCCCACCTTTCCGGCCGACGCCCGGAGCCCCATCTGCCCCTGCGATGAGCGATCCGACGCCCCTGTTCGACACCGCCCTGATCCGGCGCCGCCTCGCCCGCGCACGAGCCCGAGGCTATGCCGGTTTCCTGATGGAACGCGTCCTCGACGATGTCGAGGATCGGCTCGCGGCGGTGACCCGGCCGTTTCCGCTGGCGCTCGATCTCGCCAGCCCGGTGCCGGCCCTGGCCGAGCGCCTGCGCGGCTCGGGGCGCGTCGGACGGCTGGTGCGGCTGAGCCCCCTGCCGGAGACGGGGGCCGATTGCGTCGGCGATGCCGAGGCCCTGCCCTTCGAGGCGGGCGCGGGCTTCGATCTCGCGGTCTCCGCGCTCGCACTCCATCACGTCAACGATCTGCCGGGCGTGCTGGTGCAGCTGCGCCGGGCGTTGAAAGCCGACGGCCTGCTCCTCGGCTGCCTGCTGGGCGGCGCCACGCTCACCGAATTGCGCCACGCCTTCCTCCAGGCCGAGAGCGAGACCGAGGGTGGGGTGAGCCCGCGGGTGGCGCCGTTCGCGGAGCTGCGCGACCTCGGCGGCCTGTTGCAGAGGGCGGGTTTCGCGCTGCCGGTGGTCGATGCCGACACGATCCGCGTGCGCTATGCCGACCCGTTCGCGCTGATGCGCGACCTGCGCGCCATGGGGCTGACCAACGCGCTGACCGACCGCCGCCGCACCCCGCTTCGCCGCGCCACCCTGATGCGCGCCGCCGCGATCTACGCCGAGCGCTTTTCCGATCCGGACGGGCGGGTGCGGGCGACCTTCGAGGTTCTGTGGTTCTCCGGCTGGGTGCCGCACGAGAGCCAGCAGAAGCCGCTGCGCCCCGGCAGCGCCCAGACCCGCCTCGCCGAGGCCCTCGGCACCGCCGAGCATCGGCTGACGCCCGACACCGGAGAAACGCGATGAAGGAGCCCGGCCCCACCCATCCGATCACGATCACGCCGCACGAGGGGACCGTGCGGGTGCGCGCGGGCGGCCGCGTCGTCGCCGAGAGCGCGCGAGCCCTGGTCCTGCGCGAGGCGACCTATCCGCCGGTCTTCTACATCCCCCGCGAGGACGTGGCGGCCGATGCGCTCCGGGCCAACCCGCAGCGCACGCATTGCCCCTACAAGGGCGAGGCGAGCTACTTCGATGTCGCGGGCGGCCCGGCGGCGGCGTGGTCCTACGAGAACCCGTTTCCGGCGGTGGCACGCATCCGGCGCCATCTGGCGTTCTATCCGGATCGGGTCGAGGCGATCGAGGCGTAGATCCGTCTCATACCGATCGGCGATGATCCCGACTCATCGTCGATTGCCCCCGCGACTGCGGGGCGGCGGGCGTCCGCCGGACGCCCGCAACAGGACCCTCGGTCCTGTTGCGTGCCGCTTGGTATCGACCGCCTACTTCTCTACCAGCTGCCAGAACCCGTATTTCCGCCCGTGCTGCTTGCGCAGGCCCGCGATGTAGGCCGCGTGGTCCGGATCGAGGCGGCCCGGCTCCACCTCCTCGGCCAGCGTCGCGAGCTTGGCGAGGTCGCGGGCGGCATGGCCATAGGCGTTGGAGCGGGCGCGCTCCAGGATGTCGTCGATCAGCGCCCGGTAGAGAAGGCTCGCGGCCAGCGGATGATCCGGCGCGAGCGCATCGGCGGCCGGCGCCAGCACCTCCCAGTTGCGGCCCGACCATTCCCGGCGCCGCGCCAGCACCAGCCGGGCGGCCCGGTCGAGATTCGGCCAGCCGATCAGGAAGTAGAGTCCGAAATGCGGGTCCTTGCGCTGCTCCGCCAGTTCGAAGGCGCGCTCCAAAGCCTCCTCGTCCTCGAAATCCGGGAGCTTGGCGAGGTAGTCGCGTAAGCTCTGCGGATCGAGGGTCTGCTCGAACCGGGCCCAGCGAAGCGCCTGCGCCTCGTCCTTGCGTCCGAGGGCGTCGAGGATACGGGTTTCCAGCGCGGTTCGGTCGCGCGCGGGACCGCCGAGCGCGATCGCGCCTTCGAGCAGCGTCTCGATGGTGACGGTGCGGGCATCCTGCTTCGGCGTGCGGCGCACCCAGTCGAGTGCCTCCTCGGGGCGGCCCGCCTCCAGGAGGCGCTCGGCCACCGCCGCGACGTCCGGTCGGTCGGGCGCGTTCCTGGTCTCGAGGGCGATGAAGGCATCGACGTCGCCGCGGGCATCGGCCACCGCCTGGCGCAGCTTGCCGAGGCGCAGGCGGTGATAGCGGCGCTCCCACTCGGCCTCGCCGCCCCCGAAGGGGTCGCGTCCGGCTTTCGCCGTCGTTTTGGGCAGGGCGTCCAAGGCCTCGGCCAGCACCGCATCGAAGCGAGAGAGGGCGGATTTCGGCAATTGCGGCACGAGGGCGTCGAGGACGCCCCCGAGGAAACCGTAACCGTCCCCGGCAAGCCCGCCGACGAGACGCGTCGCGAAGGCTTCGACGGTGTCCGGCGGCAGCGTCACGGCGACGCCCACGGCGGCCTCCGCGGCGGTCTCGTAGACGGCGTGGACCTGCCCGCTCGAATCGTCGACCCGCTCCAGGGTGGTGTCGGCGGTCCCGAGGAAGCGCATCAGCCGGTCGAGCGCCATGCCGGCATCGAGCGGCTTCAGGTCGGACAGCATGGTCGTGACCGTGGCGTCGAGGTCGGCCGCAAAAGCCTTGCGCTTCTGCCAGTCGATGAAGCCGCGGGCCTTTTCCAGCGCCGCGAGGCGCCGATCGATCACCGCCGCCACCGTGTCCGGCCCCTGCAGGGCGGCGAGCGCTGCGGTGACCCGCTTCTTGAACGCCGGGCTTTGGCCGACCTCTTCGAGGATCAGGGCGATCAGCCGCTCGGAACTCAGGGCCGAAAGCGTCTCGGGCGAGGGGACGGTGCTGCGCGACTTGCGCGGCTTCGCCACGGATTTCTCGGCAGCCGGCTTCTTGCCGGCGGGCGTCTTTTCGGAATCCGCGGCTGCCTTCACCCGTCTCGCCATGATCCCGTTCCCTATCGGCCCGTCAGGGGCCGAGCAGATCGATCAGGAAGGGGATCAGCGGCAGGTCGGCCGGCGGCATCGGCAGGTCGCGCAAGGCCCCCGGACGTTGCCAGCGCAGGGCCTGCCCCTCGCGCGACTGCGGAATCCCTTCCCAGCGCCGACAGATGTAGAGCGGCATCAGGAGGTGGAAATCCGGGTAGGCATGGCTGGCGAAGGTGAGGGGCGCGAGGCAGGGCTCGCGCACCTCGATGCCGAGTTCTTCCGCCAGTTCGCGGATCAGCGTCTCTTCCGGCCGCTCCCCCGGCTCGACCTTGCCGCCGGGAAACTCCCACAGGCCGGCGAGCGCCTTGCCCTCCGGCCGTTGCGCCATCAGCACGCGCCCGTCGGCATCGACGAGCGCCGCCGCGACGACGAGCACGAGCCTCATCGGGGCGGCGCTCATCGGGCAATCGCGAACACGGCTTCGACTTCCGCCGCCGTCTCGATGCTGCCGGCCTCGATCGGCACCGCGGTCCGCCCCTTCGGCGCGGCGGCCCTCGCCGCCATCGCGTAGGGCATGGGCCGGGCGCCTTCGCTCCGCGGCGGCGACGTAATGGCGATGGCGGCCCCGAGCCGCACGCCCGCGGCCTCCGCGAGACGCTCGGCCTGGGCGCGGGCATCCTTCATCGCCGCGCTCTGCACGTCGGCCTCGGCCGCCGCCGGATCGCGCAGGCCGAAGGCGATGCCGTTGATCCGGTTGGCGCCCGAATCGAGCGCCTGGCGCAGGAGCTCGCCGAGCTTGCCCATCTCGGCCAGGCGCACCCGCACGAGGTTGCCTGCGGTGTAGCCGTCGGGCACCTCGCGCACATTGCCGTCGGGCTGACCGACCTGCTTGGTGCGGGCCTGGAGCGTGAGCGAGGTCGTGCCGATATCGGCCTCCGGCACGCCCATTTCCTTGGCGGTCGCCATCACGCCCTTCGCGGCCCGGCTCGCGGCGTCGAGCGCCGCGGCCGGGGTGGCACCCCGGCTCTCGACCCCGACCTCGATGGAGGCGAAGTCCGGCGCCCGCTCGGAGGAGGCCCGGCCGATGACGCGGATGCGGCCCTCGTCGTCGGCGGCGGCCGGGACGGCGAGAACGAGCAGCAGCGCGGCGGCGAGGGCGTATTTCACGAGCGGTAATCTCCGTTGATCTCGACGTAGGCCTTGGTGAGGTCGCAGGTCCAGACCCGCGCCGTACCCTGGCCGAGGCCGAGATCGACCCGCACGGTGATCTCGGCCTCGCGCATCACGGCGCTGGCCGCCTCCTCGCTATAGGCCGGATCGCGCGCGCCCTGGACCGCCACGCGCACGTCGCCGAACCAGATCGCGAGGCGGTCGCGGTCGGCGGGCTCGCCGGCCTTGCCCACCGCCATGACGACGCGGCCCCAATTGGCGTCCTCGCCCGCCACCGCGGTCTTCACCAGCGGCGAGTTGGCGATCGACATCGCGATCCGGTGGGCGGAGGCGTCGCTCTCCGCGCCCTCGACCCGTACGGTGACGAGCTTGCGCGCGCCCTCGCCGTCGCGGGCGACGAGCTGGGCCAGCTCGATCAACAGATCGTCGAGCGCCGCCCGGAAGTTTTCCAGGCGCGGATCGTCGGCGCGCTCGACCGCCTCGGTGTCCGCGGCACCGGTGGCGAACAGCAGCAGCGTGTCCGAGGTCGAGGTGTCGCCGTCGACGGTGACGCAGTTGAACGAGGTCTTGGTGCCCGCGCTCAGCAGCTCCTGCAAGACCGCCTGCGGCAGCGCGGCGTCGGTGAAGACGAAGGACAGCATCGTCGCCATGTCGGGGGCGATCATGCCCGCCCCCTTGGCGATGCCGTTGATCGTCACCGTCTGCCCCGCGATCTCGGCTTTGCGGGTCGCGAGCTTCGGGAAGGTGTCCGTCGTCATGATCGCTTGGGCGGCCTCGCTCCAGGCTGCGGCGCCCGGCACGGCGCGGGCGGCGCAATCGGCCAGCACGCCCTCGAACTTGGTGGCGTCCAGGGGCTCGCCGATCACGCCGGTCGAGGCGATCATCACGGCTTCCGGTGCGCAATCGGCGGCCCGGCCGGCGATCTGCGCCGTCAGCGTCACCGCCTCGCGGCCTTTGAGCCCGGTGAAGGCGTTGGCGTTGCCGGAATTGACCACCAGAGCGCGGGCGCCGGCCTTGGCCTCCAGCGCGGCGCGGCACCAATCCACCGGCGCCGAGGGGCAGCGCGAGCGGGTGAACACGCCGGCCACCTGAGTTCCCTCGTCGAGCGCGACGTAGAGCACGTCGGTGCGGCCCTTGTAGCGGATGCCGGCCTGCGCCGTGGCGAGGCGCACGCCCGCGATCTCCGGCAGCGACGGCTGGGTCGCGGGCGCAAGCGGCGAGATTTGCGTGGAGGACATCGTTCGAGCGGCTCCGGTCTGGCCACGGCGGGGATACGAAAGGCGGCGCCGTCGCATGCGAACGCGACAGCGCCATGAACCCCGCTGTGGAGCCCCGAAAGACGGTGTCGGGGGGCCGCGTTCTGTTGCGCCGCCGGCGCCCGGCGTCAACACGGCGCCACGCTGCGGCCCGGGAAACGAACTCTCCTGTCGATGGGTTTTTGCAATGCACTCTGGAACCGCTTGAACCTCGGGGTTCATCTGTTAATCTGAGGGCATGCGAAGCAATCAGGACATTGCTGCAAAAGGAACTTTTCAGGCTGCGGCCGGCGCCGCACGCCCGCTCGGCGATGCGGCTGCGCAGCGAAGCTGCTACGGCATCCAGGTTCTCGTCGCCGGCCGGCGCAAGCAATGGCGGGACGAGATCGGTGCGCAGGTCCGCCGCGCCGGCTTCAACGCCACCACGGTCGATTCGGCGGTCGATGCCCTCACCGTCCTCGTGCTCGGCCTGCCCGTCGACGTCCTCGTCACCGATGCGGATCTGCGCGGGTCGCTCTGCTGCTCCCGCCTCGCCGAAGAGGCTCGGGCGCTGCGCCCCAATCTCGGCATCGTGTTCTCGGGCGATTCGGCGGCCTTCGACGGCTTCGATGCGGTTCCACCGCATGTCGTCGCCCTGCCGGTCGGCGGCGACGAGACCGCGCTGGCCCGCTCCGTGCGCGAGGCTCTGGCGGCCCGGACGAACTGACGCCCCGCGACGATCCGAACCGTAGGGCGGACGGCCCGAATTGTGGCAGCCTCCGAGACAAATCCCTGTTCCGGAGGCTTTCGATGCTGATTCGTCGTCGCGATTGTCTCGCGATGCTGGCCGTCACCGCGGTCGGCGCCGCCCGCGCCTCGGAGGTGAAGGCGGAGACCTTCTCCTTCGAGAAACCCGGCGGCGGCACCCTGCCGCTCGCCGACTATGCCGGCAAACCGATCCTCGTGGTCAACACCGCCACCGCCTGCGGCTATGCCGGGCAGTTTTCCGGGCTGGAGGGGCTGTGGACCCGCTTCGGGCCCCGTGGGCTCACGGTGATCGCGGTCCCCTCGCCGGATTTCGGCAATCAGGAACCCCTCGACGGCGTGGCCATCGCCGAGGCGGCCAAGAAGAACCACGGCGTGACCTTCCCGGTGGTCGAAAAGACCCATGTGCGCGGCCCCACGGCCCATCCGTTCTACCGCTGGGCGGCGGAGCGGAAGCCGGGCCAGACCCCGCAATGGAACTTCCACAAGTATCTGGTCGGCCGCGACGGCGACCTGCGTGCCGCCTTCGCGACGCAGATCGAGCCGAACGACCCCCGCATCGTCAGCGCCATCGTGGCCGAACTCGGCTCGGCGTGATCAGCGATTGGGGATCGGCGCGGGCGGGATCGGCCCCCGCTCGCCGTGCCGCGGCGTTCGGGGCCGCGCCTGTCGCACGCGGGCGCGCTCCGCCTGTTCCAGGCTGGGCGGCGCCGACGGGTAGTTCGAGGCGAAGGGATTGGGCGGCGCGCCCTGGCCGACGCAGGGCGAGGCGGACAGGCCGGCACTGAGCACGAGCAGGAGAAGCGTGGGGCGCATGACGATCCGTGTTCCGTGACGGCCGGAGCATCGTCCCGAAAGGTGACCGCCGGCTTTTTCGAGAAAGACGATGCGGACATGCCGCCAACTCTCGCGCCAGGATAGGGCGGCTTCCTACATGGCGACAGCCGGCGCCGCCGTCGGCGTGACGCAAAGGCGCGATGAATGGACCCGCACAGCTTCGAGCACGACGGCATCCTCTACGAGGTCCGCTTCGAGCGCACGCCCGAGGGCTGGCTCGCCCGCATCCGACCCGAGGGGGCAGCGGAAGCCCACCTCCTGGCCTTTCCCGAGGGGCCAGGCTTCGACCCGGAGGATGTGCGCGGCTCGCTCATCGCCGGCTGTCGCGCCGCGGTGGAACGCCTGCCGCAGCGTCCGCCGACCCGGCATTGACCGTTCACCATCCCGGTGCCGGAGCGCGCGGCGGCGGAACCACCGCCACCGCCATCGGTTCGCGATCCGACACATTTTGCGGATCCAGCGAGATTTCGAACCGATGACCGAGGTCACCTACCACATCGTCGAGCATGATGGCGGCTTCGCCTACAAGGTCGGCGACGTCTTCTCCGAGACCTTCCCGAGCCGGCAGGAGGCCCTGGAAGCCGCCCAGGCGGCGGCGGCCGAGCAGCAGGTGCCGGGCTCGACCGAGGGCATCCGCTATCAGGACGGTCGCGGCCAATGGCACGACGAGACCGCCGACGGCAGCGACCGGCCGGTCGCGAAGGTCGTCGAGGATTGAGGCCGCCGGCCGTCATCCCTCCAGGGTGAGCAGCCCGACGCTCCCGCCAGCGGCCGACATGTTGACCGTGAGCGTCCGCTCGGTGGCGAAGCGGGTGAGGTAATGCGGGCCGCCGGCCTTCGGGCCGGTGCCGGACAGACCGGTGCCGCCGAAGGGCTGGCTGCCGACCACCGCGCCGATCATGTTGCGGTTCACGTAGACGTTGCCGTGGGGCAGCGCCGCCGCGATGCGCGTCCACGTGCGCTCGATCCGTGAATGGATGCCGAGCGTCAGCCCGTAGCCGGCGGCACGAATCTCTTCGATCACCCGCTCCAGCCCATCGACGGGATAACGGACGATGTGGAGGATCGGCCCGAACACCTCTTCGCGCAGATCGGCGACCGATCCGATCTCGAAGATGTGGGGCGCGACGAAGAGGCCCGACGGCGCGGTCCCGGCGAGGTGCGTGCGAGCCTCCCGGCCCATCCGGGCGATGTGCGCGTCGAGCCGGGCCTTGGCCTGCCCATCGATGACGGGGCCGAGATCGGTGGCAAGGTCGCGTGGGTCGCCCAAGCGCAACCCGCGAGCGGCACCGACGAGGGTCGCGATCATCCCTTCTGCCACATCCTCCTGGACGAGGAGCAGGCGCAGGGCCGAGCAGCGCTGCCCGGCGGAGCGGAAGGCGGAGGCGACGACATCGTCGGCGACCTGCTCGGGGAGCGCCGTGGCGTCGACGATCATCGCGTTGATGCCGCCGGTTTCGGCGATCAGCGGCAGGATCGCGCCGTCGCGTTCGGCCAGCGCCCGGTTGATCGCCCGCGCCGTCGCGGTCGAGCCGGTGAAGACCACGCCGGCAAGCGCCGGATGTCCGATCAGCGCCGCCCCCGCTTCGGGACCGCCGGGGACGAGGTGCAGCGCGCCGGCCGGGATGCCGGCGCCGTGCAGCAGGCGCAACGCGCGGTCGGCGACGAGCGGCGTCTGCGGCGCCGGCTTAGCCACGACCGCGTTGCCGGCCATCAGGGCGGCGGCGATCTGACCGGAGAAGATCGCGAGCGGAAAATTCCACGGCGAGATCGCTGCGAAGACGCCGCGTCCGTGCAGGGCCAGCGTGTTCGCTTCACCCGCCGGCCCCGGCAGGGCGACAGGCGCGGCAAACAGCTTTCGGCCTTCCGCCGCGTAGTAGCGCAGGAAGTCGATGGCTTCGCGCCACTCGGCGATGGCGTCGTCCAGCGTCTTGCCCGCCTCGGCCTGAAGCAGATGGAGGAGTGTGTCGCGGTCGGCCTCGAAGGCGTTCGCGGCCCGCTCCAGGCAGGCGGCGCGGGTCTCGGCGGGGGTGGCGGCCCAATCCGAAAATCCGTGGGCGGCAGCGTCCATCGCGCGTGCCGCCATGGCGGCGTCGGCCTCCGTCACGGTGCCGAGGCTCGCGCCGTCGATGGGGCTCGCCACCGTCCGCGTCCGGCCCTCCACCTCCCGGCCATCGAGGATCGGCGCCGCCGCGAACGGCCCGGTGACGCGGGCGACCCCGGTGCGAAGCGCCTCCACCGCGGCCCGGTCGCCGAAGGCGAGCCCCTCGCTGTTGCGCCGCTCCGGTCCGAACAGGTCGCGGGGACGCGGGATCTTCGGGTGGCGGGCGAGCGCGGGCGTCTCGATCAGCGCCTGCGGGCGGGCGAGCAGGCGCGCGACCGGTACCGTCGGATCCGCGGCGCGGGCGACGAAGGAGGCGTTGGCGCCGTTCTCCAACAGCCGACGCACCAGATAGGCCAGCAACTCGCGATGCCCGCCGACCGGCGCATAGACGCGGCAGCCGAGGCCGGGCCTCACCGCGGCCAGCCGCGCGTAAAGGGCCTCGCCCATGCCGTGCAGGCGCTGGAACTCGAACCCCGCCGCGTCGCCGGCCAGCGCCAGCACGCTCGCCACGGTGAGCGCATTGTGGGTGGCGAATTGCGGGAAAAGCCGCGGCCTCTGTGCCAGCAGCCGCCGGGCGGCGGCGAGATAGCTCAGATCCGTCATCGGCTTGCGGGTGAAGACGGGGAAGTCGGGCAGGCCCTGGCCTTGCGCCGCCTTCACCTCGCCGTCCCAATAGGCGCCCTTGACGAGGCGCACCATCAGCCGCCGGTCGTGATGCCGGGCCAAGGCCGCGACATGCTCGATGACCGGCAGGCAGCGCTTGGAATAGGCCTGCACCGCCAGCCCGAACCCGTCCCAGCCGGCGAGCGACGGGTCGGCCAGCACGACGGTGAACACGTCGAGGGACAATTCGAGCCGCTCGGCCTCCTCGGCATCCACGGTGAAGTTGAGGTCGTGCGCGCGCGCCGCGCGGGCCAGATCCAGCACCACCGGCACCAGCTCGGCCATCACCCGCGGCCTCTGCGTCGGCGCGTAGCGCGGATGGAGCGCCGAGAGCTTCACGGAGATGCCCGGTCGCGCCGGTAGCGCGGCGTCGCCTGCCTCGCGGCCGATCCGCTCGATCGCACGGGCGTAGGACAGGCGGTAGGCCTCGGCGTCGTCCGCCGTGCGGGCCCCCTCTCCCAGCATGTCGAAGGAATATCTGAGGTCTGTCGGTCCGGCCTTGGCCCGGCGCAACGCCGCGCCGATGTCTTCGGCCAGCACGAACTGGCCGCCCATGATCCGCATGGCGCGATGCGCCGCGGCCCGCACCGCCGGACGGCCGAGGCGTCCGACCAGCCCGGCGAGCGTCGCCTCCGGCGTGTCCCCGACGCCGACGAGTCGGGCGCCGAGCCCCAGTGCCCAGGCGGCGGCGTGGGCGAGCCCAGTCTCGGAGCGGACTTCGTGATGGGCGAAATCGCCCTCGCGCAGCTTGTCGGCGATGAGACGGTCGGCGGTGGCCGCGTCGGGCACGCGCAGCAGCGCCTCGGCGAGGCTCATCAACGCCAGCCCCTCGCGGGTGGTGAGGGCGTATTCCTGCAGCAGCGTCTCGACGGCGCCGTGCCCGGCCTCGCTGCGGATCGCGGCGATCAGGTCGGCGGCCAGCGCATCGACGCCCGGCTCGGCTTCCGGCGGCAGCACCGCCTCGCGCAGCAGCGTCTCGGCGAGCGCGGCGTCGTCCGGGGCGTAAGCGGCCTGGAAGCGCGGACCGGGCGCGGAATCCATCGGCAGAGCCTTTTCACGGATGGGCGGGTGAGCCTACCGCAACTTCACCGCACAGGCAGGAGACGCGCCGTCGCGTCGAGCGGGCCTGTCACCTCCCCCTTGTGGGGAGGAGAGCACCCGCGATTCACTCAGAAAGAATCAGGCCGGCGCGCCGTAGATCGTGCGGGCCCGGCTCTCGAAGGCGTCGGTAAACTTGCGGAAGGCGCGGTCGAACATCGTGCCCATCAGGAGCCCCAGCGTGCGGCTCTTGAACTCGTAGGTGATGAAGAAATCGACGTCGCAGCCGCCCCGGCCGTCGTCGCGAAAACTCCAGCGGTTCTCGAGGTGGCGGAACGGACCGTCGATGTACTCGGCCGTGATCTTCCGGTTCTGCGGGTCGAGGGAGACCCGGGTGGTGAAGCGCTCGCGGATCGCCTTGTAGCCGACCCCCATCTCGGCGACGCGCACGGTGGTGCCGTTCGGTCCCTCCGCATCGCGCAGCACCCGCAGCGATTCGCACAGCGGCAGAAACTCGGGATAGCGCTCGATATCGGCCACGAGGTCGTACATCTGCGTGGCCGTGTGGCGCACGTTCCTCGTGATACGGAAAGACGGCATGGCGGCTCAGGCGGTGGCGGTGTGCGGGACCGGCCCGAGCTTGGCGAGGCGGGCTGCCTTCAACCGGGCGAAGTCCTCGCCCGCATGGTGGGAGGAGCGCGTCAGCGGGGTGGCCGAGACGAGCAGGAAACCCTTGGCATAGGCCGTGGTTTCATAGGCCTTGAACTCGTCCGGCGGCACGAAGCGCACGACTTCGTGATGCTTGCGCGTCGGCTGCAGGTACTGGCCGATGGTGAGGAAATCGACGTCCGCCGAGCGCAGGTCATCCATCAGCTGCACGACCTCGTTCCGCTCCTCGCCCAGGCCCACCATGATGCCGGACTTGGTGAAGATGGTCGGGTCCAACTCCTTCACCCGCTGCAGCAGCCGAACGGAATGGAAGTAGCGGGCGCCGGGCCGCACGGTGACGTACTTGCCGGGCACGGTTTCGAGATTGTGGTTGAACACGTCGGGCCGGGCCGCAACCACGGTTTCGAGCGCACCGGGTTTGCGCAGGAAGTCCGGCGTCAGGATCTCGATGGTGGTGCCGGGGCTCGCCTGCCGGATCGCCGCGATGGTCTGCGCGAAATGCGCGGCGCCGCCGTCCTTGAGGTCGTCGCGATCGACCGAGGTGACAACGACATGGTGCAGCCCGAGCTTGGCCACGGCATCGGCCACCTTCTGCGGCTCGGCCGCATCCAGCCCTTCCGGCAGGCCCGTGCGCACGTTGCAGAACGAACACGCGCGGGTGCAGGTGTCGCCCATGATCATGAAGGTGGCGTGGCGCTTCTCCCAGCACTCGCCGATATTGGGGCAGCCTGCCTCCTCGCAGACGGTGACGAGGCCGTTGGCGCGGACGATGTCCTTGGTCTCGGCCCAGAGCTTCGAGCCCGGCGCCTTCACCCGGATCCAGTCGGGCTTGCGCTGGATCGCCGTGTCGGGCCGATGCGCCTTCTCAGGGTGGCGCGGACGCGCGGCCTGCTTCGGACGCGTGTCGTTGGTGAGGAGATCGAGGACGACGGCCATGATGGGGGACGAGCGCTCGTGATCCCGGCGGACGGCCCGGGCGCCACCTCGATCTAAGGCCTCGGGGAGCCTGTCGCAAAGGGGCGGGGCGACAACCTGCCCTATGCGTAACTCCGGCTGGCGTTAGCCTCGGACGGTGGCGGAGCCGCCGTCCGCCCACGCGACGGCGGGGCTTCGGCCGTCCGGCGGGCGCATCGAACCCGACCGCAGGTCGGGGGCGACGCAGATCCAAGACTCAGTTTCGGCCCGGAACCGAAGCGTAGCGGGCCGGGCCGGCGAGGCGCAGATCCGGCACGGTGTAGTCGGCGGTCAGCGTCGGCTGGACGCGGCCGGTCAGCGGCAGGCCGATCATGCCCGATTGCGCGGCGGCGACCTGGAGCGGCAGCACGCGGCCGGAGGCGACCTGCACCACGGCGCGGGGACGGATCGCCGGAAGATAGCCCTCGCGGTCGCTCTTCTCGTAGAACACGTTGCCGCCCGCGGCGACGACGTAGTGCATGTTGGTGTAGGGGAAGCTGTAGCCGGCGGTGTGGAAGTGCAGCGCCTGACCGACGCCATCGTGACGCTTGCCGGACAGGAGCAGGTCGGCGACCTTCTCGAGCCGCGGCCGATCCTGCTCGCGCACCGGCTTCGTCAGCACGCCGTTGGCGAATTGCCGCTTCTGGCCGACCACCTCGCAGATCCGGCCCGGATAGGCCGGCGCGTCGAGGCGGTTCATCACCACCGTGCCGACGGCCAGCAGCCCGTCCTCGTCGGAGCGGTTCGATTCGAAATACATCGCCCGGGCGAGGCACTCCTTGTCGGCGGCGGTCGGCGTCTGGACGACCTTGGCGTTCGCCGCGATCGAGCCGGTGGTCAGCTCCTGCTGCGGACGGAACACACCGCACCCCCCAAGGCTCGAACCGGCGGCCGCGAGGGCGGCGAGGCAGGCGAGGCGGAGGTGACGGTCGTTGCGCATTCAGGCTCCCCGGAGCTGGGCAGAGGGCATGGAAGGACGGCTCGTACGCTTAAGCTGAACCCATTGCCCGCCAGGTGCAAAGGTATGGTTAAGCCTGGATGCCGAATCCGGGGTGGTGTGTCTTTTCGCACACGGGCCCGACCGCGGCAGGATCGCATCCGACAATGAACGGTCGGCGAGCTTAGGCGTTGAGGAGTCTTGGACTTCGCTCGCGGGAAGGATGAGCCATGGCAACGGCAACCGGATCGGCCGTCTCGGACACGGCGTCTCCCCCGCTCGAAGCGTTCGACGAGCGTCTGCGCGAGGAGGCCGCCACCGCCGGCCGTGCCGCCCTCGACGCCGCGCTCCAGCGCTTCACCACCGAGCAGCGCGACGCGTTCTGGAACGCCATCGGCCTCTACTACTCGACCCGCCGCCATCCCGGCGCGAACGAAGCCGCCGCCACGCCCGCGCTCTGAGGGTCCCATGCGCACAGCCGCCAAAGTCGGACTCGCCGCCCTCGTCCTCGCGCTGGCGGGCGGGGCCGCCTTCACGCGCTTCGTGATGTATCCGGAGCGCGCGACGCTCGATTTCGCCGCCGGCACCGGTCCGAACCCGACCCTGCCGGCCCCGAACCCGACGCTGATGCCCACCGTCAACATCGCCCGCATCGCCCCCTGGGCGGAGGGCGCGACGCCGAAGGCCGCGCCGGGACTCACGGTCGCGGCCTTCGCCACCGGCCTCAACCATCCGCGCTGGCCTTATCGTCTGCCGAACGGCGACGTGCTGGTGGCCGAGAGCAACGCCCCGAAATCCGGCGACAAGAGCACCGGCCTCGCCGACTGGGTCGCCGACAAGGTGAAGGGCCTCGCGGGCGCGGGCGTCGACAGCCCCGACCGCATCGTACTCCTCCGCGACCGGGACGGCGACGGCGTCGCGGAGGAGCGCCACGTCCTCCTCAAAGATCTCACCTCGCCCTTCGGCATGGCGCTGGTCGGCTCCGACCTCTACGTCGCCAATGCCGACGCGTTGGTGCGTGTGCCCTACACGGACGGGCAGACCGAGATCACGGCGCGCCCGGAAAAGGTCGCCGACTTGCCCTCGGGCATCAATCACCATTGGACGAAGAACGTCATCGCGAGTCCCGACGGACAAAAGCTGTTCGTCACCGTCGGCTCGAACAGCAATGTCGGCGAGAACGGCCTCGACATCGAGAAGGGCCGCGCGGCGATCTGGGAATACACGGTCGCCACGAAGGCGATGCGGGAATATGCGACGGGCCTGCGCAACCCCAACGGGCTCGCCTTCGAGCCGACGAGCGGTGCGCTCTGGACCGCCGTCAACGAGCGCGACGAGATCGGCAGCGACCTCGTGCCGGACTACGTCACCCACGTCCAGGAAGGCGGATTCTACGGCTGGCCCTGGAGCTATTGGGGCCGGCACGCCGACGCACGGGTCCAGCCGCCGCAGCCCGACCTCGTGGCCAAGGCGATCGCGCCCGACTACGCCGTCGGCACGCACACGGCCTCCCTCGGCATCGCCTTCTCGGCGGGCTCCAGCCTGCCGGAGGCATGGAAAACCGGCCTGTTCGTCGCCCAGCACGGCTCGTGGAACCGCCGGCCGAAGAGCGGCTACAAGGTGATCTACATTCCATTCAAGGACGGCAAACCTGCGGGCGCGCCGGTCGATGTCCTGACTGGCTTCCTCGACGTCGACGAGAAGGCTCAGGGCCGTCCGGTGGGCGTGGCGCTCGACAAGACCGGGGCGCTGCTGGTGACGGACGATGTCGGGAACGCGGTGTGGCGGGTGAGCGGGGCGGCGGCCTCGAACTGAGGCGTGCCGCTCGATGAGAGCATCGGCACGAACGATGGGAACCGGCTTTCAGAAAAAGCCTATGCGGCACCAGGGCGTAGAGGATCGTCCTGGATCCGATATCCAGGACGATCCTCTAGTAAACGTCGCCGTATCCTACAGGGGCCCTCGCGTAGGGATCGTCGAACGGGTCCCGCCCCCGCCGCGGGGCCGGCGCGTAGAGGTCGTCGTCCCACGCCGCGCCGCGGGAGCGCACGACTACGCCCTCCTCGCCGCCATAGCGGCGCGCAGTCCGCTCCGGTGCGGGTCGATGCACGTCGGCGACCGGGGCGTCGCCGACGCTGCCCTCGATCACCACGCGGGTGTTGGCCATCTTCTGCTGCTTCACCAAGGCGAACAGGGTCGCGGCGTTGCGCTGCGAAAGGCGCACGCATCCATGAGAAGCCGCAGTGCCGAGGCGGCGGGTGTGGGTGGTGCCGTGGATGGCGTGGCCGACCTGGGTGAAGAAGATCGCGTGCGGCATCGGCGCGTTGTCCCATTCCCGCGAGAAGTGGGTCGCCTCCATCCGGAACGGCTTGTAGCCGCCGTTCGGCGTGTCGTGGCCCGCGACGCCGGTCGAAACCGGCCACGTGTAGCGAGTCTGGCCATCGACCGCGACGCTCATCCGCTGGGCGTCCTTGTCGACGCTGATGAGCAGTTCGGCCCGCGCCGCGGGGGCGGAGGCCAGCAGGACGGCACTTGCCAGAAATACGGCCGGGCGCAGGCGCATCGCTTGGAAAACTCCGAACTCGGAAGGCTTTGCGGTTAGATGCGTCGACGCGGCTCCGCTTCAACCGCCTCTGCGCAATCTCACCCCCGGGCGGCGTTGCGGACATAGCCGCGGGAGATCAGCCGGCTGTTCTCGCGGGCGCGGCGCTCCGCTTCCATCAGATCCGACAGGGCGTCGGTGATGGCGCAGCGGAGCGCCAGTCCGGCATCGCCGTGAGCGGTGACGAGATAGGCCTGAGCGATGTCCTCGACGGGGCAAGCGGGATCGGCGGCGCCGCGATCGATGGGGCGAGGCGCGGCGGGCTGGCGCTGGGGCATGGTCTCTCTCCGACTCGAAACGAGAACGAAGATAGAACAACCGAGGACGGTTAACGAGACCTTACCGCAATGCCTCAAGCTTGTGGACGACGCGCCGGTCGATCACGGAAGACCGCGCCCGTCGAATGAGTCGGTATAGGCATCGACCGCGCTCGATGCCCCCGCCGTACCGGCGCCGGCCGGCGCGCCGCCCCCGCCGACACCCGGCGTCAGGCGGTTCGGATCGAGGATGCCGCTCCGGGCGCTGGCCCCGAGGCCCGTGCCCGCCCCGCCGATGGAGCCGGTGGTCAAGCCCGTATCGAGGCTCGATGCGAGGCCGGCGCCGGATATTCCCGCTCCGATCCCTGCGCCCGTGCCGCCGACGGAGCCGGAGCTTATCCCGGCGCCGATGTCGGATGTGAGCCCGGTGCCGGGAAGCGCGGAGAACCCGCGCAGGCCCCCTCCCCCACCGAAGCTGAGCCCACCCGGATTGGTCAGGCCGCCGGTCCGGATCGCTCCACTGAAGGCGGCGATGCCGCCCGGAGGCAGAATGCCGGAGAAGCCCAGTCCGCCGGCATCGGCGATGCCGAGGGTTCCGGCCGGTATTGTCGTGCCGGGAAAGGGCAGACTCGGCACGGCCGAAGTCGCCAGCGTCTGCGCCTGAATCGATGGTGCGGCGAGGCCGAGGGCCACCACGAGGGCGCCGCGGAGCGTTCCACGAATGCGGATCATGACCACCTCCCTGATTCGAGATTCGGCGGCACAACGCGAGGGACTTGCGGGCGGTTTCGCAAGCCGTCGCGACCGAGGGACGCGAGCAGGCCTGCGAGGCCCATCCAGCCGGGCGGAGCATCGCGCGTTGCCGTCAACGCCGGAGCCGTCGGTTTCTGGGCACAGTTCGGTGCGCTGACGAAGGCCGGTCTGGGCCGGGCTGAGACGATGAACGCCGACGCCGCGATGGTCGAGGCGCGGATTCTCAAGGCGACCGACCGATCCGAGCGAGACGGGCGTCGAGCCCCCTCCCCTCCCCCGCTTTCGGGTTCAGGCGCGCTCCCGGAGGCGCGCCTGTCGGGTGGTGTTGGGTTTGGGAACGACGGAACGCCCCGTGCGGGGGCACGGGGCTCGGTGTGATGGGGTTTGCTGTGTTGTGTGTTGTGTTTGGTTGCGGGGGCTGGATTTGAACCAGCGACCTTCAGGTTATGAGCCTGACGAGCTACCGGGCTGCTCCACCCCGCGCCGAGATGTGGGACCGTGTGGGTCGGTCGGATCGGCTGGTGTCGAGGGAATGGGGTGAGGTCAGTGAGATCTTGTGCTGGGCAGGCCTGGCGGCGACCGACTCTCCCGTGTCTTGAGACACAGTACCATGGGCGCTGGTGCGTTTGACGGCCGAGTTCGAGATGGGATCGGGTCCTGGGCACACCGCTCAGGCCACCAGGCCGGCGCAGCACAAGTTT
>NZ_FOSV01000034.1 GCF_900114375.1 Methylorubrum salsuginis | reverse complement strand
AAATGATCGCGAAGGCGCTGCGCAAGTGGGTCGCCAAGGTCGGACCGCAGATCCAGTACATCGCACCCGGCTCGCCGTGGGAGAACGGGTACTGCGAAAGCTTCAACGGCAAGCTTCGTGATGAGTGCCTACGTCAAGAAATCTTCTACTCGTTGAGGGAGGCGCAGACTGTGATCGCCCTCTGGCAGAACACCTATAACCGCGTCCGGCCGCACTCGTCGCTGGGCTACCGGCCACCTGCGCCCGTCACCGTCCCGGATCGAGCCTTCCGGCTACCCATGGCCGCCACCATGCAGTAGCCTCTCAATCGGCTCGGTCCAAAATGCCGGTCAGGTCACCTGTGCGGACGTTGTATCCGATTGTTTTCGCTGTCCGCTTTGATTCAGAAAGCGGACACGCCAGATGCAAATGGCATTCTGAACAGCGAGCTCGGCGGATGAACAAGTCCGCTCATAACAGCCCGTTCGAACCATCGATCCCCTGAGCGGGACTCACGTTTTTTCCGATAGGGTACGAGAAACGGGACGGGAAACCGTCTGTTTCGCAGGTGGGATGCGCTAGGCATTGAAGGCGACGGCCACGGATCCGAGGGCAATTTTCCTCTCGGCCCAGACCATCCCGAACCCTGCACGCCCCCCCTTTGTTGGGCGGCTTGAACGCCAGTACGTCTCCACGATCTTTGTGGGTGGGGCCGCCTGTTCATGCGCGGCACGGCCCGACGCGTGGTCGCAGGGGCGCGCGTACGATATCACCCCTCCGGGCGCGGTCAGAGCGGTCGAACAGGCAGGAGCCGGCCGCGCAGCAGCAGGCTCAGCGTCCTGAGCGCGATCCAGCCGATGATGAGGTTGGCGGCGGCGAACAGCGGGACGGCGAGAGACGCGCTCGGCCCTTCCAAGCCTCGTTCCGTCAGGCGCAGTGCCGCGAGCGGAAGGGCCGAGACGCCGAACGTGTAGGCCCAAGCCGCGGGCGAGAACGGCTGCTGCCGCAGCCAGGGCACCAGCCGCACCATGACCAGGGCGTGCAGCAGGGCGTAGCCGAACAGGATCTGGGCCAGCCGGTCGGGCGGCCCGTCGGTGACCGCCAGGTAGGCGACGCAGGCCACCGCAGGCGGCGCCAGGTGCAGCCCGAGCGAGGCCCGCAACGCTACGGGCAGGGTCTGCAGGATCAGCCGATGAATGACGACCGATTCGAGCGTCAGCCATGAGAGGAGGCCTGCGCCGAAGAAGAGCAGTCCGAGTTCCTTCATGCCGAAGGCGGCGCAGGTGATGGCCGCCACGAAGCCCCCGCCGACCGTGGGCATGTAGAGGATCGGCGTCGTCGCCTCGAAGGCGCGGTCGCCCATCCAGAGGCCGCCCACGCCCCAGACGGCGAAGAGGGTCGTGCCGACAAGCCCCGTGAGAGCCATCGCCCAGGCGGCGCCCGGCCAGTGCGGCGCGAGGCCGACGCTCGCGATCATGGTGGCGACGGGAGCCAGCGCGGCGAAGAACGACGACGTCGGATCGCGCACCTCGACCAGAACGATGTCCCGGTCGTTCAGCCACCGAGCGGCGTAGAAGACCAGCCACGCCGCCCAGACCGCTACGCCGAGAAGGGAGAGCGCCTCGCCCACCCAGGCCGGCCCCAATCCGAGGCGCGCAACGGCGCGCCAGCCATTGCCTAGTCCGCACAGCCCCAGGACCATCCCGAAGAAGGTGGCCGGTACTCGGGTCCGCCGAAGCCAGGTGAGATCCCGCCGGTGCTTGGCCGCGCTTTCGTCCGCGCCGGATGCACTCGCCACGTCCGCCATGTCAGACGACCGTGGAGATCGCGCCGGGCGGACGCGTCAGGAGCGTCGCCAGCAGGCTGAGACCGTATCGCAGGGTCTCGACCTCGGGGGCAGCACCCAGGGAGACCCGGATGGCCTCGGGAGCATGCCCGACAGCGAAGGCATCGCTTAGGATGACCGACAGCCCGAGTTGACGCGCATGCGCCCCGAACTCGCCGCGCCGCCACGGCTCGGGAAGCCGGAGCCAGAGGTGGTGCCCGCAGGAATGCGCGCGGACGTCGAGCCCGCGCAAGGTCTCGCGCGCGACCGCCTGCCGGAGGCCGTTCTCCTTGCGGATGGCCGCGACGACCGCGTCGAGTTCGCCTTCGGCGATCCACTGCGAGGCGAGCGCGGCCGTGAGCGGCGAGGCCATCATGTTGATGGCCCGCAGCTCGGCGGAGAGCCGCACCGCCTCGTTCGTCCCTGGTACCGCAACGTAGGCGATGCGCAGGCCCGGGCTGACGCACTTGGACAGCGTCGCGATATGCCACGTGATGTCCCCGGCCGAGGCGGCGATGGGGGCCGGAGCGTCGGGCGGCAGTGCGCCGTAGGCGTCGTCCTCGATGATCGCGACGCCGTGCGCGCGTGCGACCTCGGCGATCCGCTCGCGGCGCGCCGTCGGCAGCGTCGCGGTGGTCGGGTTGTCCAGCGTCGGTACCAGGTAGAGGGCCCGCGGCGGCTCGGCCTTGCAGCTCTCCAGAAACGCGTCCGGGTCGAGCCCGTCCTCGTCGCAGGCGACCGGAACGAGGCGTGCGCCGCGACGCTCGGCGGCCATGCGCAGACCTGGATAGGTCAGGGCCGGAACGCAGAGTGCATCCCCCGGCTTGAGGATGGCGGCAAGCACGGCGGCGAGCACGACCTGGGCGCCGCCTCCCACGAGGACCCGCTGCACCGGAAGCGGCCCGAGCCGCTGCCCGAGCCACTGTGCCGCCGCAGCGCGGTCGGCCAGGTTCCCGGCGCTGTCCTGGTACTGCATGCGGTCGAGGAAGCCCGACGAACCGGCAAGCTGCGCCAGGCCTGTCTCCATACGCTCGGCAAGCCGCGCCCCAACCGGCTGGGGCGGCATGTTCATGCTGAAGTCGACGCTTCCGGACGGGTCCGGCCGGCGTAACTCTGTAGGCGGCGATGTGGGTCCGCGAACGAAGCTGCCCCTGCCGGCCGTGGCATTGATCAAGCCCGTCCGGCGCGCCTCGTTGAAGGCGCGCGTGACCGTGGTGAGGTCGACGTTGAGCTGCTTGGCGAGGGCGCGCTGCGGCGGCAGGCGCACGCCCGGCGGGAGCCGGCCGGCGCGGATGTCCTCGGCCAGCGCCCTGACGATGGCGAGGTACTTCGGGCCTGCGTCGCCGGCGATTGTCGGGCTCCAGAATTCCATCGTTGACCCCTGCTCTCGCATCGTCGTATGCATACATGTGTCATGCAGGCAAGGCGAGAGGTAGCTCTGTCTGGTCCGGCGCCTTTGAAGCAGCCAGCTTCCACTGCGAATGTATGGACCAATAAGCCATACATTTGGGGCACGCAAGGCGCCTCTTCATGCCGCCGGACGGCAAGCGGTTCAGGAACGTGGACGATGCAAAGGACGACCGATCAATCCCTCATGTCCGTCGGCTTGCGGTGCCGCTGCCCGCGCTGCGGCGAGGGGCGCCTGTTCGACGGCTTCATCGCCCTGAAGCCGCGCTGCGAGGCGTGCGGCCTCGATTATCGCTTCGCCGACCCGGCCGATGGCCCAGCCTTCTTCATCATGATGACGATGGCCTTCCCGGTCACTGCCTTCGGCATCTGGTTTGAGCTCGCCTACGAACCGCCGCTCTGGATTCATGCGCTCGTGACGCTTCCGCTTCTCTTGCTGGCCTGCGTGCCGGTCATCCGGCCGCTGAAGGGGCTTTTCATCGCCAGCCAGTACATCAACAAGGCGGGAGAAGGCCGCCTGGCGACTTCGCCAGCACCCAACATGGGCCCTGCATCCGGGGATTGATCCTTGCGCTCCGCCGCGCAGTCCGGGCGGACACGCGCCGGCGGCATCGCCCGCTGCCGGGCTTGACGTGCCTGCATCCTACCTCACGAGGATCGGGACGATGCTCCTCTGTTCCGAGGTGTTCGAGGCCTCCCTCCGGAAGCCGCGCGAGGACGGCCGTAACCGGACTTTTATCGAGCTTGAGCGCAAAGTCGGCACATTCCCGGCCGCCATCTGGACGCATCCGGACGGCAACATGCGGGCGCTCGTGGAGGCGCTTGCCGAGGTTCGTACACGGCTGGGCTGGGGCGAGGTCGCGCTGGCCGCTGCCCCAGCCTCATCGACAGCTGCAATAGGTGACCAACATGCTGGCGAACGTTGACGCCCTGCTGCTTGCAAGGTGGCAGTTCGGGTTCACGGTGGCCTTCCACATCGTGTTCCCGGCTTTCTCCATCGGCCTCGCCAGCTACCTTGCGGTGCTGGAGGGGCTCTGGTTGGCGACCGGACGGCAGGTGTTCATCGACCTGTTCCGGTACTGGATCAAGATCTTCGCCATCGCCTTCGCCATGGGCGTCGTGTCCGGCCTCGTGATGTCCTACCAGTTCGGTACGAACTGGTCGGTCTACGCCGACAAGACCGGGCCCGTTCTCGGTCCGCTGATGGCCTACGAGGTGCTCTCGGCCTTCTTCCTGGAAGCCGGCTTCCTCGGCGTCATGCTGTTCGGCATGAGCAAGGTCGGGCCGCGGCTGCACTTCCTCGCCACGCTGATGGTGGCCATCGGGACCTTCTTCTCGGCGTTCTGGATCCTGTCCGTGAACTCCTGGATGCAGACGCCCCAGGGTCACGCGGTCAACGCGGCCGGCCAGTTCGTGCCGGCCGACTGGTGGGCCATCGTCTTCAACCCCTCGTTCCCGTACCGCCTCGTCCACATGGTCCTGGCCGCCTACCTGACCACCGCGCTCGTCGTCGGCGCGGTCGGCGCCATGCACCTGCTTCGCGACCGCGCCAACGAGGGCGCACGCACGATGTTCTCGATGGCGATGTGGATGCTCGCCGTCGTGGCGCCTCTTCAGATCCTGGCCGGCGACGCCCACGGCCTGAACACGTTGGAGCACCAACCGACCAAGGTCATGGCCATGGAAGGCCACTTCCAGAGCCACCCGGACGGGGCGCCGCTCATCCTGTTCGGCCTGCCCGACCAGGAGGCCGGCACGGTGCGCTACGCGGTCGAGGTGCCGAAGCTCTCCTCGCTGATCCTGAAGCACGGCTTGAACGAACCGCTGAAGGGTCTCGACAGCGTGCCGCGGGAGAACTGGCCGCCGGTGCCCGTGGTGTTCTGGTCCTTCCGGGTCATGGTCAGTCTCGGCATGCTGATGCTCCTGCTGGGCTGCCTCAGCCTGCTCGCCCGCTTCAAGGGCAAGCTCTACCAGTGGGCGGCGCTTCACCGCTTCGCTCTCGCAATGGGGCCTGCCGGCTTCGTCGCCGTCGTGGCCGGCTGGATCACCACCGAGGTCGGGCGCCAGCCCTTCACCGTCTATGGGCTCCTGCGCACGGCGGAATCGGCCTCGCCGCTCCACGCGCCCGCCGTCGCCGCGTCGCTCACCGCCTTCGTGCTGGTCTACTTCGCCGTGTTCGGGATGGGCATCCTCTACATCCTGCACCTGATGGCGAAGTCGCCGCACCGGGGCGAGCCCGGGATCAAGCCCGGGGCGCCGATCCGCACCGCCGGCATCACGCCCGCGCCGTCGGTCACTGCCGGCCGCTCCCTCCACCCGGCCGAATGAGGAACGCATCATGTTCGCCAACATCGACCTGACGGTGGTCTGGGCGCTCATCATCGCCTTCGCGGTCTTCGCCTACATCGTGATGGACGGCTTCGACCTCGGCATCGGCATCCTGTTCCCGGCCTTCCGACCGGGACATGAGCGCGATACCGCGATGAACTCCATCGCGCCGGTCTGGGACGGCAACGAGACCTGGCTGGTGCTCGGCGGCGGCGGACTGTTCGCGGTCTTCCCGCTCGCCTACGCGGTCATCATGCCGGCGCTCTACGCGCCCATCATCGCGATGCTGCTCGGCCTGATCTTCCGCGGGGTCGCCTTCGAGTTCCGCTGGCGCGACCCCCGCCATCGGGCGCTCTGGGACGTCGCCTTCACCGGAGGCTCGGTCGTGGCGGCGCTCGCCCAGGGCATCACCCTCGGCGCCCTGCTGCAGGGCATCAAGGTGGAGGGCCGCGCCTATGCGGGCGGTTGGTGGGACTGGCTCACGCCTTTCAGCCTGCTCGTCGGCCTCGGCATCGTCTGCGGCTACGCCCTGCTCGGCGCCACGTGGCTGGTGATGCGGACGGAGGGGAGCCTTCAACAGAGGTCGCGCACCTTCTCGCTCTGGCTCGGCGCGGCGACGGTTGCGGTGATCGCCGCCGTCAGCGCGGCGACGCCCTTCCTGGAGGGCCAATATTGGGAGCGCTGGTTCTCGATGCCGAGCGTGCTGCTCACCGCTCAGGTGCCGCTCCTCGTCGCGGTGGCGTCGTTCCTGTTCTTCCGCTCGCTGCGCGGGGGAGCGGAGAGAACCCCGTTTCTGCTGGCGCTCGGCCTGTTCCTGCTGTCCTTCGTCGGCCTGGGGATCAGCATCTTCCCCGACGTCGTGCCGGGCCGGGTCACGATCTGGGAGGCGGCGGCACCGCATTCGAGCCAGGTCTTCCTGCTCGTGGGCGCGTCCGTTCTGATCCCGGTCATCCTGGCCTACACGGCCTACTCGTACTGGGTCTTCCGCGGGAAGGTCGACGCGGCGGGGTATCACTGATGGGCACCACCTCCGCTCCCCGCCACCCCGCTCCCCTGTGGCGCCGCCTCGTGTGGTTCGCCTCGCTGTGGGCCGGCAGCGTCCTCTCGCTCGGGGTCGTCGCCGGCATCCTGAAGATGTGGCTGAAGGCAGGCTGACGCCCCGACCCCCGATCGCTCCAGGCCCAGGAGTCCGAAAACCCAGTAACCGTTGGCCTCGCCCTATAGGCTCCCGGAGGCGGTCGAGCCGCGTCACTGCCGGGTGCTTCAGATATAGGTCGAGGCCAGCGCCGGCGACCCTTCGAGCGCGTGCGCAAGCACTTCTAGGCCGTGCGTGATCTGCTGCCGGGTCGAGGGGCCGCCGAGACAGAGGCGCACCGCCTCCGGCGGTGTCCCTGCCACGCAGAAGGGATCGCTGCCGACCACGCCGAGCCCCGCCGACCGCCCCTGGCTGGCGAAGGCCGAGCGCGTCCAGCCATCCGGCAGCGTGATCCAGACGTGGAAGCCGTGCGGATCGGCGGTGTAGGTCTCGGCCGGAAGAAGCGAGGCCACGATACGCTGGCGCGCGGCCGATTCCTCGCGGACGAACTGCACGACGGCCTCCGCCGTGCCGTCCATGATCCAGCGCGTCGCGAGAGCGGTCGAGATCGGCGAGGCCATGACGGTCGCGGCTCGCAGCGCACCCGCGACCGGCAGGGCGGACCGGGCGCTCGGGGTGACCAGGAAGGCAAGGCGAAGGCCGGCGCCCAGGCACTTGGCCACTCCTGCCACGTAGTAGGTGATCTCGGGCGCGAGTTCGGCGAAGCTCGGCGGCGGTGCCGGGCAAATGCGCGCGTAGGCGTCGTCTTCGATGATGCTGACCGCGTAGCGCCGCGCCACCGCGATGATGGCCTCCCGCCGCGTGCGGGACAGGGTCGCGGTGGTCGGGTTCTGCAGCAGCGGGTTCAGGTAGATCGCCTTCGGCGCCACCTTGGTGCAGGCGGCTGCGAAAGCGTCG
This sequence comes from Methylorubrum salsuginis, assembly GCF_900114375.1. Classification (GTDB taxonomy): domain Bacteria; phylum Pseudomonadota; class Alphaproteobacteria; order Rhizobiales; family Beijerinckiaceae; genus Methylobacterium; species Methylobacterium salsuginis. Next base: position 26,822 of record NZ_FOSV01000034.1, on the reverse strand, counting down.
GGGTCGACTCCGTGCCGGTCCATGGGAAGGTCGACGAGGCGCAAGCCCAGATGCGCCGCGAGGGCGCGGATGCCCGGGTAGGTGATGCGCTCGGCGCAGATGGTGTCACCGGGGCGGGCGACCTGACCGAGCACGCTGAACAGGGCACTGTGGGCGCCAGGGCAGATCAGCAGGCGCTCCCGGTTCGTGTCGACCCCGCGGCCCTTCAGCCATCTCAGCGCCGCCTCTTTGTCGGCGTCGGTCCCGCCGAAGCCCTGGTAGCGGAGAAGATTGGCCAGGTCGCCGGACAGCTCCGAAAACGATGCCTGCATGCGGGCCTGCAGGGCAGCCGCGTCGGGTTCGGGCGGCAGGTTCATGGTGAAGTCGACCGGCCCGACCCGCTGCGCGGCGCCGCCTGAATGGGCAGTGCGGGTCGGATCGACCACGAAGGTTCCTTGGCCGACACGACCCTCGATCAGGCCGCGCTTGTGCGCCTCGACATAACCCCGCGACACCGTCGTGAAGTTCAGGTCGAGCGCCTCGGCCAGCGCCCGCTGGGTCGGCAGGCGCGTGCCGGGCGTCAGGTGCCCGTTGCGGATATCGTCCGCCAGGGCCTCCGCGATGGCCAGATAGTGCGGCTTGCCCCAGCGCTTGAGGTCCGGCGTCCAACCCCCGGCCATGACCTCATGAGGGCTCGTCGTCCCTCCTCTCTTCGTCGCCTTCATCCGCTCCGCGCCTGCACCATCAGCATACGATCAATGTTCGATTGTATGGCTAGCAAGCGTCATACCGCAATCACGCCTCGGGAGTGACGCTCACGCGATCCATACAATACAAGCAATCGCAGTGCCTCGAGCGTGCCTATCGTGGTCACGAAATGCGCACGGCTTGCTCTCGAAACGAGCTTCGTCCGAATTGATGCGTGACAGCGAGATTCGGATCATTGATCGCCTAATTGTATGCATATCACTTCGGCGCATTGACCGACACATTGATCGGCAAAGATCTGGCACAACGCTTGCCATGATGGTCCCGTGACCGCCCGAAGCCCAGGCTGCCGCGGTCCAATCCATCGAGGAGTGAGATCCATGCCTGCCGTGAACCGCGAACATAACAAGAAGGGCGACTTCCTGGTCGATTACGAGGAGAAGGTGTTCGAGGACGTGAAGGCCGAGCCGGGCCAGAAGGCGCTCGTCACCTTCCACACCGTCGCGTTCGAGGGCTCGATCGGCCTCGTGAACCTGCTCCAGGCCACCCGCCTGCAGCGCAAGGGCTTCGACACCTCGATCCTGCTCTACGGCCCCGGCATCACGCTCGGCGTCCAGCGCGGCTTCCCGCGACTCGGCGACGAGGCGTTTCCGGGCCACCTCAACTTCAACAACCAGCTGGAAAAATTCATGGCCGAGGGCGGAAAGGTCTATGCCTGCCGGTTCTCGACCCAGGCGCTGTACGGCCACGGCGAGGCCGCCTTCATCGAGGGGATCCGCATGATCAACCCCCTCGACGTGCTCGACTGCATCCTCCTGCACAAGCGCGACAACGCGGTGATCCTCGACACCTGGACCGTCTGACGCGCGCGCATCGCATCCGGCGGCCGCGCACGACGCGACCGCCGTCACAGCCGGAGGATCACCCATGTCAGAGAACCGGATCGTGCGGGCCGCCGCCGTCCAGATCGCGCCGGACCTCGACCGGCCGGACGGCACCTTGGAGCGCGTGCTCAACGCCATCGACGAAGCTGCCGGCAAAGGCGCGCGCTTCATGGTCTTCCCCGAGACCTTCGTGCCCTACTACCCGTACTTCTCGTTCGTGCTGCCCCCCGCGATGCAGGGGGCGGAGCACCTCAAGCTCTACGAGCGCGCGGTCACCGTGCCGGGCCCGGTCACGCAGGCGGTCGCGGCGGCAGGCCGCCGTCACGGCGCGGTCATCGTGCTCGGGGTCAACGAGCGCGACCACGGCTCGCTCTACAACGCGCAGCTGATCTTCGACGCCGACGGGTCGCTCAAGCTCAAGCGCCGCAAGATCACCCCGACCTACCACGAGCGGATGATCTGGGGTCAGGGCGACGGCGCCGGGCTCGACGTGGTGGAGACCGCGGTCGGCCGCGTCGGGGCTCTGGCCTGCTGGGAGCATTACAACCCGCTCGCCCGCTACAGCCTGATGGCGCGCCACGAGGAGATCCACGCGGCCCAGTTCCCGGGATCGCTCGTGGGCCAGATCTTCGCCGACCAGATGGAGGTGACGATCCGCCATCATGCGCTCGAGGCGGCCTGCTTCGTGGTCAACGCCACCGGCTGGCTCACCGACGAACAGGTGGCGCAGGTCTGCCCGGACGAGCGCCTGCGCGGCGCCTGCCGCGGTGGCAACTGCACCGCCATCGTCTCGCCCGAAGGCAAGCACCTCGCCGACCCCCTCGGACCCGGCGAGGGCATCCTGATCGCCGACATGGACCTCGCGCTGGTGACCAAGCGCAAACGGATGATGGACTCGGTCGGCCACTACGCTCGGCCCGAACTCCTCAGCCTCCTCCACGACGACCGTCCGGCCTCCTTCGTGCACCAGCCGGTCCGTTCAACGTCCGATTCCCGGAGCTTCGACCATGAGCAGCAATCCGCTTCTGACGAACCAACCCTCGTGTCCGCCGGTCGTGGCAGGCTTGGTCGGGATGCCGACGGAGCGCCTGATCAACGCGTTGCAGTCCTACGGCGTTAGGCTCGCCGACAGCCGCGCGGGGGCTCCGAGCCGCCGCGGCGGAGCCGGACCCTCCGATCATAAGGCGATGACCATCGCGGGCCGCACCGTGATGGTGCCCGTGCACACCGAGGCCGCCTTCGACTCGCCTTTCCTCGTGCGCCGCCCGGACGCCGACGGGGTCTCGGTGATCGAGCACGACGGCGTGGTGATCGGGCAGGCGACCTTCCCAGGCAGGCCCCGCTTTTACGCGCTCTCGACCTTCGACGGCGTGCCCTACTCGAAGATCGCCGTGCTGCACGGGCGGGACGTGCTCGCCACGACGGTGCTGCAGACCTGCATCCGCTATCAGAACCGCGCCAAGACCTGCCAGTTCTGCTCCATCGGCCAGTCGCTGGCGGCCGGCCGCACGGTCGCGCACAAGACGCCCGAGCAACTCGCCGAAGTCGCCCGTGCCGCCGTGCTCCTCGACGGCGTCAAGCACATGGTGATGACCACCGGCACGCCGAATGCCACCGACCGCGGCGCGGCGGTGCTGTGCGAGAGCGCGTTTGCCGTGAAGGCGGCGGTCGATCTGCCGATCCAGGCCCAATGCGAGCCGCCCGACGACGACCGCTGGTTCGAGCGGATGAAGGCGTCCGGTATCGATGCGCTGGGCATGCATCTGGAGGCCGTCACTCCGGAGGTCCGGGCCAGGATCATGCCCGGCAAGGCGAGCGTGCCGCTGGAGCGGTACTACGCCGCCTTCGAGGCGGCGGTGCCGATCTTCGGTCGCGGCCAAGTCTCTACCTACATCCTGGCCGGGCTTGGCGACGCTCCGGAGGCCATTTTGGAGATGGCCGGGCGGCTCGTCGGGATGGGCGTCTACCCGTTCGTGGTGCCGTTCGTGCCGATCTCGGGCACGCCGCTGGAGAGCCACCCGGCGCCCGGGCCGGACTTCATGCACGCCATCCTGAAGCCGCTCGCGGACATGCTGGCGCAAGCGAATTTGCGCTCGGCCGACATCAAGGCCGGCTGCGGGCGCTGCGGCGCCTGTTCGGCGCTCTCCACCTACGAGCGCGCGGGGGTGGCGGCATGATATTCGACCCCGTCCCGCCCTATCGGCCGAGCCACTTCCGCGTGAAGTTCGCGGTCGAGCCCTGGGAGCGGCGCGCCTGCGCGGCACTTCGCCGGCAGGTGTTCTGCACCGAGCAGGGCATCTTCACCGACGACGACCGCGACGCCGTCGACGCGCATGCCATCCCGATCTGCGCCCTTTCGACGATGGGCGGCGAAGCCGACGCCGTCGTCGGCACCGTGCGCATCCACGAGGTCGCGGAGCGGCCCGGCGAGTGGTGGGGCTCGCGCCTCGCCGTCGCCAGGGCCTTCCGCGGCACGGCCGCCCTCGGGGCCGGCCTCATCCAGGTCGCGGTCGCCTCGGCCCATGCCCGGGGCTGCACCCGCTTCCTCGCCCATGTGCAGGAGCGGAACGTGCCACTGTTCGAGGCCCTGCACTGGGCACGCCTCGACGCCGTCGACCTTCATGGGCTGGCGCATCACCTGATGCAGGCGGATCTGTCCGCCTACCCGCCGATGCACGACCCCGAGCACGGGCTCGTCACCTTCCGGAGGGCAGCGTGATGACGGCCGCCGTCGACATCCAGGCGCTCGCCCGTCAGATCCAGGACGCGCGGGGCTTACGCCACAAGCGCGATATCGACGCCGTGGTGGCACGGTTGGGGCTCGGCAGCCGGCACGCCTCGGTTCCGATCGGCGACGACTGTGCCGCCATTCCCGACGGCGACGGCCACCTGCTGCTGGCCATCGAGGGATTCCTCGACAGCTTCGTGGCCGCCGACCCGTACTTCGCGGGCTATTGCGGCATCATGGTCAACCTCAGCGACGTGGCCGCCATGGGCGGGCGCCCGATCGCGGTGGTCGACGCCCTTTGGAGCCGCAATGGGGATGAGGCGGACCCGATCCTGGCCGGCCTGTCCGACGCGGCCGCGCTCTACGGCGTGCCGGTCGTCGGCGGCCACACCAACACGCGCGCCGATGCCGGCAACCTCGCGGTCGCCGTGCTCGGTCGGGCGGGGCCGCGCCTGCTGACGAGCTTCGATGCGACACCGGGCGACGACCTCGTCGCGGCCATCGACCTGCGCGGACGCTTTCGCGAGCCGCATCCCTACTGGGACGCCTCCACCGGCGCGCCGGGTGAGCGGCTGCGCGGCGACCTCGCGCTGCTGCCCGGGCTCGCTGAGGACGGCCTGTGTCGGGCAGCCAAAGACATCAGCATGGCGGGCGTCGTCGGCACGGCGCTGATGCTTCTCGAATGCTCGAACGTCGGCGGCGTCATCGACCTCGACGCGATCCCGAGGCCCGAGCACGTTCCCCTCGCGCGCTGGCTGACGGCCTTCCCGAGCTTCGGTTACCTCCTCAGCGTCCACCCTGACCGCACGCCAGCCGTATGCGCGCGCTTCGCGGAACGCGGCATCACAGCCGCATCGATCGGCCGGCTCGACGCGAGCCGGGTCGCCCGGGTGTGCGATGCCGCCGGTGCGGAGGCCGTGGTCTGGGACTTCGTTGCCAACCCGCTCATCGGCTGCGGGAAGGATGGCGGGCGCGCATCATGACGGGCCTGCGCATCGCCATCCTGACCCACTCCATCAACCCGCGCGGCGGCGTCGCCCACTGCCTCGCGCTCGCCGAGGCCTTGTGCGCCCTCGGGCACGAGGCGGTGGTGCATGCGCCTGATCCGGCCGGCCGCGGCTTCTTCCGGAACGCGGCCTGCCCAACCGTGTCGGTGGCCGCTCGATCGGTCGGTGGCTCCACCGTTGACCTCGTGCGGGCCCGCATCAACGACTACCTGCGCCACTTCTCGACGCCGGCGGCCTGCGACTTCGACCTGTTCCACGCCCATGACGGCATCGGCGGCAACGCGCTCGCGACCCTGAAGCATCGACGCCTGATCCCGGGCTTCGCGCGTACGGTCCACCACGTCGACAGCTTCTCCGAACCGCAGCTGGCGGAGTGGCAGGACCGCTCGATCCGCGAGGCCGCGCGCCTGCTCTGCGTCAGCCACACTTGGGCCGACTGGATCCGGGACGACCTCGGAGCCGAGGCCAAGGTCGTCGGCAACGGGGTGGACCTCTCGGTCTATCGCGCCAAACCGACCGAGGCGGACGCGGCCGTGCGGGAGCGCTGGGGCGTCGGCGCGGGGCCAGTGATCCTCAGCGTCGGCGGCTTCGAGGATCGCAAGAACACGCTGGGCATCATCGAGTCCTTTGTCCGGTTGCGCGCGCGCCACCCCCAGGCGCAGCTCGTCGTCGCCGGTGGCGCCTCGCTCCTCGATCACACCGCCTACCGTACGCGGTGCCGCGCAGCCCTGGCATCGGCGGGCCTGACGGTCGGGCGGGGCTTGGCGGTCATCGAGACGGGCCCCGTTCCGCAGGCCGACATGCCGGCCCTCTACCGAATCGCCGACGCGCTGGCCTTCCCCTCCTGGAAGGAGGGCTTCGGCCTCTGCGTGCTGGAGGCGATGGCCTGCGGCACGCCCGCTATCGTCTCCCGGCAGCCCCCCTTCACCGAGTACCTCGCGGCAACGGACGCGCTCTTCGTCGATCCGGCAGACCCATGCGCCATCGCCGACGCCCTGACGGCGGCCCTTGTCCCGCAGGCTCGCGACCGGCTGCGGGCGGCGGGCCTCGCGCGGGCTTCCGCCCATTCGTGGCGCGCCTGCGCGGGACGCCACCTCGATGCCTACGCGGCCTGCGTCCGCCCCCGACAGGAGTCGATCCATGCCTGAGATGCGTTTCCACGTCCGTTGGCCCGACGGCCGACAAGAGGCCTGCTACTCGCCCTCCCTTGTCGTGAAGGACTTCCTCACGCCGGGGGAAAGCTACGCCCTCGACGACTTCGTCGAGAAGTCCCGAACGGCCCTCAACATCGCGAGCGAGCGAGTGCGCGAGAAGTACGGTTTCGCGTGCTCGTCCGCGATGGACCAACTCGCCCGCATCGAGGCTGCCGCGAAGCGGCAAGTGCCCGGTGGCCGAGTCACCGTCGAGTCCTTCGAATCCTGAGCCGACGCCCCTGCCGGACCCTCACGGAGCCAAAGCCATGCCCCCCAAGACCCGTCACGTCCCGGTCGTCATCGTCGGCGGCGGCCAAGCCGGCCTCTCGGTCAGCTACCACCTCAAGCAGCGCGGCATCGAGCACCACGTCTTCGAGAAGAACACCGCCGCGCACACTTGGTCGACCCAGCGCTGGGACAGCTTCTGCCTCGTCACGCCGAACTGGCAGTGCGACCTGCCCGGCCACCCCTACGATGGGCCGGACCCCGACGGGTTCATGAAGAAGGACGAGATCGTCGCCTACCTGAAAGCCTTCGTCGCCAAGGTGGACCCGCCGCTCCGCGAAGGCGTGGCGGTCAACCGCGTCGCCCGGCGCGAGGACGGCCTCTTCGACGTGCACACCTCGGACGGCGACTACACGGCGAGCGAAGTCGTCGTGGCGTCGGGCGGCTACCACACGCCGATCATCCCGCGCATGGCCGAGAAGCTGCCGGGCTCGATCACGCAGATCCACTCGAACCAGTACCGCAATCCGGGACAGCTGCCCGAGGGCGAGGTGCTGGTGGTGGGCTCGGGCCAGTCGGGCGCGCAGATCGCCGAGGACCTGCACCTCGCCGGCCGCAAGGTGCACTTGGCGGTCGGCGACGCGCCCCGCTGCGCCCGTTTCTATCGCGGTCGCGACGTCGTCACCTGGCTCGCCGACATGGGCTACTACGAGATGACCGTCGACAACCATCCGCTGCGCGACGGCGTCCGCGACAACACCAACCACTACGTGACCGGCCGCGACGCCGGTCGCGACATCGACCTGCGCCGCTTCGCCATCGAGGGCATGAAGCTCTACGGCCTGATGGAGGACTACCAAGACGGCAGCTTGCGTTTCCGGGACGACCTCAAGCGTTCACTGGACTCGGCCGACCGAACCTACAACGGCATCAACGCCGCCATCGACAAATACATCGCCGAGAACGGCATCGAGGCCCCGCCACAGGAGCACTACAGCCCGGTTTGGGTGCCGGGCGAACCAATCCTCAGCCTCCCGCTGGAGGGATCGGGCATCACCAGCGTCGTCTGGTGCATCGGCTTCACGCCGGATTTTCGCTGGCTCGACGCCTCGGTCTTCAACGGCGCGGGCAGCCCCAAGCACAAGCGGGGCATCACGAGCGAGCCGGGCGTCTCCTTCATCGGTCTGCCTTGGCTGAACACCTGGGGATCGGGCCGCTTCGGCGCGGTCGGCCGCGATGCCGAGTACGTCGTGGGGGTGATCCAGAAGCGCCTCGGCACCGAGCGGCCCGCCCTGAAGTTCGCGGTCTGACTCGGTCTCGCTCGAGCCCCTTCCATGGCGGCATCAATCCGGACCGCTCCGGCAGATCGAAGCCTGTGCCGTTCCTGCAACAAAATATCCCTTCGAGCGCCTCCGAAGCATTCGTCAGTAGACTCTTCGATGCTACGGTGCAGAATATAAGCATTGATGGAAATACATACAGATTGTATGCATTTCCATGCAATCAAAGTAGTCAAATATAACATCTCGCCTGCGTGCCCTTGCCACCGATGCTTCTCGGTGAACGGAAGCGGCTGGCCGATGCCCGAGAAGGAAATCGATGATGCTGAAGAAGTTCGCGACCGCGGCGGGAGCGTTCGCCGCCGTCACCCTGAGCGCGACCGTCTCGTACGCCCAGGCTACCACGATCCCCGGCGAGCAGGTCGGCCTTGCCGTCGGCGCGCCGCTGCCCGAGGGCATCTACGCCATCGACACCTTCATCTACCGCCGGAACGACACGCGATTCTCGACCGATACCGCGATCAACGTGCCGGTCCTGGTCTGGTCGACGGGCTACAAGATCTTCGGCGCCAATATTCAGCCCCTGCTCGCTCAGCCGACGGTGTTCGGGTTCCCCAACAACCCGCCGGGCGTGCCGAACCGCGACTTCTCGGTCAACGTCGGCACCCTCGTCGGTTCGATCTTTGCCTGGGATCTGGGGGGCGGCTTCGGCGTCAGCTACCTCGCAGCGGTCCATTTGAACGACCTCAACGCCGGCCGCGCCTTGCCGCAATTCTCCTCCAACACCTACCGCCAGGGCTTCGCGGCCAGCTACACCGCCGATGGCTGGAACCTCACGGCCAACCTGACTCACAACTTCTATGACTCTCCGGGCCGGTTCGAGGGGGCCATCGGGCAGGCGATCGGCCCGCTCTACCTGGCCGACGCCCTCCTGCTCGATCTGACGGCGACCAAGAAGTTCGGCAAGTTCGAGATCGGCGCGGTGGCCTACGGGGTGACGGACCTACCGCTTGGCGGGGCGGACTTCGCCCGTGCCTCGGCGCAGGGTTACGCACGAGCCGGACGCTTCGCGGTCGGCGGCTTGGTCGGCTACGATTTCGGGCCGTTTACCGCCCAGCTCATGGTCGCCCGCGACGTCGCCGTCCGGACCAACGGCACCGAATCGACCGACGGCTTCATCCGCCTCATCGCCCCGCTCTACACCCCGCCGAAGGCTGCCGCAGTCGAGCCGGTCGCGCTCGTGCGGAAGTATTGACGACCGATGCCGCGACCCCGGCTTCCTCTCGAAGGTAACGCCGGGAGCCCGACCGAGATCGAAGTGACCTCCTTCCCAAGGACTCCACTTCGACACCCTGTCTTCAAAGATGCGCTCGCGTGCCGAGTTGTCTTCGGAGATGGCTCTTCCTCCGCGTGCTGCAAGACGACCTCATCGACAGATCGCGACTGTAGGCGGCCACCTCGATCTCCACCGGTTCGAACTGATTTGGAAAAAATGCCCCCGCCTCAAGGGTTGCTGTTCGACAACAGAGAGCGCAGCCGCGCATGACCCGTCGCGACATCATCGTCATCGGAGGCTCGTCGGGAGCGATGGTGCCCCTCAGGGTTATCCTGGGCGCCCTGCCGCAGGATATTCCAGCCGCGATCTTCGTCGTGTTCCATATCCCGAGCCGCAGCCTCGGGTTGCTCGCGCCCGTGACCTCCGCCGCCGCATCTCTTCCGGTCCACGCCACGAAAGACGGCATGGCGATCAGTCCGGGCAACATCTATCTCGGCGTTCCCGACCATCATCTCATTCTGACCGAGGGACGCATCCAGCTCGGGCGCGGACCCCGTGGGAACATGGCCCGGCCTACGCCACGAACCCGTTGCCGACTGCACCCGCTACGACAGCCTGAGGAGAGCCCGATGATGGAGCGCCAGCAGATCCCCGCCGCGATGGGCGAGCTGAAGTTGTTCGGGATGAAGGCGGCCTACGACGAGAACATCAAGGTCGCGGTCAAGCGCACCTACGAGCCGCAGCAGAATAAGCGTATTTCCTCAAACCGTTCGCGTTAGTAGTCTTTATTTTTGCAACTAAGCTTCTGCATTTTTGAAGACCGCAACCAACAAGGATGCGGAGACGCCGCCACACGGGGGTGTCCGGCGTAGTCTCGTCAGCCGACCCAAGCAGCGTGAACCGATCCACGGGCGGTGTCGGGCTTGGACGCGCCGATGAAGATCACGACCGGACCGTGGGCGTCGCGCCGGGGATCGTAGAAGTCGAGCAGATCCGGCGCGATCTCTTGGAAGAAGCGCAGGCGCAGACCGTCCCGTCGGAGCAGATGGTCGATGACGACTTGGTCGCCGTGCACCGCGTTCGGCACGGGGCCGCAGGATCCGGGGGCCATCCAGCGCTCGGGCTCGGCCGAAAAACGTGCATAGAGCCCGGCGAGGGCATCGCCGTCCCAGCGCAGCAGGGCGCTGGAGAGGCGGCCCTTGTGGAAGTAGTCCTCCATCGCGGCGAGGCCGGGTTCACCCAGGGCGTCGGCGGGGCCGGTCAAGACGGTGTCGAGATCGCACAGCAGGGCGGTGCCCGCGCACAGGCCGGGGCGGAACGCCTCCATCTTCGCCCACCAGGCCGGCCAATCGTGACGGAGGGGCACGCGCTCGACACCCTCGACGGCGAGCGGAAGGTCGGTCAGGCAGACAATCCGCTCAAAGGCCGGCGCGTGGCGGCGCGCGCCGCGGGCGAGCCGCTCGACCCAGGTCGCGTCGTAGCGTCCGCCGCCCTTGAGGACCGTGATCAGCGTGGCCATGGGTCCCTTTCCAGGGGATGGAGGTGCAGGTGCCCGGCCGCCTGGGCCTGCGCGAACCAAGCGCGCTCGGCCGACCAGGGATGGCCGGGCCAACCGTCGAACCCGAAGCCGTAAGCCTGGAGCGGGGAAGCTCCGTGTCCGCGCGCGAGCACGAGCGCCAGCGTCACGAGGAAGCCGGTGCTCGGGTTCGGGCGCCCCTCGGTGCGGGGGGCGAGCAGGGTGCGCGCCCGCTCGTGCAGCGCCTCCGGCAGGATGTGGACCGGGCGACCCGTGGGGCGCAGAAGGGCCAGGGCCTCGCGGGTCCAGCAGATGGTCTCGGGGCGGTTGTGCTCTTCCGGCAGCATCGGAAAGGGCAGGATGAAGGCCCGCGTCGCTCGGACCACCGGGCGCTCCTGAAAGTGTCGGTCCGCCAGCCATTCGCGCATCTGGCCGCCGCGGTTGACCAGGGCGAGGTGCGTGACGCGGGAGCCGGTGGCGCCGCCGAATCCCGCGGCGTTGTTGAAGCGCACGACGTACTGCGCGGCATCGATCGCCTCCGCGTCGGTCGCGGGCGCGTTGCCGACGACGGCCAGCGACGCGGTCTCGGCGACATCCGCCGGTTCGGATCGGAAGAGGGCGTTGTCGAAGGGCACGGCGGTCGGGGGCTGGGTGAGACTCGTGTGGGGAACCGCCAAGGTCCGGCGCCGGTTCGCTGCATCCGGAAACATGCGGCGGCGCAGAGGACGAAGTTCGACGTGACGCGCTTGCGCCGGTGCTTCGTCTGCGCGGCCGACATGCTGGCCCCGAGCGGGCGGCACCTGACTTTTTCGGACGGGCGGCGGCGCAGGTTTCCCCTCGCCTGCGGCTCGTGCGGCGTGCTGCTCGACGGGCAAGCGGACACTTCGCGCTGCCGCGCTCATCTGAGCGCGGCTTTGGCCGGGGAGGTCTTCGTCTCCGACGGGCAGGCAGAATACGGGCTCGACCTGTACACTCTGCGCATCGCCGCGACCCGGTTCGGGCGCGGCGTCCGCCCGCTCGATGCGGCGGGCCGGGCGGACTTGCTGCATCCGCATGCGGAGCGGGCTGCGCGGGCCGGGCTGTACGATCTCGATGGGGTGCAGATGCCGCCCGTCTCCCTGGGGCTGCTGTGCCGCCCGTCCGAACTCGGCGGGATGCTGGCCGGGTTGCCGGACTGGGCCGACGACGTGGCGATCCTGCTCGACGCCGAGGCGGCTCCGCCGCGGGTCGTGGCGGTACCGGGGTTCAGGGACGGCGCCGTGCGGGTCGCGGCCAGGCCGCTCTCCGAAAACTTCGCGGCGCAGCGCAATGCGTTGCAGGCGATGGCGCGCCATCCCTGGATGCTGCAGCTCGACGCCGACGAGCGCCTCGCGCCCGCCGCCGGCCGGCTGTTGCCCGCGCTGGCGGCGCTGGCAGAGGCGGGCGCCGTCCGCTCGATCGGGCTGGCGCGCGAGAACCGCGTCGACGGCATTCTCGCCGACGTCTTTCCGGACGTGCAGTACCGGCTCAACCGGCGCGACGTGACCTATGCCGGCCGGGTGCACGAGCGGCCGCGGCTCGCGGGCGGCTGGCACGAGAGTTTTTTCAGTCTTCATGGCGCGATCGAGCACCGCTTGAGCCGTGCCCATGTCGAGGCCCGCTCGCAGCGTTACGAGGCGATGGACCCTGGGCGTGGTCGACTCGAAGAAGCGGAGGCCCTGCTGCGCCCCTACCGTGATTGAGTCCCGGATCCCAAAGGTCGAGACCTTTGGTGGGGCTGGGGCAAAGCCCTGGTGGCCTCGGCAAAGCCGATCACCGCTTCCAGGCCGCCTCGTACAACGCAAGCGTCTCCCGTCCGAGGCTGGCCCGGTCGAACCGCCCGGCGGCGGCGAGCGCGCGAGCCCGGTAGGCATGGCGCAGACCGGGATCGGCCAGCAGCGGGCGCAGGGCGTCGGCGAGCGCCGTCCCGGTGGCGGCGTCGGCGAGCGGGCCCGCTCCGGGCGCGCCGACGAAGGCGCGGGCGCTCGCGTCCTCGGCGCAGGCGACGACCGGGCGGCCATAGGCCAGGGCCTCCTGATAGACGAGGCCGAAACTCTCGTAGCGCGAGGGCGCCAGCACCGCGTGGGCCTGCGTGTAGGCCTGGGCCAACGCCGCCGCGTCGATCCGGCCGCGGGCGTGGATGCGCCGGCGTGCGGCCTCGGAAAGGTCGGGCGGCAGGTCGGCGGGGGGCACGCCGACGAGGTCGAGGCGGAACGGCGGCAGGGCGCCGCGCGCCTGTTCTTCGGCGAGGATCGCGGTTGCCGTGATGAGTGCGTCGAAGCCTTTTCGGAGTTCCGCCCGGCCGACGAAGAGCAGGCGCACGGGCGCGTCCTCGTCCGGATAAGTCGCGCTGCGAGCACTGCCAAAGATGTTCGGCGGCAGGCTGAGGCCGATGACGGCAGAGGGCTGGCGCCCGGTGAGGCGATAGGCCCTGTCGATCACCGCGCCGTGCGCCTCCGTATTGGCGATGAGGCCGGCGCTGCCGCGGGCCTGCCGCCGCTCCAGCGCGTCGGCGGCGAGCCCGTCGAGGCGGTCGCGCAGGTTTGGCTCGGCCCCGCGGGTGAAGGCGGCGGGCGTCGAGCTTCGCGTGACCAGCGGCAGGTCGCGCCGGCCCGCGAGCAGGACGGCGGGGGCGTACCAGTTCGTCGCCTCGACGATATCGAACGGCGCGCGCGCATGCGCCGCCAGGACCGCCCGGCGGAAGGCGGCCGGCGCGGCGAGGTGCCCGAGCGAACCCCACAGGCGCAGGCGCGCCAGCCCGCCGCCGGGGGGCAGCGCGAGGCCTTCGACCGCGACGCCGCCGGCCCGTGACTGCCCGGTGCGGTCGAGGGTGAACACGGTCACGTCGGCCCCCGCCTCGGCGAGACTTTCGGCGATCTCGCGGGCGGCGATGGAGAGCCCGCTCGGGGCCGGCGGGTAGTCCCAGGTCAGCAGCGCGACGCGCATCAGGCGGCGCGCAGGCGCTGGTAGAGCGCGAGGTAGTCGCGGGCCATGCGCTCGGCGGTGAAGCGCTCTTCGAAGCGGCGGCGCACCCGAGCGCGGTCGAGCCCGTCGATCCGGGCGAGCGCGGCGACGGCCTCGGCTTCCGAGGCGACGACGAAGCCGGTCACCCCGTCCTCGACGATCTCGGGGACCGAGCCGTGGTTCCAGGCGATCACCGGGGTGCCGTGGGCCATCGCCTCGATCATCACGAGGCCGAAGGGTTCGGGCCAGTCGATCGGGAACAGCAGCGCGCGGGCCCCGCCGAGCAGGTCGCTCTTGGCGCGGTCGTCCACGGGGCCGAGATAGGTGGCGTCATCCCCGAGCAGCGGGCGCACCCTGCGCTCGAAATAATCCGGGTTGCCGACATCGATCGTGCCGCCCAGCCGAATCGGGAGCCCGGCGGCGCGGGCCACGCGGATCGCCACGTCCGGCCGCTTCTGGTCGGTCATCCGGCCGACGAACGCGACGTGGGCGCCGGCCTCGCGGGACAGGGCGTAGCGGTCCGCAGCCAGCCCGTGATGGACGATTCCCGCCCGGTTGGCCTCCGGGATGCCCTCGGCCTGCGCCGCCGAGATCGCCGCCACCGGCAGGTCGGGGAAGCCGGCGAAGAACAGCGCGCGGTCGAGTTCGTCCACGCGCCAATGCACCGTGGTCAGGCTGTGGCGGCGGCGGGCGCCGAGGAGCGCCGCGTGGGCGAACTCGCCGTGGGCGTGGACGATGTCGAAGTCGTCGAGCCGCCGACGCAGGGCCTCCAGTTGCAGCGCGTCCAGCGCCGCCGGCACGCCGGGCGCGACCCGGCCGAAGCGCCGCTCCAGGGCCGCCAGGCTCGGATGGTCGCCGACGCGGGTGAGGTCGGTCACGCTGTCGCAGGAAGCGAACAGCGTCACTTCGACGCCGATGTTTCTCAGTGCAACGGACAGATCGTGGACGATCCGCTCCGTACCGCCATGGTGAAGGGGTGGAACGGGAAAGATATTGGGAGCGATTTGGGCGACGCGCAGCAACAATTTCACCTACATATGTTGTGACCGGCATAGGACGATCCGGTCCATAGACCGTCCTATGTTCGTTCTACACGTCGCCCTTCAGGGCTGCCTGCGCGGCAGCGACGTTGTCTACGGACTGACGGCCGATACCGGCGGCCATATCCGCTACCTGCTCGATCTGGTCGGCGCCTCGGCGCGGGACGCGGCCGTGACGCGGATCGTGGTGGCGACGCGGCTGTTCCACGGCGCGCCGGGCCCCGATTACGCCGTGCCCGAAGAGCGGATCGCCGACAAGGTCGGGCTGTTGCGGCTCGCCAGCGCCTCGCCGGGCTACCGCTCGAAGGAGGAGATGCACGGCGAGGTCGAAAGCTACGCCGAGAACCTCGTCGCCTGGATCGGCCGCCAACCGCGGGCGCCGGACATCGTCCACGCACATTACGCGGATGCGGCCGCGGTGGCGGCGGTCGTGGAGGAACGGCTCGGCATCCCGTTCGTGTTCACCGCCCATTCCCTCGGGCGGGTCAAGGCGGCGATGCTCGGCGAGGCCGCGCCCCGCCCCGACCTGACGCGCCGCATCGCCACCGAGGAGGCGGCGCTGACCCGCGCCGCCCTCGTCGTCGCCTCCTCGCGCGACGAGGCCGAGGTGCAGTACGGCGGCTATCGTTCCTACGATCCGGGCCGGGTGCGCGTGCTGCCGCCGGGCAGCGACCTCGCGCGCTTTGCCGCCAGCCGCCCGCATCCGCGGGTGGATGCCACCATCGACCGGTTCCTGACCGATCCGGGCAAGCCGCCGCTGCTGGCGCTGGCCCGGCCGGTGGCGCGCAAGAACCTCGCGGCGCTTGTGCGGGCCTACGGCGAGAGCCCGGAATTGCAGGCGACCGCCAACCTCGTCCTCGTGGCGGGCACGCGGGAGGACATCGACGCGCTCGACGGCGACATGGCCGCGACGATGCGCGACCTCCTCGTCCTGATCGACCGCTACGACCTCTACGGCCGCGTGGCCTACCCCAAGACCCACCGCCCCGACGACGTGCCGGCGATCTACGCCTATGCCCGCGAGCGCGGCGGCCTGTTCGTCAACCCGGCGCTGAACGAGCCCTTCGGCCTGACGCTCTTGGAGGCTTCGGCCGCCGGCCTGCCGCTGGTCGCCACCGACAGCGGCGGCCCGAACGACATCGTCGAGACCTGCGGCAACGGGCTGCTCGTCGATCCCCGCGCGCCGGCCTCCATCGCGGCGGCCTGCCTGCACATCCTCACGGACCAAAGCTTCCGTGCGGCCTGCGTCGCGGGCGGGGCGCGGGCGGCGGCGGCCTACGACTGGGACCGGCACGCCGCGCGCTATCACGCGCTGCTGGCCGCGCTCATCGCCCGCACCCCGCCGCTGCGCCACCCGCGCCAGCTCCTGATCTGCGATATCGACAACACCCTGGTCGGCTGCGAATCGGCGCTGGCGACCTTCCGGCGCTGGCGCAGCCGCCAGACGGGCCTCGCCTTCGGCGTCGCCACCGGCCGCTCGTTCCACAGCGCCATGGCGGTGCTGGAAGAGCAGGACAGCCCGCGCCCGCAGGTGATGATCACCTCGGTCGGCTCGGAGATCTACCATCTCGACGCAAACGGCGTGACCTACACCGCCGACGCCGCGTGGCGCGCCGCGGTCTCGGAGGGGTGGGACCGGGCAGGGATCGATGCGGCGCTCGGGCGCCTCGACGGGCTCGTGCCGCAGGGGCCGCTGGAGCAGCGGGGGCACAAGCTCAGCTTCTTCGGCGACGCGAAGACCGCGCAGGGGGTGCGCGAGCGCCTCAGCGCGGCGGGCCTCTGCGCGAACGTGATCCACAGCCACGGCCGCTATCTCGACGTGCTGCCGGCCACCGCCTCCAAGGGCTCGGCGGTCGATCACGTCCGCTGCCTCTACGGCCTGCCGGAGCGGGCGGTGTTCGTGGCGGGCGATTCCGGCAACGACATCGAGATGCTGCGCGCCCGGACCCAGGCGATCATCGTCGCCAACTATTCCGATGGGCTCGCCCACCACGCGGCGCTGGCGCATTCCTACGTCGCCCGCGCCTCGCATGCCCGCGGCATCATCGAGGGCGTGCTGCATTTCCGCCGGGCGGTCGCCTACGCCGCGCCGGCCCCCACCGCGTGACCGGCTCCGACCTCCGGGCGAGCGTGCTCACCCTGGTCCGCGGCCGGGCCGACCGCCTGCGTCACCTGATGCACGGTCTCAGTCGCCAGAGCGTGCCCCCCCGCGAGCTGGTGATCGCCTGGATGCAGCCGGAGCGCGCCCCCGACCTGCCCGATCCCGGCTGCCCCGTGCGCCATTGCCACGTGCCCGGCGAGCCGATGCCGCTGGCCGCCGCGCGCAACCGCGCCGCCGAAGCAGCGTCCTCCGATCTTTTGGTGTTTCTCGACGTGGACTGCATTCCCTCGCCCGGCCTCGTGGCGGCCTACACGGAAGCGGCGCGGACCGAGCGCGGCCTGTTCCTGGGCGAAGTTCTCTATCTGCCGCCCGGCGTGACCCACCCCGCCGATCTCGACCGGCTCGGCCGCGTCCATCCGGCCCGGCCGCCTCTGCCCACGGCGGGTTTGCGGCGCGAGCCCGATGCCGGGCAACTCTGGGGCCTGTCCTTCGCCCTGCCGGCCGAGGCGTGGCGGGCGGTCGGCGGCATGGACGAGGGGTACGTCGGCTACGGCGGCGAGGAGACCGATCTGGCGGCGCGCCTCGCGGAAACGGGTCTACCGACCTTCTGGGTCGCGGGCGCCCGGGCCTACCACCAGCACCACCCGGTCCACGTGCCGCCGCTCCAGCACTTCTCGGCGATTCTCGCCAACGCGGCCCGCTTCCACGCCCGGCACGGGCGCTGGTGCATGACCTACTGGCTCGGCCAATTCCGCGCCGCCGGCCTCATCGCCTGGGACGAGACCGCCCCGGCGATCCGCCTACTGCGCCATCCCGAACTGCCCGAGATCGCCGCCGCCTTGCGGCCCGACGCCCTGTTCTCCTGACGACGGCGAGACCATGAAGAAACCCATCGCGTTCTTCGTCCACCACCAGGGCCGGGGCCATGCCCACCGCACCATGGCGGTGGCGGCCGAATTCGCCCGCGACCGGCCGGTCTCGGTGCTGACCGCCGGCCCGCTTCTGTTCGACGGCTTCACCCGCGACATCGAGATCGTGGCGCTGCCGAACATGATCGGCGCCGCGGTGCCGACCCCGCGCCTCTACGCCGAGCCGACGCCGCCGGTGATGCATTGCGTGCCGCTGGGCCTCGCCGAGATGCGCCGGACCATGCGGACGATCCTCGACCATCTCGACGCCCGCGAGGTCGGGCTGTTCGTGGTCGATGTCTCCGCCGAGATCGCGCTGCTCGCCCGCATCGCCAGCGTGCCCGCGGTGCAGATCCGCATGCACGGCGACCGGGGCGACATCGGCCATGTCGGCGCCTACGAGGCCTGCGTCGGCATGCTGGCTCCCTTCGACGCGCGGCTGGAGCAGGACGATTACCCGGCGCATCTGCGCGCCAAAACCTTCTACAGCGGCGGCCTGTGCACCAGCGTCGATTCCGTGCCCGGGCGGGCCGAGGCGCGGGCCCGGCTCGGCCTCGACCCGGAGCGCGAGATCGTCGTCGCGGTCACCGGCGGCGGGGGCAGCGGCACGCCCTACGCGCCGCTCACGGTCGCCGCCCGCGCCGCGCCCGACGCCCTGTGGCTGACGCTGGGGCCGACCCACCGCGAGGGCCACGAGACCGACTTTTCCAACTTGCGCGAACTCGGCTGGGTGCCGTCCGTGACCGACTATCTCGCCGCCGCCGACATCGTCGTGGCCTCTGCCGGCGACAACACCGTCCACGAGGTCGCCCGCGTCGGCGGGCGCCTCATCGTCATGCCCGAATGGCGCTATTTCGGCGAGCAGACCCGCAAGGCCGAGGCGCTGGTGCGCCTGGGCGCCGCGGTCCAGGCCCCGCAATGGCCCGGCGACCTCCAGGGCTGGCGCGATCTCCTAGCCCGCGCCCGCGGCCTCGACGGCACCGTCCTGCGCGGCCTCTACGCCCCCGACGCGGCGGCGCGCGCCGCCGGCTGGCTCGAAGGGCTGACCGACGAGCTGTGGCAGGGCGCGGTCGAGGCTCCCGCAACGCTGCGCGTCGTCGCGACGAACTGAACGAACCGTCCCCGCTATCGCCGGAGCCCGCATGCCCACCGTTTCCGTCGTCACCCTGGCCAAGGGACGGCCCGCGCATCTCCGCAACGTCCTGCGCGGGCTGGAACGCCAAACGCAAAAACCCGCCGAGTTCGTCGTCGCGGTGATGCAGGATGCGCTCTACGACCTACCCGAGGTCGGCTTTCCCGTGCGCCAGATCCGCGTCGAGGGCACCGAGCTGCCGCTCGCCGCCGCGCGCAACCGCGGCGTCGCGGCCTCGACCGGCGAAGCGATCGCCTTCCTCGACGTCGATTGCATCCCCACGCCCGGCTTCGTCGCCGAGTATGCGCAGGGGCTCTCGGAGCTCGACGGCCTGCTGATGGGCGAGGTGCTGCACCTGCCCGAACACGCCACGCTCAGAGACTGGGATTACGACGACCTCGCGCGGGTCGCCGAAAAGCATTCCGACCGGCGCGGCCCCCCGGCCTCCGGCATCGAGATCTGCACCGATTACCGCTGCTTCTGGTCGCTCAACTTCGCGATGTCGCGGGCGACGTTCGAGGCGGTCGGCGGATTCGACGAGCGCTATGTCGGCTACGGCGGCGAGGACACCGATTTCGGCAAGCTCCTCGACCGGCGCGGCGTCCCCATCGCCTGGATGAAGGGGGCGCTGGCCTATCACCAGTACCACCCGCACCACATGCCGCCGATCCACCATCTCGACAGCGTGGTGCGCAACGCCGAGCTGTTCGAGGCGAAGTGGGGCTACCGCACGATGGGCCACTGGCTCTACGCCTTCAAGGTGATGGGCCTGATCGACGACACGCCCGACCGGCCCATCCGCATCCTGCGCCGCCCCGACGCCGCCGACCTCGCGCTCACCGGCCAGCAGAGCCACCAACCCTATACGAATTCGGCCTCCGTCATCCGTGCTCTGGAGGCGCGGGCGCGCGAGACCGAGGCCGAGCCGGCGTGAGGATCGCCCTCCTCGCCCATCTGCGCCACCCGATCGCCCCGCCCTTCGCCGGCGGATTAGAGGCCTATACCTGGCACCTCGCCGAGGGGCTGAGCGCGCGGGGCCACGACGTCACCCTGTTCGCCTCGGGCGACAGCGACCGGCGCTTCCGGCTCGATCCGGTGATCCCGGTGCATCACGAGGCGGCCTTTCCGGGGATGGAGCATCGGGGCGATGCCGGGCTGAAGGCGCATGTCGATGCCGGCTATGCGGCCGCCCTCGACCGCATCGCGGCGGGCGGCTTCGACGTGCTGCACAACAACAGCCTGAGCCGCCTGCCGCTGGAGCGTCGCCGCCTGGAGACCGTGCCGACGGTGACCTCGCTGCACGTGCCGCCCTACGACGCGCTGCGCTGGTTCGTGCACGAGAGCCTGAGCCCTAGCCACCGCATCACCGCGACCTCGCGGGCCCACGCGCGGGGCTGGTGGCCGGACCGGGTGCCGCCCGAGGTGGCGGTGCTCCACAACGGCATCGATCCCGCCGCGTGGCCGTTCCGCGAGACCGGCGACGGCAGCGCCGTCTGGTGCGGGCGGATCGCGCGGGTGAAGGGCCCGCACCACGCGGTGGCGGCGGCCCGGCGGGCGGGCCTGCCCCTGACCCTGTTCGGCCCGATTGAGGAGCCGGACTATTGGCGGGTGGAAGTGGCCCCGAATCTCGGCGGCCCGATCCGCTACGGCGGCCATCACGACGGCGCGGCGCTTGCCCGCGAGATCGGCCGCGCCTCCGTCTTCCTGTTCACGCCATGCTGGGACGAGCCGTTCGGTCTCGTCACCGTCGAGGCGATGGCCTGCGGCCTGCCCGTGGCGGGCTTCGCGAGGGGGGCGGCCGAGGAGGTCGTCGGCGAGGCCGGATGCCTCGTCCCGGTCGGTGACGCGGCGGCGCTGGCGCACGCGATCGGCGCGGCGCTGGCGATCCCGCGCGACGTGCCGCGGGCCCGCGTCCTGCGCCTGTTCACTCGCGCGCACTGGCTGAACCGCTGCGAGGCGCTCTACGCGCGGGCCCACGCGGCTTGAGCCCAGGCGCCCGAACACACTCGAACCACGGAAAAAAATGACCCGTCAGGACCTCATCGCCGCCCTGTGGCACGGCCGCGATCCTTTCGCCGACCCGCCGGAGACCCTGCGCCCTCTCGACCTGCAGGGCTGGCGCAGCCGGCACCTCTATCTCGACGAGGCGGTGGAGCAGTTCCGCCCGGGCGTGGTGGTGGAGATCGGCGCGTGGAAGGGGGCGAGCACGCTGCATATGGCCCGCGCCATGGCCGAGCGCGACATTCCCGGCACCGTGATCGCGGTCGATACGTGGCTCGGCGCGGTCGATCACTGGGCGGAGGCCAGCCTGTTCTCGGAGCTTGCCACCGAGCACGGCTTCCCGAGCCTCTACCGCACCTTCCTGGCCAACGTCCTGCGCGAGGGGCAGGCCGGGCGGGTGATCCCGCTTCCCCTCGACTCGGTGAACGCCGCCGAACTGATGCGCCTGCGCGGCGTCACCGCCGACGTGATCCACCTCGATGCCGGCCACGAGGAGGCCTCGGTCGCCGCCGATCTCCGGGCGTGGTGGCCGGTGCTGCGGCCCGGCGGCCTGTTCATCGCCGACGATTACGACCGCCTCGGCGGTCGCTTCCCCGGCGTCACCCGCGCCGTCGATGCCTTCTGCGCCGCCTACGACGTGAAAGGACCCTGGTCGTTTCAGGGAAAATGCAAGTTCCTCAAATCCGATCGTCTGGAGTGACTCCGCGGTGCGTCGGTCCAACGCAGTTCTCGAAATCCGACCGGCGTCGCCCACTTGTCTCTCGCGCCGGGCGGTCGGTGGGTTCGGGGAATGGGTGTGTCCAAGGTGGCGTTTCCGGATGGCCGTGGCGTGTGGCTCACCCTCGGCTTGGCGCTCCTGCTGGTCGTCCTGGCCGTCGCAGCCGTCCACTTGACCCGCCCCGCGACCTTGACCATCGCGGTCGCGCCGAACGGCGGGACGGAGCCGGCCCTTTTGCGGGCCTACGCGGATGAGCTCGCCCGGCGCAAGCTCGGCATCCGCCTCAAGGTCGTCCCGTTCAACGGGGTGCGCGAGAGTGCGGAGGCGCTGAAGACCGGCAGGGCCGACCTCGCGGTGGTCCGTCCGGACGTCGCGATGCCGGGCAACGGCCTTACCCTCGCGGTCCTGCGGGAACTCGCCGTCCTCGTGGTGGCGCCGGGCGCGTCCGGGATAAGGGGCATCCCGGATCTCGCGGGTAAACGGCTGGGCATGCTCGCCAACCGGACGGCGGACAGGACCCTGGTTGCGAACCTGATCGCTCATCATGGCCTCGAACTCTCGACCGAAACCCCAACCATCTCCGGGGATCGGAAGGCCGTGGCGCTCGTTCCGGTGGAGGAGACCGATGTCACGGCGGCACTCCGTGACGGTCTGATCGACGCCATGGTGCTGGTGACGACGCCCACCTCGCCGGCCGCACGGCGCCTCGTCGCCTTCGCGGGCGAGGCGAGCGGGGAGGGGGATGTCGCGATGATCGGGTTCCCCGACGCCGCGGCGGTGCTGGCGCGGTTGCCGCGGCTTCAGCCCGTCACGGTGCCAGCCGCCCTGTATGGCGGCGAGCCACGGCGGCCATCCGAGGACATCGCGACCGTGGGTTCGTCCTACCGCCTGATGGCGCGCGCCGATCTTTCCCGCAGCGTCGCGGCAGAAGTGACGCAGCACCTGTTCGAGATGCGCGCCGCCCTGGCGGAAACGGTTCCGGCCGCCGAGGAAGTCACGCACCCGGCCTACGAGGACACCGCGGACGCCACCAGCGCACGGTTGCCCATCCATCCCGGGGCCCTCGACTATTACGAGCGGGAGCAGGAAACGTTTATCGAGCGATACGAAAGCTGGATCTACCTGGTGGCCATCCTGGGTGGCGGTCTCGGCTCGACCGCGGCTTGGCTGCGGCAGCGCATGGGACGCATCCGTCGGGAGCGGATCGATGTGGCGACCGCCCGCCTGCTCGAGCTGCGTTCCGAGGCACGCCGCGAGAATGACCGCGAGCGACTGGAGACGATGGCGGGTGAAATCGACGACTTGGCCGGCAGCATCGCACGGCATGCTCTGAACCGGCCGACGGAGCCGCGGACCCTCGGGGCCGCCACCGTTGCCATCGAGGCGGCACGTTCGACGGTGAGGCGCGCTCTGGATCGAGAGGGAGCGCCGACATAGCCGACCGCGGCGGTCCGCTCGTCGGTCGGCCTTGCTCTTCCAGGGAAAAGGCGTGCTGCTCGGCTGGGCACCGACAGGGTGAGCGGGTCCTGCCTTTCTGTCGGCCCCGCCACCGACCGGAGCCGTACCCGACCTGACTGCATCAGGCCGGCGGCGCTCGCTCCTCGTTCCGCCGCGCATCCTTGCGACGATCCGGTTTCCCCTTCATCGGAATGCACTCTAGTAAGGACGGCAAGGCGGGGGGGCTCGCTGGTCGCAGTGCTTGGCGAGACGAGACATGACGTTGCATGCCGAGCTCGGCGATGTCGGGGGGACCGCCCCCCTTCGGATGGCGGACCTCTTCCGTCTGCGCGATTGGGGAACGACCCCTCTCGGCAAGCGCGACACTTGGCCGGCCGTTCTGCGCACGACCATCGACCTCATGCTCGCGTCGCTGCACCCCATGTGCCTCCTGTGGGGGCCCGGACGCATCTTCCTCTACAACGACGGCTACGCCGAGATCCTCGGAGCGCGGCACCCCAGCGCGTTGGGCCTTCCGACCGAGGACGTTTGGCCGGAACTCTGGGACGACCTCGCCCCGTTGATCGGCCGGACTTTCGGTGGGGAAAGCTTCGCCTTCCGCGACCAGCCTCTCACGATGACGCGCAACGGCTTCGCGGAGCAGGTCTGGTACGACTTCGCCTACTCACCGGTGCGCGACGAGAACGGCACGGTCGTCGCCCTCCTGAACGTGACGTCCGAGAGCACCGCGCGGGTGACCGCGCAACGGGAACGCGACAGGGCGACCGGTTGGCTGAGGTCCAGCGAGGGGCGCTTGGCCGCCCTCGTCGAGGCCAGCTCGGACAGCCTCTACTCGATGAGCCCGGACTGGCAGGAGATGCGCTCGCTGCAAGGCCGCGGATTCATCGCGAACGCCGATGCGCCGACCGAGCGGTGGATGGATGTGTACCTGTTCCCGGAGGATCAGGACGAAGTCCGAGGCAAGATCGAGACGGCCATCGCACGCACGGAGCCCTTCGAGATGGAGCACCGGGTGCGCCTCGCGGACGGGACCGCGGGCTGGATCTTCTCCCGCGCCGTTCCCGTCAGGAACGAGACCGGCCAAGTTACGGAATGGTTCGGCATGGCCGCCGACGTGACCACGCGCTACCGCGCCGTGGAGCAGTTGCGGGAGAGCGAGGCGTTCATGCGCGGGGTGCTCGCCGCCTCGAACGACTGCATCAAGGTGCTCGACCTCGACGCCAAGCTCACGTTCATGAGCGAGGGGGGCCGGCGCGTCATGGAGGTGTCGGACTTCAATGCCGTCGCCGGGTGTCCCTGGCCTGAATTCTGGGAGGGCGTCGGCCACGTCGCGGCCAAGGAGGCGGTTGCCTCCGCCCGGGCCGGGGTCGCGGCGGCGTTCCAGGGTTATGCCGACACCATGAAGGGGAACCGGCGGTACTGGGACGTGCAGGTCTCGCCGATCCTGGGGGCGGACGGAAAGCCCGAGCGCATCCTCTCCATCTCGCGCGACATCACCGCCCTGAAGGCGGCGGAGGAGGCCCGCGCGGTGCTGGCCCAGGAACTGGCGCATCGCATGAAGAACTCGCTTGCGATGGTTCAGGCCATCGTGACCCAGACACTGCGCCAGTCGAAGTCGATGGAGGAGGGGCGCACGGCCGTCTCGCAGCGCCTGTCGGCGCTCGGGCGGGCGCAGGACATCCTCACCCGCTCGGACTTCACGGAAGCCGACATCCACGAGGTCGTCGCGGCGGCCATCGAGCCGCATCGGATCGCGGAGGACCGCATCTCATGGTCCGGGCCACCCCTAACGTTGAGCTCCCAACAGGCGCTCGGATTGTCGCTCGCGATCCACGAGTTGGCGACCAACGCGGCCAAGTACGGCGCCCTCTCGAACGAGACCGGACGCGTCGCGATGTCCTGGCATGTCGTGGATGGTGGGTTCCGGTTCGATTGGATCGAGTCCGGCGGCCCCCCCGTCGCGCCCCCCGGGGCCCGGGGCTTCGGCTCCAAGCTGATCGAGCGGATCGTGGCATCCTATTTCGAGGGCGAGGGCATCCTGGATTTCGACGCCGCCGGCGTCAGGTTCCGGCTGACGGGCGCGGCAGGCGCCGCCGTGGGCGACGATAAGGGTCTGAGCCATTAGAATGGGACAGTCGGTTCACCCTGGGAGCGTCGCCGTCCTCGTCGTCGAGGACGACGCCTTGTTGCGCGCGGAGGCCGTGGACCTTTGCATCGAGGCGGGATTCCAGACCTACGAGGCGCGCGACGCCGACCAAGCCATCCGCCTTCTGGAGCGGCATTCCGAAATCCGCGTCCTGTTCACCGACATCGAGATGCGGGGCCAGATGGATGGCCTCAAGCTGGCGCACGCCGTGCGGGAACGCTGGCCCCCGGTATCGATCATGGTCACCTCGGGACGACGCAAGGTGACGAAGAAGGACCTGCCGGAGAACGGCCTGTTCTTCGCCAAGCCGTATCCCCCGGACGACATCGTCAACGCTCTCAACGGCATCGCGGCGCAGATCGCGTCCTAGAGCATCGGCCCGAAAGGTGGGAACCGGCTTTCGGAAAAAAGCCGATGCGGCACAATAACGGAGAGCATCGTCTTGGATCTGATATTCAGGACGATGCTCTAGAGCCTGTTATGCACTTGTCATAAGCTTTTCGGCCTGTTTGAGCATGAGGCAGGCGAAGGCGACCATGTGCAGACCGGCCAACGTGGTGATGCGCCCCGACCCAACGTGGTCGGGCACAACGCTAAGCACGCCGTCCACCCTGGCGGTGCAACGACCTCTCGGGTGGACGGCTTCCGAAGCCGGACGAACGGCCCGCCGAAGACGCATCGTCTGTATGACCGCACGCGTCGCGAACGCACGATGCCGTCCGGTAGATGGATTTCGGCTCGGGGACCTGCGACGGCCTGAGCGCAGCCGAAACGTCGAACGCCGGGCCCCTATCCGACGCGCGGCGCCCGCGAATGCGTGCCTGATCGCGCACCGGGCCCGATGGACGGAGCCCGGTGGCGTCGGCGGTCAATCAGGCGGCCTGGGCGACCGGCGCGGGCGACGGCGCATCCATCGCGCGCAGATAGAGGTCGAGCAGCGTCTCCTGCTCGTCACGCTCGTCCTTGTCCTGCTTGCGCAGCTTAAGGATTTCCTTGAGCACCTTCACATCGAGCCCCTCGCCCTTGGCCTCGCCGAAGATCTCCTTCTTGGTCTCCATGAGATCCTTGATCTCCTCGTCGATGCGCTCGATGCGCTCGATGATGGAACGGATCCGGTCGCCTGCGACGCCCACGGTGTCGGTCGTGTCGGACATGCTGACTCCTCGCGCTGATCGGGGCCGGCAAACTGGCGGGTCAGGGTAAGCGAGAGGTTAAGAGCGCCTAACAGAACGGCACGAAGCGGTGGATGGTGCGTTGGTGGGGCATGGCTCGCGCTCTGCTTCCCGACGATCTCTGGACGGAGATTGCCCCGCTCCTGCCGCCGCCTCGGCCGCGCCCGAAGGGCGGACGGCCTCCGATCGACAATCGGGCGGCGCTGACCGGCATCCTGTTCGTGCTGCGCTCCGGCCTACCCTGGGAGATGCTACCGGCCGAGATGGGCTGCGGGAGCGGCATGAGTTGCTGGCGGCGTCTGCGCGACTGGCAGGCAGCCGGCGTGTGGGCGCGGCTGCATCAGGTCCTGTTGGAGCGCCTGCACGCG
>NZ_FOSV01000008.1 GCF_900114375.1 Methylorubrum salsuginis | reverse complement strand
CCGGAGATGGCGCCGACCCTCGATGCCATCCCGCCGCTGAGCACGGGCCGGCGCGGTCGACCGCGCCGACGCCCCGACAAGCTGCACGCCGACAAGGCCTACGAGGCCAAGGCGCGCCGCCAGGAGTGTCGGGCGCGTGGGATCGTCCCACGCATCGCCCGCAAAGGCATCGAGAGCAGCCAAAAGCTCGGCCGCCACCGCTGGGTCGTGGAGCGCACTCACGCTTGGTTCAACCGCTTCCGCCGCCTGCCCGTCCGCTACGAGCGCCGCGCCGACATCTACGACGCCTTCACCACCCTCGCAGCCAGCCTCATCACCCTCAACCAGATCAGACGGTTCTGTTAGGCGCTCTAAGGCTCGGCTTGCGGGAGCCGGCCCTGCCGGGTTAGGCCGGCGCTCACCTCCCGACGCGAGCCGCCATGCGATTTTCCGGAACCGACACCTACGTCGCGCCGCCCGATCTCACCACGGCGGTCAACGCCGCGATCGTGCTGGAGCGCCCACTGCTGGTGAAGGGCGAGCCCGGCACCGGCAAGACCGTGCTGGCGGAAGAGATCGCCAAGGGGCTGAACGCGCCGCTGCTGACGTGGAACGTCAAGTCGACCACCAAGGCGCAGCAGGGGCTCTACGAGTACGACGCGGTTTCGCGGCTGCGCGATTCGCAGCTCGGCGACCCGCGGGTGTCGGACATCGCCAACTACATCCGCCGCGGCAAGCTGTGGGAGGCCTTCACCGCCCCGGAGCGGCCGGTGCTGCTGATCGACGAGATCGACAAGGCCGACATCGAGTTCCCCAACGACCTCCTGACCGAACTCGACCGGATGGAGTTCCACGTCTACGAGACCGGCGAGACGGTGCGGGCGCGCGTGCGCCCGATCGTCATCATCACCTCGAACAACGAGAAGGAGCTGCCGGACGCGTTCCTGAGGCGCTGCTTCTTCCACTACATCAAGTTCCCGGATGCCGAGACGCTGCAACAGATCGTCGAGGTGCATTATCCGGGCATCAAGCACCGGCTCGTCGAGGAGGCGCTGCGGGTGTTCCTGGAGACCCGCGAGGTGCCGGGCCTCAAGAAGAAGCCCTCGACCTCGGAGCTGCTCGACTGGCTCAAGCTCTTGGTGGCCGAGGATGTCTCGCCCGAGACCCTGCGCGAGCTTGACGGCCGCAAGCTGATCCCGCCGCTGCACGGGGCGCTGCTCAAGAACGAGCAGGATGTCGGCCTGTTCGAGAAGCTGGCCTTCATGATGCGGCGCGAGGGCAGGGGCGGCTGAGCCGGCTTTAAGCCCGGATACCGGCCTGCCCCCTTGAGGCGGGCCGTGACCGGGCTCGACGACCGGCTCACTCCGCTGCCTTCCGCCTCGACGCCGATCCCGCCGCGCGCCACGAGAGCCCGTCGTCGCGGCCGCGCGAGGCCCTGGGCCCTGCGCCCGCCACAGGGCCGGGCCGCGGTGACGACGGCGCCGGGCGCCCCATCTAAGGGCACGTCGCCCCTTTCCGCGCGGTGCTTCCCCATGAAGACGAAAAAGCTCGGCCGCACCGGCCTCGACGTCTCACCGCTCTGCCTCGGCTGCATGACCTACGGCGTGCCCGAGCGCGGGCCCCATCCCTGGACGATGCCAGAGGCGGAGAGCCGCCCGCTGATCCGCCGGGCGCTCGACCTCGGCATCAATTTCTTCGATACCGCCAATTACTATTCCGACGGCACGTCCGAGGAGATCGTCGGCCGGGCGTTGAAGGATTTCGCCAGCCGCGACGAGATCGTGCTGGCCACCAAGGTCTATTACCCGCTCACCCAGCGGCCCAACGCGGGCGGCCTGTCGCGCAAGGCGATCTTCTCGGCGATCGACGCCTCGCTGAAGCGGCTCGGCACCGACTATGTCGATCTCTACCAGATCCACCGCTGGGACTACGACACGCCGATCGAGGTGACGCTGGAGGCGCTGCACGATGTCGTGAAGGCCGGCAAGGCTCGTTACATCGGCGCCTCGTCGATGTTCGCGTGGCAATTCGCCAAGGCGATCTACACTGCCGAAAGCCACGGCTGGACGCGGTTTGCCACGATGCAGAACCACCTCAACCTGCTCCACCGCGAGGAGGAGCGGGAGATGATCCCGCTCTGCGCCGACCAGGGCATCCCGCTGATCCCGTGGAGCCCGCTCGCCCGGGGCCGGCTAACCCGCGACTTCGACGAGGGCAGCGCCCGCCAGGAAAGCGACCTCGTCGGCAAGGGGCTCTACGACGCGACGCTCGAGGCCGACCGCAAGGTGGTCGAAGCGGTGGCCGCGATCGCACAGGCCCGCGGCGTGTCGCGGGCGCAGGTGGCGCTGGCCTGGGTGCTGCAAAAGCCGGAGGTCGCCGCGCCGATCGTCGGCGCCTCGAAGCCGGGCCATCTCGACGACGCCGTCGCGGCCCTCGACCTCGCGCTGACTGAGGACGAGATCGCCGCCCTGGAGGCACCCTACGTGCCGCACGCCGTGGTGGGCTTCCGATGAGCCGCCGCCTTCTGCTCCTGCGTCACGCCAAATCCGCCTACCCGCAGGGCGTGGCCGATATCGACCGGCCGCTCGGCCCCCGCGGGCGCGAGGCCGCCCCCCTGATGGGCGATTATATCGCCCGCGAGGGCCTGCGGCCCGGCCTCGCCATGGTCTCGCCCGCGCGGCGCACGCAGGAGACTTGGAGCGCCGTGCGGCCCTTCCTCGACGGGACGCGCGAAGAGACGGTGCCCTCGATCTACGAGGCGCCCTCCACCCGCATCCTCGACGCCATCCGCTCGGCGCCGGACGACGTGGAGAATCTGATGGTGATCGGCCACAATCCCGGACTCGGCGAGGCGGCCCTGCGCCTCGTCGGTGAGGGCCCCAAGGAACTGCGCCGGGACCTGCGCGAAAAATTCCCGACGGCGGCGCTGGCGGTGATCGAGTTCGAGGCCGACCGTTGGGAGGCGATCGGCGAGGGGACCGGCACGCTGCTGCGCTACGTCCGCCCGCGCCAGCTCGCGGCGGAGATGGAGGACGATTGAGGCGTTCGCCGCGCCGCATCGCCCGAAGACGGTCGCGCCGTCGAACCGTTCGCCCGGCTGCGCCGTTTCCGAGCGAGACCGTTTCCGGCCCGCCCGACGGGGGATTGATTGCTCCTCGAAACCCTCCTGGCCCTCTCGATGCTGCCGCGCGAGGCCGAGACCGCGGGGCGGGCCGCCGCGCAGGCCGTGGTGGCGCGCCTGCCGACGGCGCCGGCATCGGGCGCCCCACCGGGAGCCGCCCCTCCCTTGCCGCCGAGCCTCAGCCTCGTCGCCCGCGCCGTGTCGAACTGGCGCGAAGAGGCCGGCGAGAACCTCGCGCCGACCTCCCTCGCCCTCGTGGTCCGCTACGCCGCCTCCGAGCCGGGCTTCGTCGCCCGCTGCGTGCGGCTCAACAATTACTGGTGCGTGAAGCAGGCGCGCTGGTCGGGCGAACTCGGCGGCGACGCGGAAGGCCATACGGGCTTCGCCACCGCCGCGGACGGGGCGGAGGCCGCCGCCCAGCTGCTGCGCCGCTATTACCGCGGTTACGGCCGCCGTTCGGCGCTCGCCATCGTGCGGCGCTGGGCCCCCGCCGAGTGCGGGGCGCCGCGCCCCGTCGCCCGCTCGGTCCCGCGGGGCGGGACGGCAACCCCCGCCGTCTCCGTGAGCCTTGCGCCGCAGGGCATCGGCCGGACCCTGCGCGCCCGCTTCCTCGCCCGCCACGGCCGCGGCGGGGTGGCGCGGCCGCCGGTCTCGGGGGCATTGCGGGTCCAGCCCTGGTCGGCGCGGGCGCGGCTCGCCGGCCATCCCGGCCGCATCCCCCGCGCCGCGGCCCTGCCGCCGCTGAGGCCCGCCGCCGACATCGCAACCGGCCTCTCCTCGGCTTCCGCCGGCCCGGTGCCCCGTCCGACCGCAGATCCGGCCGCCTTGCTGACCCCGCGACGGGCGACGGATCCGAACCGCCTCGTCGCGGAGGCCGCCGCGCTGCCGCCGCTTGCCGCCCTGCCGAAAGGAAGCTTGCTCGACCTCTCCGTCCCGGCCCCGCTCTGCGCGAACGACGAGACCCGCATCCGCAACTACGCCGCGCGCATCGCCGGAAGCGTGGGCCTCGGCTCCGACGACGACCTGCGGCTGTTCGACGAGGAGGGCCGGGCGGGAGCGAACCTCCTGCCGGTGATGCGGGCGATGTCGGCGGTGGAACTCGGAACCCTGCACGCTGCGCCCGCCTTGATCGCAGCGGCGATCGAGCGACTTCGGGATCCTGCGACGCGTGCGAACGCGGAAACGAGGATCGAGGCAATCCGCTGATCCGGTCCGGCACGGCGCCGACCTCCAAATATCAATCGAATGATTGTCTTCGGCAAAATCAATATCGCCAAAATTATGTAAGGATTATTCCATTGACATCACGAATCACACGCCTGTTCGACAAAGCTACACAGTCCTTCGTCGCTTGACCAGGCGGATCGGTTCCCATACTGACAGCGCCGACAGCTGCCGGCCGCGTGAGGTCATGACGGGAATTGCCCGAAGCGACCCACGGCGCGGTATCGAAATCACCTGCCAACAGGACTTCGGAACATGACCATCCATCGCGATCAAGAAGATGCGAAGGGCCATGTGGCGTCATACAAAATCTGCCCCGACAAAACGATCGAGTTCATGCAGGCGGGGGCGTCCCAGATCGAAGCCTCCGTCATCCTGCGAGACCGCTACGGTTTCGAGGAGAGCGGCGTCATCCTGAGCCGGCGTGTGCTCGATCGCCAGGTCGTCAACCACCTCGTCACCTCCGACAAGGGGCTGATGTGGCGTTTCGTCGAGACGCCGACAGGCGCACGGATCGGCAAGAACGTCCGCAACTGGACCCTATCCGGCAGCGACACGTACTTCATCTTCACCGAGAACGACGTCGCAGCCGAGCGGCCCATGACTGCCGTGACGCGTCTCTTCGATCCGCTGAACAGCGACGATCTCGCAGTCGAGGCGGACCAAACCTACCTTTTCACCGCCCTAGTCGCGACCCATCGCTGCGACGCCTGCTTCGTTTTCCAGTTCCTTGATGCCGCAGGACGGGTCGTGCATCGGCAGGCCCACGACGTCGCGACCGTCCGCAAGGGCGGAACGCGGATCGAGGATTATCATCCGCTCCGCGTCCGTCTCGACGCGCCCGGCGGCGCCCGCCGCCTGCGTATCCTCATCGAGAAGGGCGCCAGCACCAGCCAGACCAACAGCTACTTCTTCTTCGCCAACCCGTCGCTGGCGGAGGTCGAGGACGCGGTCGTCCTGTCGAGCGAGTTCCTGCGCCTCGCCCGAGAGGACGGACCGGCCCGGATCGTCGCCTACCGAGCGAAGCTGCCGCTCGTCGCCTTCGAAAGCCGCAAGGGCAGCAACGACATCGCCATCGTGATCGGCGGCCACGAACACGTGATCAAGAACGCGATCTCCTACGGCTTCGACTTCAAAATCAGCGAATTCCGGGTCAAGTTCGACCAGATCAACGTCACGGTTTCACGCAGCTCGACGAATCATCCCTACGTCAAGCTGGACGTCTGCGTCGACGACACCCCGATCAGACAGATCGAGCTGCTGCTGGACGCCGAACAGATCAGCCACAGCATCAAGATCGACAGCCGATACTTCGACGGTCAGTACCACGTCGTCTCGATCCGCAACGCTGCCGACGACGCCGTCCTGCACCACACGACGGTGCTGCTCGACTTCCAGATGACGCCCTGGACGGCGTTGCAGACCTACGCCAAGAAGCCCTTCGACGCGACGCTGTCGTCGCTCGCGGCCTTTCACCTGAAATCCTACCGCCAATGGCACCGCGACCCGCGGGACGCCGCCCGCATCCCGAATCTGTATGCCCTGCAGGAGACGCTGCTCGACGGCATCCGCAAGCGCGCGAAGTATCGGCCGATCGCCTTCCCGGCGGTGGAAACGCCGGACGTCAGCATCGTCATCCCGCTGCACAACAAGTTCGAGGTGACTTATCTCTGCCTGTCGGCGCTTCTGTTCGCCTACACGGCCTATAGCTTCGAGGTCATCCTCGTCGATGACGGCTCGACCGACGAGACCGTGGCCATCGCCGAGACCGTCACCGGCGTCACCTGCCTGCGCAACCCGACCGCCAAAGGTTTCGTCGAGAGCTGCAACCGCGGCGCAGCCGCCGCGCGCGGTCGCTACACGGTGTTCCTCAACAACGACACTGAGGTCACGGCCAACTGGCTCGACGAGTTGATCCACGCCTACGAAGATTTCGACGACGTCGGCCTCGTCGGCTCCAAGCTGA
Source organism: Methylorubrum salsuginis (assembly GCF_900114375.1). Lineage (GTDB taxonomy): Bacteria > Pseudomonadota > Alphaproteobacteria > Rhizobiales > Beijerinckiaceae > Methylobacterium > Methylobacterium salsuginis. The sequence continues at coordinate 180,861 of NZ_FOSV01000008.1, read as the reverse complement.
TCTACCCGGACGGCACCCTGCAGGAGGCGGGCGGCGTCATCTGGGACAGCGGCAATCCGTGGAACTACGGCCGCAACCAGAACAACAGCGATCCGAAGTTCAACTACCTGCGTCAGGCCGATTACGTCTCCGGCGCCGCCCTGCTCATCGATTCCGAGCTCCTGCGCCAGATCGGCTACTTCAGCCGCGAGTTCATACCCGGTTATTTCGAGGATACCGACCTCGCCATGAAGGTGCGCCACGCCGGCAAGCGCGTGCTCTACGTGCCGAGCTCGGTCGTCGTGCATTACGAGGGGCAGTCGTCGGGTACCGACGTGACCTCGGGCATGAAGAAGTACCAAGAGGTCAACCGGCCGAAATTCAAGAAGAAGTGGGTCAACCTGTTCAAGGACCACGGCCGCGAGGGCGTCAACGTCGATCGGGAGAAGGACCGCCACGTCCGTCAGCGGATGCTGGTGATCGACAACCATTATCCGATGGTCGACAACGACGCTGGCAGCTACGCCGCCTTCCAGGAGATCCGGCTGTTCCAGAGCCTGGGCATGAAGGTGACGTTCCTGCCGCTCAACCTCGCCTTCATGGACCGGCACACGCGAGCCTTGCAGAAGATCGGCGTCGAGTGCCTCTACGCCCCGTTCGTCACCGACATCTCGGCCTTCATCCGCGACCGCATCGGCGACTTCGACCTCGTCTACGTCACGCGTTACTACACCTTCGGTAGTGTCATCTCCCTGATCCGCGAGCATTCGCGCAGCATCAAGGTGATCCTCAACCTCGCCGACCTGCACTTCCTCCGCGAGATGCGCGCGGCGAAAGCCCAGGAGCCGAACTATACCCTCGAGGGTGCGCTCGAGACCAAGCGCCGCGAGCTGGAGATGATCGCCGAGGCCGATCTGACGCTGAGCTATTCCGATGTCGAGCTCACGGTTCTCGAAAGCCATCTCCCGGCCGCCAAGCTCGGGCGGGTGCCGTGGGTCGTCGACGTGCGCGGCGACGCCAAACCGACCTTCGCCGACACCAAGGACATCCTGTTCCTCGGAGGCTTCGGCCATCCACCGAACGTCGAGGCGGCCCGCTTCTTCGTCACCGAGGTGATGCCCGAGCTTCTGGCCAAGGATCCGTCGATCGTCTTTCACATCGTCGGCAGCAACCCGACCAAGGAGGTGATGGATTTCGCCTCCGACAGCGTGAAGGTGCATGGCTACGTGCCGGATCTGGACGCGGTCCTGAGCTCGACCCGCGTCTTCGTCGCGCCGCTGCGTTCGGGCGCGGGCATCAAGGGCAAGGTGCTGGAAAGCCTGTCCTACGGGCTCGCCGGTGTGTTCTCGCCGATCGCGATCGAGGGCACGGGCCTGTCGAACGAGCTCGACTGCCTCGTGGCCGACGAGCCGCGGGTCTGGGCCGCGCAGGTGCTGCGGCTCTATTCCGACGAGGCCCTGTGGGAGCGCATCAGCGCCGGCGCCCTGGAGCGCGCGAAGCGCTTCTCGTTCGAACACGCCCGCGAGGATCTGCAGAAGACGCTGGCGACGGTCGATATCTACACCACCGCCGACGGCCTCCGTTACAAGCGTGTCCGGCCCCGCTCCTACGAGTGAGGCGCCCGCCAGGGCCCGCCGCCGAACCGGCGGCGGGCCCTGAAGCTTCGCCCCGACGGCGAGGCCCCCTATCGGGACGATGTTCCGAACCCGTCAGGCGGCGTCGCCCGGCGCCTTCTTCAGCTGACAGCCGGTGATCCGCCATTGGCCGTCCACCTGCCGCTGGAGCGTGTAGAGCGCCACCCAGTCGATGCCGGCCTCGTCCTGCAGACTCATGCCCTGGGCGATCTCGTCCTCGGCCGTCTCCTCGGCGGCCTCGAAGCGGTAGCTGCGCGGGCGCAGGACCGGGGCATAGCCCTTCTCCACCATGGCGATGAAGGTATCGGGGGAGGGGAACAGATTACGGATCTGCGGGGCGGCCTCGGCATAAGCGGCGCCCGAATCGTTGCGGCGGAAGGCCTCGATCTGGCGCTCGATGGTGGCGCGGGCGGCCCTTTGGGCGGTCTCATCGGCCCGGGCGGACAGGATGCCGCAAACCAGGGCGAGGGGGATCAGAACGACGGCTCTGCGCATGGCGGGGGGCGCTCCGTGCTTCCCACGCCGGACGCAATCGATCCCGGCGCGGCCCGCCTCGCGTGAAGCAGGCCGCGGGCCAACGCGCTCAGGGCACGTCGGGCTCCACCGGATCGTTCAGGCGCCGCCACGCGAAGACGGAAAACACGCCGACGAGGCAGGCGGCGATGCCGAACCACGTGAACGCGTATTGCAGGTGGTTGTTGGGCAGATCGACCCGCAGGTTTCCGCCGCGGGGCCAGCCGCCGGGATTTTGGGTCGCGTCCGCCTCGATCAGGTAGGGCGCGACGTTCGTCAGCCCACGAGCCGCCGCGATGGCCGCGATATCACGGGTGTACCACTGATCGCGGGCGGGATCGGATTCCGGCACGAACATCGTGCGGATCTCGCTGCCGCGCAGCATGCCGGTCACGGCGGTCTCGCCCGCGACCTGTCCGGCGGCGCGGCTCTTCGGGTCCTTCAGCTCGGTCGGGACGAAGCCGCGGTTGACGAGAATCGCGGTGCCGTCGTCGCGCATGAGCGGGGTCAGGACATAGAAGCCCTGGAGCGCCCGGCCGGGCTCGCCCGGCGCGAGGCCGTGGACCAGCACCTCCTTGTCATGGAGGAAGGTGCCGCGCGCCCGCACCCGGCGGAACTCGTCGGCCTTGGGATCCCAGGCATCGAAGGGCGGCGGCGCGGCGGGCGGCTCGACGTGGGAGCGCTCGACGATGCGGGCGATCAAGGCCTCCTTCTCGCCCTTGCGGGCGAGTTGCCAGACACCGAGGCCGAGGAGGATGGCGAGGCAGACGAGCGCCGCGAGGCCCGGGGCTATGAGGCTGCGCAGGCGGGCGGATCGGTCGGCGGAAGACATCACTATCGAAAACGTCCCTGCTCAGCCTTGTTGGCGAATTGGACGGCGGCCAGCACGCCTTTCAGCGGACGCACCAGCAGCAGGCTCAAACCGACCGCCAGCGTGCCGGCGACGAGGGCGTGGACCCAAACCGGCGGCTCGTAGGTGATTTCCAGCCAGAGGGCGGTGCCGGCCACGACGAAGCCGGTGATCGACATCACGAAAAAGGCCGGTCCATCCGCGGAATCGAAGCGCGAAAAATCCTGGCCGCAGACCTCGCAGGCCGGGCGGACGGACAGGAAGCCGCGAAACAGGTGCCCCTCTCCGCAGGCCGGGCAGCGCCCGCGCAGACCGGTCGAGATCGGGGAGGGGGCGGTTCGGTTCATGGGCGTCGTCCGAGAGCATCGTCCCGAAGGGTGGTTTCCGGTTTTCGGAAACGACGATGCGGCACAAGGATCGGGCGCCTCGTCCTGGATCCGATCTCCAGGACGAGGCTCTGGCACCCTCCCGGTATGACGAGCCGGCGAGGGGAGCGCACGCAAAAAAGGGCGGCTCGCGCCGCCCTTCTGGGTTGCCGCCGTTGCAGGGCGGCCGGATGGGGAGGGCCTCAGTGGGCCGAGGCGCCGGCGCCCCAGACGTAGATGGCAGCGAACAGGAACAGCCACACCACGTCGACGAAGTGCCAGTACCAAGCAGCGAACTCGAAGCCGAGATGCTGCTTGGGCGTGAAGTCGCCCTTGTAGGTCCGCAGCAGGCAGACGGCGAGGAAGATCGTGCCGATGATGACGTGGGCGCCGTGGAAGCCCGTCGCCATGAAGAAGGTCGCCGAGTAGATCGAACCCGAGAAGCCGAAATGGGCGTGGGCGTACTCGTAGGCCTGGCAGGCGGTGAACAGCACGCCGAGGATGATCGTCAGCCACAGGCCGTACTTCAGGCCCTTGCGGTCGCCGTGGAGCAGGGCGTGGTGGGCCCAGGTCACGGTGGTGCCGGAGGTGAGCAGGATCAGCGTGTTCAGCAGCGGCAGGTGCCAGGGGTCGAACGACTCGATGCCCTTGGGCGGCCAGACGCCGCCGGTGAACTCGACGCGGGTCGCCTGGATCGGGTCGGCGGTGTAGAGCGCGGCCTCGAAATAGGCCCAGAACCACGCCACGAAGAACATCACCTCGGAGGCGATGAACATGATCATGCCGTAGCGGTGATGGAGCTGGACGACGCGGGTGTGGTCGCCGGAATTGGCCTCGTGGGTGACGTCCTTCCACCACGACAGCATGGTGTAGAGCACGCCGAGCGTGCCGGCGCCGAACACGTAGGGGCCGACGGCGAGACCGCCGAGCGAGAGGCCCTTCATCCAGAAGACGGCGCCGAAGGCCATCAGGAACCCGGAGAACGCACCGAGGAGGGGCCACGGGCTCGGATTGATGATGTGGTAGTCGTGATTCTTGGCGTGCGCCCCGGCCATCGCAATGGGTCTCCCTTCGCCCGTACCCGTCGCCGCATCGACGGCCGGGCCCTCTGTTACCTTGTTGAGGATCGCGCCTGAGGCCCGATCCCGGTGAAGCTCTACTGCGGCCCCCGCGCCCTTGTCACGCTTGGACCTTCAGAAATTCGTCGTCTTGCTCGGCTTCGCCGCTTCCGCCACCGGCGCCCCGTTCTTCGACGGGAAGTAGGTGTAGGACAGGGTCATCTCCGGCAGCGTGCCGATGTCGGGATCCTTGCGCAGGGCCGGGTCGACGTAGAACACCAGCGGGAACTCCGCCGACTCGCCGGGCTGCAGCGTGTGCTCGTCGAAGCAGAAGCACTGCACCTTGACGAAGTAGGAGCCCATCAGGTCGGGCTGCACGTTGAACACGGCGATGCCCTTGGACGGCTCCTTCCCCGTGTTCGTCACCTTGAAGAACACCGTCGCGGTCCGGCCCGGCACCGCCTCGACGCTCGCCTGCTCCGGACGGAACCGCCAGGACAGATTCTTCGAGACGTTGGTGTCGAAGCGGACGGTGACCGGGGCCAGAGCCTCGCCGTCGGTGGCCGCGGGCGCGGCGCCGACCAGAGGCGTGCCGTTGAACCCCGTCGCCTTGCAGAACATGTCGTAGAGCGGCGCCGAGGCGAGGGCGAGGCCGCCCATGGCCAGCACCACGCCCGCACAGGCCGCCACGGTGCGGCGCACGCCGCGGGCCGCCTGGATCTGCCTTTCGGAGCCCTGCACCATCACCTCGCCCCTAGAGCGGCCGTTGCAGGACCTGCGGTCCGAGCTTGGCGATCGTCAGCACGAAGAACAGGATCACCAGGGCGCCGAGCGTCAGCGCGATGGCCAGCGAGCGCTTGCGGCGCGTCTGCGCCTCTGCGGGCGTCAGCGGGCGGATGCCGTCGGGAAGGTCGCTCATGCCGGGCCTCAAACCACGACCGCGCGGTAGAGGCCGAGCCCCTGCTCGGCGAGCAGCGCCGAGAACAGCAGGAACAGGTAGAGGATCGAGAAGGCGAACAGGCCCATCGCGGCCTTACGCTCGGACTCGCCCTGGCGCAGGCGGAACACCTGCACGGCGCCGGCCAGCATGCCGAGGCCTCCGAGCACGCCCACCAGCGCGTAGAGCCAGCCGCCGAAGCCGAAGAACACGGGCGCGAGGCCGAGCGGGGCGAGCAGCAGGGTGTACCAGACGATCTGGCGGCGGGTGGAATCCGGGCCGGCGACGTTCGGCATCATCGGGATGCCGGCCTTGGCGTACTCGCCGCTCTTCACCAGAGCGAGCGCCCAGAAATGCGGCGGCGTCCAGATGAAGATGATCGCGAACAGGATCAGCGACTCGAGGCCGACATGGCCGGTCACCGCGGCCTGGCCGACCACCGGGGGGAGGGCGCCCGCGGCGCCGCCGATGACGATGTTCTGCGCCGTCGCCCGCTTCAGCCACATCGAGTAGATCACGGCGTAGAAGACGATGGTGAAGGCGAGCAGGCCCGCGGCGAGCCAGTTGGAGGCGAGCCCGAGGATCAGCACCGAGCCGACCGAGAGCACGATGCCGAAGGCCAGCGCCTCGTCCGGGCGGATGCGCCCGTCCGGGATCGGCCGCTTGGCGGTGCGGGTCATCAGGGCGTCGATATCGGCGTCCCACCACATGTTGAGGCAGCCGGAGGCGCCCGCGCCCACCGCGATCATCAGGAGCGAGATCGCCGCGATCACCGGGTTCACGGTGACGTCCGACACCACCATGCCGACGAGCGCCGTGAAGATGACGAGCACCATCACCCGCGGCTTCAGCAGCGCGAAGAAGTCGCGCACCTCGCCGCCCACGGCGGGGGCGAAGGTCGGGGTGTCGGCGGTGACGCTGTTCGACAGGGTCGTCATGAAAACCGTGTTCTGAACGCTTGGGTTGACGCGGGAGGGAGGGTTCGGATCGCCGCCCTTTGCCGGAAGCCTTCCGGATCCCGAAGGAATCGCGAAGGCCTCGGGGAAAGGGCGAGGACCGCCGGGGCGGTCCTCGCGATGTTGGTTAGTGGGCCGGCTCGTCGACGATCTTCGGGAGCGTCTCGAACTGGTGGAAGGGCGGAGGCGACGACAGCGTCCACTCCAGAGTGGTGGCACCCTCGCCCCACGGATTGTCCGCAGCGCGGGTCTTCGAGCGGAAGGCCAGCACGATGCCGATCACGAAGACCACCATGCCGAGGGCGAAGACGTGACCGCCGAGCGTCGCGACCTTGTGCCAGCCGGCGAAGGCCTCCGGGTAGTCGGCGTAGCGGCGCGGCATGCCGGCGAGACCCAGGAAGTGCATCGGGAAGAACAGGATGTTCGCACCGATGAAGGCCAGCCAGAAGTGCAGCTTGCCCGCCCACTCGGGGATGATGTGGCCGGTCATCTTCGGGAACCAGTAGTAGACACCGGCGAAGATGATGAACACCGCACCCAGCGAGAGCACGTAGTGGAAGTGCGCGACGACGTAGTAGGTGTCGTGCAGGTACTTATCGACCGCCGAGTTGGCGAGCACGACGCCGGTGACGCCGCCGACCGTGAACAGGAAGATGAAGCCGACCGCCCAGTGCATCGCGGCGGTGAAGCGGATCGAACCGCCCCACATGGTCGCGATCCACGAGAAGATCTTCACGCCGGTCGGGACCGCGATCACCATCGTGGCGAAGACGAAGTAGGACTGCGTCTGGAGCGACAGGCCGACGGTGTACATGTGGTGGGCCCACACGACGAAGCCGACGACGCCGATGGCGACCATGGCGTAGGCCATCGCGAGGTAGCCGAAGACGGGCTTCTTCGAGAAGGTGGCGATGATGTGCGAGACGATGCCGAAAGCCGGCAGGATCATCACGTACACTTCGGGGTGGCCGAAGAACCAGAACAGGTGCTGGTAGAGCACCGGATCGCCGCCGCCCTCGGGGGCGAAGAAGGTCGTGCCGAAGTTACGGTCGGTGAGCAGCATCGTGATCGCGCCGGCGAGCACCGGGAGCGACAGGAGCAGCAGGAATGCGGTGACGAGCTCGGCCCAGGCGAAGAGCGGCATCTTGTGCAGCGTCATGCCGGGGGCGCGCATGTTGAGGATGGTGGTGATGAAGTTGATCGCGCCGAGGATCGAGCCCGCACCGGCGAGGTGGAGCGAGAAGATCGCGAAATCGACCGCCGGGCCCGGATGGCCGGTGGCGGAGGAGAGCGGCGGATAGACGGTCCAGCCGGTGCCGGCGCCCTGTGCGCCGGGCGAACCCTCGACGAACAGCGAGCAGACGAGGCAGGCGAAGCCCGACACGGTCAGCCAGAACGAGATGTTGTTCATCCGCGGGAAGGCCATGTCCGGCGCGCCGATCATCAGCGGGACGAACCAGTTGCCGAAGCCGCCGATGAGCGCGGGCATCACCATGAAGAACACCATGATGAGGCCGTGGCCGGTCACGAACACGTTGTAGGTGGCCGGGTTCGAAAAGTACTGCAGGCCGGGCTCTTCCATCTCCATGCGGATGCCGAAGGAGAGGAAGGCGCCGATCGTGCCCGCCATGAAGGCGAACACGAGGTAGAGGGTGCCGATGTCCTTGTGGTTCGTGGAGAGGAACCAACGGGAGAAGAACGAGGGCTTGTGGTCGTCGTGGGCGTCGTGCCCGGCATGTGCTGCGGCTGTGGCCATCTCTATGCCTTGCTCAGATCTCTGTCGCCTCTGGCGAGTTCAGGGTTCGGCCGGGGCAGGGACCCCGGCCCGACGAAAGCGTCAGCGGGCGTCCGCGAGGCGCGAGCCGTTGTCGATGGCGGCGAACTTGGTCTTCGCCTCGGTGAGCCACTCGGCGTAGGCCTGCTCGGAGACCACGCGCACGGTGATCGGCATGTAGGCGTGGCGGGCGCCGCACAGCTCGGAGCACTGGCCGTGATAGGTGCCCTCGCGGTCGGCCTTGAACCACCACTGGTTCAGACGGCCGGGGATCGCGTCGATCTTGCCGCCGAAGGACGGGATCGCCCAGGAATGGATCACGTCGCCGGAGGTGACCTGCACCTTCACGATCTTGCCGACCGGCACGACCATGTCGTTGTCGGTGGCCAGCAGCTTGGGCTGCTTGTCCTCGTCGACGTTGGCGTCGAAGGTGAAGCCGCCCTTGTCACCCTCGGACGTCGGGTACTCGTAGGACCAGTACCACGCGTGGCCGATCACCTTGACCAGCACGTCGGCCTTCGGGTCGGAGAGCTGGGTGCGCAGCGTCCGGAAGGACGGGATCGCGACGGCGACGAGGATCAGGACCGGGATGATGGTCCAAGCCACCTCGATCATCGTGTTGTGCGTGGTGCGGGACGGCGTCGGGTTCGCCTTCTCGTTGAACTTGAAGATCACGTAGACGATCAGCGCCAGCACGAACAGCGAGATGCCGAACGCGAGCCAGTGCAGCCAGTTCTCGAAGACGTGGAGATCGTGGGCCTCCGCCGTCACCGCGACCTGACGGTCCATCTGCCACGGCTCGGGCTGGCCGATGCCGGCCGCCAGCGCGATGGAAGACGGGACGAGAAGGGCGCCGAGAGCGGCGGCCCCTCTCAGTGACCAATGTTGCGCCTGCGTCTTCCGCATGTTCCCCGCCTGGCTCCCCAAAGTGCCTGTTGAGTTCTTAGCCCTTGAATTCACGAAGCCTGATCGCAAATCCCTCGGGCGGCCCGATCCCGGCGTGCCATGCCGGTTGTTCGGCTTGACCTGGCGCTGCCGGACGGGCGATCGCGACGTAGAACCATACTGATCGTAAAACCGCAACCGCAACGGCGTCGCTTCGCGTCCGTTGGACGCGGGTCAATGGGTCCGGGGTGACATCCGGCGGGATCTGAAGGTGCGGCGATGGGGCAGGGCGGAACGGGCATGGATACGGGCCTCCCCCCCACCTCCGTCCGGGTCGGAACGCTGGTCGTGGCCTACGATTCCCCCGAACCGAGGGCCGATTCGCGGGCGCTCGCCGTCGAGACCCCGGTCAACGTCATCTACGGCAGCGTGCCCTACGCGGTGATGATGCTGACCCCCGGCGACCTCACCGATTTCGCCTACGGCTTCAGCCTGACCGAGGGCGTGGTCGAGACGGCGGACGAAATCCGTGGCGTGTCGGTCGAGGAGGGGGAGGGCGGCCTGCGGCTCCTCGTCGACCTCGCCCCGGGGCGCCTGCGCGAGCATCTGGCCCGCAAACGCGCCATTTCCGGGCGCACCGGCTGCGGCGTCTGCGGCATCGACGACCTGTCCGCCCTGCCCATGGCGAAGACGCGCGAGGATGCGGCTCTCGGCGGGCCGCGCGTCGGCCTGCGGGCGATCCAGGCAGCGCTCGATGCGCTCTTCGACCGTCAGGCGCTCAACCGGGAGACTCGGGCGGTTCACGCCGCCGCCTGGGCCCGGCTCGACGGCACGCTCACGGCCGTGCGCGAGGATGTCGGCCGCCACAATGCGTTGGATAAGTTGATCGGCGCGCTGATGCGAGAGGGCGTGCGGCCGGACGATGGGTTTCTCGTCATCACCAGCCGCTGCTCGTTCGAGATGGCGGAGAAAGCCGCCGTGCTCGGCGCCTCGGTGCTGGTGGCGATCTCGGCGCCGACCTCGCTCGCCATCGAGCGGGCGCGCTGCCACGGCCTGACCCTGTGCGCCATCGCCCGCTCCGACACCCTCACGGTCTTTTCCGGCCGCGAGCGCCTCGTGCTGGCGGGCGAAGAGGGCTGAGCCCTCCCGGCCGCGCTTCAGTTCGCCCCGGCCTCGTTGCTGCCGCCGGGGACGATCGTCGCGCCGCCGATCACCCGGACGGGTTTGCGGTCGGCGGGTGGATCCTGCCACGAACGGTCCTTCGGCGCGGGCGCCAGCGCCGGGCTGGATTCGGCGGTCTTGACCGGAGGGGTGGGCTCGGCCGGCTCCGCGCTTTTGGCGGGAGCGGTGTCCACAGGCGTCCGATCCGCCTTGGCCGTCGGCGTCTCCCGGGGCGCGGCGGCCTCGGCCGGTCGCAGGCTCGGCGCCGGGGCGGCCGGGGCGGTGCGGGCGACCGGAGGCCTGGCCGCCGGAGCGACCTTCGCCGTCTTGCGCGCGGCGTCCGGACGGGCGGCGTCGGGGTTGAGGCCGTAGGGGTTGGCCTCGGGGGCGATCTGCGGAGCGATGCCCGCATCCGCGGCATTCGCTTGTTGGCGCGGCAGCGAGGGCCGCGACGGGGCGCGCTCGGTCCGGACGCGTCCCTCGCCGAGGGCGGGACCGCGATAGGTGGGGGCGGGCGCCGCGGAGGGGATGTCGGCGGGCGGCACCAACGCCTCGGCCTCGCGGATGCGGCGGGAGCGGCCGTCCTCCTCGGTCCAGCCGTAGCCCGGCGCGACCGGGCGCGGGCGGATCGCGGTGGGATAGTAGGCCTCGCCGACGACCTCGCGGCCGATCACGGCACCGTCGCGGGCATCGACCACGAGCCGCAGCCGCGCGCCGCGCGGGCCGGTGGCGTCGACCACATAGGCGCGCCCGTCGAAGCGGGGGCGGCCGACCTCGGTGAAGCCGCGATCCTGAAGGCTGTAGGCCACCGCCCGCGGGGAGAGCGCCGGCTCGGCCCGGTAGACCGCCCGCGGCGCGCCGTAGACCTCCTCCGGGCCGTAGCCCCAGGAGTAACCTTGGGCGGCCGCGCCTTGCAGGCCCGCGCCGAGAAGGAGGGCGGCGACGCCGACACGGCGCAGCATCGTCACGGCACGACCGGAGACGGGACGGCTCGGAGCCATGCGGACCTCGCGAGATCGAAGCTGAACAAACGGATATCCGGGAGCCCGCTGTTGGCCGCGGGTCTCCCGGCGTCACGGGCGGTCGCGCTTCCCCGCATTCCCTCCGTGCCGGCGCGCAAGGTTGAAGCCTTCGAATGGGGCGAGATTGCGAAGCGGCGAATCCGGCGCTCGGTGATGCCGGCTCGTCAGCCCGCGCCCGAGGGTCGCGTCGGGCGAATTGGGGGCATGCTCCGGCGCGCGGTTGAAAGGCGCGCGGCTGCGGCTCCGCGCCCCTTGCTGGAAGGCCTAAAATCTGGCAACGTCCCCTATAGGACAGCAACACTGTCCCATTTGTCGCGCTGGCCGCCGGGCGAGCTTTGGGGATTCCTCACGTGATCGACGTGACGTCCGAACGAGCTGACAAACCGGCGACCGTCAAGGCGATCCGGGCGAGCGACGGCTGAGCGAAGCCGGACGCTGCAGCCCGCGGGTCTCGCGGGCGATTCCGGCAGGAAGACCCCGACAGGATCCGATCGGCTAAAGAAGTGCGCGGCCCGGGCACCGTTGGTGTTCGGGCACGAAACATGCTCGCATGCGGGCAGGGTCGGAGATTGGCGGACGATGAGCGGAATTTCGTCTGAACTGTCGGTCGCGGGGCACGAGGCTCCGGCTCCGTCGCGGGCCGGTCCCGCGCCGCTGATCGTGCGCGATCCCGCCCTGCCGACGGCGCAGGGTGCCTACGATCCGGCCCAGGAGCGCGATGCCTGCGGCGTCGGCTTCGTCGCCGACATGCACGACCGGCGCAGCCACGCCATCGTCCAGCAGGGTCTCAAGATCCTGGAGAACATCGACCATCGCGGGGCGGTCGGCGCCGACCCGACCATGGGCGACGGCTGCGGCATCCTCACCCAGATCCCCCACGGCTTCTTCGCCGAGGAATGCTCGCGCCTCGGCTTCGAACTGCCGCCCGCGGGCGGCTACGCCATCGGCCAGTTCTTCATGCCGCAGGCGCAGGACGCCCGCGCGATCATCGAGGAGATCGTCGAGAAGACGCTGGCCGACGAGGGCCTGCCGCTGCTCGGCTGGCGTGACGTTCCGGTCGACTCGACCGATCTCGGCAAGGCCGTGAAGGAGACCGAGCCGCATCACCGCCAGCTCTTCATCGGCTGCCCGGCCAGCCTCACCGATCAGGACGCCTTCGAGCGGCGCGTCTACATCGCCCGCAAGGTGATCTCGGGGAAGGTCTACGGCCACGACGACAAGCGGCTGATGGAGTTCTACCCCGTCTCGGTGTCGAGCCGGACCGTGGTCTACAAGGGCATGGTGCTCGTGCACCAGCTCGGCCACTACTATCTCGACCTGAAGGACCCGCGCTTCGTCTCGGCGCTGGCCCTCGTCCACCAGCGCTTCGCCACCAACACCTTCCCGACCTGGCGCCTGTCGCACCCCTACCGGATGGTCGCGCATAACGGCGAGATCAACACGCTGCGCGGCAACGTGAACTGGATGGCCGCGCGCCAGGCGAGCGTCGATTCGGAGCTGTTCGGCAACGACATCTCGAAGATCTGGCCGATCTCCTACGAGGGCCAGTCCGACACCGCCTGCTTCGACAACGCGCTCGAATTCCTCGTGGCCGGCGGCTACTCGCTGGCGCACGCGATGATGATGCTCATCCCCGAGGCCTGGGCGGGCAACCCGCTCATGAGCGAGGAGCGGCGCGCCTTCTACGAGTACCACGCCGCCCTGATGGAGCCGTGGGACGGCCCGGCCGCGGTCGCCTTCACCGACGGCCGCCAGATCGGCGCGACGCTCGACCGCAACGGCCTGCGTCCGGCCCGCTACATCGTCACCGACGACGGCCTCGTCGTGCTCGCCTCCGAGATGGGCGTGCTGCCGATCCCGGACGAGAAGATCGTCCAGTCCTGGCGCCTCCAGCCGGGCCGGATGCTGCTGATCGACCTCGAGAAGGGCCGCATCGTCTCCGACGAGGAGATCAAGGGCGAGCTGGCCGGCGCGCACCCCTACGCCGAGTGGGTGAAGAACACCCAGATCGTGCTGGAGGAGCTGCACCCGATCCAGCCGCGGGCCTCGCGCACCGACGTGTCCCTGCTCGATCGCCAGCAGGCCTTCGGCTACACCCAGGAAGACCTCAAGCTGCTCATGGCCCCGATGGCCGTGACCGGCCAGGAGGCGGTCGGCTCCATGGGCTCGGACACGCCGCTCTCGGCGCTCTCCGACAAGCCGAAGCTCCTCTACACCTACTTCAAGCAGAACTTCGCGCAGGTCACCAACCCGCCGATCGACCCGATCCGCGAGGAGGCCGTGATGAGCCTCGTCTCGTTCATCGGCCCGCGCCCGAACCTGCTCGACATGGAGGGCGCCTCCCGGCGCAAGCGCCTGGAGGTCCGTCAGCCCATCCTCACGAACGGCGACCTCGAGAAGATCCGCTCGATCTCGCATTTCGAGGACCGCTTCGACACCCGCACCCTCGACATCACCTACGCGGCCGAGTCCGGCGCGGCGGCGATGGAGGGCGCGCTCGATCGCCTGTGCGACCGGGCCGAGGTCGCCGTGCGGGGCGGCTACAACATCATCATCCTGTCGGACCGCATGGTCGGGCCGGACCGCATCCCGATCCCGGCCCTGCTGGCGACCGCGGCGGTCCACAACTACCTGATCCGCAAGGGTCTTCGCACCTCGGTCGGCCTCGTGGTCGAGTCGGGCGAGCCGCGCGAGGTGCATCACTTCGCCTGCCTCGCCGGCTACGGCGCGGAAGCCGTGAACCCCTACCTCGCCTTCGAGACGCTGATCGCGATGAAGGGCGAGTTCCCGCCGGACCTGACCGACGACGAGATCGTCTACCGCTACATCAAGTCGATCGATAAGGGCCTGCTCAAGGTCATGTCCAAGATGGGCATCTCGACCTACCAGTCTTATTGCGGCGCGCAAATCTTCGACGCGATCGGTCTTAACGCCGACTTCGTGGCGCGGGACTTCTTCGGCACCGCCACTACCATCGGCGGCATTGGCATGGCCGAGGTCGCCCGCGAGACGGCGGAGCGCCACCGCGACGCCTTCGGCGACGCCCCGATCTACCGCAACGCGCTCGATGTCGGCGGCGAGTACGCTTATCGCCTGCGCGGCGAGACCCACACCTGGACGCCCGACACCGTGGCGACGCTGCAGCACGCGGTGCGCCTCGGCGCGGCCGAGCGCTACCGCGAATACGCCCGGCTGGTGAACGAGCAGGAGAACCACCTCAAGACCTTGCGCGGCCTGTTCCGGATCAAGACCGCCGCCGATCTCGGCCGCGCGCCGGTCGACATTTCGGCGGTCGAGCCGGCGGTCGAGATCGTCAAGCGGTTCGCCACCGGCGCCATGTCCTACGGCTCGATCTCGAAGGAGGCGCATGAGACGCTGGCCATCGCCATGAACTCGTTCGGTGGTCGCTCGAACTCGGGCGAGGGCGGCGAGGAGCCGCGCCGGTTCATCACCGGTCCGGACGGGCGCTCGCGCCGCTCGGCGATCAAGCAGGTGGCCTCGGGCCGCTTCGGCGTGACGACCGAGTACCTCGTCAACGGCGACATGATCCAGATCAAGGTGGCTCAGGGAGCGAAGCCCGGCGAGGGCGGCCAGCTGCCCGGCCACAAGGTCGATGCCAAGATCGCCAAGGTCCGCTACGCCACGCCGGGCGTCGGCCTGATCTCGCCGCCGCCGCACCACGACATCTACTCGATCGAGGATCTGGCCCAGCTCATCTTCGACCTGAAGAACGTGAACCCGGCCGCCGACATCTCGGTCAAGCTCGTCTCCGAGGTCGGCGTCGGCACGGTCGCCGCGGGCGTTGCCAAGGCACGCGCCGACCACATCACGATCTCCGGCTTCGACGGCGGCACCGGTGCCGCCCCGCTGACCTCGATCAAGCATGCGGGTGGCCCGTGGGAAACGGGTCTGGCCGAGACGCAGCAGACGCTGGTGCTCAACGGCCTGCGCGGTCGCGTGGCGCTCCAGGCCGACGGCGGCATCCGTACCGGCAAGGACGTGATGATCGCGGTGCTGCTCGGCGCCGACCAGATCGGCTTCTCGACCGCGCCCCTGATCGCGGCCGGCTGCATCATGATGCGCAAGTGTCATCTCAACACCTGCCCCGTGGGTGTCGCCACCCAGGACCCGGTGCTGCGCAAGCGCTTCAAGGGAACGCCGGAGCACGTCGTCAACTACTTCTTCTTCGTGGCCGAAGAGCTGCGGGAGCTGATGGCGGCGATGGGCTTCACGAAGCTCGAAGACCTGATCGGCCGCTCCGATCTCCTCGACAAGCGCGAGGCGATCGAGCACTGGAAGGCGCGCGGCTTGGACTTCTCCAAGCTGTTCCACCGTCCCGAGGTCGGTCCTGAGGTGGCGATCCGCCATGTTGAGACGCAGAACCACCCGATCGACACGGTGCTGGACCGCCGCCTGATCGCGGGGGCCGAGACGGCGCTGGCGACGGGCGAGGCGGTGACGCTGACCGACGTGATCCGCAACTCGGACCGCGCGGCGGGCGCCATGCTCTCGGGCGCGGTCGCCAAGGCGCACGGCCATGACGGGCTGCCCGACGACACCATTGTGGTGAAGCTCTCCGGCACCGCCGGCCAGAGCTTCGGCGCGTGGCTCGCCGCGGGCGTGACCTTCGATCTGACCGGTCACGGCAACGACTATGTCGGCAAGGGCCTGTCGGGCGGCAAGCTGATCATCCGTCCGAGCGACGCGCTGAAGGCGCCCCCCGCCCGCACGATCATGGCCGGTAACACCGTGCTCTACGGCGCCATCGCGGGCGAGTGCTACATACGGGGCGCGGCCGGCGAGCGCTTCGCCGTGCGCAACTCCGGCGCCATCGCGGTGGTCGAGGGCATGGGCGACCATGGCTGCGAGTACATGACCGGCGGCGTCGTCGTCTCCATCGGCGTCACCGGCCGCAACTTCGCGGCGGGCATGTCCGGTGGGCTGGCCTACGTGCTCGACGAGGACGGCTCGTTCCGCGACCGCTGCAACCTGTCGATGGTCGATCTGGAGCCCGTCGAGGAGGAGGACGACATCATGCGTCGCTTCCACCAGGACGGCGACCTGGAGACCAAGGGCCGGGTCGACATCCTCGCCGATATGTCGGGCCACGACGAGGAGCGGCTCAGCCAACTCCTCACCAACCACCTCAAGTACACCGGCTCGCCGAAGGCCAAGCAGATCCTCGACGACTGGGCGGGCTTCCGCACCAAGTTCGTCAAGGTGATGCCGGTCGAGTACCGCCGGGCGCTGCGCGAGATGGAGATGGCGCGGATGCCGGCGGCGGCGGAGTAGAAATGGACCCCCGACTCCAGCGTGCTCGCACGCATCGAGCAACCCAAGTAGCCTTCCTATTTTTGAGTGGTCTGCTTCTTGATATGTCGAGCGCCGCTGCGTGTCGGGGTTACCGCTATTGGCCCCTCAATGAGCAAGACGACCGGCTAAAACCATCCGATGTCGTGGTGAGAGCCAAATATATTTCACACGTTGCGACAGACAGCAAATATCGGGCCATTATGGGAAGCAATATTGATTATAAATACAATATATTAATTATAGAAGTTATTGGGGGCGATAAGAATTCGAGCCTCAGCTCAAGCCAGGAGCTAGCCGTTGCTAATCAAGGAGAGGTTTGTGAATTTTTTCGTCCGTGGTCGTTTGAGGGCCAAATCAAAGACGACCATTTGGCGATAAAAACGCTTGTTTTGAGGAATGATGTCAATGGCTGGCGGATTGCCGGCGGTGAATAATTTTTACATATCATTATCATGCAAAAAAATATCAGCGGGATGAGTTTATGACCCGCAGCTTCAATGATGCCGGCAGTCGGTGAGCTAGGGCGAAGAGTCTCTCTGTGAGGGACTGAGAAGAGAGACGGGCAGATGGGCAAGGTCACGGGCTTTCTCGAATACGACCGGCAGGAGCAGAAGTATCAGCTCGCCGCCGACCGCGTGCGGCACTTCCGCGAGTTCACGCTGCCGCTCGACGAGCACGACCTGTCGAAGCAGGCGGCGCGCTGCATGGATTGCGGCATCCCGTTCTGCCACGGGCCGACCGGCTGCCCGGTCCACAACCAGATCCCGGACTGGAACGACCTCGTGTTCCAGTCGGACTGGCAGGAGGCCGCGCGCAACCTCCACTCCACCAACAACTTCCCGGAATTTACCGGCCGCATCTGCCCGGCTCCCTGCGAGGAAGCCTGCACGCTCAACCTCGAGAACCAGCCGGTCGCGATCAAGACGATCGAGCAGGCCATCGCCGACCGCGCCTGGAACATGGGCTGGGTCAAGCCCGAGCCGTCGGAGACCCGCACCGGCAAGCGCGTGGCGGTGATCGGATCCGGCCCCGCCGGCATGGCGGCGGCGCAGCAGCTCGCCCGCGTCGGCCATGACGTGCATGTCTACGAGCGCGAGCCGAAGGCCGGCGGCTTGCTGCGCTACGGCATTCCCGACTTCAAGATGGAGAAGCGCCACATCGACCGGCGCGTGAAGCAGATGGAAGCCGAGGGCGTCGTCTTCCATTACAAGGCGAATATCGGCGTCAACGTGCCCCTCGAAGAGCTGACGGCCAAGTTCGACGCCGTTCTGTTCTGCGGCGGCGCCGAGGACCCGCGCAACCCGCAGCTGCCGGGCCAGGAGCTCGACGGCGTCCACTACGCCATGCCCTATCTCGTGCAGTCGAACCGCCGGGTCGGCGCCGAGCCGATGCCGGGCAACGGCGAGCTGCCGATCCTCGCCGCCGGCAAGAATGTCGTGGTCATCGGCGGCGGCGACACGGCCTCCGACTGCGTCGGCACGGCCTTCCGCCAGGGCGCGCTTTCGGTGACGCAGCTCGACATCCGCCCGCGCCCGCCGGAGCGCGAGGACAAGCTGACGGTGTGGCCGTACTGGCCGACCAAGATGCGCACCTCGTCGAGCCAGGCGGAGGGCGCCGAGCGCGAGTTCCAGGCCGCGACCCTGCGGCTGGAAGGCAACCGCAAGGGCCAGCTCACCGGCGTGGTCTGCGCCCGCGTGGACGAGAAGCGCCAGCCCGTCGAAGGCTCGGAGTTCGTGCTGCCCGCCGACCTCGTCTTCATGGCGATCGGCTTCGCCGGCTCGATCCGGAAGGGTCTCGTCGAGGAATCGGGCGTCGCCCTGGACAAGCGCGGCAACGTCGTTGCCGACGACCAGAGCTATCTGACCTCGAAGGACAAGATCTACGTCGCGGGCGACATGCGCCGCGGCCAGTCGCTGGTGGTCTGGGCGATCCGCGAAGGCCGCCAAGCCGCCCGCTCCATCGACGAGGCGCTGATGGGCTCGACGGTGCTGCCGCGCTGAGAGCAGCGTTCTGGCAGAGGATCGGGGCCGTCGCTGCGAAGCGGCGGCCCTTTCTTTTTGCGCGGTCCGGGCGCGAGATGCGTAGGCGACTCAGCTTCCGCCCACTCCGTCGTCGCGCGGCTGAGCCCGAGGCGATCAACGTCTCCGCGTCGGTGACCTCACCCCGGCGGCCACCGGAAATCGTCCGCCCGGCCCGGCTGGGGCAGGGGGGCGGCGCCGCGCTGGAGGCTGCGCTCGCGGGTGCCGGTGGCGTCGCCCTCGGAGGGGCGGCCGGTCAAGAGTGTGCCACCGGGGGCGATCTCGGCCCGACCGAGGGGCATCACGGGGCCGGCGGCCGGCTTGACGGGGAGGGTCGGGATGCCGGGTGGCTCGGGCAGGCTCGGCAGCATCGCGGTGATCTTGCGGTCGATGGCGGCCGTGTCGTCGAGGCCAGGGGCGCCGGGGGCCGGTGCAGCGTCGGTGGGGTTGGTCGAGGCGACCGGGGCCGTGGGCTGCTCGGCGGGCTGGCCGCCGCGGGCGCCCATCAGGCGCTTCAGTTCCACATCGGCGAAGTGGGCGACCTTGCGGGCGCCCGCGCTGGTGAAGTGGATGCCGTCGGCCGTGCGCAGCCGCGCCTCCTGGCCCTCGACGTCGGGGCCGGTGGCGGTGAAGCGGTTGCGGCCGTCGACGAAGCCCTGCCAGATGTCGACATAGGTCTGGCCGGCCTTCTGCACCCGCTCGCGCACGAGGTCGTTGATGCTGCCGTAGTCGCGGGTGAGGCTGTCGCTGCGCACCGGCGGCAGGCCGACCCAGATCAGCGGCACCTTGGCATCGATGAAGGGCTTGATCGCCGCATCGACGCGGGCGGCGTAGAGTTCGCGCCAGCGGTCGGACAGGGCCTCTACGCTCTGGTCGCCGTCGCGGATGGCCTGACGGTCGTTCACGCCGATCATCATCAGGGCGTAGGACAATTTGGGATTGGCCTTGAGGAAGTCCTCGGCGCTCTTCGCCCAATCGACCACGTCCTTGCGCACGAGGCCGCTGTCGCCCTTGGAGCGATCGATCACCGCGACGTCGGCGCTGTCGGAAAAGGCCTCGTCGACGCCCTTGCCGAGATAGCTCGCCAGCGAGTCGCCGAACACCGCGACCTGTGTGGTCGCGGCCGCCTTGGGCACGGCGGGCTTGGGGCTCTGCGCCACGGCGGGCGGCGGGCTCGGGCGGCGGCGGGCGCGGGCGGCGGCGCGCTCCTCGTCGGGACGGCTCGCCGCCGCGGGCGGGCGCGGGCGCGAGGGGCGGGCATAGCCCGGCTGGGGCGCGGCGCCCCCCGGGGCGGATTGGGGCGGCGGCTGAGGGGCCGGCTGGCTGCGCGGCTGGTCTTCCCACGGCCAGTAGAACGAGCGCGATTCCTGCTGCGGCGGCGGCACGTAGCGGCGGGGCTGGGGACGGGCATAGCCGTCTTCGCGGTAGCCCCCGCGTGGCCGGCGCGGGGCGTAATACGGATCTTGCGGCGGCGCGTCGTAGGTGTCGCCCCACTGCGCCCGGGCGGGCGCGGGTCCGGAGAGGCCGGCGGCGAAGGCGAGAAGGCCGAGGATCGCGGCGGCGCAGGGCAGCGCGGAGCGATCATTCGGGCGGCGGTTCATCCTAAACCTCGGGTCGATGATGCGCGGGCCGGACGCCGTCCGCTCCCGTCGCAAGGGATCAGGATAGCGCGGGAAGGCGCCCGCGTCGAAGCCCCCCGATACTTCACGCTCAGCGCCCCCCCTCCAGCCGCTCCAACAGGGCCGGACGGGCATAGCCGTCGGCGGGCAGACCCTCGCGGATCTGGTAGCGACGCACGGCCTCGCGCAACTTCGGCCCGGCCCGACCGTCCTGATCGCCGTCATAGAAGCCCTTGCGGGCGAGCCCCGCCTGAAGCCGCTTGAGGCCCGGCCCGTCGAGGCGGGCGGCCCCGTTCGGCCAGGGGGCTGCGAGTGCGGGAGCGCCCGCCAGCCGGTCGGCGAGGTGGCCGACCGCCAGCGCGTAGGAATCGCTGGTGTTGTAGCCGCGGATCGCCTCGAAATTCTCGGTGATGAGGAAGACCGGGGCGCCGAGGCCTCCGGGCAGGAACAGGCTCGCCTCGCCGGTTCTGGGCAGCGGCTGGCCGTCGGTGCGGCGCAGGCCGCGGGCGGCGAAGTCGGCAATCGGGCCGCGGTAGCGCGTCAGGTCGAAATCCTTCGGCAGGGTGACCTCGTAGCCCCAGGAGAGCGCCGGATTCCAGCCGAGCGAGCGCAGGTAATGGGCGATGGAGGCGAGCGCGTCGGCCTCCGAGCGCCAGATGTCGCGCCGCCCGTCGCCGTCGAAATCCACCGCCTCACGCAGGTAGACCGAGGGCAGGAACTGCACCTGCCCCATGGCGCCGGCCCAGGAGCCGACCATCCGCGCCGGCTCGACGTCGCCGTTCTCGAGGATCTGGAGGGCGGCGAGCAGTTCGTCGCGAAACAGCCGGCCGCGATGCCCGGCATAGGCGAGGCTCGCCAGCGAGCGCACGACCGACAGGTTGCCCGCACTTGCGCCGAAATCCGACTCGACGCCCCAGAAGGCGAGCACGACGGCGCGCGGCACGCCGGTCTTCGCCTCGATCGCCGCGAGCGTCGCCGAGAGGCGTGCGGCTTGTGCCTTGCCCTTGGCGATCCGCGCGCTCGAGACCGCGCCGACGAGGTAGTCCCAGGTCGGGCGGCTGAACTCGCTCTGGCGGCGGGTGCGGGCGATCACCTCCGGATCGGGCGCCGTGATGCCGGCAAACGCCGCTTCGAAGGTCTTCTGGGAGACACCCCGCGCCTTGGCCTCCGGGCGCAGCAAGGCGACGAAGTCGGAAAAGTCGCCCTCCTGCGCTCGCGCCGGACCGGCGGCGACGAGGACGATGGCGAGGAGGGCGGCGAGGCGCCGCCTCATCGGCGGTTCCGCTTGGCCAGGGCGTCTTCCCAGGCCAAAGCCTGGGCCACGATGGCGTCGAGGTCGTCGTGCTTCGGGGTCCAGCCGAGTTCCGCGCGGATGCGGTCGGCGCCCGCCACGATCTGGGCCGGGTCGCCGGGGCGGCGCGGGGACAGCCGCACCTCGAAATCGCGGCCGGAGACGCGCTTGACCACCTCGATCACTTCCAGAACCGAGTAGCCGCGGCCGTAGCCGCAATTGAGGGTCAGGCTGTCGCCGCCGCCGCGCAGGTGGTTCAGCGCCACCATGTGGGCCTCGGCGAGGTCGGTGACCTGAATGTAGTCGCGCAGGCACGAGCCGTCGGGGGTCGGATAATCGGTGCCGTAGACGTCGAGATGCGTGCGCTGGCCCAGGGCCGCCTGCGTCGCGACCTTGATCAGATGCGTGGCGTTGGGCGTCGATTGGCCGGTGCGCCCGCGCGGGTCGGCGCCCGCGACGTTGAAGTAGCGCAGCACGACGTAAGAGAAGCCGTGGGCCTTGGCCGCGTCGGCCAGCATCCACTCGCTCATCAGCTTGGAACGGCCGTAGGGGTTGATCGGGTTGGTCGCGAGGGTCTCCGGCACCGGCACGGTCTCGGGCTCGCCGTAGACGGCCGCCGTCGAGGAGAAGATGAAGTGCTTCACCCCGGTGCGCGCCGCGGTCTCGATCAGCGCACGGGTCTTGACCGTGTTGGCGAGGTAGTAGCCGAGCGGGTCGGACACCGAATCCGGCACCACGATCTTGGCGGCGAAATGGGCAATGGCGTCGATCCGGTGGCGCAGGATCGTCTCGGTGACGAGCGCCTGATCCGACACGTCGCCGACGACGAGGCGCACCTCCGGCGGGAGCGCCCAATCGAAGCCGGTGGAGAGGTCGTCGAGCACGACCACCTCCTCGTGCCCGGCATCGACCAGCGCCAGCACCATGTGGCTGCCGATATAACCCGCGCCCCCGGTGACCAGAACGGCCATGGATTTTCCCCTCGCTCGATTGGGCCGAATGGTACCGGCCAAAGTTTCAGACGCGATTAATCGCGAAAAGCGCGCCAGGACGGGCCAAGCGGGGCTGTTGCTGGCGCGCGGCGTGCTATTTCATCCTGACCGCTCAAGGTTGCCCCGCTCCCTACCATCCACGGGTCCCGCCAGATGAAACCGATACGCAAGGCCGTCCTCCCCGTCGCCGGCCTCGGCACGCGCTTCCTGCCGGCCACCAAGGCGGTGCCCAAGGAGATGCTCACCGTGGTCGACCGCCCGGTCGTCCAGCACGTGGTGGACGAGGCCCGCGAGGCCGGCATCGAACATTTCATCTTCGTGACCGGCCGCGGCAAGGCCGTGATCGAGGATCATTTCGACATCGCGTTCGAACTCGACCACACCCTGCAGGAGCGCGGCAAGACCGCGGCCTACGAGGAACTCAAGAAGGACCTGCCCAAGGCGGGCCAGACCAGCTTCACCCGCCAGCAGGCCCCGCTCGGCCTCGGCCACGCGGTCTGGTGCGCCCGCGAGATCGTCGGCGACGAGCCGTTCGCGGTGCTGCTGCCGGACATGCTGAGCCGCGGCTGCATGGCCCAGATGCTCAAGGCCTACGAGCAGCACGGCGGCAACGTCATCGCCGTCGAGGAGGTCAAGCCCGAGGAGACCCATCAATACGGCATCGTCGCCGTCGGCGAGACCTTCGGCCAGACCTTCGAGATCACCGGCATGGTCGAGAAGCCCAAACAGGGCACCGCGCCGTCGAACTTCATCATCTCCGGCCGCTACATCCTCCAGCCCGAGATTTTCTCGATCCTGGAGCGCGGCGACAAGGGGGCCGGCGGCGAGATCCAGCTCACCGACGCGATGATCCGCCTCTCGGAGCAGCAGAAGTTCTACGGCATGCGCTTCGACGGGCGCACCTACGACACCGGCTCGAAGATCGGTTTCCTCACCGCCAACCTCGCCTACGGCCTGGAGCGGCCCGAGCTCGCCGAGGCCCTCAAAGCCGAGATCCGTGCCCTGCTCGGTTAGGCCGGGGCCCTGACGGTTCGAGGCGGATTTTCGAAAAACCTCGACAAGCGAGGAACTTGAAGGGCCATCCGGGATGCCGCCGCCCGGACGGGCCTTCGTTTGCAGCGGGTTCCATGCAACAGCGCGTCTGAGGCATGCGCACGGCGCAGATGGAAACGTTCCCACCGGCCTTGCATTTGGTGCACCGCGATGCGAATTGTGCATTGCGAGATCGCGATGGCGTCGCGGTCCCGCAGCCCTTCTTGGGCGTTTCCTCCCTAGACTTCGGGCCGCCCTCCATCGGGGCGGCCTTTTTTTGTTTCGGGATCCGGTTTGTTCTGCGGTCGTTCCCGGGCCGCGCAGCGGAAACCTGAATCCACCCGTGACGCGCGGCTTGGGAAACGTCACGGCCGGTCGTCGATTGCGGGTTCGGTTGTCAGCGCCCCGGCAGGGCGGCGGCGCAATCAAACGTTCTACTCGGCGGCGATCCCAAGCGGTGTCGTATCGACCGTTTCGGCCGCGACTTCGGCGATCACCTGGGCAAGATGCTGAGCCAACGGGCCGAAGCCCGCGGTGAGGGCGAGCGACTGCTCGTTCATGTAGAGCGCCCGGTTGATCTCGATCTGCAGCGCGTGCCGCCCGAGCCCCGGCTCGCCGTAATGCTCGGTGATGAAGCCGCCGGCATAGGGCTTGTTGCGCACCACCCGGTAGCCGAACGCCCGCAGGCGCATCTCGACGCCTTCGGTGAGGCCCGGGGCGCAGCTCGTCCCGAACCGGTCGCCCAGCACGAAATCGGCCTGCGCACTCTCCTCCCGCCCGAGGCTGGAGGACGGCATCGAGTGGCAATCGATCAGGATCGCCTTGCCGAAGGTCCGCGCCGTGCGCTGGATCAGGCCGCGTAGGGTCCGGTGATACGGCTTGTAGAGCGTCTCGATCCGCGTCACCGCCTCCTCGACGGGCAGCCGCTCGCGGTAGATCTCCTGCCCGTCGGCGACGATGCGTGGCACCGTGCCGAGCCCCCCGGCGACCCGCATGGAGCGGGTGTTGGCGTAGGAGGGCAGGCGCCCGGTGAACATGCGCGGGTCGAGTTCGTAGGGCTCGCGGTTCAGGTCGAGATAGGCGCGGGGAAAATGCGCCCGCATCAGGGGCGCGCCGAGACCGACCACGGACGCGAACAGCCGGTCGACATGGGCATCCTCCGAGCGGCGCAGGGTCAGCGCGTCGAGCCGGGAGGCGGCGAGGAAGGCCGGCGGATAATGCGCGCCCGAATGCGGCGCGTTGAACACGAAGGGAACGGCGTGCGTGGCGGGCTCGTCCACGACGAAGGGCGGGTCGAACGTCTCGTTTCCGTCGGCGGGGGAGAGGCTCATCGCGTGGCGGGCGCCGATCTGTGGCGGACGGGGGACATTTCGCCACTTTGCGGCGGCGGGGCCGGGCTGTCTACTGCATCGCGCCGGGCTGCCGACGGTCCGGCGAGCGGCCTGGCGTTAACCACGACCTTAACCCCGTGTTTACCATGCCGCCGCTTTATGGAATGAACACCCCAGGGCGTAGAGGCATCGGGACGTCGTGCGATGAAGATCCTGCTGGCGGAAGACGACAACGACATGCGGCGGTTCCTGGCCAAGGCGTTGCAGAACGCCGGCTACGACGTGCTGTCGTTCGACAACGGTCTCTCCGCTTACAACCGCCTGCGCGAGGAGCCGTTCGAGCTCCTGCTCACCGACATCGTCATGCCGGAGATGGACGGCATCGAGCTGGCGCGCCGCGCCACCGAGCTCGATCCCGACATCAAGGTGATGTTCATCACGGGCTTCGCCGCCGTGGCGCTGAATCCGGATTCGAAGGCGCCCAAGGACGCAAAGGTCCTTTCCAAGCCCTTCCACCTGCGCGAACTCGTCAACGAGGTCGAGAAGCTGCTCGCTGCGGCTTGAGGCGCGGCAGGCTGAACGTCCGCCGACGGAACCCGCCGGAAGACCCGTGCCGTATGGCCGGGCGCGAAGAGCGCCCCGCGCAGCGGGCCTCGGCGAAAGCGGAGGCCGTCCGGCGACGCGAGAAGCCTGAGGTCGCGGACGCCGGCGCTTGAGGGCAAGGCAAAAACAGCGGGAGCGACCGCTCTCGCTGTAGGAAGATCGGCCCCTCTCGCCTATATCGGCTGCTCCTCCCGTCGGGCGTACGAACGACCATGCAGCCGGTCACCCTCTACACCACGGCCTGGTGTCCCTATTGCTCGGCGGCCAAGAGCCTGCTGCGCGACAAGGGCGTGGCCTTCACCGAGATCGACGTCGAGAAGACGGCAGGCGCGCGGGCCGCGATGGTCCAGCGGGCCGGCGGGCGCACCAGCGTGCCGCAGATCTTCGTCGGCGACCGCCATGTCGGCGGCTGCGACGACCTCTACGCCCTCGACCGGGCGGGCGGGCTCGATCCGCTGCTGGCCGCATGAGCGACGCGTCGAAGTTCGTCGCCGCCTGCGTGCAGATGCGCGGCGGGCGCGATCCGGCCGCCAACCGCGCGGCTGCGATCGAGGCCGTTCGCGATGCGGCGCGCGCGGGCGCGGCCTACGTCCAGACGCCGGAGACCACCTCGCTGATCGAGCGCGACCGCGACGCCCTGTTCGCCCATGTCGGCCCGCAGGATTCCGACGCCACCTTGGCCGCCCTGCGCGAGGTTGCCCGGGAAACCGGCATCGTGCTTCAGATCGGCTCCCTGGCGATCCGCGAAGGCGAGAAGATCGCCAACCGGGCGTTCCTGATCGATGCCGAGGGCGCGATCCGCGCCTCCTACGACAAGCTCCACCTCTACGACGTCGATCTGCCCAACGGCGAGAGCTGGCGCGAATCGGCGACCTATTCCGGCGGCGCCTGCGCGGTCGTGGCCGAGACGCCGCTCGCGGCCTTCGGCCTCACCATCTGCTACGATCTGCGCTTCCCCGCCCTCTACCGGGCGCTGGCGGAGGCCGGCGCCACGGTGCTGACGGCGCCCGCCTGCTTCACCCGCCAGACCGGCGAGGCGCACTGGCACGTCCTGCAACGGGCGCGCGCCATCGAGACCGGCTCGTTCATGATCTCGGCGGCCCAGGGCGGGCGGCACGAGGACGGGCGCGAGACCTTCGGACACTCGCTCATCGTCGATCCCTGGGGCCGCATCCTGGCCGAGGCCGAGGGCGATGCGCCCGGCATCATCCTTGCCGAGATCGATCTCGCCCGCGTCGCGGACGCCCGCGCCCGCATCCCCACCCTGGCCCATGCACGCCCCTTCGACGTGCGCCGAGCCTGATCTTTTGTTATCTTTTCCGCCCGCGGTCCGGCTCTGTCCGCGCCCGAGGCCCTCACGAGAATGATCCGCTACACCCTCGTCTGCGATGCCGGCCACAGCTTCGAGAGCTGGTTCCCCTCTGGCTCGGCCTATGACGAGCAGACGGAACGCGGCCTCGTGACCTGCCCGGTCTGCGATTCGGCGAAGGTGAGCAAGGCGCCGATGGCCCCGGCGGTCGCCCGCACCGACCGCGACCGCCGCCCCGCCGCCGAGCCGTCCGCCTCGGCCGGCCTCCCTGCGGTCGCGAATCCGCCTCCCACCGCTCCCGTCGCCGGCCCGATGCCGATGATCGCCGAACCGGAGCGGCGCCTGCGCGCCCTGCTCAAGGCGGTGCGCGAGCACGTGGTCTCGACCGCCGAACATGTCGGCGACCGCTTCGCCGAGGAGGCGCGGGCGATCCATTACGGCGACGCGGAAGGCCGCCCGATCTACGGCGAGGCGACCCCGCACGAGGCGCGGGAACTGGCGGAGGAGGGCATCGAGGTCATGCCCCTGCCGCCGTCCCCCGACGACCGTCACTGAGTTTTTTTCCGAACGCCGCCAGCCCGGCGGCGCGACGAACCGTCTACCGAATCCCGCGCTCGCGCCGAAGCCGCACGATGGCCCGGTCGAGCGCGCCCAGGAACGCGGAGCGGTCGCTCTTCGAGAACGGCTTCGGGCCGCCGGTGATGGCGCCGGCCTCGCGCAACTCCTGCATCAGGTTGCGGGTGGCGAGCGCCATGCCCACGGACGCGTCGGTGAAGGCCTTTCCGGTGGGGCTCAAGGCGACCCCGCCGGCCTTCACGCAGCGGCTCGCCAGCGGCACGTCCGCGGTGATGACCACGGCGCCGGGGCTTGCCCGCTCCGCGATCCAATCGTCGGCGGCGTCGAACGTGTCGCCGACGATCACCCGCTCGATCCAGGGCTCCCGGGGCAGATTGAGGAAGCCGTTCGAGACCACGAACACATGGAGCCCGTAGCGCCCGGCGACGCGAAACACCTCGTCCTTGACCGGGCAGGCATCGGCATCGACGTAGACCCGGATCGGGTCGGGCGCGCTCATATCGGGGGCACTCATGAAGCCCGCCTCGCCGAGAGCACGATGCGGGCCGCCGCCCGGCTCGGCTCCTCGTCGTTTTCGAGCCGCATCATGCCGTCGATGCGGCCGAGCGCATCGAGCTGGGTGCGGCGAGCGGGGCCGCCGGCCATCAGCGGCGCCAGGGTGTCGGCGAGGCGCTCGGGCGTGCACTCGGCCTGCACGAATTCCGGCATGGCGTTCTCGGACAGGATCAGGTTCGGCAGGACGATGGTCGGCACCTGGATCAGGCGCCGCGCGATCACCTCTTCGACCCGCGAGACCTTGTAGGCCACCACCATCGGCACGCCCGACAGAGCCAGTTCGAGGGTGACGGTGCCGGACGCCGCGAGCGCCGCCCGCGCCCGGCGGAAGGTCGCGTGCTTGGCGGCCTCACCGTGAACGATGCGGGGATGCCGATCCCAAGCCACCGCGAGGCGCTCGATCAACGCCTTATGGCGGCTCACCGCCGGCAGCTCGATCTCGAACGGGCCGACGCGCCGGGTCAGTTCCGCGATCGCCCGGCCGAAGACCGGCATCAGCCGCTCGATCTCGGAGCGGCGCGAGCCCGGCAGCACCGCGAGCACCGGCGGCCGGCCCTCCCGGATCGCCTGCTCCTCGGGGGAGGGGCGCAGCTCGGAGAGCCGCTCGATCAGCGGATGACCGACGTAAGAGCAGGGCGGGCCGCCCAGCCGCCGATGCGCCTCCGGCTCGAAGGGCAGGAGGGCGAGCACGTGGTCGATGAAGGGCACCATGCCCTTGGCCCGCCACGGCCGCCACGCCCAGACGCTCGGCGAGACGTAATCGACGATCGGCAGATCGGGCAGGCGCTGGCGCACACGGGTCGCGACGGCGTGGGTGAAGCCGGGGCTGTCGATGATGACGAGCACGTCGGGGCGGCCTGCGACCACGTCGTCCACGGTCTCGCGGATGCGCCGCAGAAGGGTGCGGGCGCGGGCCAGCACCGGCAGGTAGCCCATCACCGCCACGTCATCGATGGGAAACAGCGAGGTGAAGCCCTCCGCCGCCATCGCCTCGCCGCCGACGCCGCCCAGCGTCAGCGGCGCGGGCGAGAGGGCGCGCAGCGCGCGGATCAGCTTGGCGCCGAGCTGGTCGCCGGAATCCTCGCCCGCCACCAGCCAGATCGTTCGGTGGGGGCTCACGGCGCGACCTCCAGGCCGACGAGGAAGAGGCCGGCGGCATCGGCCGCGGCGACGGTCCGATCGACATCGATCACCAGGGTGTAGCCGGCCCCGATGGCGATGCCGGCGCAGCCCGCGGCGGCCGCACGCTGCACCGTGCGCGGGCCGATGGCCGGCAGATCGATGCGCAGGTCCTGGCCGAGCTTGGGCAGCTTCACCAGCACCGTACCCTTCGGCGCGCTGCCGTAGCCGAACGGCTTGCGGCCGAGCGCCCGGGCACGCAGCAGCATCCGGTCGGTGCCCTCGGGGCCTTCGACGGCGATCACCCGCTCGGCGGCGACCACCGCCGCCTGCCCGACATCGAACGGGCTCAGCGCGCCGAGCATGGCGCGGCCGGTGGCGATGGAGAGCGCGGCGTCGCTGTCCGGTGCGTGCGTCCCGAACCGGCCGGGCCGCCCGAGCAGATCCGGGGCGACTTCGTGCACGCCGAGCACCCGGTGGCCGTTCTCTTCGAGCAGCGACAGCACGGCGCGCAGCAGGCGGTCGTCGCCGCCGGCCAGCCCCCGCAGGATGTCGCGGTTCTTCACCGCGTGGGCGGCGTTGAGCAGCGCCGCCGGGCTCGGGCGGGCGACGCCGCCCGCCGGCACCACGGCGTCCGGCGCCCAGTCCTTGAGGATGCGCAGGGTGCCGGGGATGTCGAGAAGATCGACGGTCGCGTCGGCGCGGGCCCGCATCGCCCGCTCGGTGAAGCCGCGCACGGCCAGCACCCGGAACGGCCGGCCCGCCCGCTCCAGGGAGGCGGCTACGAGTTCGGGCAGGCGGCCCGCCCCGGCCACCAACGCGAGCGGCCGGGAGGACGCCACGGGATCAAACCGCCGCGGCGACGGCGCGGGGGGTGCAGATCGAGCGCTTGCCGCCCTCGCGGATGAAGGAGAGGATCTCGTGGATCGCCGGATGGGTGTCGAATTCGGCAGCCACGTCCTCGACCCGCTCCATCAGCGTGCCCTCCTGCGCGAAGAGCAGGCGGTAGGCGCGGCGCAGGGCATGGATGTCCTCGCGGGAGAAGCCGCGGCGCTGCAGGCCGATGATGTTGAGCCCCGAGAGGTAGGCGCGGTTGCCCAGCACCATGCCGTAGGGGATGCAGTCGTTCTCCAGCCCGGAGAGGCCGCCGACGAAGGCGTGGTCGCCGACGCGGGCGAACTGGATCACCGCCGCACCGCCGCCGAGGATCGCGTAGTTGCCCACCGTGCAATGACCGGCGAGCATCACGTTGTTGGAGAAGATCACGTGGTCGCCCACGCGGCAATCGTGGCCGACATGGCTGTTGGCCAGGAAGGCGCAGTGGTTGCCGACCGTGGTCTCCAGGCCGCCGCCCGCGGTGCCGGGATTCATCGTCACGCCCTCGCGGATCAGGCAATCGGCGCCGACCGTGAGCGTCGAGGGCTCGCCGCGATACTTCAGGTCCTGCGGCGGATGGCCGATCGAGGCGAAGGGGTAGATCTTGGTCCGGGCCCCGACCGTGGTGCGGCCGGCGACCACGACGTGGCTGATCAGCTCGCAGCCATCGCCGAGGACGACTTCGGGGCCGACATGGCAGAACGGGCCGATCCGCACGCCCTCGCCGAGGCGGGCACCGTCCTCGATCACGCTGCTGGGGTGGATGCCCGGGTGAAGGCCTTCTTGCACGGCGCTCACTCCGTCACCAGCATGGCGCCGATCTCGGCTTCGGCGACGAGGGTGCCGTCGACACGGGCCTCGCCGCGGAACCACCACATCGTCTTGCGCTGCTTCATCTTGGTCATGTGCAGCCGCACCTGATCGCCGGGGACGACGGGCTTGCGGAACTTGCACTTGTCGATGGTCATGAAGAAGACCTGCTTGGTCTTCAGCTCACCCGCCTTGTCACCGATGAGATGACGGCAGCAGATCGCGCCCGCCGTCTGGGCCATGGCCTCGATCAGGAGCACGCCGGGGAAGACCGGCATGCCGGGGAAGTGCCCGGTGAATTGCGGCTCGTTGGCGGTGACGTTCTTGATACCGATGCAGCTCTCGTCGCGATCGATCTCGATGATCTTGTCGATCATCAGGAACGGGTAGCGGTGGGGCAGCAATTCCAGAACCTTCTGGATATCGGCCGATCCCAGCTCCCGCGGCTCTTCGCTCATCGGTCTCAACGCTCCCCGCTCGACGCACGCGACGCGGCCGTTGCCGCCCCGTTCCGGTGACCCTGTCCGGCTGAATGCGGCCTCTTCGGCAGAAAATCGGGCGGATGCAAGACGTTTGGGCCGATTGCGCAGGGGCGGACGGTCTCGGTGGCGCCGCCGCGGTTCGCTCCACCGCCGAGAGGACCGCTCCGGCCGCGCGCGCCGTCTTCTGCATTCGCGGGGAACGGTCCGTTCGACCCGGTAGTTATCGCAGCCCTCTGGAGCCAACCCCGCGCTTACGGCCAAGCTCTATTCAATGCGAAGCGGGGACGGTGATGCACAAAAATCGTCTCCAATCGTCAAGTTTTTTGGCGAACCGTTTCGACATTTGCCGCGTTTGAAGGCGTCTTTCGAATTTGGAGGTTACGCCGATGAGAACGGTTGCACTTGGTCTTGCGGCCTTGCTGATGAGCACCTCGGTTTACGCTCAAGGTGCGGCCGGTGCGGGCGCGGAGCGCGGCGGCATGAAGGCCGGCGCCGAGCAGGGCGCGTCCTCGGGCGGCATGCAGTCCCGCGGCGGCGAGGGCATGGGTGCCGAGCGCGGCGGCGCCGGCATGAAGGCCGACAAGGCCGAGCGGGGCGGCATGAAGGGCGATATGGCCGGCCGCGAAGCGGGTGGTCGCGGCGGCGACATGGACAAGGCCGAGGGCAAGGGCGGCAAAGCCGACCAGAAGGGCGACATGGCCCGTGGCGAGGCCCGCGGCGAGCGCGGCATGGACGGGCGCGCCGGCCGCGACCGCGACACCGCCGAGCGGGGCGACCGCGGTGAGCGCGGCGAGCGGATGCGCGGCGACCGCAGCGAGCGCTTCAGCGCCCGCGACAGCGACCGCACCCGCGTCAGCAGCCGCACCGACGTGCGCTCGACCACGGTGGACGGCGGCTACCGCCGCGAGGGCCGGTTCGTGTTCATCGGCGGTCAGCGCGTCGTCTACGGCTCGCCCGAGTATCGCCGCCTGATCGTGACCGAGCGCCACACCTCCGGCCCGCGCCGCTACGTGACGATCCGCGGTCAGCGGGTGATCTACGGCTCGCCCGAATACCGTCGTCTCGTCAGCGTCGGGGGCGAAAGCCGCCGCTACGTCACCATCCGCGGCCAGCGGGTGATCTACGGCTCGCCCCAGTACCGCCGTCTGGTCAGCGTCGGCGAGGAGCGCCGCTACGTGACGATCCGCGGCCAGCGCGTCCTCTACGGTTCGCCGGAATACCGTCGCCTCTCCACCACGGTCTCGACCACCGAACGCCGCGGCGGGGCGATCAATGCCGGCTTCAGCGAGAGCCGCTCCAGCCGCACCGATATGCGCAACGCCAGCCGCACCGAGACCCGCGATTCGCAGCGCAACGAGATGCGCGGCGAGCAGGCCCGCAACAAGGGCATGAACGACCGTGGCATGAACGACAAGGACATGCGCGCCGGCAAGGAGGGCAAGGGCATGGAGCGTGACGGCATGCGCAATGCCGGAATGCGCGGCGGCGAGGGCGGCGACAACGTCCGCAACGCCTCCGACAAGGGCGGCGCCGACCGCGGTTCGATGGGCGGCGCCATGCGCGGCGGCGAGGCCGGCGGCATGAAGGGCGGCGCTTCGGGCGGCATGGAATCCGGCCGCGGCGGCGCCGGTGGCCGCGAGGGGGCCGGCGGCCGGTAAGGCTCAGCCTCGAGCCGCGCCCTCGAAGAGGCACGGCTTCGAACATTCCGAGAGGAATCCGGCTCCCACCCGATGCGGGTGGGGCCGGTTTCGTTTTCGGGCCGATGGACCGGACCGTGCCCGTCTCACATGGTCAATCGTCCCAAAACTCAGGTCTTCAAGACCGGCTCGGCCACATCCCCTGCACCGCGCTCGGCGAGGTAGTGCGGCTGGAACAGGCACATCCGCACCGCGTCGCGGTAGCGGCCGTTCACGAAGAACTCGTCCCGGAGGATGCCCTCGGGGCGGAAGCCGCAGCTCTCGTAGATGCCGGCGGCGCGCTTGTTGTCCTTGTCCACGTGCAGGTAGAGCTTGTGGATGTTGAGCACCTTGAACGCGTAGTCGATGGCGATGCGGGTGGCGCGCTTGGCGTAGCCCTTCCCCTGATGGTCGGGGTGGATCGCGATCTGGAATTCGCAGCGGCGATGCAGGTGATTGATCTCGACGAGCTCGACCATCCCGGCGGGCTCGCTGCGCTCGGTGGCGATGATGAAGCGCCGTTCGGTCTGATTGTGGATGTTGCGCTCGTAGAGCTGCGCCAGTTCGGCGAAGGACTCGTAGGCCTCCTCGAACCAGTAGCGCATGATGCTGTCGTTGTTGTTCAGCTGATGCACGAAGAGGAGGTCCTCGCGCTCCAGCGGTCGCAGCTTGATGGTCATGGCAGTCTCGGGCCGTGAGGCGGATGGTGTTTCCCTGGCCTACTCCCACGGGCTCCACGACGGAATGATGAAAGCCGGCTTTCAAACGCCGCGCAAAGCGGCCTCTTCCACCGCCAACGCCGCCGCCTCGGCTTCCGTCACCGCATCGAGCCCGCAGGGGAGACGGAGCGCCCGGGTCGGCTCGCCCGCGCGCATCACCAGCACCAC
Organism: Methylorubrum salsuginis; assembly: GCF_900114375.1. Lineage (GTDB taxonomy): Bacteria > Pseudomonadota > Alphaproteobacteria > Rhizobiales > Beijerinckiaceae > Methylobacterium > Methylobacterium salsuginis. Next base: position 147,238 of record NZ_FOSV01000008.1, on the reverse strand, counting down.
GGTCTCGGCCCCGGGGCAGGCGGGATCGTGGCAGACGATCTCGTTGACCGAGAGCGCGTCCTCCTCGGTCAGCCCGAGGGCCGGGGCGATGAGCGCCTTGGCCCGAGCGGCCGCTTGAGCGAGCGCCGCCGAGCGGGCGCGCCAGTCGCGTAAGGTGACGAAGCCCATCAGGCCGCCGCCCGGTGCCATTCCGGGAACGGATCGGCCAGATGGCGATAGGCCTCCGGTTCGAACCGCGCCTCCTCGGCGCCGACGAGGCAGGCATCGAGCGCGGCGGTGATCGCGGCGCGGTCCATGTCGCGGCCGATGAAGACGAGCTCCTGGCGCCGGTCGCCCCAATTGTCGCTCCAAACGGAGTGCAGCCGCTCGCGAAAGATCTCTTCCTCGGGCCAGCGGCGGCGCGGCACCGCCGCCCACCAGAAGCCCATGGCGCCGACATGCGCCACCGCGCCCGCGAGCGAGAACTCGCCGACCCAATCGGGCCGGGTGGCGAGCCAGAAATGGCCCTTGGCGCGAATGAGCCCCGGCCAGGTGGCGTTGACGAAGGCCTGGAACTTCTGCGGGTCGAACGGCCGGCGCGCCCGGTAGACGAAGGAGCCGATGCCGTATTCCTCGGTCTCCGGCACGTGCTCGTGGGCGCCGTAGAGCTCCTTGAACCAGAGCGGGTGCTCCTGCGCCTTCTCTTCGTCGAACAGGCCGGTATCGAGGATCTTTTCCGGGGGCACGCGCCCATGCGCGGCCTCGACGATGCGGGCATCGGCGTTGAGCCCGCGCACCACCGAGCGGACGAGGTCGAGTTGCTCGGCGCTCACGTCCCCGGCCTTGTTGATCACCACCACGTCGGCGAACTCGATCTGCTCGACGAGGAGATCGACCAGGGTGCGGGTATCCTCGGCGCCCGCCGTCTCGCCGCGATCCTTGAGGAACTCGTTCGAGCCGTAATCTCTCAGCAGATTCACGGCATCGACCACGGTGACCATCGTGTCGAGCCGGGCGACGTCGGCGAGCGCGTGGCCGGCCTCGTCGCGGAACGAGAAGGTCGAGGCGACGGGCAGCGGCTCGGCGATGCCGGTGCCCTCGATCAGCAGATAATCGAACCGGCGCTCACCCGCGAGGCGGCGCACCTCGGCCAGGAGGTCGTCGCGGAGCGTGCAGCAGATGCAGCCATTGGTCATCTCCACCAGCCGCTCGTCGGTGCGGGAGAGATCGGCCCCGCCTGCGCGTAAAAGGTCGGCGTCGATGTTCACCTCGCTCATGTCGTTGACGATCACCGCGACACGGCGTCCCTCGCGGTTGTTGAGCACGTGGTTGAGCAGGGTCGTCTTGCCCGCGCCGAGGAAGCCGGACAGCACGGTGACGGGGAGACGGAGGTCAGTGGCGGGCATCGGGGCTCCTTAGATTTGTAACTTTATAACGTTTCATTTGCCGGCCCCGTCAAGCCCGTCCGTGGGAGAAGTCAGCGCGTGCCGCACGAAGCAGTCGACTCGCCGCGCGACTCGCGAGAAAAGGCGCTTTCGTGCGCCGCCGCCGAACTTGGGGGGCGGCTCGCGCGTCACCCATGAGCGGCACGGACGGCCGCCGGAGCGAGGAGGCGAGGGGTGCGACCCTGGCGCGAGGGACCGGGCGACCGGCGCAGCTACCACCACGGCAACCTCAAGGAGGCGCTGATCGAGGCGGCGCGCCGCTTCATCGCCGAGCGCGGCATCGGCGGCTTCACGCTGGTCGATGCGGCCCGCCTCGTCGGCGTGACGCCCGCCGCCCTCTACCGCCATTTCCGCGGACGCGAGGCGCTGCTCGAAGAGGTCGCCGGCCGCGGCTTCTCCGACTTGGCCGAACGGCTGGCGCGGGCGCTCGCCGGCCGCGGCACGCCGTTGGAGCGCTTCACCCGCATGGGCGAGGCCTACCTCGCCTTCGCCGAGGAGGAGCCCGGCTACTACGCGGCGATCTTCGAGGTGCGGGGCGCCGCCGCCGCTGCGCCCGCACCCGACCGGCCGAACCCGTTCGACCTGTTGGTCGAAGCCCTGAACGCGACCTTCCCCGAGGGCTTCAACGGCGTCGATCCGCGTTTCCTGGCGCTCGAAGTCTGGGCGCTGTCGCACGGCATCGCCACGCTCTCGGCCGCGGGCCAGCTGCCGAAGAGCGGTCCCGACAAGTACGAGCTGCTGCGCGCGGGCGTGCTGGCCCTCGTGCATGGAGCCGGTGAAAGGCCAAGGACCTCGCCCTGATTCAGGGCAAGCGCCTTGGTCTTTCCTTTCGTCTTGGCCTCAAGCGCCGGCGGCCGCGTCCGCGGCCCTAGGCTAATCGCTCCGCTAGGCGCCCCGGCAGAGCCGAGGCCGCCAAGGAGACCGTTCTTCGGGGCGCTCTTCGCGCCCGGTGACGCGGTACAATCGTTCTTCGAACGATTGCTCTTAGGCGGCTCCCCTTGAAACCGCGCAGGCGGCCCCGCATGTGAATGTTGTTCACATTCACACCGGAGCCATGCAGCCGTGAACACGTCCTCTACCTCTCCCTGGTCCCGTGGCGCGTCCTGCCGCAGCGGCCCGTTCCCGAAGCGCTCGATCGAGATTGGCGCCATCGTCGTGAGCTTCATCTACGTCTGGCCCGTGGCGGTCGCCTACGTGGCCTGGAAGATCGCCGGCTATCCAGCCCTCGACCAGATGCGCGAGTTCGCCCGCTCCGGCGCGTGGAGCTTTGGCAGCACCAACGGCCAGTCGCGCTTCGCCCGCGCTTTTGACGCCGCCAAGGGCAATACCGGCTTCGGCCGTACTGCAAGCGGCAACTGGGCGTTCGAGGAGTATCGCAGCGCCGAGTTGGAGCGCCTGGAGGCCCGCCGCCGCGCGCTTCAGGAAGAGAGCGAAGCCTTCGCCGAGTTCGTCGAAGAGCTGAAGCGGGCGAAAGACCGCGAGCAGTTCGACGCCTTCATGGCCAAGCGCCGCTCCGAGGGCGGCGGCCCGACGGTCCAGGCGTAACCCTCGCCCGCCGGACGTCGCGATCCTGACCATCTCTCGGGATCGAGGCACCGAAGAAGACGGAAGGCGCCCCGCCGGGAAACGGCAGGGCGCCTTTTTTTGCGTTCGGAGGATTTCGCGTGCAGTGCAGCGATTCCTCTCGCCCGTACGGTTGCCGCAGGCCGGCACCGCCATAACTGCCGGTTCGGGGAACAAGCCGTGGCGCGGCGCCTTGTGAGACACGAGGACCGCCCGCCGGGCCGACACGACCTTTGATCTTCCAGCGGAGAGCGGTGGCCTGATGCGGCGCGCCCATGCGATGCGGTTCGGCAGCGAAGCGGCCGAGGACGGGGTGCGGTTCGCCCTCTGGGCCCCCACCGCCGACGACGTGACCCTCGTGGTCGATGGCACGGATCATCCGATCTCGGATGCCGGCGAAGGCTGGCGCGTGGCGACCGTGCCGGGCGTCAAGGCCGGCGCCCGCTACGGCTTCAGGATCAATGGCGATCTCGTGGTGCCGGACCCGGCCTCGCGCTTCCAGCCGGAGGACGTCTCGGGCCTGTCCGAGGTGATCGACCCGGCCGCCTTCGACTGGACCGACGCGGACTGGAAGGGCCGCCCCTGGGAAGAGGCTGTCGTCTACGAGGTGCATGTCGGCGCGGCGACCCCCGAAGGCACCTATGCCGGGCTTGAGAAGCGCCTGGACGACCTGCTCGATCTCGGCATTACGGCAATCGAGTTGCTGCCGCTCGCCGACTTCAAGGGCACCCGCAACTGGGGCTACGATGGCGTGCTGCCCTACGCGCCGGACTCGGCCTACGGCCGCCCGGAGGCGCTGAAGCACCTGATCGACACCGCCCACGCCAAGGGCCTGATGGTGCTGATCGATTGCGTCTACAACCATTTCGGCCCGGCCGGGAATTACCTGCATTCCTACGCCAAGACCTTCTTCACCGAGCGCCATCAGACGCCGTGGGGCGCCGGAATCAACTTCGACGGCAAGGAATCGAGCCGGGTCGTCCGCGACTACTTCATCGAGAACGCGCTGTACTGGCTGGAGGAATACCATTTCGACGGCATCCGCTTCGACGCCGTCCACGCCATTCTCGACGACTCGGAAAAACACTTCCTGGCCGAGCTGGCCGAGACCATCCGCAAGAATTTCCCCGACCGGCACATCCACCTGATCCTCGAGAACGAGGCCAATCAGGCCTCCTGGCTGGAGCGCGACGGGCAGGCCAAGCCGATCCTCCACACCGCGCAATGGGCCGACGATCTCCATCACGGCTGGCACGTGCTGCTGACGGGAGAGGACGCCGGCTACTATGCGAGCTTCGCGGATCGGCCGATCGAGCATCTGGCCCGCAGCCTCGCCGAGGGCTTCGCCTATCAGGGCGAGCCGTTCCCGACGCTCGACAACCATCCCCGCGGCGAGCCCTCGGCGCACCTGCCGCCGTCCGCCTTCGTCACCTTCCTGCAGAACCACGATCAGGTCGGCAACCGCGCGCTGGGCGAGCGGCTGAGCCATCTCGCCGACCCGCAAAAGCTGGCGCTGGCGCGAGCCGGCCTGCTGCTCGCGCCGCAGATCCCGATGCTGTGGATGGGCGAGGAATGGTCGGCCTCGGCGCCGTTCCTGTTCTTCGTCGACTTCGCGCCGGACGAGGAACTGAACAAGGCGGTGCGCGAGGGGCGCCGCCGCGAGTTCAAGAGCTTTGCGGCGTTTGCCGACGACACCTCGGTGATCCCCGATCCGACGGAGGAAAAGACCTTCACGGACTCGAAGATCGACTGGGACGAGGCCGAGCGCGAGCCGCACCGGGCGGTCTGGGCCGACACCCGCAACCTGCTCCAGATCCGCCACCAGAACGTCGTGCCCCTGACCAAGACCGCCTATCGCGGCGCGACCACGGACCTCTCCGTGCCGGGGGTGATCGACGTGACGTGGCGCTACGAGGGCGGCTCGCTGCGCTTCGTCGCCAACTTCGGCGACGACGACCACGCGGTGGATACGAGCGGCGGTCAGGTGATCTGGTCGAACGGCTATTCGCGCCAGAGCGGGCAGCTCGGCGCCTGGGGCGGCCTGTTTCTCCTCGGTGACGTGAAGTGAGCGGACGCGACGTGACCCTCGAAACCCTCGCTTCCCTCGTCGGCATCGCCGACGGCTTTACCGACGCCTTCGGGCAGCGGGTCGATACCCCGCTGGAGGCGCGGCGCGGGATGCTCGAAGCCCTCGGCTTCCCGGCCGGCAACCCCGAAGAGATCGCCCGGAGCCTGGAAGCCGTCGAGGCGGTGCGCGCACGCCTCGCCCCGCCGCTGCTGGCAGCCGAAGCGCGCCGCTCCCTACGCGTGAAGCTGCGGACGAACGAAACCTCCGGCACCGTGGCGTGGCGGCTGGTGGACGAACACGACCGCGCCCGCGAAGGCCGCGCGGCGCTGATGCCCACCGCCGAGGGCGTCGGCTTCGACCTGCCGCCGCTGACGCCGGGCTATCACCGGCTCACCGTGAGCTTCGGTGAGGCCAAGGCCGATAGCTGGGTCGTCGCCGCGCCGCAGCGCTGCTGGCGTCCCCGCGCCTATGCCGAGGACGGCGCCCGCGATTGGGGCCTCGCGACCCAGCTCTACGGCCTGCGCTCGCCGACCAATCTCGGCATCGGCACCTATGCGGATGCCGGCCGCGCCGCCCGCGACGCGGGCCTGCGCGGCGCCTCGTTCCTGGGCCTCAGCCCGGCTCACGCACTGTTTCCGAGCGACCGGACCAAGATCTCGCCCTACTCACCGTCCTCGCGTCTCTTCTTGGAGACGCTCTACATCGAGCCTGGGGCCCTTCCGGGTTTTGCCGGGAGCCGCGCGGCGGAGGTCTTGGAGAGCCACCGCGCCCGCATCGAAGCGCTGCGCGACACGGCCCTCGTCGATCACGCCGGCGTCTGGGAGGTGCTGAGCCCCGTTCTGGAAGCCTATTGGGAAGCTTCGGAGGCCCGCCGCGGTGCGGATGCCGCCTTCTCGGCGTTCCGCGAGGAGGGCGGCGAGAACCTCGCCTCGCACGCGATCTTCGACGCCCTGTCCGAGCATTTTCGCAATCAGGGCGCCCATTGGCTCGGCGACTGGCCGGAAGAGTACCGCCGGGCCGGCACCGAGGCCGTCCGGGCCTTCGCCGCGGAGAACGCCGACCGCGTCGGTTATCACGTCTTCCTGCAATACCTTGCCGACAGCCAGCTCAAGGCTTCGTCCGAGATCGCGCTGGAAACCGGCATGCGGCTCGGGCTCTACCGCGACCTCGCGGTGGGCGCGGATCGCGGCGGCTCGGAGATCTGGTCGCACCCCGAGCGCTTCGCCAACGGCGTCTCCATCGGCGCGCCGCCCGATCTGCTGGCTCCCAAGGGCCAGGATTGGGGCCTGCCCGCCTTCGATCCGCTGGAGATGGAGCGCGACGGCCTGAAGGCCTTCCGGGCGCTGGTGAAGGCCAACATGCGCCACGCGGGCGCGATCCGAATCGATCACGCCTTCCAGCTCGCCCGGCTGTTCCTGATCCCGCTGGGTAAATCCGCCCGAGAGGGCGCCTACGTCGCCATGCCGTTCGAGCCGATGCTGGCGGTGCTGCGGCTGGAGAGCCACCGCGCCAAGTGCCTCGTCATCGCCGAAGACCTCGGCACGGCACCGGAAGGCTTCTCCGACGCCCTGATGGCGTCGGGCATCCTCAGCTACCGCATCCTCGCCTTCGAGCGGCAGGAAGGCGGGGCCTTCAAGGCGCCGGACGCCTATCCGAAGGACGCGCTCACCGCGATCACCACCCACGACCTGCCGACCTTCGTCGGCTGGTGGCGCGGCGTCGACACCGATACGCGCCAGTCGCTCGGCCTCTACGATTCCGAGCGGGCCGAGGCCGAGCGCCACGAACGCGTCTCCGAGCGCTGGCGCCTGTCGGAGGCCTTGGCCTCGCAGCAGCTTCTCCCCAGCGCCGAGCCGCCGGAACACGCGCCCTTCGAGGCCGCCGCACGCTACCTCGCCCGCGCACCCTCGATCCTGACCGCCGTCCAGTACGAGGACGTCGTCGGCGAACTCTCCCAGGCCAACGTGCCGGGCTCGACCGAGGGTTATCCGAACTGGCGGCGCAAGCTCGACCGCGACCTGTCGGACATCGCCGCCCCCGGCGGGCCGCTGGCCAAGCTCGCCGCCGCGCTCTCGGCGGAGGCGCGCGGGCCCCGCTCGGGCGCCGCCCGGCTCAGTTCGGCCCCGCCGCGGGCGACCTACCGCCTGCAATTCCACGAGGGCTTCACCTTCGCGGACGCCGAAAAGATCGTCCCGTATCTGGCCAAGCTCGGCGTCAGCCACGTCTACGCCTCGCCCCTGCAGCGGGCGCGGCCGGGCTCGACCCACGGCTACGACATCGTCGATCACTCGCAGATCAACCCGGAGATCGGCGGCGAGGAAGGTTTTCGGAGTTTCACCGACGCGATGCACGCGCACGGGCTCAAGCTCCTGCTCGATATCGTCCCGAACCACATGGGCGTCGGCGGAGCCGACAATCCGTGGTGGCTCTCGGTGCTGGAGTGGGGCGGACTGTCGCCTCAGGCCAACGCCTACGACATCGACTGGGAGCGACTCGGGGCCAACGGCAAGCTCGTCATCCCCTTCCTCGGCGAGCGCTACGGTGAGGCGCTGGAGAAGGGCACGCTGGAGCTCAAGTTCGACGAGCCGGCGGGCGCCTTCAGCGTCTGGCACTACGAGCACCAGTTCCCGATCTGCCCGCTGCACTACCCGACGATCCTCAACCGGGCGCTCGCCGCTCTCGGCGAGATCGGCGACGACATGTCGGCGGAGGTGCTCAAGATCTCCGAGCAGCTGCGTGCCATGGGTGAGGAGACGCACCCCGAGCGCCGCCGCACCATGCCGGAGGCGGCCGAAGCCCTGAAGCGCGATCTCGCGGCGGCCGTGCGCGCCTCGCCGCAGATCGCCGCCGCCATCGACCGGGCGCTGCATCTCCTCAACGGCAACCGCGACTACCCCGATTCCTTCGGGCCGCTGCACCGCCTCTTGGAGCAGCAGAGCTATCGCCTCGCCCATTGGCGGATCGCGTCGAGCGACATCAACTACCGCCGCTTCTTCGACGTGAACTCCCTCGCGGGCCTGCGCGTCGAACTGTCGGACGTGTTCCAGAAGTCGCACGACCTGCTGTTCCGCCTGATCCGCGAGGGCCGCATCGACGGGTTGCGCATCGACCACATCGACGGTCTGGCCGATCCGCTGGGCTACGCCCGCGCGCTCCAGGCCGCGGTCGGCCCCGGCTTCTACATCGTGGTCGAGAAAATCCTCGAACCCGGCGAGAAGCTGCGGGACTGGCCCGTCGCCGGCACCACCGGCTACGACGTGCTCAACCAACTCGACGGCATCCTGGTCGATCAGGGCCTCAAGCCCCGCATCGAAAAATTCTACCAGTGGGCGACGGAGGTGGACGAGCCCTACGGCTTCCAGTTCCGCGCCGCCAAGGCCGAGATCCTCGAGATCAGCTTCGCCTCCGAGTTGGAGGTGATGACCGGCGACCTCAAGCAGATCGCCGACGCCGACCGGCGCACCCGCGACTTCTCGACCAACGCCATCCGTCGCGCCCTGATCGAGATCGTGGCGCGCTTCCCCGTCTACCGCTCGTATCTGCCGGGCGATCTCGACGAGAGCGAGATCGAGGACGAGGATGTCGAACTGATCGAAGGTGCCGTGCGCAAGGCCAAGCGCTGGAGCGCCCTGCCGGACCGCTCGGTCCACGACTTTGCGGCGGACGCGCTTCTCGGGCGGATCGAGGTCGGCGGGGCCGGCCAGCCGGATCCGAGCGTGGTCCTGCGCTACCGCCGCCGCTTCCAGCAGCTCACCGGGCCGGTGATGGCCAAGAGCCTGGAAGACACTTTGTTCTACCGCTTCGTCGAGCTTCTGGCGCTCAACGAGGTCGGGGGCGATCCCGGCGAGTACGGTATCGACGCCGAGCATTTCCACGCGCTTCAGGCGGCACGCGCCCGCGACTGGCCGAACGCGATGATCACCACGGCCACCCACGACACCAAGCGCGGCGAGGACGCCCGCTCGCGCCAGCTCGCGCTGTCCGAGTTGCCAGAGGATTGGGCGCGGGCCTGGGACACGTGGCGGCGCGCCTCCACCCCGCATATCAGCGCCGTCGAGGGCGAGCCGGCACCCGACGCCAACGATCAGTGGATGTTTCTGCAGGCCATCCTCGGCGCATGGCCGCTGGAACTGCTGGAAGGCGACGACGAGGCGGGAATCGAAGAATTCCGCAAGCGGCTCGATGCCTATGCCGAGAAGGCTTTGCGCGAGAGCAAGCGCCGGTCGAGCTGGGTCAATGTCGACGAGGCCTATGAGGGCGCGGTCCACGCGCTGTTCGCCGAACTGGTCAGGCCGGGCTCGGACTGCCTCGCGCGGCTGCGCCCCTTCGCGAAGCGGCTCGCCTATCTCGGCATGCTCACGGGTCTCGGCCGCACGGTCCTGAAATGCACCCTGCCGGGCATCCCGGACACCTATCAGGGCACCGAGTTCTGGGACTTCTCCTTCGTCGATCCGGACAACCGCCGACCGGTCGATTACGAGGCCCGCACCCAAGCCCTCGAAGAGGGCAGGGCGCCCGCCGACCTGATGGCCTCCTGGGCCGACGGTCGGGTCAAGCAGGCGACGCTCGCGCGTCTGCTCGCCGACCGCGCGGCGCGCCCCGCCTTCTACGCGGATGCCGATTACCGGCCGCTGACGGCGGAGGGCGAACGCGCCCAGCACGTCATCGCCTTCACCCGCTCGGCCGCGACCACCGGCGAGGACGACCTGATCGTCGCCGTGCCGCGCCTCGTCGCCCGGCTGACGCCGGAAGCGTGGGACGGCAAGGCCTTCGCCGGGACGACGCTGGCGGTGCCCCAGGGCAGCCGCTGGACTGACGTGATCGGCGGCGAGACGGTCGAGGCAGGCGAGGGCCGGCTCGATCTCGGTCGGCACTTCGCCAGCCTGCCCTATCTGGTGCTGCGACGGGCCGCCTGACGGCCCGTCCTCCCTCGACCGAACCGCAGACAGACGCCCGAGCCAGAAGACGGAGGCGAGAATGAACGCACCGAACACCGCCGTGACGCCCGCGACGCGGACCGACGCGGGAACCGTGGCGCTGCCCGCCGCCTTCGCCCCCCGCGCCGAGGGGCCGCGCATCTACAACCTGTTCCCGCTCCTCGTCGGCACGGTCTCGGCCTGGAGCGCGGAACTGCCGCGGATCGCGGGTCTCGGCTTCGACTGGATCTACCTCAACCCGTTCCACCAGACCGGCGGCTCGCGAAGCCTCTACGCCGTGGCCGACCTCGACCGGCTCGACGAGCGTTTTCGCGACCCTGACGGCGGCTCGGACGACGAGCAGATCGCCCGCTTCTGCAAGGAAGCAGCGGCGCAGGGCATCGCGGTGATGAGCGACCTCGTCATCAACCACACCGCCGACAACGCCCGCCTGTTCAACGAGCGCCCGGACCTGTTCGTGCGCGATGCCGAGGGCAAGCCGGTGAGCCCGGCGGCGATCGATCCCGACGATCCTGGCAAGCGCACGGTCTGGGGCGACCTGATCGAGCTCGACTACCATTCCGAGCATGCGCGCAACGAGCTGACGCACCTCTTCGACGGCTACATCGCCAAACTCCAAAAGCTCGGCGTGCGCGGCTTCCGCTGCGACGCCGCCTACAAGGTGCCGCCGGAGGTCTGGCGCGCTCTGATCCAATCCGCCAAGGGCCGCGAGCCCGAGACCCTGTTCGCCGCCGAGACGCTGGGCTGCACCTTCGAGGAGGCGCAGGCAACGGCGGGTGCGGGCTTCGACTACCTGTTCAACTCCTTCGCGTGGTGGAACCTCAAGGCGCCCTGGGCCCTGGAGCAGTACGAGCGCCTGCGGGTGGTGGCCCCCTCCATCGCCTTCCCCGAGAACCACGACATGGCGCGTCTGGCCGCCGACATTTCCGGCGGGCCGGACGCCGTCGCGGCACGGCTCAAGGCGCGCTACGCGCTCGCCGCCTTCTTCTCCGCGGGCGTGCTGATGCCGATCGGCTACGAGTGGGGCTATCGCCGCGCGTTGCATGTCGTGGACACCAACCCCGGCGCCCGCGAGCACGAGACCGGCATCGACATTTCAGAGTACGTGGCGGCCATCAACGCCCTGAAGGCCGAGGTGCCGGCGGCCAATGTCGAGGGCGCGCAGATGCGCCTCTCGGCCCCCGACGCGCCCTTCGTCGCCCTGTTCCGCACCGACACCGGCCACGCGGCGTCCGCGAACTCGGCGACGCTGGTGCTCTACAACCCCGGCGAGACGCCCGCGCCGGTCGAGGCCGGCGCGCTGATCGCCCGCACCGGCGGCCTGCTCGGCACCTTCGTCGACCGCACGCCCGACGCCGAGCCGATCGCCTTCCATCCGGGCGCCAGCATCGATCTGGCGCCGGGCGAACTGCGCATCCTGGTCGCCGAGCGCGCCAAGGTCGCCGCTCCCCCGCCCTCGACCGTGCCCGACGGCAAGGGCCGCGTCGTCATCGAGGCGGTGAGCCCCGAGATCGACGGCGGGCGCTCGGCGGTCAAGCGCATCGTCGGCGAGCAGGTGCGGGTCGAGGCCGACATCTTCTCCGACGGCCACGAGATCATCGACGCCGCCATCCTCTCGCGCATCGTCGGCGAGGAGGTCTGGCGGCGCGACCCGATGGTGTTCATCGACAACGACCGCTGGGCCGGCCATTTCCCGCTGGAGAAGAACGCCCGCTACGAGTTCACCATTGAGGCGTGGCGCGACGGCTTCTCGTCCTGGATGCGCGACACCCTGAAGAAGCGCGACGCGGGCGTGGACGTGCGGCTGGAAACGATCGAGGGCGTCGAGTTCGTCCAGATCGCCGCCGACCTCGCGGAGGGCCGCGACAAGGAGCGGCTCAAGGCGCTGATCGCCTCACTCGCCGCCGAGCCCGAAGGCTCCCCCGCGATCCTGCAAAAAATCCTGGCTCCGGACGCCGCCGCCCTGATCCGCCGCAACGCCGAGCGGGTGAACGCGTCGCGCTATCCGGTCAACGTGCCGGTCATCGCCGACCGGTTGGCTGCCCGCTTCTCGGCTTGGTACGAGATCTTCCCGCGCTCGCAATCGGGGGATCCGAACCGCCACGGCACCTTCAAGGACGTGATCCGGCGCCTGCCCGAGATCCGCGAACTCGGCTTCGACGTGCTCTACTTCACGCCGATCCACCCGATCGGGAAGACCAACCGCAAGGGCAAGAACAACACCCTCAAGGCGCTGGAAGGCGATGTCGGCTCGGTCTACGCGGTCGGCTCGGAGGAGGGCGGCCACGAGGCGGTCCACCCCGAACTCGGCACGCTGGAGGATTTCCGCCAGCTCGTGGCGGCGAGCCACGCCCACGGCATGGAGGTCGCGATCGACTTCGCGATCCAGTGCTCGCCCGACCATCCCTGGATCAAGAACCACCCCGAATGGTTCGAGTGGCGGCCCGACGGCACGCTGAAATTCGCCGAGAACCCGCCGAAGAAGTACGAGGACATTTCCAACGTCACCTTCTACGGCGGTGCGCTGCCCTCGCTCTGGATCGAGCTGCGCGACATCGTGCTCGGCTGGTGCGCCCACGGTGCCCGCATCTTCCGCGTCGACAACCCGCACACCAAGCCGATCCCGTTCTGGGAATGGATGCTGCGCGAGGTGAATGCCGCCTACCCGGACGCGATCTTTCTGGCGGAAGCCTTCACCCGGCCGAAGATGATGAAGAAGCTGGCCAAAGCCGGCTACCAGCAGAGCTACACCTACTTCACGTGGCGCAACACCAAGGCGGAACTCACCGAATACGCCCTCGAACTCGCCGGCGAGATGGGCGAGTACTACCGCCCCAACTTCTTCGCCAACACCCCGGACATCAACCCGTACTACCTGCAAACCAGCGGCCGACCGGGCTTCATCGTGCGGGCGACGCTCGCGGCGACCTTGTCCTCGGTCTACGGCATCTACAACGGCTTCGAGCTGTGCGAGGCCGCGCCCTATCCGGGCAAGGAAGAGTATCTCGATTCGGAAAAGTACGAGCTGAAGGCGTGGGACTACCACCGCCCCGGCAACATCCGGGAGCACATCATCAAGCTGAACCAAGCCCGGCGGGACAACCCGGCCCTGTGGGATTTCCGAAATGTCCATTTCACCGGGGCCCACAACGAGAACATCATCGCCTACGCCAAGGTCACGCCCGAGCGGGACAATTGCGTGTTCGTGATGGTCAACCTCGACCCGAGGAACCGCCAGGAATGCACCTACGAGGTGCCGCTCTGGCTGCTCGGCCTGCCCGACGACGGGGCAGTCGAGGTCGAGGACCTGCTGCTCGGCTACAAGTTCGAGCTCTACGGCAAGAGCCACCGCATCGCGCTGGACCCCGCCGAGCGCTCGGCCATCGTCTGGCGCCTGCGTCCGCGCCGGGTTGCCTGAACCGGTCCCGCCGTTAGATCGAGCAGGACGCGGCGGTTTCGTCGCGTTCTCGCCAAGAAGCGGGCCCAGCAGGCTCGCAGTCCGGCACCCTGGGGGCCGGCCCCGCACTCGAAGTGACGTGAGGCAGCGACGCGATGATCGATCGCAGCGATCCGCAGTGGTACCGTGACGCCATCATCTACCAGATCCACGTCAAGTCGTTCTTCGACTCGACGAATGACGGGATCGGCGACTTCGAGGGCCTGACCCAGAAGCTCGACTATGTCCGCGATCTCGGGGTCACGGCGATCTGGCTGATGCCGTTCTACCCTTCGCCGCTCCGCGACGACGGCTACGACATCGCCGACTACCGCGACATCAACCCGTCCTACGGGACGATGGAGGATTTTCGCGCGTTCGTGGCCGCCGCCCATGAGCGCGGCCTGCGCGTCATCACCGAGCTCGTCATCAACCACACGAGCGACCAGCACCCCTGGTTCCAGCGCGCCCGCGAGGCGCCGCCCGGCTCGCCGGAGCGGAACTTCTACGTCTGGTCGGACACCGACGAGCCCTATAGCGACACGCGCATCATCTTCCTCGACACGGAAGCCTCGAACTGGACCTGGGACCCGGTCGCCAAGCAGTATTTCTGGCACCGGTTCTACAGCCACCAGCCCGATCTCAACTTCGACAACCCGGCCGTCTTGGAGGCCGTGATCGAGGTGATGCGCTACTGGCTCGACATGGGCGTGGACGGTCTGCGCCTCGACGCGATCCCCTACCTGATCGAGCGCGACGGCACGAACTGCGAGAACCTCGCCGAGACCCACGACGTCATCAAGAAGATCCGCGCGGCGCTCGACGAGAGCTATCCGGACCGGATGCTCCTGGCCGAGGCCAACCAGTGGCCGGAGGAGACCGCGCAGTATTTCGGCGACGGCGACGAATGCCACATGGCGTTCCACTTCCCGCTGATGCCGCGCATGTACATGGCGATCGCCCGCGAGGACCGGCACCCGATCACCGACATCATGCGCCAGACCCCGGAAATCCCGGAGGGCTGCCAGTGGGCCATCTTCCTGCGCAACCACGACGAGCTGACGCTCGAAATGGTGACGGCGGAGGAGCGTGATTATCTCTGGTCGTTCTATGCCGCCGAGCGGCGCGCCCGCATCAATCTCGGCATCCGCCGCCGCCTCGCGCCGCTCCTGGAGAACGACCGGCGCAAGATCGAGCTGATGAAGTCCCTCGTCCTGTCGATGCCCGGCACGCCAGTGCTCTATTACGGCGACGAGATCGGCATGGGCGACAACATCTATCTCGGCGACCGCGACGGCGTTCGCACGCCGATGCAATGGTCGCCCGACCGCAACGGCGGCTTCTCCCGCGCCAACCCGCAGCGCCTGTTCCTGCCCGCGATCCAGGACCCGATCTACGGCTACGACGCGATCAACGTCGAGGCGCAGACCCAGGCGCAGACTTCGCTGCTCAACTGGACGCGGCGCATGATCGCGATCCGCAACAACTCCGTCGCGCTGGGGCGCGGCGCAATCCAGTTCCTGTATCCGACCAACCGCAAGGTGCTGGCGTGGCTGCGCGAGCACGAGGGCGAGCGCATCCTGTGCGTGGCCAACCTCTCCCGCGCGCCCCAAGCCGTGCAGCTCGATCTCTCGGATCTGCGCGGCGCGATTCCCGTCGAGCTGACCGGCGGCAGCCAATTCCCGGCCATCGGCGAGCTGCCCTACCTGCTGACGCTGCCGGCCTACGGCTTCTACTGGTTCTCACTCTCGGCGGCCAATACCGGCGAGATCGGCCCGCAGCCCGCGACCCCGGAGCTGTTCACTCTGGTGCTGACCGGCGGCGTCGAGACCCTGATCAAGGGCCGCGAGCGCACCGCCTTCGAACGCACGGTGGCGCCCGCCTTCATCAACTCGCGCCGCTGGTTCGGCGCGAAGGGCTCGCGCATCAAGGCCGTGCAGGTCGATGACAGCGCCATCGTCAAGGACGCCTCCGGCGAGGGCAAGTTCCTGCTGCCGCGGGTGGCGGTGACGCTCGCCAACGGCGAGCGCCAGGACTACTTCGTGCCGCTCGCCGTCGACGAGGGCCGCGAGGACGAGGCCCTGCTCGACCACGCCGTGGCCCGCGTCCGCCGGGGACCGCGCACAGGGCTGCTCTACGAGGCGGCGGCCGCCGCGCCCTTCGCCATCGCCCTGATCGAGGCGATGCGCGACGGGACGACGATTCCCTCGGAGCGCGGCGAGATCGTCTTCTCGACCACCTCGGCCTACGACCCCGAAGTGCCGTTCGAGGCGGCCGACGTGCGCCGCCTTTCGGCGGAGCAGAGCAACACCTCCATCGCCATCGGCGCCCGGATGATGCTCAAGCTCCTGCGCCGTCTCCAGCCCGGCACCCATCCGGAAATCGAGATCGGCCGCTTCCTCACGGAAGAGGCCCACTTCGCCAACACCCCGGCTCTGCTCGGCGTGGTCGAGCACGTCGCCGAGGACGGCACCCGCACGGCCCTCGCTCTTCTCCAAAAGTTCGTGCTCAACCAGGGCGATGCCTGGACCCTGATGCTGGAGGG
This sequence comes from Methylorubrum salsuginis, assembly GCF_900114375.1. Classification (GTDB taxonomy): domain Bacteria; phylum Pseudomonadota; class Alphaproteobacteria; order Rhizobiales; family Beijerinckiaceae; genus Methylobacterium; species Methylobacterium salsuginis. The sequence goes on along the minus strand of NZ_FOSV01000008.1, from coordinate 131,265 downwards.
ACTGCGGCGGGACTTCGACACCGTCGTGCTCGCCCCCGAAAGCGAGGCGCCGACGCCGGAGGAGGCCTTCGCCTCGCACCTGCGCTGGGCGATCCTGCTCGGGCAGCGCACCGCGGAGCTGCACAAGGCCTTCGCGACGCCCACCGAGGATGCGGCCTTCGCGGTCGAGCCGTTCACGGAGGACGATCTCAAGGCGCTCGCCGACGACGCCCGCCATCAGGCCACCCGCGCCTTCCGCGGCCTCGACGCGATCACAGCGTGGTCGCCGGGCTCCGCCGCCGAGGCTTTGGCCTCCCGCCGCGGCGAGGTCGAGGCGCTGATCGCCTCGCTCGCCTCCGGTCCGCTCAGGGGGGCCACCAAGACCCGCATCCACGGCGACTACCATCTCGGCCAGGTGCTGGCCTCGGAGGGCGATCTCATCATCGTCGATTTCGAGGGCGAGCCCTCGCGGCCGGTCGAGCAGCGCCGCGCCAAGTCGACGCCGCTCAGGGATGTCGCCGGGATGCTGCGCTCCTTCGCCTACGGCGCCGAGACCGTGGTGCGCGAGATCGCGGCCCGCTTCGGCGACAGCGAGGAACGGGCCCGCAACGCCTCGATCGCGTGGCGCGGCATGATCGATGCAGCCTTCCTCGACGGCTATGCGCAGGCCGTCGCCGACAGCCCGGCCGCCGTGCAGGACGCCGAAACCCATGACCGCCTGCTGCGCCTGAGCCTGCTGGCGAAAGCGCTCTACGAGGTCGATTACGAGGTCAACAACCGGCCGGATTGGATCGAAATCCCGGCACGGGGGGTTCTCAATATGCTGGACGAGGCCAAGCGCGACCGCGCATCGGCCTGATTCTTTCTTCCCGCGCGGGTCGAGAAGCCCGCGCCGGTCCAGTCCAAGAGAACGCAATCAGGCGACGACGGGACGGAGCGCGGAGCGTTCCGACTCGTTGTCGTATCGAAACGAGCGCATCGAAAGAGGTGACTGGATGACGGCTCTGGACGACAAGGCTACGCCCTCGAACGAGCGCCGCCCGGCCGCCGACGTCCCGAACAGGTCAGGCACGGTCGAGGCGAAAGCGCCCCGGCCGGCGGATTCGCTGGCGGGCGAGGGCGCCGCGCCGCGCGTCGGCCGACCGGTCTCGCAGTCGCCCGACACCCAGCTCTCCCCCGAGGCCGTCGCCGCGGTGATGTCGGCCGATCATGGCGACGCGTTCGGCGTGCTCGGGCCGCATCAGGTCGGCCCCGGCGCCTGGGAAGTCCGCGCGATCCTGCCCGAGGCCAAGGCCGCCAAGCTGCTGACCGGCGGCCAGAGCCTGCCGTTCGAGCGTGTCCATCCGGACGGGTTCTACGTCGCCAGCGTCAAGAGCGACGGACGCCCGCTCTACGAGATCGAGGTCGAGGCCTGGGACGGCACGACCGCGCGCCGCCACGACCCCTACGGCTTCGGCCCTTCGCTGGAGCAGCACGAGATCGACGGCCTGCGCCAGATCGGCAGCAACCTCGTCTATCGCGTCCTCGGCGCCCATCCGGGCACGCTGGACGGCATCGACGGCTTCCGCTTCGCCGTCTGGGCGCCCAACGCCCGCCGCGTCAGCGTGGTCGGCGACTTCAACGAATGGGACGGGCGCCGCCATCCGATGCGCCTGTGGCGCAGCGGCGGCGTGTGGGAGCTGTTCGTGCCCGGCCTCGCCGCCGGCCAGAACTACAAGTTCGAGATCCGCGGGCCCGACGGCGCCTTGCAGCCGCTCAAGGCCGACCCGGTCGCCTTCCGCGCCCAGCACCCGCCGCAGACGGCCTCCGTGCTCCACGGCCTCGGCGAGCCCGCTTGGCACGACAAATCCTGGATGGAGGCCCGCGGCAAGGGCGACCCCCGGCATGCCGCGATGTCGGTCTACGAGGTCCATCTCGGCTCGTGGGCGCGCGTGCCCGACGAGGGCAACCGCTACCTCACCTACAAGCAGCTGTCCGAGCGCCTGATCCCCTACGTCAAGGATCTCGGCTTCACCCATATCGAGCTTCTGCCGATCACCGAGTACCCGTTCGACGGCTCCTGGGGCTATCAGCCGGTCTCGCTGTTCGCGCCGACCAGTCGCTTCGGTACGCCGGAGGAGTTCTGCGCCTTCGTCAACGCGGCCCACGAAGCCGGCATCGGTGTGCTGCTCGACTGGGTGCCGGGCCACTTCCCCCTCGACGCCCACGGCTTCGGCCTGTTCGACGGCACGCATCTCTACGAGCATGCCGACCCGCGCCAGGGCTTCCACCAGGATTGGGGCACCTACATCTACAATTTCGGTCGCGAGGAGGTCTCGGCCTTCCTCACCGCCAACGCCCGGTTCTGGCTGGAGCACTACCATCTCGATGGGCTCCGCGTGGATGCGGTGGCCTCGATGCTCTACCTCGACTATTCGCGTCGCGCCGGCGAGTGGATCCCGAACCAGTACGGCGGCAACGAGAACCTCGACGCCATCAACTTCCTGCGCAAGACCAACGAGGCGACCTACAGCCACGCGCCCGGCACCATCACGGTGGCGGAAGAGTCGACCTCATGGCCCGGCGTCTCGCACCCGACCTATACCGGCGGCCTCGGTTTCGGCTTCAAGTGGAACATGGGGTGGATGCACGACACCCTGAAGTTCATGTCCGAGGACCCGATCCATCGGCGCTACCACCACCACAACCTGACCTTCGGGCTGCTCTACGCCTTCTCGGAAAACTTCGTGCTGCCGCTCTCCCACGACGAGGTCGTGCACGGGAAGGGCTCGCTACTCGGCAAGATGCCCGGCGACCGCTGGCAGAAATTCGCGAACCTGCGCGCCTATTTCGGCTTCATGTGGGGGCATCCGGGCAAGAAGCTGCTCTTCATGGGCGGCGAGTTCGGCCAGGAGCGCGAGTGGAACCACAACCAGTCGCTCGACTGGCACCTCTTGGAGGACAAGCTCCACGGCGGCGTGAAGGACCTGATCCGCGACCTCAACCACGTCTATACGTCGACGCCCGCACTCTACGCCCGCGACGTCGAGCCCGGCGGCTTCCAGTGGCTGGTGGCCGACGACCAGGACAACTCGGTCATCGCCTGGGCCCGCAAGGGCAAGACCGAAGGCGAGGTCGTCATCGTCGTCTCGAACTTCACCCCCGTGCCCCGCGAGGGCTACCGCGTCGGCGTGCCGACGGGCGGCTACTACCGCGAGGCGATCAACTCCGACGCCGAGCGCTACGGCGGCTCCAATGTCGGCAACATGGGCGGCGTCCAGTCGGAAGCCGAGGCGAGCCACGGCCAGCCGCATTCGCTGAGCCTGACCCTGCCGCCGCTGGCGACGCTGATTCTGGTGCGCGAGGGCTGAGCCGGCTCCCTCCGGGACCGCGGCGTCGCGGTCCCGATCCACGTCAACGTGCTGTATCGTACCGACGCCGAATGACGATTTTGAATTATTCTTAGATTGAGGCATGCTGCCTCCAGCCATCGAAGCCCGGCCCATCGAACGAGGCCCCGGCTCGAGCGCGGAGGAACCATGAACGAGATCGTCAAGCCGGACTCCCTGATCGTCGCCGAGGCCGAGAGCCTGACGGAAACGTTCTTCGGCGGCTGCCCGCACGATTGCCCCGACACCTGCTCGATGCTGTTCGACGTGAAGGACGGACAGCTCCAGGGCGTGCGCGGCAACCCGGATCATCCGATGACCCGCGGCGGCCTCTGCGTGAAGCTGAAGGATTACGAGAAGCGCCACTACCATCCCGACCGGCTGCTCTACCCGATGAAGCGGGTCGGCCCGAAGGGCTCGAAAGCGTTCGAGCGCATCAGCTGGGACGAGGCGCTCGACACCATCGTCACGCGCTGGAAGGACATCATCGACCGTCACGGTCCGCAGGCCATCGCGCCCTATAGCTATCTCGGCAACCAGGGCCTCGTGCACGGGCTGAACGGCGGCGACGCCTTCTTCAACCGCATGGGCGCCACCGTCACCGAGCGCACCTTCTGCGGCGAAGGCTCCTGCACCGCGTGGCTCCTCACGGTCGGCCCGACCGCGGGCCTGGACCCCGACAGCTACATCCACTCCAAGTACATCGTCATCTGGGCCTGCAACTCGGTCAGCACCAATCTGCACCACTGGGCGATCGTGAAGGACGCGCAGAAGAAGGGCGCCAAGGTCGTCGTGATCGACACCTACGCCTCGCGCACCGCCAAGGCCGCCGACTGGCACATCGCGCCGAAGCCCGGCACCGACGGCGCGCTCGCCATGGCGCTGATCAACTCGATCATCGAGCAGGGCCTTGTCGATCAGGACTATGTCGACAACTACACGGTCGGCTTCGAGGAGCTGAAGGAGCGGGCCAGCACCCGCACGCCCGAATGGGCCGCCGAGATCACCGGCGTGCCGGCCGAGGACATCCGCAAGCTCGCCCGCGAGATGGCAACCGAGCAGCCGGTGGGCATCCGCATCGGCGTGGCGCTGGAGCGGCATTACGGCGGCGGCCAGACGATCCGGGCGGTCGCCTGCATCCCGGCGCTCACGGGCGCGTGGCGCCATGTCGGCGGCGGCATCACCCAGTTCGGCGTGTGGGAGCACCCCTACAAGTTCGACGTCATCTGCCGCCCGGACCTGATTCCGGAGGGCACCCGCGTCGTCTCGAACCTGCAGATCGGCCGGGCACTCACCGGCGAGATGCAACTCGATCCGCCCATCATGTCGATGATGTGCTGGAACTCGAACCCGGTCACGCAGGCGCCCGAGACCGACAAGATCGTCGAGGGGCTGATGCGCGAGGACCTGTTCATGGTCTCGGCCGAGCACTTCATCTCCGACACCGCCTCCTACGCCGACATCCTGCTGCCGGCGACCATGGGCGCGGAGATGGAGGACATGATCCTGTCCTGGGGCCACCTCTACCTCACCTACAACACCAAATGCGCCGAGGCGCCGGGCGAGGCGATCCCGAACAACGAGATCTTCCGCCGGCTCGCCGCCCGGCTCGGCTACGAGGAAGAGAACTTCAAGTGGACCGACTCGGAGTGCCTGGAGCACTACGTCGATTGGTCGTCGCCGGCCTGCGAGGGCATCGACCTCGCCTACATGCGCGAACACGGCTTCGCCCGCCTGAAGGTCGGCACGCCCGACGACCGCGCGCCGCATAAGGAGGGCAACTTCCCGACGCCCACCGGCAAGTGCATGTTCAAGGTCGAGGGCGCCACGAACTTCGTCGCCCCCCCGTTCCGGCAGATGTACGAGGGCTTCCAGCCCGGCGAGGCGCTCGACCCGCTGCCCGACTACCTCGGCCCGCGCGAGTCCCACACGAACGATCCGGAACTCGCCAAGCGCTTCCCGCTCAACATCGTCTCGCCGAAGAGCCACTACTTCCTGAACTCCTGCTACGCCAACATGGAGGACAAGCAGAAGGGCCAGGGCGAGCAGTTCGTGATGATCAACCAAGCCGACGCCGACGCCCGCGGCATCCGCAACGGCGACCGGGTCCAGGTCGGCAACGACCGCGGCGCCTTCAAGGGCGTGGCGCGCATCACCGACGACGTGAACCCCGGCATCGTGGTGGCGACGCTGGGCTACTGGCGCCAGCTCAACGAGGGCACGGTCAACAGCATCTCGTCGGGCGCCTTCACCGACATGGGCCACGCGCCGTCGTTCTCGGACAATCTGGTCGAGGTCTCGCGCTCGAACTGACGGGCGCCTCTCCTCCCCCTTGCGGGGAGGAGAGGGAGGGGGGCGGGCAGAAGGCACCGGAGCGGTTCCTCCTGAACCACCCCCACCCCGAACCTCTCCCCGCAAGGGGGAGGGGACGTGCCTTCATCGTCCCGACGGCTGCCCCTTGGCTCTGCGAAACGCATCCGCCAGCGCCCCACCGCGCTCAGGCTGCGCCGCTGGCTTCTGCGCCACAGGAACCGGCCGCGGCCCCGCGCTCCTTACCGCGACCGGCGTCCCATCGACCGGATCGTCGAGCCGCATCGACAACCCGATGCGCTTGCGCGGCACGTCCACCGACAGCACCAGCACCCGCACGACGTCGCCCGCCTTCACCACCTCGGACGGTGCGGCGATGCGGCGGCGGGCCATGGCCGAGATGTGCACCAGCCCGTCCTGATGGACGCCGACATCGACGAAGGCGCCGAAGGCCGCGACGTTGGTAACGACGCCCTCCAGCTGCATCCCCGGCTTGAGGTCGGAGATCTTTTCGACCCCCTCCTGAAAGCTCGCGGTCTTGAAGGCGGGGCGCGGATCGCGGCCGGGCTTTTCCAGCTCCTTGAGGATGTCGCGCACGGTCGGCACGCCGAAGCGCTCGTCGGCGAAGCGCTCAGGGGAAAGCCCGCCCAGCACCGCCGCATTGCCGATCAGCACTTTGATGTCGCTCTTCGTCGCTTCGAGAATACGGCGCACCACCGGATAGGCCTCCGGGTGGACGCCGGAGCGGTCGAGCGGGTCGGCCCCGTCGGGGATGCGCAGGAAGCCCGCGGCCAGCTCGAAGGTCTTGGGGCCGAGGCCCGGCACTTTCTTGAGCGTCGCGCGGGTGCGGAACGGGCCGTTGCCGTCGCGGAAGGCCACGATCTTGTTGGCCACCGATTCGCTCAAGCCCGAGACCTGCGCCAGCAGCGGCACGGAGGCGGTGTTCACATCGACGCCGACCGCGTTCACCGCGTCCTCGACCACGCCGTCGAGGGAGCGTGACAGCTTCTGCTCGCCGATATCGTGCTGGTACTGGCCGACGCCGATGGATTTCGGGTCGATCTTCACGAGTTCGGCCAGAGGATCCTGAAGCCGCCGCGCGATCGAGACGGCGCCGCGATGCGACACGTCGAGATCGGGCAACTCCTTCGAGGCGATGGCGGACGCGGAGTAGACCGAGGCGCCCGCCTCCGAGACCATCACCTTGGCGAGACTCAGATCGGGGTTGGCCGAAATGATCTCGGCGGCGAGCCGATCGGTCTCGCGCGAGGCGGTGCCGTTGCCGACCGCAATCAGCTCGACACCGTGTCGGCGGCAGAGCTTTCCGAGGGAGGCCACCGCCTCGTTCCAGCGCCGCTGCGGCTCGTGCGGGTAGGTGGTCTCGACGGCGAGCACCTTGCCGGTGGCGTCCACCACGGCCGCCTTCACGCCGTTGCGGTAGCCCGGATCGAGCCCGAGGGTGGCCCGCCCGCCCGCGGGGGCAGCCAGCAGCAGGTCCTTGAGGTTGCCGGCAAACACCTTCACGGCGGCGTCCTCGGCTCGCTCGAACAGGCGGGTGCGCAGGTCCGTCTTGATGCCGGTGCGGATCTTGGTGCGCCATGCGACCCGCACGGTCTCGATGAGCCACGCATCGGCCGGACGCCCGCGGGCCGAGACGGCGTGGCGGCGGCACACCGCGAGCTCGAACGGGCCGGGCAGGCCGGAGGGCGAATCCTCTCCGTCCGCCGAAAGCCCGATCTCCAACACCTCCTCGGCCTCGCCGCGAAACAGCGCCAGCACCCGGTGCGAGGGCATCTTTTCGAGGCGCTCGCGCCAGTCGAAATAGTCCGCGAATTTCTGGCCCGTCGCCTCCTTGCCCTTGCGCACGCGTGAGACCGCCTCGCCGGTGCGCCAGAAATCCTCGCGCAGGCGCCCGATCAGGTCGGCATCCTCGGCGAATCGCTCGATCAGGATGGCCCGCGCCCCTTCCAGGGCGGCTTCAGCGGTTTCGATGCCCTTGTCGGCCGCGACATAGCCTTGCGCCGCCCGCTCCGGATGCGTCTCGGGCTTGGCGAGCAGGGTTTCGGCGAGCGGCGTGAGGCCGGCTTCGCGGGCGGTCTGCGCCTTGGAGCGACGCTTGGGGCGGAACGGCAGGTAGATGTCCTCCAGCCGCGCCTTGGTCTCGGCGCCCGCGATGGCCGCCGACAGCTCCGGCGTCAGCTTGCCCTGCGCCCGGATGCTCTCGGTGATGGCGGTGCGGCGCTCGGCGAGGTCGCGCAGGTAGCCGAGGCGCTCGGCGAGCGTGCGCAGCTGCGCGTCGTCGAGGGAGCCCGTCGCCTCCTTGCGGTAGCGGGCGACGAAGGGGACCGTGTAGCCGCCGTCGAGCAGCTCGACCGCCGCCGCGACCTGCCCCTCGCGAACGCCGAGTTCCTCGGCGATGAGCCCGTTCACGGTCTTCGTCACGGCCATCGAGCGGTCTCCATCGTGGGCGGCAGGGGGCACGGGGATAAAGCGGCCGCCGCGAGACGCAAGGCGGGACGATGTCAGGGCAGGTCGTCGTCCGGCGCGGCGATCAGCGCCTCCCGGCGCAGGGCGGCGCGCTCGTCCGCCTCCTCGCGGGATTTCAAAAGATGGCCGGCGCGGTTGACGACCTGGAGATTCGGCGCGCCCCAATAGCCGAGCAGGAACGGCCAGGGCAGATCGCGCTCCTCGCGCCAGACCCGGTAGAGCGGCAGGCGGTGATCGACCTCCGACCCGCGCAGCAGGCGCTTGCCCGAGACGGCGCAGCGGTGGCGCTGTCGCGCCTTCAACTCTTTGAGATGATCGCTCGGCGCGCACCAGAACTCCCAGGCGATCACGCAGGCCGCGTGCCAGCCGGCCCGCTTGCTTGGGGCGCCGTCGCCCGCCAGATCGCGGTGCCAGCCGAAGCGGAAGACCGGCCCGCCGCAGATGCGGCAGGCGCCGGGGCCGGGGGCGTGGGCATCCTCGCGGAAGGGGGCAGGCGGCACCCGGAAGCTCGCGGGCCGGCCCTCGCCGCCGCCGACCTGCCACGTCCAGCCCTCCGGCGCGCCGGTGCGGGCGGCGAGCGCGCGGGCGAGGCGGTCGGCCCGCAGCACGTGATGGCGCCAGTAGCTCGCCACCGCCCGGCTCGGCGTCGGCGGGATCAGCGGACGCGTCAGCGCGTGATGCAGCACGTGCGCGGGAAAGCCCGGCCGCAGGGATTTTTCCAGCCGCGCCCGAGCCGCCGCGTTACGGCTCTCGCGCCATTCCGATGTCGCCATCGCAGCGGCCTAACCCGGCCGGAGCCCCGCATGAAAGGGGAGGGCGGCCCGGCACCGGGCGGTCGCCGCCGGCCGTCGCTTCCGGGCCACAGGCGAGCCGGATCGTGCCGCCCCGCACGCCCGATCCAGGGGATGAGAATGAACGTTCATTGACATGAGAATGAACGTTCACTATCAACCTTCGCAGCGTAGGAGGTGCCCGTGAGCGTCACTCTCGATCGTCGTTGGGACAAGTCCGCCTCCCGCCCGAGCCGGCTTCAGCTCCGGGTGCTGCGCGTCGCCCAGGAGATCTGCACGCCGGCCAACCTCGCCCTCTGCCTCGTCGTGGCGCTGGCGTGGCTCGCGCTGGTCGGCTGGACCGGAGCGGGGGAGAAAGGCTGGCAAGCCCGGCTCTGCGCCGACCTCGACGGTCAGCCCCGTGCGTGTGCCGTGCTGCCGGGAGCCGCCTCGTGAGCGCGAGCGCCGCGGTCCAGACCCGGATCGAGCCGACCTCGGCGCAAGCCGTGCGGCGGGCCCACATTCTCGACGCGGCGGAAGCCTGCTTCGTGCGCAACGGCTTCCACCGCACGACGATGCAGGACCTCGCCCGCGAGGCGGCGATGAGTCCCGGCAACATCTACCGCTATTTCGATTCGAAGGAGGCGGTCGTCCTCGGGCTGGCCGAGCGCGACCGCGAGCGCGGCGCCGTGCTGGTCGAGATGCTGGAGCGCAGCGGCGACCGCCGCAGCGTCCTCACCGGCATCCTGGCCGCCTACTTCACCGAGATGACCCGCGGCGCCGCGATCCTGCGCCTCGATCTCTGGGCCGAGGCGACCCGCAACCCGGCCATCGGCGCGATGATCGAGCGGGGTGATGCCGAAGGCCGTACGTGGCTGATCGAGACCTTCTCCGCCATCGCGCCGGCCTGCGACGCCGCCGGCCTGTTCGCGGCGGTCGCCCCCCTGATGAAGGGGATCATCGTCGATCGCGCCTTGAACCCCGATTACGACCCAGGCCCGGCCGTCAGGCAGATGCTCGCCCTGATCGATGCGGGCCTCTCGCACAAGGCCGCCGCATGAGCGCCGCCCGCCGCCTGTTCCTCTTCGCCGCCGCGGGACTCGCCATCGCGGCAGCCCCCGCGGTGCGCGCCGAGACGGCGCCGGCCGTCACCCCGCGGGCACCCGCCGTCAGCGTGGTCGAGGCCGCGCGCCGCGAGATCGTCGAGAGCGTCGTCTTCACCGGCACGCTGGTGCCCCGCGACGAAATCCTCGTCTCGCCTGAGATCGACGGCTACCGCATCGTCGAGCTGCTGGTGGAGGAGGGCGCCCGCGTCGCCAAGGGTCAGGTGCTCGCCCGCCTCAACCGCGACCTGATCGACCGCCAGCTCGCCCAGCAGGCGGCCTTGGTCGAGAAGGCCAGGGCGGCCGTCCCGCAGGCGCAGTCGAGCATCGAGCAGGCCGAGGCCGCCGAGACCGAAGCCCGCCTCGCGTTCGAGCGCGCGAAGTCGCTGATGCAGACCGGCAACGCCACGGCGGTGGTGATGGAGAGCCGTACCGCGGCGCTCCGCCAGGCCGAGGGCAAGCTGACGTTTGCCCGCAACGGCCTCTCCATCGCCAAGGCCGACCTCGCCCAGGCGCAGGCCGTGAAAGCGGAACTCGAACTGCGCCTCGCCCGCACCGAAATCCGCGCCCCGGAGGCTGGCATCGTCAGCCGCCGCACGGCCCGCGTCGGCATGGCGGCGTCCTCCGCGGCTGAGCCGCTGTTCCGCCTGATCGCCCGCGGCGAGATCGAGCTGGAGGGCGAAGTCATCGAAACCAAGCTGCCGCTGCTGCGGGAGGGCGCGCCGGCCTTCATCGAGATCGGCGAGGGCGAGCGCGTGTCAGGCTCCGTCCGCGTGGTCTATCCGGAGGTCGATCGGGCGAGCCGGCTCGGCAAGGTGCGCGTGCGCCTTGATCCCGATCCGCGGCTTCGCATCGGCACCTTCGTGCGCGGCGCGGTCGAACTCGCCCGCACCCGCGGCGTCACCGTGCCCCAGGCCTCCGTCCTCTACGGCGGCGGAAAGCGCAGCTCCGTCCTCGTCGTCGCCGACGACAAGGTCGAGTCGCGCGAGGTCCGCACCGGCCTGTCCGACGACGACGACATCGAGATCCGCACCGGGCTGAACGAGGGCGAGCGCGTCGTCGCCCGCGCCGGCAGTTTCTTGAGGGATGGGGACAAGGTCCGTCCGGTCTCCGTCGCGGCACGGGCTCCGGCGGTCGCCGTCACACCGTCGCCGCAGACCACCGCGGACGCGCGCTGAGGCGCGTCCGCCTGTTCCGAAGAAATTGAGCGGGCCGCCCGATGCGCCTGAACGTCTCGGCTTACGCGATCCGCAACCCGATCGCGCCCCTCGTCCTGTTCCTCGTGCTGATCGTGCTCGGCCTCGTCAGCTTCCGGGGCCTGGCCGTCACGCGCATGCCGAACATCGACGTGCCGATCGTCTCGGTCACGATCACGCAGGGCGGCGCCGCGCCCTCCGAGCTGCAGACCCAAGTCACGAAATGGGTCGAGGACTCCATCGCGGGCGTGCGCGGGGTCAAGCACATCACCTCGGCGATCACGGAAGGCTCCTCCGTCACCACGGTCGAGTTTCGGCTCGAGGTGAACACCGACCGCGCCGTCAACGACGTGAAGGATGCGATCTCGAAGATCCGCATCAACCTGCCGCGCACCATCGACGAGCCGGTGATCCAGCGAGTCGAGATCACCGGCCTGCCGATCCTGATCTACGGCGTCACCGCGCCGGCCATGACCCCGGCCGAACTCTCGTGGTTCGTCGAGGACAAGGTCGCCCGCACGCTCCAGGGGGTGAAGGGCGTCGGCGGCGTCGAGCGCGTCGGCGGCGTGGCGCGCGAGATCCGCATCACGCCCCAGCCCGACCGGCTGCTCGCGCTCGGCATCACCGCGGCGGAGGTGAACCGGCAGGTGCGGGCCACCTCCGTCGACATGGCGGGCGGGCGCGGCGAGATCGGCGGGCGCGAGCAGTCGATCCGGACGCTGGCCGCCGCGCGCACCATCCGCGACCTCAAGGCCACCACCATCGTCCTGCCCGGCGGGCGCAAGGTGCGGCTCGACGACCTCGCCACGGTGGAGGACGGCATCGAGGAGGCGCGCACCTTCGCCCGTTTCAACGGCGCGCCGGTCGTCGCCTTCTCGGTCTCCCGCGGCTCGGGCGCGAGCGACGCAGAAGTGGCCAAGGGCGTCGAGCAGAAAATCGCGGAGTTCCGCGAGGGCTATCCCGACATCCGCTTCGAGACGATCGATTCCTCCGTCGCGGCGACCATCGGCAGCTACGATTCGGCCATGCACACCCTGATCGAGGGGGCGCTCCTCGCCGTGGTCGTGGTGTTCCTGTTCCTCCGCGACTGGCGCGCCACGCTGATCGCGGCCATCGCCCTGCCGCTCTCGGTCTTCCCGACCTTCTGGGCGATGGATGCGCTCGGCTTCACCCTCAACGGCATCAGCCTGCTCGCCATCACGCTGGTCACCGGCATCCTGGTCGACGACGCCATCGTCGAGATCGAGAACATCGTCCGCCACATGCGGCTCGGTAAATCGCCCTACCGCGCGGCACTCGAGGGCGCCGACGAGATCGGTCTCGCGGTCATCGCCATCACGGCGACGCTGATCGCAGTGTTCGCCCCCGTGTCGTTCATGGGCGGCATCGCCGGGCGCTACTTCATGCAGTTCGGCCTGACCATCGCGGTCTCGGTGTTCATGTCGCTCTTGGTGGCGCGCCTCATCACGCCGCTGCTCGCCGCCTATTTCCTGCGCGACCACGGCCATGCCGAGGAGAAGGAAGGGCCGGTGATGCGCGCCTACGGCCGGCTCGTCGGCTGGTCGGTGCGGCACAAGTGGATCACCCTGTTCGTCGGGCTCGCCCTGTTCTTCGGCTCGCTCGCCTCCACCAAGCTCCTGCCCTCGGGCTTCATTCCCAAGCAGGACAACGCCCGCACCCTGTTCATGATCGAGCTGGCACCGGGCGCACGCCTGCCCGACACCATCGCGGTCGCCGACCGGGTGGTGGAGCGCATCCGGGCGCTGCCCGAGGTCACGTCCGTCTTCGTGGACGGTGGGCGTCAGGCCGGGGGCAAGAAGGAGACGCGGCTCGCCACCCTCATCGTCAACCTCAAGCCGAAGAACCAGCGCGTGAAGCGCCAGTGGACGCTGGAGACCGAGATCGCGGGCCTGCTGGCCGACGAGCCCGACATCCGCTCGTGGACGCTGCGCGACAACGGGCAGCGCGATCTGGCGCTAGTCGTCGGCGGCCCCGATGTCGCGGTCGTGAGCGAGGTCGCGGCCAACCTCCAGCGCGACATGGCGGCGATCCCGCACCTCGTCTCGGTGATGTCCACCGCGCCGCTCAACCGCACGGAGGTGCGCATCCGCCCGAAACCGGGTGCGGCGGCCGATCTCGGCGTCTCGACCGATACCATCGCCGAGACGGTGCGGGTCGGCACCATCGGCGACATCGGCCTGAATCTGGCCAAGTTCAACGCCGCCGACCGGCAGGTGCCGATCCGGGTGCAGCTGCCCGAGAGCGCCCGCGGCGCGGTGGCGCGGCTCGAAAACCTCAAGGTCCCGGCCAAGAACGGCACCGCCGTGCCGCTTGCCGCGGTGGCCGACATCGAACTCGACCAGGGCCCGGGCGCGATCGAGCGCTACGACCGCGTCGTGCGTGTCGCGGTCGAGGCCAACCTGGAGGGCTCGGACGCGTTGGGCTCGCTGATCGAGCAGGCATTGAACACGCCGACCGCCAAGAACCTGCCGCCGGGCGTGACGATCCGCCAGACCGGCGACGCCGAGATCATGCAGGAGGTGTTTTCCGGCTTCCTCATGGCGATGGGCGCCGGGATCATGATGGTCTACGCGGTGCTGGTGCTGCTGTTCGGCAACTTTCTCCAGCCGCTCACCATCCTGTTCTCGCTGCCGCTCTCCATCGGCGGGGCGATCCTCGGCCTCCTGATCTTCAAAATGCCGATCTCGATGCCCGTCGTCATCGGCATCCTGATGCTGATGGGGCTGGTGACGAAGAACGCCATCATGCTGGTGGACTTCGCGGTCGAGGAGATGCGGGCGGGCGTGGACCGCGTCTCGGCCATCGTCGATGCCGGCCGCAAGCGGGCGCGGCCCATCGTCATGACCACCATCGCCATGGCGGCCGGCATGGTGCCCTCGGCCATGGCGCTCGGCATCGGCGGCGAGTTCCGGGCGCCGATGGCGGTGGCGGTGATTGCCGGGCTCATCGTCTCGACGCTGCTCTCGCTGGTGTTCGTGCCGGCGGTGTTCCTGCTGATGGACAGTTTCGGGACTCTGCTCGGGCGCTTCCTCGGCCGCTTCGTCGGCCCGGGGGACGAGGCGCCGTCCCACGCGCACGCCGTCGCCCCGCATCCGGGGGAATGACGACCCGCGCAACGCCCCTCGCGCAGGTCGGCCGGTCGTGGCAGACGGACAGAAGCGGGTAGGGGAGTTTTTCATCGTGGGGCAGGCGGCGCAGGCGACGGGCGGGCGCCCCTGGGCGCGGGCACGCCCGACCCTGCGGCAGCTGCGCCTCGCCAGCGGCCTCGTGCTGTTCGCCTACGTGCTCAGCCATCTGCTCTGCCACGCGCTGGGGAACGTCTCGCTCGGCGCGCTCCATGCGGGCCTGAAGGTGAAGGTCGCGCTGTGGCGCAACCCGGCGGCGCTGGTCCTGCTCTACGGCGCGCTCGCCGCCCATCTCGCCCTCGGCCTGCACGCCCTCTACCAGCGGCGTCTGTTTCGGCTGCGGCCGGGCGAGACGGCGCAGCTCCTGCTCGGGCTCGCGGTGCCGCTGCTGCTGCTCGACCACGTCGTCGGCACGCGGGTCGCCTGGAGCGCCGAGGGGCTGGAGCGGAGCTATCCGCAGGTGCTCTGGGTGTTCTGGGTCGCGAGCCCGACGGGCACCGGCGTCTCGCTGACGCTGGGGCTGCTGGCCGCGTGGCTGCACGGCTGCCTCGGCCTGCATTTCTGGCTCCGGCTCAAACCCGCCTATCCGCGCCTCGCCCCCTGGCTGCTCGCTGGCGCCGTGCTGGTGCCGGTGCTGGCGCTGCTCGGCACGGTGCAGGGTGGGCGCGCCGTGGCGCTCGCCGCCGCCGACCCGGCCTGGCGCGAGCGGGTGTTCGATGCCCGGCGCATCGGCGATGCCGCGCAGATCGCGCGGCTCGACGCCATCCGGCGCGGACTGGTCGGTGGCTATCTCGGCGCACTCGTCCTCGTCCTGCTGGCGCGCGGCCTGCGCACGCTCCTGGAAGTCCGCGGCGGCCTCGTGCGGATCGGCTATCCCGACGGGCGGGTGGTGCGGGTACCGCGCGGCGCCAGCGTCTTGGAGGCGAGCCGCCGGGGCCGCATTCCCCATGCCAGCATCTGCGGCGGGCGCGGGCGCTGCTCGACCTGCCGCATCCGCGTTGTGGACGGCGAGCGCGGGCGCTTCCTGCCCCAGCCGGAACGAACCGAGCGCGCGGTTCTGGACCGCATCGGCGCGAGCCCCGGCATTCGCCTCGCCTGCCAACTCCGGCCCGACCGCGACCTGACCGTGGCGCCGCTGTTCACGCCCCACAGGAAGGGATTGTCCGCCGGCCCGTCGGATCGGGCAGGGACCGGCGAGGAGCGCTTCGTCGTGGTGCTGTTCGCGGATCTGCGCGGCTCCACCCGGCTCGCCGAGGAGCGGCTCGCCTACGACACGGTCTTCGTCATCAACCGCTTCCTCGGCGCCGTCGGCCACGCGGTGCGGGCGCAGGGCGGCAGCGTCAACCGCCATCTCGGCGACGGCCTGATGGCCCTGTTCGGCCTCGACGGCGACCCGGCCAAGGCTGCCCGCGCGGCTTTGGCCGCCGTCGAGGCCATCGGGCAGGAAGTCGAGCAACTGAACCGGATGCTCGCCGCCGATCTCGGCGAGCGCCTGCGCTACGGGCTGGGCCTGCATGCCGGCTCGGCCATCGTCGGCGAACTCGGCGACGAGGCCGACGCCCGCTTCACCGCGCTCGGCGACACGGTCAACGTCGCGGCCCGGCTCGAAGCGCTGACGAAGCCGATGGGACAGGTCGCCATCGTGTCCGAGGCGGTCTACCGCGCGGCGGGAATCGAGCCGGGGGCGTTGACCGAGCTGAGGCTGACGGGCCGGGCGCAGCCGTTGCGGGCGCGGCTGATCGGGGCGGGCGGTCCGGCCTCCCCGTAACGCTTCACAAAACGCCCCTTCGGGCGCGGGAGGATTCGGAACGGTTGAGGTTCCCTCGTCGTTGAGACCGCAGTTTCGACCCTCTCGGAGGATGATATGAGAAAAGCTCTTCTCGCTGCCGCCGCCCTGACGCTGGCCGGCCTCACCGGTGCCAGCGCCCAGACCACCGTGATCGAGCGCGACGCGCCGGATCGGGTCGTGGTCGATCGCCCGGCCACCACCTCCTCCACCACGGTCGAGCGCCGCGAGAGCACCTCCACCGGCTGCTCCAGCAAGACCGTGACGAAGGAGAACGATGTCGGCGACCGCAAGACGGTCACCAAGGAATCGTGCGACTGATCCCTTTCGGGGCTTTCGCAGCCCTGAAACGAAAGAACCCGCCGCGGTCCCCGCGGCGGGTTCTTTCGTTTCAGGGGGCCGCCGCCCCGAACCGCGCGAAGGTCACCACGGTCTCGCCGTAGGCCCGCCGCTCCAGCTCCGAAAAGCCCTCGGGCAGGACCGGGCCGGCGCTGGCCACCTCCTCGACGAGGACGAGGGCGTCGGCCGCAAGCCAGCCCCCCTTGGCGGCGGACGCGAGGGCGGCGGGAGCGAGGTTCTTGCCGTAGGGCGGATCGCAGAAGACCAGCGTCGCGGGCGGATCGGCGGCCGGGCCGAGGCGGGTCGCGTCGCGGCGGACCAGCCGGGCACGATCGCCGCACGCGAGCGCCGCGATCGTGTCGCGGATCAGGCCGCCGGCCTCCCGGCCGTCATCGACGAGAAGCGCGGAGGCGGCCCCCCGCGACAGGGCCTCGAAGGCGAGCGCGCCGGTGCCGGCGAACAGGTCGAGGACCGTCGCGCCCTCGACCGCGTCGTCGTAGGCGTGGGCCAGGACGTTGAACAGGGCCTCGCGCAGGCGGTCGGAGGTCGGGCGGATGCCCTCGCCCTTCGGCCCGGCGAGCCGCCGCCCGCGCCACGCCCCACCGACGATCCTCACGGGGCCTCAGCCGCTGCGGCCGGTCGCATCAGGCGCCGCCGCGCGGCGGACGCCCACCGCCGCGGGATCCGCCGGGCTTGCCACCGGGTCGGCCGCCCGCGCCGCCGGGACGGGACCCGCCGGGCCGCCCGCCCCCCGGCTTGAACCCGCCGCCCGGACGGCCACCGCCGCCACCGGCCTTGAAGCCGCCCTTGAACTCACCTCTGGCACCGTCGCGGGCCTCGCCCTGGCGCGCGCCGCCCTTGAAGCCGGGCTTGCCGCCGAAGGATTTGCCCCCGGCGGGCTTGTCGCCGAACGACTTGTTGCCGAACGACTTGCCGCCGGCCTTGAAGCCGCCGCGCTCGGGCCGGCCTTCCGGACGCCCTTCGCCGCGCGGGGCGCGGGCCGGACGCTCGCCGTCACCCGCATGATCGGGCCGCGGGCGGTCGCGCGGCGGGCCGCGACGCTCCGGGGCGGCCCCGTCGAAGGACCGCTCGCGGCGGGGTGCGCCCTCGCTGCGCTCACGGAACGGACGGCCCTCGCCCTCGGTCCGGCGCTCGCGCAGCGGGCCCCGGCGCTCGGAAGCGCCGTCCTCGTCGCGGCGGCGGGGCCGGGCATCGCCCGAAGGCGCCCGGCGCGGCCCGGCCGAACGCGCGTCGCCGCGCTCCTGACCGTACCCTTGGCCGCGCTCCGGACGGTCCTCCCGCGGCCGACGCTCTTGACGCTCCTGCCGCTCGCCCCCCTCCTCGTGGTTGCGGAAGCGGACGCGGCGATGCGGCTCGGGGGCCGGGACCTCGGGCGAGGGCTGAAGCCGCTCCACCAGAACCCGGCGCTCGCCGACCGCCTGGATGGCGCCGACGCGCTCGCGGCCGCGCTCGGCCGCCGCCGCGCGGGCGGCCTTGGGGTCGCCGCCCCGGCGCGGCACCTTCGAGGCGCGGGGCCGATCCTCGTCGTCGGCCCGCCAGACCGTGGGCGAGGCGGTGCGCTGCGGCTTGGCGGGCGCCCGCGCGGCGGCACGCGGGGCGGCGGCGGGCCGGGCCGGATCACGCGGCGGACGAGCGCTCGCAATGCGCGCCCGCGAAGCGGGGCGCTCGTCGTCCTGCGCCGCGCGGGCGGCACCCTTGGCGGCCTTTTTGGGGCTGCCGAACGGGGCGATCGCCTCGCGCACCGGGCTCTCGAAATCGACCCCGGCCTCCTCGGCCAGAGTCTTGCCGAGCTGTTCCTTCAGCACCTTGGTGCGGATTTCCTCGACGAGGCCGACTTCGAGGTCGCCGAGCTGGAACGGCCCGAACGAGAGCCGGATCAGACGGTTCACCGAGAGGCCGAGATGTTCGAGGATGCGCTTGACCTCGCGGTTCTTGCCCTCGCGCAGGCCCAGCGTCAGCCAGACGTTGTCGCCCTGGGCCCGGTCGAGCGTCGCCTCGACGGGGCCGTACTCCATCCCGTCGACGGTCACGCCCTTCTTCAGCTTGTCGAGATCGGCCTGGTTCACGTCGCCGAAGGCGCGCACGCGGTAGCGGCGCAGCCAGCCGGTGTCGGGATGCGCGATCACCTTGGCGAGACCGCCGTCGTTGGTGAGCAGCAGCAGCCCTTCGGTGTTGATGTCGAGCCGGCCGATGGCGACGACGCGGGGCAGGTCGTCGGGCAGACCGTCGAACACGGTGGCGCGCCCTTCCGGGTCGCGCGCCGTGGTGACGACGCCGCGGGGCTTGTGCAGGATCCACAGACGGGTGCGCTCGCGGGCCGGCAGCGGCTCGCCGTCGACGGTGATGCGGTCGGCATCGGTCACGTTGATCGCGGGCGAGGTCAGCACCTGCCCGTTCAGGGTGACGCGGCCGGCCTCGATCAGGGCCTCCGCGTCACGGCGCGAGGCGATGCCGGCCCGCGCGATGGCCTTGGCGATGCGCTCGCCTTCCGGCGTGGCGGCGGCTTGCTCGGGCGCGACGGCTTCTTCCGCGGGCGCGGCTTGGGTGGGGTCGTTGTTGTCGGTCATCCCGGCCCCTTAGCAGAGCGAGGGGCCGGGCAAAAGGAAAAGGCGGCCCGAAGGCCGCCTCTCCGCATCGGGCCGCGAGGCCCGAGCCGTCAGGGTGTCGTCACAGCCGCGGTGAGCGACCGCGCACGGCGCCCATCACCGCCGAGATCAGGAACAGCGCGATGGCGACGAAGAAGACGATCTTCGCCGCTTCCATCGCGGTGCCGGCGATGCCGCCGAAGCCGAGCAGAGCGGCGACCAGAGCGACGACGAGGAAGGTGACTGCCCAACCGATCATGGTGTCCTCCTAGAGGGGTCCGTATCTGGCTTGGAGAATTGCCAAGCTGCCCGGTTCGTTCCGTCCATGGACCATAAAACGTGTTCGGGGCGAAACGGTTCGCCGGGCGGCGGGCCTTGAAGCCCTCGCCCGGCGAGGAAAGGATCAGGGCCGTCGCTCGAAGCCGCGTGAGCGGGGACGGTGAACCGATCAGATCTTGCCTTTGATCTTGTCGGCGGTGTCGTGGGCGGCCTGCTTGGCGTCGCCCTTGAGCTGCTGGCCCTCGCCCTTGACCTCCTGAGCCTTGCCCTCCGCCTGGAGACGCTCGTTGTCGGTGGCCTTGCCGATGCCCTGCTTGACGTTGCCCGCGGCCTCGTTGGCGAGGCCCTTGATCTTGTCGACGGTGCTGCTCATGGCGCGTCTCCCGGCCCGGACCCGTCCCGACGGTGGCGTCGGGCTCGGTCGGACGGGAGGGCAACGAAGGCCCGCGCCGTCATGTTCCGCCGATTAACATTGCGGTGCGCCGCGGCTCGCTCACCTTTCGGAGAGGTCAGGCCGCCAGGGTGGCCTTGTCCGGCTCCCCTTCCTGCGCGGCGAGCAGGGCCGCGGCTTCCGCGGCGGGGCGGGGTGGGCTGAACAGGAAGCCCTGCACCTCGCGGGCGCCCTCGGCCCGGATGGCGGCGAGCTGCGGCTCGGTCTCGATGCCTTCCACCAGCGTGGTGATGCCGAGGCTCGCGCCCAAACCCACGATGGCGCGGATGATCGCTCCGGCATCCGGGCTCGTGGCGCAGTCGCGCACGAAGGAGCGGTCGATCTTGATCTTGTCGAAGGGGAAGCGGCGCAGGTAGCTGATGGAGGAATAGCCGGTGCCGAAATCGTCCATCGAGATGCGCACGCCGAGGCCCCGCAGGCCGTGCAGCGTCTCGAGATTGGCCTCGGTGTCGTCCAGCAGCACGCTCTCGGTGATTTCCAGTTCCAGCCGCGCCGCGTCGAGGCCGCTGGCGGCGAGCGCCGCGACCACGGTCTGGGCAAAGCGCCGGTGGCGCAGTTGCAGCGGCGAGACGTTGACGGCGACGCTGGTCTCGCCGGGCCAGGAGGCGGCGTCGCGGCAGGCCTGGCGCAGCACCCACTCACCGAGCGGCACGATCAGGCCGGTCTCCTCGGCGAGGGGAATGAACACCGCCGGGCTCACCAGGCCGCGCTCGGGATGGCGCCAGCGCACCAGCGCCTCCATGCCGGTGATGCGGTCGTCGGAAAGATCGACCAGCGGCTGATAATGCACCTCGAACCGGCCGGCCTGAAGCGCCTCGCGCAGTTCCCGCTCGAGCGCGAGGCGCTCGCGCACGGTCTCGTCCATCTTCGGCTCGAACAGGCGGAAGGTGCCCCGGCCCGCGGCCTTGGCCTCGTAGAGGGCCATGTCGGCCTCCTTCAGCAGGCGCTCGATGTCGCCCGCGCCGCCCTCGGGCAGGGCGAGCGCGATGCCGACGCTCATACCGATCTCGGCGTTGACGCCGTCGAGCCGGTAGGGCGCGCTGACGACGCGGATCAGCCGCTCGGCCAAAGCCGCCGCCTCGTCGGCATCCGCCACCGTGTAGAGCACCGCGAACTCGTCGCCGCCGAGCCGGGCGACGACGTCGCCCCCGCGCACCTGATTGCGCAGCCGGGCCGAGACTGCTTTGAGCAGGCCGTCGCCGACCGCGTGGCCGAAGCTGTCGTTGACCGGCTTGAACCGGTCGAGGTCGAGGCAGAGCACGGCGAGCCCCGTGCCGGCCGCACGCGCCTCGATGAGGCGCTCGGTGCCGATCTCGCGCAGAGCCGTGCGGTTGGGCAGATCGGTCAGCCCGTCGTGGCGGGCCATGTGGACGATGCGGGCCTCGTTGCGGCGCCGCTCGGTCACGTCCTCGAAGGTCGAGACCCAGCCGCCGCCCGCCATCGCCCGGTGGGTCACGGCGATCACCCGCCCGTCGGCGAGTTCGCGCATCAGCGCTTTCGGGCCGTCGGCGGAGAGCGAGGTGCGGGTGCCCTCGCTGATCGAATCGATCGTCACCCCGGCGCGATAGCGCCCGAGGGCGACCAAATGCTCGATGATCGCCTGCTGGGTCATGCCGACCCGAAGCGCGTCGGGCCCGAGCCCGAACATGTCGAGGTAGCGCCGGTTCCACACCTGCAGCCGATGCCTGTCGTCGAACAGGCACAGCCCCTGGCTCATGTTCTCCAGGGCCGCGTCGAAGCGCCGGTTCTGCTCGGTCAGTTCGGCATGGGCCTGCACCAGGGCGTCGCGGGTGCGGCGCTGCTCGCTCACGTCGCTGCCGACGCCACGATAGCCGAGGAACGCGCCCTCCGTTGAGAAGCAGGGGCGGCCGCTGATCTCGAACCAGCGCGGGGCGCCGTCGGGATGGCTGTAGACGTAGGTCAGTTCGCGGAACGGGCGCCGCGCGGCCAGGGCGGCGCGGTAGAGGTTCAGGCCCTCCGCCTCGAACGCCCAGGCGAAGGCCGCGCGATCGACGCCGAGCAGGTCCGCGACCGGGCGGCCGAGGAACGCGGCGGCCTCCGACGAGAGCCGGGTGAAGCGGCCCTCCGCATCCGTTTCCCAAATCCAGTCGGCGGCGATCTGGGCGAAATCCTCGAATTGCGTCCGGTTCATGGGGCGGCCCACATCGTGATTTTTTGCGGTGCAACCGCGCGATCCTGGGCGGGAATCTGCCCTCCGATGTCTTAATTTTTGTTGTGCCTAGCATTGAGGCAATATGCTTAGTCCTTGACCGCACAACACAATCGCCGCCGCCCCCGGCGACGGAGCGACCGGCGCCGGGCGGGAGCCAACCTCGGCCGCCGCCGTTGTCCCGGACATTTTCTCGAAGACTTTGCGAGGACAGCCCATGGCGGATGGCGGCGACCTGTTTCCCGGCTTCGACCCGCTCTGGATCGATGGGCCGGCCGGGCGCTGGTTCGCCCGCATCGGCGGCCGGGAGGACGCGACCCCGCTGCTGCTGCTCCACGGCTTTCCCCAGTGCCACGCGATGTGGCACCGGCTGGCGCCCGCGCTCGCCGAGCGGCACCGGGTGATCGCCCTCGACCTCAAGGGCTACGGCTGGTCGGCGGCGCCGGACTCGGAGAACGGCGAGGGCTACGCCAAGCGGCGGATCGCCGAAGAGATCGTCGCGGTGATGGAACGGATCGGGCACATCCATTTCCGGCTCGCCGGGCACGACCGCGGCGCGCGGGTCGCCTACCGCTTGGCGCTCGACGCGCCGGGCCGGGTCGAGCGCCTCGCGCTCCTCGACATCGTGCCGACGCATGTCCAGTGGGAGCGGATCGAGGCGCAAGCCGGGATGAACCCGCATTGGCCGTTCCTGGCGAAGCCCGCGCCGGAGCCGGAGCGGGAGATCGGCCGCGACCCGGACGGCTATTTCGAGGGCTTGCTGCGGCAGTGGAGCGGCCGGGACGACCTCTCGGCCTTCGACGAGCGGGCGCTCACCCTCTACCGGCCGGCCTGGGGCGTGCCCGAGCGCATCCACGCGATGTGCGAGGATTACCGCGCCGGCAGCGCCGACGGGCCGGACCGCGCCGCCGACCGGGCCGACCTCGCGGAGGGACGCACCCTGCCGATGCCGGTCCTCGTGCTGGCGAGCCGACGCTACCTCGACAAGGACAAGCCCGAGACCGCGCTCGACGCGTGGCGGCGCACCTTCGCCCCGAAGGCGGACGGCGTCTCCATCGACAGCGGCCACTTCATGGCCGAGGAGGCGCCGGATGCGACGCGCGCGGCGCTGACGCGGTTCTTCGCGGGGTGAAGGCGGCCCCGCGCCTCCCTCAGAACCGCTCCACCCACGGCCGCACCGCGACCTCGTCGCTCCAGGCAGAGCGGTCCTGGCGCAGCAGGGCGAGATAGGTTCCGGCAATCGCCTCCGGGTCGAGGGTGGCGTCGGGGCGATCCCCGGAATCGGGGCGGGCGGCAGAGCGGATCGCACCGTCGACGATGACGTGCGCCACGTGGATGCCCTGCGGCTGCAACTCGCGCGACAGGCTCTGGGCGAGGCCGCGGAGCGCAAACTTGCCCATGGCGAAGGGGGCGGATTCCGAAAAACCCTTCACGCTGGCGGAGGCGCCGGTGAACAGGATCGCGCCGTGCCGATGCGGCAGCATCCGCCGCGCCGCGGCTTGAGCGACGAAGAAGCCGCCGGTGGCCGTCACCGCGAGGGCGCGGGCGACCGCTGCCGGATCGAGATCGGCGATCCCGCCCCGCAGCCGGGCGCTGGCGTTGTAGACCACCACGTCGGGCGCCCCGCCGAGCGCCGGCTCACACCGGGCGAACAGGGCCTCGACCGCGCCCGGATCGGTGGCGTCGCAGGCGTGGAGCGCGGCCCCGGTCTCACCGGCCAGGGCTTCGAGCTTTTCGATGTTGCGCGCGGCGAGGGCGACCTTCAGACCCTCGGCAGCGAAGAGCCGGGCCAGGGACGCGCTGAGGCCGGAGCCGGCGCCGACGATCAGGGCGCGCCGATAGGTCGGGATCATGGGGGCCTCCTCGCTCTCCGCTCGAAGAAGGCGAGCCGGGGCGGCTGGTTCCGTGTCAGGCCCCCCGTTCCTGCACCAACACGACGATGTCGTCCCAGCGCGACAGGAAGGCGGCGACGCAGGCCGGGTCGAAATGACGGCCGGAATCCGCCTCGATATGGGCGCGGGCCTTCTCCAGCGGCCAGGCCGGCTTGTAGCTGCGGGCCGAGATCAGGGCGTCGAACACGTCGGCCACCGCCACGATGCGGCCGGAGCGGGGAATCTCCTCGCCCTTGAGGCCGCGGGGATAGCCGGTGCCGTCCCAGCGCTCGTGATGGGTCAGCGCCACCTCGGCGGCGATCTGGAGGAGGCGCGAAGGGCTGTCGTGCAGCATGCGGTAGCCGCGCAGCGCGTGCTGGCGCATCTCGACCCACTCCTCGTCCGTGAGGGGGCCGGCCTTGCGCAGGATGTGGTCGGGCACGCCGATCTTGCCGATGTCGTGCATGGTGGAGGCCAGCGCGATGTCGTCGGCCTCCGCCTGACTGAGGCCGAGCCCCTCGGCCACCGCGATGACGCAGCCGGCCACGCGGGTGAGGTGGTCGCCGGCCTGATCGTCGCGGTATTCGGCCGCCAGCATCAGGCGGCGGATGATCTCGCGCTCGCGGGCGGCGGCCTCGGCCAGCGCCTGGGCGGCGTCGCGGCGCATGGCGATCGCCCGGCGGGCGCTGTCGGCGCGGGCGAGCGCCAGCTCGATCAGCACCCCGACCCGGTCCTGGAGTTCCGGCCCGTCGAACGGCTTGGCGAGCACGTCGTCGGCGCCGACCTCGCGGGCGAGCCGCCGCAAGGCGCGGGCCTCGCCCGCGGCCACGAGCAGAACGGGGGTGCGGGACAGGGCCTCGCGCTCGCGTAGCGCCCGGATCAGAGCCGGGGCGTCGAAGCGCTCGGGCTCGGCCTCGACCACGATGACGTCGGGCGCCTGGGCGACGAGATCCTCGATCACCCGGACGCCGACGGAGACGATGCCGGTGCCGCAGGGCAGGCCGTGCAGGGCCAGGACCAGCGGGGCGGGGGTGCGCGCCGCCACGACCGCGACGCGGGCACGGCCGTCGGCCTCCCCATCCGGGAGCCGGGCCGGGCCGCCTTCCGGGGGCAGGAGGAGGGGCGCCTGCGGCACGGGATGGGCGCGCCGGGTCTCGAGCGCCGCGCTCAGCCGGGACAGGACGCGCTGGACCGGAGCCGGAATCACCGGGGCAGGCCCCCACGGCACGCGGGACGGAGCGATGTTTTGCGACCGGCTCTCGCCACCTTGCACAACCCTGCTCTAGATGCCCCCCGCATGAGCGACGACTTCTCCCTCGACCCGCGGCTCCTCGCCGACACGCATCACGTCGGCGACCTCGCCCTGTGCTCGGTCCTGCTGATGGACGACGCGCGTTTCCCGTGGCTGATCCTCGTGCCGCGCCGGACGGCCGCGAGCGAGCTGACCGACCTCGACGAAGCGGACGCCGCCGCCTTGACCGGGGAGATTCGCTTGACCGTCAAGGTGATACAAGCGCTCGCCCAACCCGACAAGGTGAACGTCGCGGCGCTCGGCAACGTCGTGGCGCAGCTCCATGTCCACGTCATCGCACGGTTCCGCTCGGACCCCGCCTGGCCGAATCCGGTCTGGGGCCACGGCGAGCGCAAGCCCTACCCGCCGCACGCCCGCGCCCAGATCCTGGAGCGCGCCGCCCAGCTCTTCGCGGCCGCCTGATGAGCGGCCCGGAGGCGAGCGGGCGCGCGGCCCTGGCCTATGTCGAGAGCGGCC
Organism: Methylorubrum salsuginis; assembly: GCF_900114375.1. Classification (GTDB taxonomy): domain Bacteria; phylum Pseudomonadota; class Alphaproteobacteria; order Rhizobiales; family Beijerinckiaceae; genus Methylobacterium; species Methylobacterium salsuginis. The sequence continues at coordinate 105,636 of NZ_FOSV01000008.1, read as the reverse complement.
TCGTGCGCCATTCGGCGGAAGGCGGCGCCGCCCCGGCCCTCGCCGAGGCCGGGGCGGGGGCCGGCCTGGTCCTGATGGCGGGAGAGCGGGTTGTCCTGCGCGTCGCGGCCGATTCGGCGACGGTCCTGCTCGAGCCCGGCGCGGGGGCACGGGCCGGGCACCTCAGCCACGAAGTCTTCCTCGGGCGGGTCGCGGAGCGGCCGGTCTTCGCCGCTTCCGTCGCGGCGGACATCGCCGAGATGTTTCCCGAGCCCGATTACCGGGCGGTCGATCTGCGCGCGCTCGCCAGCGAGGGCCGCGTCGCGACGGCCGAACTCGGCCTCGCGGCCACCGCCAAGTCGCTGCTGGCCTGGCACGCCCGCCACGGCTTCTGCGGCCGCTGCGGCAGCCCGACCACGGTCGGGGCCGGCGGCTTCCGGCGGGAATGCCCGGCTTGCGGCCTGCACCATTTCCCGCGCACCGATCCGGTGGCGATCATGCTGGTGCGGCGGGGCGGGACCTGCCTGCTGGGGCGCAGCCCGCACTTCAAGCCGGGGATGTATTCGTGCCTGGCCGGCTTCATCGAGCCCGGCGAGACGCTGGAGGACGCGGTGCGCCGCGAGACCTTCGAGGAGACCGGCGTGCGGGTGGGGGCGGTCGCCTACCACGCCTCGCAGCCCTGGCCCTTTCCCTCCTCTCTGATGCTCGGATGCGTCGGCGACGCCACGTCGGACGACATCGCGATCGATCCCGCCGAGTTGGAGGATGCGCGCTGGTTCTCTCGGCAGGACGTGGCCGCCATGCTGGCGGGCACGCATCCCGAGGGCTTCAGCCTGCCGCCGGCGACGGCCATCGCCCACCTTCTGGTGCGCGACTGGGTCGAAGGACGCCTCTGAGCGCCCGGCTCGGGCGCGCCTTCCGCGAGAGCCCCGGCCCGAACGGTGGGAACCGGCTTTCGGCAAACAGCCGATGCACCACGACACCCCGGACCATCGTGCCGAAGGCGGGATCCGGCATGATGCGCCAACCGCGACGATGTCCGATTAAAACAAGCAAACCCACGGAATAAGCGCGCGTCTCGAACGTGCTGCACCGTCCTGCGCGCGCCCTGGACAGCATACCCTCAGTCATTTTTGCAACGTGATCGGCTTACCGCATAAATTCTTGATGAAAAATCCGATTCCGGACCTTCCTGCCCTCTTCTTCCGCGACGCGTCTTGACATAGCGTTCGCCCGCACCAAGCGCGGTGTCAAAAAAAGCAAGTCCAAGATCTGGAGGAACGCCTGATGGCGACAGGAGCCGCAATACCGCGGACGGAAGCGGACGTCCGACCGATGACCGGCAACGAGAAGAAGGTCATTTTGGCCTCTTCGCTCGGCACCGTCTTCGAGTGGTACGATTTCTATCTCTACGGCTCGCTGGCGGCGATCATCGGCGCCCAGTTCTTCTCGGCCTATCCGGAGGCGACCCGCAACGTCTTCGCGCTGCTCGCCTTCGCGGCGGGCTTCCTCGTGCGCCCGTTCGGCGCCCTGGTGTTCGGCCGGCTCGGCGATTTGGTCGGGCGCAAGTACACCTTCCTCATCACCATCCTGATCATGGGCATCTCGACCTTCTGCGTCGGCCTGCTGCCCTCCTACACTACGCTCAACGCGTACGGCGTCGGCTGGGTCGCTCCGGTGACGCTGCTGGCCCTGCGGATGCTCCAGGGCCTCGCGCTGGGCGGCGAGTACGGCGGGGCGGCGGTCTACGTGGCCGAGCACGCGCCCAAGGGCCGGCGCGGCTTCTACACCGCCTTCATCCAGACCACGGCGACGCTGGGCCTGCTCCTGTCGCTGATGGTGATCCTGTTCACGCAGATCTACGTCAACGCCAACTACGCCCCCGTCCCGGTCACGGCCGCCGACGGCAGCGCCTCGACCATCACGGCCTTCGCCGCCTGGGGCTGGCGCATCCCGTTCCTGGTCTCGATCGTGCTGCTCGGCATCTCGGTCTGGATCCGGATGCAGATGCAGGAGAGTCCGGCCTTCAAGAAGATGAAGGAGGAGGGCACCGGCTCCAAGGCGCCGCTGTCGGAGGCCTTCGGCCAGTGGAAGAACGCCCGCTGGGCGCTGCTGGCCCTGCTCGGCCTCACCGCGGGCCAGGCCGTGGTCTGGTACACCGGCCAGTTCTACGCCCTGTTCTTCCTGCAATCGATCCTGAAGGTCGATCAGTTCACGGCCAACGTCCTCATCGCGTGGTCGCTGATCATCGCCACCGGCGGGTTCCTGTTCTTCGGCGCGCTCTCGGACAAGATCGGCCGCAAGCCGATCATCCTGGGCGGCTGCGTGATCGCGGCGCTGACCTTCTTCCCGCTGTTCAAGGCGCTGACCGCCGCCGCCAACCCGGCGCTCTACGCGGCGCAGCAGAACACGCAGGTGATCGTCAAGGCCGACCCGGCGGATTGCTCGTTCCAGTTCAATCCGGTCGGCACCGCCAAGTTCACCAACTCGTGCGACGTCGCCAAGGCGCTGCTCGCCCGCGGCGCGGTGAACTACACCACCGAAGATGCGCCTCCCGGCACCAAGGCCACCGTCAGCGTCGCCGGCAAGGAATTCGCGGCCTCCGACCCGACCTTCGCCAAGGATGTCGGCGCGGCGCTCACCGCGGCGGGCTACCCGGCGGCGACCGATCCGGGGATCGTCAAGATCGCCATCGACCCGAAGGACGGCCTGTCGAACTTCGCCAAGGTGATCGACATCTTCTCCGCGCAGAAGCTGACGATCATCGCCATCCTGACGATCCTCGTCCTCTACGTGACGATGGTCTACGGGCCGATCGCGGCGGCTTTGGTGGAGCTGTTTCCCACCCGCATCCGCTACACCTCGATGTCGCTGCCCTACCATATCGGCAACGGCTGGTTCGGCGGCCTCCTGCCCGCCACCGCCTTCGCCATGGTGGCCCAGACCGGCGACATCTATTTCGGCCTCTGGTACCCGATCGTCATCGCGCTGATGACGGCGGTCATCGGCCTGCTGTTCGTCCCCGAGACCAAGGACCGGGACATCTTCGCCGACGACTGAGGCTCGTCGGCGACGTGAACGAAACCGGAGGGGGCTCCGCCGCGAGGCGGGGCCCCTTTCCATTTGAAGCGCCCGACTGTTCGCCGGCCCCGGCTTGGCCTATGTGCGCTTCGCACAGCGTGGCACGGCACGGAGCGGCGGGCGGACAGGTGGAAGACATCCTCACCCGCTGGCTCGGGCAGACCGCGGTGATCCGCACCGATCTCCTCGCGGTCTTCGGCGTCCTGATCTCCCTCGGCGTCAGCCTCCACATCCTGATGCGCAAGCGCGTGGTCGGCTCGGCGATCGGCTGGACCGGGCTGGTGTGGCTCTCGCCGGTCTTCGGCACTGCGCTCTACCTCACCTTCGGCCTCAACCGGGTCGAGCGGCGCGCGCGGAAGCTCAAGCGGCGGCCCTCGGTCCAGTACGACGAGACGCCCCAGGCCCCGGCCGCCGTGCCAGAGGCCTACGCGCCGCTCGACCGGGCGGTGCGGGCCATCACCGGACTGCCGACGGTGGCCGGCACCGGCATCACAATGTTCCGCAACGGCGACGAGGCCTATCCGGCGATGCTGGAGGCGATTCACGGGGCGCGCCGCAGCGTCGCCCTGTCGAGCTACATCTTCCTCGACGACGACATCGGAAAGACCTTCATCGCGGCGCTGAAGGCGGCCAAGGACCGCGGCTGCGAAGTCCGCGTCATCCTCGACGGCATCGGCAGCGGCTATTTCTACCCCGCGGCGTGGCGGCGGCTGCGGAACCTCGGGGTGCCGGCGGGGCTGTTCATGCACTCGGTGCTGCCCTGGCGGATGCCGTTCCTGAACCTGCGCACCCACAAGAAGCTCCTGATCCTCGACGGGCGCGTGGCCTTCACCGGCGGGGTCAACATCTCCGACGGCAACCGCGTCGCGACGAAGCCGGAATTTCCGATCCGCGACACTCATTTCCGGATCGAGGGGCCGGTGGTCGAGCAACTGGCCCAGGCCTTCATCGTCGATTGGGCCTTCGTCTCGGGCGAGGATCTGGAGGGCGAGGCGTGGATGCCGCGGCTCTCGCCCGCGGGCGATCTGACCGCCCGCGTCGTCACTTCGGGACCCGACGCCGACATCGAAAAGATCGCCACCGTGGTCCTGCAGGCGATCGCCTGCGCCCGCTCCTCGATCCGGCTGACGACGCCCTATTTCCTGCCCAACGACCTGATCGTCAGCGCGCTCTGCCTCGCGGCCACCCGCGGGATCGAGGTCGATGTCGTGATCCCGCGCAAGAGCGACCACCCGATCGTCGATTGGGCGACGCGGGCGCATATCGAGCCGCTGCTCGAGAGCGGCGTGCGGATCTGGCTCGACGAGCCGCCCTTCGACCACTCCAAGGCGCTCTCGATCGATCGCGAATGGTGCTTCGTCGGCAGCGCGAACTGGGATTCCCGCAGCTTCCGCCTCAACTTCGAACTGAACGTCGAGGTCTACGACGCAGCCCTCGCCCGCCGGCTCGACGCCTTCATTTCGGAGAAGTGCGAGACCCGCCTGACCCAGGCCGATCTCGACGCGCGCCCGCACCTCGTGCGCCTGCGCGACGCAGCCGTGCGACTGCTTCTGCCATACCTCTGAGCCGCCCCGGGGCGCAGGCGCCCTCCGGCGCGGGCGAGAGCCGCACCGTGATCGGATGGTGGTCGGACAAGCCGCGGGGCAGCACCGCCCGCTCGTGGCAGACGAGGCCGCGCACGAGGCAGCGGTCGAGCCGCAGGGGCAGCACGTCGACCATGGCATGGGTCGGGCGCCGCGGCCCGACATCGCGGAACCCCGGCAGCAGGGCCGGGCCGACGATGTTGTAGTCGCCGAGCACCGCCGCGCGGGCCGGCAGGTGGCTCTCGATCCGCCGGAGCTGGCGCCGGTTGAGCACCTGCCCGTGCGAGAGATGGACGTTGCCCACCCCGAACCCATCCCAGTCCAGAACCTGACACACCCGGTCGATCAGCACGCCCGGCGGCAGCGGCACGATCTCGGGGGGGTTGCTCCACGGCACCGGGCTCCACATCGCGAGGCCGTGGATGCGCCCCGGCAGCTGGGCCCAGGCATAGACGCCGCCGACCCGCTCGGGCAGGGCGCCGATCTCGCGGGTCGCCTCCTGCATCAGCAGCAGGTCGGGCCGCTCCCGCTCGATCAGCTCCGCGAGGCAATCCACCGCCGCGCCGGTGCGGCGCAGCAGGTTCCAGCTCACGATCTTCTTGGAGTCCGACCCCGGCGGGGAGGGTGGGGTCGTCTGGCTTTGCAGGAGCATGGGACGATCGTTCTCGCGCCTTCTGTCCGCTTCGAAGCACCGGGCAGGCAATGCGCGGATCGCGAAACGGTTCGCCTTCAGCGCCCCTTCCGGTTCAGGAAGGCGCCGATGCCTTCCTCCGCCGAGCGCGCCAGCATGTTCTCCGCCATCACCCGGCCGGCATGGGCATAGGCATCCGCCAGCGGCATCTCGATCTGCTCGTAGAAGGCGCGCTTGCCCACCCGCACGGTATAGGCGCTGCGCGCCGCGATGCCCTTCGCGAGGTCCTGCGCGTGGGCCAGCGCGGTGCCGGCCTGCGTCACGTCGCTGACGAGGCCGAGCGCGCGGGCCTCCTCCGCCCCGACGAGGTCGGCAGTGAGCAGCATCCGCATCGCCGCCTTGCGCGACAGGTTGCGCGAGAGCGCCACCATCGGGGTCGAGCAGAAAAGGCCAATCTGCACGCCGGGCGTCGCGAAGCGGGCGTTTGCACCGGCCACGGCCAGGTCGCAGGAGGCCACGAGCTGGCAGCCGGCGGCGGTGGCCACGCCCTCCACCGCCGCGATCACCGGCTGGGGCAGGGCGGGAATCGCCATCATCACCGCCGAGCACAGCCCGAACAGCTCTTCGAATTGTCGGGCGCCCCGGTCGGGCTCGGCGCGGTAGCCGGTCATCTCCTTGAGGTCGTGCCCGGCACAGAAGGCCGGCCCCGAACCCGCCAGCACCACGGCGCGAACCGATTCGTCCTCGGCGAGCGCCGCGAAGGCGTCGCGCAGGGCCTCCAGCAGGGCGAAGGAGAGCGCGTTGCGGGCCGACGGCCGGTTGAGGGTCAGCGTCGCGACACCGTCGCGGTCCTCGCGCAGCAGCAGGGCGGGGTCGGCAAGTTCGGCCATGGCGGTCTCCGGGGCGTGCAGCCAGTCTATCACGGGCGGCCTATCACGGGCCGCCGCAGCCGCCCGAACCGGCGCAGTGCGCGTCGAAGCTGCGGGCGAGGTCGGCGAGGCTGATCCGGCCGAGCCGGGCGACGAGCAGCGCCTCGGCCTCGCCCAAGGCGTCCTCGATCGCCGCGTTGACCACCTTCTCGACCGCGCAGTCCGGGTTCGGGCGGTCGTTGCCGATGGCGAAGAGGCGCGGGCCGCCCACCGCGCGGTGGATGTCGAGGAGCGTCACCGTGGCGAGGTCGGCGGCGATGGCCCAGCCGCCGCCATGGCCCTTATCGGAGCGCACGTAGCCCGCCTCGCGCAGGCCCGCCATCGTGCGCCGGACCACCACCGGGTTGGTGGCGAGCATCGCGGCGATCGCCTCGGACGTCATCGGGCGCTCGTGCCGCGCCATGTGGAGCAGCACGTGGAGCATCCGGGAAAGGCGGCTGTCGCTTCGCACGGCGCGATCCTTCCCATGCCGGGCCGGATTGGCAAGCGGGGCCTTTCACGATACTCATGAAGTTACATGATGGAGGAGGGTCCACGTTGAGCGGCTACGACGATCCGGAACGGTGGGACGCGGCCGCCCGGCATTACGCCACCACCGCCCACCCCTTCACCGCGCGCTACGCCGAGGCTGCGCTCGCGGACGTGCCGCTCGGGCCCGAGACCCATGTCCTCGACGTGGCCGCCGGCACCGGGGCGCTCGCGCTGGCGGCGGCGCGGACCGGCGCGCAGGTGCTCGCGACCGACTTCTCCCCCGGCATGGTCGCCCGGATTACGGAAGCCGGCCTGCCGAACGTCGAGGCGCGGGTGATGGACGGGCAGGCGCTCGCCCTGCCCGACGGGCGTTTCGAGGCGGTGTTCTCGATCTTCGGCGTGATCCTGTTTCCCGACTGGCGCCGGGGCCTCGCCGAGATGGCGCGGGTGACGAAGGGTGGCGGGTACGGCGTCGTCGCCACGTGGCAGCGGGGCGGGGCGGCGACGTTCCTGCTGCTCAGCGAGGTGCGGGGCCGGCTGTTTCCCGAGATCGAGGGGATGCCGATGCCCGAGGGTGTGCTCGCCTTGAGCGATCCGGAGGACTTCGCGCGCGAACTCGTCGCCGCGGGCTATCGCGACCCGCACATCACCTTCGTCACCCACGATTTCGAACTCGACGTCGCCGCCCTCGACGCGCCCGAGACCCTGTTCGGGATGTCGCAGGACTGGGCCCGCCTGAGCGAGGCCCAGCGGGCGGCGATCCTCGACGAGATGCGCCGGATGGCGGCGGGGCGCCCGATCCTGCCCGTGCCCTCGACCGCCCTGATCGCCGTGGCGCGGCGCTGACGGTCGCGCCCGATCACGCCGCCTGCGGGATGCGGGCGATCACCTTGATCTCGAAATCGAAGCCCGCGAGCCACGTCACGCCGACCGCGGTCCAGTTCGGATAGGGCGGGGCGCCGATCATCGTGTCGCGCACGGCCATCAGGGCCTCGAACTGCGCCTCCGGGTCGGTGTGGAAGGTGGTCACGTCCACCACGTCGTCGAAGCTGCAGCCCGCCTCCCGCAGCACCGCGTCGAGCCGCTCGAAGGCGCGGCGCACCTGGGTCGCGTAGTCCGGCTCGGGCGAGCCGTCCTCACGGCTGCCGACTTGGCCGGAAACGAACAGCAGGTCGCCGGAGCGGATCGCGGCGGAGTAGCGGTGCTTGTCGTAAAGCGCCTGGCGGCCGGGCGGGATGATCGCGTCGCGCTTGCCCATGATCCGATCCTCTCGATGGCCGGGGCCCTTCCCCGGCGTCGCGGCGCGCTTCATATACGCACCGTATGCGAGAGGCATGCTCGCATACGGTGCGTATGTCAACTTGCATACGCGGTGTATGCGAACGGGCGGAGATCACGATGGCGGCCGGGCAGCGCGTGCGGATGATGGAGGAGACGCGGGCCAAGCTCTTGCTGGCGGCGCGAAACGCCTTCGCCGAGAAGGGGTTCGCCGCGGCCTCGATGGACGAGCTGACCGCAGCAGTCGGGCTGACGCGCGGGGCGCTCTACCACAACTTCGGCGACAAGAAGGGCCTGCTGCGCGCGGTGATCGAACAGCTCGACGCCGAGATGGTGGCGAAGGCGCGGGCTGCGCGCGAGCGGGCGGCGACGCCGTGGGCGGGCTTCCTGGAGGAATGCGTCGCCTATATCGAACTCGCGCTGGAGCCCGAGATTCAGCGGATCATGCTGCTCGACGGGCCGGCGGTGCTCGGCGATCCCTCGCGCTGGCCGGGCCAGACCGCCTGCCTGCGGGCCACGACCGAGACGATCCAGGCCCTGATCGACGCGGGCACCCTGCATCCGGTCGATGCCGAGGCCGCGGCCCGACTCATCAACGGCGCGGCCCTCGACGCCGCCCTCTGGGTCGCCGCCGCCGACGAGCCCCGCACCGTCCTGCCGAAGGCGATCGATGCGTTCCGCTGTCTCGCCTCGGGCCTTTTGAGGAGCGAGGCCTGACCGGCCTTTTGCACCGCACCGCGCGGTGCCCTACCTCTGTCGGACGAGACAGGAGACCGCGCGCACGTGACGACCGAGACCGACCGCCCGACCACCCGCACGCCCGACCACGCGATCGAGCCGCTCTTCACGGAGCGCTGGTCGCCCCGCGCCTTCACCGGGGAGGCCGTGCCGGAGGCCGAGCTGATGCGGATGTTCGAGGCGGCGCGCTGGTCGCCCTCCTCGTACAACTCGCAGCCCTGGCGCTTCGTCTACAGCTTACGCGACACGCCCGACTGGCCGGTCTTCCTCGACCTGCTGACGCCGGGCAACCGCAAGTGGGCGGTGGATACGGGCGCGCTGGTGTTCCTCGTCTCGAACAGCCGGATGAAGGTCGGCGACGAGCTGAAGCCCGCCCCCAGCCACTCGCTCGATGCGGGCGCGGCCTCGCTCGCCTTCGCGCTCCAGGCCAATCGCCTCGGCTGGCACGTCCACGGCATGGGCGGGTTCGACCGCGAGCGCGCGCCGGGCGTGCTGAACGTGCCGGAGCACCACAAGATCGAGGCCGCCTACGCGGTCGGCCGTGCCGTGCCCTGGGCCGACCTCACCGAGGAGCAGCGGGAGAAGGAGCGCCCCAACGCCCGCCGCCCGATCACCGACTTCGTCCATGCCGGCGGCTTCCCGAAAAGCGAGGCCTGAGTCGAAGGTCCGGGTTGCGGCGGGCCGGCCCGCGCGGCGAGAAGCCGGCGCACGGTGAACGAGGAGACGCGGGGTCCGGCGAGACGGAAGCCCCGCGAGGGTCGAGGAACGATGCCGTGCTGCAGCCGGCCGCCAGTTACGACGCACTGATCGACCAATTCCGCTGGGACATTCCCGGGCGCTACAACATCGCAGCCGATGTCTGCGACCGCTGGGCGCTGTCCGAGCCGGAGCGCCCGGCGATCCTCGAGGTCGCCCCCGACGGCACGGTGGCGACGATCCCCCACGGGGATCTGCGCGCGCGCTCGCTGGCGCTGGCCGCCGGCCTCTCGGCCCGCGGGATCGGCGTGGGGGATCGGATCGCGGTGCTGCTGCCGCAATCGGCCGACGTGGTCGTGGCACATCTGGCCGCCTATCGCCTCGGCGCGATCGCCCTGCCGCTCGCCGGCCTGTTCGGGGCGGAGGCCCTGCGCTACCGCCTCACGGATTCCGGCGCGCGGGCGATCGTCACCGACGTGGCCGGGCTCGCCAAGCTCGCGCCGATCCGCGACGCGCTGCCCGACCTCACGCTCGTGATCAGCGTCGACGGCCCCGCGGACGGGGCCGAAGCGCTCCACGACATCCAGACCGCGGGAAACCCGGAGGAATTCGCACAGCAAGAAACCGGGCCGGACGATCCGGCGCTGATGATCTACACCTCCGGCACGACCGGGCTGGCCAAGGGCGCGCTGCACGGGCATCGCGTGCTTCTCGGCCACATGCCGGGCTTCCTCATGATGCACGACTTCCCAGGGCCCGAGGACGGGCCGGTCTGGACGCCGTCCGACTGGGCCTGGGCCGGGGGCCTGCTCAACGTGGTGATGCCGAGCCTGCGCCTCGGCCTGCCGGTGGTGGCCCGCCTGTCCGCCCGGTTCGAGGCGGAGGACGCGTTCCGGCTGATGGCCGCGCTCAAGGTCAGCCACGCCTTCCTGCCGCCGACGGCGCTGCGGATGCTGCGCGCGGTCCCCGCGCCCCGCGAGCGCTTCGACCTCTTGGCGCTGAGGAACATCGCCTCGGCGGGCGAGGCGCTCGGCCCCGAGACCTTCGCCTGGGCCCGCGACGCGCTCGGGCTCACCATCGGCGAGGCCTACGGCCAGACCGAGTGCAACCTCGTGCTCGCCGCCTGCCGCCGGGCCGGGGTGGCGCGGCCCGGCTCGACCGGCCGTCCGGTTCCGGGCCACCGCGTGGCGGTGCTGCGAGCGAACGGGACCGAGGCCGGCGTGGACGAGCCCGGCGAGATCGCCGTGAAGGCCCCCGATCCGGTGCTGTTCCTGGGTTACTGGCGGCAGCCCGAGGCGACGGCCAAGAAATTCCGGGACGGCTGGTGGCTCACCGGCGACACCGCGCGGCGCGACGCCGACGGCTACATCCATTTCGTCGGCCGCGAGGACGACCTCATCACCTCGGCGGCCTACCGCATCGGCCCGACCGAGATCGAGGATTGCCTGCTGCGCCATCCGGCGGTGGCGCTGGCCGCCGCGGTCGGCGTGCCCGATCCGCTGCGCACCGAGATCGTCAAGGCCTTCGTCGTCCCGCGCGAGGGCTTCGTCCCCTCCGAGGAACTCGCCGCGGACATCCTCGCCTTCGCCCGAAAAAACCTCTCCGCCCACGAGGTGCCCCGCGCGCTCACCTTCCGCGAGAGCCTGCCGATGACCACGACGGGCAAGATCATTCGCCGGGCGTTGCGCGACGGGGCGTCTTGACCGATACGGCGGCGAGCTTGGCCGGCAACGGCCTGTTGACGAATTCGGTGCGACTCGACCGGTCATGTCGGCGCGACGCTGCTTCTCCCTCTTCCGGTCCGGTCGCCGCCGCGCGGCCCTGCTCGCGGCGTTCCTCGTCGCGACCGGCGGCGCCCGCGCCGAAGAGGCGCCGGCCTGGGCGGTCTACGACGCGCCGCCCTTCATGATCGCGGAGGGCGAGGACCGGGATGCCGGCATCTTCGACCGCATCCGCCACCTCTTGGACGACCGCCTGTTCGGAGCTCCGGCCCGTACCCTGCGCGCGCCCTTCCCCCGCGTCGTGAGCGCGCTCAAGGACGGCACCGAACTCTGCTTCGTCGGCGGCGTGAAGACGCCGGAACGGGAGGCCTTCGCGGTGTTCTCGCTGCCGGTGGCGATGTTCTATCCCCTGAGGATCGTCGTCCACGCTCCGGAGCGGGCGCGGTTCGAAGCCCGTGGGCCGCTCTCGCTGCCGGTCCTGCTGGCGGACCGGAGCCTGCGCACGAGCTTCCTGCGGGACCGCAGCCTCGGCCCCAGGATCGACCCCCTCCTGCGCGACGCCGGCCCGGCCACCCTCCATTCGGAGTTCAGCGAGGCATTCCGCATGCTGCTGGCCGACCGACTCGACTACCTCGTCGAATATTCCGCCATCGCGACCTATCAGGCGAAGAGCCTGGGCCGGCCGGAGGGCATCGCCGCGCTCCCCTTCGCCGAGGCGCCTCCGCCGGTGTTCAGCCGCGTGATGTGCCCGAACACCCCCTGGGGCCGGGCGCGCGTCGCCCGGATCGACGCGATCCTGCGGACCGAGCGGCCGGGCCCGGCCTTTCGGCGGATCGTCGAAGCCTGGGCGGAACCGAGCGATCTCGGCACGATTCGTGCTGCCTATGACGGGCCGTTCCTGACGACCGAGTAGGGCGTGCCCGCGACATGGAAAAGCCGTCGATTGAAGCGTGACGGTCCGGCAAGGTAAAGCTAAGGTATCGCCTCGAATACGGTATACCCGGTACGGGCCGCGACCGATCCGACCATGGGAGACCGCGTGACAGCCTCGGCCCCGCCCCCCGATCCGGCTTCGACCGACGCGCGGCCCGGCCCGGCGCGCCGGCTGTTCGGGCGCTCGCTGGCCGCCCGCCTGCTGCGGGTGATCCTCGGCTGCTACCTCGTGGTCGCGGTCGCGGTGACGGGCGCGCAGGTCGCCATGGAATATCGCAGCGCGCATCGGCGCCTGGAGGCCGATGTCCGGGCGATGGAGCGGACTTTCGGCGAAGGGCTCGCCGACGCCCTGTGGAACTTCAACAAGGGCGTGCTGCGCGGCATCCTGCGCGGCGTCGACGAGATGCCGGTCGTCACCGGCGTCGAGGTTCGGGACGAGCATGGCGGGCTCTTGGAGAGCGTCGGCGGGTCGGAGGACGGCCAGCGCTGGCCCAGCCTGTTCGACCGGCCGTTCGAGCGCCGGTTCGACCTCGTTTACTATGACGAGAACCGCCGACCGCACCGGGTCGGCCACTGGATCGTCCGCTCCAACGACGGCATCGCCCTCGATCAGGTGAAGGAGACGCTGATCGTCATCCTGATCAACTCGCTCTTGAAGACCCTGGCGCTGCTGGCGATCTTCTCGATCGTGGTTCACCGCATGGTGGGCCGCCCGCTCGCCGAGATCGCCGGCTTCGTGACGCAGCTCGACATCCGTACCCTCGGAGACCGGCCGCTGCAGCTGCGGTCGCGGGGCAATCACGAACTCCACCTGCTGGCCGGCGTGTTCAACCTGATGACGGCCCGGCTGCGACGCGCCTTCGACGACAACGCCGTCCTGCTGCGCGACCTGCAAGAGGCGAACGCCACGCTCCAGGCGCGGGTCGAGGAGCGCACCCGCGACCTCGAACGCCTCGCCGTCACCGATCCGTTGACGGGCCTGGGCAACCGCCGCGCCCTCGACGAGGCGCTGGCGAAGGCGGTGCGGGAGGAGGGGGCCGGCCTCAGCCTGATCCTGGCCGACATCGATCACTTCAAGGCGATCAACGACCGCCACGGCCACGCGGTGGGCGATGCCGTGCTGGTGGCGCTCGCCGCCGCCCTCGGCGCCGAGGCGCGGGCGGGCGACCGGCTCGGCCGCTGGGGCGGCGAGGAATTCGTGATCCTGTGCCCGGCGACCGGCCTCGCCGAGGCCCAGGGGCTGGCCGAGGCGATGCGCCGGCGCGTGGCGGAGACGGAGCTTCCGGGGGTCGGGCAGCGGACCTGCTCGTTCGGCGTCGCCGAGCGCATCGCGGGCGAGAGCGCCGACGGCCTGCTGGCGCGGGCCGACGCGGCGCTCTACGCCGCCAAGCACAACGGTCGCGACCGGGTGGAGACGGCGGACGCCGACCCGGCCTTCGACCGGCGAAGCGCCGCCTGAGGATCGTGGGGGCGGGATCGCCGCCCGGCGTCAGGCCGCGTCGAGGAAGAGGCGCTCGCGAAGCTGGCTCTCGCTCCAGTGCTGGTTGGGCTTGCGGTATCGATATCCCGAATAGAGTTCGAAGCCGGAATCGGTGTTGTTCGGCATGACATGCACGAACACCCTGTCGCGCGCGGCGGGCTTGAGGCGGGGAGGCGAGGGAGACCAGTCGAAGAATTCATCGACGACGACGCCGGTCCCGGTCAGAGCGAACAGGTCGTAGCCGACATGATCGCCGGTGGCGCGCTCCTTCGCCCAGTGATCCCGGAGATTGCGCATCTGCCGGTCGAGGACGCGGTCGAGTTCCGGCGCGCCCCGCCGCGCCGCAAGAACGCCGTTCATCAGATCGAAGCCGCCCTGCTCCGGCAAGAGCCAGCCCTTGCCGAAGAGCAGGAGATGACGGTCCTCGAGCCGGCTCAGCGTCGCCATCAGGTCGGACGGCGCGGTCGGGGCGACATGGGCATCGACGTACAGCCCGCCATGCGCGCGCAGGAGGAAGAACCGCGCGATGTCCGACTTGGCGGCAGGGAGCCGGATCGAGGTGAAGATCGGCACGAACGCTTCCGGCATGAGCGGCAGGACGTCCGGATCGGAAAAGACCCTGAACCGGGGATAGATCGCCCGCCAGGCCGGGGCCGCGGGAGGGTCCCGGACCTCGGGGTTGACCCAGTACATGAAGATCGTCGTGTTCTCGACGAAGTCCTTCAGCGGCGGGGCGAGGCCCGCGGTCTCGAGCCGCGGAACGGGCGGGGGCGACGCGGGATCCTTCTGCCAGCCGGTCCGCCCCTCCGCCAATCCGCTCTCCAGGAAATGGCTCAGGGGATCGAGGCCGCCGGCCGCGACGTCGGGATTGGCCGCGAGGTAGCCGTCGCCGCCGAAGCCCGCGCTCGGATCGCGGCCCTCCTTCCAGCCGTGCCGGAGATAGTGCTGCAGCGGCGGCCCGGGAAAATGCGCCACGTCGGGATAGGCGCGTCGGTAATAGGCCTCGTCGAAGCCCGGCATCCGGCTCTGCGCCGGGGCCCGCGATCGCCCCCGGAACAGGCGCAACAGTCTCGACCAAGTCATGCACGGCTTCGTAAGCCGCCGTCGGGCGGAGGGACAGGCCTGCCGCGTGTCCGATCCGCAGGTCGGTGGGCCGAGGCGCGGCCAAACTGTTGCGAATCGCTCCAAACGCATAAAGACATCTTTATGTCTTGATTGCTCCCTGGCCCCGGCCCTGCTACAGGGGCGGCCGACGCGCCGGTCTGCCGGCGCCCGTGGGCCGTGACGGCCCCGCTTCGGAGAGGGACATCAGATGGCTGCAGCCAAGGATTACATCGTCCGCGACATCGGGCTGGCCGATTACGGCCGCAAGGAAATCTCGATCGCCGAGACCGAGATGCCGGGCCTGATGGCGACCCGCGAGGAATACGGCGCGAGCCAGCCGCTGAAGGGCGCCAAGATCGCCGGCTCGCTGCACATGACGATCCAGACCGCGGTGCTGATCGAGACGCTCAAGGCTCTCGGCGCCGACATCCGCTGGGTGTCCTGCAACATCTACTCGACCCAGGACCACGCCGCCGCCGCCATCGCCGCCGCCGGCATCCCGGTCTTCGCCGTCAAGGGCGAGACGCTCGAGGAGTACTGGGACTACACCTCCAAGCTGTTCGACTGGCATGACGGCGGCCTGCCGAACATGATCCTCGACGACGGCGGCGACGCCACCATGTTCGTGCATCTCGGCCTGCGCGCCGAGAACGGCGACACCGCCTTCCTCGACAAGCCGGAATCCGAGGAGGAGGAGATCTTCTTCGCCCTCCTGAAGAAGAAGCTCGCCGAGAAGCCGAAGGGCTGGTTCGCGGGGCTCGCCGACTCGATCAAGGGCGTCTCCGAGGAGACGACGACGGGCGTGCACCGCCTCTACAACCTCGCCAAGGAGGGCAAGCTGCTCTTCCCGGCGATCAACGTGAACGATTCGGTCACCAAGTCGAAGTTCGACAACCTCTACGGCTGCAAGGAATCGCTGGTCGACGGCATCCGCCGCGGCACCGACGTGATGATGGCCGGCAAGGTCGCCATGGTCGCGGGCTTCGGCGACGTGGGCAAGGGTTCGGCCGCCTCGCTGCGCAACGCCGGCTGCCGCGTCATGGTCTCGGAGATCGACCCGATCTGCGCGCTCCAGGCCGCGATGGAGGGCTACGAGGTCACCACCATGGAAGACGCCGCGCCCCGCGCCGACATCTTCGTGACGGCCACCGGCAACAAGGACATCATCACGATCGAGCACATGCGCGCCATGAAGGACCGCGCCATCGTGTGCAACATCGGCCACTTCGACAACGAGATTCAGGTCGCCGGCCTGAAGAACCTCAAGTGGCAGAACATCAAGCCGCAGGTGGACGAGATCACCTTCGCCGACGGCCACCGCATCATCCTCCTGTCGGAGGGGCGTCTGGTGAACCTCGGCAACGCCACCGGTCACCCGTCCTTCGTGATGTCGGCCTCGTTCACCAACCAGACGCTGGCCCAGATCGAGCTCTGGACCAATCCGGGCAAGTACGAGAAGCAGGTCTACACGCTCCCGAAGACCCTCGACGAGAAGGTCGCGGCCCTGCACCTCGAGAAGATCGGCGTGAAGCTCTCCAAGCTGCGCCCCGACCAGGCCGCCTATATCGGCGTTTCCGAGACCGGCCCGTTCAAGCCCGAGCACTACCGCTACTGAGCCGCGGGCGCCGGCAAGGCCGGCGCGCCGACGGGACGAACCAGGGAGCCCGGCCGCAAGGCCGGGCTTCTTTTTTTAGGGCTTCGAGGCCTCTATCTGAAGCGTGCGGCAGCCCCGTAGGGCCGGGCGCGAAGCGCGCCCCGCGCAGCGGCCTCGGCTTTCAGCCGAGGCGTCGAGCGGAGCGAGAAGCCTAAGCCCGCGGACGCGGGCGCCGGCGCTTGAGGCCCCAAATCTACTGTGGCTTTTCTGCGCCCCGCCGCATCCGAATGCGGCCCGGTCCCCTTCCGACTCACAAAGGCGCTTCCAGCCGGAATCCCCCCCGCGTTAGGATGGCGGCGAATGAAACGAAGCGGGCGCCCGCGCCCCGGCTCTCGCCGGGCGTGACGGGATGCCTTTGCCCGGACGGCGTCGTTCGTCCGGCTCGGGTATCGGGGGCTTGGGATGGGTCTGGAACGGGCGGCGCGCGTCCTCACGCGTGCCGGCGTCCTCGTGATCGCGGCGCCGCTGGCGGCGGCGGCCGAGGAGGCTCCGTCCAGCGGCGCGGGGTCGATGCTGGGACCGATGCACACGCACAACGCCGCCGGCTTGGCCGTGCTGATCGGGATGACCGTCTTCGCGACGATCCTGTCGCTGCTGCACATGCGCGAGCGCGGCCGCTGGATGCGCCGCGAGCGCGCCTTGCAGGATGCGCTCGCCGCCCTCAGCGGCGCTCACGACCGGGCCGAGATGCTGCTCCATTCCGAACGGCAGGTGCTGATCACCTGGGCCGGGCGCGGCGAACCCGCGGTCGAGGGCGATGCCGGCTTCGCCCAGGATCTGCGGGGAGGGGCGGCGGATATCCGCGGTGCCCAGAACGGGGCCCGGCGGCTCCTCGCCTTCCAGTCCTGGCTCGCCGCCCAGGACGCGCAGCTCCTCGAATCCGCCGTGGCGTCCTTGCGCGAGCGCGGCACCGGCTTCCGGATGAACCTGCGCAGCCTCGCCGGGCGCTACATCGAGGCCCAGGGGGGCGCCGTCGGCGGGCGGGCGCTGCTGCGCCTGCGCGAAACCACGGAGGAGCGGCGCGAGCTGATCGAGCTGCGCGGCACGCTGGAGGAGGCCAAGCGCGGCTTCGCGGCGCTCGCCGGCCTCCTCGACGCCATCCCGCAGCCGGTCTGGCACCGGGCGCCGGACGGGCGCCTCGCCTTCGCCAACACGGCCT
The DNA here is from genome assembly GCF_900114375.1 of Methylorubrum salsuginis. GTDB lineage: Bacteria > Pseudomonadota > Alphaproteobacteria > Rhizobiales > Beijerinckiaceae > Methylobacterium > Methylobacterium salsuginis. The sequence goes on along the minus strand of NZ_FOSV01000008.1, from coordinate 88,199 downwards.
ACGCCGCCGCCGTCGAGGCGCCGAACCGCGAGGCGGTGGTGGAGAGCGGGCTGGAGCTGCTCGACCGCGCCGCCCGCGAGCAGATCGCCCGCCGCCAGGCCTGCAGCGCCGCCCGGCCCCAGCCCCTGCGCCTCTCCGCGGTGGTCGCGGGGGCGCGGCGCACCCTCGACGTCTGCGAGAGCGAAACCGAGACGGGCCGCGTCGGCATCGCCGTCGACGTGTCGGAGCTGGAGAGCGTGCGGGCCGACCTGCAGCGGCAGATGGACGCCAACGTCCGCACCCTCGACCAGCTGCCGACCGCGGTGGCGATGTTCGACGCGCGCCAGCGCCTGATCTTCCACAACGCCGCCTACCAGCGCCTGTGGGACCTCGATCCGGCCTTCCTCGATTCGAAACCCCTCGACGGCGAAATCCTCGATCGGCTCCGCGCCGACCGCAAACTGCCCGAACAGGCCGATTTCCGCTCGTGGAAGGCCGAGGTGCTGGCCGCCTACCGCGCGGTGGAGGCCACCGACACGCCCTGGTACCTGCCCGACGGGCGGACCCTGCGCGTGCTCGCCGACCCCAACCCGCAGGGCGGCCTGACCTACCTGTATCAGGACGTCTCGGAGAGCATGAAGCTCGCCTCGCGCTACGACGCGCTGATGAAGGAACAGGCCGAAACCCTGGAGGCCCTGAAGGAACCGGTGGCGGTGTTCGCCGCCGACGGGCGCCTCACGGTCGCCAACCGCGCCTTCGCGGCGACGTGGCGGATCGATCCGGCCACGCTCGCCGGCAAGCCCTATGTCGACGCCGTCATCGCCGCCTGCCGGACGCTGACGCCCGACCAGGGTGCCTGGGCCGGCATCCGGCAGGCCATCACCGGCCTGTCTGATTCCCGCAGCGGCCATGCCTGCCGCCTCGACATGAACGACGGCACCGTGCTGGACTGCTCGGCTCAGCCGCTGCCGCTCGGCGCGACCCTGCTCACCTTCATCGACGTGACCGCCAGCGCCAATGTCGAGCGCGCGCTCACCGAGAAGAACGACGCCCTGGAACGCGCCTCGCAGCTGCGCGACACCTTCGTCCACCACGTCTCCTACGAGCTGCGCTCGCCGCTCACCAACATTATCGGCTTCACCCAGCTGCTGGGCGACGAGACCGTCGGGGCGCTCAACGAGCGCCAGCGCGAGTATTCCGAGCACATCATGCGCTCGTCGGCGGCGCTGCTCGTCATCATCAACGATATCCTCGACCTCGCCTCGATCGATGCCGGCTCGCTCGAACTCCAGCGCGAGACCATCGACGTGCGCGCCACCGTCGAGGCCGCCGTCCGCGGCATCGAGGACCGGCTCGCCGAATCCCATATCGGCCTCGATCTCGACGTGCCGGACGGCGTCGGCAGCGTGTTCGCCGACGGCAAGCGGGTGCGCCAGATCCTGTTCAACCTTCTGTCGAACGCGGTCGGCTTCTCCGAATCCGGCCAGCACGTGCGCGTCGAGGCCCGCCGCCAGGGCGGCGCGCTGACGCTCTCGGTGATCGACCAGGGCCGCGGCATCCCGGCGGAGGTGATCGACCGGGTGTTCGACCGGTTCGAGAGCAACACGCTGGGCACCAAGCACCGGGGCGTGGGCCTCGGGCTGTCGATCGTGCGCTCCTTCGTCGAGCTGCATGGCGGCCGGGTCGAGATCACCTCGGCACCGGGCCGCGGCACCCGGGTCAGCTGCTTCTTCCCCGCCGAGCCCTCTCCGGGCAACGGGCAGCTCCCCGGGGCCGGGCCTGAAGCCGAGCCCGCCCGCCCGTCGACGAACCGGCAGACGCCGGACAACCGGGCCGCGGCGAGCCTGGAGGCGGCCGAATAGGCCCCACCGACCTGACCGGACGTCGCTTCGCGGTCGGGGCTTGGCGGCAACCATTCGGTTTCGCCTTCCTTGAGCATCGGCCCGGAAGGGGGTTTTTCGGCTTTCGGGACAATCCGATGCGCCCCGGCAACCGAGCGGATCGTCCCGGATCTCAGATCCGGGGCGATCCTCTGGAAAATCCGGTTAATCATCCCCTGCTAGGATCGGTCGAAACCGTCGGATCGGGCATCCGGCGGCGCGTGCGGAGGGTTGAGGCGTTGAGCGAGGACACGGACGGCACGGCCGGGGCTGCCTCATCCGAGACGCCCCCGCGGCGCCCGGCCTGGGAGGTGCTGCTGCCGGAGGAGGGCGCCACCGAGGACATGGCGGCCTTCCTGGCGGGCTTCCTCCTGCCCGGCGATCTCGTGGCGCTCTCAGGGGGTCTGGGAGCCGGCAAGACCACGCTCGCCCGGGCGATGATCCGCGAACTCGCCGGCGACCCGCGCCTCGAAGTCCCGAGCCCGACCTTCACCCTGATGCAGCCCTACGAGGGCCGGGGCGGCCGCTCGATCATCCACGCCGACCTCTACCGCCTGCGCAGCGCCGACGAGCTGGTCGAACTCGGCTTCGACGAACTCGCCGAGACCGCCATCACCCTGGTGGAGTGGCCGGAGCGATTGGGCCCGCGCGACAGCGAGATCCTCTCGGTCGAGCTCTCGCTGCGGCCCGAATACGGCGAGGGCGCCCGCCTCGTGCGCATCGACGGCACGCCGGGGATGCGCGAGCGCATCGACCGGGCCCGCGCCGTGCGCGCGCTGATCGCCCGCACCGGCTGGGACGAAGCCGAGCGGGTGCCGATGCAGGGCGACGCCTCCTCGCGCGCCTACGAGCGGCTGGTGAAGCCCGGCGGCGAGACCGCCGTTCTGATGATCGCGCCGCCGCGCCCCGACGGGCCGCCGGTGAAGGACGGCAAGCCCTACAGCGCCATCGTCAAGCTCGCCGAGAGCATCCACGCCTTCGTCGGCATGGACCGCGCCCTGGTCGGCCTCGGCGTGTCGGCCCCCAAAATCCTCGGCGAGAATCTGGAGGCCGGGCTGCTGATCCTGGAGGATCTCGGCGCCGAGCCGGTGGTCGAGAACGGCGCGCCGCGGCCCGAGCGCTACGCGGAGGCCGTGCGCCTGCTCGCCAAGCTCCATGCCACCGACCTGCCCGACCGGGTGCCGGTGGCGGACGGCATCGAGCACGTCCTGCCGCGCTACGACGAAGAGGCGCTGCTGTTCGAGGCCGAGCTGATGCCCGAATGGTATGCGCCGGCCATCCGCAACACCCAGCTGTCGCCGGACGCGCGGCGCGAATTCGTGGCACTCTGGGGCGACGCCCTCAAGGACCTGCTCGCCGAGCGCCGGACCTGGACGCTTCGCGACTACCACTCACCCAACCTGATCTGGCTGCCCGAGCGCACGGGGCTGGAGCGGGTCGGCGTCATCGACTTCCAGGATGCGGTGATGGGCCACCCGGCCTACGATGTCGCCTCGCTCTTGCAGGACGCCCGCGTCGATTGCAGCGCGGATTTCGAATTGCGGCTGCTGGGCCTCTACATCCGCGAGCGCCGCGCCCGCGATCCGGGCTTCGATCTCCAGGCCTTCGCCCGCTCCTACGCGGTGCTGGCGGCGCAGCGCGCGACCAAGATCCTCGGCATCTTCGCCCGGCTGGACAAGCGCGACGGGAAGCCGGGCTATCTCGCCCACCTGCCGCGGATCGAGGGGTATCTCGCCCGCAACCTCGCCCATCCGGCGCTCGGGCCCCTTCGGTCCTGGCACGAGAGCCAGCTCCCGAGCCTCGTGGCGCCCTCCGCCTGATCCTGTCTCCAACCCGCCGATGGCCGCCATGAATGACGCGACCGACCCCAAAAGAATCACGCGTGCCTTCGTGCTCGCTGCGGGCCTCGGCAAGCGGATGCGGCCGATCACGGCCACGGTGCCGAAGCCGCTCGTCGAGGTCGCTGGCAAGGCGCTGATCGACCACGCCCTCGACCGGGCGGCCGAGGGCGGGATCGAGACGGCCATCGTCAACGTCCACTGGCTCGCCGACCTGATGGAGGGCCATCTCTCCCACCGCGTCGGCGGCCCGGCGCTGATCGTCTCCGACGAGCGCGCGGCGCTGTTGGAGACCGGCGGCGGCATCAAGAAGGCATTGCACCATATCGGGTCGGAGCCCTTCGTGGTGTTCAACTCCGACTCGTTCTGGCTGGAGGGGCCGCGCCCGAACCTGCCCCGGCTGATCGAGGCCTGGAACCCGGAGACCATGGACATCCTGCTGCTGGTCGCGCCGACGGCGACCAGCCTCGGCTACGAGGGCGCGGGCGATTTCGACATGGATGCCGACGGGCGCCTCTCCTGGCGCGGCGAGCGCGAGGTCGCGCCCTTCATCTACGCGGGCGTCGCCATCCTGAAGCCGGAGCTTTTCGAGGACTCGCCGGAGGGCTCGTTCTCGCTCACCCTGCTGTTCGACCGGGCGGCCAAGCAAAACCGCCTGCACGGCCTTCGCCTCGACGGCCAGTGGCTCCATGTCGGCACGCCCGACGCGATCGCGGCGGCGGAAGCGCGAGTCCGCCAAAGCGCCCAGGTGCCGTGAACCGGAGGCCGCGCGGCGTGTTGAAGCCGGTTCGGAAATGACGGCAGGGCGGGAATGGGTCTGATTTCGGAAACGGTGGAGCGGTTCCGCCGCACGCTGACGGCTTACGCCGGCGACGAGAGCCTGATGCAGGCGGGGGTCTCGGCCTGCGCCAACGTCGCGGTCGCCGACGGCGAGGTGATGTCGGAGGAGTTCGACACGGCGCTCGCGGGCCTGCGCGCCAACCCGATCCTGGAAAAGGGTTACGACAGCCTGATGCTGGAGCATGCCCTCTACGAGGGCCTCGGCCGCGCCCGCACCCGCGCCGGCCGCGCCGAGAACCTCGTGCGCATCGCCACCATCGCCGACCGCCCGGAAGAGCAGCGCCGCAACGTCTTCCTCCTCGCGGCGGATGTCGCCGACCACGAGGGGATCGGCGAGAAGGAACAGGCGGCGCTCGCCGAGATCGCCGAGGCTTTGGGGGTCGATGGGGCGGGGCTGCTGGCGCGATTCGGATAGAGATGGGAGCAGGCGGCTGCATATCCTCTGCGCCCGTGCTAGAACAAAGCTCGAACGGTCGAGCCGGACCGAGGTCGCGGCACGCCGGGCGCTTTCATTCGGCCCGAGACGAGTCCGTGCCGACGTTTGAAGAAGCTTTAGCCATGTTCGGCTGAGATGGACCGGAGGCGAGCGGCGGTGAAACGCCAGATCGCCTCTCCACGAAGATCGCGATGACCGCCGCCCGCGTCCTCACCATTCCCCCCGGTGCGCCGTTCCTGCCGACGCTCGCCGATGCGCTCGTGTCCGGTCGCCTCGTCGGCACGCTCGGCGACGATCCGTTCGCGCTCGCCTCCGTCACGCTCTACCTGCCGACGCAGCGCGCCGTGCGGGCGCTCTCGACCGTGCTGGCGCAGCGCCTCGGCGGGGCGGCCCTGCTGCCGCGGATGATCCCGCTGGGCGAGGCCGACGAGGCGGAGCTCGACCTCTCGGCCAACGCCCTGCTCGACACGCCGGAGGAGCTGCTGCATCCGGCCGTCGCCCCCCTGGAGCGGCGGCTGATCCTGGCCCGCCTCGTCCAGAAATGGGCCGAGACGGTGGACCGCGAACTCTTACCCATCGACGACGAGGTACCCTTCCTCGTGCCGTCCTCCCCCGCCGACGCGGTGGCGCTCGCCGCCGACCTCGAAGGGTTGATGGACGCGCTCACCGTCGAGGGCCTGCCCTGGAACGAGATCGGCGCCGCGGTCGAGGCCGAGCATTCCCGCTATTTCGGCCTCACCCTCGATTTCCTGCGCATCGCCGCCGAGAACTGGCCCGGCATCCTCGCCGCCCGTTCGCTCGCCGACCCGGCGGTGCGGGCGCGGCGCCTCGTGCTGGCCGAGGCCGACCGGCTGTCGCGCGAGCGGCCCGGCGATCCGGTGGTGGTGGCGGGCTCGACCGGCTCGGTCCCGGCCACCGCCCGGCTGATCGCCGCGGTGGCGCGCCTTCCCCGCGGGGCCGTGGTCCTGCCCGGCCTCGACCTCCATCTCGACCCGGAGGGCTGGGACGCCATCGACGGCGGCGGCAACCCGGAGGAGGCCGCCCACGGCCATCCGCAGGCGATCCTGCGCCAACTCATGGGCCGCAGCGCGCTCAGTGTCGGCCGCGAGGCGGTGGCGCCGCTCGGCGATCCGCCGCCCGAAGCGGTCGCTCGCGAAAAGCTGCTGTCCCAGGCCCTGCGCCCGGCCGAGACCACCGACGCCTGGGCCGGGCTCGACCCGGCCGAGCGGCTGGTGCTCGCCCGCGAGGGCCTTGCGGGCCTCGCGGTGGTCGAGGCCGCGGACGAGCGCGAGGAGGCGCTGGTCGCGGCGCTGGCCCTGCGCGAAACCCTGGAGACGCCCGGCGCCACCGCCGCCCTGGTGACGCCCGACCGGGGGCTGGCCCTGCGCGTCTCGGCCGAACTCGCCCGCTGGGGGATCGTGGCGGAGGATTCCGCGGGTCTCGGGCTCGGCCGCTCGCAGGGCGGGCGCTTCGCCCGGCTGGTGGCCGAACTCGCCGCCGAGCCCGCCCCGTCCCGCGTCATCTCGCTCTTGGCCCACCCCTTCGTCCGCCTGGGGCTGACCCGCAGCGAGGTGGTGCGCGCGGGCGCGGCGCTGGAGATCGGGGGCCTGCGCGGCCCCGCCCCGGTGCCGAAGAACAGTTTTGACGGCATGCGCACCGCCCTCGAACTCAACCGCACCACCACCGGGCGGGTGCCGCGGGCGAAAAGGCGGCTCAAGGCGATCGACTGGGAGCTGGCGGCCTCCGTTCTCGACCGGCTGGAGATCGCGCTCGGCGCGTTCCGCACCGACCGGCAGCCGGCCGTCGGCAACCTCGTGGCGCTCGCCGCCCTCCACCGCGAGGCCTGCGAGCGGATGCTGGATGGCCCCGAGGACGAGATCGACGACCCGTCCCTCGACACGCTCGACCAGCTGTTCGACGACCTCGAAGCGGCGGCCGACGAGGAACTGCCCGGCCGCTTCGGCGACTACGCCGCCGTCTTCACCGCCCTCGCCCGCGACCGCACCGTCGCCTGTGCCCGCGAGAACGCGCATCCGCGCCTGCGCCTGCTCGGGCCGCTGGAGGCGCGGCTCCTGACCGTGGACCGGATCGTGCTCGGCGGCCTCGACGAGGCGGTGTGGCCGGTGCGTCAGACCACCGACGCCTTCCTCAACCGGCCGATGCGGGGCCAAGTGGGCCTGAGCCCGCCCGAGCGGCGGATCGGGCAGGCGGCGCACGACTTCGTGCAGCTCCTCGGCACCCACGATGCGGTGCTGACCCGCGCGGCCAAGCGCGAGGGCTCGCCGACGGTGCCCTCGCGCTTCCTCCAGCGCCTGCGCGCCTTCGGCGGCGAGGGGCCGTGGGAGGACGTGCTCACCCGCGGCCAACGCCTGCGGGGGCTCGCCGCATGGCTCGACCGCGGCCGCGAGCCCGCCCCGCCGCGCCTGGTGCGACCGGCCCCCAAGCCCGACCCGGCCCTCTTCCCGCGCCGCCTCAGCGTCACCGAGATCGAGACGCTGGTGCGCGACCCGTATTCGATCTTTGCGAAGCACGTGCTGGGACTGGAGGCGCTGGAGCCGGTCGCCGTGGTGCCGGGCGCCTCGGAGCGCGGCACGCTGATCCACAAGATCCTCGGCGACTTCGCCACCGCCCATGCCGGGCCGCTGCCGGATTTGGCCGAGCAGCTTCTCTACACGATCGCGCTCGAGGCCTTCGGCCGGCTTCAGGATCAGTACCCCGAACTCTACGCCGAGTGGTTCCCCCGCTACGAGCGCATGGCGATCGAGTTTCTGGAATGGGAGCGCGCCCGCCGCCCCGAACTCGCCGGCATCCATCCCGAGATGTCGGGCCAATGGGTGATCCCGCTCGGCTCGGAGACCTTCACCCTTACCGGCCGGGCCGACCGGATCGAGCGGCGGGCCGACGGCGGCTTCTGCATCGTCGATTTCAAGACCGGCTCGCCACCCTCCAACCGCACGGTCTTCGCCGGCTTCTCCCCCCAACTCACCCTGGAAGCCGCCATGCTGATGCACGGCGCCTTCGAGGGCCTGCGCGCGGGGACCGTGCCCGATCTCCTCTACGTCCACGCGTCGGGCGGGCGCGAGCCGTTCCGGCCGATCCCGATCAAGCCGCCGCCCGGCGAGGCGCGGGCGGTGGAGGTCATCGTGCAGGAGCACGTCACGCGCCTGCGCGGGCTCTTGGCCCGCTACATGACCGGGGAGGCGGCCTACGTGTCGCGCCCCTTCCCGCAATATGTGCGCGCCTACAGCGACTACGATCACTTGGCCCGCGTCCTCGAATGGTCGCTGGCGGGCGAGGGGGAGAGCGCGTGAGCGGTTTCGTCGTCGACGAGCGCACCAAGCTCGCCCAGCGCCAGGCCGCCGACCCGCGCCTCTCGGCCTGGGTCTCGGCCAATGCCGGCGCGGGCAAGACCAAGGTGCTGACCGACCGGGTGCTGCGGCTCCTGCTCGACGGGGCGCCGCCGGGGCGCATCCTCTGCCTCACCTTCACCAAGGCGGCCGCCGCCAACATGTCGATCCGCGTGTTTCAGCGCCTCGGCCGCTGGGTGACGCTGGACGACGCGACGCTCACCGCCGAACTCACCGAACTCACCGGCGAACGCCCGGCCCGCGCGACCCTGCGGCTCGCCCGCCGCCTGTTCGCCCGCGCGGTCGAGACGCCGGGCGGCCTCAAGATCGAGACGCTGCACGCGCTCTGCGAGCGGCTGCTGCACATGTTCCCGTTCGAGGCCAACGTGCCGGCCCGCTTCGTCGTGCTCGACGAGACCCAGGCACGGGACATGTTCGAGATCGAGACCGACAATGTGCTCGCCGACGCCATCCTCGGCGGCGACAAGGGCCTCTCGGAAGCGCTCGCCGTAGTCGGCGCCGAGGCCTCCGGCGACACGCTCCGCGACGCGATCCGCGCCGCCATGCGCACCCGCGCGCTGTTTTCCGACCACCGGGCGCTCGGGCCCGCGCTCGCCCGGCTGCCGCGGGCGCTGTCGCTCAAGGACGGCGCCCGCGTCGAGACCATCGAGCGCGACATCTTGGAGGGGGGCGACCTCGGCGACTGGCTGGCGCTGGCCGCCAAACTCCGCACCGGCAAGGCGACCGACGAACGGCTGGCCGACGCGCTCACCGAAGCGCGCGGCCTCCTGGACGCCGGCAAGGCGCTCGGGCCCTACCGCTCGGTCTTCTTCACCGACAAGGACGAGCCCCGCGCCGAAAAGTCCCTCGGCACCAAGGCGGTGGACCCGGAGGTGAAGCAGGCGCTTCTCGACGAGCAGGCCCGCCTGATCCCGCTGTTCGACGCGCTCCGCGCCGCGCGCGCGCTCGCCCGCACGGAGGGGCTCTACCGGCTCGCCGCCGAAATCCACCGCCGGATCGAGGCGCAGAAGACCCGCCAGGGCGCCCTCGATTTCGACGACCTGATCCACAAGACCCTCGACCTGCTCTCCCGCGTCGGCGCCTCCTGGGTGCTGTACAAGCTCGACCGCGGCGTCGATCACGTGCTGGTCGACGAGGCGCAGGACACCAACCCGCAGCAATGGGAGATCCTTCGGACGCTCACCGCCGAGTTCGCGGCGGGCGAGGGGGCCCGCGGCCTGCTGCGCACGCGCTTCGCCGTGGGTGATCCTAAGCAGTCGATCTACAGCTTCCAGGGCGCCGACCCGCGCGAGTTCGAGCTGACCCGGCGGGCCTGGGGCAAGGCGGCAACGGAGGCGGGAATCGGCTTCGCCGATGTCGGGCTGACGCTCTCGTTCCGCACCGCCAACCCCGTGCTCAAGGCGGTGGACGCCGTGTTCAAGGTGCCGGAGCACTTCGCCGGCCTGTCCTTCGAGGACCGGGCGACCGGTACCGTCCACGCCTCCGCCCGCGGCGCCGTGCCCGGCGCGGTCGAGCTGTGGGGCATCGAGGAGCCCGCCGAGGCCGAAGAACCCGATGCCTGGGCCGCCCCGGTCGATGCGCCGGAGGCCAACGCCCCCGCGATCACCGTGGCGCGCCGCATCGCCCGGGCGGTCAAGGACTGGACCACGACGGGGGATGCTTGCGGCCGGGTCTGGCGGCCCGGCGACGTGCTGATCCTCGTGCGCAAGCGCTCGGCGGCGTTCGAGGAGGTGATCCGGGCGCTGAAAGGCCTCGGCGTGCCGGTGGCGGGCCAGGACCGGTTGGAAGTGGCGGGCCACATCGCCGTGCTCGACCTCGTCGCGGTCGGCCGCGCCGGCCTGCTCCCCGCCGACGACCTGACGCTCGCCACCGCCCTCAAGACCCCACTGGTGGGACTGACCGACGACGACCTCACCCGCATCGCCGCCCGCCGCCCGCTCGCCGAGACGCTGGAAGACGCGCTCACCCGCCACGCGGAGGCCGGTGACGAAGCCGCGATCCGCGGGCGCGACGCGCTGGCCCTGTGGATTCGGCTCGCCGCCGAGAACGGCCCGTTCGGCTTCTACGCCGCGCTCCTCGGGGCCCATCGTGGGCGCAGCCGCCTCGTGGCGCGGCTCGGCGGCGAGGCGGGCGATGCCATCGACGTCTTTCTCGCCCAGGCCGCCGACGCCGAGGCCGGGGCGGATGCCGCGCCCTGCCTCGACGCGTTCCTGTCCGACTACGTGACCCGCCCCGGCCGGGGCAAGACGGGCCTCTCGGTCAAGCGCGACCTCGAATCCGGCCGCGACGAGGTGCGGGTGATGACGGTGCACGGCGCCAAGGGGCTGGAAGCGCCGGTCGTCGTCGTCATCGACGGCTGCGAGCCCTTGGGTCGCAACGACCCGCCGCTGCTGGCGCTCGACGCTCCCGCGGACGGCCCGCTCCCGCCGGTCTGGACCGGGGGGCGCACGCAGGATTGCGCGGCGACATCCGTTGCCCGACAGGCCCTCCAGGCGCGCGCGCGGGAGGAGCACAACCGCCTGCTCTACGTCGCCATGACGCGGGCGGCCGACCATCTCGTCATCGCCCCCTATCGCGGCGCGACCCGCGAGACCCCGGCCTCGTGGTGCGAGATGGTCCGCATCGGACTGGAGCGGAACCTCGGCCCCGGCGAGGGGATCGAGACGGCGCACGGGCCGATCACCCTCTGGCGCGAGGGCGGGGCCGCCGCGCCCGGCCACGCCGCGCCCGCGACGCTCCCCGAACCCGAGACGGTGCCGGACTGGCTGTTTGCCCCCGCCGCCCCCGAGGCAGAGGCGGCGCCGCCCTTGAGCCCGTCGGGCGCGCTCGCCGCCGCGGACGGCCACCGCGAGCCGCGCCGCCGCCAGGGCGATGCGGAAGCCCGCCGCCGCGGCGCCCTGATCCACTCGCTGCTGGAGCACCTGCCCCGGATCGACCCGGCCCGCCGGGAGGAAGCCGCCGCCCGCTTCGCCGGCGCCCGCGCCCCGACCCTGGACGGGGCCAAGCGCAACGAACTCGTGCGCGCGGTGCTGCGGCTGATCGCGATGCCGGAGCTGGCGCCGCTGTTCTCGGCTCAGGCGCGGGCCGAGGTCGCGCTGTCGGGCCGGCTCACGGTGGACGGGATCGAGCGCGACGTGACCGGCCGCATCGACCGCCTCGTGGTCGACGCCGACACCGTGACGCTCTGCGACTTCAAGACCGGTCGCCCGCCGGAGGACGACGCTCCGATCCCGCAACGCGAGGCCGCCCAGGTCGCACTCTACGCGCGGCTGGCCGCCGCGGTCTGGCCGGGCAAGCGGATCACGGCTTTGCTGGTGTGGACCTCGGGGCCGGTGGTGCGGCGCCTGGAAGAGGGGGAGATGGCGGCCATCCGTTGATCAAACCGGAAAGCCGTGCATCCCCTCGCCCCGCTTGCGGGGAGAGGGGAACGCAGCTGCAGCCGTCCAACCTTCGGGCAAGGACGCGCGAGCGCCCTCAGCTGCTCTTCTTCGGCGTGATCTTCACGATCTGACCGTCATCCTCGGTGAGCGCGTAGACCGCGCCATCGGGGCCGACGCGCACGTCGCGGACGCGGTGGTCGAGGGGGATGCGCTCCTCGGTGACGACCTTGTCGCCGTCGAGCTTGAGCGCGACGAGGCCGGTGCTGACGAGGCCACCGATCAGGAACTCGCCCTTCCAGTCGGGGAACAGGTCCTTGTCATAGTAAGCCATGCCCGAGGGGCCGATGACCGGATCCCAGTAGTAGACCGGCTGCACCGTGCCGCCGGCCTGAGTCTGACCTTCACCGATTTTCTCACCCGAATACTCGATGCCGTAGGTCACCACCGGCCAGCCGTAGTTGAGGCCGGGGCGCGGGCGGTTCAGCTCGTCGCCGCCGCGGGGGCCGTGCTCCACGGTCCAGAGGCGGCCCTGGCCGTCGAGGGCGGCAGCCTGCACGTTGCGGTGGCCGTAGGACCAGATCTCGGGCTTGGCCTTGTCGCCGCCGACGAAGGGGTTGTCCTTGGGCGCATTGCCGTCGGTGTCGATGCGGAAGACCTTGCCGAGCCCGCTCGACAGATCCTGCGCCTGGACGCGGGTCTGCTTGTCGGAGCGCTCGCCCACCGTCACGAACAGCTTGCCGTCGGGAGCGAAGACGAGGCGCGAGCCGAAATGCTTGTCGCCGTCGTAGGTCGGCGTCTGGCGGAAGATCACCTTGACGTCGTCGAGGCGGGCCTTGCCGTCGCTCTCGACCAGCTTGGCCTTCGCCACGGTGGTGCCGTTGCCCTTGTCGCGCGGCTCGGCGTAGCTGAAATAGACCGTCCGATCCGAGGCGAAGCCCGGGCTCAAGGCGATGTCAAGCAGGCCGCCCTGGCCGCGCGTATCGACCTTCGGCACCCCCGTCACCGGCTGACCCGGCGTGCCGTCCTTGGCGACGATGCGGATCTTGCCGGCCTTCTCGGTCACGATCACGCGGCCGTCCGGCAGGAACTCCATCGCCCACGGGCTGTCGAGGCCCTTGGCGAAGACCGCCGTCTCGACCTGCGCCTTCTGGCTCGGCTCGGGCGCGCGGGTCTGGTTCGGCAGGAGCGGCTTGTACTCGGTGTTGGGCGGACCCTGCTCGGCGGTCTTGGTGCCGGCGCCCGGCGCGGCCGGCGCCTGGAACGCCTCGCCCTCGACGCGGGAGGGGCGCGCCTCCTGGGTGGCCTCCTGTGCCGCCGATGAGCGAACGAAGGCCGACGCGTCGAGGCCGAGGGCCGCGACGGTGGCGAGCAGGAAGGGAAGGGTGCGCATCACGTCTCGAGTCCTTGTCCGCCTGTCCCGGAATCTGCCCGCCACATGGGGCGCCGGGCCGAGATGGCGAGGGTCGGAGGCCGGAGGAGCGGCCAAGCAACGCGGGAACAAGGGCGGCGCGATGTGGAGCGCTGTGCACATCCATGCTCGCCTCGCGCCTCAGACCCGTGCCGGCCGGGCGGGCGGAGGAGGGCGCCTTGACCGCTGACGGGTGCGTCGCCAAGTTCCCGCTCGAGCCCAGGAGGCGCCGACCCCGCTCCCCGGTGCCCCGAAGGACACGAGTCGAAAGGACGTTGACGATGGCGACGGTGAAAGTGACCGACGCGAGCTTCGAGCAGGACGTGCTGAAGTCCGCCGAGCCGGTCGTGGTGGATTTCTGGGCGGAGTGGTGCGGCCCGTGCCGTCAGATCGGCCCGGCGCTGGAAGAGATCTCGGTGGACCTCCAGGGCAAGGTGAAGATCGTCAAGGTCAACGTCGACGAGAACCCCGGGATCGCCTCGACCTACGGCATCCGCTCGATCCCGACGCTGATGATCTTCAAGAACGGTCAGCTCGCCAGCCAGAAGGTCGGCGCGGCCCCCAAGGGCGACCTTTCGCGCTGGATCCAGGCCAGCGCCTGATTTCGCCCGGCAGATCTCAAAAGAAAGCCCGGCCGCGAGGCCGGGCTTTTTTCATGACCGCAGAACAGACGGTTGGATCGAGTCGGCCAAAACAAAGGAGCCCGGCCTTGCGGCCGGGCTCCCTCGGTCTCGAGACCCTGGATGGGTTCGGCTTAGTAGCTGCCGAACTTGTAGTTCAGGCCGGCGCGGACGACGGCGAAGTCGTTGTCGCGGCGAGCCACGTTGTTGACGATGGTCGAGGTCGGGTTGGTCAGAGCGCCACCGACGATCGGGCCGGCGGTGATGATCGTGCCGTTGGCGTTGGCGAAGCCGTAGCGGCTGTTGTTGCCGTCGAAGTTCACGTACAGACCTTCGATCTTGAGCGTCACCGCCGAGGAGCGGAAGAAGTTCAGGAACGAGTCGGTCGGGAGCGCGTACTCGACACCACCACCGACGGCGTAGCCGGTCTTGAAGTCGTCGGTGTCGACGGCGCGACCGCCACCGAAGCTGCCGTAGGCGAAGCCGCCGGTGCCGTAGAACAGGACGCGGTCGAAGGCGTAACCGATGCGGCCGCGGACGGTGCCGAAGAAGTCGAGGCCCTGGAGACCGGTCGGGTTGATCAGGGTCACGCCCGGGTTGATGACGCCGGCCGCGTTGTTGAAGATGCAGGTGATGCCACCGGCGCCGCAGACGCCGTTACGGCCGTTGCGACCGCCGAGGTCGGCGTACTGAGCGTCCGCCTCGATACCGACGACGATGCCGGAACCCGGGGTGAACTGGTAGTTGTAGCCGATCTGACCACCGCCGACGAAGCCGTCGTTACGGCCGCCGTTGTTGAACAGGATGGCGGCGACGGTGCCGGGCGGGCCGTTGATGACGCGCTGGTCGATGGTGTTGACCTGCGTCGGGGCCAGCGAGTCCTGCACGCCGAAGCCGTAACCGGCGTTGAAACCGGCGTAGAAGCCCGTCCAGGTGAACACCGGAACCGGGGTGAAGATCGGCGGAGCAGCGCGACGCGGCAGGTCGGCAGCGGAAGCGACGGTGGTGAGCGCCGTGAAGGCGGCGAGCGATGTCAGAAGCTTTTTCATTTTTTGATCCCCAGCAGAATGCCCGATCGCCATGAAGCTAGACCATTTCCGCCGGTGGCGATGTAGCCGGAAGGCCACACCCGTTGATGCCGTTTCAGGTCTCCCGGGCGCCTGAAACCGCGATTTCGGGCTCCCGGAGGTGCCATGACTGGACAAGGCGTGTTCGAAGCGCCGATCTCGGAGACCGGCGGCCGGGCACGACGTTTCGGGATCAGGCGGGGATCGTCCCGTTGGCTTCCAGGACGACGCCCGCGAGGTAGAGCGAGCCGCAGATGAGGACGCGGGGCGGGCGCTCGAAGACGGTATCGGAGAGCCCGGCCACCGCCGCCTCGACGCTGTGGGCGGTGCCGGCCTGCAACCCGACCGAGCGGGCGATCTCGGCGACCTCCTCGGCGGGGCGGGCCGCCATCTGCCCGGAGATCGGCACCGCCACGAGGGAGCGGGCGAGCCCGACGAAGTTCTTCAGGAAGCCTTCGGCGTCCTTGGTGCCGAGGAGGCCGACGATCAGGACGAGGGGCACGTCGCTGCGTTCCCCCAGATCGGCCATCGCCGCGGCCAGGATCCGCCCGCCATCGGCGTTGTGGCCGCCGTCGAGCCACAGCTCGCCGTCCCGCGGCATCCGTTCGGCCAGCGCCCCGTGGCGCAGCCGCTGGAGCCTTCCGGGCCAATCGACGTTGCGCAGGCCCGCCTCGAAGGCCGCCATGCCGATGTCGCCGAAGCCCGCGGCCCGAAGCGCCGTGATGGCGGTGCCGGCATTGGTCAGCTGATGGCGCCCGGCCAGGCGCGGCCGGGGCAGGTCGAACAGTTCCGCCTCGTCCTGATAGACGAGCCGGCCGTTCTCCTCGTGAACGGAAAAGTCCTGGCCGCCGACCCGCACGGGGCTCGCGCCCACCCGCTCGGCGGCGCGGCAGAGCACCGAATCGGCTTGGGCATAGTCCTGAGGCGCGATCACCGCCGGGCAGCCGCGCTTGAAGATGCCGGCCTTCTCGGTCGCCACCGCCTCGACGGTGTCGCCGAGATACTCGGCATGGTCGCGCCCGATCGGCGTGACGACGGCGCAGGCCGGCCGGTCGATCACGTTGGTGGCATCGACCCGGCCGCCGAGACCCACTTCGAGCAGCAGCACGTCGGCCGGGGCCTCCGAATAGAGCAGCAGGGCGGCGGCGGTGGTGATCTCGAACACCGTGATCGGCTCGCCGCGATTGGCCGCCTCGCAGCGGGCGAAGGCGTCGGCGAGGCGATCCTCGGCCACGAACTGGCCGCCGCCGATGCCGCCGAGGCGGATCCGCTCGTGGAAGCGCACGAGATGGGGCGAGGTGTAGACGTGGGCGGCCAAGCCCCCCGCCTCCAGGATCGCCCGCATGAAGGCGATGGTCGAGCCCTTGCCGTTGGTGCCGGCGACGTGGATCACCGGCGGCAGGCGCCGCTCGGGATGGTTGAGGGCGCCCAAGAGCCGCTCGATCCGCCCGAGCGACAGGTCGATCGTGCGGGGATGCAGGGCGAGGAAGCGCGCCATCAGCGCGTCGGAGGATTCCATCTCGCGCTCGAACCTTCGTCAGTCTCTCAGGCGCATCCCGACGAGGCGGGGACCGGCTCGTCGGGATGCGCAGTCAAACAAGGAACGGGCGCCGCCCGATGCGATCACGTGGCGGCGCCCGGTGAGGTCAGGCCGCGTCCGGCAGGGAGGCCGGAACGGGGGCGTCGCGGCGCACGTCCATCAGCAGGCCGCAGAGCCGGCCGATCGTGTCCTTGAGCTGATGGCGATGCACCACCTGATCGACCATGCCGTGCTCGCGCAGGTATTCCGCCCGCTGGAAGCCGTCGGGCAGCTTCTCGCGGATCGTCTGCTCGATGACGCGGGGGCCGGCGAAGCAGATCAGGGCACCGGGCTCGGCCAGATGCACGTCGCCGAGCATGGCGTAGGAGGCGGTGACGCCCCCCGTCGTCGGGTTCGTCAGCACGACGATGTAGGGCAGCTTCGCGGCGTTGAGGCGGCGCACCGCGACCGTGGTGCGGGGCATCTGCATCAGGGAGAGGATGCCCTCCTGCATGCGGGCGCCGCCGGAGGCCGCGAACAGCACGTAGGGCGTGCGTTTCTCCAGGGCCGTCTCGGCGCCGCGGATGAAGGCTTCGCCCCCGGCCATGCCGAGCGAGCCGGCCATGAAGCCGAATTCCTGCACCGCCAGCGTCATCGGCAGGCCGGCGACGCGGCCGAAGCCGATCTTGAAGGCGTCGGCCATGCCGGTCTTGGCCCGCGCCTCCTTGAGGCGGTCGACGTAGCGCTTCTCGTCGCGGAACTTGAGCGGGTCGGCGGCGACCTCGGGCAGCGGCACGTCGATCCACGTGCCCTCGTCGAACATCATCTTGAGCCGCGCCTGGGCACCCATCTTGAGATGGTGCTCCGAGCCGGGAATGACCCAGTGATTCTGCTCGACCTCCTTGTGGAAGACCATCTGCCCGGTATCCGGGCACTTGATCCAGAGGTTCTCGGGCGTCTCACGCTTGAACAGCGTCTTGATCTTGGGGCGCACGACCTCCGAGATCCAGTTCATCGCCTCGACCATGGGGCCTCTCGCTCCTCGAACCGTGACACGCTGATATCGGACCGCCCCCGGCTCCCTGCCAAGGGGTCCTTGCCAAGGGGTCCTTGCCAAGGGGTCCTTGCCAAGGGGAAGGGGCGGCGATGAGGCGAGTCGGCTTCAGCCCTTCGTGACGCCGCGCACGCCGCCCGCGAGTTCGCGCACCAGACCGGCGACGGCCTCGACCGTGCCCTCGCCGGCGCGACCCTCGGCGTCGAGGCTGCGGGCGAGCGCATCGACCAGGGCCGAGCCGACCACCACGCCGTCGGCGCCCCGGGCCACCGCCGCGGCATGCTCGCCGGTGCGGACGCCGAAGCCGACCACGATCGGGAGGTCGGTCTTCGCGGTGATGCGCGTGACGGCCTGCGCGACCTTGCCGAAATCGGGCGTGGCCGTCCCGGTCACGCCGGTGATCGACACGTAGTAGACGAAGCCCGCGGTGTTCGCGAGCACGGCCGGCAGGCGCCGGTCGTCGGTGGTCGGGGTGGCGAGCCGGATGAAGGCCAGGCCCTGCGCGCGGGCCGGCAGGCACAGCTCGTCGTCCTCCTCGGGGGGCAGGTCGACGACGATGAGCCCGTCGATGCCGGCCGCCTTGGCATCCGCCAGGAAGGGCTCGACGCCGTAGGTGTGGATCGGATTGTAATAGCCCATCAGCACCACGGGGGTCTCGGCGTCGCCCTCGCGGAAGCGGCGCACCAGCGCCAGCGTGCCCTTGAGGTCCTGGCCCGCCTTGAGGGCGCGCAGGCCCGCGGCCTGGATCGCCGGGCCGTCGGCCATCGGATCGGTGAAGGGCAGGCCGAACTCGACGATGTCGGCGCCGGACTTCGGCAGCGCCTCCAGCACCTTGAGCGAGGTCTCGGGATCGGGATCGCCCGCCATCACGTAGGTGACGAGGGCGGCCCGCTTCTCCGCGCGGCAGCGGGCGAAGGCGGCGTCGATGCGGGCGGTCATCCGTGGCACTCCCGGGCGGCTCGAGCCGGGGTTCGTTTGCGACAGGCGGGGCCGAAGCGGCGCCGCCGTATCCCGGCCAGGGGGCGCGCCTACACCATCCGCTTGCCGAGGTGAAGCTTTCTCGGGTGAAGCGGCCGTCGCGCCCGAGCGGAGCGATCCGAAACACTGTCCCGATCCCGCTGACGATTTCCTAACCGCCTTTCTCAAGCGCGGCTTCACGCGCCCCTGTCACGGTCGCATCCGAAACGCGGCCTGTTGGGGCGGCGCAAGGAGTGGCGTACCGGACGATGACCCTCGCGCTGATGATCCTGGGCCTGAGCGTCGTCGCCGGGCTCGCGGGCCTGATCGTCGTCGGGCTGCGGCGGCACGCCGCGTCGGACCTGCCCTCGGAATCGCTGCAGGACCGGCTCTGGCAGGTCGCCGAGAGCGAGGAGCGCTACCGGGTGCTGGTCGAGGCGACCACCCAGGCGGTTGTCCAGCGCGACGGACAGGGGCGGATCACCTTCGCCAGCGAGGGCTTTGCCGCGCTTCTCGGCGCCAAGCCGCTCGACCTGATCGGCTCGACGCTGACCCCGCAGGTGCTGGAGCGCGGGCCCGTCCAGGTGCGCCCCGACGGCGTGCGCCGGGTCGAGGAGCGGCTGGTGCCGGTCGATGGCCATCCGCGCTGGTTCTCCTTCGTCGAGCTGCCCGCCGCGGGCAGCGAGGGCGGGCCGAACTGGCTCAGGGCCGGCAGCGACGTGACCGAGCATGTCGAGGCGGTGCGATCCCTCGACGAGGCAAGGAGCCGGGCGGAATCCGCCAACGTCGCCAAGTCGCGTTTCCTCGCCACCGTCAGCCACGAATTGCGCACGCCATTGAACGGCATCCTCGGCATGGCCGACCTCCTGCTCGACACCCGTCTCGATCCGGAGCAGCGCACCTATGTCGAGGCCCTGCGCACCAGCGGCAAGGCGCTGCTGACCCTGGTCGACGGCATCCTCGACTTCTCGCGGATCGAGGCCGGGCGGCTCGACCTCGCCGCCGAACCGTTCGACGCCGCCCTCCTCGTCGAGGGCGTGGCGGAATTGCTGGCGCCGCGGGCCCAGGACAAGGGCCTGGAGATCGCCCTCGACATCGCCGACGACCTCGTGGCCCTGCGCGTCGGCGACGCCGACCGGGTACGCCAGATCCTGCTCAACCTCGCGGGCAACGCGGTGAAGTTCACGCAGACCGGCGGCGTCGGCGTGAGCCTGACCCGCGAAGGCGAGGGGATCGCGCTGACCATCGAGGACACCGGCCCCGGCATGGCGGAGGACCGCATCCCGATCCTGTTCGAGGAATTCGAGCAGGGCGACGGCAGCGCGAGCCGGCGCCACGAGGGCACGGGCCTCGGCCTCTCCATCACCCGCCGCCTCGTCGAGCGGATGGGCGGCACGATCGAGGCGCGCTCGACGCTGGGGCGCGGCTCGACCTTCCGGGTCGTGCTGCCGCTGCCCGTGGCCGAGGGGGCGACCGCCCCGGCCGCCCCGCCCGCGCTTCGGGCCCGGCGCGTGCTGATCGTGGCCGATTCCCCGTTCCAGGCGCCCGCCCTCGCCCGCCGCCTGACCCGCTCCGGCGCCGCCGCGGTGGTGGTCGGCACCGTCGAGGCCGGCCTCGACGCCCTGGCGAGCGCCGCCTTCGACGCCGTCATCGCCGACCGCTGCCTCGGCGACGCCCCGGTGCGGGCGCTGGCCGCGGAAGCCGGGCGCTGCGGCGTGCGCTGCCGCCTGATCCTGCTCTCGCCCTTCGACCGGCGCGAGTTCGGCGCGGTGAACGCTTCGGGCTTCGACAGCTACCTGATCAAGCCGGTGCGGGCCCGCTCCCTGTTCGACCGCCTGCTGGAGCCGAACGCCGCCCCGGCACAGGTACGCCCGGAAGCGCTCCCCGAGGTGACCCCGGCCGAAGCCGGGACCGAGCCGCCTCCGCCCGTGCGCGCGGCGGCTGCCATGGCGTCGTCCGGCCGGCGGGTGCTGCTGGCCGAGGACAACCCGATCAACGCGCTTCTCGCCACCAAAGCGCTGGAGCGGCTGGGCGCCCAGGTGACGCTGGCCCGCGACGGGCTGGAGGCCCTCGCGATCGCCGAGGCGCAAGGCCCGTTCGACCTCGCGCTGATCGACATCCGCATGCCCGGCCTCGACGGTCTGGAGACCGCCCGGCGCCTGCGCGCCCGCGAGGCGCAGACGAAGGCGAGCCCGCTCCACATGGTGGCGCTCACCGCCAATACCGGCCGCGAGGACATGGAGGCGGCCGAGGCGGCGGGCTTCGACGGCTTCCTGGCCAAGCCGCTGAACCTGCGCGCGCTGCCGGGTCTCCTGGAAGGGCGCCGGGAGGCGGCTTGAGGGCAAGTGCTACCATCGCTCGCAGGGAACGATCGCCCTGAAACAGAAGGTTCTCCCCTCGCCCTGGCGCGGGAACTGCCTCATCTTCGCGGCAGCGAAGAGTTGAGGACTGCATGACACGAGCGACCTTGGGACACGCGCAGACTCGGCCGGGGAGGGCGCGCGCGTGAAGCACCTGCGCTGGCTCGCCGTGCTGCCGCCCGCCGGCATGCTGCTCGGGCCCTACCTCCTCAACCGGGTCGAGCCGCTGGTGCTCGGCATGCCGCTGCTGCTGGCCTGGCTCGTCGGCTGCACGGTGGCGACCTCGGCCGTGATGGCCCTGATCTACCTCACCGATCCGGCCAACCGCGACGCGGGAGAAGAGCCATGAACGCGGCGCTCCCGATCATCGCGCTGGCCTTCGTGGGGGCGCTCGGCCTCGGTCTCTGGGCGCGGGCCGGCCACGACATGGACATGGAGCAGTGGAGCGTCGGCAAGCGCGGCTTCGGCACCGTGCTGGTCTTCCTGCTGATGGCGGGCGAGATCTACACCACCTTCACCTTCCTCGGCGGCTCGGGCTGGGCCTACGGCAAGGGCGGGCCGACCTACTACATCCTCTGCTACCTCACGCTGATCTACGTGATCTCCTACTGGCTGCTGCCGCCCGCCTGGACCTTCGCCAAGCAGCACAACCTGTTCTCGCAGCCCGACTATTTCGCCGCCCGCTACGAGAGCCGTCCGCTCGGCTTCCTCGTGGCGCTGGTCGGGCTCGTGGCGCTGGTGCCCTACATGGTGCTCCAGCTCAAAGGCCTCGGCATCATCGTCTCGACCGCCTCCTACGGCGTGATCCCGCCCACACTCGCGATCTGGATCGGGGCTGCGGGCGTCAGCGTCTACGTGATGGTGTCGGGGATTCGCGGCTCGGCCTGGACCGCGGTGGTCAAGGACATCCTCATCCTCGCCGTGGTGGTGTTTTTGGGCCTCTACCTGCCCTACCACTATTACGGCGGCATCGGCCCGATGTTCACGGCCATTGATCAGGCCAAGCCCGGCTTCCTGGCGCTGCCCGACCGGGGTCAGAGCGCGACGTGGTTCGCCTCGACCACGATCCTGACGGCGCTCGGGGGCTGGATGTTCCCGCACATCTTCGCCTCGATCTACACCGCGAGCGACGCCCGCACCTTCCGGCGCAACGCGGTGTTCCTGCCGCTCTACCAGCTGATGCTGCTGTTCGTGTTCTTCGCCGGCTTCGCGGCGGTGCTGCAGGTGCCGGGCCTGACCGGGCCCGACGTCGACCTGTCGCTGTTCAGAATCGCGCTGGAGACCTTCCCGCCGTGGTTCGTCGGAGTCATCGGCGCCACCGGCGTGCTGACCGCCCTAGTGCCGGGTTCGATGATCCTGATCGCGGGCGCGACGCTCATCGCGCAGAACCTCTACCGGCCGCTGGCGCCGGGCGCGACCGACGCCTCGACGGGGCGCTTCGCCAAGATCATGGCGCCCGTGCTGGCGCTCGCCTGCGTCGGCTTCACCCTCTACGGCGGCGAGACCATCGTGCAGTTGCTGCTCATCGGCTACGCCGTGGTGACGCAGCTGTTCCCGGCCTTCTTCTTCAGCCTGTGGCGCAACAACCCGCTGACCAAGGCCGGGGCCATCGCCGGCATCCTGGCGGGCGTCGCCGCGGTCTCGGTGACGGTGGTGGGCGGCTACACGCTCGCGAAACTGTTTCCGGGCCTGCCCGGGCCGATCCAGGATCTGAACGCGGGCGTGGTGGCGCTGGCGCTCAATCTGGCGGTGGCGTTCGCGGTGAGTTTGTTCGGGGGGCGGGAGGCGAAGTCCGGTACGGCTTCCGCCTGATCACGAGGAAAGCCGCGGCATCCCCTCGCCCCGCTTGCCGGGAGAGGGGGAACCGTCGGCGCGTGCGCGATCGAAACCGCAGGCTCTCAACGGAGAACCGCGCCGAACAAAATCAAGCGCGGCAGAAACGTAAGGCTCAGGCCCGCGCGGTGCGGGTCCTGGCCAGCGCGCCCTTCAGCGCGGTGACGGGCAGGAGCACCGTCTTCACCATGGCGGTGACGGCGAGGACGGCGAGAACCGGCAGGATCGCCACGCAAATTCCGCTGACGCGCATGGGGTGTTTCCTTCAGCGACTCGGGCGGCATCGACCGCCGTCTTGGGCACAGTCCGCCACTCAATCGCGGCAAGACCAAGGTGAATTCGGTCCGTGAATGCGACAGCCTCACGGGTTTGTTGCGCCGGCCAACTTGCCCGCCCGCGGATGCGCCGCCTCGAAGGCGCTCATCAGCCGGGCGGCGTCGACCTTGGTGTAGAGCTGCGTCGTCGAGAGCGAGGCGTGGCCCAGAAGTTCCTGGATCGCGCGCAGCTCACCCTGGCGGGCGAGGAGATGGGTTGCGAAGGAGTGACGCAGGGCGTGCGGCGTCGCGCTCTCGGGCAGGCCCAGCGCGCCGCGCAAGCCGGCCACCGCGTATTGCACGATCCGCGGCGAGAGCGGCCCGCCCTTCACGCCGACGAAGAGCGGCCCGTCCGGATCGAGCGGGTAGGGGCAGAGGGCGAGATAGTCGGCGACCGCCTGCGCCACCGCCGGCAGCACCGGCACGGCACGGACCTTTCCGCCCTTACCGGTCACCCGAACCTCGTCGAGGCCCGGCACCGGGGCGTCGCGGGCGGTGAGGCCCAGCGCCTCGGAGATGCGAAGCCCCGAGCCGTAGAGCAGCGCGATCACCGCCGCGTCGCGGGCGAGCACCCAGGGCTCGCGCGATTCGTCCGCGCGGGTTTCCGGCAGGGTCATGGCCACCGCGGCCTGGACGGGCAGCGGCCGCGGCAAGCGCCGCTCGACCTTGGGCTGGCGCACCGCGCCGAGCGCGGCGACGCTGCCGTGGCCCTCGCGCTCGAGATGGCGGGCGAAGGAGCGCAGGCCCGCCAGCGCCCGCATCAGCGAGCGCCCGGAAATGTCGTCGGCCCGCCGCGCCGCCATGAAGGCGCGCAGGTCGCGGGGCTTGAGGGCGATGAGTTTTTGGATCGTCGGCGGGCCGGAGCGGGCGTCGAGATGGGTCAGGAACTGGCGGAGATCCCGCTCGTAGGCCTCGACCGTGTTGGCGGCCATGCGCCGCTCCTGCGCCAGCGCCCGGCGCCAGCCCTCGGCGGCGGCGCGCAGGGCCGCGTCACCGGGGAAGGGGAGGTCGGCATCGAGCTGTCGGGCGCTCCGGGACATGGGGGGAGCAAGCGCCGCCTATGGTTGACGAACGGTTAATCCCCTTTCCCCCGACGGCGGCTGCGCCATCTGGCCGCCCATCGACGTCCAACAGAGAGCCCCGATGGCCAAGCCCGTCCACAGCATGATCCGCGTCCGCGACGAGGCCCGCTCGCGCGACTACTACGCCCGCGCTTTCGGCCTGGAGCCCGCCGACCGGTTCGACTTCCCGGACTTCACCCTGCTCTACCTGCGCGACCCCGCCTCGCCGTTCGAGCTGGAGCTGACGGTCAACAAGGACCGCTCAGAGCCCTACAATCTCGGCGACGGCTACGGCCATATCGCCTTCGTGGTGGACGATGCCGAGGCCGAGCATGCCCGCTTCCAGCGCGAAGGCTTTCCGGCCACCGACCTCAAGACGCTCAAGCACGGCGACACGCCGCTCGCGACCTTCTTCTTCGCCACCGACCCGGACGGCTACAAGATCGAGGTGATCCAGAAGGGTGGGCGGTTCGCCTGAGCGCGACGCAAAAAGGGAGACGCCGCCGTGCCTTACGGCGCCGTCTTCTCCAATCGCTCGAAGGCCGCGATCCCCTTTTCGCAGGCCGCGGGCGAGGGCGCCGGAAGGCTCGTCTCCAGCCTCAGGGCGTCGTCGAGGGAGAGCAGGTAGCGCTCGTCGGTCAGCGCGCGGCCGACCGCCGCCTGCATCCGGGCGCGACCGGCGGCGATGGCGGCATCGACCCGCTCGCGGGCGACGCCGCAGGCCAGCGCCCGGCCAAAAATCTTGCCGTGCTTTTCGCCCTCGGCCTGCGGGATGACCAGGGGCTTGTCCTGTGCCGAGGCCGCCACCGACCACAGCAGCGGGGCCAGACACAACGCCGCGCGCATCCTCATCACCACACGTCCTCCCTGTTGCTCTCGTCGTATCCTCGCGCGGGCAGGTCCGTCACGTGCCGCGCGGCTTCGCCCGCCGGGTCGGCGCCTCGGCGAGCGGGTCCTCCGGCCAGGGATGGCGGGGATAGCGCCCGCGCATCTCGGAGCGCACCGCGCTCCATGAGCCGCGCCAGAAGCCCGGCAGGTCGCGGGTGATCTGGATCGGCCGATGGGCCGGCGAGAGCAGGTGCAGGACCAGCGGCACCCGCCCGCCGCCCAGCGTCGGATGCCGGTCGAGGCCGAACAGCTCCTGCACCCGCACCGCCAGCACCGGCTCGGGGCCGGATTCGTAATCGACCGGGATGCGCGAGCCGGTCGGCACCTCGACATGGCTCGGCGCCTCCTGCTCCAGCCGGGCACGCAGCGGCCAGGGCAACAGCGCTTGCAGCGCCTGGCCGAGGTCGTCGGCGGTGATCGAAGCGAGGGAATTGCGCCCGACGATGCCCGGGGCGAGCCACTCCTCGACCGAAGCCGTCAGCGCTTCGTCCGACAGGTCGGGCCACTCGCTCCCTTCCGCCCCATGGAGGAAGCGCACGCGGGCGCGCCATTGCGTCAGCGCCGGGGTCCAGGGCAGACGCTCGATGCCGAGCCCAGCGATCCCGCGGGCCAGCACCTTGGCCGCCTCCTCGTCGGCCGGGACGGGCAGCGTGCGCTCATCGAGGCTGACCGCGCCGAGGCGGCGGATTTCGCGCGCCCGCAAGGCCCGCGCCTGCCCGTCGAAGGAGACGCTCCGGACCGTCTCGATCCGGTCGGAAAACAGCGCGTCGATGGTCTGCGGGGAAATGGCCGCGGCGGCGAGGATGCGGGCATTGGCCGCCGTCCCGGTGAGGTCGGCCACCACGACGAAGGATTCGCGGGCGAGCGCGCTCGCGGGGTCGAGGAGCCCGGCCCGGCCGTTCGCCATCAGCACCGCACCCTCGCGGCCTCGCGCGCGGGCGACCCGGTCGGGATAGGCGAGCGCCAGCAGCGCGCCGGGCTCGGCCCAAGCTGGATCGGGCTCCTCCGGGCGGGAGCCGGCGGCGCGCTCGGCCTGCCGCGCCCAGCCCTCGGCGAGGCGGCGCATGTCGGCGGCGCGCCCGCCGCGGTCGCGGGAAAAGCGGTCGAGGCGGTCGGCGAGATCGACGGAATCGCCGCCCAGCCCCCGCTCCACCAGCACGGCGGCCAGTTCTGCGGCCGTACGGGCATGACCGGCTTCCGCGGCGCGGGCGACCATCCGGGCGAGGCGCGGCGGCAGCGGCAGGGCGCGCAGGGTCCGGCCCGTGGCGGTCAGGCGCCCGTCGGCGTCGAGCGCGCCGAGATCGGCGAGCATCGCGCGCGCTTCCGTCAGCGCCGGGGCGGGGGGCGGGTCGAGGAAGGGCAGGGCGGTCGGGTCGGACACACCCCAGGCGGCGCAATCGAGCACGAGGCCGGCGAGGTCGGCCGACAGGATTTCCGGCCGGGCAAAGGGTTCGAGCGCGGCGGTCGCCGCCTCGGGCCAGAGCCGCCAGCACACGCCCGGCTCCGTGCGCCCGGCGCGGCCCCGGCGCTGATCGACCGAGGCGCGGGAGGCGCGCGCCGTGACGAGGCGGGTCATGCCGTTGCCGGGCTCGTAGAGCGGCACGCGGGCAAGCCCGGAATCGACGACGATGCGCACGCCTTGAATCGTCAGCGAGGTCTCGGCGATGGCGGTCGCCAGCACCACCTTGCGCCGACCGGGCGGAGCCGGGGCGACCGCCCGGTCCTGCTCGCCCTGGGTGAGCGCGCCGTAGAGGGGCGCGAGGTCCGTATCCTCGGGCAGGCGGCCTTCCAGCCGCTCGGCGGTGCGGCGGATCTCGGCCTGTCCGGGCAGGAAGGCGAGCAGTGAGCCCGGATCGGCCCGCAGCGCCCGCAGGATGGCCCCGGCCATGGCCTCCTCGATGCGTTCGTTCGGGGAACGGTCGAGATGGCGCGTCTCGACGGGAAAGGCGCGGCCCTCGGATTCGACGACCGGCGCATCCCCCAACAACCCGGCGACGCGGGCCCCGTCGAGGGTCGCCGACATGGCGAGGATGCGCAGATCCTCGCGGAGAGCGCCCTGCGCGTCGAGGGCGAAGCCGAGGCCGAGATCGGCGTCCAGCGAGCGCTCGTGGAACTCGTCGAACAGCACGGCGCCGATGCCGGTCAGTTCCGGGTCGTCGAGGATCATGCGGGTGAACACGCCCTCGGTGACGACCTCGATGCGGGTACGCGCCGAGACCTTGGAGCCGAGCCGCACCCGCAGGCCCACCGTGTCGCCGACGCGCTCGCCCAACGTCTCGGCCATGCGCTCGGCCGCACCGCGGGCGGCCAGCCGACGCGGCTCCAGCAGGATGATCTTTTGGGTGCCGAGCCAGGTTTGATCGAGCAGAGCCAGCGGCACCCGCGTGGTCTTGCCCGCGCCGGGCGGGGCGACGAGCACCGCGGCGTTCCGCTGCTCGAGCGCCGCGCGGAGCGCGGGGAGGGCGGCCTCGATCGGGAGCGGGGCGGGGTCGTTCGGCATCGGCGGGGAGGTGACCCGGATCGGGTTTCCGCGCAACCCATTGAACCTTCACGCTCAAGGTCCGCCGGCAATCCCGCCGAGCTCGCTTGCGACGATCAAACATTTGTTACTGGATTCCGGCCACAGAACCGGAACGGCCGCGCTCACGCCGACTTGAGGGCTCGACGTGCCGAGCGTGCACGGACCTAACGACGGACGGACGAGAGACCCATGCGGATTGCCCTCACCCTCGCGGCCGGCGTGCTGCTCTGCGGCCTCGGCGCCGGCTCGGCCTCGGCCGCCCCGGCCATGCCGGCTCCCGGTGTCGTCGCCGGCGACACGGTCGAGACCGTGATGCATGGCGGTCGCCACCATCACCGCCATCACGGCTGGCACCACCACCACGGCACCACCAAGGCCTATCGCCGCGCCCGCCGCTACAACACCCACCGCCACGGCAACCCGAACGCCCGCAACCCGGAGCGTCCCGGCTACCAGCAGCAGCTCGGCAACACCACGAACGGCCCGCGCTACTGATCGGCTTGTAGGGATCGTCGTCTCCATCCACGACGATCCTGGCAATCGAGAACAAGATAGCCCGCCCGGCTCGAAGCCCGGCGGGCTTTTTCGTGCTCGGCACCATCCGCTTGCACGGCCTGGGGAGAGCGCACACTTGTCCACGATGTTCGCTGTCCGTCTCCGGTGCCGCTTCGGGGCGGGGCTGCTAGCCTCCTCCCCATGCGTTCCAGTTCCTCTCGTCCTAAAGCCCTCGAACGTCGCGCGAGCCCGGCGGATTCGGTGACCTCCTCGCCCGTCTCATCCCCGTTGGACATCCCCGGCGCCACGCCGATGATGGCGCAGTACATCGAGATCAAGGCCGCCAATCCGGACTGCCTGCTGTTCTACCGGATGGGCGACTTCTACGAGCTGTTCTTCGAGGACGCCGAGATCGCCTCGCGTGCGCTCGGTATCGTGCTGACCAAGCGCGGCAAGCATGGCGGCGCCGACATCCCGATGTGCGGCGTGCCGGTGGAACGGGCCGACGACTACCTCCACCGCCTGATCGCGCTGGGCCACCGCGTCGCGGTCTGCCAGCAGACCGAGGACCCGGCGGAGGCCAAGAAGCGCGGCCCGAAATCGGTGGTGCGGCGCGAGGTGACCCGCCTCGTCACGCCGGGCACGCTGACCGAGGATCGCCTGCTCGATCCGGCCCGCGCCAACCTCCTGCTCGCCATCGGCCGCCGCAAGGTCTCGGATTCGCGCGAGGCCTATGGGCTGGCCGCCATCGACATCTCGACCGGGCGCTTCTCGCTCAGCGAAGTGGACGGCCCGGAACTCCCCGCCGCCATCGCCCGGCACGAACCGCGGGAGATCGTACTGTCGGAGGCGATCCACGCCGACCCGGCGCTGGCGCGGCTGTGGCGCGACACGTCGGCCGCGGTGGTGCCGCTGGCGGCGGCCGAACTGGAGCCGGCCTCGGCCGAGCGGCGCATCCGCGAGCAGTTCGGCGTCAAGACCCTCGACGGGTTCGGCAGCTTCTCCCGCGCCGAGATCGCGGCGGCGGGCGCGGCGCTCCTCTACATCGAGCGCACCCAGTTCGGGGCGAAGGTGCCACTCTCGGCCCCCTCCCGCGAGGCCTCCGGGGCGACGCTCGCCATCGACGCGGCCACGCGGGCCAACCTCGAGCTCACCCGCACGCTCTCGGGCGAGCGCAAGGGCAGCCTGTTGGAGGCCATCGACCGCACCGTCTCGGCGGGCGGGGCGCGGCTGCTCGCCGAGCACCTCGCCGGTCCGCTGACGGACCTGAAGAAGATTGCGCGGCGGCACGACGCCGTGGCCTTCCTCGTCGCGGACGGCTCATTGCGCGCCCACCTCCGCGACGCGCTCAAGGCCGCCCCCGATCTCGCCCGCGCCCTGTCGCGGCTCGGCCTCGGCCGCGCCGGCCCGCGCGACCTCGCCGCCCTCCGCGGTGGGTTGGATGCCGCACTCGCCATCGCCGAGGGCCTCGGCGGGGCCGCGTTGCCCGAGGGCATCGCCCGCCTCGTGCGCCGCCTCGACGCCGCCGATCGGGAACTGGCCGCGGAACTTGGGAGCGCGCTCGCCGACGACCTGCCGCTCAACCGCCGCGACGGCGGCTTCGTGCGCGCCGGCTACCACGCCGAGATCGACGAGGCCCGCCTGCTCGGCCAGGACTCGCGAAAGGTCATCGCCGCGCTCCAGGCGCGCTACGCCGAGGCCACCGGCTGCCGGACGCTCCGGATCAAGCACAACAACGTGCTCGGATATTACATCGAGGTGCCGCAGGCGGTGGGCGAGGCCTGCCTCAAGGGCCTGATGAAGGAGTTCGTGCATCGCCAGACCATGGTCGATGCCATGCGCTTCACCAGCGTGGAACTCGGCGAGCTGGAATCGAAGATCGCGGGCGCCTCCGACCGGGTGCTGGCGCTCGAATCCGAAGTGTTCGACGGCTTGAGCCAGCGCGTGATGGCCCAGGCGGACACCATCGCGGACATCGCCGACGCGCTCTCGGCGCTGGACGTGGCGGCCAGCCACGCCGAACTCGCGGTCGAACTCGACTGGACGCGGCCGCGCCTCGACGACAGCCTCGCCTTCGCGATTGAAGGCGGGCGCCATCCGGTGGTCGAGGCGGCGCTCCGCAAGGCCGGCGAGGCCTTCATCGCCAATGCCTGCGACCTCTCGGGCGAGGAGGCCGGGCGCATCCGCCTCGTCACCGGCCCGAACATGGGCGGCAAGTCGACCTTCCTGCGCCAGAACGCGCTGGTGATCGTGCTCGCGCAGATGGGCGCCTTCGTGCCGGCGAGATCCGCCCATCTCGGCGTGGTCGATCGGCTGTTCTCCCGCGTCGGGGCGGCGGACGACCTCGCGCGGGGGCAGTCGACCTTCATGGTCGAGATGGTCGAGACCGCCGCGATCCTGAACCAAGCGACGCGCCGCTCCCTCGTCGTCCTCGACGAGATCGGCCGCGGCACCGCGACCTTCGACGGGCTCTCCATCGCCTGGGCCTGCCTGGAGCACCTGCACGAGAAGAACGGCTGCCGGGCCCTGTTCGCCACGCATTTCCACGAGTTGACCGCGCTCAGCAAACGCCTGCCGCGCCTCGACAACGCCACTCTCAAGGTCGCCGAGCACGGCGGCGACGTGGTGTTCCTGCACGAGGTGGTGCCGGGCGTGGCCGAGCGTTCCTACGGCCTGCAGGTCGCCCGCCTCGCCGGCCTGCCGGCGAGCGTGGTGGCGCGGGCCGGCACCATCCTCAAGGGCCTCGAATCGTCCGAGCGCGAGCGCCCCTCCCGCGCCCGCATCGACGACCTGCCGCTGTTCGCGAGCCTCACCGAGATCGCCCCGCCTCCGCCGGAGCCGGCCGTCGTCACGCCCGAGGACACGCTCGGGCCGCTCCTCGACGGCATCGATCCCGACAGCCTGACCCCGCGCGAGGCGCTCGACGCCCTGTACCGGCTGAAGGCGGAACGGGGGCGGGGCTGAGGGCCATCAGGTCGTCGACAGCTTGCCCCGGATGAAGCACGTCCCCGCCACGCCGCCCTTTTCGTAGAGCGCGAACACGAGGCTCGGAAACGAACTCGATCCGAACTTGAAGTTTGCCGGGAGGTTGAAGTTCGATCCGGACGGCGGGGCGTTCGGGATGTCCGGAATCAGGGCCTGCATCTCGACCCGCAGCGGGTGGAAGCGGGCATTGTCCGTTGCCCCGTATTTCGATCCCAGGGCCAAGTGGAGCCGCACATAGGCCGTCGTCTGATTGAACATGCATCCGACATCGGTGACGGTCAGGAATTTGCCGGATGGAATCGCGGCGAATTTGAAGACGACCTGGGACACCCCGGAAACGCTGACAACGGCCTTATCCTCGTAATAATCGCCCAATACGACCGGCGCGTTGCTTTGTGCGCGCACCTCGGATCCTCCCAGAGCAAAAAACACGCAAGCAACGCAAGAGAGATAACGAATCATTTCCAAGGTCCGGCCGACGCTTTTGCCAATGATCGAACCTTGGCCGTGGGACGACAAAACTGTCAATGAAATGTTCGCCGTGGCAAGAACCGGGCAGGAACACCCCGCCCCCGATACAGGAACCGTGGGCTGTCGCTGCGACGAGACGGCCAGCCGCAAATCTTGGAGTGCCTCACAAGATTCCGGTTCACGGCCGGTGTCCCCTCCGGGCGCGACGGCGCAAGGGGAGTTTGTGAGAGACACTTAACGAGCCGTGAGGAGATTCCAGCCGAAGCTGATCCCGGCAAGCACAGGATGCAAGGGGCCATGGCGCTCGAACTTCGGTCGTCTCGTCGGAATTTCCTCGCCGGCCTCGGCGGGTTCGCCGCGGCGACCCGACTCATGCCGGTCCCGGCCCTTGCCTTCGAGGCGGGGCGGTGCCCGCCGCCCTCGGCCTGGCGCGATCTCGCCCGCGCGGTGAAGGGCGGCGTGTTGCGGCCCGAGGACCCGTTCTTCGCCGATACCTGCCGGCCGAACAACCTGCGCTACGGCGCGACCCTGCCGGCCGGCATCGCCCGCTGCGTCGGCGCGCAGGATGTCCAGGCCTGCCTTCGCTGGGTAACGGCGCAGGGCATGCCCTTCGCCGTCCGCTCCGGCGGGCACAACTACGCCGGTTTCTCCACCACGCCCGGCCTGCTGATCGACATGTCCCGCATGGCGGGCGTGGCGCCGGTTGCCGGGAGCGACAGCCTCGTCACGGTCCAGGGCGGCACCCTCAACCTCCTCGCCTACAAGCAGATGGAGCGGCTCGGCCGCACCATCACGCATGGCCGCTGCGACACCGTCGGCGCGGCGGGCTTCCTGCTCGGCGGCGGCATCGGCTTCAACATGCGCAAGTTCGGAATCGGCGCCGACCTCATGCGCGCGACCGAACTCGTCACCGCCGACGGCCACCGCGTTCGGGCCGACGCGACCACCGAATCCGACCTCTTCTGGGCCTGCCGCGGCGGCGGCGGCGGGAATTTCGGCATCAACACCGCCTTCACCCTCGACACCCGCCCGGTCGGGGCCGTGACGGTGTTCGACCTGACCTGGAGCAAGGATCTGCCGAAGGTCCTCAAGCTCCTGCTGACCGAGCTGGCGAGCGCCCCCGACGATTTCGGCTCCAAGATCGCCGTCACCATCCCGAGCCGGCCGGAGGGCTGCGCGCCGGGGCCGGTCACCCTCTCGATCCTCGGCCAGCTCCACGGCTCGACCCACGCCCTCAAGGACATCTTCAAGTCCACCTGGGAGATGGTCGACACCGGCCGGTCGCAGATCAAGGCGGACGTGCCCTACTGGCAGGGCCAGGACTTCCTGACCGAGACGACGTTCCCGTACTACTATCAGGAGAAGTCGAGCTACATGCGCGCCGCTTCCATCGGCGACGAGGCCATCGCGGCGATGTTCGATTGGGCGGAGAAAATGCCCGCCACCTCGATGCCGGTGTGCTTCAAGTTCTTTCAGGTCGGCGGCGCCATCGATCGCGTCGGCCGGACCGACACCGCTTACGTGCATCGCGGGGCCGACTGGCTGTTCACCGTCGAGGCCAATTGGTGGAGCCCGACCGATTCCACGCTTCAGGTCGCGCAGGCGCTCGACTGGCAGCAGCGCTTCTACGACGACGTCAACCGCCGAACCGGGGCGGTGGGCGCCTTCCAGAATTTCTCCGATCCGTCGCTGGCCGACTGGCAGGGCGCCTATTACGGCGAAAACCTCGCCCGGCTCTCCGAGGTGAAGCGGGCGGTCGATCCGGGGATGCTGTTCACCTTCGCCCAGGCGATCCGCCCGGCCGAGACGGCCCGTATCGGCCGCAACCCGTCTCCGGCCCTACCCGGCGGCGCCCGGCGCGAGGCAGAAGCCGTCGAGCGTCTCCCCTGACGGCCCGTGTCCCGAGCGGCAGCGGGCGACGTAGTCCAGCGCGCTCGCCACGGTACGCTCGGAATAGGGCTTGGCGATCACCCCGACGGCGCCGGCGAAATCCGGCGGGATGCGCTTGGCGTTGGCCGTCATGAACACGACCGTGGTGCGCGGGTCGGCGCTGAGCGCGCGGGCCACCTCCACGCCGGTCGGGCCGTCGATCAGGTGGATATCGACCAGCGCCACGTCCGGCGCCGTGCTGCGCCCGAGCGCGATGGCCTCGGCGGAAGCCGAGGCGACGCCGACGCTGACATGGCCGAGGTCTTCCAGCAGGCATTCGAGTTCGAGGGCGATCAGCACCTCGTCCTCGACCACGAGGATGCGCAGGGCCTCGCCCGATGCCGGCCTCACCTCCGGCATCCCGCCTCTCCTTCCCCGTGTCGCCGCGGCACCGTTCCGCCTCCGGGAGGACATGGCACGAAGCGGTGCCCCGCGGAAAGGCCGGTCACGGCGCGGCCTCCGCCGGAAGGGGCACACGGATCGCGGCGCGGGTGCCGGGCGCGGCCTCCGACCACGCGATGGTGCCGCGCAACTGGCGCACCACCATCTCGACCAGCATCCGCCCGAAACCCGTCGGGTTGGGGACGCCCGCCGACAGGCCGATCCCGTCATCCTCGACGACGAGTTCCATTCCGGCGCCATCGCGCCGCGCGCTCACCCGCACCCGGCCGGCCCGCCCGCCGGGGAAGGCATGGCGGAAGGCGTTGCCGGCGAGTTCGTGCAGCATCAGGGCGAGCGGCGCCGCCATGGCGGCGGGCAGGGCCAGCGGCTCCACCTCGGTCTCGACCCGCGCGGCGCACGCCTCGTGCGCGGCGGCGAGGTCCGCGATCAGGTCGTCGGCGAAGGCGCTGACATCGAAGCGGGCGGCGTCGCCTTCCGAGTAGAGCATGCGGTGGGCGGTCGAGAGGGCACCGATGCGCTCGGCCATCGCCTGGAGCGCGTCGCGCGCCTCGCCCGGCGGCGTGCGGCGCGCCTTCAGCAGCATCAGCGAGGAGATGACCTGCAGGTTGTTCTTGACCCGGTGATCGACCTCGTGGAGCAGCGCGGTCTTCTGCTCCAAGGCGAAGCGCAGGTCGGCGGTGCGCTCGCCCACCTCCCGCTCCAGCGCGCCGTTCGTGTCGCGCATGGCGGCTTCCAGGCGGTGCTTGTGGGTCATGTCGGCCTGGGCCGAGAAGAAGTAGAGGATCGCGCCGTCCGCATCCCGCACCGGGTTGACCGTCATCCCGTTCCAGAACGGCGTGCCGTCCTTGCGGTAATTGAGCAATTCGCATTCGAACGCGCGGCCTTGCGCAATCGCCTCGCGCAGGGCCGCCAGCGTCGCCCGGTCGGTCGCCGGGCCCTGGAGCCGGCGGCAATTGTGGCCGTAGAGTTCGTCGCGCCCGTAGCCCGTCAGGCCCAGGAAGGCGCCGTTGGCCCAGACGATCGGGTTGTCGTCCCGGCGCGGATCGGTGACGACCATCGGGGTCGGGCTCGCCTCGAAGGCCGCCGCGAACACGTCGACGGTGAAACCGGGCGGGAACGCCGTCGCCTCTGTGGGAAAACCCGTCATTCCTACGCCGACGCGAAGCCTGCCGCTTCGCGAAGCGACAGGCGAACCAACGAATTCCGAAGCCTCCCGCAGGCGACCGGTTCCCCCCAACGGGGTTCGGTCGCTCCCGTTCCGGAGTGGACTTCACGCTTCCGTCAAGCTTGCCTTACCCTTAAGCCGGCAAGGGTTGGAAAAGCGTTTCGAAGGCCAGGGTCCCAAAGTCCGGCGCCGGTCGCAAGGGGGGGCAGGGCAGCGGGCCGTGGCCGGCGGCCCCGAGGCCGCCGCGATGGCCATCGAGGAGCGGCGGGAATACGCGCCGGCCGGCGAAAGCGTGGCGCCCGCGACCGGGCTGCGGGCCCGGAAGGGGCTGGCGGGCGTGACGTCGCCATGTTTTGTGCCGAGTCTCAACGAATGCGCAGGCGCCGGCCCGCGTTCAGGATGCATCGAACTCGGCCACCCACTGCGGGGCCGCAGGGAGTGTCACGCCATGGCGGCGGATTCAACGGCTTCGACGACGCAACGGCGCAAGCTGCGCCTGCGGGATCTCACCGAAGACCGGCGCGTGGCGCAGATGCTGGCGCTCGGCTTCTCGTCGGGCCTGCCGCTGCTCCTCGTGCTCGGCACCTTCACCTTGCGGCTCGCCGATTCGGGCATCGACATCAAGACGATCGGCCTGTTCAGCTACGTCGCGCTTCCCTATTCGCTGAAGTTCCTCTGGGCCCCCTCGATCGACCGGGTCGACGTGCCGTTCCTGGCCCCGCGGCTCGGGCGCAAGCGCGCCTGGATGGTGACGACCCAGATCGCCACGGCCCTGGCGCTGGTCCTGATGGCCTTTGCCGACCCGAAGGAGCAGCTTGCCCTGCTCGGCGTCGGCGCCTTCCTCGTCGCCTTCTGCGCCGCCACGCAGGACGTGGTGATCGACGGCTGGCGCATCGAGGCCGCGGGCACCGACCTGCAGGGCATCATGGCGGCGACCTCGAACCTCGGTTACCGGTTCGGTCTGATCCTGGCCGGGGCCGGCGCCCTCTACGTCGCGGCCTATGGCGGCTGGACGCTCGCCTACCTGTCGATGGCCGCGCTGATGAGCGTGGGCTTCGTCGCGGCGCTGCTGGCCACGCCCTACGACCGGCCGCGCGAGGCGGCGACCGGCCGGCGCGACCTGCCGGCCGCCATGCGCCGCGCCGTGCTGGAGCCGCTGACCGACCTGCATGCCCGCATGGGCAACGCCCTGTTCGCGGTGCTGGCCCTCGTCGCGCTCTACCGGATGCCGGACTTCGTCTCCGGCGTGATGGCGAACCCGCTCTACATCAAGCTCGGCTACGGCAAGGCGGAGATCGCCACCATCGTCAAGCTGTTCGGGATCTGGGTCGGGATCGCGGGCGGCTTCCTCGGCGGCTGGTCGATCGCCCGCCTCGGCATGTTCGTGACGCTGATCATCGGCGCTTTCATCGCCGCCGCCTCGCACCTGTCGCTGGCGTGGCTCGCGCTGGGCGAGCCCGAGCAGTGGCGCCTCGCCGTCGCGGTCTCGATCGAGAGCCTGTGCGGCTCTTTCGCCGGCATCGCCCTGATCGCCTACATGTCGAGCCTGACCACGCCGGGCTTCGCCGCCACGCAATATGCCCTGTTCTCCTCGCTCTACGCCCTGCCGGGCAAGCTGGTGGCCGGCACCTCCGGCTTCGTCGTCGCGGCCTACGGCTTCCCGACCTTCTTCGCGATGACGGCGGCGGTCGGCATCCCGGTGGTCGCCCTTTGCTTCGCGGTCGGTCGCATCCCGCAGCAGACGGCGCCCGAACGGACCGCCGAACCGGCGCCGGAGACGGGGAACCCGATTCCTCCCGTCGGTCTTGCTTCCCCCGAAGCGGAGCCCGATCTTCCGACCAAAGCCGCGAGGGCGCAGACGTGACCGACCTTGCCGTCACCGGACAGACACTTCCCATCCCGATCGAGGGCGCGACCCTTCCGCCGCTCTCCGAGGCCGACCGCGCCGCGCTCCGCCGCGCCGTGGACGTGCTGGAGCGGCCGGGGCTCGCGGCGCGCCTGTCGGCGGCGGCGGGCGCCCCGCTCGACCTGATCGGCCGGGCGCTGCCGGCCCCCGTCACCGAGGCGGTCGGCCGCTCGACCGAAGCCGCGATGCGCACGGCGCTCCGGATCGCGCTCGCCACCCTGCCGGACAAGGCAGTGAAGCCGTCGGGCTCGGCGGTGGAGCGGATCGAGGAGGGCGCGGGCGCGCGGCTCGGCCGCCTCGTGGGCTCCAGCGAGACCCGCCACAAGGCGCTCGCCGCCGTCTCCGGGGCGCTGGGCGGCGCCTTCGGGCTGGCCACCGTGGCGATCGAGCTGCCGCTCTCGACCACGATCATGCTGCGTTCCATCGCCGAGATCGCTCGCGAGGAGGGCGAGGATCTGAGCGACCCGGAAGGGGCGCTGGCCTGCGTTCAGGTCTTCGCGCTCGGCGGTCGCAACGGACCCGAGACGGCGCTCACCGAGAGCGGCTACTTCGCCGTGCGGGCGGCGCTGGCCAAGACGATGGCGGAGGCGACCCGTTACGCCGCGAACCGCTCGCTGCTCGATGCGGGCGCCCCGCCCCTGGTCCGCCTCACCGCGCAGATCGCCTCGCGCTTCGGGCTCGTGGTCTCGCAGAAGGTCGCCGCGCAGGCCGTACCGGTGATCGGCGCGCTCGGAGGCGCTGCGGTCAACACCGCTTTCATGGATCATTTCCAGGGCATGGCGCGGGCCCACTTCACCGTGCGCCGGTTGGAGCGGGCCTACAGCAAGGAGGCCGTGCGGGCGGCCTATCTGGAGGAGAAGACGGCGCTCGGCATCGCCTGACGCCTCAACCCGGCAGGTTGGTCTCGACCAGCACCGTCGCGGTGTCGAACGAGGCCGCGTGCCACGTGCCGGCCGGGAAATGGAACAGGCTGCCGGCCGCGAAGGCCACGCGCCCCTGCTCGGTCTCCAGAATGCCCGAGCCCTCGATCACCTGCACGAACTGCTCGTGGTCGTGGCTGTGGCGCGGCGCCTCGGTCCCGGCCGGAATCGCCACCCGCACGAGGCTTGCGCCGTTCCCTTCCAAGCTGCGCTTTCCCACGCCGGAAGGCGCGCGCGTCTCCGGCAGATCGGTCCAGGGCAGGCAGTGGCGGGTCATCGTGGGCTCCGAGCGCGACTGCGAAGTAGGCGGAACGTGCCTCAGGGCCAGACCTTGATCGCCACCGGGCGCCGCACGAGGTCGCGATCCGAGGTGATCGTGCAGCCCTCCACCTTGAGCGTCGCGTAGGTGAGGAGCGCCCGCTCGCCGACATCGTCGAAGTTGCGGCCCGCGGCCTCCGGATCGAGGAGCGACGGGTAGGCGATGAGGCGCGCGCCGGCCTTGCTCTCCACCTTGCCACCCACCTTGCACGGATCGTCGTAGAGCGTGGCGCCGGCCATCAAGAGGCGCGGCGCGTCCCAGGTCAGGAGATCGCGCGAGGCGGTCCAGTAGAAGCCGGATTCGGCGAAAGCGCCGCCCTCGAACGCCCCGCCCTTGGCCGCCATGAACACCGCGATCCACGCCCCCGTGCCGCGCTGGCGCACCAGCGCCCCGACCGGGCCGGGAAACGGCCCGACCGGGCGGCAGGTGTCGGGCCGCTTCACCGCCTTGCGATAGGGGTCCGGGAAGGCCGCGGTGAAGCCGGTGCCGGTCCAGGCGCGCCAGCGGGTGGGGTCGGCGGGGTCGTCCGAGCGGAACAGGCAGACGCCCGCGGGCTGGTCGCTGCCGGGCCGGTCCCAGCCGGTGGTCGAGGCCAGAAAAAGGCGCCAGCGCCCGTCGCCGACGATGTTGGAGGGGTTGAAGAAGCCGCGATGCCGGCCCTGCTCCTCCTCCTGCCGGAACGGCGCCCCGGCCACCACCGCGGGCGGGTGCGTCCGCGCGAAGGTCGCGCCGCCGTCGCGGGACTCCGCCGCCGTGATCGTGTTGTACCAGCACTCCATATACACCTTGGAGCGGCAGCGGCCCTCGTGCTCGTTGGCCTGGAACTCGTGATGGACGAGGGCCGCGACGCGGGCACCGTCCTCGGTCCAGGTGGCGGTGATCCACGAGCGGTCGTCGTAGAGCGCCGGATCGCCCTTGCCCCCGGAATCGAGCACGACGCGGCAATCGATCTTGAGCCGGTCGAAATCGGGCCCGCGCAGGGCCCGGTTGCGGTAGTGCAGGCCGAACAGCGCGATGCCGCCCGTCGCATCGCGGAACGCGCGGGCGGGGGCGTCCGGCACGTCGGCCCCGTCGCAGGCGTCGCGGGTCGCCGAGAAGATCAGGCGCTCGGGGCCCGTCACGGTGAGGGCCGAGAGCGGCGGCTCGGCGGCATGGCTCCGAAGCGGCACGAGGCCGCACAGGAGCGCGAGCGCCGCGAGGGCAGGGCGGGGCAGCCTGGACATCCCATCAGGATTGCGTTTTGAACCGTTACAGGAAGCTTGTCCGGATCGTCCGGCGCAGGCGCCGTCCACAGGCCGCCCCATGCTCGTTCTGATCCTCGGCCTCGTGCTGTTCCTCGGCACCCACGCCTTCTCCATGGCGCGGGGGAAGCGCGCCGAGGTGATCGGGCGCGTGGGCGAGCCGCGCTACAAGCTCGGCTACGCCCTGCTCTCGGGGCTCGGCCTCGCGCTCACGGCCTACGGCTACGGGCTGTACCGGCAGGAGGGGATGATCCCGGTCTGGTCGCCGCCCACCTTCACCCGCCATCTCGCGGTGCTGCTGACGCTGTTCGCCTTCATCAGCCTGGCCGCCACCTACCTGCCCGGCCATCTCCGCACCCGGCTGAAGCACCCGATGCTGCTCGCCGTGAAGATCTGGGCCACCGCGCATCTCTTGGCCAACGGCGATCTCGGCTCGATGCTGCTGTTCGGGTCCTTCCTGGCCTGGGCGGTCGCCGCCCGCATCAGCGCCAAGCGCCGGGCGCTCACGGCGGGGCAGGTCGCCGCGCAGCACGGCGGACAGGCCGCGCCCGCCGGCTGGCGCAACGACGCCATCGCGGTGGTGGTCGGCCTCGTGGCGTGGTTCATGTTCGGAAAGTACCTGCACCCGCTGCTGATCGGTGTCGCGGCCTGGCCGGGGCAGGCGTGAGGCCCGCGTTGTAGGCGCTCGATTTCCGAGCAGGTCGCCTCGGCCCCCGCCTCGCAATGACGGGGAGGGTGCGGACAGCGACACCGCAAAAAACCAAAAAATTTCGCCAAACCGGAGGCTCTGTGCTAGGCGCGGGCCGGACGACGACAGGCGAGGCGAGCGCGGCCCGCGAGGGACGCACGGATTGAAATGGCCGAGAACAACGAGTTCATCCGCGAGGTCGACGAGGATTATCGCCGCGACCAGTTCATCAAGATCTGGAAGCGCTATAACGCGCTGATCATCGCGAGCGCGATCCTGCTGGTCGCCGGCGTCGGCGGCTGGAACTACTGGCGCCATGCCCAACTCGTGCGGGCCGAGGCGACCTCGGAGCGGTTCGACAAGGCCAGCCGCCTCGCCAAGGACGGCAACACGGCGCAGGCCGAACGCGACTTCGCCGCGATCCAGGCCGAGGGCCCGGCGGGCTACGCCCTGCTCGCCCGCTTCCGCAATGCCGCCGAGACGGGCAAGCGCGACGCCGCCGCCGGCGCCGCCGCCTACGACGCGCTCGCCGCCGACAAGGACGCGGGCGATGCCCTGCGCGATCTCGCTCGGCTCCGCGCCGCCCTGCTGCGCCTCGACGGGGCGGAGGCCGACGCCGCGCTCACCCAGCTCCAGGGCCTCGCCACGCCCACCGGCACCTTCCGCCACACCGCCCGCGAGATGCTGGGCCTGACGGCGCTCCGCAAGGGCGACATCGAGGGCGCCGGCCGCTGGTTCGACCAGATCGCGGGCGACAACGACACGCCTCAGGGCCTGCGCCAGCGCGTCGAGATCTACGCCGCCCTGGTGGCGGGCGGCCCGGTCACGGTCACCGAGGCCAAGCCCGAGAACGCCGCGCCCCCGCCGCCGATCACCCGCTGACACCCGCCGCCTCGCGATGACGGAGGTGCATCCGGAGCGATATCCGCCCGCTCCGGGATGTCCTATCCTTGCACGATGACCCGCGCGGGCCCGTTCCGGCCGCGCCGAGAGACTAAAGATCATGGACCTGCCGACCGTCGCGATCGTCGGACGCCCGAACGTCGGCAAATCGACCCTGTTCAACCGGCTCGTCGGGCGCAAGCTCGCGCTCGTCGATGACCGCCCCGGCGTGACCCGCGACCGGCGCGAGGGCGACGGCTCGATCGGCGACGTCGCCTTCCGCATCATCGACACCGCCGGGCTCGAGGAGGCGGACGCCGACTCGCTGCTCGGCCGCATGCGCGCCCAGACCGAGGCCGCGATCCTCGAATCCGACGCGGTGCTGTTCGTCATCGACGCCCGCGCCGGCGTGCTGCCCGCCGACCGGCCCTTCGCCGAACTGGTGCGCCGGGCCGGCATTCCGGTCATCCTCATCGCCAACAAGGCCGAGGGCGGGGCCGGCATGGCCGGCGCCTACGAGGCGTTCTCGCTGGGCTTAGGCGATCCGATCCCGTTCTCCGCCGAGCACGGCGAGGGCCTCGGCTCGCTGCAGGATGCCCTGCGCGACGTGCTGCCCGAGCCCGACGAGGACGAGGAGGACGACGGCGAGGGCGGCAAGGGCCTGCGCGTGGCCATCGTCGGCCGCCCCAACGCCGGCAAGTCGACGCTGATCAACCGGATGATCGGCGAGGATCGGCTGCTCGTTGGCCCCGAGGCCGGCATCACCCGCGATTCGATCTCCCTCGACTGGGAGTGGCGCGGCCGCAAGATCAAGCTGCACGACACCGCCGGCATGCGGCGGCGCGCCCGCATCGACGACAAGCTCGAAAAGCTCGCGGTCTCGGACGGGTTGCGCGCCGTGCGCTTCGCCGAGGTGGTGGTGGTGCTCCTCGACGCGACGATTCCCTTCGAGAAGCAGGATCTTACCATCGTCGATCTCGTCGAGAGCGAGGGCCGCTCCCTCGTGATCGGCCTCAACAAGTGGGACCTCGTGGCCGACCAGCCCGGCTTGCTCAAGACGCTGCGCGAGGACTGCACCCGCCTGCTGCCGCAGGTGCGCGGCGTCTCGGTGGTGTCGCTGTCGGGGCTGGGCGGCGAGGGCATCGACAAGTTGATGCAGGCGGTGGTCGATGCCTCCGAGGTGTGGAGCCGCCGCGTCTCGACCGCGCGGATCAATGCGTGGCTCACCGACGCGCTCCAGCGCAACCCGCCGCCCGCGGTGTCGGGCCGGCGCATCAAGATCCGCTACGGCACCCAGGTGAAGAGCCGCCCGCCGCACTTCGCCCTGTTCGGCAACCAGCTCGACGCCCTGCCGAAATCCTATACCCGCTACCTCGTCAACGGCATCCGCGAGGCTTTCGACCTGCCCGGCACGCCGATCCGGCTGTCGCTGCGCACGACCAAGAACCCGTTCGAGAAGGGCTGATACGGTTTCGAGCGGGGACCGTATCGGCAAGCCCGCGCGGCCCTTGAGCGAAGCCCAAATCCGCCATCCCGAAGGGATCAACCGGATTTGGCATGAGCCCCCTCACGCCTCCCGCGTCTGCCATTCCGTGATCGCCCGGTCCGTCACCGCCTCGGCGGCCACGCCGATCGCCGCGCCCACCGCGACATCGACGGGGAAATGGGCGCCGCGCACGAGCTGCACCGCGATGACGCCCGCGGCGGTCGCGTAGGCCGCCCCCGCCAGTTCCGGCCGGGAGCGGGCCACGGCGCGGGCGACCGCGGTGCTGAGGGCGGCATGGCCCGAGGGGAAGGATTGCCACGGGCCGTCGTTCGGCCCCATCGGCCCGCGCACGTAGCGGCCGGTATCCATCAGGACGTTGGGCCTCGTGCGGTGGAGCGTGCGCTTCAGGCTGGTCTTGACGAGGCTCGCCAGCATGCCCGCGGCGAGCATCCGCCCCCCGGTCTCGGCGAGCGCCCGGTCGCGGGTGACGAGCCCCCAGGCCAACGTGCCGACGGACATCGCCAGCAGCGCCTCCCAGCTCCCGACCTCGCCCGCGGCGATGACCGTGGGCATCGCCGGGTGGTCCTTGGCCCCGGCGAGCGCGACCCCGGCACGGACATCCGCGGCCTCGATCGCGCCGACGGATTCCACCGCCCGTTCGGTTGCCGTGGTGATGTCGTCGCGCGCAAGCATGGCCCTCAACGCGCGAACCGCCTGGATCGATGCTGAGCCGTATCGATCCGTGGTTACCGGTCGAACAGCGCCTGCAACGCCGCGCGGTCCTTCGTGCCCGGCAGGGCGATCAAGGTCAGGATGCGGGCCTTGTCCGGGGTCAGGTCGCCCGCGAACACGGCGCCGGCCTTGCGCAGGGTGTTGCCGC
Organism: Methylorubrum salsuginis; assembly: GCF_900114375.1. Classification (GTDB taxonomy): domain Bacteria; phylum Pseudomonadota; class Alphaproteobacteria; order Rhizobiales; family Beijerinckiaceae; genus Methylobacterium; species Methylobacterium salsuginis. The sequence continues at coordinate 45,107 of NZ_FOSV01000008.1, read as the reverse complement.
CGCCCTTGAAGCCGTAGACTGGCAGCGCGCGCCCGTCATGGACCTTGGTGGCCACGATCACCGGCACGCCCTCGGCGATGACCTCGGCGATGGCGTCGTGCATCTCGGCGTTGACGTTGCCCCAGCCATAGGCCTCGACCACGATGGCCTCGGCGCCGCTCTCGGCGGCGTGGCGCACCTGGGAGCCGTCGGCGCCGGCATACATGGCGACGAGATCGACCCGCGGCATCCGCTCCGGCAGCGGCAGCGTCTGGCGGCGCAGGGACTTGCGGCTGAACACGACACGGTCCTCGTCGACGTAGCCGAGGATGCCGGCGTCCCCCGAATCGAAAGTCTCGACGTTGCTCGTGTGGGTCTTGCGCACCTCGCGCGCGGCGTTGATGCGGTGGTTGAGCGTCACCGTCACGCCCATCTCGGCGGCGCCGTCCGCCAAGATCTGCCGGGCGGCGTTGAGGAGGTTGCGCGGGCCGTCGGCGTCGGCGTCCGAGGCGTTGCGCTGCGCGCCCACCAGCACGACGGGTTTTTGGCTCGTCAGCGTCAGGTCGAGGAAATAGGCGGTCTGGTCGAGGGTGTCGGTGCCGTGTAGGACGATGGCGCCGCGGATGTCCGGATCGGCCAGGATCGCATCGATCCGGCGGGCGAGCGCGGGCCAGCGGTCCGGCCCCATATAGTCGCTCGGCACATTGCTGAACTCTGTCACCTGGATCGTGGCGATGTCCTTCAGCTTCGGCACCGCCGAGACGAGGTCCTCGCCCGAGAGCGCGGGGACCGGCGCGTGGGTCTGCGGATCGAGCTTCATCGCGATGGTGCCGCCGGTGGCGACGACCGCGATCTTGGGGGGCTCGGCGGCGGCGGGCCCGCCCCCGAGGGTGGCGGCGGCCATCAGGCCGAACGCGGTCAGGTTGCCGATCGTCTTGGTCATCGTCGGATCGCCGTCTTCGCTGCTGGTCCCGTCCGGACCGTCCTGCCGATTATAGCGCACCGGCAAGAATCCGGGTTTCGAAAGGACGAGTCCTTTCGTGGGTCCAGGGCAAAGCCCTGGTTTGGAGGGGAAACCGGGGCTCTGCCCCGGTGCCCCGCCAAAGGGATGATCCCTTTGGAATCTCCGCGACTTAGCTCTTCGACAACCGGATGTCGGCGAGCACCGGCAGATGGTCGGAGGCACGGCGGGGCAGAGGGCCGTCCACGACCGCGAGGCGCTCGACCGTCACGCCCGCGCCGACGAAGACGCGGTCGAGGCGCAGCAGGGGAAAGCGGCTCGGGAAGCTCGCGCGGCCCTCGATCCGCGCGGCGACGCGGTGCGCATCGGTGAGGTGGCGGGCGAGGCGGCGATAGGCGCGCGTCCAGCCGGTGGCGTTGAAGTCGCCGACGAGCACGGTCGGGGCGCGGCAGGCGGGGTCGGCGAGCCAGTCGGGGCCCAGCAGCGCCTCGGCTTGCGCGATGCGCTCCGCGCCGAGCAGGCCGAGATGGGTATTGAGCACCTGAAGCCGTGCGGCGCCGATCTCGATCTCGGCCCAGAGCGCACCGCGGGGCTCCAATTTCGGCCGCCGGACGAGGCCGGGCAGGGGGCCGGCGCGCCGCAGCCGCGAGGGCAGGCGGGTGAGGATCGCGTCGCCGTAGCGTTCCTCTTCGATGTGCAAGGCCGGGTGGAAATGCGGCGTCATGCCGAGAAGCCGGGCGAGCTCGTCGGCCTGATCGAGACCGTCGGTGCGGGCGCGCCCGACATCGACCTCTTGGAGCGCGACGATGTCGGCCCCGGTCGCGGCGATGACCGCGGCGATGCGCTCCGGCGCGACCCGGCCGTCGGTCCCGCGGCAATGGCGGATGTTGTAGGTCAGGAGGCGGACCCGGCCGACTCCGCGCTCCGGCGCGAGGACGGCGCCCCCTCCTGCGACTGCCCCCTGATCCACGCTCCCTCCCCGCCGGCTGCCGCGAACCGAACGCCGCGCGGGGCGAACCGATCCCTGCGACGCCCCTCGCGCCTTCCCCGCATCGCACCATATCGGGGCCTAGCGGGATCGCGATGCGCCGCCGCGACTTGTTGCGACGAGAGGGACGGACGGCCGGAGATGACGGGCGAATGAGGACCGAGGACGCCAGCGCCCGCTATGCCGACCTCGACGCCTGGGGCGGCGGCGACATCCTTCAGGCCCTGTGGGAGGGCCAGCTCGCCGCCGTCGCGGCGGTGGGTCCGGCGCTCCCCGCGATCCAGGCGGCGGCCCTGGCCGCGGAAGCGGGGTTGAGGGCCGGCGGGCGGCTCTCCTATGTCGGGGCGGGCACCTCGGCGCGCATCGGCGTGCAGGACGGGGCCGAGTTGCCGCCGACCTTCGACTGGCCGGGCGAGCGGCTGGCCTTCGCCATCGCCGGCGGCGAGGGCGCCTTGCTGCAAGCCGTGGAGGATGCCGAGGATTCGGGGGCGGAGGGCGCCGCCTGGGTGACGCGCAACGGGATCGGCCCCGGCGACGTGGTGGTGGGCTTGGCCGCCAGCGGGACCACGCCCTACACCCTGGCCGCCTTGCGCGAATCCCGCGCCCGCGGGGCGGTCACGGTCGGCATCGCCAACAATCCCGGCACGCCGATCCTGGAGACCGCCGAGCACGGCATCCTCGCGGCCACCGGGGCCGAGGTGCTGGCGGGCTCGACCCGGCTGAAGGCCGGCACGGCGCAGAAGGTGATCCTCAACCTGTTCTCGACGCTGCTGATGATCCGCCTCGGCCGGGTCTATCGCGGGCGCATGGTGGCGATGCGCCCGACCAACCGGAAGCTGCGCGCCCGCGGCATCGCCATGGTGGCCGAACTCGCCGCCTGCGACGCGAGCACCGCCGAGCGGGCCGCGGCGGAGGCGGGGGGCGACGTGAAGCTCGGCGTGCTGATCGCCACGGGGGCGAGCCGCGAGGAGGCCGAGCGGCGTCTCGCGCGCCACGACGGCAACCTGCGCCGGGCGCTCACGGAAGGGGACGGACGATGACTGCGACGCCCACCAGCATGGCGCGCGAGATTGCGGAGATCCCGCAGGCCGCCGAACGGCTGCTCGCTGCGGGCGAGGCGGCGCGCATCGCCGAGGCCCTGAATCCAAAAGACATTCCGTTCGTGGTTCTGTGCGGGCGGGGCAGTTCGGGCCATGCCGGCGTGGCCCTGCGCTACCTGATCGAGACGCGGCTCGGCCTGCCGGTCTCGGCCTCGGCGCCCTCCGTCGTGACCGGTTACGACCGTTCGCCGCGGGTCGCGGGCGCGTTGTTCGTCGTCGTCTCGCAATCCGGCCGCTCGCCCGATCTCGTGGCGGCGACGCAAGCCGCCCGCGCGGGCGGCGCGCTGACGCTGGCGCTCGTCAACGATCCCGACTCGCCCGCCGCGAAGGCGAGCGACCTCGTCCTGCCCATCCTCGCCGGCCCCGAGCGGGCGGTCGCCGCGACCAAGACGGTGACGAACTCGATGATCGCGGGCGCCGCGCTGGTGGCCGCCTGGGCGGGCGACCGGGATCTCGCGGACGGGCTCGCAGCCCTGCCCGGACGTCTCACGCAAGCACTTGCCCTCGATTGGTCGGCCTGGGGCGCCGACCTCGACGGCGCCCCCGCCGCCTTCGTGACGGGGCGCGGGCACGGGCTCGGCACCGTGCGCGAGATCGCCCTGAAGCTCGCCGAGACCCTTCGGCTGCCCGCGCTCGGCTATTCCGCGGCCGAGCTGCGCCACGGGCCGCGGGCCTCCGTCTCGGCAGGCACGCCCGTGCTCGCCCTGCGGCAGGCCGATGCGGTGGCCGACGGCATCGACGGGCTCGTACGCGACCTCCGCCGCGACGGCGTGCGGGTGCAGGCCTGCGGCGGACCGGCGGGCACGCTGCCCTGGCTCGGCGACGGGCATCCGGCCTGCGACCCCATCGCCATGCTGGTGCCGGCCTACCGCGCCATCGAGGCGGAATCCCGCCGCCGCGGCCTCGACCCGGACGCGCCCGCGGGGCTGACCAAGGTCACGGAGACCCTGTGACGGCACCGCCGGACCATGCCATCGCCGCCTCGCGCGTCTTCGACGGCGAGGTCTTTTTGCGCGATCGCGCCGTGCTGCTGCGAGGCGGCCGCATCGCCGACATCACCGAAGAGCCGCCGCCGGGCGTCTCCGTGACGCGCCTGCCCCCGGACGGGATCCTGGCGCCGGGCTTCATCGACGTTCAGGTCAATGGCGGCGGCGGGGTGCTGCTCAACGACGATTGCAGCGTGGAGGGCCTCCGGCGCATCGCCGCCGCGCACCGGTCCGGCGGCACCACCGGCCTCCTGGCGACGCTCATCACCGACACGCGCCCCGCCATCGCCCGCGCCATCGCGGGCGTCGCGGAAGCGATGGCGGCGGGCGTGCCGGGCCTTCTCGGCATCCATCTCGAAGGGCCGTTCCTCAGCCCCAAGCGGATCGGCATCCACGATCCCACCCGCCTCGCCACCTTCGGCGAGGGCGACGCGGCCCTGCTCACGGGCCTCGGCGACCGCGGGATCACCCTGGTGACGCTCGCCCCCGAAGAGGTGCCGCCCGGCGCGGTGGCCGATCTCGTGGCCCGCGGTGCTCGCGTCTGCGCCGGCCACACCGCCGACGACGGCACGGCGATCCGGCGGGCGTTTGCGGAGGGGCTCACCGGCTTCACCCATCTGTTCAACGCCATGTCGCAGATCGGCCCGCGCGAACCCGGCGCCGTGGGCGTCGCCCTCGCCGAGGCGGACAGCTTCGCCGGCATCATCGCCGACGGCCATCATGTCGGCGACCTCCAGCTCCGGCTGGCGCTGCGCCTCAAGGGGTGCGGGCGCCTGATGCTGGTCTCCGACGCGATGTCCCCCGTGGGCGATCCCGAAGCGCGCGAGACCTTCACCCTGTTCGGCCGCCGCATCCGCCGCGAGGGCGACCGGCTGACCGGCGCGGACGGGACGCTCGCGGGCGCGGCGATCACCATGGCCGAGGCGGTGCGCCACATGAGCGGGCGCGGCGGCGCCACCCTGGCGGAGGCGCTGACGATGGCCTCGCTGACGCCGGCCCGCTTCCTCGGCCTCGACGGCCGCCTCGGCCGGATCGCCCCGGGTTTCGCGGCCGACCTCGTCGCGCTGAGGCCGGACCTCTCGATCCACGCGTCCTGGATCGGCGGCAGGGACGGCCGGTCGGGGACGGGTCGATCGTGACTCGCGGCGCCCGCCTGAACCGGAGCGATCGCCCCGGCGGGTGATCCTTGGCCAGCCTCGGATTGCCCGCCGGGGCCGATCCGGAGCCACGGACATCGGGGCGCCCCTCGCCTTGCGCTGGATCAAGGCCGGTCACCCCGGCCCTCGTCACCATGGCCTCCGTTCAATCGGAGAGACGACGATGACGACGGTCGCGCGAACGATGTCGGGGATGACGGTGCAGGCCGTGCGCAGGCCTCGGGGGACCGGCCGCTGGGCGCCCCCGAGGGCGGCGAACGCGGAGGGCAAAATCGAGAACGGATTCCGGCATTGCACCATCGGCAGCCTGCAGGCGCTCGGCCTCGCCGTCACCGCGGCGATCCTGCTCACCGGCCTCATCTGGGTCGCCCTCTGATCCTAGAGCATCGTCCCGGATATCGGATCCGGGACGATGCTCTATGCTATTGTTTTGCATCGTCTTTTTCCGAAAGCCGGTGCCCACCTTTCGGGACGATGCTCGAGGCGCGGAGCCACGCCACGCGGTCCCGAATCCGCCGGATCAGCCTTCGTGGAATCCAGTGGCTGCCGGCTCGCCCCTCGAAGGCGTGCGGCCGGCGGGACACCGCGCCGACGCGTTCCGAGGCCGGCGGCATTGACCTGGATCAAGGCGTGGCCCGTGGGGCGATCCATGCTCCCTCTCGTCGCCCGGATGCCGGAGGCGGCGGCAAACGGGACGGCGACGGCGACCGGGGGGCTTCGTGGATCTCAAGGCTCACATTCAGGCCGCGCGCCGTACAGCGTGGCCGGACACCCCGATGGGCGTCTTCGCGCTCGACGGCGGGATCGGCGAGGGCCGCCGCCGGAACGTCACGCGGTCGGCGGGCCTCACCTTGGCCGTCTTGGGCTCGGCGGCGACGCTGACGCTGCTCTGGCTGGCGCTCTGACGCCCGTCGGCCGGGGGCCGATCGAGCGGGCGGGCGAGGACCGACAGGACTCCATGCCGGCACGCGATGGTGGCGCCGGATGTCCTGCCTTTCGTCCCGACCGGCACCGGCATGGGACGGCCGGCGGCCCGCTCCTTGCCTCGATGCGACCTGCGGCACCCGCTTCGGCCGTCGGGCCTACCGGCAGGCCGGCGCGTCCCGCCGCTTGCCCGGAGCCGTACCGGTTTTGATCCATCGCAAAGTCGAAAAGGCCCGCCGGCCTCACCCTGCGCCTCGCGCCCGGGTTGCCCCGAGGGTGGTTCCCAGGAAGACCCCATGCAGGTTCACGCGCAGGCCATGCTCGCCTGGCTCGTCCGACGTCTCGACGCGGCGGAGGTTCTCGACGCCGCCGCGCGCCGAGCCCTTCTCGCCCTGCCCGTGCAAGCGCGTCTCGTCGGCGCGCGCTCGCGCCTCGCCGATGGCGACGAGCCGAGCGGCGGCCATCTGATCGTGAGCGGCATCGCCTATCGCTACGAGATCCTGCCCGATGGCGCCCGGCGCATCCTCGCCCTCTACTTCCCCGGTGACCTCTGCTTTTCGCGCCTGCCCGCTCCCACCGGTTCGCCGGGCATCGTCGAAGCCCTGGGCGACGGGATGGTGGCCGACCTGCCGGCGCGCATGCTCCAGCCTCTGATCCACGCTCATCCGGCCATCGAGCGCGCCTTGTGGTGGCTGACGGCGGTCGAACTCGCCATCGTGCGCCGGTGGCTGGTTGTCGCCGGGCGCCTCGGCGAACCGCGGATGGCCCATCTGATCTGCGAGATCCTGGTGCGGTCGGGCGCCGTCGGCGGGGGCCGGACGGACCGATTGCCGAGCCGGGTGCGGCAGGGGCTCCTCGCCGACATCACGGCACTCTCGACCGTGCATGTGAGCCGGGTGCTGCAGGGGCTCAAGACGTCCGGCTTGATCGGCCTCGAGAAGGGCAGCATCGTGGTGCGGGACTACGCCGGCCTCGCGATCCTGGCGGATTTCGATCCGGCCTACCTGGGCCTTCCCGGATCGACGGTCGAGGACGGATGCGAGCCTGCCGCCGGGACGAACGTCCCCGTCGTCGTCCCCCTCTGCCGCGCCGAGGCGGGGGACGGATCGGGGTGAGGCCGAGCCGCGGACGAGAGCGGCCGATCGAACCGGAGAGATCGCTCCTCACCGTCCGGCGCGGTCGCCCGCATCGCTGACTTCCATCACGAACTTTCGCCGCAAGGCGCGCGAGAAGTCCCCGTAACCCGCCGCCACGAGGAGGAAGGCGCCGGGGCCGCCCAGAACGTGGTCGCGGTACCATTGCGCGAGGCCCGTGCGCTCCTGGGGAAGCGGCGTCGCGCGCAGGCCGTAACCGGGCGACCGGTAGGCGCCGGCGCCGACGACGTCGTTCTCGCCCGGTACGAGGATCGGCAGGCCGTTGATCGTGGCCTCGGTGGCGAGAAGCGCGTTGCGCTCGGCCTCCAGGCTGTCCGGATCGGTGCAGTTGTCGATCCCGTCCCCGGAGACGTCGACGACGATCCGCTGTGCCGGCGCCGGCATCGCCGGGATCACGCTGGCCGCAACCGTCCGGAACATCTGCCCAAGGCAGGTGAACTCACCCGATTGTCGGGGCGTGGCACGGACCTGCGCCGCGGCGGCGAGGGCGTCGGAACGGCTGGCGATGCGGCGCCAGTTCAGGGCGACGCTGGCACGATCGGCCCAGGTCACCATCGTGAACAGCGTGCCCCCCGGCCGCTGCGTCATCGTCGCGACAACCTCCGGATCCTCCAGCGCGGCGGCGATCCCTTCGAGCTGCAGCGTGAAGCGCCGGTCATCGACGGATTGCGAGACATCGACGGCGACGACGAGCGCGACGGAGGGCGTCGCTTCCGCGCCCGCAGCCACGGCGGTGGCGAGGCCACACAGCGCCGCCAGCACGAGCGGAATGCGGCCGCGCAGGCGGACGCGCGCCCGGCTCGCGGCAGAGCGGCGGCGCTCCCCCATCCCGGCGCCGATCTCCGCGCCCGGTGTCGGGCTGCAGCCTTCTGGAGCGTCGTCCTGGATATCGGATCCAGGACGACGCTCTCCGTTATTGTGCCGCATCGGCTTTTTTCCGAAGGCCGCTCCGCACCTTTCGGGCCGATGCTCTGGTCGCGGGAACCGCATGTCCGTGTCCCCGCCGCCTCAAGCCTTGCCGATGAAGTGGGTCGTGCAGCCGGGAAAGCCGGCCACGAGGTCGCGGCCCCGCGCCGCGCCGAGCACCATGCAGGCGGTGGATAGACCGTCCGCCAGGAGCCCTGATTCGGCGGTGACGGTCACCGACGAGAGGTCCCGCGGAGAACGCCCGGTGGCGGGGTCGAAGATGTGGTGGTCGGCCCGGTCCGCCGAGAAGCACATCTGATAGTCTCCCGACGTCGCGGCGAAGCCCGTGAATGGGGCGATCACGGCGGCCAGCGTCTCGGTTCGGCGCGGGTCGGCGATGCCAAGGCGCCAGGGCGTCCCATCCGCGTGCGTTCCCCGCGCCCCGAACTCGCCGGTATCGACGAAGGCGTCCTCGATCCCCCGGGCCCGCAGCGCCGCCATCACCCGGTCGGCGGCATGGCCCTGGATCAGCGCATTGAGGGTCAGCGCGGTGCCGGGCTCCATCGCGATGCGCTCCGGCGTGAGACGGACGCGGCGCCAGCCGATGCGGGCCACCACGGCACGAAGCGCTGCCGCCTCGGGCTTCTCGCCCCGGGCGGAGGCCTCCGACCAGAGCGGCCAGAGCGGTTGCACGGTCGGGTCGAAGGCCCCGTCCGTCCGCCGCGCGAGGTCGAGCGCGAAGGCCAGCATCGCCGTCAGGTCGGCGGGCGGCGCGTCGAGATATCCCGCGCGGTTGAGGCGCGAGAGCGCGCTGTCGGGCCGCAGCAGGCTCGCGGCGGCCTCGACCGCGCGGATCGCCGCGAACCCGTCGTCCAGGGCGGCATCGAGTGCCGGTTCGTCGGGCCCGGCAACCGTGAGCGCCGCCACGGTGCCGAAGGCGAGCCCCGCCCGGGTGCGGGTCGCGAGGCCGCGCCGGCTCGCCAGGGCGCGGAACGCGGCGGTCCCGCCGAGGGCGGTCGCCGCGGCGAGACCGGCAGCGCCGAGAAGGACGCGCCGCCGGGCCGGGCGAGGAGGGCTCCGCATCGTACTCACTCCGCCGCGACCGGCCGCGGCACGATCCGCCGTCCGCGTCGCCGCGCCACCACCTGCGGCACGCATTGCGCGGGGTCGTGGATGATCGTGACGCAGTCCATGCACTGGAAGCATTCGGGATAATCGATCCTGCCCGACGGCTCGATCGCGCCGTAGCGGCAGCGCACCTTGCAGAGCTGGCACGGCGAGCCGCACTCGGTACGCCGCGGGATCCAGTCGAGCAGGCGCAGGCGCCCGGCCAGCGCGAGGCTCGCCCCGAGCGGGCAGAGGTAGCGGCAGAAGCCCTTGTAGACGAAGAGGTTGAGGACGAGCAGACCGACCGCGTAGAGCACGAACGGCCACGACCGGGCGAAATAGAGCGTGATCGCCGTCTTGAACGGCTCGACCTCGGAGACGGTGTCGGCGAGCGGCGAGCCCAAAGCCGCAGCGAGCAGGATCGCGGCGAGCACGGCGTATTTCACCTGACGCAGGGCCCGGTCGAGGCGGGGCGGCACGGTGACCTGGCGGATGCGCAGGGGCTTGGCGAGGAACGCGCAAAACTCCTGCAGCGCGCCGAACGGGCAGAGCCAGCCGCAGAAGGTGCCCCGGCCCCAGACCACGAGCGTCACCAGCACGAAGCCCCAGATCAGGAGCGAAGGCGGATCGTAGAGGAGGAAGCCGAAATCGCCGGTGTGGATCAGCGCGCGCACCGTACCGACGAGGGTGACGATGGAGAGCTGCGCCTGCGCGGTCCAGCCGACGAAGCCGAGGGTGAAGGCGAGGAAGCCGAGGCGGAACAGCCCGAACGGGCGGGACTTCGCCACCAGTGCGTCGTGCCGGGCGAGCACCGGCACGAGCAGGGCGAGAGCCGCCGCGATGATCCCGAGTTCGGAGGCGCGGGCGCGCCAGGAATCGGTCCAGCTCGGGCCCTCGTCCGGCACCGCGCGGGTGAACAGGTCCGGCGGCAGGCGGTATTCGGTGGCGATCTCGCGGGCGATCTTTTCCGGAAAAATCTGGCCGCGCTCGCGGGTGACTTTCACCGAGAGCGACCAGGGAGCGGACGGGTCGAAGCCCGCGGCGTCGCCGATCTTCAGGAGGGTCCAGGGGCCGGCGGGGAGATCGGGGGCGAGGTCGCGTCGCTCCCAGGCGGCGTCGCGGGCATTCACGGTGAGGCCGCCCTGCTGGATCGTCAGACGGTCGGGCACAGAGCCCAGCACGAAGTCGTCCGGGAGCGGGCTCCAATGGCCGGAACTCACCACCATCACGGCATGGGCCCCCGGCCCGATCTCGCGCATCAGCCGGGCGTAGGCCGCCTCGCCGAGGATCGCGCGGCCGATGGTGGGCACGTTGAGATAGGCGATGGTCAAGTCCGAAAAGGGCTCGTCCGGCGCGCCCGGATCGGGATCGGCGAGGCCGGTGCCGGCGAAGGCCGCATCGACTTCCGCCGGGGTCATGCGCCACCGCTTCACCCAGCCGCGCCGTTCCAGTTCGGCGAGGCCCAGCGGCGCATAGTCGGGCTTGGCCTCGACGCGCAGGCCGGTGTTGACTGCGCCGAAGCCGAGCTTTTCCCGCGCGACGGCGAGGGAGGCGGCGAGCATCGTCTCGTTGATGACGCGGGTCGAGGCGGTGGCCATCGAGATCCCGTCGACGGTGGTGGCGGGCGCGGCCCCGGCGGCCCGCGCGTTCGGCCGCCCGACCCGGATCGGCTGGCGGGCCGAGAGCCCGACATATTGCTCGACGAAGGCGAAGAGGGGTTCCGACCCCAGCCCTTCGAGGAAGACCGGCTCGTGGTGCGCGATCACCTTGGCGTCGCGAAACGTGCCGTCGGGCGCGAGCGCGATCAGGAGATCGGGTGCCGTGCCGCCGAAGCCCGGGATGCGGGCGAAGTCGATCGATTCGAACGCGTAGGCGATGATCTCGTAGGCACCGGCCTCCTGCTTGAGGATCGGCCAGACCGGAATGCGGTCGTCGCGCTCGCCGACGACGAGGGGCGGGGGGAAGTGTTTTTCCAGGCCGGCGCGGCCCAGGGTGCCGGCGTGCGCGGGGAGGGCGAGAAAAACAAGAAGGATTGCAACAAGATGGCACAGCAGCGCGTGCGCATCCCTCCCCCCTCTGCGGGGGGAGGGTGGGGTGAGGCGGCTCGCCTCGTGAGTCACTCCGCCGCCCCTGCCGAGCGCACGCCCGCCACCGGCCGCACCGCGGCGCCCCAGGGATAGCGGCCGACCTTGATGCTGCGGATCGCCTTGAGGCTTCCCGCATCGATCACCGTCACGTCCCCCGACACGCCGTTCGTCGTCACCAGCCGCTCGCCGCCGGGCAACGCCGCGACGTGCCAGACCCGGCGACCGACGAGGATGTACGCCTTCACCTTGAAGCTCTCGGTATCGACCACCGCGACCCGATCCGAAGGCCCCAGCGCCACGAAGGCGCTGCGCCCGTCCTCCGCGAGCGCGATGCCGACCGGCTGGATGCGGTCGCCGGAAATCCCCTTGATCTCGAACCCGATGGTCTCGATCACCCGACGGGTCGCGACGTCGATCACCGCCACCGTGCCGCCGATCTCGGAGGAGACCCAGAGCCGCCTGCCGTCGCGGGTGAACTCGGCGTGGCGCGGGCGCTGGCCGACGGGCGTCGCGTCGGTGGCCTGGAGCGTTCCGGTGTCGATCCAGTGGACCATGTTGGTGGTCTCGGAGGTCGTCACCGCGAGCTTGCCGTCGGGGCTCACCGCCATGCCCTCGGGCTCGATGCCGACATCGATCTGCGCCAGCACCTTGCGGGTGTCGGCATCGACGACCGTCGTGGTGGCGTTGTTCTCGTTGGCGATGAAGAGGGTTTTTCCATCGGGCGCCAGCGAGAACTGCTCCGGGTCCTCCCCCGAGGGCAGGTCGTGCAGCAGCTTGCCGGTATCGGGATCGATCACCTGCACGGCGTCGGAATCGCTGGCGCAAACGAACAGGCGCCGGCCGTCCTTCGAGAAGGTGAGACCGCGCGGGCGGCGGCCGACCGGGAAGGTGCGGGTCACCTCCCAAGTCGCGGAATCGATCACCGAGACGGTGTTGTCGCGCTCGTTCGAGACGTAGACCTCGTGCGCCTGCGCGCCGAGCGGCATCAGCAGCGCCACACCGACAAAAAATCGCAAAAAAATCATCCGTTGCCTCCGAAGGCGCGGCAGGCGCTCTCGGGCTCGTCGAGCCCGAGGGTGTCGAGTTCGGTGCGCCGGTGCAGAAACCCCTCGACCGGGGCGGCGGCGACCACGGCGCCGGGCCAGAGCACGAAGACCGGCTGGCGCAATTGCCCGTTCCAGGGGCGGAAGCTGAGCGCCCGCCCCTTGAAACCGCCGACCTCGAATTTTTTCGAGAGAAGCAGGTCGCGGATGGCGGCCGGGTCGCTCGACTTGAGCTGGGTGGCGGCCTCGGTCACCGCGTGCACCGCCATCCAGCCGGCCCAGTCGATGGCCCCCATCGGGCGGGAGGCCAACTTGGCGAAGCGCCCCTGCAACTGCACCGCCGCCCAGGCCTCGACCGGGCGGCCCCAGGCAGTCGGGGTCAGCCCCTGCGTGCCGACGACGGGGCGGGGGGAGGCGGTGTTGTAGACGAGGTTGGCGCCGAACTCGGCCCGCTCGTCGGCCACCGCCACCACGTCGTGCTCGGGGCCGCGGGTGATGAGGGCGAATTCCTTGAGGGCGGAATCGCGGAGATCCGCGCCGCGGGCGTCGAAGCTCGCCTCGGCGACGATCCGGGCGCCGAATTTCTTCGCGCTTTTTCGGAGAGCGTCCGCGTAGAGGGCGTCGTCCGCACCGGGGCCGGAGACCAGCAGCAGGCGGTTCCAGCGCTTGTAGAGCAGGAGTTGCGCCAGCGCGTCGGTGAGCATGTCGCGCGAGGGCAGCACATGGAGGAGCCGGGCCCGGCAATCGCGGTCGCGCAGCCGCACATCCGGGGCGCCGACATTGAGCGTCACCGCCTCGCGCGTCTCGGGGGCGTCGGCGATGGCCAGGAGGTCGTCGGCGGGCGCGTTGACGACGAGGAAGCGCAAGGGACCGCTCTCGCGGGCCAGGGCGGCCAGCGCCGCTTGCAGGTCGGCGCCGGGTTCGATCACCGTCGGCTTGAGGGCGAACGAGAGGCCGACGAAGCGGCCGGTGGCGTTGCCGTCCCGCAGTCCCAGTTCGGCTCCGCGAAGCCCCTCGTCGTCGGGGATCGGCGGCTCGTTGTTGAGCGGCGTCGGGCGCTCGACCCTGCGCTCGACGTAGTGGATCGTCAGGGTGGGGGACGCGGGCGGAGCCGCCTGAACGGAGGATGCCGACAGGACAACGAACGCCAGCAGGAGGGCCGGCAGGACATGCCTGCCGAAAGCCCCTCGGCCGCCCTCGGTGAGATCGGCGCGTTTCGGCATCCTGCCCCGAACGGTTCCACCCTGGATTTTGGGGGAAGCATAGGCGGCGGTCGAACGGCACCGATATTGGACCAAGGTCGCAACCGGGGCGCCGGCTGCGTCGTACCAAAGCACAATGGGTCCCCTCGGGCCGGCTTGATACCGTGGCCCACAATCGAGGAGCGCGGGCGTCAAGCTTATCCGCCTCCCGCACAACATGCCGCCTCTCGGGGCCGGCAGGGAGCGAGACCGACATGACCTCACGGATTCGGCTGGCCGGCGGGCTTCTGCTCGGGCTGGTGCTCGCGGGCGGTGCGCTCGCCCATGGCGACGTGCAGCCCCAGCCGGTCAACACCGACGGGCTCGAAGCGCTCGGCACCGAGTGGAAGGCGGAAAACCCCTATCGCGGCAACGAGAAGGCGGTCGCGATCGGCGATTCCGGCTACAACCAGAACTGCGCCCGCTGCCACGGCCTGCAGATGATCTCCGGCGGCCTCGCCCCGGACCTGCGCTACCTGCCGACCGGCAAGGAGGGCGACGAGTACTTCGTCGAGCGGATGAAGCACGGCGCCGTCATCAACGGCGTGACCAAGATGCCGGCCTTCGACGGCGTCCTCTCCCAAGAGGCGATGTGGGCGATCCGCACCTACCTCGAATCCAAGCACGAAGAGTAGCCGTGTCGCGCACCCTCACCCGGCGCGGCGCGCTGTCGGCATTCGCGGGCCTCGCGGCTCTGGCCGCGCGCCCCGGTTTCGCCCGCCCCCTCGACGAGGTGAGTGCGGACGGCACCCTGCGGGTCGCCCTCTACGCCGAGAACGCGCCGTTCTCGGAGATGCGCGACGGGAAACCCGTCGGCATCGACGTGGACGTGGCGCATGCGCTCGCCGAGGCGCTGAAGCTCAAGCTCGACCTGCGCCTCGTGGACGCCGGCGAGAACGTCGACGGCGATTTCCGCCTCAACCTGTGGAAGGGCGACCTCGCCGGCTCGAAGCTCGCCGACCTGATGCTGCACGTGCCGAACGACAAGCTGCTCGGCATCCGCAACGAGCAGGTCTTTCTGGTCCGTCCCTATTTCGAGCAGCGCCTCGCCTTCGCCTGGGCGCGCGACAGGATGGAGGGCTTTTCGAGCTTTCCCGACATCGAGGAGCATCAAATCGCAGTGGAGGGCGCCAGCGCCTCAGACCTGCAGATTCTGATGGCCGAGAACGGGCGCTACCGGAACAACCTCAAGCATTTCCGCAACTTCGAGGAGGCCGCCAAGGCGTTTCTCGCGGGCGAGACCGCGATCCTGGCCGGCACGCGCCCGGCGATCGAGGCGGCCTTGTTCGAAGCCAAAGCCGGGCCGGACCGCTTCCCCGTGGTCGAGATCGCACTCGGCGGGCTCGTGAAGACGAACTGGGAGCTCGGCGGGGCGGTGCGCTCCGATTCGCGCGACCTCGGCTACGCGGTGGGCGAGACGCTCGGGGCGATGACGGAGGACGGGCGGCTGAAGGCGATCTGCGCGCGCTACGGGGTGAGCTACGCGGCGCCGAAGGGATTTTGAGAGCGGCTGCGTCCGAGGCGACCGGCCGGAAAGCTCACGACGCCGCTTCGATTGCGGAAGCCGCGAAGAATCGAAAAAGCTTCGGGCTGCGCTCCGCGCGTGGTTCGAGGCTTTTTCGCGTCCGGCGCTCGCGGCATCGACTGTAGAGATCGACAGAATCTCTTTCTCCGAATTGATTTGCTGCGCCGCAAAAATCTTATCTTGGACTTATGGCCAATAACCACGCCGCCCGCGCGTGGATAGCTTGCCGATCATGGGAGGCCGTTCGAGAGATCGAGACAAGGTCCGCCGGCAGCCCGTCCAAGATCAGGAGGAAGTGCGATGAAGGTGCGTGACCGGTTCCTCGCGGCCGTGGGGGCGGCGGCGCTCCTCGCGGGCGCGTCGCAGGCGCTCGCGGCCCCCGAGGCCAACAAGGCGTCGGGCGGCGTCAGCAACGAGGCGATCCTCAACGACGCCAAGACCCCCGACGACGTCGTCACCTACGGCCTCGGCCTCCAGGCGCAGCGCTACTCGCCGCTGAAGGCCATCAACAAGGAGACGATCCAGGGCCTCGTCCCGGCCTATTCCTTCTCCTTCGGCGGCGAGAAGCAGCGCGGCCAGGAAAGCCAGGCGCTGGTCAAGGACGGCGTGATCTACGTCACCGGCTCGTATTCGCGCATGTACGCGGTCGATTCCCGCACCGGCGAGAAGCTGTGGGAGTACAACGCCCGCCTGCCCGAGGGCATCCTGCCCTGCTGCGACGTGGTGAACCGCGGTGCGGCGCTCTACAAGGACAAGGTCTATTTCGGCACGCTCGACGCCAAGCTCGTCGCCCTCGACGCCAAGACCGGCAAGGTGGTGTGGCGCAAGGACATCGACGACTTCAAGGCCGGCTACAGCTACACCGCTGCGCCCTTGATCGTGAACGGCAAGATCATCACCGGCGTGTCGGGCGGCGAGTTCGGCATCGTCGGCCGGGTCGAGGCCCGCGACGCCGAGACCGGCGAGATCATCTGGAAGCGCCCCGTCATCGAGGGCCATATGGGCGAGCTGAACGGCAAGCCCTCGACCATGACCGGCAAGGTCAACGAGACCTGGCCGGGCGACATGTGGAAGTACGGCGGCGGCGCGACCTGGCTCGGCGGTACCTACGACGCCGAGACCAACCTCCTGTACTTCGGCACCGGCAACCCCGGCCCGTGGAACTCGGCCCTGCGCCCCGGCGACAACAAGTGGTCGGCCTCGCGCATCGCGCTCAACCCCGACAACGGCGAGATCGTGTGGGGCTTCCAGACCACCCCGCATGACGGCTGGGACTTCGACGGCGTGAACGAGTTCGTGCCGTTCGACCTCCAGAAGGACGGCAAGACCGTCAAGGCCGGCGCCACCGCCGACCGCAACGGCTTCTTCTACGTTCTGGATCGCACCAACGGAAAGTTCATCTCGGCCTCGCCGTTCGTCGAGAAGATCAACTGGGCCAAGGGCATCGATAAGGACGGCCGCCCGATCTACGACGATGCGTTCCGCCCCGGCGATCCGTCGAAGTCCGAGGACGGCAAGAAGGGCAAGTCCGTGTTCGCGGTGCCGAGCTTCCTCGGCGGCAAGAACTGGATGCCGATCGGCTACAGCCCCGACACCAAGCTGTTCTACGTCCCCTCTAACGAGTGGGGCATGGACATCTGGAACGAGCCGGTGAACTACAAGAAGGGCGCCGCCTATCTCGGCGCCGGCTTCACCATCAAGCCGGTCTTCGAGGACCATATCGGCTCGCTGAAGGCGATCGACCCGGCCACCGGCAAGGTGGTGTGGAACTACAAGAACAAGGCTCCGCTCTGGGGCGGCGTGCTCACCACCGGCGGCAACCTCGTCTTCACCGGCACGCCGGAGGGCTTCCTGAAAGCCTTCGACGCCAAGACCGGCGACGAGGTGTGGAAGTTCCAGGTCGGCACCGGTGTGGTCTCCTCGCCGATCACCTGGGAGCAGGACGGCGAGCAATGGATCGGCGTCGCGGCCGGTTGGGGCGGCGCGGTCCCGCTCTGGGGCGGCGAGGTGGCCAAGTCCACCGCGGGCATCAACCAGGGCGGCAGCTTCTGGGCCTTCAAGCTGCCCAAGAAGATGGCGGCGCGCTGAGGCAGACGCTGGCCGGGGCTCCATGGCCCCGGCCGGAACAGGATTTCGGACCCTGCCCGGGATCGGACACCGGCGGACAGACGGGGCATGCCCCGTCTCGATCCCGCCGGTGATCGGTCCCTTTTCGGCGAGCCGATCGGCGGACGAAGCGGTCAGCCCTCGCCCTGCATCACCTTGGCGCCGTAGGCGTCGAGGTCCAGCACACCTTCCTGGGCGACCCGGGCCTTGTCCGCGTCGCTGATGACCTCCTGCACGATGTCGAGGCGCTTCCACTGGGCCAGCGGGGTCTCGGCATCGGGCTTCGGCACGTAGCGGCTCTGCTCGACCTTGGCGTGCTTGTGGATGTAGCGCGGGCAGTTGACCCAGGCCTTCGTGACATCGACCCGCACGACGTATTTCGCCTCCGCCCACTCGGAGAGCAGGGGGTCGTCGCGCACGATCCGGGCGGTACCCTGGACGCGCAGGCGGTGCGGCGTCTCGAAATCGATGAACAGCAGGCCGACCTTGCCCTGGCCGGCGACGTTGCCCATCGACAGGAACATGCCGTTGCCGTCGAAACCGGGGAAGGCGAGTTCGTTCGGGCCCAGCACCTTCACCACGCCGGTCGGGCCGCCCTTGTAGGAGACCGTCGGATTGCCGTCCGGATCGACGGTGGAGAGGAAGAACATGTCGCGGCTCTCGATGAACGCGCGCTCCATCTCGCCGATCGCCGGTTGGACATGGTGCTTGTCGAGGAAGTCGGCGAGCTTGCGGGTGTCGAAGGCGTCCTGGAGCGCGCGGTGCTCCTCGCTGTAGAGCGATTCCATTCTCGTCCTCCCGTTCCTTATCGTCCGGCCCGTCTCGCGCGGGCGCGGCCCTTGTGGCACGTCGGCGGCCGACCGTCGAAGGGCAAAATGCCCGCGATGCCGAAGTGAAAAGGCCGGCGCCGCTTTCGCGACGCCGGCCCTGGCGGAACGGTCAGGCCGAGCGAAGCACGGCCTGAAACGGACAAATCAATTCTTGGACTTGTCGACGAGGGCCTTCTCGGAGATCCACGGCATCATGCCGCGGAGCTTGGCGCCGACCTCCTCGATCGGGTGGGCGGCGAGCTTGGCGCGGGTGGCCTTGAACGAGGTCTGGCCGACCTTGTTCTCCAGCATCCAGTTGCGGGTGAAGATGCCCGACTGGATGTCGTTGAGGACGCGCTTCATCTCGGCCTTGGTCTCCGGCGTGACGATGCGCGGGCCGGTGACGTACTCGCCGTACTCGGCGGTGTTCGAGATCGAGTAGTTCATGTTGGCGATGCCGCCCTCGTAGATGAGGTCGACGATCAGCTTCACCTCGTGCAGGCACTCGAAATAGGCCATCTCGGGAGCGTAGCCCGCCTCGACGAGCGTCTCGAAGCCGGCCTTGATCAGCTCGACGAGGCCGCCGCAGAGCACGGCCTGCTCGCCGAACAGGTCGGTCTCGCACTCCTCCTTGAAGGTCGTCTCGATGATGCCGGCGCGACCGCCGCCATTGGCCGAGGCGTAGGACAGGCCGAGATCGTGGGCGTTGCCCGAGGCGTCCTGGGCGATGGCGATGAGCGTCGGCACGCCGCCGCCCTTGAGGTACTCGCCGCGCACGGTGTGGCCGGGGCCCTTCGGGGCGACCATGAGCACGTCGAGATCCTTGCGGGGCTCGATCAGGTTGAAGTGGACGTTGAGGCCGTGGGCGAACAGGAGGGCGGCGCCCTGCTTCAGGTTGCCTTCCAGCGACTCCTTGTAGATGTCGCCCTGCAGCTCGTCGGGGGTGAGCATCATCACCACGTCGCCCCACTTGGCGGCGTCGGCGACGTTCATCACCTTGAAGCCCTCGGCCTCGGCCTTCTTGGCGGTGGCGGAGCCCTCGCGCAGGGCGATGACGATGTTCTTCACGCCGGAATCGCGCAGGTTGAGCGCGTGGGCGTGGCCCTGGCTGCCGTAGCCGACGATGACGACGTTCTTGCCCTTGATCAGGTTCAGGTCGGCATCACGATCGTAATAGACGCGCATGGGGGTGTCCTCTCTTCTTCGGGGTTCAAGGTTCAGGGTGTCGCCCGGCCATAGAGGGCCAGGAACTGCGCGACGGCGTGCGCCGCCTCGCGTCCGATGTCGGCGGCGTCGAGGGGGAGCGCGTCGCCGAGCAGGAGTCGGATCTGGATATCGCGGCCGACCAGACCGAAGAAGGTCCGGAACGCGGCCTCGGTGTCGTCGAACGCCAGGAGCCCCGCGGCGCGACCGGCCTCCAGCACGGGCTTGACCCGCTCGCCGATGGCGAAGCGGCCGTTGGCCAGCACGATGGCGCCGAGGTTGCTCTTGCGCGAGCCCGCATGGGCCACCGCGATCCGGTTGAGCGCCACCGAGGTCGGGCTCGCGATCACCGAGAGCCAGGATTCGGCGAAGTCGCGCAGGTTCTTCCGGAGCGTCGCGGCGTCGAGAGCGTCGATCTCGGTGCGGCCCGCATGGACCCGCGAGGCCTGCCAGCGCACGGTGGCGGTGAGCAGCCCGTCGCGGTCGCCGAACCACTTGTAGAGCGTCTCCTTGGAGCAGCTCGCACGCCGCGCCACCGCATCCATCGTCAGCGGATCGCCGCCCTCGACGATCAGGGACAGCACCGCATCGAGCACCGCCTGCTGACGCAGGGAGGGCGTCTCCGATGGGGTGTCGAGGATGGCGGCGCTGGCGGACATGGACCGTGGGGCTAAGCCGTACTGTACGGTACGGTTCGGCTCACTAGTCCGATTCGGCGGGCCGGGCAAGGCGAACGGGCGGACAAAACGGACGAGCCGCATTCCGGCGAACAAGGCGCTTTACGAGCGCCTCGACCCGACGTATACGGCCCTCACGCCGCGTTTGCGGCGCCCTTGCCGCCTTTCCCGAGCGGCATGCGGGGCTCGGGTGCGTAGCTCAGCGGGAGAGCATTCGCTTCACACGCGAAGGGTCACAGGTTCGATCCCTGTCGCGCCCACCACGCCCTCTTCTTCTCCTCATCTTCGTTCGGGCGCAGCGGTTTGACCGTGCGCTCCCGGCTATGCTGGATTTGCGCCCGATTCGCCCGTCCCGGGCGCGCGGAGGTGCCGTTTGCCCGTCCTCATCATCGCGATCACCGTCCTGGCCGGCATCCTGTTCTGGATCCTGAGGGTCCATGGCACCGTGAAGCAGATCCAGGAGGTCGATCGGGACACCAAGGGTCTTCAGCGGCGGGCGAAATCGGCGATCCACGGACTGATCGGCACACCGCTCGAACGGGTGAACGACGTGCGGCTCGCCGCCGTGATCCTGATGATCCAGATCGTGCGCACCGGCAGCCCGGTCACGGCCTCGGAGAAGACCCGCATCCTGGAGTTGATGGAGAACCCGCTCCGGATCGACACGATCTCGGCGACCTTCGAGCGGGCGTGGCGCTACACGGAAGCGCGCCGACCGTTCTCGCTGGTGGCCGACCCGCTGGTGCCGCTGTTGCGGGAGCGGCTGACCGAGGACGAGCGGCGGCACTTCATCGAGATGCTGACCCAGGTCGCCTCGGCCCATTCGGCCCCCAGCGAGTTGCAGCGCGAGGCCCTGGTGCGCCTCAAGCGCCGTCTCACGGGTGCGGCCCCGGCCCTGGCGGCCCACCGGGCGGGCAATTTTGGCTGACCGATTGCCATTGACCCGGCTTCCGCCGCGCGCGGAAATGGTCGGCTCCCCACTTCCGGGGGCCGATCAGGATCGCCGATGCCGACCACCCGCGCCCGAACCCCGATGGTTTTCGCCACCGCTCGCCCGCGCCGAACCGGCGCGCTGGTTCTGGCCTGCACCCTGCTGGGCGGCCTGACGGGCGCCGCGGAGGCGCGGCTGTCGGTGACCGACAAGCTCAGCACCTATCGCCGCGCGTCGAGCGAGGACCGGATCGACCTCGCCAATCGGTTGGCCAAGTCGTTCTCGGCGCTGTCGCCGCGGCTCGACCGCGACTACTTCATCCGCTGCCTGGAAGAGACCGTGAATATCGGCGACCCGCGCGACCTCGAACTCGACGCGGCGGTACGGCTGTGCGTGGCGGCGGTGCCGGAGTAGCACGCCAAGACGCGCTCAGCGGTTCGGTTCGGCCTCGGCGAGCGCCAGCATCGCTGCCTCGATGTCGAGACGCCGCAGCTCTGCTTCGCGATCGTACTGAAAACCCATCGTCGTCACGGATGCTCCCGCTCGCGCAGGGGAGGGCGGCGCAACGCAGAAGCGCAGAGCCCGGCACTCGGCCGGGCTCCCGTCGAACAGCCCGCTTACAGCGGGATGTTGTCGTGCTTCTTCCAGGGCTGCTCCATTTCCTTGGTGCGCAGCATCCCGAGGGCGCGGGCGATGCGCTTGCGGGTGGAGTGGGGCATGATCACCTCGTCGATATAGCCGCGCTCGGCCGCGACGAAGGGCGAGAGGAAGCGGTCCTCGTACTCCTTGGTCCGCTCGGCGATCTTCTCCTGATCGCCGAGTTCGCTGCGGAAGATGATTTCGACCGCGCCCTTGGCGCCCATCACCGCGATCTGCGCCGTCGGCCATGCGTAGTTGATGTCGGCGCCGACATGCTTGGAGGCCATGACGTCGTAGGCGCCGCCGAAGGCCTTGCGGGTGATGATGGTGACGAGCGGCACCGTCGCCTGGGTGTAGGCGAACAAGAGCTTGGCGCCGTGCTTGATCAGGCCGCCATATTCCTGCGCGGTTCCCGGCAGGAAGCCCGGCACATCGACGAAGGTGACGATCGGGATCGAGAACGAGTCGCAGAAGCGCACGAAGCGAGCGGCCTTGCGGGAGGCGTCCGAATCGAGCACGCCCGCCAGAACCAGCGGCTGGTTGGCCACGAAGCCGACCGTGCGGCCCTCGATGCGGCCGAAGCCGGTGATGATGTTGCGCGCGTAAGCGGCCTGGATCTCGAAGAAATCGCCCTCGTCGACGACCCGGCGGATCAGCTCGCCCATGTCGTAGGGCTTGTTCGGGTTGTCCGGGATCAGGGTGTCGAGCGACTTGTCGAGGCGCTCGACGTCGTCGAAGCTCTCGATCTCCGGCACGCCCTCGATGTTGTTGGCGGGCAGGAAGTCGAGCAGGCGGCGGATCTGCAGGATCGCCTCGACGTCGTTCTCGAACGAGCCGTCGGCGATGGAGGATTTCGAGGTGTGGACCTTGGCGCCGCCGAGTTCCTCCGCGGTCACGACCTCGTTGGTGACGGTCTTCACCACGTCCGGGCCGGTGACGAACATGTAGCTCGTGTCGCGGACCATGAAGATGAAGTCGGTCATGGCCGGCGAGTAGACGTCGCCGCCCGCGCACGGGCCCATGATCACCGAGATCTGCGGGATGACGCCAGACGCCATCACGTTGCGGCGGAAGACCTCGCCGTAGCCGCCGAGCGCGGCCACGCCCTCCTGGATGCGGGCGCCGCCGGCGTCGAAGATGCCGATGATCGGGGCGCGCATCTTGAGCGCCATGTCCTGCACCTTGACCATCTTGGCCGCGTGCGCTTCCGAGAGCGAGCCGCCGAAGACCGTGAAGTCCTTCGAGAACAGGAAGACGGTGCGGCCGTTGACGGTGCCCCAGCCGGTGACGACGCCGTCACCGGAGATCTTCTGCTTCTCCATGCCGAAATCGGTGGAGCGGTGCTGCACGAACATGTCGAACTCTTCGAACGACCCGTGGTCGAGCAGGAGTTCGATGCGCTCGCGCGCGGTGAGCTTGCCGCGCTTGTGCTGGGCCTCGAGCCGCTTCTCACCGCCACCGAGGCGGGCCTGGGCGCGACGCTCCTCCAGCTTCTCGAGAATGTCCTTCATGGTCCTGAGGAGCCTCCCTGCGGGCAGTTTGTCTTTTGAATGCAAAGTAAGCCGATGAGCTTGACCTTGCCTCGCTGAATCGCCCTTAGCACGTGACCCTGTCGGCGGAAACGGGGCTTTGCGGGGGGATCGCCGCGGCGATCCCCGCGAATTCCTTGCCCGGCTTCGAACAGCGGCGACGACCTTCGCGGGGATCCGAGATCTCTCGGGCTTTCCGCTCCGCGACGGCGGTCCGGGAAGCGGCGGAGCCGCGGCTTGGCGAGCACCGGCGCGGCGTGCGATGTTTCCGGGGCATGCGCCCGAGGGTGGTGCGACGGTTTGCGAACGAGAGCCGCCCGAGAAAGCCCCCATGAGCGCGTCCGCCGAGCCCAAGATGTCCTACGTCGTGCTGTCGCCGGGCGATCCGGCGCCGTGGTTCGCGCAAGCCAGCACCGGCAACCCGCGCTACACGTTCGACACGGCCGCGGGCCGCTACGTGGTGCTGGGCTTCTACGGCTCGGCCGGCAGCGAGGCCGGGGCGGCGGCGCTCGCCGCCGTCGAGCGCAACCGCACCCTGTTCGACGACGAGCGCATCGCCTTCTTCGGCGTCAGCCTCGACCCCACCGACCGCAGCGAGGCGCGCATCCGCGACGAGTTGCCGGGCATCCGCCACTTCCTCGATTTCGACTGGCAGGTGTCGCGCCTCTACGGCGCCGTCCCGCGGGAGGCGCAGGCCGGCTCCGCGGTCGAGATCCGGCCGTTCTGGCTCGTGCTCGATCCGACGCTCCGGGTGATCGCCCGCATCCCCTTCACCCGCGACGGCAGCGACCGCGAGACCCTGTTTTCCGAACTCGCCCGCCTGCCGCCGCCCGACCGTTACGCCGGCTTCGAGGTGCCGCCGCCGATCCTCGTGCTGCCGAACGTGTTCGAGCCCGCGCTCTGCCGCGAGCTGATCGCCCTCTACGAGCGCCAGGGCGGCGAGGAATCGGGCTTCATGCGCGAGGTCGACGGCAGGACCACGCTGGTCCACGACCACGCGCACAAGCGCCGCCGCGACGTGACCGTGGAGGATCCGCAGTTGGTCGGCGCGATCCAGGCCCGCATCCGGCGGCGCGTGGCGCACGAGATCAAGAAAATTTTCCACTTCGACGCGACGCGGATGGAGCGCTACATCGTCTCCTGCTACGCGGCCGAGGATGGCGGCCATTTCCGGGCGCACCGCGACAACACCACCCGCGGCACGGCGCATCGACGCTTCGCCGTCTCGATCAACCTCAATGCCGAATTCGAGGGCGGCGAGGTCAGCTTTCCGGAATACGGCAAGCGCAGCTTCAAGGCCCCGCCGGGCGGCGCGGTGATCTTTCCCTGCGCGCTGCTCCATGCGGTCTCGCGGGTGACGTCGGGCCGCCGCTTCGCCTTCCTGCCCTTCCTCTACGACGAAGCGGCGGCGAAGCTGCGCGAGGCGAATTCGGGCTACCTCAGCGACGGCGGCGGATACCGGGCGGACACGCGCGCGCCGGCGGCCTGATTCTCTACATTTGTATGCCGCATCGTCTTTGCCGAAAGCCGGAAACCACCTTTCGGGACGAGGCTCTGGTTTTGTGTGCCGCATCGTCTTTTGCCGAAAGCCGGAAACCGCCTTTCGGGACGAGGCTCTGGTTTTGTGTGCCGCATCGTCTTTGCCGAAAGCCGGAAACCGCCTTTCGGGACGAGGCTCCGGCCGACACTCAGAGTTGGCCGACGGCCTCGACGAGGGTGCGGAACGGCAACGGCTTCTGCAGCCGCACGATGTCGGTCAGATCCTCGGGGATCACGTCGGGATCGTAACCGGTGAGGAAGACGAAGGGGATGCCGCGCGCCTTGAGCAGGCGCGCGATCTCGAAGCGCGGTCCGCCACCGTCCAGGTTGAGATCGACCACGGCGTGCGTCGGCAGGGCGTCCGCGAGGAGATCCTGCGTCGCCTCGGCACTCGGGCAGGGGCCGAGCACCGCGGCCCCCGCGCCACGCAGGGCCGCCGCCGCATCGCTGGCCATGTAGTAATCGTCCTCGACCACGAGGACGGTGCGGCCGGTGAGGTCGCGCGCGCCGGTCATGTCGAGGTCTCCTCCGAAGACGGTCGCAGGCTGGGGGGCATCGGTTTCCAGAACGCTTGCGCGGTCGCTCAAGGGAAGTTCCAGGGAGCACTGCGCGCCCTGTGGGCCGATGGCGAGGCTGCCTCGGCCGCCGAGTTCGTAGGGGATGCGCGCCTCGATCAGCTCGCTGCCAAAGCCCCGACGGGTCGCGGGTTCCCGCGGCGGAGCGCCCCGCTCGGTCCAGACGAGTTCCAGCCACGGCACGGCCCGCCGCTGGGTCACGGTCCAGCTCACCGTGAGGCGTCCCTCCGGCACCGACAGCGCCCCGTACTTGACCGCGTTCGTCGCCAGTTCGTGGAAGGCGAGGCTCAACACCTCGACGGCCTTGGGCGAGAGGTGGAGGTCGGCGCCGCGAAGATCGAGCTGCCCCGGATGGTGGGCCTGGGGGCCGACCTCGCTCTCGATGATGCCGCGCAGCGACCCGCCGGCATTGGCCCCCCGCGTCAGCAGGACCTGGACCCGGGTGAGCGCCAGGAGCCGTCCCTCCATCAGGACGCGGTACGCCTCGACGCTGCCGGCCCCCGGCGCGGCGCGGTTCGCCATGGAGCGGATGAGGCCCATGATGTTGCGCACCCGGTGCTGCAGCTCGGCCAGCAGCACGCCGCGGTGGACGGCGAGCTGCCGCCGCTCCGTGATGTCCTCGGTGATGCCGCCGATGCCGTCGTCGCCCAGGGGGAAGTCGGTGCTGCGAATCCAGCGGAAGCTTCCGTCGTCCGGTCGCTGGATGCGGAACTCGTGGGCCACCGTCTCGCCGCCGCAGGCCGCGTCCAGCCGTTCGAGGGCAGCGTCGCGATCCTCGGGAACGATCGTCGCGGCCCAGCGCCGCACGTCGCCGAGCAGGGCGTCCGGCTCGACTCCGTAGATCGCGGCGAGGGCCGGGCTGGCGTATTCGAGATCGCGGGTCTGCGCGTTCCGGATCCAGAGGGCGGACGCCGAGGCGGAAGCGAACTGCCGGAAGCGCGCCTCGCTCGCCGTCAGGGCCGCCTCGGCCCGGGCGCGTTCGAGGGCCGACCATGTCCGTTCGGCGACGTCTTCGATCAGGGCCACCTCGCTGGCGGTCCAACGGCGCGGCACCCTGTTCTGGACGTAGAAGGTGGCGACCCACACGCCGCCCTTCACCAGTTGCGCCGCGACGCTGGACGTCACGTGGCCGGCGGCTTCGAACCCCGCCTCGCTGCCCCGGCTGCGCAGGTCGGCGAACGCATTCTCGACGACGACGGTCTCGCCGCGCCGATGCTGCTGGACCATGGCGGTGCCGAAGCTCTCGAGGGGCCAGACGCCCCGAAGGCTCTCCATGACGCCGTCGGTCCAGTCCCGCTCGACCACGAAATCCACGTAGGGCGCCGGCACCTCGCCGTAACCGCACCGGCCGACGCCGAGATGGCGCCCGACCCGCTCGCTCACCGTCGCCATGATCTCGGCCGGCACCGCGAGGGTGCGCACGGCGTCGCTCAGCCCGAGGAGGAAGGCCTGCCGCTCCTCGCTCTCGCGCAGGGCCCGCTCCGCCACGACCCGCGCGGTGGTCTCCCGCAGGGTCCAGAGAACGCCGGCCACGGCGTCGGTCTCATCGCGCAGGGGGGCGTAGTCCACGTCGAACCACGCCTCCTCGACACGGCCGTGTCGCAGCACCGGGTAGGGCTGCCCCAGTCGTCGGGCCGACCCGCCGGCCATGCCGGCCGCGAGGTCGTCCGCGAAGACCTCACGGGAACGGGCGAAGGTTTCGTAGGCCGAGCGCCCGAGGGCGTCGGCGTCCTGCTCCCGGAGCAATTCGGCAAATCCATCGTTGTAGAGATGGATCGCGTCCGGCCCCCACACGAGGCACATCGTGCCGGGCGAGGCGAGCATCAGATCGACGACGGTGCGAAGGCTCTGCGGCCATCGCGCGATCGGTCCGAGCGGGGTGGCGTCCCAGGCGAAGGCGCGGATGCGCGCGGCCATCCCGTCGTCGCCGACCGGCCATGGCGTGCATGTCGGGATCATGGGCGGACAGAGACAGGCTCGACGGGTCCGGTCAACCGCCTGCGCGGGGCGTCGCTGAATTTAACATACGATCTGATGGATTTTTGAAAATCGAAGGGCGCGAAGCCGACCGCCCGACGCCGAACGGCTTCGCGTTCACCTCGCTGCCGCCGCCTTGGCCGCCACCTTGGCCGCCGCCTCGAACTCCGTCCGGCGATGGGCCAGCCGCGCCTCGGCCTCCGCATCCGGCCCCCAGACATCCGCCTGATAGGTCTCGTCCACATGGGCCGCCGCCCAGGCGTCCTCGGGCGAGAGGCGCCCGTGGAGGACGGCGAGACCGATCACCAGCGAGCCGGTGAGCGTCGTCAGCGTGTGGAGCGCGGCGAGACGAAACGGGTCGTCCACGGCTCGAACCGCCGCACGCAGGGCCGCGACCGAACCTTCGGGCTGCTCGACATGCATCACCCCCTCGGCCAGGAACAGGCGCGCCCCCAGGGTCTCGCCGGCCCAGGCGACCAGCGGGTCCCAGGCGGCGGATTGTTCGGCGACGAGCCGCTCGGGCGAGCCGGCGCGGTAGGCGATGAGGTCGGTGGCGGCGAAGGCCGCGAGATCGGCGGCGACCTCGGGCATGCGCTCCGCGACGCCGTCGATCGCCGTGTTGACCAGGCGGGTCAGCGGCATCGTGCGCGGGTCGATGGACTCGCCTTGCGCGCCCCACTCGGCGGCGAGCGCCTCACCGAGGGTGAGCGAGGGCACGGCGAGCGGTCGGCGACCGGGGGTGTTGGCGCCGCGCCCGTCGAGGACGAGGCGGTAGCCGGGCTCCGTCCGCTGAAGGCCGGCTTCCTTGTAGAAGCGCTTCGGCAGGGTCGGCGTGGTGCTGGCGCGGGCGGCGCGCAGGGGATCGGGGCGCGGGGTGTCGCCGGGCTCGCCGAGCCAATCACGGGTCACGTCGTCGTCGGTGCTGCTCATGCGCCGCAGATAGGGGTTTTGCGGCCCGTACGCGAGCCTCGCGCGAGCCTTCAGCGAATTCCGAGACGCTCCGTCACCGGGGCCGTTTCCGATTCGTCGAGGGGGCCGGAAAACAGGTCGCCGAGCGCTTCCGCCGTCTCGACCACGGTGACCGCCCCCGCGCCGAACAGGGCGCCCGGCGCGTGGTAGCCCCAGGCGACGCCGACGGCCGCCGCGCCCGCGTCGCGCGCCATCAGCATGTCGAAGGTGGTGTCGCCGATCATCACGGTCATGCTGGACTCGGCGCCGGCCTCGGCCATGGCTTGGCGCAGCATGGTCGGATCGGGCTTGGAGGGGGCGTCGTCGGCGGTCTGGATCGTGGCAAACCAGCCGTCCCAGCCATGGGCGTCGACGAGATGGTCGACGCCGCGGCGCGACTTGCCGGTGGCGATGCCGAGTTGCACGTCCGGGCGGGTGCGCAGGCGCGCGATCAGCTCGGCCATGCCGGGAAACAGCGGCTCCTCGTAGTTCGGATCGATCCGCAGGGCCTGGAAGGCCCGGCGATAGCTCATGGACAGCGCCTCGATCGGCCCCGCCTCGCCGACGAGGCGGCGGAACGCGTCGGGCAGCGACAGGCCGACAACCGACAGGGCCTCCTTGCGCGGCGGCGGCACCAGCCCGTGCTCCGTGAAGGCGCGCCGCTGCGCCTCGACGATGAGGTGCTGACTGTCGACGAGGGTGCCGTCGACGTCGAAGACGACGAGCTTCACCACGGCGGGGCGCTTCCCCTCACGGCCGGCGCGCCGGCGCGGTGGGGCCGGGGCGCCGCTCGTAGCCGAGGCGGCAGCGGATGAGGAACCGGCGGCGCGGGCCGCCATAGAGGTTGCGCCGATGCGATTCGCGATTGCAGGCGGCGTAGGACATCCGGCGGCGGCGCTCACCCGACCGGGCCGCGGGCGGCGCGCCCGGAGCGGGGGCCGTGGCGGCACCGGAGGCGGGCGGCGTCCGCTCAGGGGCCGCCCTCTGCTCGGCAGGACTCCGCTCGGCAGGACTCCGTTCGGGCGCCGCGAGAGCCGGCACGGCGGCGCCCGCGAGCGCGACGGCGAGCGCGAGGGACATCAGCGTGGGCAGCCTCATGCGTTCCTGACCTCGATGAGCCGCGGCCGGCGGCACGGACGGGCGGGGGAGGGCGCGCCTTCCCTCGAACCCCGTTCGAGGGAATACAATCATCTCGCCGCGCACCCGTCCACGCGGCATCGGCGACGTTTCGCACCGTCTGTCCCGGGCAACGCGTCGCGCGCCGCCCAGACTTGGGGCGGCGCTCCGGCTTTCCAAGGCTGGCGACGGGGCTCAGGCCTCCGGCGCTTCCACGATCGGGTCGTAGCGGGCGGCGTCGAAACCCAAAAGATTCCAGCTTTGCGCCATGTGCGGCGGCAGCGGCGCGCTGACATCGACGGGCTGGCCGGTGCGCGGATGCGGGATCACGATCCGGCGGGCCAGCAGGTGCAGCCGATTCTGGATGCCGCCGGGCAGCTCCCAGTTCTCGACCTCGAAATATTTCGGATCGCCGACGATCGGGTGACCGATATGGGCGGCGTGCGCGCGCAGCTGGTGGGTGCGGCCGGTCACGGGCTTGAGCGAGAGCCAAGCCAGCTTCTGCGCCGCCTGATCGACGGTGGCGTAATAGGTCAGTGCGTGGCTCGCGCCCTCGTCGCCGTGCTTGGCCACCCGCATGCGGGCGTCGGCGTCGGTCGGCTCGTCCTTGGCGAGGTAGGTCGAGACCCGGCCCTGGCGCGTGCGCGGCACGCCGGCCACCAGCGCCCAGTAGATCTTCCGCGCCGCCCGCGAGCGGAAGCTCTTGGCCAGCGTCGCGGCGGCCAGGCGCGTCTTGGCGACGATGAGGCAGCCCGCCGTGTCCTTGTCGAGGCGGTGGACGAGGCGCGGGCGCTGCCCGTCCGGCCCGGTCAGCGCCTCCAACAGGCCGTCGACGTGGCGCACAGTGCCGGAACCGCCCTGCACCGCGAGGCCGAACGGCTTGTTGAGGATCATCATCTCCGCGTCCTCGTAGAGGATCAGCGAGCGGAGGAACTCGGCGTCGTTCGCGGCCTTCGTCGGGCTGCGCGGACGCTCGGCCTGTGCATCGAGCTTCAGAGGCGGCACCCGCACCGCCGAGCCCGGCTCCAGCCGGTCGGCGGCCTTGGCGCGCTTGCCGTCCACGCGAAGCTCGCCCTTGCGCACGAGACTCTGGACGCGGGTGAAGGGAAGCTGGGGAAACCGCACGCTGAGGAAGCGGTCGATCCGCATCCCGGCCTCGTCGGGGGTGACGGTCAGCGTCTGCACGCCGCTCGCCAGCGTCGCCGAGGCGGCGGCGCGCTGCTCGCGCCGGGTCGGACCGGCGGGGGGCGCCTCCCGTTCGGGGGAGGGCGCCCTGGCGACGGCGGCCTTGGCGGGCGATGCCTTCGGTGCCGGGCGGCGCGGCGGGGGGGCCTCGGCCTGAGCCGGTGCCGGCTTGCGGGTGCGAGGCGGACGGGGAGCCGGAGCCGCGTCGTCCTCGCCCCAGGGCGCGCGCTCCCCCGCATCCTCGCCCCGGTTGCGAGCCGCGCGCTTGGCGGCCTCGAGGGCGGAGGTGCGCGGGCCGGTGCCCGGCCGCGCGGCGAAGCCGGGCTTGCCAGGGGGGCGCTTGCCGCCCGGAGAGCCTTTGCCGCCGGAGCCGCGATGTGGAGGACGTCCCTTCATGACCCGCTGCTATCATCCTGGGATGACGGCGCAAAGCGGGGCGCACGCGGACGGCGGGTGTCTCGGGCGCCGATGGCCGGATCGGCGCCCGGTTCGCGCTCGCCTTCTCCTCGAGAGGACGCGCGTCGCGCCCGAATCACTTGTCGTCCGAAACAGGATCAGGCGAGGCGGGCCGCCTCCAGGGTGAGCCCGAGCCCGACCGAGCCGAAGGTGTCGCCGTCCACCACCCGGGCGTCCGGCACGGTCGCGGTCAGCGCGGCCCGGACATGCGGCAGGCCGGTCGAGCCGCCGGTGAGGAACAGGGCGTCGATGCGGCCGGCGGACAGCCCCGCCTGATCGAGGCAGCGGCCGATGCGCTCGGCCATGCGGCGGGCGAGGTCGTCGGTGTGGGAGGCCAGCCGCGGGCGATCGACACTTGCTTCGAGGGCCGGCTCGACCCAGCCGAGATCGACCGTGCCGTGGCCCTGGTCGGAGGTCGCGATCTTGGCGCCCTCCACCGCCATGGCGAGGGAATGCCCGCGCTCGGCCTCGACCACCCGGCGCAGCCGCGTGACGAGCTCGGGCCGGGCGGCGTCGCGCACCACCTCGTCGATCTCCCGCAGCGTCTTCGGATTGTAGAGCCGGTTGATGCTCGACCACGTGGCGAGGTCGTGGAAATAGGCGTTCGGCACGGCCAGATCGCCCCGCTTCATCGGGCTGCCGAGGCCGAGCAGCGGCATCACCGCGCCGAGGCTGAGGGTGCGGTCGAAATCGGTGCCGCCGATGCGCACGCCGTCATTGGCCAGGATGTCCTCGGCCCGCTCGTCCCGGCGGTGCCGCTCGGGCGAGAGGCGGACGATGGAAAAGTCCGAGGTGCCGCCGCCGATATCGGCGATCAGCGCGATCTCCTCGCTTCCCACCGTACGCTCGTAATCGAGGGCGGCGGCGATGGGCTCGTACTGGAAGCGCACATGACGGAAGCCGATGCTCTCGGCGATCTGGCGCAGCGTGTCCTCGGCCTTGCGGTCGGCGGCCGGGTCGTCGTCGACGAAGTGGACCGGGCGGCCATGCACCACCGCGTCGAGGCTCACGCCCGTCTCGGCCTCGGCGCGCGCCTTCACCGCGGTGAGGTAGCGGGCGATGACGTCGCGGAAGCGGATGCGCTCGCGTCCGACCGGGGTCGATTCCTCGACGAGCGAGGAGCCGAGCACGGATTTGAGCGCCCGCATCAGCCGGCCCGGCGTGCCCTCGACGTAGGATTCGATGGCGGCGCGGCCGATCTGCGCCTCGCGGCCGGGGGCGAAGAAGATCGCACTCGGCAGGGTGCGGTGCGTGCCCTCCAGCGGCACCAGGGACGGGGCGCCGTCGATGCCGATTCCGAGGGTGGTGTTGGACGTGCCGAAATCGAGGCCGCAGGCCGCCATGGGATCGGGATCGCTTCTCGTCTGCCGGGAGGGCGGCCCCGTTAAGGCGCCGCGGCGCGAAGCGCAATCCAAAAAGCAGGCCGGCGGCGGTTCCCCGCTGCCGGCCGGATCGTCTCTAACCCGGCACCTTCCTGGCGGGCGGGGCCTTCAGCGGGGCGGCGGTCGCGAGTTCGGCCGGGCGTTCCGCCTCCTGCGTCACCCCGGAGAGGGCGATGGCGTGGAGGGCCAGCACGGGCACGAACACGAGCGCCATCATCAGCGCCACGACGAGACCCGCCGGGCGGCTGCGCTTGGGGCGGGCCGCACGGGTGCGGGCACGCCGGGTGGTTACGGTGGAGTCAGTCATGGCTCACCTCCGGTCGGACCAGCCGCCAAAGGCCGGTCGCGGGGCGAGCCAGATCGGGACGATCAGGCGCGGATCACACGAAGGCCAGAGGCGGCGTGGTCGATCGACTACTGTCGTCGGGCATGGGGTTCGGTCGTTCCTATGGAGCCGGGCAACGGGCACACGGCGCATCGCACGGACAACGCGCCGATGCCCGACTCGTTCGCGCGCGTCAAGCGCATGCGGAACACAAACGGCATTCCGATTGTGCAACGCGAACGGACCCGCCACGGCGGCATTGTGGGACCATGGCTTCCTCTCCCATCGCCTGGACCCAAGCCCGCTCGGCGGGCGTGCCGATGCAACGCTTCACCGGCCATGTCGGCGCGGTCGAGGTCGGTCTCGTCGAATATGACGGCTCGAACCGGCTATGGACGTGGTGGAGTCCGCTCGCCGAAGCCGCCTGGGGCCACGCGCAGGACGCCGAGGGCGCGCAACGCGGCTTCGAGGCGTGGCTGCGCGAGTGGCTGGAGAACTTCCGGCCGTTCTTCGAGCCCGCCTGAGGCCGGTCAGGCCGCCGCGACGGCAGGTGCCGCGGCGTCGCGGCTGCGCCAGAGATAGCGGGCGAGGATCGAGCGGTAGGGCGCGAACCGGGCGGCCACCGCCTCGGTGTCGTCGCGTCCCGTGAGCCTGCGCAGCACGCCGACCGCCGCCACGTCGCCCGCGGGCCAGATATCCGG
This sequence comes from Methylorubrum salsuginis, assembly GCF_900114375.1. Classification (GTDB taxonomy): domain Bacteria; phylum Pseudomonadota; class Alphaproteobacteria; order Rhizobiales; family Beijerinckiaceae; genus Methylobacterium; species Methylobacterium salsuginis. The sequence continues at coordinate 11,851 of NZ_FOSV01000008.1, read as the reverse complement.
ATCGAGGAAGTGGAAGATGCCGACCATGTCGGCGGTCCAGGGCCCGACGCCGCGGATGCCGCACAGGATCGCGGAACGCTCCGCGTGCGGCATCAGGCCGAGATCGGCCCCGAGCAGGCCCCGCGCCTCGGCCTCGCGGACGGCGTGGAGCGCCCGCACCTTGTTGGCCGAGACGCCGCAGCCGCGCAGAACCGCCTCGAAGCCCGGCACGAACAGGTCGCGCAGCTTCATTCCTCGCGACTGCGCGGCGGCCTCGATCCGCGACCCGATCGCGAAGGCGGCCTTGGTCGAGAGTTGCTGGTTGACGATCTCGACGAACAGCCGCTCGGCTACACTCGCATGGAGCGGCGGCGCGACGGCGATGGGGCCGATCGCGGCAATCGCGGCGTGCAAGGCCGGGCTCGTCGCCTCCGCTTCGCTCAGGAGACGGTGATAGATCTCGGGATCGAGCATGCAGCCTCCTGGCTCACGCGATTCGAATATGTTTGTTCATTACCGTACAAATCGCCGATCTCGACCCGCATCTTGATCGAAAATCGGCACCCAGCACCGCTGCCTAGTCGCAACATTTGTTATGGGTATTGTGAAGCGCGAGCGCAGCGCTACCGAAATAACATAAATGATCTAGCCATTTACCCAGCGCCCCCAAAAACCATCATTTCCTGTTAACTTCGGCAGATCAACAATCCGTGATCCGCTTCGGTTCAGGGCGCCGTGCGGATCACGGCATCGTCCCCTGGCCATCGACCATGAGCTGGTTCCTCAACCTCCGCCTGCTGGGAAAACTGGCGGTTCCGGCGGCCCTCGCCGCCCTCGTCGCCATCGGCATCGTCGCGATGGCACGCGGCAAGATCGAAACGCTCGCGGGCGTCGCGCAGGAGGTGGTGGACGTGCGCGCCGCCCGCGCCATCGACGCGCTGCAGGTGGCGGCGGCGGTGGACGAGGCGATCATCGCCGAGAAGAACATCATCCTCGAGACCGAGGATGCCGTGATGAAGGTGCAGCTGGAGCATTACGAGGCCTCCAAGGGAAAGGCCGAGGGCGCCATGGATCACCTCGTCAGGCTCGCCGACACGCCGCAGCGACGCACGATGCTGGAAGGCATCCGCCGGGACCTCGACGCGGTGTTCGTGGCCGCCGGGCGCTCGGTGGCGCTCGGGCTGAAGAACGAGGCCGAGGCGGCCTCCAAGATTTCCTACGACCAAGTCCGCCCGGCCCGCCTGCGGCTGATGCAGGCCATCGACGGACGGATCACGGCGAACCTGCACGATCTCGGCCAGGCCCGCGACGCGGCGACGGCGCTCGCGGCCTCTGCCTCGCTGTCGATGACGGTGATCGCGGCGCTCGGGCTCGCCCTCGCCTTCGGCCTGCTCGGGCTGATCGTGGTGGCGGGCGTCACCCGGCCCATGGGCCGGCTGGTGGCGGTGCTGCAGCGGATGGCTCGCGGCGAGACCGAGGCCGACATCGCCGAGGCGCGCCGCGGCGACGAGATCGGAGCGGTCGGCCGCGCGGTCGAGGGCATCAAGGCGATGGTGGCGCAGAAGGCCGCCGAGCAGGCCGAAATCAAGCGCATCGCCGACGAGGCCGCCGCCCGCGAGCGCCGCCGCACGATGATCGAACTCGCCGACGGCTTCGAGCGGACCATCGGCCGCGTCGTCGGGATGGTTTCGGCCTCGGCCACCGAATTGCAGGCCACGGCCGCGTCGATGACGGCGACCGCCACGCAGACCGCTGCCCAGTCCACCGCCGTCGCGGCGGCGGCGGAGGAGGCCGCCTCCAACGTCGGCACGGTGGCGGCGGCGGCGGAAGAACTCGGCGCCTCGGTCCACGAGATCGGCCGGCAGGTCGGGAGTTCGGCGGACATCGCCGGGATCGCCGTCGGCGAGGCCGACCGGAGCGCGGTGCTCGTGAACGAGTTGAGCCAAGCCGCCACCCGGATCGGCGATGTCGTCAGCCTGATCTCCTCGATCGCGGCGCAGACCAATCTCCTGGCGCTCAACGCGACCATCGAGGCGGCGCGGGCTGGCGAGGCGGGCCGCGGCTTCGCGGTGGTGGCCTCCGAGGTGAAGGAACTCGCCAGCCAGACCGCGCGGGCCACCGACGAGATCGCAGGCCAGATCGGCCGGATCCAGGGGGCGACCGGTCAGGCGGTCTCGGCCATCGGCGGCATCACCGGCCGCATCCGCGAGATCGACGCGGTGACGACCACGATCGCGGCCGCGGTCGAGGAGCAGGGCGCGGCCACGCAGGAGATCGTGCGCAACGTGAGCCAAGCGGCGACCGGCGCGGGCGAGGTGACGGCCAACATCGCGGGCGTCGCCCAAGCCTCGGAGGAGACCGGCGCGGCGGCTGCCCAGGTACTCGCCTCCGCCTCCGAATTGTCGCGCCAATCCGAGCACCTCAACGCCGAGGTGAACCGGTTTTTGGCCGGGGTGCGGGCGGCCTGAGGGCTGAGGGCGGCTCGTGCCGGGCTTCGCTTCGCGATGACGGGATGGGTCGGCGAGCGAGGATTATGCAACGCCGACTATTCGGGCGCCTGACAGGTCGCTGGCAGGCCGCCATAAGAAAAACCGGTTGAGATCGTTTGCCGATATGACGTGCGGACGAGCTTCTCTGATGAAGTCGTTCGGATCATCACGTCCGATAGGTGGATGTGATAGGTCGTCCTGTCGAAAAACTGGTAGCTGAAACCGGTCTCCTCCATGCTGGGAGGTCGGAAGACAGGCTCGTTCCGGCTTCTCACGAAGATCGGCGATCCATCGACGAGCGAATGCATCTCGCCGAAGCGACCGGTCTGGAGGATGAGAGCGGCGGCGCCCCCTGCCGGATCGCGCACCCAGGACACGAGGATCGGATTGTCGGGATCGTTGCCTTTCAGCCGGATCAGCACGGCTGGCCCCGCAACGCCGCGTTTTTTCGCAATGAGCGTCGCCTGCTCCTGTATGAACCGAGCGGCGGCACGCTGTTTCACTGGAAGATTGTCGATCGCGATCGGCTCCTGATCGTCGAGACGCAGGCAGCGGATCGGCGTGTCGGCCAAGGCCGCAACCGGCATGCTTGAGCTGACGGCCAGCAACACAGCGAGGACGGCACGCTTGACGAGCCGGTTCGACCCGTCTTCGGTCTCGCAACCTTCCGGCGAACCGGGCGGCCGTCGATGGGGGAGGCTCCACATCAAGCCGCGATCACACTTTCCAAGAGCGCCAGAGCCTGCTCCACCGACAGCCGCCGGATTTCCCCCCGATCCAGGGCGCCGAAGCGGCGCTCGACAGGACGCGTCGGGGCGCCGTCCATGGCTAAGGCGAAGTGGACGAGACCGACCGGCTTGTCCGGGCTGCCGCCGCCAGGGCCAGCCACGCCCGTCACAGAAACCGCAACGTTCGCCAGCGACCGGTCGAGCGCCCCCTCCGCCATGGCGCGGGCCACCGGCTCGCTCACCGCGCCATGGGCGGCGATGAGGGCGGCCGGCACGCCGACGAGATCGGTCTTGGCCTCGTTCGAGTAGGTGACGAAACCGCGATCCACCACCGCCGAGGAGCCGGGCACGGCGGTCAGAAGCCCGGCGACGAGGCCGCCGGTGCAGGATTCGGCGGTCGCGATTTTCTTGTTCGACGCCGCGTAGGCCCGCACCAGCGCCTCGGCGCGGGCGAGCAGGGCGGCGTCTTCGATCACGCCCGGCGCTCGGCGGTCTCGGTGCCGGTGTCCACCTCGACCTCGGGCAGGCGCACGGTGGCGGCGGCCTGCGCGGCGAGCCCCTCGGCGCGGCCGACGAAGCCGAGCTTTTCCGTGGTCGTCGCCTTGATCGAGACGGCGGTGAGCGGCACGCCCGCGATCTCGGCGATGCGCGCCCGGATCGCCTCGCGATGCGCGCCGATGCGCGGGGCCTCCGCCAGCACGGTGATGTCGAGATGGTCGATCTTGCCGCCCTGCGCCCGCACGAGGGAGCAGGCATGGGCGAGGAACTGGTCGGAGGAGGCGCCGCGCCACTTCTCGTCGGAGGGCGGGAAGTGGGTGCCGATATCGCCGTCGGCGATGGCGCCGAGCAGCGCGTCGGTCAGCGCGTGGAGCGCCACGTCGCCGTCGGAATGGGCGAGCACGCCCCGGTCGGCGGGGATCTTGATGCCGCCGAGCCAGACATGGTCGCCCTCGGTGAAGGCGTGGACGTCGAAGCCGGTGCCGAGGCGAGTCACGTAAGTGGTCATGGGGGCCTCAGATATCGCGGGCGGGCTGTCAGCGAAAGTCTGACCGGAGAAAGCTCGATCCGCCTCGATCAGGTCCGCGGCCTGGGTGATCTTGCGGTTCCGGGCGTCGCCCTCGAACACCACGACCCCGAGCCCGGCCCATTCGGCGAGCGCGCCGTCATCGGTGAAACCGTCGCGATTCTCTGCGACCGCACGGCGATGGGCATCGAGGAGCGGGCCGAAGCGGAAGCTCTGCGGGGTCTGCACGGCGCGGAGATTCTCGCGGGCCGGCGTCTCGTGGACGCGGCCGATGCCGGGCGCGATTTCTTCCACGAGCTTGATGGTATCGGAAACGGTGATCCCCGGCACCGCCGCGCCGTGCTCCGCGCCTGCCGCGACCGCACGGGCGATCAGCCCCTCGTCGACGAAGGGGCGGGCGGCATCGTGCACCAGCACGAGATCGGGCGCGCCCGCGCGGACCAGCCCTTCGAGGCCGGCGGCGACCGATTGCTGGCGCGTCGCCCCACCGGGCACCGGCTCGACGAGTTTTTCGCGATGCGCGGGTTCGAGATCGGCCACGCACTCGAAGAAGAAGTCGGCGGCATCCGGAGCGATCACCGGCTGGATGCGGGCGATGCGGGGCGATTGCGCCAGAGCCGCGAGCGTGCGGGTGAGGACGGCACGCCCGCCGACGCGGCGATACTGCTTGGGCAAGTCGCCGCCGACGCGCAGCCCCTTGCCCGCCGCCACCACGACAGCGGCCACTTCAAGCTGCGCGGCGCTGTCGGACATGATCGAGCCTCGATGGATTTCGGTTGGGGAAAGCCGGGGATGCAGGGCTCTTATGCGTCGGAATGTCCGAAGGCAAACGCAGGCGGCGCTTGCGTCCGGCCCGGCTTTGGCTACTTATTGAGCAGAATGAGCCCTGACCATTATTTGAGCGCCCTGCGCTCCGAGGAAGGCCGGCGCGCGGGTCCGCCGCCGGCGCTGCTCGCGCCGCTGTCGGGCGTCACCGACCTCCACATGCGCCGCATCGCGCAAGCCTTCGGGGCCAGCGCCGTCGTCTCCGAGATGGTGGCGGCGGCCGAACTCGCCCGCGGCGATGCCGAATCGCAGGTGCGGGCGGAAGGGCAGGGCGTCAGCCCCCATGTGGTGCAGCTCGCCGGCTGTGCCGAGGCACCGATGGCGGAGGCCGCCCGCATCGCGGTCGCCAACGGCGCCGACGCCATCGACATCAATATGGGCTGCCCGGCCAAGACCGTGACCGGCGGCGCGGCGGGCTCGGCGCTGATGCGCGACCTCGACCACGCCGCGCGGCTGCTGGCCGCCGTGCGGGACGCGGTGGCCGTACCGGTCACGGTGAAGATGCGCCTCGGCTGGGACCATGCGAGCCTGAACGCGCCGGAGCTGGCACGCCGCGCCGAGGCCCTGGGCCTGAACGGCATCACCGTCCACGGCCGCACCCGGCAGCAATTCTATAAGGGGAATGCCGATTGGTCGGCGATCCGCGCGGTGGTCGAGGCGACCCGCCTGCCGGTGATCGCCAACGGCGACGTGACCGGTCTGGAAGAGGCCCGCGCCTGCCTCACGGCTTCGGGGGCAGCCGGCGTCATGGTCGGGCGCGCGGCGGTCGGCCGCCCCTGGCTCGTCGGCGCGATCGCCGCGGGACTGGCCGGGCGCACGGTCGCTCCGCTCTCCGCCGGGGCGCGGGCGGCGGCCGCCACCGAGCATTACGAGGGGCTGATCGCCCTCTACGGGCCGGCGATGGGCGTGCGCCACGCCCGCAAGCATCTGGCAGCCTATGCCGACGCCGCCGGCCCCGGCGCGCTCAACCCGGCGGATCGGCGCCGTCTCGTCACCACGAGCGAGCCCGCCGAGGCCCTGACCTTGCTTCAAAAGGCCTTTCTCGACCCGGCCGGCCTCGAAGAGGCATCCGCCGGCACGACGATCGACGAGGCCGCATGAGCCACACCATGAGCTTTTCCGGCGACGAGCCCGATCCCGCCTCCCTGCCGGCGGCGGAGGCGGTGCTCAACGCCCTGCCGCTGCCGGTGCTCACCATCGGCCCGGACGAGCGCATCCTGCGGGTCAACCACGCCGCCGAACTGTTCTTCGACGCCTCCGCCAAGGTGATGCAGCGGGGGCGCCTGCGCGACATCATCCCCTTCGCCTCGCCGATCATCGCGCTCGTGGCGGAGGTGCGCCGCCGCCGCTCCTCGGTCGCCGAGTACCGCGTCGAGCTGATCCAGCCGCGCTCCGGGGCCGAGCGCAGCGTCGATGTCTTCGCCACGCCTCTGCGGGACGAGGACGACTCGGTGGTGCTGATGCTGCAGGAGCGCACCATCGCCGACAAGATGAACCGCCAGTTCACCCATCGCGGCGCCGCCCGCTCGATGATCGCGCTCGGCGCGATGCTGGCCCACGAGATCAAGAACCCGCTCGCCGGCATCCGCGGCGCGGCGCAGCTGCTGGAACTGGACCGCGAGGACGAGGATCGGGTGCTGACCCGCCTGATCTGCGACGAGTCGGACCGCATCGTGCGCATCGTCGAGCGGATGGAGCTGTTCGGCGAGGAGCGCCCGGTGGAGCGCGGGCCGGTCAACGTCCACGGCGTGCTCGATCAGGTGAAGCGCTCGGCGCAGAGCGGCTTTGCCCGTCACATCCGCTTCATCGAGAACTACGATCCCTCGTTGCCGCCGGTGCTCGGCAACCGCGATCAGCTCATCCAGGTGATCCTCAACCTCGTGAAGAACGCCGCGGAAGCCATCGGCACCGACACGGTGGAGGGCGAGATCACCCTGTCGACCGCCTTCCGCACCGGCCTTCGCCTGCAGGTTCCGGGCTCGCGCGAGCGCGTCAGCCTGCCGATCGAGGTGGCGGTGCGCGACAACGGGCCGGGCATCCCCCCCGACATGCTCTCCGACCTGTTCGACCCCTTCGTCACCACCAAAGCCCAAGGGTCCGGCCTCGGACTTGCATTGGTGGCCAAGATCGTCGGCGACCACGGGGGGATCGTCGAGTGCGATCCCGTTCCCCGCCGCACTGCCTTCCGGATCCTTCTGCCTATGTCGAGCGCCCGTGACGGGCGCGAATCGGCCGCGGAGCGCTGAGTCGAGAGTCATGCCCAACGGCCACATCATCGTCGCGGACGACGACGCAGCGATCCGCACCGTGCTCAACCAAGCCCTGTCGCGGGCGGGCTACGAGGTGCGCACCACCTCGAACTGCGCCACGCTCTGGCGCTGGGTGGCGCAAGGGGAGGGCGATCTCGTCATCACCGACGTGGTGATGCCCGACGAGAACGTGTTCGACCTGCTGCCCCGCATCAAGCGGGTGCGGCCCGAACTGCCGATCATCGTCATGAGCGCGCAGAACACTTTCATGACGGCAATCCGCGCTTCCGAGCGGGGCGCCTACGAGTATCTGCCCAAGCCCTTCGACCTGAAGGAACTGACGGCCATCGTCGGTCGCGCACTCTCCCGTCCGCGCGGGACGCCCGCGCCCGGGGCAGGGCCGGAGAACGAGGACATCCCGCTGGTCGGCCGCTCGCCGGCCATGCAGGAGATCTACCGCGCGCTTGCGCGCCTGATGCCGACCGACCTCACCGTGATGATCACGGGCGAGTCCGGCACCGGCAAGGAACTGGTCGCCCGCGCGCTCCACGATTACGGCCGCCGCCGCACCGGGCCGTTCGTGCCCGTCAACATGGCGGCGATCCCGCGCGACCTCATCGAATCCGAACTATTCGGCCACGAGAAGGGCGCCTTCACCGGCGCGCTGTCGCGCTCCGCCGGCCGGTTCGAGCAGGCCGAGGGCGGCACGCTGTTCCTCGACGAGATCGGCGACATGCCGATGGAGGCGCAGACCCGGCTGCTGCGCGTGCTCCAGCAGGGCGAGTACACCACCGTCGGCGGGCGCGTGCCGATCAAGACCAATGTCCGCATCATCGCGGCCACCAACAAGGATCTGCGGGTCTCGATCCAGCAGGGGATCTTTCGCGAAGATCTCTTCTTCCGCCTCAACGTGGTGCCGCTGCGCCTGCCGGCCCTGCGCGAGCGCGCCGAGGACGTGCCCGACCTGATCCGCCACTTCTTCGTCCTGGTCGAGCGCGAGGGCCTGACCCGCAAGACGCTCGACGGCGACGCCATGGAACGGCTGAAGCGCTACCGTTGGCCCGGCAACGTGCGTGAACTCGAGAACCTCGTGCGCCGGCTGGCCGCCCTCTATCCGCAGGAGACCATCACCGGCCCGGTCATCGAGGCCGAGCTCGACACCCTGCCGCTGGCCCAGCCCGCCGCCGCCAACGGCGCGCCGCGCAAGAACGGCGCGTCCGACAACGAGACGCTGTCGGGCGCCGTCGAGCGGCATCTCGCCGATTATTTCTCCGGCTACCGCGACACGCTGCCCCCGCCCGGCCTGTATCATCGCATCCTGCGGGAGATCGAAGGCCCGCTGATCGGCGCGGCGCTCGCCGCCACCCGCGGCAACCAGATCCGGGCGGCGGAATTATTGGGCGTGAACCGCAACACCCTGCGCAAGAAAGTTCGCGACCTCGATCTGCAGGTGTTCCGCACCTCACGCTGACAACGGTCTAAGCCGAAAGATCGAAGCGGCTGGCTCCAATTGCAGCACACCTCATCTGACATAGCCCGCATGTGCGGACACGTGAGCGGAGTTTAGTTCTTATTAAAATTTCCGAATGTATCAAACGTAAGGACCATTTCACCCCCGGGCTTTCCATGCTTTCCCTGTCGAAACTCAGCGCACGCCTGCCCGCAGCCATGATCGGGCTGGCGCTCCTCAGCGCGACGGCGATGGGCGGTTTCAGCTGGTCTTCCGCCAAGGACGGCCTGTTCGATGCGGCGCGCGAACGCCTGCAGCTCGCCGCGTCCCTGCGCAAGGACAGCGTCGAGCTGACGGCCGACCGCCTGATGACGGATTTCGAGGTCGCGGCCGCCAATCCGCAGATCGCCTCGAACTTCGTCGATCTCGTCGAAAACCTCGATCCGGCCAAGCCCGAGACCGACAAGCTGCTCCAGGCGATCCGCGATCTGCCGAACGCCGAGGCGCGCCTCGCCTTCGACGGCGGCGCCACGGGCACCATGTACGGGCGGCGCCACGTCAAGGTTCAGGAAGCCGCCCGCAAGATCGTGTCCCATGACGGCTACGCCGATCTTCTGTTCGTCGATGGCCAGGGCCGCATCGTCTACACGACCCGCAAGGAAGGGGACTTCGCCCAGTCGCTGGCCGAGCCGCCGTTCAAGGAGACCGGCCTCGCTCGCCTGATCGAGCGCCTGAAGGCGAACGAGGCGGGTGACGCGCTGTTCGAGGACTTCGCCGCCTATCCGGCGGGGGAGGGGCCGTCGGCCTTCATCGGCCGCCCGGTGACTCGCCGCGCCAACGTCGCCATGGGGACGGCCCAGGCCTCCGAACGCGTCGGTTTCATCGTCATGCGCGTCACGCCGGCCCTGTTCGACCGCTCGCTGATGAAGCGCGACGGCCTCGGCCAGACCGGACAGGTCGTCGCCGCCGGCCGCGACGGGCTCCTGCGCAGCACGCCGCTGATCGGCGGGATCAAGGCCGGGGCACCGCTTTCCGCGCTCGGCATCGACAAGGCACAGATCGAGCAGGGAAAGAGCTTCGACTTCACCGGTCCGGACGGACGCACCATGGCGGCGGTCGCCTCGGTTTCGGTGCTGGGCACGCCGTGGAACGTCATCGCCGAGCAGACCGAGGCGGAGGCCGTCGCCGCTGTCCGCTCGCTGTCGGTGACCCTCGCCGTGATCGGCCTGATCGTCCTCCTCGGCACCGCGCTGATCGGGCTGTGGCTCGCCCGCTCGATCGTGCGGCCCCTGGGCGCCCTGACCCGGGCCCTCAACCGGCTCGCCGCGCGCCAGACCGTCGACGAAGTGCCCGGCAGCCGCCGCGCCGACGAGATCGGCGACATCGCCCGGGCCGTCGCGACGATCCGCGACATGTCGCTGGAGGATGCCGCGCAGCAGCTCCAGACCACCGAGGCGCAGCGCCTGCGTGAGGAGCAGGCCCGCCGCGCCATGCTGCGCGACCTCGCCGGCCGGTTCGAATCGACCGTCGGCGGCATCGTCGAGCGCCTGTCTGGTGCCGTCGGCGAGCTTCAGGCCTCGTCCGGCATCATGCGCGGCACCGTCGAGGACACCTCGCGCCGCTCGACCAGCGCGGCGGGCGCCGCCCACCAGACCGCGGGCAACGTCAACGCCGTCGCCTCGGCGGCGGAGGAACTCGGCGCCACCGTCGAGGAGATCGGCCGTCAGGTCGAGCAGGCCGCCGGCCTCTCGGCGCGGGCGGTTCAGGGCGCGGCAAGCACCGAGCAGACCATGACGGCGCTCTCCACCGCCGCATCCCGCATCGGCGACATCGTCGATCTGGTCTCGAGCATCGCGGGCCAGACCAACCTCCTGGCCCTGAACGCCACGATCGAGGCGGCCCGCGCCGGGGAAGCGGGACGGGGCTTCGCGGTGGTCGCGGCGGAAGTGAAGGAACTCGCCAGCCAGACCGCGCGGGCCACCGACGAGATCGCCCAGCAGGTCGGCGCGATCCAGGCCGCGACGCAGGGGACTTCCCAGGCGATCCGGATGATCACCGGGGAGATCGAGGCGATCAACCGCGTCACCAACAGCATCGCCGCAGCCGTGGAAGAGCAGGGCGCCACGACCCAGGAGATCGTCCGCAGCATGGTTCAGGCCTCGACCGGCACCAGCGAGATGACCGCCGACATCGTGGCGGTGGCGCGCGCCGCCGACGAGGCCGGCAACGCCGCCTCCAGCGTCGCCGGGGCCTCCGACCAGCTCGCCCTGCAGTCGCAGCAACTGCGCAGCGAGGTCGAGAGCTTCCTGGCCAACGTCCGCGCCGCCTGACGCCGCACAACCGCCCCCGGAGACGCATCTGCGCCTCCGGGTCTTCCGTTCCCGCCCCCCCGAGAAGACCAGCCCTGAAATGTTCCGCATTGCGGCGTGCGGAGAAACACGTCATGCCGGGATAGCCGCACCCATATCAAGCTCACGCAAGACGAAACGACGCCGGAAAAGCCGGCCTCACCCTGCGAGGAGCTGACAAATCATCATGAAGACTCGTATTGCCGCCGCTTTCACCGCCCTCGCTCTCGGCGTTGCGGCTCCGGCCTCGTCCGCGCTCGCCGTCTACGATGCGCCCACCGGCCGGTTCGTATCGAGCGTGCCCTATGACGTGCCGACGACGGGCTCGATCACGGCTTCCGACGGCCGCCTCTACGATCGCTGCCCGATGAGTTCGGCCGCGGAAGGCAATGCCAATCAGCAGAACTTCCCGACCAAGCAGTACGGCCAGATCGCCGGCGGCAACCGCTGCTAAGACCCGGGAGAGGCCGAGGCCAGATCGTTGCGCCGCCTCGCAGGTGCGCGCAAATCCATGATCGCACCCTCTTCGAACGTCCCGACCGACCGATCGGGGCGTTCGCATTTGCGGGGCTCGGTGAGCCGACGGGATCGAGAACGAGTTCACCCCACCCGGCTCGCCGAAAGCGTCAGGAATGACCGACGCCGGCCCGTGGCGGCGTTTCTCGCACTTTTCTGGATTTTTCGATTGACGTGGGGGTTGGGGGCTCGTAGAAGCACCTCACCGACGGGGCGCCGCGGCCCACCCACTGGGTGGCACGG
>NZ_FOSV01000021.1 GCF_900114375.1 Methylorubrum salsuginis | reverse complement strand
AAACTTGTGCTGCGCCGGCCTGGTGGCCTGAGCGGTGTGCCCAGGACCCGATCCCATCTCGAACTCGGCCGTCAAACGCACCAGCGCCCATGGTACTGTGTCTCAAGACACGGGAGAGTCGGTCGCCGCCAGGCCTGCCCAGCACAAGATCTCACTGACCTCACCCCATTCCCTCGACACCAGCCGATCCGACCGACCCACACGGTCCCACATCTCGGCGCGGGGTGGAGCAGCCCGGTAGCTCGTCAGGCTCATAACCTGAAGGTCGCTGGTTCAAATCCAGCCCCCGCAACCAAACACAACACACAACACACAACAAACTCATCACACCAAGCCCCGTGCACCCGCACGGGGCGTTCTGTCGTTCCGAATCGGTCAAAAGCAGACACAGCGCTTTCGCCGGCCGGGTATGACACGAAGCAGGGCAGGGGAGGGGACTCAACGCCCGTCTCGCTGAACAGGCCTACCGGCAGCACGGCAAGATGCGACCGCGCGATCGATGGTCATGCCCCCTCTGAAAAGGGTGCTCCCTGAATCGTCTTCACTCCGCACCACGAGGACAGCCTAAGACCTCCACCGAACGGTCGAGGCGATCTCAGACGATCAGGCCGCGCCGCAGGCCCTCGGCGACCGCCTGGGTGCGGGTGACGCAACCGAGTTTGACCCGCGCGGAACGGAGATGGAAATCCGCGCCGTGCTGCGAGATGCCCATCAGCTCGCCGATCTCCCAATCGGTCTTGCCCTCGGCCGCCCATTGCAGGCTCTCACGCTCCCGCGGCGTCAGGCCGATGCGCGGACCACTCGCGCCACCGTCGATCAGCAGGGTTTGGCCGACGACGTAGGAGGCGAGCAGTGTCAGCACGCCGCGCTGGGCCGGGCTGAGTTCGAGGCGAGGGCCCGCAAAGGTCAGCCCGCCGCGTTCCTCCTCCAACGTGGCGAGCGGCACGGTGAAGCCGTCCCCGAGGCCGAACTCGCGCGCCTCGCCCATCAGCCGGAGCGCCTGAGGATCGAGCGGCTGCGCGGCTTCGATCTCGCTCCAGGCAAAGCCCGTCGTGCTGCGCAGCGTCGCCTGCACGATCGGATCCTGGTACATGTAGCCTTTCGAGAAGTAGAGCTTTCGCCATTCCTCGGAGGTGTTCTCCAGAATGACGTAATTCTTCTGCGTCCGGGCCGGGAGACGATTTTGGGGAATCATCGCGGAGATGATGTACTCGATCCCGAAGCTGCGCAGCCGCGGCATCAGCGCCCGCAAGATGTCCTCCCGGGAATGCGCCCGATCGAGCGATTTGAGGATATCCAACGTCAGGTCGAGTGATTTTCTGGACATGGCTTGGCGCAATCGAGAAAAAATAATGCAGTTTCATCAGGATAGGTCGGCCCCGACCGATTGAGAAGGTCGGTAAAAATTTTCTTTTAGGTTGGCGTCCGGTGGGGCGGTGGAGAAACGCCCGCGGACCATCCCGGAATGCCCCGGACGCAAACCGGCCGCAAGCCGTGGTGCCTGCTGAGACGGCCGGGCCAGCGTCAATCGTCTTTCGAAGGCGGGAGCGCGGAGGCTCCACGGCACTGCCTGCGGAAGCGCCCGAAATCGAGGGGCGTCCGCACGACCGTCTGGGAGGCGTCGTCCCGAAAGGGTATTTCCGGCCTTCCGACAACGGCCGATGCCAGGCTCCCGGCCCGCCGGGGCCGTTCGCCTCAGCCCTTCCAATTCTTCAGCGCCCCGAACGGGCTCGCCGACGGGTCGGGAGCCGGCGGGTTGAGCACCGGCTCGACCTGAGCGACGGCGTCGGCGAGCGAATGGGCGCTGCCCTGCGGAAGCTTGCCGCCCGCCGCGTCGCGGTGGCCGCCGCCGCGGAAGGCCCGCGCCCCGTCGAGCGCCGTGCCGTCGATCGAACGGAACGAGAGCGTGCCGGCCCGCTGCACGTTGACGACGCGCTTGGCCCGCCCACCCTCCATCACGAGATCGGACACCCGCTGGAACGTGCCGGAATCGAGCCCGAAGGAGAGCAGGGTCCCGTCCGAGAGGGGATGGAACAGGACGTCCGAGCGGGCGAGCATCCGGGCGAGCCGCATCCTCGTGGTCAGCGCCGGGTCGTCGCCGGGTTCGTCCGCCAGCAGGGCATCGACGATGCCGGCCCGCAGCCCGGTTGCGCGCCGCTCCAGTTCGGCGGCGGTCGCGCCTTCCGCGAGGCAGCGCGCGGCGGCGAGCAGCAGATCGGACAGGAAGCGGTCGTGCCGGGGATGACTCGGCGGAACGAGCGGGGACACGCTGTCCCAGAACATCTCGTCGAGGGCCAAGCCGCCGGTGAAGGCCGGGCTGGTCTTCTGCCACAGGTCGAGCGCCTCCACCGCCTCGATCAGGGTGGCGAGTTCCGCCGGCCCCTCGGCGCCCTCGGGGGCGTAGAGGGCGCGCTGATCGAAGGCCATCCGCGTGGCGCAATGCGCCTCGTCGATGAGGACGTAGACGTTCGGGTCACCGAGATCGGTCCGGATCAGGCCCGGACGCTCCGTATCGGGGGCAGGCTCCAGGTTCTGGCGGCGGAGCTGGTCGAGCGAGGAGGCGTGGTGGTCGAGCACCACGAGGCGGTGGCGGGCGCCCTCGTCCCGGCTGCGGTTCATCGCGACGAAGCGCCGGAAGAAGGCGATGGCCGGCTCCTCCAGCCCGAGATCGGTCATCAGCAGCGTCTCGGGCGCCGACGCCTTGCGCAGGCGCTTCAGCTCGTCCTCGACCACCGGACCGACATCGCTGTAGCGGGCGACGTGGACCACGCGCGAGACGGGCGCGAGGCTCGCCGCCACGGTGGAGGCGCCGTAGCCGTCGAGGTCGTTATGGGTGATCTGGACGAGGGTCATGCCGCCTCCATAAGCGGATGGGGGCCCGAAGGCCACGCCGGATCGATGCCGCGAGCGGGCGGAAAAGCAGGCTTGGCCTTGCCATCCCTGCCCTGGCGGGCAAGACCGTCCCGCAACCTTAACACCGGGTTCAGGCGTTGAGGGGCTATCTGCGGCCAATTCGATTTCGAACCGGCGAGGGCATGACGCATCCGACCGACCTCACCCGCCATGCCCGATCCCTCCCGCAGGCGGGCCTGAGCCGCCGCGGGCTGATCGGCGCCGCCGCGAGCGGTGTCGCCCTCGCCCTGCTGCCGGCAGGCGCTTCGGCGCAGGAGGCGGCCCCCGCGTTGCCCGCGGCGGGCTCGCCGTTTTCCGACGCGACCGTGCCGGACCTTGCCCGCGCCTACGGCAACCGCCCCTTCGCCGCGCTCGCCACCGACGACGTGCCGGAAAGCCTGAAATCGCTCTCGCGGGAGCAGTACGAGGCGATCCGCATTCGCCCGAACGATCTGATCTGGGGCGGCGAGCCGCACGGCTTCGCCCTGGAACCGCTCCTGCGCGGCTTCTACTACACCGACCGGGTGGCGCTGTTCCTCGTCGAGGACGGCGTGGTGCGCCCCGTATCCTACGATCCGGCGCGCTACGACAGCGGCGGCGCGGCCCTGCCCGAGGCCGCCAAGGGAACGGGAACGACGCCGGGCTTCTCGGGCATCCGCATCCGGGCGAAGGTCGGAGAGGCGCATCAGGATTTCGCGATCTTCCAAGGCGCCTGCTTCTTCCGCCTCGCCGGCCTCGACCAGATCTTCGGCGTCAACGGCCGCGCCCTGATGCTGCGCCCGGCCGATGCCCGCGGCGAGGAATTTCCGCGCTGGCGCGCCCTGTTCATCGAGCGCCCGAAGGCGCCGGGCGCTCCCCTGGTGATCCATGGGTTGATCGATTCCGAATCGCTCGCCGCGGCCTTCCGCCTGGAACTGACGCCGGGTGAGACCGCGAATGCCGCGATCCAAGCCACGCTGGTGACGCGCAAACAGATCGACCATCTCGGCCTCGGCGGGATGCAGGCGCCGTTCCTGTTCGGCCCGCACGACCGACGCGGCGCCGACGACGCCCGCGCCGCGGTCTACGCCGCAAGCGGCCTCCAGATCCGCAACGGCGGCGGCGAGGCGATCTGGCGCCCGGTGCGCAACCCCGAGACGCTGCAGATTTCGAGCTTCGTCGATACCGGGCCCAAGGGATTCGGCCTGATTCAGCGCGACCGCGCCTTCGAGACGTTTCAGGACGACGCGCATCCCTGGGAGCGTACGCCCTCGCTCTGGGTCGAGCCCGGCGAGGCGACCGGCGTCGAGGGCCTCTGGGGGGAGGGCGCCGTCACCCTCATCGAGATCCCGAGCGACGCCGAGATCAACGAGAACGTGATCGCCTATTGGCGCCCGAAGGCGCCGGTGCCGGCGGGGACCGAGATTCGTCTCGGCTACCGTCAGGCCTGGGGCCGCGAGCCGGAGATCGGACCGATCGCCCGCGTCAGCGGCACCCGCAGCGGGCGCGGCGGCGCCGATCCGCGCCGCCTGTTCATGGTCGACTTCACCGGCGACATCCTGTTCACCCCCGAGGGCAAGGCGGTCCCGCTGGAGACGGTGCTGATCGCCGGGCCCGGCAAACTGGTGGAGGGCGCGACCCGCTGGTACGTACGCCCGGACCGCCGCACCGTCCGGGTCGCCTTCGAGCTCGACCCCGCCGGGGCCAAGGCGTGCGAGCTTCGCCTGGCCCTCAAGACCGAGGGCCGGCAGATCACCGAGACGTGGCTGTACCGCTGGACGCCGTGAGCGTTCGGCGCCGCACGCCCTACCTTTCTTGCGGATGAAGCCTCCGCTGCGCTGCCGGGCCTCACGGCGCGCGGGAACTTCCAGAATACTCGGCCCGGCCGCCGGTCCGACCGGAGAGACGATGTCACAGACTGCCCAGATCGCCCGGGATGTCGCGTCCGCGCTTGCCCTCGCGCCCGCCCCCGCGATGCCGGCGCGGGCGCCGCTCGCCATGCCGGTGCAGGATCTGCACGCCGCACCGAAGCCGGCCCGCCGCGGCGGCGGCGGCCCGCTGCCCGCCCGGCTGTTCGTGTTCGGCGGCGCCCTGCTGCTCACGGCCTACGGCGCGTGGCAGATGTACGAGGTGATCTCGGTCTCCGGTGGGGCGACGTGGCTGCAGTACCTGCTGCTGGTGCTGTTCGTCCTGAACTTCTCCTGGATCGCGCTGGCCTTCACCGGGGCGCTCGTCGGCTTCGTCACATTGCTGCGCTCGGGCGCCGCCGGGCCGATGCCGACGCGGCTCTCCACCCGCACCGCCGTCGTCATGCCGGTCTACAACGAGGGCAGCGCGCGGGTCTTCGCCGGGCTCCAGGCGATGCACGAATCCGTGGCGGCGACGGGTCTGGGCGCGCATTTCGACTGGTTCGTGCTTTCGGATTCGACGCAGGCCGACGCCTGGGTCGCCGAGGAGCGCGCCTTCCGCCAGCTGCGTGAGGAGCTCGGGCCGGAGGCGAGGCTGTATTATCGGCACCGCGAGAAGAACCATCACCGCAAGGCCGGCAACATCGCCGGCTTCGTCACCGGTTGGGGCGCCGCCTACGACCACATGCTGGTCCTCGACGCCGACAGCCTGCTCACCGGCGAATGCATCCTGCGCCTCACCGCGGCGATGGAGGCGGATCCTGACGCCGGCATCGTCCAGAGCCTGCCGCTCATCATCAACCGCAACACCCTGTTCGCCCGGCTCCAGCAATTCGCCGCGCGCATCTACGGGCCGGTCATCGCCACCGGCCTCTCGGTCTGGTCGGGCCGCGACGGCAATTATTGGGGCCACAACGCGATCATCCGCATGCAGGCCTTCGCCGAGGCGGCAGGCCTGCCGGATCTGAAGGGCAGCCCGCCCTTCGGCGGCCACATCCTCAGCCACGACTTCGTCGAGGCGGCGCTGATCCGCCGCGCCGGCTGGGGCGTCACCATGCTGCCGCGGCTCGCCGGCTCCTACGAGGAGAGCCCGCCCTCGCTGATCGACCTCTCCGTGCGCGACCGACGCTGGGCACAGGGCAACCTCCAGCATGCCCGCGTCATCGGGGCCGCCGGGCTCGCCCCGGCCTCGCGCCAGCATTTCGCCACGGGGATCGCCGGCTACGTCGCCTCGCCGCTCTGGCTGGCCCAGCTCGTGATCGGCTTGATCATCGTGCTCCAGACCGCCTGGGTCCGCCCCGAATACTTCTCCGCCGAGTTCGGCCTCTACCCGGTCTGGCCGCGCTTCGATCCGGTGCGCGCGCTCCAGCTCTTCGCGCTGACCATGGGCATCCTGCTCGCCCCGAAATTCCTGGGACTGATCCTCGCCTTCCTCGACGCGCGGATCCGACAGGCGAGCGGGGGCGCGGGGCGCCTGACCCTCTCGTTCCTGATCGAAATCCTGCTCTCGGCTCTGATCGCGCCGATCGCGATGGTGGTGCAGTCGGGCGCGGTGTTCCAGATCCTGGCCGGGCGCGACACCGGCTGGAACCCGCAGCGGCGCGACGACGGCTCGATCCCGCTCGCAGACATCGTGCGTCGCCACCGCTGGCACACGGCGCTCGGCATCGTCACCGGCATCGGCGCCTTCGCCATCGCGACCTCGCTGTTCCTGTGGATGTCGCCGACGATCCTCGGCCTCGTCTTGGCCATCCCGCTCTCCTGGGCGAGCGGTCAGTTGGCGCTCGGCCTCGCGCTCAAGCGCCGCGGCCTGCTCCTCACGCCGGAGGAAGAGACGCCGCCGCCGATCGCGCTGCGCGCCGGCGAGCTCGCCGCCCGCAACGCCGCCCGCGGCTTCGACGACGCGGACGCGCTCGCGGCGCTTCACGCCGACCCGGAGCTGGCCCGCGACCACGCCGCGATGCTGCCCGAGGGCCGTGCCCGCCCACGCGGCCAGATCGACCCCGACCATACGCTGGCCCGCGCCAAGATCGTCGAGGCCGAGACCCTCCCCGAGGCGCAGGGCTGGCTCACGCCCAAGGAGCGCTTCGCCCTGCTCCACGACCGCGCCCTCCTCGATCAGCTCATCCGCCTGCGCCCGGCCTAGATTTCGGTTTTCTGCGACAAGCCGGCTTCCACCCTGTCGAACCGATGTTCTAGTCTTTTCCATAGGGGACGGAGCCGACGTCGATGGCGATACGGGCTGGGATTTTGGGATTGGTGTCGGCGCTCGGCCTTCCGGGAACCGCCATGGCCCAGGCATCGCCGCCGCCACAGATCCTCGACTGCACGGAGTTCTCGAAGAAAACCGACGAGGCCGCGCTCGTGAAGCGGTTCGGGCGCGAGAACGTCGTGACCGCCAAACTCGACGGCGCCGAGGGAGAAACCGTGCCGGGTACCGTCGTCTATCCGAAGGACCCGAGCCGGCGCCTCGAAGTCACGTGGTGGGATACGGCCCGGCGCCGGGGCCTCTCGGGCATCACGTTGCGCGGCCGATCCGAGTGGACGGTTCGCACACCCGGCCAGGCGCGCGATACGGTGGGCCTGCGGACCGGTCTGGCCGAACTGGAGGAGGCCAATGAGAAGCCGTTCCGGATCAGCGGCTTCGGCTGGGATTACGGCGGCTACGCCACGAGCTGGAAGGGCGGCAGGCTCGATCACATGGCCGGCGGGTGCAGCCTGTCGATCCGCTTCGATCCAGATGCGAAGGCCCCAGAGAAGGCGCTTGCCAAGGTGACGGGCGACAGGGAGTTCGGCTCGTCCGAGCCTGCCCTGCGGGCGGTCAAGCCGGTCCCCTCATCCATCACGGTCGGCTGGCCGGAATGAGGCCGATCACATCCATAGGGATGCAGCGAGGAGCGATGCGAATGTCGAGGAGAAGGGGAGGTTTGGCGTTGCTGCTGGCGCTCGGCGCATCGAGCGCAGCGATGGCTCAGCCAACGCTTCGGGTCATCGATACAGCGCCCAACGACGTTCTCAACGTGAGGGAGTACCCGACTACGGACGCTCGCATCATCGGTATGATCCCACCGGACGGTCGCGGCATCATTCCGACCGGCGAGCGGAACGGCAATGGGGTGTTCGTCCGCTAAGGCAAGGTCGAAGGCTGGGTGTCTCGGCGTTTTGTCTATCCGGAAACGCCGCCAGTCCGAAGAGGCCGAAGCCTTGATATCGACGAATCGAACTGAGACATAATTTGCGACACGAAAGCAATTTTTACCGGAGACATTCCACATGAGGATCGTTTCTATATTGGTCGCGCAGTCAATTTTACTATTCCCTCTCACGGCACAGGCGCAATGGAACAATCCTGCACGCAAGTCATTAAAATCTATCGTTTACAAGAAAATTGGCAAAGCAAGTGACATTGAATTGATCCCATTCTTTGGGGATCACAATGGAGACGAGGTCGAGGACGCACTCATTTTTTCCTACCACTCCGATAAGGCCGGTGGTAATTCGACATCTCTCGACGTATTTCTGTTCGATGGCAAGCCGGGTGGCTTCACGTTCAAGCGCCACGTCGCCGATATCTACGGTTCCTCACCGCGCGCTGCCGTCTTCTCGAATGGAAGTATTAAAGTGACTTTGACGACGCTCGGCCCCGACGATCCGCGGTGCTGTCCAACCTCCCAAAAGACCTACACGATCCCGACGCGTTGAGCGGGAACGTCCCGTGGCTTTGAGGAGAGATTGCCTCGACCGGCGCGCCTCACCCGCACCGGCCGCGTGTTGCCGGGGATGCCGGAGCACGCAACCGCGAAGGTTGACGCTGCCTTCCGAGAGGCCATAGACAGGAACGCTGGTCGGGACGGCAGCGAACGCAATCTCCGGCACCAGCAGCCGGAGCCGATTTCTCCAAGCTCGGCAGAAGCTTGGAAGGGTGGCCGAGTGGTTTAAGGCAGCGGTCTTGAAAACCGCCGTGGGGGCAACTCCACCGTGGGTTCGAATCCCACCCCTTCCGCCAGATTTAGATAATATCGATTTATTCCAATCATTTACGCCAAATATGCCGATAGGTCGCACAGATCGGTTGATGTCGAGCGACGGCTGTCCCTGAGGATTCGATCCGTCGCGACGGGGTATCGGACATCAACTTGGCCCGGCCGCCGCTGGAATCGGAGAGGGGCGCAGCTCGACGCCAGCACTTCGGGCACAGAACCCACGCCGCCGTGCGAATCCCACGCTGGATCGCGAACATCGGCCTGAAAGGTGGTTTCCGACTTTCGGAAAAAGACGATGCGGTTCGAGGATACACAGCATCGTCCTGGCCCCGGGATCCACCACGAGGCTCTAGACCCGCTTGAGTGCAGACCTGATCCGTCCGATCGCCGTGACGGGCTTGTCACTCAAGGGTGGCTCCGAGGAGATCTTTATGATCTTCGTCTTGGCCGCCCCTGAAATGATGGCCCTCAACTCTCGCTCGCACTCGACCGTGTCGTCAAACTTTCGTTCGCTCCTGGCGATCACGACACCGGCTTCGGTCTCGAGTCTCCATCTCCAAGGCACGCTGCCATTACCGGGTCTCTCAGGGTGTACGACGAATTTCATTGCAACCCTATCCGATTACAATCACACCGACGACGTATAAAGTACATCGTCCATGCAATCCGCGCCAGAGCCTGAAAAACGCCTTGCCCGCATTTGGGACACTCGGTCAATCGGTGGCGCCGAAAGGCCCGTCGGCACCGCGATAACGGCGCCTCGCGGGATCACGCCCTACCGCTGAAGCGAGCGCGGCTTCGGAACGGCGACTTCCCGCGCATCGGTGCGGAGCCCGCTCGCCCGACACCGCCCGACCTCGCCGGGACGCGGGTCTCGGCCGCCGCAGCGCAGGGACGACCCGACACATCGCCCCATGCCGAGGGGAACAAATTACCTTAAGTTGATAATTTTCTATCTTAGGTTTGCAAGAACGCCGCAACCCTTCCGGAACACCGGTACCGCCGACGTGGCGTCGTGCCGGTTCTTCGTCCGTCTCCATCGCAGCCCGTGTCAGTTCTCGCAAAACCCGACACGCACGACTTGAACCGGCGATGCAATCCAAGATAGAGACTACGGCAAGACGACAGCAGCATCGGCCGTGACATCATTCATGCCGACAGCGTTCGTGCACGAACCCTACGAGATCCCGTAGTTCCGGCACTTCACTGATTTTGGGACGACTTCTTCGGATTTGCGAAGAGGTGTCGCCATGATTCACGTCGTGACTGCGGACAACATGCAAGACTACGCCGGCGCCATGGACCAGGCGTTCCGGCTGAGACACCGGGTCTTCGTCGAGGAACTTGGCTGGCGCGACCTCGCCCGGCCGGACCGGCGCGAAATCGACCAGTTCGACGACGAGCACGCCGTGCATCTTCTTGCGCTCGACGAGAACGAGGCCGTGCTCGGCTATTCGCGCCTGCTGCCGACGACCCGGCCCTACCTGCTACCGATGGTGTTGCCGCAGCTCTGCGAGGGCACGCCGCCCTCGGGCCCGAACGTGGTGGAATGGGGCCGCATCTGCGTGGCCGAGAGCGCCCGCACCTCGGGCCGGCGCCTCAACCCGACCGCGCTCGCGCTGATGACCGGCATCGTCGAGTGGGGCCTGCCCCGGGGCGTGACGAGCTTCGTCTCCGAGATGCCGACGAGCTGGATCCTGCGTCTGCTCCAGCTCCACCTGCGGGCGGTCCCGCTCGGCCTGCCGCACGAGATCGAGGGCGAGGAGATCGTCGCCGTCGAGGCCGCCTTCGACCGGCGCTCCCTGCGCCAGCTCCAGAACAAGCGGGGCGACGTCCGCTCGGTGCTGGCCCCGCCGCGCACCAGCGTGGTGCAGCTCGCCTCTTGATGGCCGGGGCGCGGGACCCGCGCCCCGAACCTTCCGAATTTTTTGGCCTGACGCATCCTGCGCGGGGGGGGACGTAACGTGAAACGCAGACGCATGGGTGCAGCGCGCGGCGCGGCGCCGGGCCTGGTCAGAACCCTGGCGGAGGCCGGGCTGGCGGGCACCTGGGAATGGGACCCGCCCTCGGGACGCTTCCTCTTCGACGAGGGGGCTGCGGAGCTGATGGCGGGGGATGCGAGCCTCGCCGGCCGCCCGCTTCAGAGCGAGCGGGCGACCGCCGGGCTCGAGGAGCGGGATGTCGAGCGCTTCCTCGACGCGGTGCGCCGTGCCGCGGCCGAGGACGACACCGTGCTCGTCGAGCTGCGCCCGGCCGGCCTTCCGCGCCCGCGGCGGATTCTGTGCCGCGGCCGGATCCTGCGCGACGAGCGGGGCCGGCCGATCCGCGGGGAGGGGACGCTCGTGGACGCCGCCGAGGTCGGGCCCGAGGCCCGCGACCTGCTCGGGCTGAACGAGGATGCCGCCGGGGCGGCGATCGACGAGGCGGCGCGCCTGCTCATCGAGGCCCGCCGGGCCATCGACGCGACCGGCAACCCGCATCTGCGCGACCTCGTCGACGTGGTGCTGCTCGAAGTGGCCCGCGCGATCGCCAACCACGCCCCACCGACCTCGCCGGTGCGGCATTGAGGCATCGTCCCGCGCGGTTTCCGGGTGTCGGAGAACGACGACGCGGCACGAACGTGAAGGGCATCGTCCGGGATCCGGCCTCCGGGACGATGCCCGGCCGCCCGGCACCGGCGGACGTCGATGGGTAATGGCCCATGCCGGCGGTCGCCTGCGCCTGAAAAGCGTTCTAAAGAAGCTCCGCCGGCTCCTGTCTCGGAGCGCGGCGGGGTCGGGCCCGGTGCGGCGCTCCGGCCCCACGGACGGTCCAGCTCCGAGTGTCCATGCCCGCGCGCCCCGTCGCCGTCGACCTGACCCGCCTGATCACCCGCCTGCGCCATGCCAGCCCGACCGGCATCGACCGGGTCGATCTGGCCTATGCCCGGCATATGCTCGGGGGCGGTGGCGGCGAGGCCGAGCGGTTCGGCCTCGTCTCCACCGCGATCGGCCCGAGAATCCTCGAGCGCGGCGCGGCCCTGGAGATCGTCGAGGCGGTGGCGTCGGGCTGGGTCGAGGACGTGACCGCCGAGGACGACCCGGTCTACCGGGCGCTGAGCGACACCCTGGAGGCCGGCGACGCGCTCCGAGGCGGACAGGGCGGACCGCCCGAGCCGGGGCGGGCGGCGTCCTGGCCGCGCCGCCGGCTCCAAGCCGCCACGAGCCTGCGGGCGTGGCGCGCCGCCGGCCCCGAGCGGCTGCCGCAGGGGACGGTCTATCTCCACACCTCGCATCTGCGGCTCGATCGGCCGGGCCGGTTCGACTGGCTCTACGACCGGCGCGACGTGCGCCCGGTCTTCTTCGTCCACGACCTGATCCCGATCTCGCATCCCGAATACGGCCGCCCCGGCGAGGCCGGACGCCACGCGGCCCGGATGGACACGGTGGCGCGCCACGCCGCCCACGTATTGGTCAACTCCGCCGATGTCGGCGAGCGCTTCACCCGCTACACCCTGGCCCAGAACCTCGGCGCCAAGCCGCTGACGGTGGTTCCGCTCGGGGTCGAACCGGTGTTTTCCGCCACGACGGAAGAGGCCGGCGCGGCGCGGCGCCCGACCTTCCTCGTCTGCGGCACCATCGAGCCGCGCAAGAACCACCTGCTGCTGCTCAATCTCTGGCGCGACCTCGCCGAGCGGCTGGGGGAGGGGACGCCGCGCCTCGTGCTGGTGGGGCGGCGCGGCTGGGAGATCGAAAACGTCGCCGACATGCTCGACCGCTGCCCGGCGATCCGGGCTTATGTCAGTGAGGTGGTCGGGCTGACCACTCACGGCCTCGCCCGGCTGATGCGCGACGCCACCGCGCTGCTGATGCCCTCCTTCATCGAAGGCTACGGCCTGCCGGTGGTCGAGGCGGCGGCGAGCGGCCTGCCGGTGGTCGCCTCCGACATCCCGGTCCACCGCGAGATCGCGGGCGACTTCGCCCAGTTCCTCGATCCCCTCGACGGGCCGGGCTGGATGCGGGCCGTGCTCGACTTGAGCGAGCCGGGCTCGCGGCTGCGGGCGGATCTGGCCGGACGTCTCGACGGATACGCCGCGCCGAGCTGGGCGGCGCATTTCGAACGGGTCGAGGCGGCGCTCGCCGCGCTGCCCGAGGCATGAGCCGGGGCTCGCTTTGCGTTCTGCGACCGATGGGACACGGAAGAAAGCGGCCTGTCGCCGGCTCCGACTCCCTGTTCTCTTGCGCCCAAAACACCCGACGAACGCGTCAACCTCCGAAATGGGCGAACGACCACAATTGTTCGTGATACCCACCCCACACCTTCGGCGCTTTTCTGGAAATAACTTTTGTTTGTCCGCCCGGATGGGCTGCCAAGGCAGAATATTAATGCTATTTTAAATGATATAAGTTAATCTCAGAATGAGTTAATTCTGAATTCTGGTGCCGCCGTGCTACGTAATTGCAATATCTTGATCAAGGCATCGGCCCCTCTGCTGATCATGGCAGTCGTTGCTGCGGGCCTCGTCTACTATGCCATCGGCGGGCTGAATCTGCTCGCCGGGCAGACGCGCGATATCGTTGACCTTCAGACGGTTCGACTCGAAAGGATTCTGGCCGTCCAGGTCAATACGAACGATGCGGCTGTCCTGGCGCGCAACATCATCCTCGAGACGCGCGAGCAGGAGATGGAGGCCTACCGGACGCGCTACGATGCGGTCGTGAAAGCCTCGCGTGAGGCCGTCGATGTCCTCATCGCATTAGCCGACACTCCAGAACGCAAATCCATCAATAATAATTTGCAAGCGATCCTTGGCGAATTCTTCGCAGCGCTGGACAAGTCGAATACTCTTGGCCTCAAGAACGATAATGCTGCCGCCGCCAAGGTCCTGCTGGTCGATGCCGCCGCCGCGCGCGCCAAGATGCGGGACTTCGTTCAAGCTCGCGTCGCGACGCTGAATGCCGAGTTGCGCCAAGCGCGCGATGGTGCCGAACAGGCCGTGACCACGGCCAAGACCGTGCTGATCGGCGCCTCCGTGGTCGGGCTTCTCGGCGCCATGGCGCTCTCGGCATGGATCGTGATCGTCGGCATCACACGGCCGCTCGGCAACCTCGTGGGCGTGCTTCGCCGGATGTCCCAGGGTGAGATCGACGCCGAGATCGAGGAGGCCGCCCGCGGCGACGAGGTCGGCGCCGTCGGCAAGGCGGTCGAGGGCATCAAGGCGATGGTCGCCCGCAAGGCCGCCGAAGAGGCCGAGATCAAGGCCCGCGCCGACGCGGCGGCGGCGGCCGAGCGCAGGCGCACCATGATCGAACTCGCCGACGGCTTCGACCGCGCCGTCGGCGGCATCGTCGGCATGGTCTCGTCTTCCGCCACAGAACTCCAGGCCACCGCCCAGCAGATGACCGCAACCGCCCAGGAGACGGCAAGCCAGTCCACCACCGTGGCGGCGGCCGCCGAGGAGGCATCCACCAACGTGAACACGGTGGCGGCGGCCACCGAGGAGCTCGGCTCGTCGGTGCAGGAGATCGGCCGGCAGGTGACGGGCTCGGCCTACCTCGCCCAGGCGGCCGTGGGCGAGGCCGACCGGACCGCGCAACTCGTCCAAGCGCTGAGCCAGAACGCCACCCGCATCGGCGACATGGTCGGAATGATCTCGGGCATCGCCGGCCAGACCAACCTGCTGGCGCTCAACGCCACGATCGAAGCGGCGCGCGCGGGCGCGTCGGGTCGCGGCTTCGCAGTCGTGGCGAGCGAGGTGAAGGCGCTGGCCGAGCAGACCGCCAAGGCAACCGAGGAGATTGCGCGCCAGATCGGCGAGGTGCAGGGGGTGACCGCGCAGGCGGTGTCGGCGATCGGTGTCATCACCGGGCGGATCCGGGAGATCGACAGCGTGGCGACCTCGATCGCGGCGGCCGTGGAGCAGCAGGGTGCCGCCACGCAGGAGATCGTGCGCAACGTCGCGCAGGCGTCAGCGGGGACGAACGAGGTGACGGGCAACATCGCCGGGGTGGCACAGGCCTCGGAGGAGACGGGCGCGGCGGCCACTCAGGTTCTGTCGGCGGCCTCGGAATTGTCGCGGCAATCCGAGCATCTCGGCGCCGAGGTCGCCCGCTTCCTCGCCACCGTCAGGGCAGCCTGATCCGCCCCGATCATCGCCGGCGTGCGCGAATCATCGATCGAGGACGCATTGCGAGGAAGCCGAAACCGGCTCCCGGAGCATCGGCTCAAAAGGTGGGAAACGGCTTTCGGGCCGATGCGGCACAAGGATCGAGTGCATCGTCCCGGATTCGATAGCCGCGACGATGCTCCGGTAAGAAGGCGCGGCAAACCAAGAGGGATCAGCCCTATCCGCCGCGCCTCGAAGCGGAACCGAACGCTCAGACAGCCAAGCGAGACGGTCGTCGGCGGCCTGCTGTTCCGGCAGCCTCGAAGCGGACCTTCCCTGAGCCCGCCGCGGATCCAAGGCCGTCCTTCGCCGGCTGAGGCCGATCGCGTTCGGTACAAAGGCTCGCGGAGCCTCGGTGCCGGCGATCCGTGAAAGCGATGGCCTCGGTCGCGCGATTGCCACGCGGGCGGCATCGGCCTTAAAAGTCAAAAATCCTTGTCGGCGTCGCGCATCTCGGCTCGGCCGAACCCGCCGCGGCGCCTCCCTTCCCAGGAAAGCTTTTCGCGATGCAGGTGGTCGATCTCGACCGGGAGACGGTCAAGCGGGGCCTCGCGGACGGCACCCTGCTGCTCATCGACGTGCGGGAAGACCACGAGTTCGCCCGCGGGCACATCCCCGGCTCGGTCTCGTTCCCGCTCTCGACCTTCGATCCGGAGGCCCTGAAGGCCCTGGTCGAGGCGGATGGGCGGCGGCCGGTGTTTTCCTGCGCGTCCGGCGTGCGCTCGGTCAACGCGCTCGCCGCGGCCCAGGGTGCCGGGCTCGACATCACCGAGCATTACAAGGGCGCCTTCAAGGACTGGTACGGCGCGGGCGAGCCGATCGAGCCCTGAGGGGCCTGCCGCAGCGAGGCGTTTGGCCGCCGAAAACCGACGGCTCTGAACGAATTGTGAAGGCCATGTGCGCGAGCGCACGCCCGATCCACGACCGCCCGGATTAGGCCGCGCCATGCAGGGAACCGAATGATGCGCAGCCTCCGGCCTCTTCTCCTCGCCTCGCCGCTGATCACCGCCCTGTTCGGGGCGGGGTCCGCGCTCGCGCAGGCACCCGGCGCGCCGCCTCCGGGCGTGACCGTGGCCAAGCCCGTGGTGAAGGAGATCGTCGAGCAGGACCAGTATACCGGCCGCTTCGACCCGATCGAGTTCGTCGAGGTGCGCGCCCGCGTCACCGGCTATCTCGACAAGATCCTGTTCCAGGACGGCGCCAACGTGAAGAAGGGCGACGTGCTCTTCCTCATCGACCGCCGGCCCTACAAGGCCGCCCTGGAGCAGGCCCAGGCCGCGCTCACCTCGGCCAAGGCCCGGCTGTCCTTCACCCAGACCGATCTGGAGCGCGCGCAGGTGCTCGCGAAGGGCGGCAACATCTCCGAGCAGGTCACCGACCAGCGCCGTCAGGCCTCGCAGACCGCCCAGGCCGACGTGGACAGCGCCGAGGCCGCCCTGCGCAACGCCCAGCTCAACTACGATTTCACGGAAGTGAAGTCGCCGGTGAACGGGCGCATCAGCCAGCGCCTCGTCACCGAGGGCAACATCGTCATCACCGACCAGACGATGCTGACCACGATCGTCTCGCTCGATCCGATCTATTTCGGCTACACCGTCGATGAGAAGTCGTTCCTGAAGTACCAGAACACGCTCGGCATCGGCATGGGCGTGACCCAGCGCGGCAAGGGCGCGCCGATCCGCATCGCGCTCGCGGGCGAGGAGAAGCCGACCCGCAAGGGCACGCTCGACTTCGTGGACAACCGCGTCGACAACCAGACCGGCACGGTGCTCCTGCGCGCCACCGTCGAGAACCCGGACGGCTTCATCAAGCCGGGCCTGTTCGGCATCGTCTCGATGCCGGCGACCAAGCCCTACCAGGGCGTCCTGATCCCCGACGAGGCGGTCTCGGCCAACCAGGACAAGCGCATCGTCTACGTGCTCGGCGAGGGCGACAAGGTCGCGGCCAAGACCGTGAAGCTCGGGCCGATGGTCGATGGCTACCGCGTGATCGCCGACGGCCTGAAGGGCGACGAGCTGATCGTCGTCAACGGCGTGGCCAAGGTCCGTCCCGGCGCCCAGGTCAAGCCCGA
This sequence comes from Methylorubrum salsuginis, assembly GCF_900114375.1. Lineage (GTDB taxonomy): Bacteria > Pseudomonadota > Alphaproteobacteria > Rhizobiales > Beijerinckiaceae > Methylobacterium > Methylobacterium salsuginis. The sequence goes on along the minus strand of NZ_FOSV01000021.1, from coordinate 65,195 downwards.
GAAGACCGAGCTTCCGCCGACCAAGAAGTAAGCGATCACGCCGGCCGGGGGGCGCGGCACGCGAGGTCGTTCGAGAGAATTCGAGCGTCGGCACCCGCAACAAACCGGGTGCCGGCCTGAACGCAGACGGCAAGCCGCACGGATGGCGTCCCACGCGCCCCGGCGGCGAGAGGTTTGAACGATGCGTTTCGCCCACTTCTTCGTCGACCGGCCGATCTTCGCCTCGGTGACGTCGATCATCTTCCTGATCATCGGCTTCGTCGCCTACGAGAAGCTGCCGGTCTCGCAATACCCGGAGATCGTGCCGCCGACCGTGACGGTGCGCGCGAGCTTCCCCGGCGCCAACGCCGAAACGGTGGCGGCCACCATCGCGACGCCGCTCGAACAGGAGATCAACGGCGTCGACAACATGCTCTACATGACGTCGCTGTCGACCAACGACGGCGCGATGCTGCTGACCGTCACGTTCAAGGTCGGCACCAACCTCGATATCGCCAACGTGCTGGTGCAGAACCGCCTCTCGGTCGCCCAGCCGCGCCTGCCGCCGGACGTGCGCAACCTCGGCGTCATCGTCCGCAAGGCCTCGCCCGACCTGATGCTGGTCGTGCACCTGCTGTCGCCCAACAAGACCTACGACCAGAATTATCTGGCCAACTACATCTACCTCAACATCCGCGACGAGATGCTGCGCCTGGACGGCGTGGGCGACATCACGATCTTCGGCGGCAACGAATATGCCGAGCGGATCTGGATCGATCCGCAGAAGATGGCCGCCTACGGCCTGACCACCACCGACATCACCACCGCGCTCCAAGAGCAGAACGTGCAGGTCGCCGCCGGCCAGCTCAACGGCCCGCCGGCCGCGCCGGGCGCCGCCTTCCAGCTGGTGGTGCAGTCGCAAGGGCGCTTCCAGTCGCCGGAGGAGTTCGCCGACGTCATCGTCAAGGCGAACCAGGGGCGGCTCGTGCGCGTGCGCGACGTCGCCCGCGTCGAGATGGGCCAGAAGGACTACACGACGAACTCGTTCCTCAACGCCACGCCCGCGGTCGGCATCGGCGCGTTCCAGCGCCCCGGCACCAACGCGCTCGACGCCGCCGCCTCGGTGAAGGCGGCGATGGAGCAGCTGAAGAAGAACTTCCCGCCGGACGTCGAGTACCGGATCGCCTACAACCCGACCGAGTTCATCGAGGAATCGATCCACGAGGTCTACAAGACCCTGTTCGAGGCCGTTCTCCTCGTCGTCATCGTGGTGCTGGTGTTCCTCCAGAGCTGGCGCACGGCGCTGATCCCGGTGATCGCGATTCCCGTGTCGCTCGTCGGCACCTTCGCGGTGATGTCGGCGCTCGGCTTCTCGCTCAACAACCTGACCCTGTTCGGGCTGGTGCTCGCCATCGGCATCGTGGTCGACGACGCCATCGTCGTGGTGGAGAACGTCGAGCGCAACATGGCCGAGGGCCTGTCGCCGGGCGAGGCCGCCCACAAGACCATGGACGAGGTGGGATCCGCGGTCATCGCCATCGCCCTGGTGCTGGCGGCGGTGTTCATCCCGACCGCCTTCATCCCCGGCATCTCGGGCCAGTTCTACAAGCAGTTCGCGCTCACCATCGCGGCCTCGACCATCATCTCGGCCTTCAACTCGCTGACGCTGTCGCCCGCGCTCTGCAAGCTGCTCCTCAAGCCGCACCACGAGCACAAGAAGCCCAAGTTCTTCCTGACGCGCTTCGTCAACTGGCTGGCCGACCTGTTCAATCGCGGCTTCGATAAGCTGTCGAACGGCTACGGCCACACCGTCCGCTTCCTCACCGGCACGGCCGTCGGCATCATCGCGATGCTGATCCTCTACGCGGGCGTCATCGCGGGCACGCTGCATCTGGCCCGCACCACGCCCACGGGCTTCATCCCGGATCAGGACCAGGGCTACCTCATCGGCGTCGTGCAGCTGCCTGCGGGCTCTTCGCTCGACCGCACGACGGCGGTGGTCAACCATGCCGCCGAGATCGCCCGCGGGGTCGACGGCGTGACCAACACCGTCATCATCGCCGGCTTCGACGGCGCGACCTTCACCAACACCACCAACGCGGCGGTGATGTTCCTGACGCTGAAGGGCGCCAAGGAGCGGGCCGAGACCGGGCGGAGTGCGGCGGTCATCACCGGCGACGTGCTGAAGGCCACCGCCGGCATTCAGGAGGCACGCGTCATCGTCATCCCGCCGCCGCCGGTGCGCGGCCTCGGCCAGGGCGGCGGCTTCAAGATGCAGATCGAGAGCCGCCAATCCTCGGAGATCGGCCCGCTTCTGGCGGCGGCCGGCGAGGTGATCGGTCAGGCCAACCAGAGCAGCGACGTGACCCGGGTCTTCACGACCTTCGGCAACGACACGCCCCAGCTCTACCTCGACATCGACCGCACCATCGCCCGCATGCTCAACGTGCCGTTGGCCAACGTCTTCTCGACGGTGCAGGCGGCGCTCGGCGGCACCTACGTCAACGACTTCAACACCTTGGGCCGCATCTATCAGGTGCGCGTGCAGGGCGACGCGGTCTACCGCATGTCCAAGCGCGACATCGAGCAGCTCAAGGTCCGCTCCTCCACCGGCGCCCTGGTGCCGATGGGCACGCTCGCCACGATCCGCGAGATCACCGGCCCGCAGATCGTGCAGCGGTTCAACCTCTACTACTCGGTGCCCCTGCAGGGCGTGGCCAAGCCCGGCATCTCGACCGGACAGGCGCTCGATTCCATGGAAGCGATCGCCAAGCAGGCCCTGCCCGACGGCTACGCCTACGACTGGACCGAGATCGCCTACCAGCAGAAGGCGGCGGGCGGCACCGCCATCTACGTCTTCGCGCTGGGCGTGCTCCTCGTCTTCCTCGTGCTCGCGGCGCAGTACGAGTCCTGGGCGTTGCCGCTGGCGATCCTGCTCGTCGTCCCGACCGGCGTGCTGGCCGCCCTGTTCGGGGTGCAGCTGAGGGGCCAGGACAACAACATCCTGACCCAGATCGGCCTGATCGTGCTGATCGGCCTGGCCGCCAAGAACGCGATCCTGATCGTGGAATTCGCCCACGACATCGAGGAGAGCGAGCACAAGGGCCCGGTCGACGCCGCCGTGCAGGCCTGCCGCCTGCGTCTGCGCCCGATCCTGATGACGGCCTTCGCCTTCATCCTGGGCGTGCTGCCCCTCGTCATCGCCACCGGCCCCGGCGCCGAGATGCGTCAGGCGCTCGGCACCGCGGTGTTCTTCGGCATGATCGGCGCGACCTTCTTCGGCCTGTTCCTCACCCCGGTCTTCTACGTCGTGATCCGCAAGATCGTGATCTGGATCGGCAGGAAGCGCGGCAAGGGCGAGGATTCCGAGCCGCACGGGGCGCCGGCCCACGGCTGAGCATTGCCGAACAGGGGATGCAAGAACGGCCGGGAGCACTAGCTTCCGGCCGTTCTCTTTTGTCGCGACAGGATCGCCCGTGCCCGGTTACCTGCCCTTCGCGGGCGCCCTGAAGCTCCCCGCCTATACGTGCGACAATTGCGGGTTCTGGCAGCGCCATTTCGCGGCGCCGCCCTCCTGCCCGATGTGTCTCGACGCCCGCCACGTCGTGCCGCAGGACGGCTGGCGCTTCCGCTCCGAGCGGGAAGCCCAGGACGCGTTTCCCTGCCACTGGCAGGAGCTGGAGCCCGGCGTGTGGCGCTTCTGGAACGAGCCGGTCTCCGGCATCGGCCCGAGCGCCTACCTCGTGCAGACCGAACACGGGAACATGGGCTTCGAGGGCTGTCCGGTCTTCAGCGAGGCGGCGCTGGACCAGATCGCGCGGCTGGGCGGCATGAAGGTGCTCTCGGCCTCGCACCCGCATTCCTACGGCGCGCTGGTGCAGTTGCAGGACCGGTTCGACCCGGAACTCTGCCTGCCCGCCGCCGACTTCACGTGGAGCGCCGCGCTCCAGGTCTCCTGGCCCTACGACGATTTCCTGGAGCCCTTGCCGGGCCTGGAACTGCATCGCACCGCGGGCCATTTCGACGGCCACGCCGTGCTGTTCGATCGGACACGAAAAATCTGCTTCTGCGGCGACGCCTTGAAGTTCGAACTCGACCCCGACGATTTTCGGCGGGCGACGACGATCTCGGCGCACAAGGCCTTCGTGCGCGGCGTGCCGCTGACCGTAAACGAGCTGCGCCATTACCGCGACGTGTTCGAGCGGCTCGACTTCACCCAGACCTGGACGCCGTTCGAGCCGGCGGCGAATGTCGGGCGCAGCGAGGTGCTGGCGTTGATCGACGCGATGCTCGGCACGAGGCCCCACGCCGCCCCGGTGCCGCTCGAACGGTTGCGCCCCGGCGCCGTGTGAGGCCCCGGCGGATCGTTCCTTCGCAGGCTCGAGGGCGAGGCGAGGGGGCCTTGCGTACCAGGCAGCGCTCCCTCGAACGCCCGATCACCGATCGTCCGCGAGAAGGAGAAGCCGCTCGGCACCCTCGTTCGAGCCGCAGCCGCAACGACATCGCAGCGCTTCCCCCTGTTGGCCTAATCCATCAGGCCGAAGATGAAACGCCCCTCATCGCTCCGACGCCGAAGCTCATCCTCCCGGGTCATCGAACCGGACACCGTATCGGGCGCGCTGCCCAGGTTGTTGTGCCGCATCGGATTTTTCCGAATGCGGTTTCAAACCTTTCGGTCTGATACATGTGAATTTCGTCCCGTCAGTCACACAAAACAACAAATGCTAATTCTTGCCTGACGGCGCACGACTTAATCGCATTTTAACTCTTGTAATAAAATATTCGTGAGGAGGGGTGAGCCAAGACCGATACCGAACGCAGCATCGGCGGCTTCGGCGCCCCATGATCGGCAGGCGGGTCCCGGCGCAACGACGTCCGGATCTTGCCAGTACGGGGGCTGAGCGGATGTTCCGGAAATCGACCTACAACGAGGCGCAGGCGAGACTCGATGCGCTCGACCGTTCGCTCGCCACCATTGAGTTCGCCATGGACGGAACGATCCTGCACGCGAACCGTAACTTCCTCGCCGTGGTCGGCTACAGCCTGGAGGAGATCAAGGGCAAGCATCACCGGATGTTCTGCGACGCCGATTACGTCGCGAGCCCCGAATACGCATCCTTCTGGACCAAGCTGCGCGGCGGCGAATACGCCTCGGGCGAGTTCGCCCGCCTCGACAAGGGCGGCAAGCGCGTCTGGCTCGAGGCGACCTACAACCCGGTCCTCGACGCCGCCGGCAAGCCGGAGCGGGTGGTGAAGTTCGCCGCCGACATCACCGCCAAGAAGAACGAGACCAGCCGGCTGATGACGATGATCGACGGCATGCCCGTCGCCGTCATGACCGCCGACCCGAAGGACGACTTCAAGATCAACTACCTCAACAAGACCTCGCAGACGACGCTCGGCTCGATCGAGCAGCACCTGCCGATCAAGGTCTCGCAAATGATGGGCTCGTCCTTCGACGTGTTCCACAAGAACCCCCATCATCAGCGCAACATGCTGGCCGATGCGAGCCGGCTGCCGCACCGGACCAAGATCAAGGTCGGCCCCGAGACCCTCGACCTGCGGGTCTCGGCGATCAACGGGCCGGACGGAAGCTATGTCGGGCCGATGCTGACTTGGTCGGTGGTGACCGCGGAAGTGCGGATGGCGGCGGAAGTGAAGCAGGTCGTCGAGGCCGTCGGCGCGGCGGTGAGCGAGATGCAGCGCTCCGCCGAGGGCCTCACCCGCTCGGCCGAGGAAGCGCGCCACCGCGCCACCTCCGTCGCCGCCGGCTCCGAGCAGATGACGGCCTCGATCCAGGAGATTTCGGGACAGGTCGGCAGCGTCTCCGAACGGGCCAAGCGCATCGCCACCCAGGCCGAGGCCACCGACACCACCGTGCGGCTGCTCGCCGAGAGCGCCCGGAAGGTCGATGCGGTCGTCGGCATGATCAAGTCGATCGCCGACCAGACCAACCTTCTGGCGCTCAACGCCACCATCGAGGCGGCGCGCGCCGGGGTGGCCGGCCGGGGCTTTGCCGTGGTCGCCACCGAGGTGAAGGCTCTGGCCGAGCAGACCGCCCGGGCGACCGGCGAGATCACCGGCCAGATCGCCGCGATCCAGAGCGCGACCGGCGAGGCGGTCGATGCCATCGGCGGCATCACCGCCGCGGTCTCGGAGCTCTCGAACCTCACCGTCGCCATGGCGAGCGCCGTCGAAGAACAGGCGGCCTCGACCCACGAGATGTCGGGCAATATCGGCGGCGTCTCCATGGCGGCCAACGCCACCGGCGAATTCGCCGAGTCCGTGCGCGGCATCGCCGACAACCTCGCCGGCCATTCGGCGAGCCTCGGCGGCAGCGTCGAGCGCTTCCTCAAGGCGAACTGATACCGATCGGCGATGATCCTGACGCATCGCCGATGGCCCCCGCGACGGCGGGGCGGCGGGCCTCCGCCGGACGCACGGAACAGGACCATCGGTCCGGTTCCGTGCCGCTTCCGTGCCGCTTGGGTCGAGCGGGTGCCTTCTGGCATCGCTTCGCGAAAACGATGCAACCGAAGAGACGGTCGCGACTTGGTCCTTCGCAAGAAGCGCCTCGCGCGGCCGCCTACGGGACCGGCAGCGGGGCCCTGATCGAGATCCCTCTCGCGCCCATCCAGCGGGCCGGCCCCGTCACGCCATGATCGACACCGTCAACCTCCTGCCGCCCGGCTTCGGCCCCAGGGCCAACCCGCTGCTCTTCGGCGTGTCCGAGGGGCTGCTGCGCCTGTTTCCGCTGCCGACGGCCGATCGGCCGCCGACCGCCGGGAGCGAGCCGGCCCTCGACGCGTGTCCCAACCCCGTTCCGGCGCCGCCCCCCATGGCCGCCGAGGCCTGACGCCGCGGGCCTCGACGGGCGCCCTGTTGCGGCCACGTTCGTCACGACAGTGCCGCGCACGATTCGCGGAGAGTTTTCATCCATGTCCTTCCTGCAAGGGCTGCCGATCGGCGATCTGATCGCGCATTACGGCTACCTCGCCATCTTCGTCATCATCACCCTGGAAAGCGCGGGCCTGCCGCTGCCGGGGGAGACCATCCTGCTGACCGCGGCGATCTATGCCGGCAGCACCGGCGGGTTGAACATCGTCCTCGTCGTGGCCGCCGCGGCCGCCGCCGCGATCATCGGCGACAATCTCGGCTACTGGGTCGGCCGCCGCTGGGGCATGCCCCTGCTCATCCGCTACGGCCACCTCATCGCCCTCGACCATGGGCGGCTCAAGCTCGGGCAATACCTGTTCCGCGAGCATGGCGGGAAGATCGTGTTCTTCGGCCGCTTCACCGCGATGCTGCGCGCCTACGCCGCCGTGCTCGCCGGCGTGAACAAGCTCGATGCCCGCCGCTTCTTCATCTTCAACGGGCTGGGCGGCGTCGCCTGGGCCTCGATCATGGGCTTCGGCGCCTATTGGTGCGGCCGTTCCATCGAGCACATCATCGGCCCGATCGGGCTGGGCCTCCTCGCCTTCGTGGTCTTCGGCGGCCTCGCCCTCTGGCTCTTCATGAAGCGCCACGAGGAGCGCCTGCTGATCAAGGCCGAGGCCGCGATTCCCGGGCCGCTCACCACGCACTGAGCCGGACCATCGGACATGAAAAAGGGCGCCACTCGGCGCCCTTTTTCATGTCGGCGGGGCGCCGCCCCGCGCCCCGGCAAAGGAGTGACCCCTTTGCGATCCCGTTACGACGAGACCGCGCCCTTGATCGCCGCCGCGACGCGCTTCACGCCGGTGGTGACATCGCCGCCCTTGAGGTGGATGCGCAGGGCCCGGCGCTTGCGCTCGGAGAGCACCGCGAAATCGCCCCGCGCCTGGGCCGCGATCACCGTCTTGAAGCCGAGCTTGCGCCCGGGGATCGCGAGATCGCCCGACGGGTCGGCGGTGATCTGCAGGAACACGCCGGAGGCCGGACCGCCCTTGTAGGCCTGCCCCGTGGAATGGAGGAAGCGGGGCCCAAATTCCAGGCAGGTCGCCACCTGACGGGCGTCGCGCACGGCGAGCCGCGCCTCCTGCAACGCCGCGTGATGCACCGCGTTGCGCTCGACATAGGCCAGCACGGCCACGTAATCGCCGGCCTTCACCCGGCCGAGATGGGCCGCGACGATCCCCTCGAAGCCCTCGCCCTGGCGCAGCGCCTCGGCGTTGGCAGCATCCGCGTAGAGCGCGACCGTGTCGTCCTCGAAGATCGGCGTCTCGGCCGGCAGGGCGCCGGTTTCCTCGGCGCTCGCGAACAGCTTCTTGGTCTCGACCTTGCTCGCCTCCACGTCCGGCTGGTCGAACGGGTTGATGCCGAGCACCGCGCCCGCCACCGCCGTGGCGATCTCGAACCGGAAGAACTCCTGGGGCAGCTGCTCGACCTTCTCGAGGTCGATGCGCACCACCGGCTGCGCCTCGCTCTCCAGGATCTTCACCGCCTCGTCCTGGCGCGGGTCGGCCCGGCTCGTCAGGCGCAAGTAAACGAACAGGCGGTCCTCGCCGTAGACCGCCGGCACGCCCACCGGCTCACCCTCGACCGGGATGATGCCGTGGCCCTCCTTGCCGGTCGATTCGGCGATGAGCTGCTCGGCCCAGGTGCCGAAGGTGTCGAGGCCGGGCGAGGCGATGAAGGTGATCTTGTCGCGCCCGAACTCCTTGGCCGCGACGCCCATGGCCGCACCCAGCCGCACGCCGGGATTGGCGGCCGGCGGCACCGCCGGCCCGCAGGAACGGACCATCATCCGCGCCGAATCGAGGAATTCGCGGATCTCGACGCCCGCGACCGCCGCCGGCACGAGCCCGAAGGCGGAGAGCACCGAGTAGCGCCCGCCGATCTGCGGCACCCCGAGGAAGATCGTTCTGAAGCCGTCCTCCTTGGCCGCCTTCTCCATGGCCGAGCCCGGATCGGTGACGGCGACGAAGTGGCGACCGGCCTTCTCGGGCCCGACCACCGCCTTCATCCGGCCGAGGAAGTAGTCGCGGAACACGTTGGGCTCCAGCGTCGAGCCCGACTTCGAGGCGACGATGAAGAGCGTGGTTTCGAGGTTCACCGCCGCCTCGACGGCGCGCACCTCGTCCGGATCGGTCGAGTCGAGAATACGCAGCTTCGGAAAGCCCTCGCGATGGCCGTAGGTCGCCGCGATCACTTCCGGCCCGAGGCTGGAGCCGCCCATGCCGAGGACCACCGCGTCGGTGAAACCTTCGGCGCGGATCTCTTGCGCGAAATCCTCGTAGAGATCGACGCGCTCCAGCTCGTCCTCGACGATGCGCAGCCAGCCGAGCCACTTCTCCTCGTCGCGGCCGGTCCAGACGGTGTTGTCGTGCGCCCAGAGCCGACGGATCGCCCCGCTCGCGCGCCAGGACTCGATCGCCTTGTCGGTGGCCGCCTGCAACGCGTCGCCGAGCTTGCAGGTCTGGCCGTCGAGGCGATGGCCGAGGAAGGCCGCACGCTTGCCCGCCACGGCGCCGAGCAGGGCGTCGGCGGCATCGACGAACAGCCCGACGCCCTCGTCCACGAGTTGGCGCGCCACCGCCTCGATGTCGATGCCGGCGCCGGCCAGCTTCTCCATCACGGCCTTCGCCCCCTCCACGTCCTCCTCCAGCGAGGCCCGCACCGTCCCGTGGTCGCGGAACGCGTCCATCGTCGCCGGCGGCATGGTGTTGACGGTGTTCTTGCCGATCAGCTCCTCGACATAGAGCACGTCGGAATAGGCCTTGTTCTTCGTCCCCGTGGAGGCCCAGAGCAGGCGCTGCGCCTTGGCGCCCTTGGCTTCCAGCGCCTCCCATTTCGGGCCGGAGAAGACGCGCTTGTAGCGCTGGTAGGCGAGCTTGGCGTTGGCGATCGCGACCTTGCCCTTCAGCTCCTCGTAGCCGCCCGCCTCGTCGAGCTTCTTGTCCACGAGCACGTCGATGCGGCTGATGAAAAAGCTCGCCACCGAGGCGACCTTCGAGACGTCGCCGCCCTTGGCACCGAATTCGGTCAGGCCGTCGATGAAGGCGTGGGCGACCGCCTCGTAGACCTCCTGCGAGAACAGCAGGGTGACGTTGACCGAGATGCCTTCCGCCGTGAGCTGGCGGATCGCCGGGATGCCCGCCGGGGTCGCCGGCACCTTCACCATCAGGTTGTCGCGGGCCACCGCCTTGTGCAGGCGGCGGGCCTCGGCCAGCGTCTCCTCGGTGTCGAGCGCCAGATACGGGGAGACTTCGAGGCTCACGTAGCCGTCCGCGCCGTCGCTGGTGTCGTAGACCTTCCGCAGCACATCGGCCGCCGCCTGGATGTCGGCGATGGCCAGTCCCTCGTAGAGATCGATCACGCGGGCGTCGGAATGGTCCAGCGCCGCCTTGAGGCTGTCGTCGTACTCGTTCGAGTGGCCGATCGCCTTCTCGAAGATCGACGGGTTGGAGGTGACGCCGCGCAGGTCGTCGCGCTCGACCAGGGCCTGAAGCTCACCCTTGGCGACGAAGCCGCGGGCCACGAAATCGAGCCAGACCGCCTGCTCGTGCTCGGCGAAGAGGGCGTTCAGCGCGTTCATCTCGGTCGTCCTCGCGTTTTTGTCGTCCCGCGCCCGATAAGATAGGGCGCGCCCGCCCGCGCAACGCCCCCACCGGACGCGCAGGAGCGTCCGATGCAGCGCAAGCCGAAGCGTGACGGTGATGGTGCCCGGAGGGCGCGGCGGCAAGATGCAGGCCGGGCTTTCTCGGACGGACTACGGCTCGACGCGCTCGAACGTCAGGTAGCTCGGCAGCCGACCGGCCGCCAGCGCCTTGGCCTCGTAGCGGGTGCCGGGCCAGCCGGGGAACGGTTTGCGCCAGTCGTCGGCGGTCTGCGCGGCCCAGCGCAGTCCCGAACAGCGGGCCGCCCGCACCAGGGTCCAGCCGGCATAGTCGTCGATATCGGAGGCGAAGCGGAAATGCCCGCCCGGCCGCAGCACGCGGGCAATCTCGGCGAGCGAAGCGTCCGAGACGAAGCGGCGCTTGCGCTGGCGGCGCTTCGGCCAGGGATCGGGATAGAGCAGGTAGACCCGCGCCAGCGACGCGTCGGGGAGCGCGGCCAGCAGCGCGGTCGCGTCCTCGTCCCAGACGCGGACGTTGCGCAGATTGCCGTCGTCGACCGCGCGCAGCAGCTTGACCACGCCGTTGACGAAGGGCTCGCAGCCGATGATGCCCGCGCGCGGGTGCGCCGCGGCCTGGGCGGCGAGGTGCTCGCCGCCGCCGAAACCGATCTCCAGCCACACCTCGTCCACCGGAACGGGAAAGAGGGCAGGGGGATCGAGAGCGTCGCCGCGCTCGGGCAGCGCGACGCGGAGTTCGGGGAGCAGCGATTCGAGCCGCTGCTCCTGGCCCGGCCGCAGCCGCTTGCCCTTGCGGCGCCCGTAGAAGGCGCGCTCGTCGGTCCCCCCCGCCTCGGGAGGGATCATCTCATCCCTCACCATGATGGTTCGGGCCTCCGGCGTCCCGCTCCGGACCTGAGGTCCGCAGCGGGACGCCGTCGTTTCCTCTTGCATCGACTTTTCCCGAAAACCGGCGGCCACTTTTCGGGTCGATGCTCAGAAGGCCGACTTGAGCCGGTCGGCGAGGTCGGTCTTCTCCCAGGAGAAGCCGCCATCGGCGTCGGGCTCGCGGCCGAAATGGCCGTAGGCCGAGGTGCGTGCGTAGATCGGCTTGTTGAGCTGGAGCGCCGTGCGGATGCCGCGGGGCGACAGGTCGAGGGCATCCATCAGCACGCTCTCGAGCTTGGCCTCGTCGACGGTGCCGGTGCCGTGCAGATCGACGTAGATTGACAGGGGCTTGGCCACGCCGATGGCGTAGGAGAGCTGGATCGTGGCACGGCGAGCGAGGCCGGCGGCGACCACGTTCTTGGCGAGGTAGCGGGCCGCGTAGGCCGCCGAGCGATCGACCTTGGTCGGATCCTTGCCCGAGAAGGCGCCGCCGCCGTGGGGCGCCGCGCCGCCATAGGTGTCGACGATGATCTTGCGGCCGGTGAGGCCGGCATCGCCGTCGGGACCGCCGATCACGAACTTGCCGGTCGGGTTGACGTGCCACACCGTCTTCTCGGTGACCCAGTCCTGCGGCAGGGCCGCGCGGATATAGGGCTCGACGATGGCGCGCACGTCGGCCGAATCCAGGCTCTCGTCGAGGTGCTGGGTCGAGAGCACGATCTGGGTCGCCTCGACCGGGCGGCCGTCGGCGTAGCGCACGGTGACCTGGCTCTTGGCGTCGGGGCCGAGCTTGGCGGCGTCGCCCTGCCGGCTCTTGCGGGCGTCGGCGAGGTCCTTGAGGATCTTGTGGGCGTAGTAGATCGGGGCCGGCATCAGGGCCGGGGTCTCGTCCGACGCGTAGCCGAACATGATGCCCTGGTCGCCCGCGCCCTCGTCCTTGTTGCCCGCGGCGTCCACGCCCTGGGCGATGTCGGCGGACTGCGCGTGCAGGCGGATGTCGATCTGGTTGTTCTTCCAGTGGAAGCCCGACTGCTCGTAGCCGATGTCCTTCACGGCCTCGCGGGTCAGTTCCTCCAGATCCTTGAAGGTCACGGAATCGGGCCCGCGCACCTCGCCGCCGATCACGATGTAGTTCGTGGTGGTCAGCGTCTCGACGCCGAGGCGGGCCTCCGGCATCGCGGCGAGGTAGGCATCGACCACGGTGTCCGAGATACGGTCGCTCACCTTGTCGGGGTGGCCCTCAGAGACGGATTCGCTGGTGAACAGGAAGTCTGAGCGCGGCATCGGAGGACCCCGGAAGCGTCGGGCACGCGCCTTCGCGGCGTCGCTTGACCCGGCCATAAGGAACTCGGCTTGTCGCACCGCCGAAAGGGACGGTCAAGGCGGAATGGCGAATTCGTCCGTTATAACGAACGATAGCCGAACGAACGATCCCCGTCCGTCGTAGGGTCAGTTTTTCAATTCGCGGCCGAACGCTTCGATCGCCGCGGAGAGATCGCGGCGCTGTTCGTCGCTGAAGCTCTCGCTGATCTGCCGGGCGAAGGCGCGGGCGAGGTCCGACCACGGCTCGGCGGCGAGCGGCTGCTGCGGGGCGTCGGCAAAGCCGCGCTCCGTCTCCGCGTCGGGGTGCGGGATGCCGTCGAGGAATTCGGAGAGCGGCGTACCGGTCATGCGGCTGAGGATGGCGAGGTGGATCGCGCTGATCCGGTTGACGCCCTTCTCGTATTTCTGCAGCTGGGCCGCGGACATGCCGAAGCTGTCGGCGACGGCGCGCTGAGTCAGCCGCGAGCGCTTGCGCTGCTCGGCGATGCGTTGACCCAGGATGACGTCGCGCTCGTCGGTCTTCTGCCCCGCCATCTCGTCCTGCACGGCTCCGCTTGCGTCGTCTGTTCGGCCGAATCGGCCGAGCACGCAAGCCTTACCCGCCGCGACCCACAGAAAATCTCATTTGTTAAAATTGCTCGCTTTTCGAGACGAGGACGGCTCTCCGGCAACCGGCTCCTCGTCGCGCCGCGAGGGCTCGTAGCCGCACCAGACGCAGGTGCCGAACGCGGCCATCCGCTCGCCGTTGCGTTGCGAGCAGAGCGGACAGACCAGAAGCGTGAGCCGCTCGGACGAGCGCAGGCCGAGCCCCCGCCCGCGGAAGGTGACGGGATGCGATGAGGTCGTGAGGGTGGCGGTGTCGTCGTCCATTCCGCTGCCTGCCGGCGAAGCGAGACGGCGCCGGATCGGCAGACCAACGGCCGAGCCTTGCTCCGGTTGCAGCGGAGGAGGGCGGGGATGGCGTCCCCGGGAGGAATCGAACCTCCGACCCCAGGTTTAGGAAACCTGTGCTCTGTCCGGCTGAGCTACGGAGACGTATCCCGACACCTACCATCGTTGCGGGGCAGCGCCAACCCGATCGACCGTGAGCCTTGCCGTCAGCATTGCCTTGGGGGCGGCCCTCCCGCAAAGCCGGCGGCGATTCTCCTGCAGGCCCTCTCGATGACCGCCGTTTCGACCGCCCCCTCGACTGCCCCCTCGACTGCCCCCTCCGCCCGCCGCATCCTGATCGCGAGCTTCGTCGGCACCGCGATCGAGTTCTACGACTTCTACATCTACGCCACCGCCGCCGCGCTGGTGATCGGGCCGATCTTCTTCCCCGCTGGGCAGCCGGGGGTGCAGACGCTCCAGGCGTTCGCCACCTTCGCCATCGCCTTCGTGGCGCGCCCCGTGGGCGCGGCGGCATTCGGGCATTTCGGCGACCGGGTCGGGCGCAAGGCGACGCTGGTGGCCTCGCTGATGATCATGGGCCTCTCGACCGTGCTGATCGGCTGCCTGCCGGGCTACGGGGCGATCGGCTGGTGGGCGCCGGCCCTGCTCTGCCTGCTGCGCTTCGGTCAGGGCCTCGGCTTCGGCGGGGAATGGGGCGGGGCGGCGCTGCTCGCCGTCGAGAACGCGCCGCCAGGCCGGCGGGCGCTGTACGGCATCTTTCCGCAGCTCGGCGCGCCGGTGGGCTTCGTCGCGGCCAACCTTCTGTTCCTGGGGCTCAGCGTGGGCTTGAGCCAGGAGGCGTTCGAAGCCTGGGGCTGGCGGCTGCCGTTCCTGGCCTCGGCGGCGCTCGTCGGCGTCGGTCTCTACGTGCGCCTGAAGCTGACCGAGACGCCGGCCTTCCGCGCCGCGCTGAAAGAGGCGCCGCCGGAGCGGGTGCCGCTGGCCACGATCTTCACCGCGCATCGGCGGGCGACGCTTCTCGGGACGCTGGCGATGGTGGCGGCCTATGCCGTGTTCTACCTCTCGACCGTGTTCGCGCTGAGCTACGGCACGTCCGCACTCGGCTACTCGCGAAAAACCTTCCTGCTGTTCGAATGCGTGGCGATCCTGTTCATGGCGCTGGCGATCCCGCTCTCCGGGCTCGCCGCCGACCGGTTCGGGCGCAAACCCGTGATGCTGTCGGGACTTGCCGTCACCGCCGCGCTCGGCGGGCTGATCGGGCCGATGCTCGGCAGCGGCGAGCCGGCCCCGGTGCTCGGCTTCCTCTGCCTCGCGCTCTTCGCCATGGGCTGGATCTTCGGACCCATGGGCGCGCTCCTGCCCGAACTGTTTCCGACCCGCGTGCGCTACACCGGCGCCTCCGTCACCTACAATCTCGCCGGCATCGTCGGTGCCGCGGGCGCGCCCTTCGCGGCGCAGTGGCTGGTGGGGCAGGGCGGCATCGGCCTCGTCGGACTCTACCTCGCGGCCGCCGCCGGGATCAGCCTGCTGGCCGTTCTCGCCATGCCGGAGACCGGGGGAGGGCGCTGACGATCACGTGCCATGCACTTTTTGCATGAGTGGAAAAATCTAGATTGCGCACAATCCGGATGTCGCCTACCTCCGTGGTCAAGCCGAACGGATCGGCCCTCCGCCCCCCTGCCACGAGGACACGACCATGACCGTCGACGTGAAGTACCGCACTACCGCTTCCGCCACCGGCGGCCGCGACGGCTCCGCCCGCACCGAGGACGGCAGCTTCGCGGTCACGCTCTCGACCCCGAAGGAACTCGGCGGCGCGGGCGGCTCCGGCGCCAACCCCGAGCAGCTCTTCGCCGCGGGCTATTCCGCCTGCTTCATCGGCGCCCTCAAGGTCGCCGGCGGCCAGCTCAAGCTGAAGGTCCCGGCCGAGACCAAGGTCACCGCCACCGTCGGCATCGGCCCGCGCTCGGAAGGCGGCTTCGGCATCACTGCCGACCTCACGGTCGATCTCCCCGGCCTCGACCGCGCCGACGCCCAGCGCCTCATCGACGCCGCCCACCAGATCTGCCCGTATTCCAACGCGACGCGCGGCAATGTGGATGTCGGCCTGACGCTGGCGTAATCGTCCTCGATAGGTCGTTTCGAGGGCGCTCCCGGCTCCGTCGGGGGCGCCTTTCGTTTACGGCGCGTCGATCGTCCGCTTCTGCACCCCGCCCTTGGCCATCACCGGCTTCTTGGCCGAGATGATCCGGGAGTTCACCCCGGTCCAGCCGATCTCGCCGGACAGCCGTCCGTACTCGATCTTCGGGCAGCGGTTCATGATGACGGCGACGCCCGCGGCTTCCGCCCGCGCGGCCGCCGCGTCGTCGCGCACGCCGAGTTGCATCCAGATCACCTTCGGCGGGGTCGGCAGCGCGAGCGCCTCGTCGACCAGGGGTCCGGCGGCGGCGGAATTCCGAAAGATCTCGACCATGTCGACCGGGCCCGGTAGGTCGGCGAGGCGGCCCACCACCGGGCGGCCGAGCAGGGTCTGGCCGGCGAGCCCGGGATTGACCGGGGTCACCGCGTAGCCGCGCTCGGACAGGTATTTGAACACGATGTAGCTCGGGCGCGCGGGATTGGCCGAGGCGCCGACGAGTGCAATCGAGTGGGTTTCCTTGAGAATCTCACGGATATGCCCGTCCGCGTAGCGGTCGTGCCGCGTCGAGAGGCCTTCGGGAGCGCCGTCGAGGGTCGGGATCATGACCGCTCTTGTCGGCCAAGCCGGGCCGTGCTGCAAGGCGGGGCATGAGCACGACCGCGATGACGCTCGAGGACACGATCGCCTTCCTCGACCGGGACTTCCCGCAGATGAACGCGGGCGGGCGCGTCTACCATCTGGAGGCGGTCGGCCCGCTCTCGGCGCGGATGCGGCTCGACGGCGACGAGCGCCACCTGCGCCCCGGCGGCACCGTCTCCGGCCCGGCCATGATGGCTTTGGCCGATTACGCGCTCTATGCCGCGATCCTGGCCAATATCGGCCCCGTCGGGCTCGCGGTGACGACGAACCTGTCGTTCAACTTCCTGCGCAAGCCCGGCCCCGGCGCGCTGTTCGCCGAGTGCCGCCTGCTTAAGCTCGGGCGCCGTCTCGCGGTCGGTGAGGTGGCGCTGCGGAGCGCGGGCTCGGACGACATCGTCTGCCACGCCACCGGCACGTACTCGATCCCGCCCGAGCGCTGACCTACTCCGCCGGCACCACCGCGGCGGGTGGAACGGCCGGGCCGTTCGCCGCACCGGATTTCGGCTCGTAACCGTAGGTTTCGGGCATGAACAGCAGGTAGACCACGAAGCCGGCCGCCGCGATCGCCGCCAGCACGAGGAAGGCCGCCGAATACCCGGCGCCGACGATGATGACCCCGGCCAGCGTCGCGCTGAAGGAGGCGCCGAGGCCCTGCGCCGTCGCCACCGCGCCCTGCGCGACGTTGAAGCGCCCGGTGCCGCGGGTCAGGTCGGCCACCACGATCGGGAACAGCGCCCCGAAGATGCCGGCGCCGATGCCGTCGAGGCACTGCACGCCGACCAGCCAGAACGGGTTGTCCGAGACCGTGTAGAGCACGCCGCGCAGGGCCAGGAAGCCGAAGGCGGCGAGGAAGATCGGTTTGCGGCCGAATTGGTCGGCCTTGCGCCCGACCATCACGGCGATCGGCACCATGACGAGCTGGGCCGCGACGATGCAGATCGCGATGAGCGAGGTGGCGTAGTCCTTGCCGACCACCTTGGTCAGGAGTTGGCCGACGGAGGGCAGCATCGCCGCGTTGGCGAGGTGGAAGGCTGCACAGAGGCCGGCGAACAGCATCAGATGCCTGTTGCGCAGGAGCAGGCTGAGGCCCGACGGCTGCTCGCCGCCCTGATCCTCGGCCCGGTCGAGGCCGCGGGCCAGATCGTCGTCGATGTCCTTGGCCGGGACCAGCAGCATCGCGCCGATGGAGAGCGCCGCCAGGATGCCCATCAGCCAGAACACGACGATCGGCCCGAACAGGTAGGCCAGCCCCCCCGCCAGCATCGCCGAGACGGCGTTGCCGGCGTGGTTGAAGCCCTCGTTGCGGCCGATCTGCTTGGCGAAGTACTTCGGCCCGACGATGCCGAGCGTGATGCCGGCGAGCGCGGGTGGAAAGATTGCCCCGGCGATGGCCGAGATGGACTGCGTGGCGGCGACCAGCGCGAAGTTCGAGATCCAGGGCAGGACGAGGCAGCTCAGCGTCACGGCCACCGCGGCGGCGATGACGATGGCGCGCTTGTTACGGCTGCGGTCGATCAGGGCGCCCGCCGGGGTCTGGGCGATGAGGCCGGCGATGCCGGCGATGGTCATCACGAGGCCGATGGTCGCCTCGTTCCAGCCCTGCTCGGGCCCGCGCACCGCCAGCAGGTAGATCGCGAGATAGGGCCCGAGCCCGTCGCGCACGTCGGCGAGGGTCAGGTTGAGCATGTCGAGCCCGCGCAGGGCCGCGCGCGAGGGTTGGCGCTCCGGGGCGGAAGCGGGACGCGGGTCGGGCACCATCGGCGGCCTCGGGGCTGGAGGAAAACGGTGCGGGCGGGGCCCGATCCGGCTGCGCCGCGCTAAACCGCCGCCGCCCGGACGGTTCCGCGGTACACGGCGTCGTCATCCCGCGGGAAGCTTCACGTTTTCGTGTAATCCGCCCCCCCCGGGGCGGGGAGATGCGTACAGGCTACGGTTGATCGCGGAAACAGGTTCTTAAGCCGGGACCGGTCAAATGCCCGGCCGCTCCTCGAACGTGACGCATCCCGATGATCCCGCCGCTCCGCCTCGTGCGGTGGCTTCGCTCCGCCCGGACCCGGCTCGCCCTGGGCGTGCTGGCGCCGCTCGGCATGCTGGCCCTGTCCGGGCTGATGCTGCTCGACATGCGGCGCGAGGCCTGGGAGCGGGCGCAGCAGATCTCGGGCAACCTGCTGCAGGTGATCGAGGGCGACATCGCCCGCAATTTCGAGATCATCGACCTCTCGCTGCGCGCCGTGATCGACAACCTGAAGGCGATCGAAGGGAAGGGCTTGAGCCCGGAGTTGCGCCAGCTCGTCCTGTTCGATCGCGCGGCGACGGCGCGCGACATGGGCGTGATCCTCGTCCTCGACGAGCACGGCGACAGCATGATCGACGCGGGCGCGCTGCCCCCGCGCCGGGTCAACAACGCCGACCGGGACTACTTCAAGGCGCACAAGGTGCGGGCCGATCTCGGCCTCCACATCGGCCGCCCCGTGATCTCGCGGCTGTCGGGCGTCCCCGTGATCGTGCTGAGCCGCCGGATCGACAAGCCCGACGGTTCGTTCGGCGGCGTGGTGACGGCGAGCCTCAGGCTGTCCTTTTTCAGCGGCATCTTCGCCCGGCTCGGCCTGGGACGCGACGGTGCGATCAACCTCTATCTCGACGACGGCACACGGCTGATGCGCCATCCGGTGCGGGAGGGCGATATCGGCGCCAGCATCGTCGGACTTCCGAATTTCGAACACTACAAAGCCGCCCGCAGCGGAAGCTTCGTCGCGCGCTCGAAGAGCGACGGCGTCGAGCGCTCCTACACCTTCACCCGGGTCGGCGACCTGCCGCTGATCCTCAACGTCGCGCTGTCGGTGAACGAGATCGAGGCCGAGTGGCGGGGCAAGGCGCTCGTCATCGGCGCCGCGGTGCTGGCCCTGTGCGGGCTCGCCATCGCCCTCTCGCTCCTGTTCGGGCGCGAACTCGCCCGAAGCGAGCGGATGCGGGTCGAACTCGGGCGGCTCTCCCACATCGACGGCCTGACGGGGCTGGCCAACCGTCGCCGCTACGACGAGACCCTGGCCCTGCGCTGGAGCGAGGCCCGGCGCTCGGGGGCGCCGTTGGCGCTGCTCGTCGTCGATGTCGATCACTTCAAGCGCTGGAACGACCGGCACGGCCACGGCGTCGGCGACACCCTGCTGCGGGAACTCGGCGCGCGGTTCACGGACGCGGCCCGGCGGCCGGGCGACCTCGTCTGCCGGATCGGCGGCGAGGAATTCGCGATTCTCCTGCCCGGGACCGACCGGGACGGAGCACAGCGCGTCGCCGCCGGGCTGCACGCGGCGGTCGCGACGCTGTCGGTCGCCTCCGTGGCCACCGAGCCGGTCACGGTCAGCATCGGCCTCGCCCTCGGGCCCGAGGACGAGGCCGACACCGCCGAGGACCTCTACCGCCGGGCCGACGCGGCGCTCTACGCGGCCAAGTCCGGCGGCCGCAACCAGACCCGCAGCGCCCCCCGGCGCAAGCCCGAGGCGCTACGGCCGGTCGAAGCCTGACGACGGCGGATCCCCTCAGTCGCGGCGGGCGCTGACCAGAAGACCGAGGCCGAAGCCGACGAGGCCGGCCACCACCAGCGAGACGTGCGGCCACTCGGCGGAACGGTCGTGCCCCTCGCGCACGGCGTGGCGCCCGCGCTCATAGGCGTCCTCCGCGTAGTCGTAGGCCTCCTCGGCGTAATCATGCGCCCGGTCGGCGGCGTGGCGTACGGCGTCCTTGGCCTGCCCGTAGAGGTTTTCCGCCGTCCCTTGCGCCTCGCGGAGCCGGCCTTCGGCCGAGTCGCGGCGCGAGCCGGTCAGGTCGCCGACCGCGCCCTGAATCCGGCCGCCGAGGTCGCGCGCGGCGCCGGTGATCCTGTCGGTGTCGACCATGGGGTTCTCCTGTCGTGGGGCCGGGCGGAGCCGTGTTGACCCGCGCACCCGGCGGCGGTGCCTGAACGGCCCGCATCCGGCCCGGTTCCGGTCGGCGCGTGACAAAGCCCGCGCTGTGCCCGTTCAAGGACGGTTCAACCGGCCGGGCCTACCCGTCACTTTGCCGGCGCGGCGCCGAAGAAGTCTCCGCCGCGACACCGGCAGCCATCCGCCGGCCCCGCCGGGGCCGGATGTCGGGAGATCGACATGCGCGCGTCCCGTATCACCACCCTCGCCGCCACCCTTGCCCTGCTCGCCGCCCCGGCGCTCGCGCAGACGCCCAGTCCCGCCGCGCCGACGGCGCCCAAGGCCCCGACCGCGGCGCCCGCGAGCCCGCCGACGGCGCCGACGAAGCCCGAGGCCGCCAAGCCGGAGGCGCCCGCCGACAAGACCGCTCTGATCGACATCAACTCCGCCTCGGCGCAGGAACTGAGCCAGCTCAAGGGCATCGGCGAGGCGCGCTCGGCCGCCATCGTCAAGGGCCGCCCCTATCGCGGCAAGGATGACCTCGTGCACAAGAAGATCATCCCCGAGGCGGTCTACGCCGACATCAAGGACAAGATCATCGCCAAGCAAAAGTGAGCCGGCCCGGCGCGCTTGAGCTTTCGAGGCGGCTGCGAGGGTGCTAGGCGCCCTCGCAGCCTCCTGATCATGCCAAGCCGCAGGCCATGTCCGCCCACAACCAAAGAATCCGACTGCACCGCGGCGACCTGCCGGCCGATTTCGAGCCGGGTCCCGCCATCGCCATCGACACCGAGACGCTCGGGCTCAATCCGCACCGCGACCGGCTCTGCGTGGTGCAGATCTCCCGCGGCGACGGCACGGCGGACGTGGTGCAGGTGCGCCCGGGCGATCGGGCCGAGCGGCTGAAGCAGGTGCTCGCCGACGCGAACGTCCTCAAAATCTTCCACTTCGCCCGGTTCGATCTCGCGGTCCTGTTCCAGGCCTTCGGGGTGATGCCGGGGCCGGTCTACTGCACCAAGATCGCCTCCAAGCTCGCCCGCACCTACACCGACCGCCACGGGCTGAAGGACGTCGTGCGCGAATGCGTCGGCGTCGATCTCTCGAAGCAGCAGCAATCGTCCGACTGGGGCGCCGAAACCTTGAGCCAGGCGCAGATCGATTACGCGGCCTCGGACGTGCTGCATCTCCACGCGGCCCGCGAGCGGCTCGACGCGATGCTGGCGCGCGAGGGCCGCACCGACCTCGCCCGATCCTGCTTCGACTTCCTGCCGACGCGGGCCCGACTCGACCTCGCCGGCTGGCCCGAGACCGACATTTTTGCGCATTCCTGACCCTCCGCCGGACCCGCGGACCTGATGCGGCCGCGCAACGGGTGCGGTCGGACTGCGCAGAGCGCGGGATTCCGGGTGGTTTCGCAGGGCCGTCGGTGCGGGGGCGCACGCGGGCGGCGTTGATCATTTCTCCCAATCGAGGCCATAACTTCGCCATTGCGGCAGGCCATCCGGCCGGCCCTGGCGCGACCGCACGCGCCGACCCTTTCGGGAACGCGATGCAGGTGGCCGACCCCCTCCGGACGGACAGAGGCGCCGACGTGCTGGCCGCGAACGAGACCGCGCGCCGCCGCAAGGCGCACGGCCGGGCGCGCCGCCACAGCGCCCAGGTGCGCACGTTGCGCCGCGTCATCCCGGCGGCGGCGGGCCTCGCCGTGCTGGGGCTGGCCGGCTTCGTGCTGTGGGGGCCGCTCTCCAGCGGGCTGCCCGCGGTCGAGTTCGGACCGATCTCGGTCTCCGGCACCAAGGTCACGATGGAGAGCCCGCGGCTTTCCGGCTTCCGCAAGGGCGAGCGCGGCTACGAGGTCACGGCCACCGCCGCGCAGCAGGACGTGCGCAAGCCCAGCATCATCGAGCTGCAGGCGATGAAGGGCCACGTCGCCACCGACGACAAGGGCGGGCGCGCCTATCTCCAGGCGCAGGGTGGCGTGTTCGATTCGAGCAAGGATTCGCTCAACCTCGAGAACGACATCCGCCTCTGGACCGACAAGGGCGAGGAGATCCGCCTCTCGGTGGCCACCATCGACTTCAAGGCTGGCAGCGTCCACTCGACGAAGCCCGTCACCGTCACGGTGCCCTCGGGCTCGATCAACGCCGACAGCCTCGACGTGATCGAGAACGGCCGGGTCATCTCCTTCGTCGGCCGGGTTCAGGCGGTGTTCCACGGCGAGGACGGGGGCAAGGCGCCCGAGCGCATCCGCACCTCGGCGGCCGAGGCGCCGGAGGCCGGCCGATGAGCCGCCCCGTCACGCGGGCGCTGCTCGCCGCCCTGGCACTCGCCCTTACCGCACCGGGGGCGGGCGCCGTGGCACAAGCGCCCGCGGCCGCCAAGGATGCAAAGCCCGCCCCGCTCGGCACCGTCGGCGGCGGCAAGGGGCCGATCAAGATCGACGCCGACCGGCTCGACGTGTTCGACAAGGAGAGCAAGGCGGTCTTCGCCGGCAACGTCGTCGCCGTGCAGAGCGACAGCACGATCCGCTGCTCGACGCTGACCGTCCACTACAAGCGCGACCGCGACAAGGACCCCGGCAAGGAAGCAAGCAAGACCGCCGCGGTGGAAGCCGAGAAGCCCAAGGACGCCAACGCGCTCGCCGGCAACGGCATCCGCAAGGTCGAGTGCGCCGGCCCCGTGACGGTCTCGCAGAAGGATCAGGTCGCCACCGGCGACAACGCGGTGTTCGACCAAGAGGCCAAGCGCATCATCCTGACGGGCAACGTCGTACTCAGCCAGTGCCAGAACGTCACCCGCGGCTCGCGCCTCGTCTACGACATGGCCACCGGCCGGGCGAACATGGACCCGGTGGCGGGCGGGCGCGTCTCGGCGATGTTCGTGCCGGGGCAGGGGGGCGACGCGCAAGGGAAATCGGGCACGGCGGGCCCGAAGGGCTGCGCCCAGCCGGCGGTGGCGGGCAAGCCCGCCAAGGCCGCCGCCGAGAAACCCGCCCCGAAGACGCGGGCGCAGGCGAACTGACGTGACGGGCGCCGCGATGCCGGTGGCGGCTCCGCTGCGCGCGGGCGCCGACGCGAAGCCGACCGGGCGGCCCCGCACCGGCGGCCTGTTCGGCCGTCTGTTCGGGCGCGGCCGGTCCGCGCCCCGTTCCGAGGCCGGCCAGCCGGCGGGCGAGGGCGGCCAGGGCGTCCTCTACGTACGGGGCCTGCGCAAGAGCTACGGCGCCCGCACCGTGGTTCACGAGGCCGGGCTCACCGTCCACAACGGCGAGGCGGTGGGACTGCTCGGCCCCAACGGCGCGGGCAAGACCACGATCTTCTACATGATCACCGGCCTCGTCCCGGCCGATCGCGGCTTCATCAGCCTCGACGGGATGGAGATCACCCATCTGCCGATGTACCAGCGCGCACGGCTGGGCATCGGCTACCTGCCGCAGGAAGCCTCGATCTTCCGGGGCCTCACGGTCGAGGACAACATCCGCGCCGTGCTCGAAGTCGCCGAGCCCGACCGCAAGGCCCGCGAGCGCAAGCTCGAATCGCTGCTGGACGAGTTCGACATCGCTCGCTTACGCAAGTCGCCCTCGATCGCGCTGTCGGGCGGCGAGCGCCGCCGCTGCGAGATCGCCCGGGCGCTCGCCTCCTCGCCGACCTTCATGCTGCTCGACGAGCCCTTCGCCGGCATCGACCCGATCGCGGTCGGCGACATCCAGGACTTGGTGAAGCACCTCAAGCAGCGCGGCATCGGCGTGCTCATCACGGATCACAACGTCCGCGAGACGCTGGGCCTGATCGACCGCGCCTACATCGCCCATTCCGGCCGCATCCTCACCGAAGGCACGCCCGAGCAGATCGTGGCGAACGAGGATGCAAGGCGGCTGTATCTGGGCGAGGATTTCCGCCTGTAGAGCATCGGCTTTTTTCCGAAAGCCGGTTCCCACCTTTCGGGACGATGCTCTAGCCGCCCCTCGCCTGCGGGGGCCGTTGCAGTCTCCGCGGTCCCGCTAACCCTCCCTCAACCAGTCCCGACATCACCCGCCGGCGTGCAACACTTTATTGGCGCCGGCCGGGCCTGAATGCGTTGGCGTGTCCGCGGGGGGCGGTTCGTGTGGCGCCGCTGCCGCTGCGACGGGTTTTCCCGAGGGAGTCGGCCAATCACGCTTTGACGGGCGGACGGGGAGGGGCTAGACCTGTCAAATGAAGGAGCAAGAATTGTGCCGGAACGGGCACGGTCCCCGCAGGGATCGTGATTAATCAATGCTTCTCGGGGGTTAGGCTTCGCCATGAGTCTGCTGCAACGGTTGGAGATGCGCCAGGGTCAGGCCCTGGTGATGACCCCGCAGCTCCTGCAGGCGATCAAGCTGCTGCAGCTCTCGCAGCTCGATCTCGCAGCCTATGTCGATGCCGAGCTGGAGCGCAATCCGCTCCTGGAGCGCGTCGAAGGCGAGGCCGGACCCGAGCGCGAGGCGCCGGAGCCCGCGCCTGAATCCGGCGGCGACTACGACGGCGGCGAGGCGCCCGAGCCGGAATCCTGGCTCAGCCAGGACATGACGTCGAGCCGCAGCGAGATGGAGAACGCGCTCGACACCCGCCTCGACAACGTCTTCGCCGACGAGAACCCGGCCCCGCGCGAGCAGGCCGGCGGCGACATGCTCTCGCTGACGCCCGCGCCCTACGGCAACACCGGCGGCAGCTTCGACGGCGAGCTGCCCGATTTCGAGGCGAGCCTGACCGCCGAGACGTCCCTGCGCGAACACCTCGCCGCGCAGCTCGACCTCGCGACGTCGTCTCCCTCGGATCGGCTGATCGGCAGCTTCCTGATCGATGCCGTGGACGAGGCCGGGTATCTTCGCGAGTCGATCGACGCCGTGTCCGAGCGTCTCGGCGCCCGGCTCGACGACGTGGCTCGCGTCCTGAGGCTCGTCCAGACCTTCGACCCGCCGGGGATCGCCGCCCGCGACCTCGCCGAATGCCTCGCGATCCAGCTGCGCGAGCAGAACCGGTTCGATCCGGCGATGGAGGCCCTGGTCTCGCGCCTCGACCTCGTGGCCAAGCGCGATTTTCCCGCCCTGCGCAAGCTCTGCGGCGTCGACGACGAGGATCTGGTCGAGATGCTCGCCGAGATCCGCCGGCTCGACCCCAAGCCCGGCCGCGCCTTCGGCGCCCAGGCCGTCGAGGTGCTGATCCCCGACGTGTTCGTGCGCGCCGCCCCCGACGGCTCGTGGCTGGTGGAGCTGAACGGCGAGGCGCTGCCGCGGGTTCTGGTCAACCAGAGCTATTACGCCCGCGTCTCGAAGGGCGCGGTGGCGGAAGGGGACAAGGCGTTCCTGTCCGAGTGCCTGCAGACGGCAAACTGGCTCACCCGCAGCCTGGAGCAGCGGGCGCGCACCATCCTCAAGGTCGCCACCGAGATCGTGCGCCAGCAGGACGCGTTCTTCCTGCACGGCGTCGCGCATCTGCGCCCCTTGAACCTCAAGACGGTCGCCGAGGCGATCGGTATGCACGAATCGACCGTCTCGCGGGTCACCTCCAACAAGTCGATCGGCACCAGCCGCGGCACGCTGGAGATGAAGTACTTCTTCACCGCCGCGATTCCCGGCGCCGCGGGCGCCGCCGCCCATTCGTCCGAAGCCGTGCGCCACCGCATCAAGCAGCTCGTCGATGCCGAGGCCTCCGACGTGCTCTCCGACGACGCCCTGGTGCAGCGCCTGCGCGACGAGGGCGTGGACATCGCCCGGCGCACCGTGGCGAAGTACCGGGAGTCGCTGCGGATTCCCTCCTCGATCGAGCGGCGGCGGGCCAGGATGGCGCACGCGGGGCGATAAGGAGCGCGTGGCGCCGACGCGGTTCGGGCCCGCTTTCAAAAGCCCTCCGTCGTCATTCCGGGGCTCGCCGAAGGCAAGAACCCGGAATCCACGACTGGGCACGGCGGTGCAGTTCCAACCGGGCATCCCACATCACGGGTGGATTCCGGGTTCCGCTGCGCGGCCCCGGAATGACGGGTGGTGGTGGGTCTGAAAGGGGCCTCGCCCCGCCCCCCGCGCCGTTCGTCGGCTTGCCTTTTCGTTGACTTGCCGAGTCCCGCTTTCTAACTCTCGATGCCTCGGGAGGAGATCGGAGACATCGATGGCAGGTTTGCGGGTCACGGGGCATGGCCTCGACCTCGGGACGGCTCTGCGGGGCCGGGTCGAGGACCGGATGGCGGCGACGCTGGCGAAA
The DNA here is from genome assembly GCF_900114375.1 of Methylorubrum salsuginis. GTDB lineage: Bacteria > Pseudomonadota > Alphaproteobacteria > Rhizobiales > Beijerinckiaceae > Methylobacterium > Methylobacterium salsuginis. The sequence goes on along the minus strand of NZ_FOSV01000021.1, from coordinate 38,690 downwards.
TATCTCGATCCGCACATGAGCAGCACCTGCACCGGCCACGTCACGCTCCGGCGCGACGGCACGGCCTACCGCACCGATTGCGTCGTCCACCTCGCCACCGGACTCACGCTGGAAGCCTCGGGCAACGCCCATGACGCCCATGCGAGCTTCGAGCAGACCGCGGACCGGCTGGAGAAGCGCCTACGCCGCTACAAGCACAAGCTGAAGGACCACGGCGCGGGCGCCCAGAACGGCGCCGCGATCGAGGCGGCCTATGCCGTCTTCGCCGCCCCGGACGAGGCCGTGGACGACGAGCCGGTGGACGACGAGGCGGAAGAAGGCGAGCACCCGCCGGTCGTCGCCGAGAGCACCCGGACGCTGCGCCGCCAGTCGGTCAGCGAGGCCGTCACCGCGCTCGACCTCACCGGCGCCCCCGTCGTCGTCTTCGTTCACGCTGGCACGGGGCGCATCAACGTCGTATACCGGCGCAGCGATGGCGCGATCGGGTGGGTCGATCCTCCGGACGAGCGCGCCTGAGGCACGTCCCCCTCCGGGGCGTCCTTTCCCGAGGGCCGGGCCGTCAACCGGCCCGGACGCCTCGCACACGAGCGCGGGATCGATGGATGGATTCCGCCCACAGGGCGTTTTGTTTTCATGCCGATCCTGGATTTCCTGAGTCAGGACGCCGTCGTCCCGTCCCTGCGCGCGCGGGACAAGAAGCACGCGCTCCAGGAACTCGCGGCCCATTCGGCCCGGCACCTGCCGGACCTGTCCGAGCGCGACATCTTCGAGACGCTGCTTCAGCGCGAGCGTCTCGGCTCCACCGGCATCGGCGACGGCGTGGCGATCCCGCACGGCAAGCTGGCCCGGCTCGGCAAGCTGTTCGGCCTCGTCGCCCGGCTGGAGAAGCCGGTGGATTTCGACGCGCTGGACGGCCAGCCGATCGACGTCGCCTTCCTGCTGCTCGCCCCCGAGGGCGCGGGCGCCGATCATCTCAAGGCTTTGGCCCAGGTCGCCCGCGTGCTGCGCGAGCCCGGCATGCTGGAGCGCATCCGCACCGCCCGCGACGCCACCGCGCTCTACGCCCTGCTTGCCCACGGTTCCACGCCCCAGGCCGCCTGAGATGACGCTCCTGAAATGACTGCGACGACCCGTTTCGGCCTCCTCGCCGCCGCGAGCCTCTGGCCCTGCCTCGCCCTCGCCCAGAGCGACACGACCTGTGCCCGCGACGTGCTCGTGGCCAATTCCATGCAGCGCCAAGCGATCGACCAGTTGGAGAGCGGGGGCGACGACGACGCGAGCCGCTGCCGCGTCTGGCGCCGCCACGTCGACACCATGCGCCGCATCGCGGGCGTCTACGGCCGCTGCCTGTCCGGGCCGGAGCGGGCCGAGCGGCTCGGTCAGGTCCAGGGCTCGGAAAAGGAGTTCGGCGGGCTTCTGCGCAGCCGCTGCAAGGGCTTGTGAGTCGCGCTGTGCGTGGTTGAGCGGATCGCCCAACGGCGCTCAAGCTCGGCTGGCCCCGCCTGCGGAATCGTGCATGATCGCTTGGCCCCGCCGACCGTCCGTGACACCGGATCCCCCATCGGCGCCAGACACGGAAACCCCCGCCCGGTGCCTGCCTTCCCCTTCACCGCCATCGTCGCCCAGGAGGAGATGAAGCGGGCCCTGCTGATCGCCGCGGTCGATCCGACGGTCGGCGGCGTGCTCGTCTTCGGTGATCGCGGCACCGGCAAGTCGACGGCGATCCGGGCGCTCGCCGCCCTGCTGCCGAAGATCCGCGCGGTCGCCGGCTGCCCCTATTCCTGCTCGCCCGACGCCCCGGCCGCCGACTGCCCACACTGCTCTCAGGGAAGGGGCAAGACGCACACGATCCCGGTGCCGGTGGTCGATCTGCCGCTCGGCGCCACCGAGGACCGGGTGGTCGGCGCGCTCGATCTGGAGCGGGCGCTGACGCGGGGCGAGAAGGCGTTCGAGCCCGGCCTGCTGGCGCGGGCCAACCGCGGCTTCCTCTACATCGACGAGGTGAATCTGCTGGAGGACCACCTCGTGGACCTTCTGCTCGACGTGGCGGCCTCCGGGGTCAACACGGTGGAGCGGGAGGGCCTGTCGCTGCGCCATCCGGCCCGGTTCGTCCTCGTCGGCAGCGGCAACCCGGAGGAGGGCGAGTTGCGCCCGCAGCTCCTCGACCGGTTCGGCCTCGCCTGCGAGGTCGGCACGCCGACGGAGATCGCCACCCGGATCGAGGTGGTGCGCCGCCGCGACGCCTACGAGCGCGACCCGGAAGGGTTCTGCGCCGCGCACGCCAAGACCGAGAAGGCGCTGCAGAAGCGCATCGTCGCCGCCCGCGAGCGGCTGGGCAGCGTCACCGTGCCGGATGCGGTGCTGGAGGCGGCGGCCAAGCTGTGCTTGGCACTCGGCACCGACGGCCTGCGCGGCGAACTCACGTTGATGCGCACCGCCCGCGCGCTGGCGGCGCTCGACGGCGCGGAGACGGTGGGGATCGAGCATCTGCGGCAGGTGGCGCCGAGCGCCCTGCGCCACCGCCTGCGCCGCAACCCGCTGGACGAATCCGGCTCGACCGCGCGCGTCGCCCGCGCGATCACCGAAGTTCTCCCTCAATAAGGGGTTCCCAAAGGGCGAGCCCTTTGGCGGGGGATGGGGCGGAGCCCCATGGATGGCTCCGCCGGCCAGGGCTTTGACCTGGACCCACGAAAGGACGTGTCCTTTCGAAACCGGGACTTTCTCAGTCCGCGGCGTCGATGTCCTTGTCGAGGATCAGCTTGGACTCGACCGTGGTATCGGCCTTGAGGTGGTAGACCAGCGGGATGCCGGTGGCGATCTCGAGGCTGGCGATCGTCTTGGTGGTCATGCCGTCGAGCACCATCACCAGGGCGCGCAGCGAGTTGCCGTGGGCGGCCACCAGCACCCGCTCGCCGCCCATGACGCGGGGCAGGATGTGCTGGATGTAGTAGGGCAGCACGCGGGCCGCGGTGTCCTTCAGGCTCTCACCGCCGGGGGGCGGCACGTCGTAGGAGCGGCGCCACTCATGGACCTGGGCATCGCCCCAGCGCTCGCGGGCATCGTCCTTGTTGAGGCCGGCGAGATCGCCGTAATCGCGCTCGTTCAACGCCTCGGAGCGGATCGTCTCCAGGCCGGACTGGCCCATCGATTCGAGGATCAGCGCGCAGGTGTTCTGGGCGCGCTTGAGGTTCGAGGTGAAGGCCACGTCGAACTGCGAGCCTTGAGCCTTGAGCCAGCGACCGGCAGTGCGGGCCTCCTCCACGCCCAGCGGCGTCAGGTCCGGGTCGCGCCAGCCGGTGAACAGCTTCTTGAGGTTCCATTCGCTCTGGCCGTGGCGAGCGAGGACGAGCATGCGCTCCATGGGAGATCCATCATCTTGGAAGATCGGGCAGGCCCGTTGCGGCGCTGCTTAGCAGAGCCCATGCCGACGCCCAAGCTCGGGCGGTCTCGTCGAAAAGACGAGTCGCTACGGATAAGCCGAGCTGTCATACCGCGTGGCGCGGGGCAAGACAGATGATCCTGCCGTCGCAGGGACGATCGACGATGAGCGCATCATCGTCGATCGGTCGTGGGCCTCACAGCCCCAGCACGTCGTCCATGCCGTAGAGGCCCGGCGGCTTGTCGAAGGCCCATTGCGCGGCCTTGAGCGCGCCGCGGGCGAAGATCGCCCGGTCCTCGGCGTGGTGGGAGAGGGTGATCCGCTCGGAGGGGCCGGCGAAGATCACGCTGTGGTCGCCGACCACCGAGCCGCCCCGCAAAGTCGCGAAGCCGATATCGCCGGGCCGGCGCGCGCCGGTATGGCCTTCGCGCGTCGCCACACTGGTCTCGGCGAGCGACACGTTGCGCCCTTGCGCCGCCGCCTCGCCGAGCAGCAGGGCGGTGCCCGAGGGAGCATCGACCTTCATGCGGTGGTGCATCTCCAGCACCTCGATGTCGAACTCTTCACCCAGCGTCGCCGCGACCTTGCGCACGAGGCCGGCCAGCAGGTTGACGCCCAGCGACATATTGCCCGAGCGTACGAGGCGGGCATGGAAGCTCGCCGCCCGCAGGCGCTCCAGGTCGTCCTCGGAGAAGCCGGTGGTGCCGATGACGTGGACGATGCGGGCCTGCGCGGCGAGTTCGGCGAAGGCCACGGTCGCGGCCGGGGCGGTGAAGTCGAGCACCCCGTCGGCGGCCACGAACAGCGGGAGCGGATCGTCGGTGACGGGTACGCCGAGTTCGCCGATTCCCGCGAGCAGCCCGGCATCGCGCCCGATCGCCGGGGAGCCTGCGCGCTCGATGGCGCCGTGCAGGGAGCAGCCCTCGGCCTCGGCCACCGCGCGGATCAGCATCCGCCCCATGCGCCCTTCAGCGCCCACGACCACGAGCTTCATGCCTGCCCCATCTTCCGAACCGCCGCTTCGTGCGGGTGCTTCTACCGCAATCGCGCGGAGTTCAAGCCTTGTGGGCGGCGGCGATCAGCGGCCCGAGCACGTCCGAGATGCCGTTCACGGTGATCTGCGTGCCGACGCAGAGCAGCAGGAAGGCCGAGAGGCGCCCGAGGACGCGGGCCCGCACCGGCCCGATCAGGGTCACGACCCGGTCGGCCGAGCCGTAGGCGAGGCGGACCATGCCGGCGATGGCGAGCGCCGCGAGCGAGGCGCCGATATAGAAGCCGATCCGGTCCGGCCCCTCCGCCGGGCGGTTGGCACCGAGGGCGATCGCCACCGCGATGGTGCCGGGCCCGGTGGTGAAGGGCAGCGTCAGGGGGAAGAACGCGACCTCGGCCAGCCCCTCGCCGCGCACGCCCTCGCCGGGTTCCGGCCCGGCCTCGGCCTGCTTGCGGGCCTCGCGCGCCTCGGGGGCCGAGAGCAGCGTCCAGGCGGAGGCCGCGACGACGAGGCCGCCGGCGATGCGGAGCGCGGCCAGCGAGACGCCGAAGAAGTTGAGGATCGGCGCCCCGGCCCAGAGGGCGGCGAGCATCACGAGCGCGGCGTAGAAGCCGATCCGGCGCGACAGCTCCGCGCGGTCGGCGTGCGACCGCTCGGCCGTGACCTGCGCGAAGATCAGCGCCGAGCCCACCGGATTCACGATCGAGAACAGGCCCGACAGCGCGAGCAGGAAGCTGGTGAGGGCGGACTCAAAGCCCGTGAACGGGATCATTCCGTGGGCCTTAACCGGGCTGGCCGGCAGGCACCAGAACCCTGGCCGGAACGCGGGTCTCGAGGCGGCGCACCTGCCGAACGGTGACGGGCCGGTAGAGTTGCTTGGTCGCATCGACCACGTGCAGCCCGGCGAAGGGCAGGGCGAGGCCCGTGCCGAGGCGCTCCCAGGCGCCCGCGGTGCCGAGCCAGAACCGGCTGCGGATCGGCGGCATGTAGAGCGCCTCGGCCCAGCCCTCCGGCGAGAACAGGGTCTGGCGCATCAGCCGGCCGAGCTGCGAGCGGCTGTAGGGCTGGCCGTGGCCGAAGGGGGTCGCGTCGCGCCGCGCCCAGACGCCGGTGCGGTTGGGGACGACGAGGATCAGCCGGCCGCCCGGCGTCAGAACCCGCCACACCTCGGCGAGCAACTCGCTCGGGCTCTCGACCGCCTCCAGCGCGTGGACGAGGATCACCCGGTCGACCGCGGCTTCCGGCAGCGGCAGCATGGTCGGGTCGGCCAGCGCCGTCACCGAGCGCCCGCTGGAGGGCCAGTTCACCACCCCCTGCGTCGCCGGCATGAAGGCCAGCGTGCGCTCAGCGATGACGTGGACCGGCCCGAGATAGGGCGTGACGTAGCCGAGCCCGAGCACCCGCAGGCCGGAGACCGAGCCGAGGAAGCCGTGGATCGAGCGGGCGACGACGCGGTGCGTCACGGCGCCGAGCGGGCTGGCATAGAAGGCGCGCAGATCCGTGACGTCGAGGCGCATCGGGTGGGGTGCCGGCACGGCCGATCCTTCGCGGGACACGGGGAGGCGGGCCCGCGGACGCGCCCCTCGTCCGGCATCAATGGGGATCGCGACCGCGTCCGGCAAGCGGGGCGCGGCCAAGGATGTGGACGGCGCGAGCCGGCGCCCGCGCAGCAGGGCGTAGGGAACCGGTGGGGGGCCGAGCCGGTTCCCCGGCGACGTCCGGCCGAGCTTGTTCCGGACCACACGACGCGACGGGAGTTCTCCGATGCCGAACGCCGCCCCCGAGATCCGGGCCTTCCTGTGCCGGAGCGACAATATCGGCGTGCTGATCCGCGACCCCGAGAGCGGCGCCTGCGCCGCCATCGACGTGCCGGAGGCCGCCCCCGTCCTGGCCGCGCTCGACGCCGAGGGCTGGCGCCTCACCGACATCCTCGTCACCCACCGCCACGCCGACCATATCGAGGGCATCGCGGAGGTGGTGGAGCGCACCGGCGCCCGCGTCACCGCACCGGTGAAGGCGGGCGCGGCGGTGCCGGGCGCCGCCCGCTACGTCAGCGAGGGCGACCGCGTGACCGTGGGCGGCCTGGAGGCCGAGGTGTGGGAGACGCCGGGCCACTGCGCCGACCACGTCACCTACCACTTCGCCAAGGCCGGCGTGGTCTTCTCCGGCGACACCCTGTTCACGCTGGGCTGCGGCCGGGTGATGGAGGCCGATCCCGTCATCCTGTGGCGCTCGCTCGAACGCTTCCTGCCGCTGCCCGACGAGACGGCGGTCTATAGCGGGCACGATTACGTGCTCTCGAACGCCCGCTTCGCGCTCGCCGCCGACCCCGACAACGCCGCCCTCCGGGCCCGCGTCGCCGAAGCCGAAGCCTTGGCGAAGGAGGGCCGCTTTCTGATCCCCTCCACCCTCGGCGACGAGAAGGCGACGAACCCGTTCCTGCGCGCGGCCGAGCCGGCGCTGGCGCGGGCCGTCGATCTGCCCGAGGGCACCGACCCGGCCATGGTGTTCACCGCGCTGAGAGCCTGGAAGAACCGGTTCTGAGCGTCTCGCACAAAACGCCCGCTGCCCTGTCGCGGCCGAAAGAGGAACCGGCCGTGAACGGGAGTTTTGTGAGGCACTCTGAACGGCCCCGTCGCGCGCGGATTTGACCCGATCTGTGCTCTGCCGGTCCTTGCCTTCGCCGCCGCCCCGTGGGAATCGGGGCGGGCGGTCCCGCATTGCAACACGTCGGCAACACGGCCGCTCGTCCGCGTAGCCTTGCCGAAAGGCCGGTTCCCTTGCCCACCCTGTTCCGCTTCCTCGCCACGATCGCGATCCTCGCGGGGCTGGTCTTCGCCGGGATGTTCGCGCTCGCGACCTTCGTCCAGCCGACCCAGCGGGAAATGAGCGTGACCATCCCGAACACGAAGCTGCAGCCGGGCAACCGATGAGCGCGCCCCCGCCGCCGGACGTGGCGCGGGAGGACTTTTCGCGGGATTACCTGGAGATGCTCGCCGCCGAGCGGGGGGCCGCCGCCAACACGCTGGCGGCCTACCGGCGCGACCTCGACGATTATCTCGGCTACCTGACCGGCCAAGGGCTCGATCCGGTCGAGATCGAGGCCGAGATCGTCCGCGCCTACATCGCCGAGCTGGAACCGCGGGGGCTGAAGGCCTCCTCGGCGGCCCGCCGCCTGTCCTGCATCCGCGGCTTCCACCGCTTCCTCTACGCCGAGGGCTTCGCCGAGGGCGACCCGACCGCGCCGGTCGCCTCGCCGCGCCGGGCCAAGGGCCTGCCCAAGGTGCTCTCGGTGGCCGAAGTCGATCGCCTGCTCACTTTGGCCCGCGAGCGGGCCGAGGCGAATCCCGAGAACCGGGCCGAGGCGCGGGCGGCGACCCGGATGCTGTGCCTGCTCGAACTGCTCTACGCCACGGGTCTGCGGGTCTCAGAACTGATCGCCCTGCCGCGGACGGCCGCCGCGAGCCGGGAGCGCTACCTCGTGGTCAAGGGCAAGGGCGGACGCGAGCGGCTGGTGCCGCTGACCGACCTTGCCCGCGCCGCGATGGCGGCCCACGCCGCGCATCTGCCCGCGGACGGCCCCTGGCTGTTTCCCGCCGACAGCGAGAGCGGCCATCTCACGCGCCAAGCCTTCGCCCGCGACCTGAAGACGGTTGCGGCGGCGGCGGGCCTGCGATCCGACCGGGTCAGCCCGCACGTGCTGCGACACGCCTTCGCCAGCCACCTGCTCCAGAACGGTGCCGACCTGCGCATCGTGCAGGAACTGCTCGGGCACGCCGACATCGCCACGACCCAGATCTACACCCACGTCCTCGACGAGCGGCTGAAAGGCATGGTGCGCGATTTGCACCCGCTCAACGACGCGCCGGAGGACGAATCCACAATCCAGCCGGGCAAAACGTGTTAAATATCGCGAGCATGTGGGCTGGATAAGAAACCTTTCGGCCTGCTAGGCTAACCAGGGGTCGAAGCGGCCCACGCCGCCTCCGCCGCACCGATCAAGGGCAACGATGCGCCTCGATGTGCCGACCCTGTTCCTGATGACGGTCGCCGTCACCTTCATGGTGGGTGCGCTGTTTCTGTTGTCCTGGAGCCAGACCCGGCGCGAGCGGGCGCTGGCGATCTGGGGCATCGCTCATCTCGCCGGCAGCGTCGCCTCCTGCATGCTGGGCCTGCGCGGCGCGATCCCAGATCCGGTCTCGATCGGGCTCGGCAACGCCGTGATGATCGGCGCCTACGGCCTGATCTGGAGCGGCGTGCGCGCCTTCGAGGGGCGCCGCCCGCTCCTCGGCTGGGCGCTGGCCGGGTCCGTCGTCTGGCTCGGGGCCTGCCTCGCGCCGGCCTTCTACGCCTCGCTGCCGGCCCGCATTATCGTGGCCTCCATCATCGCGGGCAGCTACTGCGCGCTCGGTGCCTGGACGGTCTGGCGGGGCCGCGGCGAGCCGCTGGTGTCGCGCTATCCGGCCCTCATCCTGCTCGGGACCTATGCCGTCATCTACTGGGTCCGCATCCCACTGGCCGCGTTCATCCCGCCCCCGGCCTTCGCGCCTGGCTCCGATTCGCCCTGGTTCGCGATCCTGTGCTTCGTCGGCACCCTCTATTCGATCGCCATCGCCTTCGTGCTGATGGCCCTCACCAAGGAGCGGGCCGAGCGCGAACAGCGGCTCGCCGCCGAGACCGACGCGCTCACCGGCATCGCCAGCCGCCGCGCCTTCGTGGCCCGGGCCGAGGCCTGCCTCGCCATCCGTCCCGCCGCCCTGCTCCTGCTCGACCTCGACCACTTCAAGGCGATCAACGACCGCTACGGCCACAGCGTCGGCGATGCGGTGCTCACCGCGTTCTGCCACGCCGCATCGCCGATGCTGCCGCGCAGCGCCGTGTTCGGGCGCCTGGGCGGCGAGGAATTCGCCTGCCTTCTGCCGGAAACCGGCCCGGTGCTGGCCGCCCGCTTCGCCGAGAGCGTGCGCGATTCCGTCGGCCGCATCGCCCATCCGGACTATCCGGACCTGCGCGTCGGCGTCAGCATCGGCATCGCCGCCGCGGGCGCCGGCGGGGCCCTCGACGACCTGCTGCGCCGCGCCGACGGCGCCCTCTACGGCGCGAAGCATTCCGGCCGCGATCAGGTGATGGTGGACGAGACGCCCATACCCGAGGCGGCGGTCGTGCTGGCGGCCTGACGCGCGCGGCGGGCCTTCACGCGATCCTGATGGCGGCGCGGGTCCGCCGCATGGCCGAGCCTCACGGCCGCGCTTATGATCCCCCGAACGGGACGGTTCGGGGGGCGGGGATGGGGGGGATGAGGGCGAGGTGGGCCGGCCCCGCGGCGGCGGCCTGGCTCTGTCTCGGCGCGGCGCACGCCCAATCCGTCCCCGTCCTGGCGCCGTCGGTCGAGGCCCGCATCGAGGCCCTGCTCGCGCGGATGACGCTGGAGGAGAAGGCCGGCCAGCTCAACCTGATCTCGAACGAGCCGCTGAACGATCCTGGCGCGATCCGCCGCGGCGAGGTCGGCGCGGTGATCAACTTCAGCAACGCTTGGCTCGCGGCGGAAGCCGATGGCGCCGCCCGCGCCTCGCGGCTCGGCATCCCCTTGCTCGTCGGCCTCGACATCGTCCACGGCTACCGCACGATCTTCCCGCTGCCGCTGGCCCTGGCGGCGAGCTTCGATCCGGGCCTCGTGCGCCGGGCCGCCGCCGCCATGGCGCGGGAATCCGCGTCCGCCGGCATCACCTGGACCTTCGCCCCGATGGCGGACGTGGCCCGCGACCTGCGCTGGGGCCGGGTGGTCGAAGGACTTGGTGAGGACTCGTGGCTGACCGGGCGGCTCACCGCGGCCCAGGTCGAGGGGTTTCGCGACGGCGGCCTCGCCAGCACGCTGAAGCACTTCGCGGGCTACGGCGCGGTGCTGGGCGGGCGCGACTACGACGCGACCTTCGTGGCGCCGAGCGAACTCCACGATCTCCACCTGCCGCCGTTCCGCGCCGGCATCCGGGCCGGAGCCGACGCGGTGATGACCGCGCTCACGGCCCTCAACGGCGTGCCGACCACGGCGGATGCCGGGCTGATGACCGGCATCCTGCGCCGCCAATGGGGGTTTTCCGGCCTCGTCGTCGCCGACTGGCAGGCGGTTGCGAGCCTCGTGAAGCACGGCGTCGCCCGCGACGGGGCCGAGGCCACCCGCAAGGCTTTGGCCGCGGGGGTCGACATGGACATGACGAGCGGGCTCTACCTCCGCCACCTGCCCGACGAGGTACGGGCCGGGCGCATCCCCGAGGCCGCGGTCGATGCGGCGGTGCGGCGGGTGCTGCGGCTCAAATTTGGGCTCGGCCTGTTCGAGCGCCCGCCGATCGATCCGGCCGGCGCGGAGAGCCGCCTGCTCCTGCCCGAGACGCGGCGGATCGCCCGCGAGGCGGCGCGTGCCAGCCTCGTCCTGCTCCAGAACCGCGAGGCCGTGCTGCCGATCGATCCTGAACGCGTGCGCCGCATCGCGCTGGTCGGCCCCTTCGCCGACGCTGCTTGGGATCAGGTCGGCCCGCACGAGGGCAACGGCCAGCCGCAGGACACGGTCACGATTCTGACGGGCCTGCGGGAGCGGGCCGCGGCCTCGGGCGTCGAGGTCGTCTTTGCCGAGGGCTGCCCGCGGGTCTGCACGGAGCGGACGGGCTTCGCCGCGGCGGTCGAGGCGGCGCGCGGGGCCGACCTCGTGGTGGCCGTGATGGGCGAGCCGCGCGACCGCTCGGGGGAGGGGTCTTCCACCGCCTATCTGAACTGGCCGGGCCTGCAGCACGACCTGCTTGCCGCAGTCGCGGAGACCGGCAAGCCGGTGGCGCTCGTCGTGTTCGGCGGTCGTCCGACCGAACTCGGCGACGCTCCCGAGCGGGCTCACGCCATGCTGATGGCCTGGATTCCCGGCACCGAGGGCGGTCCGGCCATCGCCGAGACGCTGTTCGGCGACGTGAGCCCATCCGGAAAACTGCCGGTGTCGTGGCCGCGCACGGTGGGTCAGATGCCGCTGACCTACGACGCGCTGCCGGGCGGGCGCCCGCACCTGCCGGGCAGCCGCTGGACCATGGGCTACGCCGACGAATCGCCGCTGCCGCTGTTCCCGTTCGGCCACGGGCTGTCCTACACCCGCTTCGCCTATGGCGAGCCAGAGGTGCTGACACCGAAGGTCGGTGTCGGCGACCGCTACGAGGCGGTGCTGGAGGTGCGCGCGCCCGTGACGAATATCGGCCCACGGCCGGGGCGGGCGGTGGCGCAACTCTATCTCGGCCAGCCGGTGGCGTCGCGCAGCCGCCCCAAGCGCCTGCTGAAGGGCGCCGTGCTGCTCGACCTCGCCTCGGGCGAGACCGGCACGGCCCATTTCCGCATCCCGGCGCGCGATCTCGGCTATCACGAGCCGGACGGGACGCTGGTGGTCGAGCCGGGCGAATACCGCGTCGGGATCGGCGGCGATTCCGCCGGGCCGCGGATGGTGAGCTTCACCGTCGAGACCGGCTGGCGGGGGCCGCCGGGCGGAGATCAGGCGCAGCGCTGAGCGCTCACCCGAACGTCTTCCTCGGATCGAACGCGTCGCGCACCGCTTCACCGGCGAACACCAGCAGGCTCAGCATCGCCGCCACCACGAAGAAGCCGGTCAGCCCGAGCCAGGGCGCGTTGATGTTGTCCTTGCCCTGCGCCAGCAGCTCGCCGAGGGAGGGGGAGCCGGGGGGCAGGCCGAAGCCCAGGAAATCGAGCGAGGTCAGGGTGGTGATCGAGCCGTTGAGGATGAACGGCAGGAAGGTCAGCGTCGCCACCATGGCGTTGGGCAGCAGGTGGCGCGTCATGATGCGGATGTTGGAGAGACCCAGCGCGCGCGCCGCGCGGACGTATTCGAAGTTTCTCGCGCGCAGGAACTCTGCCCGCACGACGCCGACCAGCGCGGTCCAGGCGAACAGCGTCAGGATCGCGAGCAAGGTGAAAAAGCTCGGCACGAGGAAGGCCGACATGATGATGATGAGGTAGAGCGTCGGGATCGCGCTCCAGATCTCGATGACGCGCTGGAAGATCAGGTCGGTCCAGCCACCGAAATAACCCTGCACCGCCCCCGCGATCACGCCGATCACCGAGGACAGGCCGGCGAGCACGAGGCCGAACAGCACCGAGATGCGGAAGCCGTAGATGACGCGGGCGAGCACGTCGCGCGAGGCGTTGTCGGTGCCGAGCCAGTGCTGCTCGATGTCGCGGCAGCCCAGCGCCCGCCCCTCGGGCTTCACGCCGGCCCGCTCGGCGACGGGGCGACACTGTTCGTCCGACAGCATCCAAGTCGGCGGGGAGGGCGACGGCGTCGGCAGGTCGCTCATGAAGGTGTTGTAGGAATACGGAATCGGCGGCCACAGCACCCAGCCGTTCGACTCGATCTCCTGGCGCGTCTCGGGCGCGCGGTAATCGGTCTGGGCCAGGAAGCCGCCGAACTTCTCGTCCGGATAATCGACGAGGACGGGAAACAGCCACTCGCCCTTGTACTGCACCACGAGCGGGCGGTCGTTGGCGATGAACTCGGCGAACAGGCTCACCACGAACAGCAGCGCGAACAGCAGTGCCGACCAGAAGCCGCGGCGGTTGGCGCGGAAGTTGGCGAGCCGCCGCCGGTTCAGCGGCGACAGGCCGCGGCGCGACGCGGTCGGAAGCGGCTGCATCTGCGGCGCGTTGCCCGGCGCGGTGACGGGCACCGCGTCGGGCTCGGGTCGCAGGACTTCGTTCATCGGCTCACCCTTCCCTAGAGGATCGTCCTAGATATCGGATCTAGGACGATCCTCTAGGTTCCTGCCCCGCATCGTCTTTGTCCGAAAGCCGGCAACCACCTTTCGGGACGATGCTAGAGGGCAGCCGATGCCCGGCTCAGTCGAGCCGGGTCGCGGTGCCCTCGATCTCGCTCGGGCGCAAGCCGCCCTTGCGCTCCAGATGGCGGCGCAGGAGGGTGACGTTGCGGCGGTTCGCCTTGAAGGCGGCGTCGAGCAGGTCGCCGGCCAGCGGCACCGCACCGACGGCGCCGTCCAGGGCGACGTTCGCCATCATGCGCCAGACGAGCCAGCGCGGCGCGCCGAGCCGTCTCGCCTCGTAGACGATGTAGGACGCGATCGCCATGCCGGCGATGTCGCCGACGATCGGCACGAGGCCGATCACCGCGTCGAGGCCGACGCGGCGGTTGAGGCCCGGCACGACGAAGGCCGAGTCCATCAGGTGGGCGAGCTGCTCCAAGCGCAGGAGGCTGGCCTCCGGGCTCGTATCGGTGAGACGGCGCATCTGCGCCGTGCCGGCTGGCTCGCGGAAGACGCCGTCGGGCTTGCCGAAAACGCCGTTGGGCTCGCGGAAGGCCATGTGAGGGGTGTCGACTCGCGTGGTCATGACGCGGGATGTGGCCCCGCCCCATGCCTTCGACAAGAACCGATTTGGCGGGATCGATCAGACCGAATGGGGCATCCCGGAGAGCCGCTCCAGCGCCGCATCCAGCGTCGCATCGGTCTTGGCGAAGCACAGACGCACGAGGTTGCGCACGGCGCCCTCGGCGTAGAAGGCGCTGATCGGGATCGCGGCGACGCCGTGCTGGCGCACCATCCGCTCGCAGAAGGCCCGGTCGCCCTCCGGGCCGTCGCCGATGTCGATCGAGAGGAAGTAGGTGCCCGCGCTCGGCAGCACGGTGAAGCCGAGCCGCGTCAGCCCCGCGGACAGCCGGTCGCGGGAGCGGGCAAAGCCGGCGCGCATCTCCTCGAAATAGGCGTCGTCCTTGCCCAAACCGTAGGCCACGCCCTCCTGAAGGTTGGGCGGCGTCGTGAAGGTGAGGAACTGGTGCGCCCGCGACAGGCCGCGCATCAGCGGTTCGGCGGCCATCACGAAGCCGATCTTCCAGCCGGTGAGCGAGAAGATTTTTCCCGCCGAGCCGATCTTCACCGTGCGCTCGCGCATCCCCGGCAGCCGCATCAGCGGGACGTGGCGGCGCCCGTCGAACACCAGATGCTCCCACACCTCGTCGCAGACCGCGACCGCGTCGAAGCGGCAGCAGAACTCGGCGAGCAGCGCGAGGTCGGCCTCGGAAAAGACCGTCGCGCTCGGGTTGAGCGGGTTGTTGAGGACGACGACGCGGGTGCGCTCGGTGAACGCCTCCGCCAGCGCCGCCTCGTCCAGGCCGAAATGCGGGGGCTTGAGGGTGACGAAGCGCGGCACGCCGCCGGCCTGGCGCACCAGCGGCAGGTAGGCGTCGTACATCGGCTCGAACAGAACGACCTCGTCGCCCGGCCGCACCAGGGCGAGCAAGGCCCCGGCCAGCGCCTCGGTGGCGCCGGAGGTCACCATCACCTCGCGCTCGGGATCGAGGTCGAGCCCCTGATGATGCCGGTAATGCGCCGCGATGGCCGTGCGCAGCGAGGGCAGGCCCATCATCGACGGATACTGGTTGCTGACGGTGTCGAGGGCGCGGGCGGCCGCCGCGCGCACGTCGTCCGGCCCCTGGCCGTCGGGAAAGCCCTGGCCGAGATTGATCGCCCCGAGCTTTCGGGCGAGCCCCGACATCGTCTCGAAGACGGTTTCGGGCAGGTCGGCGAAGACGGGGTTGAAGCGCGGAATCATGCTCCGCCTCTTGGCAGAACCGGGCGGTGCCTCCAAGCGGTCGCCTCCAAGGACTCGCCCCCCTGTCCGGCGAACCCCGGCCGCCGATGCCCCGTCCGGCCGGCTCTCGGCGCGGCGCGAGGCCACCGTTGCGCCCCCGGCTTCGCGAGCACAGTTGCAGTCCGAGGACTTGCACGCGCTGGACCGTGTTGTTCCGAAAACAAGGGCGCACCGGTAAAAACTTGACGGAAGGGCGCGACAGGCAGTTGGCCGCGTGCGATCACGCACACGACTCAGTTCATCCCGCACGAAAACCGGCCAGCGGTGCCGATTCGAGGGCTGACGAATGTTGACGATCGTCAGCCGTGAAGTCATGTTCACCCCACGGTCGGACCGGCCGCCGCACTTGAGGAACTTCGCCCCCTCGTTTCTCCGGTGCGGCCGGCCGGTCCGGTCGTTCGAAGAGGCCGCCGTTCCATACGGCGGCCTTTTTCGTGTCCGCCCCCCGAACGATCCGCTTGGCCATTCTGGGGTCTGGAGCTTCTTCCGCCGCATCGGCTATTTGCGATCGACGGCACCCATCCTCCGGGCGGATCCTCCATGCGCCTTGTCACCTGCCTCCTGCTCGCCCTCGGCGCCGGCCTCGCCGGCCTGTCGCTGCGGCTCTTCGTGCCGGTGACGCCGGTCGACGAGACGTTCCGGGAGGTGGTGCGACTCTATCTCCCGAAGGACGCGGGGCCGGGCAGCAACATGCCGGAAACGTCGGCGCCCTAGAGAGACCGCATTGCCCGTGACAAGGTGAGCGGCTTCGCTGCCGCGAAATCTCCGGGGGATGCGGCAACCCGCTGCTGCGGTCTGCGGCCGGATCGCCGCTATGTTCGATCGCGCAGCCCTGGCCGCGCGATGACGACACCCCGCTCGCCGACGAGTTTTGAGGGATGAACGAGAGTTCGCCGATCCGCACGGACACGGCCCGCCAGTACCGGGAAACCCCGGACCGGGAGGCGCCCGCGTCTGCCCCGGTACGCAAGCGCCGCCGCTTCGGCCGCTGGATGCTCGTGCTCCTGGCGCTCGGCGGCGCGGGCGCCGTCGCCCACCGCAGCTACGAGGCGCGCAAGCAGCCCGCCGAGCAGCAGGCGGCCCCCGGCCATGGCGGCCCCGGCCGAGGAGGGCGCCCGGCCGACATGAAGCAGGCGGTCGGCGTCGCCCCCATCGTCACCGGCGACATGCCGGTGGTGCTCCAGGGCCTCGGCACGGTGACGCCGCTGGCCACCGTCTCGATTCGCTCGCAGATCAGCGGCTACCTCACCAAGATCGGTTTTCGCGAAGGCCAGACCGTGAAGGAAGGCGACTTCCTCGCCCAGATCGACCCGCGCCCCTACGAGGCCCTGCTCGCTCAGTACCAGGGCCAGCTCGCCCGCGATCAGGCGCTGCTGCAGAACTCGAAGCTCGACCTCCAGCGCTACCAGACGCTGAACCGGCAGGATTCGATCTCGAAGCAGAACGTCGACACCCAAGCCGCCCTGGTGAAGCAGAACGAGGGTACGGTCGCCGCCGATCAGGCGCTGGTCGATCAGCAGCGCCTCAACCTCACCTACGCCCGTATCGTCTCGCCGGTGGAGGGCCGCGTCGGCCTGCGTCAGGTCGATCTCGGCAATTACGTCACCGCCGGCTCGACCAACATCGTCGTCGTCACTCAGCTCCACCCGATCTCGGTGGTGTTCACCCTGCCGGAGGACGACGTCACCCGCGTGATGCGCCGCCTGCGCCAGGGCGCCAAGCTGACGGTGCGCGCCTACGACCGCGGCGACCAGCACGAGATCGCCACCGGCCAGCTCGAGACCATCGACAACCAGATCGACGTGACCACCGGCACGGTGAAGCTGCGCGCCCTGTTCGACAATGCCGAGGACGAGCTGTTTCCCAACCAGTTCGTCAACGCGCGCCTCACCGTCGAGACGATCGAGAAGGCCCCGCTGGTGCCCAACGCCGCGATC
Organism: Methylorubrum salsuginis; assembly: GCF_900114375.1. Classification (GTDB taxonomy): domain Bacteria; phylum Pseudomonadota; class Alphaproteobacteria; order Rhizobiales; family Beijerinckiaceae; genus Methylobacterium; species Methylobacterium salsuginis. Next base: position 21,742 of record NZ_FOSV01000021.1, on the reverse strand, counting down.
CTGCGCGGCACGCCGGGCACCTACGTCTATCTGATGAACGGCGACGACAAGGTCACGGTCCGCCCGATCCAGACCGGCGAGACCGACGGCACCCGCACCGTGGTGACCTCCGGCCTCCAACCCGGCGACCGCGTCGTCACCGACGGCACCGACCGCCTGCGCGAGGGCGCGGCAGTGCGCGTCGTCGGGCACTCTGCGGGGCAGGGCGGGGCGCCGGCCTCGGGGGCGCCGGGCGGCACCGCGGGCTCGGCGGCGCCGGGGGCTCCCGCGACGCCCGCGGCGGATTCCACCCCAAACGCGACCGGCGCGAAGGACGGCGCCGGCGAGCACCGGGGCCGCAGGCGGCCGCAGCCGTGATGAGTACGGTGTCGCGCGCGCAGAAAGACCCTCCCCCCCAACGGATATCGGGCTTGCCCGATATCCGCATCCTGCTTGCTCAAGTCGGGCAAGCCCGACTTGAGGTGGGGGAGGGTGCCCGCGGAGCGGGCGGGAGAGGGGAACCACGGTTCCGCTTGGCCGCGGCCGACGGCGTGATCGCCGGCACCGTCGCTCCCCTCTCCCGCCCCCCTTCGGGGGCCACCCTCCCCCGCAGAGGGGGGAGGGTTGAGCGCGCGGCTGGCGAAGGCGTGTTCGCATGAACCCGTCCCGCCTCTTCATCCTGCGCCCGGTCGCCACGACCCTGATGATGCTGGCGATCCTGATCGTCGGCGCGGTGTCGTACCTGAACCTGCCGGTCTCGGCGCTGCCCGCCGTCGATTACCCGACGATCCAGGTGCAGACGTTCTACCCCGGCGCCAGCCCCGAGGTGATGACCTCGGCGGTCACCGCGCCGCTGGAACGGCAGTTCGGCCAGATGGCCAACCTCAACCAGATGTCCTCGCAGAGTTCGGCGGGGGCGTCGGTCATCACGCTCCAGTTCAACCTCGACATCCCCCTCGACATCGCCGAGCAGTCGGTCCAGGCGGCGATCAACGCGGCGGGCAACCTGCTGCCCTCGGACCTGCCGGCGCCGCCGATCTACGCCAAGGTCAACCCCGCCGACGCGCCGGTGCTGACGCTGGCGCTGACCTCCGCGACCATCCCGCTGACGCAGGTGCGGGATCTGGCCGAGACGCGGCTCGCCCAGAAGATCAGTCAGGTGGCGGGCGTCGGCCTCGTCAGCATGGGCGGCGGGCAGCGTCCTGCCGTGCGGGTGCGGTTCAACTCGCGGGCGCTCGCCGCCTACGGCCTCAACATCGACGACCTGCGCACGACGATCGCCAACCTCAACGTCAACACGCCGAAAGGCAACATCGACGGGCCGACCCAGTCCTACGCCATCAACGCCAACGATCAGGTGCGCGACCCCTCGGTCTACGCCAACTCGATCATCGCCTACCGCAACGGGGCGCCTGTCCATCTCACCGATGTCGCCGACGTGGTCGATGCTCCGGAGAACACCCGGCTCGGCGCCTGGGCCGACCGCACGCCCGCGGTCATCCTCAATATCCAGCGCCAGCCCGGCGCCAACGTCATCGACACCGTCGACCGCATCAAGAAGCTGTTGCCGCAGCTCCAGGCGACGATGCCGGCCGCCGTCGCCGTCGCGACGCTCACCGACCGCACGGTGACGATCCGGGCTTCCGTCCACGACGTGCAGTTCGAGCTGATGCTCGCCATCGCGCTCGTCGTGATGGTCATCTTCCTGTTCCTGCGCAGTTTTTCCGCGACCTTGATCCCGAGCCTGTCGGTGCCTCTGTCGCTGATCGGGGCGCTCGCCGCGATGGACGCCTGGGGCTTCTCGCTCGACAATCTCTCGCTGATGGCGCTGACCATCGCCACCGGCTTCGTCGTGGACGACGCCATCGTGGTCATCGAGAACATCGCCCGCCACGTCGAGGAGGGCGACGATCCGTTCGAGGCGGCACTCAAGGGTTCGCGCGAGATCGGCTTCACCATCATCTCGCTCACCGTCTCGCTGATCGCGGTGCTGATCCCGCTCCTGTTCATGGCCGACGTGGTCGGGCGACTCTTCCGCGAGTTCGCCATCACCTTGTCCGCCACCATCGTGATCTCGGCGGTGGTCTCGCTCACGCTCGTCCCGATGCTATGCGCGCGCCTGCTCAAGCCTGTCGCCCATGGCGCCGACAGCCCGGTCGCCCGCCGCGAGGGGTTTCTGGCGCGCTTCGGCCGGCGGCTGAACGACGGCGTCATCGCCGCCTACGGCCGGGCGCTGCGCGTGGTGCTGGCGCATCAGGGCCTGACGCTGCTGGTCACCCTCGGCACCGTGGCGCTCACCGCCTACCTGTTCGTCGTGATCCCCAAAGGCTTCTTCCCCGTGCAGGACACGGGCGTGATCCAGGGCATCTCACAGGCCGACCAGAGCGTGTCCTACGAGGCCATGGCCGAACGCCAGCAGGCGCTCGCCGAAATGGTGCTCAAGGACCCGGATGTCGCCAGCCTGTCCTCGTTCATCGGCGTCGACGGCCAGAACGTCACGCTCAATTCCGGCCGCTTCCTCATCAACCTGAAGCCGAAGGAGCAGCGGAAGGACGATGCCAGCGCCATCATCCGCCGCCTCACCACGGCGACGGCGAACGTGCCGGGCGTGCGGCTCTACATGCAGCCGGTGCAGGACCTGACGATCGACACCGCCGTGTCCGCGACGCAGTACCAAGTCATCCTCGAAAACCCGAACCTCACCGATTTCGAGACCTGGGTGCCACGCTACGTCGAGGCCCTGCGCCGCTCCCCCCTGCTCGCCGACGTGACCAGCGACTACCAGGGCAACGGGCTGGCGGCCTACGTCACCATCGACCGGCCGACGGCGGGCCGCTACGGCATCACGCCGGCAACAATAGACAACGTACTCTACGACGCCTTCGGCCAGCGCATCGTCTCGACCATCTTCACCCAGTCGAACCAGTACCGCGTCATCCTCGAGGCCGACCCGGCGCTGCACACCTCGCTCGAATCGCTCAACAATCTCTACCTGCCGTCCTCGACCGCGCCCTCGGGTCAGGTGCCCCTCTCGGCGGTCGCGAAGGTGGAGGAGCGGCGCGCGCCGCTGCTGATCGGCCATCTCGGCCAGTTCCCCGCCACCACGGTCTCGTTCAACCTCGCCCCCGGGGTCGCGCTCGGACAGGCGGTGGGGGCGCTGGAAACGGCCAAACAGGAGATCAAACTCCCGGCGAGCTTCAACGTGGTGCCGCAGGGCTCGGTCTTCGCCTTCGAGACCGCGCTTTCGAACGAGCTGTTTCTCGTCTGCGCCGCCATCGTCACCGTCTACATCGTGCTCGGCGTGCTCTACGAGAGCTTCATCCACCCCATCACCATCCTCTCGACCCTGCCGTCTGCGGCCATCGGCGCGCTGCTCGGGCTGATGTGGTTCGGGTTGTCGCTCGACATCATCGCGATCATCGGCATCGTGCTCCTCATCGGCATCGTGAAGAAGAACGCGATCATGATGATCGACTTCGCGCTCCAGGCCGAGCGCGAGGAGGGCAAGGCGCCGCGCGAGGCGATCTACGAAGCCTGCCTCCTGCGCTTCCGCCCAATCCTGATGACGACGCTCGCCGCCCTGTTCGCGGCGGTGCCGATGATTCTCGGAAGCGGCGTCGGCTCGGAGCTGCGCCAGCCGCTCGGCATCGTCATCGCCGGTGGGCTGATCGTCAGCCAGGTCCTGACGCTGTTCACGACCCCGGTGATTTATCTGGCGTTCGACCGGTTGGAGCGGCGGATTACGGGGCGGCGCGAGGGCGGGGTCCGGCTGGCGCCGGGCGAGGCGGCGTCGTGACGTTGTCGGTAGGACGCGCGCCAAAAAACCCTCCCCCCTCTGCGGGGGAGGGTGCCCGCGGAGCGGGCGGGAGAGGGGAACCACGCTTCCGCTTTGCTGCCGCCGGCCGTGAATTCTCCGGCACCGTCGCTCCCCTCTCCCGACCCCTGCTGACGCAGGGGCCACTCTCCCCCCAACCCAAGTCGGGCTTGCCCGACTTGGGCGCCTTGGATGCGGATATCGGGCAAGCCCGATATCCGGAGGGGGGAGGGCTTGGAGGGGTGCCATGAACCTCTCCGAACCCTTCATCCGCCGCCCGGTCGCGACGACGCTGCTCACCGTCGGCCTGCTGCTCGCGGGCCTGTTCGCCTATGTCCGGCTGCCCGTGGCGCCGCTGCCGCAGGTCGATTTTCCCGTCATCCTGGTCCAGGCGCAGATGGCCGGGGCCTCGCCGGAGACCATGGCGACGACCGTGGCCGCGCCGCTGGAGCGACGCCTCGGGGTCATCGCCGACGTGAACGAGATGACCTCGACGAGTTCGCAAGGGACCGTCCGCATCATCCTGCTGTTCGGCCTCAACCGCGACATCGACGGCGCCGCCCGCGACGTGCAGGCGGCGATCAACGCGGCCCGCGCCGACCTGCCAACCTCGCTGCGCACCAACCCGACCTACCGCAAGTTCAACCCCGCCGACGCCCCGATCCTGATCCTGGGGCTGACCTCCGACACGCTGACGCCGGGCCAGCTCTACGATTCGGCCGCGACCGTCGTGCAGCAGCGCATGAGCCAGATCGAAGGCGTCGGCAACGTCGATATCGGCGGCTCGTCGCTGCCGGCCGTCCGGGTCGAACTCGATCCGACCGCCCTGTTCCACTACGGCATCGGCCTGGAGGGCATCCGGGCGGGGCTCGCCTCGGCCAACGCCAACTCGCCCAAGGGCGACATCGTCGCGGGGGATCGCCGCTACCAGCTCTACGCCAACGACCAGGGCCGGCAGGCTAGCGACTACCGCGACATCGTCGTGGCCTACCGCAACGGCGCGGCGGTGCGGCTCTCGGATGTCGGCGAGGTGGTCGATTCGGTCGAGGACAAGCGCAATCTCGGCCTCGTCGACGGCAAGCCGGGCGTGATCCTGTTCATCTACAAGCAGCCGGGCTCGAACGTGGTCGAGACGGTGGAGCGGGTGCGCGCGGCGATCCCGCAGGTGAGGGCGGCGCTGCCGGGCGACATCGACCTGAACATCTCCGGCGACCGCTCGGCGACGATCCGCTCGTCGCTCGCCACCACGGAGGAGACGCTGATCATCGCGATCCTCCTCGTGGTGTTCGTGACCTACGTCTTCCTGCGCTCCTGGCGGGCAACGCTGATCCCAGCGGTGGCCGTGCCGATCTCCATCGTCGGCACCTTCGCGGCGATGTGGATGCTCGACTACTCCCTCGACATCCTCTCCCTGATGGCGCTCATCATCGCCACCGGCTTCGTCGTGGACGACGCCATCGTCGTCCTGGAGAACATCCAGCGCCATATCGAGATGGGCAAGCCGCGGGTCGAGGCGGCGCTCGTCGGCGCCCGCGAGGTCGGCTTCACCGTCGTCTCCATGAGCCTGTCGCTCATCGCCGTGTTCCTGCCGATCCTGCTGATGGGCGGCATCGTCGGGCGGCTGTTCCAGGAATTCGCCGTCACCCTGTCGCTGGCGATCCTCGTCTCGCTGGTCTTGTCGCTCACCACCACGCCGATGATGTGCGCGCTGCTGCTGCGGCCGGAGGCCGAGGCGCACCGGGGCAAGCGCCCCAACCTTCTCATCCGCATTCTGGAGGGCGGCTTCGACGCGCTGCTGCGGGGCTACGAGCGGACGCTACGGATCGCGCTGCATCACCGCCGCATCACCGCGCTCAGCGTGTTCGCGGCGATCGGGCTCACCGTCTACGGCTACACCATCGTGCCGAAGGGCTTCTTCCCCGATCAGGACACCGGCCAGCTCATGGGCGGCATCCAGGCCGACCAGCGCATCTCGTTCCAGGCGATGAAGCAGAAGCTCGAACAGGCGAGCGCCATCGTCCAGGCCGATCCGGCGGTGGAGAGCATCGTCGGCTTCACCGGCGGGCGCGGCACCAACTCGGCCAACGTCTTCGTCGGCCTGAAGCCGCTGGGCCAGCGCGAGCCGATCGAGAAGGTGATGGCGCGGCTGCGCCCCAAACTCGCCCAGGTGCCCGGCGCCCGGCTCTATCTGTTTCCGCGCCAGGACCTGAAGATGGGCGGGCGCCAGAGCTTCGCCCAGTTCCAGTACACGCTCCAGGGCGACACCGCGGCCGAACTCTACGCCGCCGCGCCGCAACTCCTGCAGGCGCTGCAGAAGCGCACCGACATCTTTGCCGATGTCACCTCCGATCAACAGGAGGGTGGGCTGGAAAGCCGCCTCGTCATCGACAGGCCCACCGCCTTCCGCTACGGCATCACCCCCGACCAGATCGACAACACCCTCTACGACGCCTTCGGCCAGCGTCAGGTCTCGACGATCTACAACCCCCTCAACCAGTACCACGTGGTGATGGAGATCGCGCCGCGATACCTGCAGAACCCGGAAGTGTTGAAGACGATCTACGTCTCGACCACCGGGGGGAAGGCGCGGGGCTCGGCCACGACCAACGCGGTCGCCGGCACCGTCGCCGGCCCGACCACGCAGGACGCCGCCAACGTCCAGGCCTCCACGGCGTCCGGCTCAACGCCAGACGCGTCCAGCATCGCCGCCGATTCCGCCCGCAATGCCGCCGGCAATGCCATCGCGGCGAGCAAGGGCGGCGCCTCGTCGAGCGCGCCGGTGTCGAGCGCCAAGGAGACGATGGTGCCGCTCTCGGCCTTCGCCCGGTTCGAGACCGGCAGCGCTCCCGTACAGGTCGCCCACCAGGGCCTGTTCGTCGCGACCACGATCTCGTTCAACCTCGTACCGGGCAAGAGCCTGGGCGATGCCACCGCCGTCATCGAGAAGACGATGGCCGAGCTGCAACTGCCCCAGACGATCCACGGCGAGTTCGCCGGCACGGCCAAGACCTTCCAGGAATCGTCCTCGCGCCAGCCGCTCCTGATCCTGGCCGCTTTGCTCGCCGTCTACGCGGTGCTCGGCATCCTCTACGAGAGCTACGTCCACCCGCTGACGATCCTCTCGACGCTCCCCTCGGCGGGCATCGGCGCCCTCGTGGCGTTGCTGACGACGGGGACCGAGTTCACCATCATCGCCCTGATCGCGGTCTTCCTGCTCATCGGCATCGTCAAGAAGAACGCGATCCTGATGATCGACTTCGCCCTCGACGCCGAGCGCAGCCGCGGCCTGCCGCCGGCGGAGGCGATCTTCGAGGCCTGTATCCTACGCTTCCGCCCGATCATGATGACGACGATGGCCGCGTTGCTCGGCGCCGCGCCGCTGATCATCGCGGGCGGGGAGGGCTCGGAGCTGCGCCGCCCGCTCGGCACGGCCATCGTCGGCGGGCTGATCGTCAGCCAGATCCTGACCCTCTACACGACCCCGGTCGTCTACCTGTATCTCGACCGGATGAGGCTCTGGGCGAAGCGCCGCCGCCGGGGCGGGACGGCGGCGATGCCGGCCGAGTGATGGATGTTTTTGTGACTTACGCGGCAGACTATAACCCTCCCCCCTCTGCGGGGGAGGGTGCCTGCGGAGCAGGCGGGAGAGGGGAGCGACGATTCCGCTTGGCCGCGGCCGACAGAGATTTCTCCGGAAGCCGGGCTCCCCTCTCCCGCCCCCCTTCGGGGGCCACCCTCCCCCGCGGAGGGGGGAGGGATGCGCGCTCGATCTTTATACGGCTGAGCCTCGCGGCTGCCGTGGCCTTGCCCGCGTCCGGCTGCCTCGTCGGCCCCGACTACACCCGCCCCTCGGTCGAGACCCCGCTCGGCTTCAAGCAGGGCGGTTTGCGCGAGGACAGCCTCGCCTACGTGCAATCCAAGAAGGGCTGGCGCGTCGCCCGCCCGAGCGACGCCTCCGAACGCGGCGACTGGTGGCGGGTGTTCAACGACCCGACCCTCGACCGCCTCATCCGCGCCATCGATGTCGACAACCAGAACCTGCGCGCCCAGGTCGCCCTCTACGACCAGTCCCGCGCCCTGGTGGCCCAGGCGCGCGCCGCCCTGTTCCCCACGGTGATCGGCGCGCCGAGCATCACCCGCTCGCGCACGCTCGGCACCGAGCGCACCACCGTCTCGCTCCAGGCGCAGGCGAGCTGGGAGCTCGACCTGTTCGGCGGCATCCGCCGCCAGATCGAGAGCGATGTCGCCGCGGCCCAAGCCTCGGCCGCCGACCTCGCCCTGGTGCGCCTCAGCCTGCAGGCCGAACTCGCCACGTCCTACCTGCAGATGCGCTATTACGATGCGCTGAAACGCGTCCTCCAGGAAAACGTCGAGGGCTTCAAGAAGAGCCTCGCGATCGCCGAGAACCAGTACAATGCGGGCGTGGCCGCGCGCTCCGACGTCATCACGGCGCAGACGCAGTTGCAGACGACCCAGGCGAGCCTGATCGCCGTCGATCTCCAGCGCGCCACCTTCGAGCACGCGGTGGCGATCCTGACCGGGCGCCCGCCCTCCGAGCTGAACCTGCCCTTCGCGCCGCTGCCGGTGCGCCCGCCCGGCGTGCCGGTCGGCATCCCCTCCGACCTGCTGGAGCGGCGGCCCGACATCGCCCAAGCCGAGCGGCTGGTGCAGTCGCAGAGCGAGCAGATCGGCGTCGCGGTCTCGGCCTTCTACCCCACCGTCACGCTCTCGGCGTCGGGTGGATTCTCGGGGCTTGCCAGCAACGGCATCTTCTCGGCGGCCAACCGCGTCTGGGCGATCTCGGCCGCCGGCGAGCAGGTGTTCTTCGACGGCGGCGCCCGGGCCGCCGTGCTGCAATCGGCCCGCGCGGCCTACGAGGCCGCGGTGGCGAGCTACCGCCAGACGGTGCTGACCGCCTTCGGCGAGGTCGAGAACGGTTTGGCCGGCGTGCGCATCCTCGCCCAGCAGCAGGCCAAGCAGGACGAAGCGGTCGCCTCCGCCCGCCGCGCCGTCGAGATCGCCCTCAACGAATACCGGGCCGGCACGCAGAACTACACCACGGTGGTGACCGCCCAATCGCTCCAGATCAACAACGAGGTCACCGCGCTCCAGATCCGGCTCAACCGCTTCACCACGGCGGTCGCGCTGATCCGCGCGCTCGGCGGTGGCTGGGACGCCCGCTCCCTGCCGACCGGCGAGGAGCTGAAGGGCCCGCGCCTGCCGATCGATCGCGGACAGGCGGTTCGAACCGAGGAGTAGCGGGGGAAGCGGGGCAGCAATGCCGGAACACGCCTCCGCGGGGGCTGTTGTCGAGGCATTTCCCGACGGAGCCGCCCCATGGCCGACGCAACCGACAAGAAGAAGCCCGTCAGCCCCCCGGCACCGCCCTGCACCCTGGTGATCTTCGGTGCGGGCGGCGACCTGACCAAGCGCCTGCTGATGCCCGCCCTCTACAACCTCGCGGGCGGCGGACTGCTGGACCCGAACTTCTCGGTCCTCGGCGTCGATCACAACCCGCTCACCGACGAGGGCTGGCGCCAGGACCTCACCGACACGATGGCGTCGTTCACTCACGACCCGTCCGCCGAGTTTCACCCCGACAAGATCGATGAAAACGCCTGGGGCTTCGTGCGCGAGCGCCTGCACGTCATGCAGGGCGACTTTTCGGACGATGCGACCTACCGGGCTCTGGCCGAGCGGGTGCAGGGCAACGCGGTGTTCTACCTCGCGGTCGCCGCCCGCTTCTTCGCCCCCGTGGTCGAGGGCCTCGGCAAGGCCGGCCTGCTGAAGCAAGCGGACGGCGCCTTCCGCCGGGTCGTGATCGAAAAGCCGTTCGGCTCCGATCTCGCCTCGGCAAAAGCCCTGAACGCAAAAATCCTGGCGCAGGGCGAGGAGAGCCAGTTCTACCGGATCGACCACTTCCTGGGGAAGGAGACCGTCCAGAGCATCATGGCGATCCGCTTCGCCAACGGCATGCTGGAGCCGGTCTGGCGGCGTGAGCATGTCAGCCACGTCGAGATCACGGCATCCGAGACCATCGGCGTCGAGGCGAGAGGCGGCTTCTACGAGCCGACCGGGGCGTTGCGCGACATGGTGCCGAACCACCTGTTCCAGCTGCTCGCCATGGTGGCGATGGAGCCGCCGAACTCCTTCGACGCGGAAGCCGTGCGCGGCGAGAAGGCCAAGCTCGTCGAGGCGGTGCGCCCGATCCGGCCCGAGGACGCGGTGCGCGGGCAGTATCGGGCGGGCCGGGTCGATGGCCGCGACGTGCAGGCCTATCGCGACGAGCCGGACGTGGCCCAAAATTCCCGCACCGAAACCTTCGTGGCCCTCAAGCTCCAGATCGAGAACTGGCGCTGGGCGGGCGTGCCGTTCTACCTGCGCACCGGCAAGCGGATGGCCAAGCACCACACCGAGATCGCGGTGCATTTCCGGCCCCCGCCCTTCCGGCTGTTCTCCGACACCCCCGTCACCGAGTTGACGCCCAACGTGCTGCGCCTGCGCATCAGCCCCGATCCCGGCGCGACCACGACGCTCAACGTGAAGCGGCCGGGGCCGCAGATGCACATCGCCCCGGTCGAGAACGGTTTTCGCTACGGCGACTTCTTCGCGTCGTCGCCGACGGTCGGCTACGAGACGCTGATCTACGACTGCATGATGGGCGACACGACGCTGTTCCAGCGGGCCGACCAGATCGAAGCGGGCTGGGCCGCGGTCGAGCCGCTGCTGCAAGCCTGGAAGGACGCGCCGGTCGTGCCCTACGAGGCCGGCAGCGCAGGGCCGAAGGAGGCCGACGATCTGCTCGCCCGCGACGGACACACGTGGCTGCCGCTGTAGAAGTCTTTTCGACCGACTCACCCCACCCAACTCCCTCCTTCGAGGCCCGCCGAGGCGGGCGCCTCAGGATGAGGGGGTTGGGTGGGAAACAGGTGGGGCGTCGAGGCGGCTGAAAGCCCCTTCCTGGCCCCGACTTGTATTAATTTCGCCACACTGTCGTGGCCCTGCATCAGCGATGCCGTTCCTGTCGCGACGCAACCGAGAGACGCCGTCCGACGCCCCGTCCGCGGAGGGTGGCGCGGTCGCGCCGCAGCCCTTCACCGCGCCGCCGCGGGGGCCCGGCTGGATCGGCGCCGCGGTCGTGGTCGTCGCGCTGATCTCGGCGAGCGTCACCTTCCTGATCCTGGCGGGGCTGATCAAGGTCACGCCGTCGCAGAACACCGGCATCACGCTGCTCGCGATCAACGTCGCCCTGGTGCTGTGCCTCGTCTTCGTCATCGCCTGGGAATCGCGCGTCTTCCTGCACGCGCGGCGGGCGCATGCGACGGTGGCGCGGCTGCACACCCGCATCGTCGGCCTGTTCAGCCTGATCGCGATCCTGCCGACCATCCTGCTCGCCATCGTGGCCACTGTTACCCTCGACCGTGGCCTCTCGCTCGGCTTCACCGATCGCGTCCGCGACGTGGTGCTCAAGTCGGTTCAGATCGCCGACGCGCATCTGGAGAACCAGTGCCAGTCGCTGGCCCGCGAGATCCGCATCCTCACCGACGACCTGACCCGGGCGCGCCCGCAATTCGACGTGAACCGCGAATGGTTCGAGTCGTTCATGACGACGCGGGCCCAGGCCCTCGGCCTGCCCATCGCCAAGATCATGCGCGGGCCCAACGATGTCGTGGCGCGGGCCAATATCGACGTCCTGAAGCAGACCCGGCTGCCCTCGGCGGCCGCCTTCGAGGATGCGGCGAAATCCAGCGACCCGATCTGCCTGCTGCCGAACGAGGGGCGGGTCTTCGCCGCGCTGCTGCGGATGCCGGCCTACGACAACGCCGTGCTGCTGGTGCAGCGGGAAGTGAGCCAGCTCGCCATCGACTTCCCCGGCGTGTCCCGCGCAGCGGCGGCCGAGTACCTCGCCTTCGATGACCTGCGCTACTCGATCCAGGTCACCTTCGCTTCGGTCTTCGTGCTGATCGCGCTGATCACCCTGCTCTCGGCGGTGTGGTTCGGGCTCAACTTCGCCAACCGGTTCGTGGCGCCGATCCGCCGCCTCATCAACGCCGCCGACGAGGTCGCCGCCGGCAATTTTTACGCCCGCGTTCCTGCGAGAAAGTCGGACGGCGACCTCGCCCATCTCGGCGAGAGCTTCAACACCATGACGCAGGAGCTGCGCCGCCAGCACGACGGGCTGAAGGCGGCCAGCGACCTGATCGACCGCCGCCGCCGGTTCACGGAAGCCGTGCTGTCGGGCGTGTCGCCCGGCGTGCTCGGCGTCGATGCGGGCGGGCTCATCACCATCGCCAACCCGAGCGCGGAGAAGACGCTAGGCCTGACAGCCGCCGAGCTGATCGGCCGCCCGCTGACCGAGGCGGTGCCGGAGATCGCCGCCCTGTTCCCGGAAGCCGAGGGGCGCCACCGCGCGCTGCAGCAGCAGATCCAGCTGGTGCGGGGAGGGCGCGAGCGCACCATCGCGGTGCGGGTCACGAGCGAGCAGGCGCAGGGCGAGGCGCGGGGCTACGTGGTGACGCTCGACGACATCACCGATCTCGTCACCGCCCAGCGCACCTCGGCCTGGGCCGACGTGGCGCGCCGCATCGCCCACGAGATCAAGAATCCGCTGACCCCGATCCAGCTCTCGGCCGAGCGCATCCGGCGCAAGTACGGCAAGGTCATCGTCGCCGACAAGGAGGTGTTCGAGCAGTGCACCGCCACGATCGTGCGCCAGGTCGACGAGATCAAGCGCATGGTGGACGAGTTCTCCTCCTTCGCCCGGATGCCCAAGCCGGCCATCACCCAGCAGGATCTCGCCGAGATCGGCCGCCAGAACCTGTTCATGCTGCGCATGGCGCATCCCGAGATCGACTTCCCGTTCGAGACGGTGGGCGAGGACGAGCGCGGCCGCGTGGTCGCGGCCTTCGACGTGCGGCTGTTCTCCCAGGCGTTGACCAATATCCTCAAGAACGCCGTCGAGGCGGTGCAGGCCGTCCCCGAAGAGGTGCTGACCGCCGACGGGGGCAAGGGCCGCGTGAGCCTCAAGCTCACCGTCGAGGGCGCCTTCGTGGTGATCGACGTCACCGACAATGGAAAAGGCTTTCCGGCGGAGGGGCGCCAGCGCCTCCTCGAACCCTATATGACGACCCGCGAGGGCGGGACCGGCCTCGGGCTGGCGATCGTGTCGAAGGTGCTCGAAGAGCATGGCGGCGGGATCGAGCTCAACGACAACCCCGAGGGGCGCGGCGGACAGGTCCGCATGCGGCTGCCGCGGGATGTCGGCGAGGGCGCCGGAACGGAACGGGACCGCCCGGCGGGCGCGCCGCGAGACGGGACGACGATGGACAAGAACAGGGAGGGCGCCATGGAAGCGCGACGCGTCGCGGAGATGCAGCCATGAGCGCCGATATCCTGATTGTCGACGACGAGGCGGACATCCGCGACCTCGTGGCCGGCATCCTCGACGACGAGGGCCACCGCACCCGCACCGCCGCGGGTTCCGATGAGGCGCTCGCCGCGATCGAATCGCGCCGGCCCCACCTCGTCTTCCTCGACATCTGGCTCCAGGGCTCGCGCCTCGACGGGCTGCAGGTGCTCGACCTGATCAAGACCGGGCATCCCGACCTGCCGGTGGTGATGATCTCGGGCCACGGCAACATCGAGACCGCGGTCGCCGCCATCAAATCCGGCGCCTACGACTTCATCGAGAAGCCGTTCAAGGCCGACCGGCTGATCCTCGTGGCCGAGCGCGCGCTGGAGGCCTCGCGCCTCAAGCGCGAGGTGCGCGACCTCAAGGTCCGCTCGGGCCAGGCGAGCCGCATCGTCGGCGGATCGGTCGCCGTCAACCAGCTGCGCCAAACCATCGAGCGCGTGGCGCCGACCAATGCCCGCGTGATGATCTCGGGCGCGCCCGGCGCCGGCAAGGAACTGTCGGCCCGCACGCTGCACGCGGCGTCGGCGCGGGCCAGCGGCCCCTTCGTCGTCATCAACGCGGCCACGATCACGCCGGAGACGATGGAGGCCGAGCTGTTCGGCGTCGAGGCGGGCGAGGGCCGGGTCCGGCGGGTCGGCGCTCTGGAGGAGGCCCATGGCGGCTCCCTCTACATCGACGAAGTCGCCGACATGCCGAAGGAGACGCAGAGCCGTATCCTGCGCGTCCTCGTCGATCAGAATTTCCAGCGGGTCGGCGGCACGGCGCGGGTCCACGTGGATGTGCGCATCATCTCCTCGTCCTCGCGCGATCTGCCGGAGGAGATCGCGGGGGGCCGCTTCCGCGAGGACCTGTTCCACCGGCTCTCGGTGGTGCCGATCCGCATCCCCTCGCTCGCCGAGCGGCGCGAGGACGTGCCGGAACTCATCACCTTCTTCATGGAGCAGATCTCGGCCGCCACCGGCCTGCCGCGGCGGCGCATCGCCGAGGACGCGATGGCGGTGCTCCAGTCGCACGACTGGCCCGGCAACATCCGCCAGCTGCGCAACAACGTCGAGCGGCTGATGATCCTGACCCAGTCGGACCCGGAGCAGGAGGTCACCTCCGAGATGCTGCCGACCGAGATCGGCGCCCTGGTGCCGACGACGCCGACGGGGGCGGGCGGCGAGAAGCTGATGAGTCTCGCGTTGCGCGAGGCCCGCGAGATCTTCGAGCGGGAATATCTCGTGGCGCAGATCGCCCGGTTCTCGGGCAACATCTCGCGCACCGCCGAGTTCATCGGCATGGAGCGCTCGGCGCTCCACCGGAAGCTGAAGTCCCTGGGCATCGGCCCCTGAGACGATTCGACCGGACGCCGACCCGCACGCCGTAGGGGTATGGCGGCGCTCCGGCGCGAGGAAAGACTTGCGTCCGGAGAAGCTTCGCCCTGTAATAGGACGGCTTGGGGAAGCGGTCTTGGGCGATGCGGGCGGTTACGCGCCGTGACGCCCGAATGGTGCTCCCGCGGCGCCGGTGGCGAAACAAGGATAAGAAAATGGCGGGCGAGCGCGCTCAGAACCTCCAGGACACGTTCCTCAACCATGTCCGCAAGAACAAGATTCCGCTGACGATCTTCCTCGTCAACGGCGTCAAGCTGCAGGGCGTGGTCACGTGGTTCGACAACTTCTGTGTGCTGCTGCGCCGCGACGGCCATTCGCAGCTCGTCTATAAGCACGCGATCTCGACGATCATGCCGGGCCATCCCGTGCAGCTGTTCGAGCCGGACGAGACCGCGCCCGAAAAGGCGTAAGATCCGCCTTCCGCGAATGATTCGAGATTGAGCGTTCGGGCCTGACGACGATGATTTGATCGCTTGCGTTGGAGACGACCACGGGTTCGCGCCTTTCATCCGCCGCGTGGGCGATGAGGTGCGGATGCCCCGTGGTCCTGCGCTCCGGACCGGGACGGCGTCTGTCGAGACGCATTCCGGCGCGATCTCTCTTGGCATCGATCGAATACGGAGCCGGCTTCGCTGTGGCGAGTTGACCGGCGAGAGGCCCGAATGACAGAACTTCAGACGCCCGGCGAAGCGCGACTCCAGCGGCAGGCCGCCCCCGAAGGCGAGATCGCCGCCTCGACCCGCACGCTGGTGGTCGGCCCCTATCTCACCCGCGTGGCCCAGCGCCTCGCCCCCGGCCAGCCGGAGAACACCCGCTCCGACGACGCGCGGCTCGACGAGGCGGTGGGTCTGGCCGCCGCGATCGATCTCGACGTGGCGCAGGCGATCGGCGTGCACGTGCAGCGGCCCCGGCCCTCGACCTACCTCGGCAAGGGCCGGGTCGAGGAGATGGCCGGCCTCGTCAAGGCCGACGAGATCGGCCTCGTGGTGATGGATTGCGCCCTGTCGCCGGTGCAGCAGCGCAACCTCGAAAAGGCCTGGGGCACCAAGGTCATCGACCGCACCGGCCTGATCCTCGAGATCTTCGGGCGCCGCGCCTCGACCCGAGAGGGCACGTTGCAGGTCGAGCATGCCCACTTGGCGTATCAGAAGTCGCGGCTGGTGCGGTCGTGGACCCACTTGGAGCGGCAGCGCGGCGGCTTCGGCTTCCTCGGCGGCCCCGGCGAGACGCAGATCGAGGCCGACCGCCGGATGATCCAGGAGCGGATGACCAAGATCGAGCGCGACCTCGACGCGGTGGCGCGCACCCGCGGCCTGCACCGCAAGAGCCGGGCGCGGGTGCCGTACCCGATCGTGGCGCTCGTCGGCTACACGAACGCGGGCAAGTCGACGCTGTTCAACGCGTTGACGAAAGCCGAGGTCAAGGCGCAGGACATGCTGTTCGCGACGCTGGACCCGACGGCGCGCGCCACCAAGCTGCCGCATGGCGAGACGGTGATCCTGTCGGACACGGTGGGCTTCATCTCGGACCTGCCGACCTCGCTGATCGCGGCGTTCCGGGCGACGCTGGAGGACGTGATCGAGGCCGACATCCTGCTGCACGTGCGCGATGTCTCGCACGGCGACACCCAGGCCCAGGCCGAGGACGTGGAGCAGGTCCTGCGCGAACTCGGGATCGAACCGGATGCCGAGCGGATCGTCGAGGTGTGGAACAAGGCCGACCTCCTGGACGAGGGCGAGCGCACCCGGCTGCTCAACCTCGCTTCGGCCCATCGCGGCGCGGGACCGGCGCCGATCCTGGTCTCGGCGCTGACGGGCGAGGGGCTGCCGGCCCTGTCCGAGCGGATCGAGGGGCAGGTGGCGCGTGCGCGCTCGACCTTCGCGCTGACGCTGCCGCCGGAGGACGGCGCGGCGCTGAACTGGCTCTACGAGAATGCCGAGGTGCTGGACCGGCAGGCGGAGGACAGCGGCGAGATCGCGCTGACGATCCGCATCGCCCCGGAAAAGGAACCCCGCTTCCTCCACCGCTTCGAAGCCGCGCGGCGCGTCAGCAGCCCTTGATGGGTTGCCCCGAACCCGACCGATGGTCGGGTTCGGGGCGTTCGGCAGACGACCGCCGCCCCGCAGTCGCGGGGGCGATCGGCAAGCCGATCGAATTCAGGTCATGGGTTCCCGAAGGGCAAGCCCTTCGGCGGGTGGTCAGGGCAGAGCCCTGACACGAAGAAGGCCGGTGTCGCCCAGCGACACCGGCCTTCTTCATCTCCGGCTCAGTCCTTCGGCGCGGCATGCGCCGCCATGGCGAGGCTGTTCCTCAATCCGCCGCCGCCGCCGACCACCTCGACGCGGGCGCCGGCCTTGGCGCGGCGGGCCGCCCATTCCTGGATCATCTCCAGGCAGGTGTGATCGACGTGATGGAGGTCCTGCGCGGCGAGCCGCACGGGGCTGCCTTCGGGGGTACGCTCCAGGGCCTCGTTGAGGTGGGGCAGTTGGAGGAAGGTGGCCGAGCCCGAGAGGCGCAGCTCCGGCACCGCCTGCAACGTCCCGCCCTGCACCGTCTGCGCGGCGCCGCCCTCGATCTTGAGCCGCCCCTTGAGGAGATGCGGCACCACCTGGACGAGGCTGAGGGCCAGCCCGATCAGCACGCCTGTGAGCAGGTCGGTGGCGACCACCATCACCAGGGTGACGAGCCAGATCGCGGCGGTCGCGATCCCGTAACGCTGGAGCAGGTGCCGGGCATGGGCCGGGCTGACGAGGCGCCAGCCGGTGACCACGAGGATGCCGGCGAGTGCGGCGGTGGGCACCAGCTTGAGCACCATCGGCAGGACGAGCAGGAAGGCGAGGATCCAGCTTCCGTGCAGGATGGTCGAGGCGCGGGTGGCCGCGCCCGCCTGGACGTTGGCCGAGGAGCGGACGATGACGCCGGTCATCGGCAGGCCGCCGGCGAGACCGCAGAGCACGTTGCCGACGCCCTGCGCGCCGAGTTCGCGGTTGTACTGGGTGCGCGGGCCGTCATGCATGCGGTCGACGGCGGCGGCGGAGAGCAGGCTCTCGGCGCTGGCGACGACGGCGAGCGTGATCGCCATGACGATCATGGCCGGTTCGGTGAGGCGGCTCCAGTCGCCCGCGCCCGGCAGGGCCACGGCCGAGAGGATGTTTTCGGGCACCTCGACGCGCTTGACGGCGAGGTCGCCGACGACCGCCACCAGCGTGCCCGAGACCACGCCGACGAGGGCGCCGGGCAGGAGCTTGAGCCGGGCCGGACGGATCTTCTCCCAGCCGATCATCGTCACGATGGTGGCGAGGCCGACGACGATGGCGCCGAAGCGGTTGCCCTCGCCGGAGACGAAGTTGAAGAAGGCCGCCGGGATGGCGACGAGGTTGTCGAGGCCGCTGGCTTTGGGCAGCGCATCGGTCAGCACGTGGATCTGCGCCAGCACGATCAGCACGCCGATGCCGGCGAGCATGCCGTGGACGACCGCGGGCGAGATCGCCCGGAACCATCCGCCGACGCGCAGGAAACCCGCCAGCAACTGGATCGCGCCCGCCGCCACGAGCACCGGCCCCAGGGCGTCGATGCCGTGGGTCCGGACGAACTCGAACACGATGACGGCGAGCCCCGCGGCGGGGCCGCTGACCTGAAGCGGGGCGCCGGCGAGGAAGCCGACGACGACGCCGCCGATCACGCCGGTGATGAGGCCGCGCTCGGCCGGGACACCGGAGGCGATGGCGATGCCCATGCAGAGCGGCATCGCCACGAGGAAGACCACGAAGGAGGCGGGCAGGTCCCGCGCGAGGGTCGGCGGGATCAGCCGCGAGAGGGAGGCGCGCATGGCCCGTGCCTCACTCTGCCGCGACGGCGGCATGCGCCATCTCGGGCGCGGCGATGCGCTGGGCCGGCTTGTGAGCGACCGGGATTTGGGCGACCGGCATGTCGCCGGCCTGATCGATCGGCACGAAGCGGCCTTCCTCGCCGCAATAGGCCAGCACCTGCCCGCTCTCGATCTCGAAGAACCAGCCGTGCAGGCGCAGCTGGCCCTTGGCGAGGCCGGCGGCGACGCTCGGATGGGTGCGCAGGTTGCTGAGCTGGACGACGACGTTCTCCAGCGCCAGCGCCCGGTGATGGTCCTTCGGGTCCATCCCGGCGGGATAGGCCTCGCAGACGATCTGGCTCGCCGCATGGCTGTGGCGCAGCCAGGCCGCGACGTTCGGCATGGCGGCGAGCGCCTCGGGCTTCATCAGCCCCTTCATGGCGCCGCAATCGGAATGGCCGCAGATGACGATGTCGCGCACGCCGAGCGCCACCACGGCGTATTCGATCGCCGAGGAGACGCCGCCGTTCTGCTGGCTAAAGGGCGGGACGATGTTGCCGGCGTTGCGGCAGACGAAGAGGTCGCCGGGGCCGGACTGGGTGATGTGCTCAGGGGACACGCGGGAATCCGCGCAGGCGATGATGAGCGCCTGCGGCTGCTGCCCGTCGCGGACGAGTTGCCGATACATCTGCTGCTGCCCCGGAAACACGCTTCCGCGGAAGTTCGAGATGCCTTGAATGATGTCGTCCACGCCGATCCTCGTTCTGCGAGGTCGTCCGCGCACAGGGCGCTGCCACGACCGAGGTTTTTCCAGTGCGGCAGGCCGATGGTCAGTCCCGCCGCAGGCGGTTTCGATGTTCGGGACGCGGGAAGGCCGGGCCCGCTCGATCACGAGCCGACGGGACAGGCAGAGTCTTCGGCGCGGCAGGAATCCCGGGCATGGGGCATCGCGTCTCCGGATCGGTCCGGGACGGTCAGGCGCGGGAGCGCCTTCCGACGAGGTGAAGATCGCCTCGTCGACAGAAAGCCCGTCACGACAGGGACTTGAAGATGCGCCCCGCCCCGACGTGGTCGGACGCGGCTCCGAGCGGAGCGAGGCGGGGAGGGCGGCGTGGCCTCTCGAGCCGCGCCGCCCGGATCATCGAGCCGGGACGACGTTTCAGCGAGTGGCGCGGCGCTTCTTCGGCACGCTGCCGGTGGTCGCCCAGTTCGGATCGACATCGCCGCGGCGGATCGCCGAGCGGACGGGGCCACCCTTGACGCCGGCATTCTCGCTCAGCATGGGCGCGCCGAGGATCTGACCGGTGCCCGCCCGCTGCGAGTGGAGCGAGCGGGGGTCGTGGTAGGGGTCGTCCTGGTAGCTGCTCATGAAGCCGCCACCGGCCGCCTGACGGCTGCCGCTGCCGGACTCCGCCTGAGCCGCCCACGGCAGGCCGACCATCGCGAGAACACTGAAAGCAACGATACCCTTCATGACGCTTCCTTCCTCGTTAATCCCTGAAACCTGAACTTATTTTTCGTTTTTCTCTGACAAACAGAGCGTATTTCTTCGAGAACTATTTTGAAAGTGCGAATTGTCACGCATTTATATTTAAAAAATAATCCGCTCGCACGAACCCGTCGGGTGCGCGCCGTCACCAAGCGGGCCGCACGGCGCCCGTGTCGCGGGATGCATTCAGAGGAGGGCTGGGCAAACCTCGGGCGAGGGGAGGGCCATGCCCTCGCCGGACGAGGCGGTCATCCGGGTGCGGCGGGCCGCCCCGGTGGATCGCGAAGGGCGTATCGTCGGAGGGACGGACGCCGTTCCGACCGCGCGCGGTCGAAGATCCCGGAAAAGGGGTTGCGCGGGCGTGGCCGGAAAGCTAAGAGCGCCAAGCCCTCTGGGGCGTCGGAGTGTAGCGCAGCCCGGTTAGCGCACTAGTCTGGGGGACTAGGGGTCGTGGGTTCGAATCCCGCCACTCCGACCATTTCAAACCGTTGGACCGGAACGGTTTTCAGGCAACTCTGAGAATGCTTTTCCTGCTGCCATTTTTGGCCGGGGGTTCACCAGGGGCATGCGAAATCCATCCAAACGGAATTCGCCGTGCCGCTATCCTCGGCTGCGGCGCGCGATGTGATGCGCTTCACAGGCTGTGTGAGGCTGGCCCATGGGCGCCACAATCGGCAAGGGAGCGACCTTCCTCGACGTGCCGCTCATCAAGGTGCGCAATCTGCTGAAGGCGTGGCACCGCGGCAATCGCTCGGACATCTGGCGGATCGCGGAGCTCAAGGCCGTCGATCTCGACCCGCGCACAGCGATGGTGCTGCTTGAGGAGTTGCGAGACCGTGGGCTTCTCGGGCCTGAGGAGATGGAAGATCGCCCGCCCGAAGACGGCCTGATCGAAGCCGGCCTCGCCCTCGCCGGGGCAGGGGCCAGGAAGCGAACGCCGAAGGCGGCGGCTCAACGCATTCTGGATCGTTTCCTCGACGCCTGCACCGCCGTGAACGCACGGAGCGATCTGCCTTTCGAAATCCGGGAGGTCTGGCTTTTCGGGAGCATGCTCGACCCAGCCGTGGAGGCGGTCGGCGATATCGACCTAGTCGTGCAGCAGGGGCGTACCGCGGCTTTCGAGGGAGGCGATCGCGCGTGGAAGCGCTACCGGCAACTCGGCAAAGAAATGGGCGCTCCTCAAGCGAGCGGACTGATGGGCAGCATTTTCGGCGCCCAAATCTTTGTGGAGCGTCAGCTTCTCCACGGCGGGCATCGCCACCCACTCCTCTCCATGAACGGCGCTGATGAGCTGCGCGACTTGGCCTGTCCCTGCCGATTGGTCTTCGATGCCTCGCGCGGCGGCCGGGTCGGTGATCCGATTTTGCATCGGCACCCTGCCTCCAAGGGTAAATCGAATCGTATCGGCGATAAGCGGCGTATGCCCGATCTTGCCGAAGGAAGGCAGGAATTAAGAGTGCCTCACAAAACTCCCGTTCACAGCCGGTGTCCTCTCCGGGCGCGACGGCGCAGGGGGAGTTTTGTGAGAGACACTAAGAGCGCCTAACAGAACCGTCTGATCTGGTTGAGGGTGATGAGGCTGGCTGCGAGGGTGGTGAAGGCGTCGTAGATGTCGGCGCGGCGCTCGTAGCGGACGGGCAGGCGGCGGAAGCGGTTGAACCAAGCGTGAGTGCGCTCCACGACCCAGCGGTGGCGGCCGAGCTTTTGGCTGCTCTCGATGCCTTTGCGGGCGATGCGTGGGACGATCCCACGCGCCCGACACTCCTGGCGGCGCGCCTTGGCCTCGTAGGCCTTGTCGGCGTGCAGCTTGTCGGGGCGTCGGCGCGGTCGACCGCGCCGGCCCGTGCTCAGCGGCGGGATG
>NZ_FOSV01000001.1:302599-603207 GCF_900114375.1 Methylorubrum salsuginis | reverse complement strand
TTGGGTCTGAGCAAAGTAGTTCCCAGATGGTACGGAAGTTTTTCCCGGCGACCCATCGACGGTCATCGCGTGCGTGTGGAGCGGCATCTGCTGCGTATTCAACGTGACGGTCTCGACACCACCGGCCGATCCGATGGGATAGTTCGCACCGCCAGCCAGCTGTCCCTGATTGATCGGCACACGTCCCTGCAGGTTCGGAAGAGCGAACGTCGTCGTGCCATTGCCGCCGTAGCGAGTTCCCAGCAGAGCATACAATGCATTGTATTGATTGATGTTCAACAACGCACCATTACAGAGGAGCCAGCCTTGCGGCGGGAAATCGAACGCGACTGGCAGGATCGTTCCAACGAAAGCTTCCAATTTATCCTCCCATTGATACTAGCTTAACAGCACTTGCGAGCAAAATAGCAATTATCAGAGCATTGTGCGCGGACGTATCGGCACTCAAGCCCTATACACCGATGCCAATACGGTTTCATCATGCAACCACGCAAATTACAAGGCTCATCCAGATTATTCACTCTAGAAAATTGAGTCCACCACCTGTCCTCATCCGCACGGAAAGTAGAGACACTTCGATCGTCGAGGATCAAGACGTGTCCAACATCAAAATCCCCGACACAGCGACGAAAGCGGAAGAAAAGATCTTTACATACTCCGAATTGCCTGGAACGCGGCCGATAAGGGCACATCCCCCACGCTTTGTCACCCTGGTTGCAGGCGTCCAGAGCACCAAGGGCCTTATCAATTGCTAGCCCAACCTCGGATTGTGTCTCCCACGCAACATCATCGCGTATTGTGGTTTAGCAGCCCAAAAGGGACCTATCCGCCACCTCGTATCCTGATATGATTTTTCTAATGCAAGGCGCTCAAAATCTTAGCGTCGATGCATCGAATTTTCAGGGGCATTTTTCATGGCAAGAACTTTCAACTACGTATTTACCGAGCCGGCTAACACCTCGATCACGGTGACCACAGAGGACAACCCGAGATCGTATACGGTGGATAACGGAACCTTCTCAGGCTACCGCGTGACGAACATCAGCGGCACGTTCAACGGACGGACCATCACCGGCCCGCTGGCGTCGAACAACACTACCAGTTCGCCCAACACCCTTGATAACGACTCCAATGGTGGAGTTGTCGACCAAGCATACAATAACGTCATCTGGCTCAGCAATAGTTCCGGCAACGGCTCGTACAGCTTCTACGGTATCGACAATCGGGGCCTGGCCTTCAGCACGCAAGGCGGTGCCGACGAGCGGGTGTTCTCAAAAAACAGTTCTCAGGACTTCTACTACGACAATTCGGATCCCACCGACCAGAACATGACGCTCCAAAGCTCGAGCGCGCCCTGCTTTGCCTCGGGCACGACGATCCGGACGGTTCGCGGGGACGTGACGGTCGAGGCGTTGCAGATCGGCGACCGCGTCGTCACCGCCTCCGGCGAAGAGCGGCCCATCCGCTGGATCGGCCATACCAAGGTCGCGTGCCGCCACGCCGTCGACCGGGCCCGCCTGCTGCCGGTGCGCATCGCCGCGCACGCCTTCGGCGAGGGCCGCCCGGCCCGCGACCTCCTGGTCTCGCCCGGCCACGCCATCTGCGTCGACCTGCTCGGCGAGGTGCTGATCCCGGCGATCCGCCTCGTCAACGGCACCACGGTGGCGCAGGTCGAGGTCGCCGAGGTCACCTACTGGCACGTCGAGCTGGAGAGCCACGACATCCTGCTGGCCGAGGGCCTGCCCGCCGAGAGCTATCTCGACATGGGCAACCGCGCCTTCTTCGAGGTCGCCAGCATCGGCCTCGGGCCGGACGCGCCGGCCGGCCGCACCACCGCCGACTTCTGCCGCCCGTTCCACGAGGACGGCGCGCTGGTCGAGGCCGTGCGCGCCCGCCTTCAGGCCCGCGCCGGGGCACTGGGCTGGCGCCTCGTCGAGGCGCCGATGGCCGACCTCCACCTCGTCGTCGACGGGCAGACGATCCACCCCGACACCGACGGCCTCGTCGCCCGCTTCATCCTGCCGGCCGAGGCCCGCGACGTGCGCCTCGTCAGCGAGGTCAGCGTCCCGGCCCATGTCCGTCCGGGCACGAGCGACGACCGGCGCCTCGGCGTCTGCCTCGCCGGGCTGACGATCGACGACGGCCTGACCGGCGCGCGGGCGATCGACCTCGACGACGCCCGGCTCGAGACCGGCCTCCACCCGCTGGACACCGACGGCGCGGCGCTCTGGCGCTGGACCGACGGCGTGACCCCGCTCCCGGCCTCCCTGTGGGAGGGTTGCCGCGGCACGATGTTCCTGCGGGTGTCTCTGGCCGCCCCGGCCCTGCCGCGCTGGGTCGCTCCCCAGGAGACCGTCGTCGAGCTCGCCGCCTTCCGCCGCCGCGCCTGACCGACGCGGGCCCCCACGATCCGGGCTCGACGATCCGGGCTCGACGATCCGGGGCCCGGCCGCCTCTCCTTCGGGAGAAGGCGGCCGGGCCCTCGCCATTCACACCCCTTGCGGTGGCCTCCCCTTGTGCAAGACCCGGCGATATCCGCTCTCCCGCCGCCGGGAAGAATTGACCTGCGCGCCCCGCCATGACTGAGAGGGGCGGACCGTATCAGGAGTTGAGTCCGTCGATGAGCGAAGGAGACATGCTGGCGACCACGCTGACCGACATCCGTCGTCGCTTGGCCGATCTTCAGGGCGAGTACGACCGGATCTCGGAGGAACTCGCCAAGTTGCGGCTTGCCGAGCGTTCGCTCGCCGCCATCGTGGAGGGCACGCCGTTGCCCGAGACCGTGGCGGCGATGGAGGACGGCGTCCCCCGTGCGGGCCGCGGGCGCGGCAGCCGCGGGCCGCGGGCGAATTCCGCCAAGGGCCGGCTGCGGGCCTTGCTGGAGAGCGCGGGGCCGACCGGCCTGTCCCAGGCCGAGATCGCCCGGCGCCTGCCGGATGTCGCGCCCAACACGCTCGCCTCCTATCTCAGCGTGATGGTGTCGAGCGGCGAGGCCCTGCGCAAGGGCGACTTCGTCACCGCCGTCACCGGCCCGCGCCCCGCCCCGGACACGCCGCAGGACGAGCACGAGGACGACGACGACGCGCAACCCGACGACCGGGACGCGTGAGCCTCGCCTCCTCGAACCCGGACGCCGCAGCCGCCGCCCGCCGGAAGGCTGCGCGGCGGCTGCTGCCGTTCCTGATGCTGTGCTACTTCTGCGCCTATCTCGACCGGGTCAACGTGAGCTTCGCCGCGCTCACGATGAACCGCGACCTCGGCCTGTCGGCCTCCGCCTACGGCTTCGGCGCCGGCCTGTTCTTCCTCGGCTACGTCGCCTTCGAGGTGCCGAGCAACCTCATCCTGGAGCGGGTCGGCGCGCGGCTCTGGATCGCGCGGATCATGGTGACGTGGTCGCTGATCTCCGGCGCCACCGCCTTCGCCGCGGGCGAGGCCTCGTTCTACGGCCTGCGCCTCGCCCTGGGGCTGGCGGAAGCCGGATTCTTCCCCGGCATCATCCTCTACCTCACCCAGTGGTTTCCGGCCGCGGAGCGGGCCCGGATCGTCGGCACCTTCATGGTGGCGGTGCCGCTCTCGGCGGCCTTCGGCGGGCCGGTCTCGGGCCTGATCCTCACCGCCGCCGACGGGGTTGCGGGCCTCGCCGGCTGGCAATGGCTCTACCTGATCGAGGCGGTCCCGAGCCTCGTGCTCGGGTTCTTCGCCCTCATCGTCCTGACCGATCGCCCGGCCCAGGCCGATTGGCTGACGCCGCAGGAGCGCGCCGCCCTCGCGGCGCAACTCGCCGCCGATCCCCGACCGGCGGAGGCGCGGCGTCCCCTGTCGGCGGCCCTGCTCCAGCCGCGCCTCCTCGGGCTGGCGCTCGTCTATTTCGGGCTCAGCACCGGGCTCTACGCCGTCGGGATGTGGCTGCCGCAGATCGTCTCCGGCTTCGGCCTGAAGCCCCTCGCCACCGGCTTCGTCGCCGCTTTGCCCTATCTCGCGGCCGCGGCCGTGATGGTGCCCTGGACCCGCCGCTCGGACGCGACCGGCGAGCGCGCGTGGCACACCGGCGGCCCGGCAATCGCGGCCGGGCTGGCGCTGGCCGTCGCGAGCCAAGCCTCACACCCGCTCGTCTCGATCCTGGCGCTGAGCGCCGCCGCCATGGGTGTGTTCGCCGCGCTCCCGACCTTCTGGACGCTGCCGACGGCGCTGCTGCGCGGCCGGGCGGCGGCGGGCGGCATCGCCCTGGTCAACGCGGTGGGCAGCGTCGGCGGATTCGTCGGTCCGTCGCTGATGGGCTGGATCAAGGACGCCACCGGCCGCTTCGACGCGGCGCTCGCCGCGGTCGGGCTGCTCCTCGTCCTCACCGGCCTGCTCGCCGCCCGGCTCGGGCGGCAGCCTCGAGACGGCGAATTCCGCAGCTGACGCCTCGCACCGGTCGCGACGGAGGGCGCACGGCCGCTTTCAGGATGAGACGACGAAAAAAAATCACTTCTGCGCCGAATGCGTCGGCTTGTCCGGCTGGGGCGCGATACGGCCGCCTTCCTTGAGGTCGGCGGGGGGGCTGAGGATCAGGCGCTCGCCACCTGACAGCCCCTGATCGACCTCGACACTCGTGCCCTTGTCGCGGGCGATGTGGACGTTGGCCCAGGTGGCCGTGTCATCGTCGCGGGCGAGCGCCACGCGGGTGCCGCCCTGGTTGAACACGAGCGCCTCGGCCGGCACCGCCACCGTCGGGGCGCCGGTGCGGGGAATCGCCAGCGTGACGTAGACGTAGAGGCCGGGGCGCAGCACCCGGTCGGGGTTCGGCACGTCGACTTGGGTCGTGAGCGTGCGGGAGGAGGCGAGCAGCGCCACCGAGGAGCGCTCGACCTTGCCGGTGAAGGTGCGGCCGGGCATCTGCGGCACCTTGATCTCGGCGGCCACACCCGGCCCGACGCCGATGGCGGCGTTCTGCGGGACGTTGACCGAGATACGCAGCACGTCGTCCCGGTCCATCGACAGGAGCGGCGTGCCGGAGCCCGCATCGGCCTGGACGAGGTCGCCGACATCGACGTTGCGGGCCGTGACCACGCCGTCGAAGGGGGCGGTGACGGTCTCGAACCCGGTCAGCGCCTTGAGCCGGCCGACGGTCGCCTCCTGCGCCTTGATGTTGGCCTCGGCGACCTTCACGTCGGCCTCGGCCGAGGCGAGGTTGGCGGCCTGCGACAGCACCCCGGCCTGGGTGTTGTCGGCGTTCTGCTTCGAGGCCCAGCCCTGTCCGGCGAGCGTCGAGGTGCGCGAGTTCGTCACCTGGGCGAGGTTCACGTTGGCTTTCGCCTGATCGACCATGGCCTTGGCGCGGAGCAATTGCGCCTGGAGCTGGCCGAGCTGCGCCTCGGCTTGGGCGAGCTGCTGGTCGAGATCAGGGGCGGCGATGCGCAGGAGCACGTCGCCCTTCTTGACGCGGGAGCCGAGATCGATCCGGCGCTCGGCGATGTAGCCGGTGGCGCGGGCGAAGATGCGCGCGGTGGCGAAGGGCTCGGTCTGGCCCGGCAGGGTCAGCGAGACGGGGCCTTCGAGGCGCTTGGCCTCGACCGTGCGGAGTTTCGGCACGAACGTGTTCTGGCGCCGCTGCGTTTCCTCGGCGCGGGCCGCGCGCTCGGAATGGCCGTGCGCCCCCCAGGCGATCAGCCCCGCGGCGACGAGGGCGGCCAGAAGGAAGCCGCGCTTGCGCGGGGGCGGCGGGATGTCGCCGGAGGACGTCTTCTGGGGCTGGCTCACCGGCCGATCCTGGGGTTGCGGCTTCGCGCCACCTTGGTCGCGGACATCATACATAATCCTGAAGCGGCTTGACCTCGCCGCGGCGCAGCAGGGTGTAGAGGAACGGCACGAACAGCAGCGTCGCGGGGGTGCCGAGCGCGATGCCGCCCATAACGGCGCGGGCGAGCGCCGCATTCTGCTCGCCGCCCTCGCCGGTGCCGAGCGCCATCGGGATGAGCCCGAGGAACATCGCGCCCGCGGTCATCAGCACCGGGCGAAGCCGCGTCTCGCCCGCGGCGATGGCGGCCTCGTGCGCCGAGCAGCCGGTGGCCTCGCGGTGCTCCTTGGCGAAGGTGACGAGCAGGATCGAGTTGGCCGAGGCGATGCCGACCGACATGATCGCCCCGAACAGCGAGGGGATCGAGAACGCCGTGTTGGTGATGAACAGGGCCGCGACGATGCCGCAAAACGCGACGGGCAGCGCCGCCAGCACCACGAAGGGGTCGCCCCAACTCTGATAGTTCACCGCCATAAGCAGGTAGACGGCGACGAGCGCGATGCCGAGCCCGATGCCGAGGCGGAAGAAGGCCGAGCGCATGTTCTCGATCTGGCCGCGCACGGTGATCTTGTCGGGCGCCGGCAGCGCCTTCTGTTCTTCCTGGACGATCTTGTCGATCTCGCGGGCCACCGAGCCGAGGTCGCGGTCCTGCACCGCGGCGTAGACGTTGAAGGTCGGCTGCGTGTTGACGTGGTTGATCACCGTCTGGGTCGGCTGGCGGGTGATGGTGGCCACGCTGGAAAGCAGCGTCAGCGCGCCCGGCCCGAACCCGCCGGTCATGGAGGCGCGGGCGAAGAGCGGGGTGTTCTGGAGCGCGGTGAGCGAATCGTTGCGGTATTCCGGGGTCTGCACCCAGAGCTGATAGGGGATGCCGGTCTTCGGATCGGTCCAGAAGTTCGGCGTCACCTGGAAGGAGCCCGACAGCGAGACGTTGAGGCTCTGGGCCACCTGCTGCTGCGTCAGGCCGAGCTCGGAAGCGAGGCGCCGGTCCACGTCGATGTAGAATTGCGGCACGTCGACGATCTGGTGGAGATGGACATCGACGAGGCCGGGCATGGCTTTGAGCCGCGCCTCGATACGGCGGGCGGCGGCCAGATCCTTCTCGGTGTTGCGGCCGGAGACCTGCACGTCGATCTGCGAGATGACGCCGAAATTGAGGATCTGGGTGATGATGTCCGAGGGCTGGAAGTAGACCGTCAGGTCGGGGAAGCGCTCGTGCAGCACCTCGCGCAGGCGGCGCATGTAGTCCGAGACCGGACCGTGGCCTTCCTTCAGGTCAATCAGCATCTGCCCGTCGTTGTATGACACGAATGAGCCGTCGGAGAAGGCGAAGTTGTAGTTGTTCGACGGCAGGCCGATATTGTCGAGGATCTGCCCGATCTCTTCGGCGGGGATCACCTCGCGCACCACCTTCTGCACCTCGGCGAAGACCTGCTCGGCGGTCTCGATGCGCATGCCGGCGCGGGTGCGCAGGTGGAGCGTCATCTGGCTCGATTCGACCTGCGGGAAGTAGTCCTGCCCGGTCCGGACGAACAGCACGCCGGTGCCGGCAAACAGCAGGCCCACCAGCGTCAGCGTCGCGAACCGGCGGCGCAGCACCACGTGCAGCAGCCCGACATAGCCGCGGTGGAAGCCCGTGAACCACGCCTCAAACCGGCGGCGGAAGCCGCCCGCGAGCCAGAAGAGGGGCCGCGTCAGCCACGTCGCGGCGCGCGCGATGCGGCCCGAACGCGGCGCCTCCTGCCCGTGATGCTGGAGGTATTCGCGCTCCACCAGCACGTCGATCATCACCGGGACGAGCGTGCGCGACAGCAGGTAGGAGGTCAGCATCGCGAACACGACCGCGAGCGCCTGGGGCGTGAACAGGTATTTGGGGGTATCGGTGAGCGCGAAGACCGAGACGAAGGCGGCGCAGATCGACAGCGTCGAGATCAGGGCCGGCTTGGCGATGCCGGCCGCGCCCTCGACCACCGAGTTGCGGAACGGGCGCCCCTCCTCGAACAGGCGGTAGGTGTTCTCGATCGCGACCGTCGCGTCGTCCACGAGGATGCCGACCGCGAGCGCCAGCCCGCCAAGCGTCATCACGTTGATGGTCTGACCGAGCGCGGCGAGGATCGCCAGCGAGGTCATGATGCAGAGCGGGATCGAGACCAGCACGATCAGCGTCGAGCGCCACGAGCCGAGGAAGAGCAGGATCGTGAGCCCCGTCAGCGCCGCAGCGATGGCGGCTTCGTGCAGCACGCCCTCGATGGCGGCCGAGACGAAGACCGACTGGTCGAACAGCGGCTTGATCTCCATCCCCTCGGGGGCCGCCGCGCGGATGTCGGGCAAAGCCGCCTTGAGGTTGTTGACGACGTCGAGCGTCGAGGCGGTGCCGTTCTTGAGCACGCGCATCAGCACCGAGGCGGCCCCGTCGGCCCGCACGATGTTGACCTGCGGCGGGCCGCCATCGCGGACATAGGCCACGTCACGCACCAGCACCGGCTGCCCGCCGACGACCCGGATCGGCATCTCGTTGAGGCTCGCGATCGCGTCCGGCGTCGCGTTCATCTGCACCGGATATTGCTGCTCGCCGATCTTGGTCAGCCCCGAGGGGATCGTCAGGTTCTGCTGGGTGACGGCGTTGGTGACATCCAGCGGCGTCAGGCCGAGCGCGCGCAGGGCATGCAGGTCGAGATCGACCATGATCTGACGCGGTGCACCCCCGAACGGGGAGGGGAGCGTCGAGCCCGGCACCTGCGTCAGGCGCTGGCGGATACGGTACTGCGCGTAGTCGTAGACCTTGTTGAGGCTGTCCTTGGTCGAGGTCAGCGCGAGCTGGATCACCGGCACCGAGGAGGCGGAGAAGCGCACGATCACCGGCGGCTGCACGCCCGGCGGCATCAGGGCGCGGATCGAGTTCGTGGACGAGACGATCTGGGCGATGGCGAGATCGATGCTGACCGAGGGGTCGAAATAGATCTTCATGATCGACGTGCCTTGCAGGCTGGTCGATTCCATCCGGGCGATGTTGTTGACGTTGTTGGAGATTCCGAACTCGGAATAGGTCGTGATCCGCTTCTCCATCTCGGGCGCGGAGAGACCCGTATAGGTCCAGACCACGACGACGACGGGGATGTCGACGGTGGGCAGCACGTCCTTCGGGGTGACCACGACCGCGCCCACGCCGCCGAGCATCATCAGCACGGCGAGCACGTAGGTCGTGATGCGGAACTTGAGCGCGTACTGAACGAGACCCATGCGCGCCCTTCGAATGCACGGCCTTGGGATGGGGCGAAGCCGGGCGGCACACAGAGCCCGGCCATGTTTCCGTTCTATGTCCGGATACGGAGCGCAACAGCGGCGCGCCGCGATGCCGCAGCGGGATTCATCCTTGCCGGGGAGGGCGCCAAGCCTCCGACTCGGCCCGAAGACTGTAGAACGGCGGCTTCGCGAGCGTCCGCATCCCCCATTCGGGGGATTTGCACTGATTTCCCGGAGCGTTGCGAAAATCCCACGCCGAATAAATTCGGGCGGGAAGCTTCACCGTGCATGGACGGTGTTGCCGGCCTGTCCTATAGCGGTGAAGCTTCGCTCATCGGATTCGCCTCGATGATCCTCCCGCGGCCGATACTGATCGCCCTGTTCGGTCTAGGCTCCGGATCGGTCGCGCTCGTGCTCCCCTGTTTCGCGCAGACGCTGCCGCGCGCCGGCCTGTCGGGGCGCGAGGTCGGGATGGACTTTTCCGCCCGGCCCCTGCGCGGCGGTGGGGCGGGACGCCCCGAGGCCGATGCGGTGATCCGCGCGCCCAAGGGGGCCGGGCGCAGCCGCACCCTCACGCTCGGCACGCCCGAGGCGATCGACCGCCCGGTCGCCGAGACCGGGGAGGGCGGGTGGCCGGTCGATCTGCGCCGCTTCGCGCCGCCGCGCTCCGCCGCAGCCGAGCCCTGAGGCGCCGTTCGCGATGCGCACCGCCCCCGCCCCCCGCTCGCTTCGCCCGCAGGCCGGCTTCACCCTATTGGAGACGGTGCTGGCGCTGGCGCTGATCGGGCTCGTGGCGACGCTGGCGCTTCCCCGCGGATCGCCCCGCGACGGCGCCACCTCGCTGCGGATCAAGGCCTACGAGGTGATGGCGCTGCTGCGGGCCGACCGGGACGCGGCGCGCGCCGGCGGGGTGCCGGTGCTGGCCCGCGTCGATCTCGTCGAGCGGACCCTGCGCTCCGGCGCCTCGCCGCGCGCCGTGGCGCTGCCGCCGCGGATCGCGGTGCGGGTCTCGGAGGGACTCGCGGGCGGCGTGCGCTTCTTCCCCGACGGCACCGCCACCGGCGGCGAAATCTTTCTGGCCCGTCCCGGCTCGGGCAACCTGCTCGCGGTGCGCATCGACGGCCTGACCGCGGCGGTCGATCTCGACGAGGGCCGCTCATGAGGGCCCCGCGCAATCCGCGCCGCGACCGGCGCGGCGGCTTCCTCATGGTCGAGGCGCTGGCGGTGCTGGCGATCAGCGCGGCGATCCTGCTCGCTCTCGGCTCGCTCACCCGCCTGATGCTGCGCCAAGCCGATGCGGTGGCCGAGCGCACCACGCGGCTGGAGCAGGCCGAGCAGGGGCTGTCCGCCCTGTCGCGCGATCTCGGCCGGATGGCGCGGGCCCGCTGGGACGGGTCGGAGCGGGAACGCTTCGTCTTCGCGGGCGAGCCCTGGCGCCTGCTCTTCGCCCTCGACCGGCCCGCCGCCGACGGCGGCCCGCTCCCCGAGACCGTGGCGGTGCTGCTGCGCAGCGAAGGGAGCGGGACGGGCGGGCGCGTGACCCGCGCCGAGGCCCCGCTGGTGCCGGGCCTGTACGGCCCCGACGCGCTGGCCTTCGGCCCGGAGCGGGTGCTTTACGAAGGCCCAGCCCGCATCCGCTTCGCCTACGTGGCGCCGCCCACCGACACGACACCGGAGTTGATCGTCGATGCGTGGCCGCAGGTCGGCCCGCCGCCGGTCGCGGTGCGGGTCGGCCTCGCCGATCCGGCGAGCGGCGACGTCGCCTCCGCCCTGCGGGTGCCGGTGCGGGCCGAGGGCGAGCCCGGCTGCGTGCGCGCCCGGACGCATTATTGCAGCCGCACCGAGGAGGGCGGGGCCGACGACGACGCGGCGGTCGGCGCCATCCTCAACGCGGTGACGCAAGAGCGCGCCGCCTCCCAGAGGCGGAACTGACCATGCGCGCGTCACCCCGGAGAGGCAGGCGCGACGGCTTCATCCTCGTGGCGGTGCTCGGCGTCATGGCCCTGCTGGCGAGCCTGCTCGGCGGCACCACAGTGCTGGTACGCGCCGCCTTCGAGGGCGTGCAGGCGAAGTCCGACGATCTCGCCCTCGACGGGCTGGTGCGGGCCGGGCTCGATCTCGCGGCCTATGAACTCTACGGGCTGAAACTCCCTCCGGCGCTCATCGACGGCCAGGAGATCCGGCTCGATGCCGGCACGGTCACCCTCTCGGTCACCGACGAGGCCGGGCGGATCGACCTCAACGGCGCCGCGCCGATCCTGCTCGCCTCGACCTATCAGGCGGTCGGCGGGCGCAGCCTTCGGCCGGAGGCATTTGCCGCGCGGGTCGTGGCATGGCGGGACCGCTACGAGCCGAAGGACGGGCCGGCCCATCTCGGCGCCGCGCTTCGCCCACCCGACGGCAACGCCCGCCTGCATCGCCGCGAGGGGTTTCGCAGCATCGGCGAGTTGCGCTGGCTGCCCGGCATCACCGCCGCGGAGGCCGAGGCCTTGGCCGGGCTCGTCACCGTCAACAATCCCGGCGGCAAGGTCGACGTGACGAGCGCCCCCCTGGCCGTCCTGCTGGCGCTGCCCGGCATGCAGGCTCCGCTGGCCCAGCAGATCCTCGCCCTGCGCCGCCGCCCCGACGGACCGGACCGCATCCTGCCGCTCTTGAAGGCGCAGGGGGATGTCGTCGCGACCAAGGGCGGGGGTGCCCACCGCGTCCGCCTGGAGGCGCGCCGCGGCGCAGGCGCGCTGCGCCGGGCCGAGGCGGTGATCACCCGCGCGCCGGCCAAGCTTGCGCCGTACTTCGTCGTGGAATGGTCGGGATAGACGGCAGCCCGCCGACGATACGTGACGGCCGTCGCGAAGCAGATTGACCCGGCAGGGGCGAACTCCAAGCCTGGGCCTTGAGTACTATTATTCAGCCGTATTTTCAGCTATTCATGTGACATATTTGCAACTATCTCATCATCGAATAACATATTTTTCAATCTGAGGATGGAGATCGTCCTTTTTTATTTTTGAATATACTCAATCATGATAGATTTTCCCCGCTTCGGACTCGAAACGAGTCGCGGAGTCAAAACCTCGGTATTGAGCAAGGGGTGAGATCATGCAGGGCATCGGACATAGAATCAGGAACGGCGCAGTCATCGTCGGCGCTCTCGTTGCAGGAAGCCTCATGGCGGGCTCCGTGCAGGCCCAGGAGGGCTGCCCAGTCAGCTATGGTGAGTTGAAGAAAGCCGTAACCGACGCGGCAGCGGCCGATTCGACGGGCTTCAACAACGATTATTGGGCCGTTGTCGTAAACAGATCGGGCCTCGTCTGCGCTGTCGCCTACTCGGGTACGGGCGTTTACTCACAATGGCTGCTGAGCCGCCAGATCGCTGCGGCCAAGGCGTTCACCGCGAACGGATTGAGCCTGGACGCGCCGAAGGGCCCGCTCTCGACGGCACAGCTCTACGGCTTCGTCCAGCCGAGCCCGAGCGGCGGAAATCCGCTGTTCGGCCTCGAAGGAGGCAACGTGCTCGACTCGACATCCGCCTTTAACGGCGACGTCAGCCGCTTCGGCACGGATCAGGATCCGATGATCGGCAAGCGGATCGGTGGCACGATCACCTTTGGTGGCGGTATTGCCCTGTACAAGGGTTACCTCAGAGTCGGCGCGGTCGGCGTATCGGGCGACACGGCCTGTGCCGACCATTCGGTGGCCTGGCGCATCCGGACTTCGCTGAAGCTCACGCCGTCTGCCCAGACCGACACGATCACCCTGACCTCGAGCGCGACCCCGACCACCGGCGGCCACCCGCGCTGCCCGAACGATGCGGGGACGCAGGGCCAGACCGCGACGAACTGAGCGGTTCGCTCACGGCACGCTCTCTCCCCGGCCAGCCGGGGGGAGGGCCTCCCCTTGCCGCACGGCTTGCGCCCGGCCGAGCCAGAGCGCGTTGGCGAGCCAGGCCGCCGAGAGCGGCACGGCGACGATCGCCGCCGCGTGGCCGCCATAGCCGAGCGCCGACAGACCGGCATGGGCCCACGCACCGACCTGATCGCCGAGCCGATAGACCACGGTGTCGATGAAGCTTTTCGCCTTGTAGCGGTCCTCCCGCGGCACCACCGTGAACAAGACCTCGCGGATCGGCCGGGCGATGGCGAAGTTGCCGGCCCGGCGCAGCACGTAGATCACGACGACCACGCCCACCGTCGGCGACAGCGCGAGCGCGGCGAACCCGACGATGCTGGCAAACGGCAGGAGCGCGAGCGTCACGCCGACGCCGAGCCGCTTCACGATCCGGCCGGTGAAGAACAGCTGCACGCCGAGCGTCAGGGCGTTCACCGCGAGATCGACGGTGGCGAAGAACGCCGTCTGCGCGCCCTTGTCGGAAAAGCTGCGCTTGGCCACCGCCGCCTGCTCGAAATACAGGAAGGTCGCGGTGACCGAGAACAGCATCAGGAAC
The DNA here is from genome assembly GCF_900114375.1 of Methylorubrum salsuginis. Classification (GTDB taxonomy): domain Bacteria; phylum Pseudomonadota; class Alphaproteobacteria; order Rhizobiales; family Beijerinckiaceae; genus Methylobacterium; species Methylobacterium salsuginis. The sequence continues at coordinate 589,744 of NZ_FOSV01000001.1, read as the reverse complement.
AGCGCGATGTTGAGGAGGTAGGGCGAGGCGAGGGTCCGCCGGATGCCGGCCCACACGTCGCCGCCGATGGTCTCTCCGGCGCGCGCCGCCTCCGGCACCGCGTGCAGGCGCCCGATGATGCCGGACAGGCCCCGCATGGCGAAGACCGCGGCCTCGAGGAGCAGCGCCGCGGCGATCAGCAGGACCCAGGTCGGCACCTCACGGGCGAGCGTCGCGGTCACCGCCGAGCCGCAGATGGCCCCGAGCGTCGCGCCGGCCGCGATGAAGCCGAACAGGCGCTTGCCCTGCTCCGTGGTGAACACGTCGACGATCGTGGCCCAGAAGATCGAGACCACGAACAGGTTGAAGATCGACAGCCAGACGAAGAAGGCGCGGCCCACCCAGAGCGCCGCCTCGCCCTCGGTGACCGCGATCAGGCCGGCGAAGATCAGGATGTTGAGGATGAAGAAGCGGTAAGTCAGCGGCACGAAGCGGGCGCGGGGCAGGCGCTTGACCAGCCACGCGAAGGGCAGGTTGAGCGCCAGCATCCCGATCAACGTGGCCAGGAACAGCCAGGGCAGGTTCTCGAGCCCGCCCGCCACGCCCATCTGGTCGCGGATCGGCCGCAGCACGTAGTAGCTGGCCAGCAGCACGAAGATGTAGGCCCAGGACCAGGCGAGCGCAGGCCCCTCGCCCGGCCGCACATCGACGAGGCGCGCGAGCCGGGCGGACAGGCTCAAGGCGCGACCCCGAGCTTCGCCTTCAGTTCCGGGGCCGACAGATCGTGGCCGAAGCCGGGCGAGCCCATCGCGAACTTTTTGGCCGATTCCAGTTCGCCCACGACCACGGGGTCGAAGCCGGCATCGCTCACCAGCGTCCGGGCCGTCTCCAGCGCCTTGGGGTCGTCGCCCGCGATCGGCACCGCCATGCGGGGCTCGGGCCGGCCCGCGTTCTTGAGGAAGATCTTGTAGTTGGCCGCGTTGAAGGCCCGCACGATTCGCGCGCCGGGCAGGTACTGGGCCGAGACCGCGCCGATCCCGTTCTTCTCCACCTCGTCGTAGATGGCGCCGTCGCGCGCCTTCACGGCGTTGCCGGCATCGATCACCACCTTGTCCTTGAGCGCGGCGGCGTTCTCACGTCCCAGCTCGGGATAGGCTTTGTAGGGTACCGCGATCAGCACGGCGTTGCCGAAGGCAATCGCCTCGGCCGGGGTGCCGGCCCGCGCCTTGGGGCCGAGTTCGTCGATCAGCGGCTTCAACTCCTCCGGATGGCGGGAGGCGAAGAACACCTCGTAGCCCGCCTTGAGCCACAGCCGCCCGAGCGTGCCGCCGATATTGCCGGCGCCGACGATCCCGATTCTTCTGGGGTTTTCGGATTGCGCCATAGCGGGCAGCGCGAGCGTGCACAGCAGAGCCGCGAGGACGCCGCGTCGCGGGAAAATCCCAAAAAAGTCAGACCGCATCGATGAAGGCCTCCATCTTGCGCCGCTCCGCGGCGTCCGGCAGGCGCCCGCGGGCGGCCCCCATGTTGTCCTCGACGTATTGCGCCTTGGCCATGCCGGGGATCGGGCAGGTCACGGCCTCGTTGGCCAGCACGTATTTGAGGAAGAACTGCGCCCAGCTCGCGCAGCCGAATTCCTTCGCGAAGTCCGGCAGCGGCTTACCCTTCACGGCGGTGAACAGCCGGTCGCGCCCGAACGGCACGTTGACCATCACGGCCACGCCCCGCTCGGCGGCCAGCGGCAGGATGCGCTCGGCGGCCTTGCGGCTGTCCAATGCGTAGTTGACCTGCAGGACATCGAGTTTTTCGCGCTTCAGGACCGTTTCCAGCTCCGAAAACTGGTCGTCGCGCCAGACCGTGACGCCGACATAGCGGATGCGGCCCTTCTCCTTCAGGCCGCGCAGGATCGCGAGATTGCTCTCCGTATCGATCAGGTTGTGGACGGCGATCAGGTCGATCTTGTCGGTCCGCAGGCGCTTGAACGAGCGCTCGGTCTCGGCCTCGGCCGCCGCGCGTCCCGTCGCCGCGACCTTGGTGGCCAGGAAGATTTTCTCGCGAAGCCCTTCGAGGATCAGGCCGAGCACGTCCTCGGCGGTGCCGTAGCTCGGCGCGGTGTCGATGACGGTGCCGCCGAGGGCGACGAAGCGCTCCACTGCCTCGCGCAGGGGCGCGGTCGCCTCCGGCGTCACCGCGACCTCGTAGCGGCGCGAGGTGCCGATCCCCATGGCCGGCAGCCGCTCGCCGGTGGAGGGAATCGGCCGGACGATCGGCGCCTCTTCGGCGGCGCGGGCAGGGCGCGGCCCCCTCCACGCGGCACCGGCGGCGGCGAGCGCCGCCCCGTGCAGAAGCGTTCGGCGGGAGATCGACATGGGGCCTCCTTCGCGGGCGTGCCCGACCGAGATAGGGCAGGAGGCGGGGAAGGGGCACGGGAGGCACGATGCCGCGAATGACGACCGAGCCGTGGCCTTTCGCGACGATCCGACCTCAGGCCGCTTCGGCGGCGGTCGTCCCACGGGCCCGAATTTCGCGGCGGCTGGACGTGTCGTCCCTCCCCCGGTCCGAGGGCCTGCACAGGAAAGGGCGTTGACGACTTTTGACAGCCTCGCCGTCATCTGCGACCGCTGCCTATGTGAAGACCCCGGCCCACACCATCGCGCTGACCCACGCGCTCCAGGGCCCGATCCGGGTGCAGGTCGCCAGCGGGCGTCACGCGGACGCCCGCGCGGGCGCGAGGGCCGGCCTGCGCGCTCCGATCGAGCGCGACCAAGAGGCGCCGCAGCCCCGCCGGGCCTCGTCCTTCAACCGGCGGATGCTCCATGAACAGCCACGTCCCGGGTCCGTCCGGCCCGACCGGGATCCCGGCGGACGTGCTCGCCGTCGAGGGAATCGCGGCCATCCCGACCATCCTCGACGTGGTCTGCCGCACGACCGGCATGGGGTTCGCCGCCGTCGCCCGGGTCACGGAGGACCGGTGGGTCGCTTGCAGCGTGAAGGATGGGATCGGCTTCGGGCTGAGGCCTGGGGACGAGCTTCCGCTCGCGACGACCATCTGCAACGAGATTCGCGGCAGCGGCACGGAGGTCGTGATCGACCACGTCGCCGAGGATCCGGCTTACCGCGAACATCCCACCCCGGCGCTGTACGGGTTCCAGAGCTACGTCTCGATGCCGATCCGGCTGCCCGACGGCACCTTCTTCGGCACCCTCTGCGCCATCGACCCGCGGCCGGCCCGGATCAGCGACCCCGGCGTCGTGGGCATGTTCAAGTCGTTCGCCGACCTGATCGGGTTTCACCTCGACGCCCATCGCCGGCTCGTGGACGGCGACACCCTTCGGCGCAGCGAGAGCTTCGTCAGAGGCGTGCTGGCCGCCAGTCCGGACTGCGTGAAGGTGCTCTCCGCTGACGGCGTGCTCGAGTTCATGAGCGCCCGCGGGGCCGTGCTCAACCAGATCGATTGCGTTCAGGACGTCCTCGGCGCGGAATATGCCGCGCTCTGGCCGGCGGACGAGCAGGTCAAGCTGCGTGACGCCGCCCGGCGTGCCGCCGCGGGCGAGACCGTCCGCATCGAGGGCTACTGTCCGACGGCGAAGGGCGAGCCGCGCTGGTGGGAGGTGAGCTTCGCCCCGTTCGTCTCCGAGGAGGACGGCGCGACGAAGCTCGTCGCCATCTCACGGGATATCACGGACCGCTTCCGGGCCGAGAGCGGCCGCCGCGCCGGGGCCCAGGCGCTGCGGTCGTTGAACGAGGATCTGGAGCGGCAGGTCGCGGAGCGCACCGCCGAACTCAGGCTCTCGCGCGACATGATCGAATCGAGCGCCGCCCCGATCTGCGCCTTCGACACGGATTACCGCCTCATCGCATTCAATCAGGCGCACAGCGACGCGTTCTTCCGGATCTTCGGGCGCCGGGTGCGGCTCGGCGACGTGTTCCCCGACCAGTTCCCCGCGGATCAGGCGACCCTCATGCGCGGGCTGATGGCCAGGGCCCTGACGGGCGAGGTCTTCACCGTCACCGAGGCGTTCGGCGACCCGGACCTGGCCAAGCCCTGCTGGGAGGTCTCCTACTCCCCCCTGCGCGGCGCCGACGGGGGCATCGTCGGCGCCTTCCACTTCGCCAAGGACGTCTCCGTGCGCCTGCGCGCCGAGGCCGAACTCGCCAGCACCCAGGAGGCCCTGCGGCAGTCGCAGAAGATGGAAGCCGTGGGCCAGTTGACCGGTGGCGTGGCGCACGATTTCAACAACCTGCTGACCATCATCCGCTCGTCCGTCGACTTCCTGAGGCGGCCGGAACTGCCCGAGGCGCGCAAGAGACGCTACCTCGACGCCGTCTCCGACACGGTCGACCGGGCGGCCAAGCTCACCGGGCAGCTCCTGGCCTTCGCGCGACGCCAGGCTCTGAAGCCCGAGGTGTTCGAGGTCGGCGAGCGCCTCCGCGCGGTGGCCGAGATGCTCGACACCGTGACCGGCGCGCGCATCCGCCTGGACGTCGCGATCCCGGGGGAGCCCTGCTTCGCGAAGGCCGACCTGAGCCAGTTCGAGACCGCCCTGGTCAACATGGCGGTCAATGCCCGGGACGCCATGGACGGTGAGGGCACCCTGACCCTGCGCCTGTCGCGCAAGGCCGGCCTGCCGCCGATCCGTGGCCATGCCGGCGCCGAGGGCGCCTTCGTGGCGGTTTCGCTGCAAGACACCGGCAGCGGCATCGAGCCGGAGCAACTCGGACGCATCTTCGAGCCGTTCTTCACCACCAAGGCGGTGGGGAAGGGGACCGGATTGGGCCTGAGCCAGGTCTTCGGGTTCGCCAAGCAGTCGGGCGGCGACGTCGACGTGGAGACCGGTCTCGGCCGGGGCACGACCTTTACCCTCTACCTGCCCGAGATCCTCGTCGCCCCCGAGCGGCGCCCCCCCCGACGGCCCCGAGACCGAACCCGGATCGCCCATGGGGATGGGCCAGTCCGTCCTCGTCGTCGAGGACAACCTCGATGTCGGGCGCTTCGCCACGCAGATCCTGGAAGACCTCGGCTACCGCACGACCTGGGCCGTCAACGCCGAGGACGCGCTCGACAGGCTCGGGACGGACGCGGCCGGATTCGACGCCGTCTTCTCGGACGTGGTCATGCCCGGCATGGGCGGCATCGCCCTCGCCAAGGACCTGCGCCGCCGCTTCCCCGGCCTGCCGGTCCTGCTGACCTCGGGCTACAGCCACGTCCTGGCGCAGGACGGCGCGGAGGGCTTCGAACTCCTGCACAAGCCGTACTCGGCCGAGCAGCTGGCGCGCATCCTGCGGCACATGACGGCCAAACGGGCGGACGGTCGCGTCGGCTGAAGACGGTCGCGTCGGCGCGCCCGGTGCGGCTCGGGTTGTCACCGGCGGACTTCGATGCGATAGCCCGCGCAGGGTGCGCGGTTCGTGGGTCGGACCGGCAGGATGCGCGCTGGTCGGGCCGCCAGCGCCGGAGACCCATGCCCGTGTCATCGCCCTCCCGCGCCGCGCCCCGGCTTGCGCGCCGTCCCCTCTCAGCCCTGCGCAACGCCCTCACCAGCGAGGCCGGCGGCGGCCTCGTCCTGATGGCGAGTGCGGCGCTCGCGCTCGTGGTGGCGAACTCGGCCCTGGCGGACACCTACTTTTCCGCGCTCAAGGCCTATGTCGGCCCCCTGTCGGTCCTGCACTGGATCAACGACGCCCTCATGGCGGTGTTCTTCCTGCTCGTCGGGCTGGAGATCAAGCGCGAGGTTCTGGACGGGCGCCTGCGCACCTGGCCCGACCGCGTCCTGCCGGGGCTGGCCGCGCTCGGCGGCATGGCGGCCCCGGCCCTCGTCTACGCCGCCGTGAACTGGAACTCGCCCGAGACCCTGCGGGGCTGGGCGATCCCGGCCGCCACCGACATCGCCTTCGCCCTCGGCGTGCTGGCCCTGCTCGGGTCCCGGGTGCCGGTCTCGCTCAAGGTCTTCCTGACGGCGCTGGCCATCATCGACGATCTGGGGGCAGTCCTCATCATCGCGGCGTTCTACACCGCCGACCTGTCGCTCCCGATGCTCGGCGGCGCGGCGGTCACGCTCGCGCTCCTCTACGGGATGAACAAGGCCGGCGTCGCCCGCCTGTGGCCCTACCTCCTGCTCGGCGTCGTGCTGTGGGTGTTCGTGCTCAAGTCGGGCGTCCACGCGACCATCGCCGGCGTGCTGCTGGCCCTGACGATCCCCCTGCGCCTCAGCGTCGGCAAGCCGGACGACCCGACCTCGCCGCTGCACATCCTCGAGCACGCGGTCCATCCTTGGTCGTCCTACCTGATCCTGCCGATCTTCGGCTTCGCCAACGCGGGCGTGTCGCTGGCGGGGATCACGCCGCACATGCTGCTCGATCCGGTGACGCTCGGCGTGGCGCTCGGGCTCTTCGTGGGCAAGCAGGTCGGCGTGTTCGGCCTCGTCCTCGCCGCGGTGCGGCTCGGGCTGGCGCAGCGCCCGGCTCACGCGACCTGGGCGCAGGTCTACGGCGTCTCCCTCCTCTGCGGCGTGGGCTTTACCATGAGCCTGTTCATCGGCCTGCTCGCCTTCGCGAACGCCCCGGAGCTCGAGGCCGAGACCAAGGTCGGGGTGCTGATGGGTTCGCTGGCCTGCATGGCGGCCGGGGCGCTGGTGCTGCGGCTCGCCCCGTCCCGGCGCCCAGCCGGCCCGGACGAAGCGGGATCCCGCTCCCGATCCCCGTGACCGACCTTCGATGACGACGCCCTCCGCGACGCTGCGGGAGCTTTACGAGGGCGACACGCCCGGCGCACACCGCTTCCGCTACGCCCTGCTCGTGTTCGACGTGGCGACCATCGCCTTCGTGATCGTCACGTCGTTCCTGCCGCTGTCGCCCTGGATCGTCGCCGCCGACGTGGCGGTGGGCGCCTGCGTCCTGGCCGACTTCGCCGCCCGCCTCCTCGTCAGCCGCGCCCCCTGGCGCGAGTTCCGGCATCTGAGCACGTGGACGGACCTCGTGGCCGTCGCCTCGTTCCTCGCGCCCGTCGTCGTCGAGGGCGTCGGATTCCTGCGCATCCTGCGGACGCTGCGCCTGCTGCGCACCTACCATCTGCTGGAGCGGCTGCGGGCCGACAGCGACCTGTTTCGCCGCAACGAGGAGGCGATCCTGGCCGCCACGAACCTCGTAGTGTTCGTCTTCGTCATGACCGGGATCGTCTACGCCACGCAGCACGGCGGCAACCCGGCGATCCGGACGCCCGTCGATGCCCTGTACTTCACGGTGACGTCGCTCACGACGACCGGCTACGGCGACATCACCCTGCCCGGGACGACGGGCCGGCTGCTGTCGGTCTTCGTGATGATCTGCGGCGTGACGCTGTTCTTCCGCCTCGCCCAGGTGGTGTTCCGGCCCTACAAGGTGCGCTTCCCCTGCACCGCCTGCGGGTTGCAGCGCCACGAGCCGGACGCCGTGCATTGCAAGGCCTGCGGACATCTCCTGAACATCCCCGACGAGGGAGCGAACTGAGCCGGAGCCCGGCTTCAGCGCCTCGCGAACCCGATATCGGCGGCCACCGCCTGCAGCCGCTCCGGCTCCCGCTCCTTCCGCTCGGAGTAGCGGTCGACGAGATAGTCGGCCCGCCCGCGGGTGAGGAGCGTGAACTTCATCAGTTCCTCGCAGACATCGACCACGCGGTCGTAGAGCGGCCCCGGCTTCATGCGGCCGGCATCGTCGAACTCCTTGTAGGCCATCGGCACCGACGACTGGTTCGGGATCGTCACCATCCGCATCCAGCGCCCGAGCACCCGCAGGCTGTTGACCGCGTTGAAGCTCTGCGATCCGCCCGAGACCTGCATGACCGCGAGCGTCCGCCCCTGCGTCGGGCGCACCGAGCCCTCGCTGAGCGGCAGCCAGTCGATCTGGGCCTTCATCACCCCGGTCAGGTTGCCGTGTCGCTCCGGGCTGACCCAGACCTGCCCTTCGGACCAGATCGAGAGGTTTCGCAGTTCCTGCACCTTCGGGTGATCGGCCGCGGCGTCGTCGGGGAGCGGCAGGCCGTGCGCGTCGTAGATCCGTACCTCGCCCCCCATCGCTTCCAGCAGGCGCGCCGCCTCATAGGCCAGGAAGCGGCTGAAGGACCGCTCCCGGAGCGACCCGTAGAGGATCAGGAAGCGGGGCGCGTGCGCCAACGGCACCGACGCCTCCACCTGCTCGGAAGTCGGCACCGCGAAGTGCGCCTCGGAAACATTCGGCATCCCGTCGGCGAACGGCTGCTGGGGCTTGTCCAAGGCGCTAGACCTCTCTACGATTCAACGTTCGTTGATATGTAGGTCATTCCATGGAAGAACGGCAAGCCCTCGCCGCCTTCGCGGCCCTCGGCCAGGAGCATCGGTTCCGGGTCGTGCGCGCCCTCGTCACCGCCGGGCCGGACGGTCTCGCCGCCGGCGTGCTGGCGAGCGAGGTCGGCGTCGCCGGCAACAACCTGTCCTTCCACCTGAAGGAGCTCTCCCATGCCGGGCTGATCACCTCCCGGCGGGAGGGCAAGTCGGTCATCTACAGCGCCGCCTATGACGGCCTGTCCGACCTGATCGCCTTCCTGATGCGCGACTGCTGCCAGGGCCGACCGGAGGTCTGCGCCCCCGTCGCCGCCGCCCTGTCCGCCTGCGATTGCCCCACCGGAGACACCGCCCATGCCTGAGGCGTTCGACGTCGTCGTCTACCACAATCCCGCCTGCGGCACGTCCCGCAACACCCTGGCGATGATCCGCAACGCGGGGGTCGAGCCGCACGTGGTCGAGTATCTCAAGACGCCCCCGAGCCGGGCGCTCCTCAAGCAACTGCTCGCCCGCGCCGGCCTCACGGTGCGCGACGCGCTGCGCGAGAAGGGCACGCCCCACGCCGAGCTCGGCCTCGCCGACCCGACGCTGACCGACGACCAACTCCTCGACGCCGTCGAGGCCCATCCGGTGCTGCTCAACCGACCGCTGGTGGTGAGCCCGAAGGGCGTGCGCCTGTGCCGGCCCTCCGAGGCGGTGCTGGACCTGCTGCCCGCCCAGCGGGGCGAGTTCGTGAAGGAGGACGGCGAGCGCGTCGTCGACGGGCACGGCCGCCGCGTCGCCACCGCCGAGGCCCCATGAGCACCTTCGAACGCTACCTGACCCTCTGGGTCGCCCTCTGCATCGTGGCCGGCATCGCGCTCGGCCACGTCATGCCGGGGTTCTTCCACGCCGTCGGCGCCGCAGAGATCGCCAAGGTGAACCTGCCGGTGGCGGTCCTGATCTGGCTCATGGTCATCCCCATGCTGCTCAAGATCGACTTCGCCTCCCTTGGACACGTCGGCCGGCACTGGCGCGGCATCGGCGTGACGCTGTTCGTCAACTGGGCGGTGAAGCCGCTCTCGATGGCCGCGCTCGGCTGGCTGTTCATCGGGTACCTGTTCCGGCCCTCCCTGCCCGCCGACCAGGTCGACAGCTACATCGCCGGGCTCATCATCCTGGCGGCGGCGCCCTGCACCGCCATGGTGTTCGTCTGGTCGAACCTGACCCGGGGCGAGCCGCACTTCACCCTGAGCCAGGTGGCGCTCAACGACACAATCATGGTGGTGGCCTTCGCCCCCATCGTCGGCCTGCTGCTCGGGCTCTCGGCGATCACGGTGCCCTGGGGGACGCTGGTGCTGTCGGTGGTCCTCTACATCGTCATTCCTGTGGTGATTGCGCAGTTGGTCCGCCGGAGCCTGCTCGCAGGGGGCGGCCAGCCGGCGCTTGACCGTCTGCTTGGCACGCTAGGGCCCGTCTCGCTGGTGGCGCTGTTGGCCACCCTGGTGCTGCTGTTCGGCTTCCAGGGCGAGCAGATCCTGGCCCAGCCGGCGGTGATCGGCCTGCTCGCGGTGCCCATCCTGATCCAGGTCTACCTGAACTCGGGGCTGGCCTACCTCCTGAACCGCGCGGCCGGCGAGCCGCACTGCGTCGCCGGCCCCTCGGCGCTGATCGGCGCCTCGAACTTCTTCGAGCTCGCGGTGGCCGCCGCCATCAGCCTGTTCGGCTTCAACTCGGGCGCGGCGCTGGCCACCGTGGTCGGCGTCCTCATCGAGGTGCCGGTCATGCTGTCGGTCGTGTGGATCGTGAACCGTTCCCAGGGGTGGTACGAGCGCGGAGCGGCGGCCAAGGGGGCGGTGCGGAAGCCCGCCGCCCGTGAGGTCTGAGAAGCGCAGCCGCCGCCTCCTCCTTTCCGCCTGGGCCCGCGGTGGAGAACCTCGCCCGCGGTGGGTCCTTCCAGCTGCCGGCGGTGCTCGCCGGGGCCATGGCCGTCGACACGGGTGGGCCGCTCACCGGGGTGGACGGGGGGCCTATCCATCGGCCTGTCGGCAGCGGCCGATTTGCGAATGTCGGCTTGGCATCTGCCTCGTGGGGCACGTGGCCGGAGGCTGCCGCCCTGCCGAGCCGCAGAGGACTCGATTTGTCTCGGCCGTCACGTCGAAGGGCCGCCGTCGCGAGGCGGCCCTCCGTCACTCAAGTGCATCGTCCCGAAAGCTGGAAACCGGCTTTCGGAAAGAGACGATGGGGCACAACAACGGAGAGCATCGTCCTGGATCCGATATCCAGGACGATGCTCGAGGTTGCTGCAATGCGGAACGTTGGGATCCGGACGCAGAGCACAGGCTCTGTCACGCGTCAGGCGTGGGCCAGGATCGCCAGCAGCAGCAGGGCGATGATGTTGGTGATCTTGATCGCCGGGTTCACGGCGGGTCCGGCCGTGTCCTTGTAGGGGTCGCCGACGGTGTCGCCGGTCACCGCAGCCTTGTGGGCGTCCGAGCCCTTGCCGCCGTGGTGGCCGTCCTCGATGTACTTCTTGGCGTTGTCCCAGGCGCCGCCGCCGGACGTCATCGAGATCGCGACGTAGAGGCCGGTGAGGATCACGCCGAGCAGCGAGGCGCCCACCGTGGCGAAGGCCTGCCCCTTGCCCGCGATCGCCTGGATCACGAAGAACAGCACCACCGGCATCAGAACCGGCAGCAGCGAGGGGATGATCATCTCCTTGATCGCCGCCCGCGTCAGCATGTCGACGGCCCGGCCGTAATCGGGCCGGTCGGTGCCCCGCATGATGCCGGGCTTCTCGCGGAACTGGCGGCGGACTTCCTCCACCACGGCGCCGGCGGCGCGGCCCACCGCCGTCATCGCCATGCCGGCGAACAGGAACGGGATCAGGCCGCCCAAGAGCAGGCCGACCACGACGTAGGGGTTGGAGAGCGAGAAATCGACGGTGACGCCCTGGAAGAAGCGGTACTGCGTCGGGCTGGCATTGGCGATGAAGTAGTTCAGGTCCGAGGTGTAGGCGGCAAACAGCACCAGCGCGCCCAGCCCCGCCGAGCCGATGGCGTAGCCCTTGGTGACCGCCTTGGTGGTGTTGCCGACCGCATCCAGCGCGTCGGTGGCCTTGCGCACGTCGGAGGGCAGGCCGGACATCTCGGCGATGCCGCCGGCGTTGTCGGTGACCGGGCCGAAGGCGTCGAGCGCCACGATGAAGCCCGCGAGCGCCAGCATGGCGGTCACCGCGATGGCGATGCCGAACAGGCCGGCGAGCGCGTAGGTGGCGATGATGCCCGCCACGATGATGATCGCGGGCAGCGCGGTCGATTCGAGCGAGATCGCCAGACCCTGGATCACGTTGGTGCCGTGGCCGGTGACCGAGGATTCGGCGATCGACTTCACGGGGCGGAAGTTCGTGCCGGTATAGTACTCGGTAATGACGACGATCAGCGCCGTGATGACGAGGCCGAGCACCGCGCAGCCGAACAGGGCGCCCGAGGAGAAGGTCGTGCCGGTGTTCGTCGTGAAGGTGGTCGAGAAGCCGCCGAACAGGGCGAAGTTCACCGCCGCGATGGCGGCGACCGAGAGGACGCCCGCGGCGATCAGGCCCTTGTAGAGCGCGCCCATGATCGACTGGTTGGCGCCGAGCTTGACCGCGTAGCTGCCGGCGATGGAGGTGACGATGCAGGCCGCCCCGATGGCGAGCGGGTAGATCATCATGGTTTCGAGCACGGCGGCGTTGCCGGCGAAGAAGATCGCGGCAAGCACCATGGTGGCGACCACCGTGACCGCGTAGGTCTCGAACAGGTCGGCGGCCATGCCGGCGCAGTCGCCGACATTGTCGCCGACATTGTCCGCGATGGTGGCCGGGTTGCGCGGATCGTCCTCCGGAATGCCGGCCTCGACCTTGCCGACGAGGTCGCCGCCGACATCGGCGCCCTTGGTGAAGATGCCGCCGCCGAGGCGCGCGAAGATCGAGATCAGCGAGGCGCCGAAGCCGAGGGCGACCAGCGCGTCGATCACCTCGCGGCTGCCCGGCGCCAGCCCTGCGCCGCGGGTGAGATAGAGGTAGTAGAAGGCCACACCGAGCAGCGCGAGGCCGGCGACCAGCATGCCCGTGACCGCGCCCGACTTGAACGCCACGTCGAGCCCGCCGCCCAGCGACTGCGTCGCGGCCTGCGCCGTACGGACGTTGGCGCGCACCGACACGTTCATGCCGATGAAGCCCGCCGCGCCCGAGAGCACCGCGCCGATCAGGAAGCCGATGGCGACCTTGATTCCGAGGAAGTAGGCCAGGAGCCCGAACAGGAGGATGCCGACGAGGCCGATCGTGAGGTACTGGCGCTTGAGATAGGCCTGCGCGCCCTCGGCGATGGCGCCTGCGATCTCCTGCATGCGCTGTGTTCCCGCGTCCCGTCGCATCACGTCGCGGATGGTCACGACACCGTAGGCGACGGCGCAGAGCCCGCCCACGATGATCAGCAAGAGTGCGGTCATTCGTGCGTCCTTGGATTTTGATTGTGGTTTTCCGAGCTTGGCCGGGATGGCCACGGGACGTGCTGCTCGGGTCTTCGGCGCCCTCCCTGAAAGAGCGGAACTTGATTGCCAAACTTCAGCGTGGAGCGCAAACGCCCGGCGCGAGCGAAACCCGTTTCGGCGGCGAAGTTGAACGATAATTACAGAATTTTACTTTGTGCGATGCAATATTTGCGATGCACAAAGGTGTTTTGTCTTATGAAATGAGAAGAATTCAGACCTATCGCATCGACAGCGACGCCAAGCACCGGCGAGCGGTCGCGCGCGGGCGGCGGCGGTGCTAAACGGGTCCGCCCGCGCAACCCCGAAGGCCGACCGACCTGTGAGCCAAACCGAGATCGACGCCGAGATCGACGTCGCCGTCGAGGATTCCCGTTGGGAAGAGGCGATCCCCGACCTCGAAGCCTTCGCGATCCGTGCCGTCGAGGCGGGGCTCGCCATCGCCCCCGATTCGCCGGCCGGGCCGGTCGAGGTCAGCGTGCTGCTGACCGACGACGCGGCGGTGCGGGAATTGAACCGCACGTGGCGCGGCAAGGACAACGCGACCAACGTCCTCTCCTTCCCGGCGCCCGCGCAACCCTCCCATCCCGGCGCGCCGCGCCCGCTGGGCGATGTCGTCCTTGCGTATGAGACGCTCGTGCGCGAGACTGGCGAGCAGTCGAAGCCGCTGGCGCATCATCTCGCCCATCTCCTGGTCCATGGCACCCTTCACCTCCTCGGACAGGACCACGAGACCGGCGAGGCGGAAGCCGAGGCCATGGAGGCGCTCGAAGTCGCCGCCCTTCGCACCCTCGACATCCCAGACCCCTACGAGGGTTGAATCGCGGCCGATCCGGCCGTCCCGATCCCTCCGACACAGAGACCGATGACCAACGACCGAAGTCGCGGCGCGGCCCTTGCCGCGCCGACCGCCGACGCCGAACCGCCGCCTCGCGAGGCGTGGTACGATCGTCTGCTCAGCGTCTTCCACCTGCGCCAGCGCGATTCCCTGCGCGCCGGCATCGAGGAGGCGCTGGCCGAGCCCGATACCGGCGAGGACGCGTTCTCGCCCCTCGAACGGGCCATGCTCAAGAACGTGCTGGGCCTGCACAAGGTGCGGGTCGACGACGTGATGGTGCCCCGCGCCGACATCGTCGCGGTCGCCGTCGAGACCAGCCTCAGCGACCTGCTCAAGCTGTTCCGCACCGCCGGCCATTCGCGCCTGCCGGTCTACGGCGAGACGCTCGACGACCCCCGCGGCATGGTCCACATCCGCGACTTCGTCGAATACCTCGCCGCCAAGGCCGAGGCCGCCCCCCGCCGCGCCCCGCCCGCGCCGGCGAGTGCCGGTGCGCCGGACGCGACCGCGGAGGCCAAGCCCGCCCCCCGGCCCCGGCGCCAGCCCGCGTCGCGGGCGCTCCGCGGGCTCGATCTCGGCAAGGTCGATCTCTCGGCCACGCTCGCCTCCACCCGCATCCAGCGCCCCGTCCTGTTCGTGCCGCCCTCCATGCCGGCGATCGACCTGCTGGTGCGGATGCAGGCGACGCGCACCCACATGGCGCTGGTCATCGACGAGTATGGCGGCACCGACGGCCTGATCTCGATCGAGGACCTGATCGAGATGGTGGTCGGCGACATCGAGGACGAGCACGACGTGGCCGAGGGCCATCTGATCCACCGCCTGGAGGGCGAGTCGGAGGCCTTCGTGGCCGATGCCCGCGCGGGCCTCGCCGAGGTGGCCGAGATCACCGGCGTCGACCTCGTCGCGGCGGTCGGCGAGATGGCCGAGGAGATCGACACGATCGGCGGCCTGATCGTGACGCTCGCCGGCCGGGTGCCGTCCCGCGGCGAAGTGATCGCCGGCCCCGGCGACATCGAGTTCGAGGTGCTCGACGCCGATCCCCGCCGGGTGAAGCGGATCAAGCTCCAGCGGGCGCCGGCCAAGATCAGCACCGTGGTCCCGCTCGCCCTGCCGCCGCCGCGCTCAGCCGTGACGGACGGGCCCCAGGCCGCCGAATCCGGCCATTGATCGAAAGACGAGCCGTGAGCCGGTCATGACAGCGCGTTCCGCCCGCGTGGCCGGTGAGGCTTCGCGCCCGGATGCGGCGCGCGTCGGTTTGCTCGACGGGCTGGCGCATCGCGTCATCCTCAGCCACCGCTGGGGCCGGTTCGGGCTCGCCGTCGCGGCAGGGGCCCTCGGGGCGCTGGCGATGCCGCCCTACGGGCTGTTTCCGGCGCTCATCGTCTCGCTCAGCGTCGCGGTCTGGCTGATCGACGGGGCGAGCGTCGGCGGCTCGCTCCGGCGCACGCTGCAGAGCAGCGCCTGGATCGGCTGGGCCTGGGGCTTCGGCTACTTCACCGCGGGCCTGTGGTGGCTCGGCGCCGCCTTCCTCGTGGAGGCGGACCAGTTCGCCTGGGCGATGCCGCTGGGCGTGCTCGGCCTGCCCGCCGTGCTCGCATTGTTCTTCGCCGTGGGATTCGCCGCCGCGCGGCTGGTGTGGTCGCGCGGGCCGGCGCGGATCGCCGCGCTCGCCTTCGGCCTCGCTGGGGCCGAGTGGCTGCGCGGGCATCTGTTCACGGGGTTTCCCTGGAACACGCTGGGCATGGCGCTGGGCTCCAATCTGTGGACGATGCAGGCGGCCTCGGTCATCGGCCTCTATGGGCTGACGCTGCTGGCGATCCTGATCGCCGCGGCGCCCGCGACGCTGGCCACCGGCACGACCGCGCGCGGACGCACCGCGCCCTCGCTCGTGGCGCTCGTCGCCCTGGCCGGACTCGCCGCCTACGGCGCCTTGCGGCTGCCGGCCTCGCCCGATCCGACGGTGGCGGGCGTGCGCCTGCGGCTGATCCAGCCCAACGTGCCGCAGGACGCCCGCTTCCGCGCCGACATGCGTGACGAGATCGTCGGCAAATATCTGGAGATGAGCGACCGGGCGCTCTCGCCGGAGCGCACCGGCATCAGTGACGTCACCCACCTGATCTGGCCGGAATCGGCCTTCCCGTTCCTGATCCAGCGCGATCCCCAGGCGCTCGGGCGGATCGGCGCGGCCCTGCCGGAGGGCAAGCAGCTCGTCACCGGCGCGGCGCGGGGGCGCGAGCCGCTGACCCGCGAGAACGCGGTGTTCCACAACTCGATCCTGACCATCGGCCCCGGCGGGCGGATCGGCGAGGTCTACGACAAGGTCCATCTCGTGCCCTTCGGCGAGTATCTGCCGGGGCCGTTCGACGCCGCCTTGCGGGCGGTGGGCCTGCGCCAGTTCGTGGCGGTGCCGGGCGGCTTCACGCCGGGGAGCCGCGAGGGCCAGCGCATCCTCTCTGTCCCGGGCCTGCCGCCGGTGGCGGCGACGATCTGTTACGAGGCGATCTTTCCCGGCGCGATCCTGCCGCCCGCCGCGCCCGAGGCGGCCCCGGCGGTGCCGGGCCTGATCCTGAACCTCACCAACGATGCGTGGTTCGGCGACACGCCGGGCCCGCGCCAGCACTTCGCCCAGGCGCGGCTCAGGGCGGTGGAGGAGGGGCTGCCGCTGGTGCGCGACGCCAATTCCGGCATCTCGGCGGTGGTGGACGGCCACGGTCGTATCCTGGCGAGCCTGCCGCTCGGCAGCGAGGGCGTGCTCGATTCCGCGCTGCCCCAGCGGCTGCCGGGCCGCACCCTCTACGCGCGATTCGGGGATGCATCCTTCGGGCTCGGCCTGCTCGCCTGCCTCGGCCTCGCGCTGATGGCCCGCCGTCGCGCCTGACGCGACGATCCGATCATTCCGGCAGCCCCGGATTTAATCCCAGCACTTATCAATCGACTGAGACACTTAGCCGTTGGAGCCCAACGCGCTCTCGGGCGTTTCAACCGTCAATGGGAGGCGCGGCCGGTCACGGGACCGCATCACGCGGCCTCTAGAGACGGGAAACCTCACCATGAAGCGTATTCTCACGGCCTCGGCCGCCCTGGTCGGCGCGCTGGCCTTCATGCCGGCCAGCGCGGATGCGCAGGGTCGTGCAGGCGTCGGCCTCGGCGGTGGCGGCGCCCTCGGAATCGGTGCCGGCGGCGGCCGGGTCGGCGGCTTCGGCGGTGGCGGCGGCATCGGCCGGGTCGGCGGCGGCGGCTTCCAGGGCAATGCGGGCTTCGCGCGCAATGCCGGCGTCGGCGGCTATGGCCGTCCCGGCATCGGCCTCGGTCAGGCCGGCGCGCTGGGCATCCCCGGCAACGGCATCGGCGCGGGTCGCGGCTACGGAGCCGGATACGGCGTCGGGCGCCCCGGATATGGCGCCGGCTACGGCTACAACCGCCCCGGCTACGGCTACGGCTATGGCCGCGGCTGGAACCGCGGTCGCGGCTACGGCTACGGCGGCGTGGGTCTCGGCCTCGGGCTCGGCCTCGCGACGGGCGCCGCCCTCGGCTACGGCGCCGGGTATGGCTATCCGGGCTACGGCTACGGCGGCTATTACGACAACGGCTACTACGCCCCGGCCGGCTATTACGGCACCGAGACGGTGGTCGAAGCCGCGCCCACCCGCGACGACGAGTACTGCGCCCGCCGCTTCAAGACCTACGACCCGGCCACCGGCACCTATATCGGCAAGGGCGGCATCCGCCGCTCCTGCCCGTAACCGACCGGACGGGAGGCCGGCGCCCGCCGGCCTTCCCATCGCCCGAACCGAAAAGGAAAACCCCGCCGACCTTACGGTCGAGCGGGGTTTTCCTTTTCATGCTCCCTCGGGCCGCGGACCGCCCGAGAGGTGTCGGGATCGGTTACTCGGCGGCGACCTTGTGGGCCTGCGTGCCGTCGGCATAGGTCTCGGCCTTCAGGCGCTTGCCCGGGGCGGCGCGGCCCGGCAGCGGCGGAAGGGCCTTGGCCTTCTCCAGATCGATCCCGGCGCCTTCCGCGACGCGGCGGCCGTAATCCTCGTCGGCATGCCAGAAGTGCCAGACCATCCGCAGCTGGATCGGCTCCGGGCACTGCTTCATGTCGGCGACGAGGTTGGCGATCAGGTCGTCGCGCTCCCAGTCCTGGAACGAGCGGTAGCGCACGCCGGCCTGGGTGTAGTCGTCCTCGGTGCGCGAGGTCTGGTAGCGGCCGAGCCGCCCCTCGACCGGCTGGTGGTACTCGGTCTTCTTCGGTGCCTCGGCGAGGCCCTCACCGAGCGTCGAGGGCTCGTAGTTGATGTGCTTGTTCTTGCCGGTGCCGTCCACCGCATAGGCCATCTGGCCGTCGCGCTGGTTCGAGTAGACCTTCACGCCGGGCTGCGGCGCGTTGATCGGCAACTGGAGGTAGTTGGCGCCGACGCGGTAGCGCTGCGTGTCCGAGTAGGACAGCGTCCGGCCCTGCAGCATCTTGTCGTCCGAGAAGTCGATGCCATCGACGAGCACGCCGGTGCCGAAGGCCGACTGCTCGACTTCCGCGAAAAAGTTGTCCGGCACGCGGTCGAGCACCATCCGGCCGACCGGCAGCAGGGGGAAGTCCTCGACCGGCCACAGCTTGGTGTCGTCGAGCGGATCGAACGACAGGTGGTCGTTCGGGCCGTCGGGCATGATCTGGACGCAGAATTCCCACTCGGGGAAGTTGCCCGCCTGGATGTTGTCGTAGAGGTCACGGGTGGCGTGGCCGACATCCTTGGCCTGGATCTCGGAGGCCTGGGCCGAGGTCAGGTTGCGCACGCCGAGCTTGGGCTCGAAGTGGAACTTGCAGAGCACCGCCTCGCCCTTGTCGTTGACGAGCTTGTAGGTGTTGACGCCCGAGCCTTCCATCTCGCGATAGTTGGCCGGGATGCCCCAGGGCGACTTGAGGTGCGTCACCATGTGGATCGACTCGGGGTGCTGGGCCACGAAGTCGAAGAAGCGCCACGCCTCCTGGCGGTTCGTCACCGGGTCCGGCTTGAACGCGTGGATCATGTCGGGGAACTTGATCGCGTCGCGGATGAAGAAGACCTTGAGGTTGTTGCCCACGAGGTCCCAGTTGCCCTCGACGGTCTTGAACTTCACGGCAAACCCGCGCGGGTCGCGCTCGGTCTCAGGGCTCTCCTTGGCGCCGGCCACGGTCGAGAAGCGCACGAAGACCGGGGTCTTCACGCCGGTCTCGTTCAGCACGCGGGCGCGGGTGTACTTGGAGGCCGGCTCGTTGCCGATCTTGCCGTAGGCCTCGAAATAGCCGTGCGCCCCGGCGCCGCGGGCGTGGACGACGCGCTCCGGGATGCGCTCGCGGTCGAAATGGGTGATCTTCTCGATGAACTGGTAGTTCTCGAGGGTGGCGGGTCCCCGCTCGCCGACCGTGCGCGTGCTCTGGTTGTCGCGGACCGGATGGCCCTGGCGGGTCGTCAGAATCGGGCGGTTCTCGCTCATGCGGTACTCTCTCCTCGGGTGGAACGGCGGGCGGCCCGGCCCCGTGGGGCGAGACAATAGCCTGGAACCGTTCTGGGTTGCCGGTATGACCGCTGGATGACCCATTGGCAAATGCATCGTCACAAAGAGCGTGATAGATGCAGGCTATGAACCTCTCCGGTCTCTCGCTCCGTGACCTCGAATACGTCGTGGCTTTGGCCGACGAGGGCCATTTCGGCCGCGCCGCCGAGCGCTGCAACGTCAGCCAGCCGACGCTCTCGGTGCAGGTGCGCAAACTGGAGAACCATCTGGGGCTGGCCTTGTTCGAACGGTCCAACCGCGGCGTGCTCCTGACGCTCGCCGGGCAGGGGATCGTCCGGCAGGCCCGCGTGGTGCTGGCCGAGGCGCAGCGCCTGCTGGCGCTGGCCGTCGAGGGCCGCGGCTCGCCGCTGACCGGGCGGCTCGTGCTCGCCGCGATCCAGACGCTCGGGCCCTACTATTTCCCCCTGATCCTGCGGCTCCTGCGCCAAGAATTCCCGTTGCTGACGCTGGCGCTTTCCGAGGCGCGGACCGCCGAGATCCTCGACGGGTTGCGCGACGGGCGCATCGACGCGGCTTTGCTCTCGCTGCCGGTGGCGGCCTCGGGACTGACGCTGTCGCCGCTCTTCGTCGAGCCGTTTCGACTGGCCTGCCCGGTCGATCACCCGCTGGCGCAAGGCGCGCCGCCGCGGGCCGACACGGTCGGCGGGCCCGACCTCCTGCTCTTGGACGAGGGCAATTGCCTGCGCGACCAGACCATCGCGGCCTGCGGCGCGCCGCGGGCCGTCGGGCGCCACGCCACCAGCCTGGAGACCCTGCGCTCGATGGTGGCGGCGGGGGCGGGCTACACCCTGATCCCGGCGCTCGCCGTCCCCGCCGGCCCCGACCCGAGCGGGCTCACCGTCACCCGCGCCTTCGAGGGGGAGGGGCCCGGCCGCACGGTGGCGCTCGCGTGGCGCTCCAGCGATCCGCGGGCGGCGGGGTTGGCCTCGCTCGCCGCGTTCTTTCGAACTCATGCGCCCGCGAGCACGCGGGCGTTTCGGGAGGGGGAGGAATTGGCGGGCGGCGCGCTCGCTTGAGGCCTCCCGTCAGCCCCCGATCCGCTCCGCCGCGAACCGCTCGCGCAGCCACGCCGCGGCGGGGCCGCAGGGGCGTTGCTTGTGCCAGACCAGTTCCAGCGCGATCGGCCAGTCGCCCTGGTCGAATTGCAGGTCGGGCGTGACGAGGTACGGCGCGGTCTGCGAGGCGGCGATGACGTGGTCGGTGACGAAGGCCCAGCCGATGCCGTGCTTGACCATCTCCAGGATCACCCAGTGGCTCTCGACCCACCACACCTCGGCGGCGACCCGCAGGCGGCGCTTTTCCGGGCCGTCGCTGCGGGCGGCGACGAGAATCTGGCGATGGCGCTTCAGCTCCTCCCACTCCACCCGCGCCTTGGCGAGGGGATGGTCGCGCCCGCAGACGAGCTTGAGCGGCACCCAGCCGATGGTCTGGAAGCCGAGTTCGGTCGGCAGCACCTCCTGGCGCCACATCACGCCGAGATCGGCCGCGCCCGACTGCACCATGCGGCTGACATCCTCCATCAGCGGGAACAGCAGTTCCAGCTCGACGAAGGGGAAGCGCTTCGCGAAGTCGGCGAAGAGGGCACCCAGGGCGTGCTCGGGATAGATCTCGTCGATCGCCACGACGAGGCGGTTCTCCACCCGCTGTTCGAGGCTGCGGGCCACGCCGATCAGATGCTCGCGCCGGTCGAGCACGACGCGGGCTTCCAGAAGCAGCCGCTCCCCCGCCGGGGTCAGCACCGGGTTGCGCCCGGCCCGGCTGAACAACGCCACCCCGAGATCGGTCTCGAGATTGGCCACCTGGGTGCTGACGGCCGACTGCGCCTTGCGGAGCGTCCGGGCGGCGCCGGAAAACGAGCCGGCCTCGGCGGCCGCGACGAAGGCTTGGAGCTGGTCGAGCGAGACGGCCATCTATCTGTCTTATCGATACGTCCTAACTTGCCGCCCAGGGTATCGCAGATAGAACGCCGCGAACACATTCTCTCGTTCGAGGGCCAGACCATGCGCAGCACGCGCGACCGTATCCGCCACGCCATCCTGTTCGAGCTGTTGGGCCTCGCCCTCATCGTTCCGCTCGGAACTGTGCTGTTCGGCCTGCACACCGCCGATATGGGGGTGATCGGCGTCGGCAGCGCGCTCGCCGCGACGGCGTGGAACTATGTCTACAATCTCGGCTTCGACCACGCGATGCAGCGCCTCGTCGGGCACACGCAGAAAAGCCTGGCCCTGCGGGTGGGGCACGCCCTGCTGTTCGAGGCGGGGCTGCTGGTGATCCTGCTGCCGCCGATCGCGTGGTATCTCGGCATCGGCCTCGCCCAGGCGCTCGTGATGGATCTCGCCATCGCGGCCTTCTACGTGGCCTACGCCTTCCTCTTCAATCTGGCCTACGACCGGGTGTTTCCCCTGCGGGGCTGGGAGGGGGCCGCGGCGCAACCGTCGCGCTGACCCCGTCCGCGGCGCGCCGTGACAGACGCGCCGAAGCGGTGTAGCGCCGGGGCCGCCTCTTCTCCTCGGCGCACTCCCCCTTGATCGACAGACCGCAACTTTTGGGCTGGGCGGCGCTCGTCGCGGCCTCCGGCCTGCTCGGCTGGGGCTTGAGCCATGCCGGCTTTCCCGCCGCCTTCCTGCTCGGGCCGATGCTGGTCGCGATCCTCTTCGGCGTGCGCGGCGCGCCGATCCGGGTGCCGCGGCTCGGGTTCCTCGCGGCGCAGGCACTGGTCGGCTGCCTCGTGGCGCATTCGGCGACCGGCGAGATCGCCCGGACGCTGCACGAGGACGGCCTCGTCATCCTGGCCGTCGTCCTCGTCACGGTGGCGGTCGCGGCCGGCGTCGGCATCGTGCTCACCCGCTTCCAAGTGCTGCCCGGCACCACGGCGGCCTGGGGCTCCTCGCCGGGCGGGGCCGCCGCCATGGTGGCGATGGCCGAGGATCACGGCTCGGACGCCCGCCTCGTCGCCTTCATGCAATATGTGCGGGTCGCGATCGTCGTGATCTCGGCCTCCCTCGCGGCGCGCCTCCTGGCCGATGGGGGCGCGCTCGATGCTGCACCCGGCCAGCCCTCGCCCGCGCCGCTCTCGGTCGCGGCCACGCTCACCATCGCGGTGGTGGGGGCCGGGGTCGCGACCCTGCTGCGCCTGCCCTCGGCGGCGCTGATCGGGCCGATGCTGCTCGGCGCCGGCCTCCATGCCGCCGGCCTCGCCTCGCTTGCCCTGCCCGAGCCGCTGCTGGCGGCGGCCTATGCCGGCATCGGCTGGTATGTCGGCCTGCGCTTCACGAAAGCCACCGTGCGCACGGTGCTGCATGCGCTGCCGAGCGTGCTCGCCGCGACGGTGGCGATGGTGGCGATCTGCGCGCTCTGGGCCTGGGGCCTGACCGGTCTGCTCGCCATCGACTACCTCACCGCCTTCCTGGCCACGAGCCCCGGCGGGCTCGATTCGGTGGCGATCATCGCGGTCGGCTCGAAGGTGGACGTGCCCTTCGTCCTGGCGGTGCAGACCCTGCGCCTGTTCGTCGTGCTGCTCACCGGGCCGATCCTCGCCCGCTGGATCGCCCGTTCGGCTCCGGAGGCTCGACCATGACGGCGCTCTGGCTCGCCTTCCTGAATTCCTGGCGCGGGATCGTCCACGGCGCCCGTACCGAGCGGGCGATCCGGCTGGAACTGGTGCTGCTGGCCCTTGGCGTCCCCGTGGCGCTGATCCTCGGCGGCTCGCTCTGGGTCCGGGTCGCGCTGCTGGCGAGCCTGCTGCTGATGCTCGGGGCCGAGTTCCTCAATACGGCCATCGAGAAGCTGTGCGACCATCTCCATCCGGGCCGGCACGCGCGCATCGGCGTCGTCAAGGATCTGGCGTCCGCGGGCGCCTTCCTGACGCAGGCGATCGCCGCCCTGGTCTGGGCTGCGGCCGTGATCGATCGTTTCTGAACGTCAATCCGCGGCCAGCGGCATCGCCTCGACCGTCGTTTCGGCCAAGCCCCGCCCGATCAGCGCGCGGGCGAGCGCCGGGGTGAGGCCATTCCCGCCGGTGAAGACCGCGAACGCCTCCGGCGCCTCCGCCGGCCCGGCCTCGCCGAGCAGTTGCACCACCCGGCGGGCGATGGCGGGCGCCGGGTCGATCCACGTCACCGGCCAGGGGGCGAGGCGCTCGAACCGGGACAGCAGCAGCGGGTAATGGGTGCAGGACAGGCACACCACGTCGGTGCGCCGCCCGTCCTCGCGCTCGTCGAAGCAGGGAGCGATCTCAGCGAGGATGGCGGCATCCGAGACCGGCGCGCCGGCCATCTCGGCCTCGGCGTAGCGGGCGAGGTTGACCGAACCGACGAGGCTCACCGCGCAGGTCGCGGCGTAGTTCTTGACGAGGTCGCGGGTATAGGCGCGGGCCACGGTGCCGGGCGTGGCGAGCAGCGAGACCAGCCCCGAGCGGGTGAGCGCGGCGGCGGGCTTGATCGGCGGCACCACGCCGACGAAGGGCGTGACGAAGCGCTGGCGGAGCGCCGGCAGTACCAATGTCGAGGCGGTGTTGCAGGCGATCACCACGAGATCGGGGCTATGGCGCGCGATCAGCCGCTCCATGACGGCGAGCACGCGGGCCACGAGTTGCGGCTCGGAGAGGCGTCCGTAGGGGAAGGCCGCGTCGTCGGCGGCGTAGACGAAAGCGGCGTCGGGCCGGGCACGGCGCACCTGCTCCAGCACGGTGAGCCCGCCGAGGCCGGAATCGAACACGAGAACGACCGGCTGCGGCTGTCGCGCCGCGCGTGAGATCGGAAGTGTCGCCCCTGCCATCAGATCGATCCGCATGACCGTCACCCGGGCCCGCTCGCGGCGCGTGGAAAAGCATAGTCTCCGGGCGCGAGGGTTAAGGACACCTCACTGCGGCTGCAAAAAGGCCGCGCTTCCCCCTGGCTGAAGCAGGGTGCGACGAACGGACAGCCACGCTGGCGCGTTGCCCTGCAGCCAACGGCATCTATCTGCGTCGTCCAACGGGGAAGGAGTTTTTCCGAATGGCCGCCAGCGCAGCACTTCCTCACTCCGGGCCGCAGGGCGCGGCCTTCCCGCCGCCGCCCCTCGATGCACGGCCTGCCGACCGCGACGCCTGGATCGCCGCCTTCCGGACCGTGCGCGACGAGACCGAGCGGCGCGCCGCCCCGCTCTCGCCGGAAGACCAGCAGATCCAGTCGATGGAGGATGCGAGCCCGACCAAGTGGCATCGCGCTCACACGACGTGGTTCTTCGAGCAATTCCTGCTGGCCGAGCACCTGCCGGGCTATCGCCCCTACGACGAGCGCCTGCACTACCTGTTCAATTCCTATTACGTGCAGGCCGGCCCGCGGCAGCCGCGCTTCCTGCGGGGCATGATCACCCGGCCGACCGCGGAAGAGACGGCGGGCTACCGCGCCCATGTCGACCGCGCCGTCACGGTGATGCTGCGCGAGGCCTCCGATGAGGCCCTCCAAAAAATCCTGCCGGTGCTGGAGATTGGGCTCTATCACGAGCAGCAGCATCAGGAATTGATGCACACCGACATCCTGCACGCCTTTGCGCAGAACCCCCTCGACCCCGTCGTGGACGCCGCCTGGGCAACGCCCAAACCGCGGGCAAAAGCCGAAAAATCTGCCCTCGAAAAGGGCATCGCCCGGATCGGCCATGACGGCACCGGCTTCGCCTTCGACAACGAGAGCCCGCGCCACGAGACCCTGATCCTCGGTGGTTCGATCGACCGCAATCTCGCGACCAACCGCGACTGGCTCGGCTTCATCGACGACGGCGGTTACAGCCGGCCCGAACTCTGGCTCAACGACGGCTGGCTCTGCGTCCAGCGCGACGGCTGGGAGGCGCCGGGCTACTGGCGCCGTGAAGGCGAGGGCTGGTCGATCATGACGCTCGCCGGGCGCCAACCCGTCGATCCGGACGAAGCGGTGCGCCATGTCAGCTATTTCGAGGCCGACGCCTATGCCCGCTGGGCCGGCCGCGACCTCCCCACGGAAGCCGAATGGGAAGTCGCTGCGCGGAAAAACCTGATCGACGACGCCTTCGGCCTCGTCTGGCAATGGACCCGCAGCGCCTACGGCCCCTATCCGGGCTACCGCCCGGTCTCCGGGGCGCTGGGCGAATACAACGGCAAGTTCATGTCGGGCCAGTATGTGCTGCGCGGCTCCTCGGTGGCGACCCCCGAGGGCCATGCGCGGATCGGCTACCGCAACTTCTTCTACCCCCATCAGCGTTGGCAGTTCACGGGCCTCAGGCTCGCGGACGCGCTCGCCTGACGCATCCCTTCCGACCTGTCCGCCGCTCAGACGGAGTGCCCTCGTGACGATCGATCCCCGCCTGAGCGCCGACGCTCGAACCCTTCCGCTGCCCGAGAACGGCCTGTTCCTCACCGACGTGTGGGACGGGCTGGGGGCAAACCCAAAAACCCTGTCAGCCAAGTACTTCTACGACGCAGCCGGGTCGGCCCTCTTCGAAAAAATCACGGTCCTGCCGGAATACTACCCGACCCGGACCGAGCTGCGCATCCTCGACGAGCGGGGCCCCGAGATCGCGGAGCATCTGCCGGAAGGGGCGGCGCTGGTCGAGTTCGGCAGCGGCTCCACGGTGAAGCTGCGCCGCCTGCTGAGGCACCTGCCCGGCCTGTCGGCCTACGTGCCGGTCGATGTCTCCGGCGAGTTCCTGCACGAGCAGGCCGAGGTCTTGAAGGCCGATTTCCCCGATCTCCCGATCGAGCCGGTGGCGGCCGACTTCACCCGGCCCTTCGCCCTGCCGCCGAGCCTGTCCGGCCGGCCGCTCGCCGGCTTCTTCCCCGGCTCGACCATCGGCAATTTCGAGCCGGCGGAGGCCGTCCGGCTCCTCGACGGGTTCGGCCGCATCCTGGGGGAGGGGGCGACGCTGATCGTCGGCGTCGATCTGGTGAAGGAGCGCGACGTGCTGGAGGCCGCCTACGACGACGCGGCCGGCGTCACCGCGGCGTTCAACCTCAACCTGCTGCACCGGATCAACCGGGAGCTTCACGGCGACATCGATCCCGGCAGTTTCGCGCACCGCGCCGTCTTCAACGAGGCGCAATCGCGCATCGAGATGCATCTCGTCAGCCGCGCGGCGCAGACGATCCACGTGGCGGGCCGCGCCTTCGCGTTTGCCGAGGGCGAGTCGATCCACACCGAGAACAGCTGCAAGTACACGATTGCCAGCTTCCGGGCGCTCGCCGCGCGGGCCGGCTGGTCGGCGCTCGACGCCTGGACCGATTCCGAGGGCCTGTTCTCGGTCCATGCCCTGCGGCGCGCCGGCTGAGCCTCGCTCCGGCCGGGGACGGTGCGCGGGCAGCGTGAGGGCGCGCTGAGGTTCCGGCGCGGATCGAAACCCGCACCGATCCTCAGAGCCGGCAAGCGCCGGCCAGTGCCTCGTTCTCGGCCTGGGAGAACAGCCGCGAGCGGATGTGGAACCGCTTCTCGCGGCCGTTTTCCAGGGAGAACATGCCGCCGCGGCCGGGCACCACGTCGAGGATGATGTGGGTGTGCTTCCAGACCCCGAACTGCGAGCGCGAGATGAAGAAATCCGCGCCCCCGACCTGGCCGAGATGCACGTCGCCGTCGCTGGTGATGAAGTCGCCCACGGGGTAGCACATCGGCGAGGAGCCGTCGCAGCAGCCGCCCGATTGGTGGAACATCACCGGGCCGTACTCGGATTTCAGCTCCGCGATCAGTTCCAGGGCGGCCGGCGTCGCCGTCACGCGAAGCGGCGTGCCCGCGTTGTCGGCCTGCTCGGCGGTGACCGGATCGACCGCCTCGGCCGGGTGGGGCGCCTGCTCGCTCATGGTCGCGTCTCCCTGTGATGTCGTTGTCGTTATCTGAGGCCGGCTCGGCGGATTTCCACGAAGCCGGTGTTGGAGACGAGACTAGCAGAGCGGCCGAGCCCCCGACATTCGCCCTTGGGTGCAGGCGGCCCGACCGCCAACGATGCGCCGTCCCACCCCGATGGCGGAGCCGCGCGCATGGCAGCCGGCCCGATCCTTGCTCACCGGACCTCGAGAAGAATCCGCCGAGGATCCGTGATGACCCAACCGTCTCCCGCTCTCGCCGCGCCTGCGGTGAAGACGACCTGCCCCTATTGCGGGGTCGGCTGCGGCGTGCTGGCCACGCCGGACGGGCAGGGCGGGGTGGGAATCGCCGGCGATCCCGAGCATCCGGCGAATTTCGGAAGGCTCTGCTCCAAGGGTTCGGCGCTCGGCGAGACCGTCGACCTCCGGGACCGGCTGCTGAAGCCCATGGTCGACGGGCAGGCCGCCTCCTGGGAGGGCGCGCTGGGTGCCGTCGCGGGTGGCCTGAAAAGAATCGCCGAACGGCACGGGCCGGATTCGATCGCCTTCTACCTCTCGGGCCAGTTGCTGACCGAGGATTATTACGTCGCCAACAAGCTCGCGAAGGGCTTTCTCGGCACGCCTCACGTCGATACGAACTCCCGGCTGTGCATGTCGTCGGCGGTGGCGGCCCACCGCCGCGCCTTCGGCTCCGACACCGTACCGGGCTGCTACGAGGATCTCGACGAGGCCGACCTGATCGTGCTGGTCGGCTCCAACGCCGCATGGTGCCACCCGATCCTGTTCCGCCGGATGATCGACGCGCGCAACAAACGCGGCACGAAGATCGTCACGGTCGATCCCCGCCGCACCCAGACCGGTGAGGAAGCCGACCTGCATCTCGGGATCGCGCCCGGCACCGACACCGCCCTGTTCTCCGGGCTGCTCGTCCATCTCGCCGGGGCCGGCAAACTCGATCTGCGCTTCATCGAGGAGCACACCGCCGGCTTCGACGGCGCCATCGAGCGCGCCCGGCAGATCGCCCCGAACGTCGCGACCACCGCCCAGGCGACCGGCCTCACGGAGGCCGAGGTCCAGGCCTTCTTCGACTTCTTCGCAAAGACCCAAAAGGTCGTCACCGGCTTCAGCCAGGGCGTGAACCAGTCGGCCCAGGGCACCGACAAGGGCAACGCCATCATCAATTGCCACCTCGCCACCGGGCGGATCGGCCGGCCCGGCATGGGCCCGCTCTCGCTGACGGGTCAGCCCAACGCCATGGGCGGGCGCGAGGTCGGGGGCTTGGCCAACATGCTGGCCGCCCACATGCATTTCGCCCCCGAAGAGGTCGACCGCGTCCGCCGGTTCTGGAAGGCGCCCAACATCATCACCGGCGAGGGGATGAAGGCGGTGGCGCTGTTCGAGGCGATCGAGCGGGGCAAGATCAAGGCGCTCTGGGTGATGGGCACCAACCCGCTGGTCTCGATGCCGCGGGCCGACCGCATCCGCGACGCGATTGCCGGGCTCGACCTCTACGTCGTGTCGGAGGCCGTCGCGACCAGCGACAGCGCGCGGGCCCAAGCGAAGAAGACCGTGCTGCTGCCCGCGCTCGCCTGGGGCGAGAAGGACGGCACCGTGACGAATTCGGAACGCCGCATCTCGCGCCAGCGCGCCTTCCTGAAAGCCCCGGGCGAGGCGCGGGCCGATTGGGCGATCATGGGCGACGTCGCCCGCCGCCTCGGCTACGGCGACAGCTTCGCCTACGCTTCCGCCGCCGAGATCTTCCGCGAGCACGCCGCGCTCTCGGCCTTCGAAAACGACGGCACCCGCGATTTCGACATCGGGGGCTTGGCCGACCTCACCGACCGCGCCTACGACGCGCATCGGCCGGCGCAATGGCCGCTGCCGAAGCGCGAAGCCAAGGGCCGCGCCCGGCTCTTCGCCGACGGGCGCTTCTTCACCTTCGACCGGCGCGCCCGCTTCGTGGCGGTGCAGCCCCCGGCTCTGGCGCAGGCCGCCACCCCGGAGCGCCCGCTGGTGCTCAACACCGGCCGGGTGCGCGACCACTGGCACACCATGACCCGCACCGGCAAAAGCCAACGGCTGTCGGGCCACCGCGCCGTGCCCTTCGTCGAGGTCCATCCCGACGACGCGGCCCGCTTCGGCCTCAAGGACGGCGGCTTCGCGAAGGTGATGACGGAAGCCGGCACCGCAACGCTCGAAGTCACGGTGACGGACGGCGTGCGGCCGGGCTCGGTCTTCGTGCCGATGCATTGGAGCGACATGACCGCCTCCGACGGCCGTGCCGCGGCGCTGGCCCGCGGCGTGACCGATCCGGTCTCCGGCCAGCCCGAACTGAAGGCGACGCCGGCTTCCATCGAGCCGGTCGCCTACCGCTCCCGCGGCTATCTCCTCACCCGCACGCCGCTCACCCCGCCCCCCGGCTGGTGGTGGGCGCGGGCCACCGTCTCCGGCGGCTCGGGCCTGCTGTTCGCCACGCAGGAAGGCTCGCGCGAGATGGCGCTGGCGATCCGCGGGCTGTTTCCGGGCCAGGAACTCGCCGAATACGTCGATCACGCCCGCGGGCTCTACCGCTGCGCCGTCTACGGCGACGGCAAGCTCGTCGCCGCCCTCTCGGTCGCGCCGGGCGAAAGGCGGCCGGATTGGGAACTCGCCAAGCAGGTTTTCGCCCAACCCGACATCGAGGCGGTGGACCGGCGCACGCTGCTCTCCGGACGCGCCGCGACGGCGTCCGCCGGCCCGGTGGTCTGCGCCTGCCACGGCGTCGGCCTCGATATCATCACGGGCTGCATCGCCGGGGGCGCCGGCTCGGTCGAAGCGGTGGGCGCGGCCTGTAAGGCGGGGACGAATTGCGGCTCGTGCATCCCCGAGATTCGCAAGCTGCTGCCCGGAGCGCTTGCGCGCAACGCCGCCTGAGCGCAAGTTTTCGCGACCCGCTCTTCCCCCGCAAGGGGGAGGGGAGCGCGCCGGTCTTCGTCGAGCAGGCGACGGCCCCATCGAGCAACGAAGTCCGCGTCGAAGCCCATGAGCACACCCCGCCAACCCCGCGAAACCCGCGCCGGCCTCGAGCCGCTGGCGGTGCTGCCGGTCTTCGTGCCGCTCCAGGACAAGCGGGCGGTGCTCGCCGGCTCCAACGGCGGCGCGCCGTGGAAGGTCAAGCTGCTCGCCGCTGCGGGCGCCCGCGTCGATGTCTATGCCGAGGAGCCGAGCGAGGAACTGCGCGGCGTGCCGGCCGAGATCGCCGCCGGCTCGGTGACCCTGCACGAGCGCCGCTGGACCCCCGAGGACCTGCACGGCGCCGCCTTCGCCATCGGCGCGATGGAGGACGAGGACGATTGCATCGCCTTCGTCGCCGAGGCGCGCAAGGCCGGCGCCATCGTCAACGCGGTGGACCGGCCGCATCTGTGCGACGTGAAGTTCGGCGCCATCGTCAACCGCTCGCCGCTGGTCGTCGGCATCTCGACCGAGGGCGCCGCCCCGGTCTTCGGTCAGACCGTGCGGGCGCGCATCGAGGCGATGCTGCCGCGCGGCTTCAAGCACTGGGTCGGCGCGGCGCGTGACTGGCGCGAGACCGTCTCGGCCCGCTTCCACGGTTTTTCGGAGAGGCGCGGTTTCTGGGAGCGCTTTACCGACCGCGCCTTCGCCGAGCCGGATCGCGCCCCGACGCAAGCCGACCTCGACGAGCTGATGGGGCAGGCCGAGGCGCTGCCGCTGGGCGGAGCCGTCACGCTGGTCGGTGCCGGGCCGGGCGATGCCGAGCTGCTGACCCTCAAGGCATTGCGGGCCCTGCGCAACGCCGACGTGATCCTCTACGACGACCTCGTCGCCTCCGAGATCCTCGACTACGCCCGCCGCGAGGCCCGCACGATGCTGGTCGGCAAGACCGGGCACGGTCCCTCCTGCCGCCAGGACGACATCAACGCCCTGATGGTCTCGCTCGCCAAGACCGGCAAGCAGGTGGTGCGGCTGAAATCCGGCGATCCGCTGGTGTTCGGCCGGGCCGGCGAGGAGATCGAGGCCTGCCGGCTCGCCGGCATCCCCTGCACCGTGGTGCCCGGCGTCTCGGCGGCGCAGGGGGCGGCGGCCGCGCTCGGCGTCTCGCTGACCCACCGCGACGCGGCCCGGCGCCTGCAATTCGTCACCGGCCACGACCGCCGCGGGGCGCTGCCCGACGACCTCAATTGGGGGGCGCTGGCGGATCGCAGCGTCACCACCGTGGTCTACATGCCCAAGCGGACCCTCGGCGCGCTCCTGGAGCGGGCGGTCAGCGAGGGCCTCGCGCCGACGACGCCGGCGCTGGTGGTGTTCAACGCCACCCGGCCCAACCAGCAGACGGTCGCCGGCACCGCCGCCGACCTCGCCGGGAAGGTCGAGGCCTCCGGCTTCGAAGGCCCGGCGATCCTGATGGTCGGCGAGGCGCTGGGCCGCCGCGAGGCCGGCTCGGCGCTTCCGGGGCCGGAATTGCAGGCGGCGTCCTGAGGGCGGCGTCCTGCGGCAGCGAAATGCCGCCGCGACGCGCAAGGGGGTTGCAGGGTCGGGTCCGGCCGTGATGATGCGGCCTCCCGCGTTGCCCGCCCGAAGCGAACACCCCATGCGCCCGTCCCGCCGCGTCCTCCTGCCCCTCGCCGCCTTCGTGGCGGGACTTGTCGCGCTTTCGGCCGCCGCCGTGATCACCCTGGTGCCGCAGGCCCGCCAGGGGGTCGCCGCGAGCGGGATCGGCGGGCCCTTCACCCTGGTCGACCAGGACGGGAAGACCGTGACCGAGCGTGACTTCGCCGGCAGGCCCTATCTCGCCTTCTTCGGCTTCACCCATTGCCCGGACGTCTGCCCGACGACGCTGCAGCAGATCAGCGACGTGCTGGCCGCCATGGGCCCGAAGGCGGATCGGCTGAAGGTCGCCTTCGTCACCGTCGATCCCGAGCGCGACCGGCCGGAGACGCTGAAGACCTATCTGGCGAGTTTCGATCCGCGCATCGTCGGCCTCACCGGCAGCCCGGAACAGGTGGCGGCGGCGGTCAAGACCTTCCGGGCCTACGCCAAGAAGGTGCCGGGGCAGGGCGACGACTACACCATGGAGCACACCGCGCTGGTCTACCTGATGGATGCCAACAACGGCTTCGTCGGCGCGGTGGCCCTCAACCGGCCGCCGAAGGAGACGGCCGCGGAGCTGAGCAAGCGGCTGTGACGCCGGACATCACGCCCCGGCCCAGGGCGCCCGAGCGCGAGGTGCGCGACAGGCCGTGCTCGGTCTTGTTCCAGCGGTGGGGATGGCGGGCGAGTTCGATCACCGCGAGCCACGCGGCGGCGCTCACCAGCAGGAAGTAGAACGGCAGCAGCGGCACGAACCCCATCAGGTCGCGCCAGCCCCGGCGATGGCAGCCGATGAAGCCGGGAATCAGGATCGCGGCGAGGCCGCCCAGAAAGATCGTCCAGGCACCGGCATAGGTCGCGTGCGTCAGCAGGCCGGCCTCGGGCCCTGGCGCGCCGAGGATGAGTTCGGCGAGCCCCGGCCCCATCATGAACGGGTAGAACAGGGCCGAGGCGACGGTCCCGGGCAGGAGCGCCAGGGCGCACAGGCTCTCGACGGCCCCGAGCCGGCGCCACGTCGCCAGCGGGTCGCGGGCGTGGGTGAAGCTCGTCTGCAGGAACCCCTTCATCCAGCGGGTGCGCTGGCGCAGCCACGCTTTGAGGTGTTTCGGCGCCTCCTCGTAGGTCGCGCTCGGCAGATCGCCGACATGGTAGCCGGCAAGCGCCAGCCGCATGCCGAGGTCGGCATCCTCGGTGACGTTCCAGGCGTCCCAGCCGTGGAGTTCCCGCAGCACGCGGGTGCGGAAATGGGTGGAGGTGCCGCCCAGCGGCGTCGGCACGCGCCATGCGGCGAGCGCCGGCCCCAGCACCTCGAACAGGGCCGCGTATTCGATGGCGAAGAGGCGCTGCAGCAGCCCGTCGCCGGGGTTGTCGATGACGAGATGGCCCTGCAGGCAGGCGGTGGAGGCGGGCGCGCGGGCGAACAGGGTGGCGGCGCGGCGCAGTTGATCCGGCGCGATCACGTCCTCGGCGTCGTAGACCACGAGATGCTCCCCCCGGGCCAGCGGCAGGCCGGCGTTGAGCGCCCGCGGCTTGGTGCGGGGCTGCCCGTCCGGCACGACCACGACCTCGAACCGGGCCGGCAGCGGCACCGCGCGGAGGACGGTGCGCGTTTCGGCATCGTCCACCTCCAGCAGGAACTTGATGTCGAGCTTGGCCGCCGGGTAGTCGAGTCGCGCGAGCGAATAGACGAGGCGGTGAAGCACGGCGGCCTCGCGATGGAGCGCCACCAGCACCGTGTAGGTCGGCAAGGCCTCGTCCGGCAGCAGATCGGAGGCCGGTTCGACCGCCGTGCCCGCAATTCCTGCCGCGGCGAGGCGGACGGTGAGCATGGCGAGCATGCCGGCCTGGATCAGCATCAGCAGGATGAGACCGGTCAGCGTCGGCAATCGGGTCAGCAGCAGCACGCAGGCGAACACGAGGCCGGCGAGCGTCAGGTCGAGAGTCCGGGGACCGGGCCGGCACGACCATTCGGGACGGCGACGGGTGAGCCCGTCGGCGGCCTCTTCGACGATGCTTGTCCCGTATTGGGCGAAAACCGCCTCGCGCAGCCGCGTCGGCGTGGTGATCGCGGGCCGATGCTCCAGGCGCGGCGCCGCCTCGATCAGCCGGGCGATCGCCGTGCCGCGCGGCGCGGCGACGATCTTTTGCGCGTGACCGGCGGCGAGGGGCGCAGCGCCGACGGTGAGAACCTGCGGGTAGCGCAAGCCTTCGCCGAGCCGGATCGGACCGTCGAGGAAATCGCTGCCGAGACGGCGGGCCAGCGCGCGGTAGAAATCGTCCTCGGCGATCCGACCCTCGTTGAGGAGCACCGTCGCGGCATCGGTCCCGAGCGTTTGAGCGAGCGCGGCGGCGCGATGCAGGGTCGCGAGCGGAATGAAGCCGACGAGAAAGCCGATTTCCGTCGGCAGCGGGATCGATCGAGCGAAGTGGAACAGGGCGGCGGCTCCCTGTGGGCCCGCGCCGTGCTAGGGAGAGGCATGGGCCGAGACCTCTCTACGCACGTGTATCGCTCCACCGCCTCAACCCACGCGTCAAGACGCGGCCTGGGGTTGAGCGCGATTGTGTTAACATGCGTTAACCTTTTGCTCGCGAGCGTTGCGCAGGCGCAACAGCCGGCACCCGCGGCGGCGCCCTCCGTCACCATCCCGAACTTCTGGAACCCCCGCGCCCGCGGCGAGCGGGTGGACGCGCCGCAGACCGGCCGGGCGGTGCGGTTCATGACCGACGACGAGTTCCCGCCGCTCCACTTCGCCGGCCCGGACGGAGCGCCGACCGGCTTTTCGGTGGAACTGGCCCGCGCGGTGTGCGAGCGCCTCGCGATCTCCTGCACGGTCCAGGCCCGCCGCTTCGACACCCTGCTCGACGCGCTCAACGACAAGCAAGGCGACGTGGTCGCCGCCGCGATGCCGCTGACGCCGGCGCTCCGCGCCCGCTTCCTGGCGACCCGCCCGTATTTCCGCTGGCCGGCCCGCTTCGCCGTCCGCAACGGCGGCAGCCTACCCGTCCCCTCGGCCGCCGCACTCGCCGACCGGAGCGTCGGCGCGGTCGAGGGCAGCGCGCACGAGGCTTACCTGAAGGCCTTCTTCCCGAAGGCCGTCCGCAAGACGTTTCCCGATCTCACCACGGCGGAGGGTGCGCTCAAGCGCGGCGAGGTGGAGTATCTTTTTGCCGACGGGCTCAACCTCGCCCTCTGGTTCAACGGCCAGGACTCGGAGGCGTGCTGCGCCTTCGTCGGCGGCGACTATCTAGAGAACCGCTACTTCGGCGAGGGCATCGGCTTCGTCACCCGCACCGAGGACGCGGCGCTGTCGCGGGCGCTCGACGATGCGCTCCAGCGGGTGTGGGACGACGGGAAGTACGCGGAATTGTATCTGCGGTTCTTTCCGGTGAGCCCGTTCTGAACGCCGCTTCCATTTGATCCCGCCCGCCGTCGGCGCATCCCCTCGCCCCGCACGCGGGGAGAGGGGGAATGAGGCTGCACCCGAGAGGAATTTTCGGAAACCCGCTGAGACCGAGACCTACCGCCCCCCGGCCGCCCGCCGCGGCGCCATGCGGCCGCCGCCGGCATCCTCTTCGAACAGCTCGGCCAGCTTCTCGGTCATCGCCCCGCCGAGCTCCTCGGCGTCGATGATCGTCACGGCGCGGCGGTAGTAGCGCGTCACGTCGTGGCCGATGCCGATGGCGAGCAACTCCACCGGCGAGCGCGTCTCGATCTCCTCGATCATGTAGCGCAGGTGGCGCTCCAGATAGTTGCCGGGATTGACCGAGAGGGTCGAGTCGTCGACCGGCGCGCCGTCGGAGATCACCATCAGGATGCGGCGCTGCTCGGGGCGGGCGAGCAGGCGCTTGTGCGCCCAGTCGAGGGCCTCGCCGTCGATGTTCTCCTTCAGAAGTCCCTCGCGCATCATCAGCCCGAGGTTCTTTCGCGCGCGGCGCCAGGGGGCGTCGGCCGACTTGTAGACGATGTGGCGCAGGTCGTTGAGGCGGCCGGGATTGCCCGGCTTGCCGCCGGCCAGCCACGCCTCGCGGCTCTGGCCGCCCTTCCAGGCGCGGGTGGTGAAGCCCAGAATCTCGACCTTGACGCCGCAGCGCTCCAGTGTGCGGGCCAGGATGTCGGCGCAGGTCGCCGCCACCGTGATCGGGCGCCCGCGCATCGAGCCGGAATTGTCGAGGAGCAACGTGACGACGGTGTCGCGGAAATTCGTGTCCTTCTCGCGCTTGAACGAGAGCGGCTGGAACGGATCGGTGACGACGCGGACGAGGCGCGCCGGGTCGAGCTGGCCCTCTTCGAGATCGAACTCCCAGGCGCGGCTCTGCTGCGCCAGCAGGCGGCGCTGGAGGCGGTTGGCGAGGCGTCCGACCACGCCCTGGAGATGGGCGAGCTGCTTGTCGAGGTAGCTGCGCAGGCGCGTCAGCTCCTCGGCGTCGCACAGCTCCTCGGCCTCGATGACCTCGTCGAAGCGCGGATTGTAGACACGGTAATCCGGCCCGGTGCGCTCGTTGCCGCGGTTGGTCGGCGGGCGCCAGGATTCGGAGGCTTCCTCCGATTCCGCGTCCTCGGCCTCTTCGGGCATCTCGCCCGAGGGCGCGTCGGCGGATTCGGTGGCGCCTTCCTCGAGTTCGTCGGCGGCCTCGTCGGTCACCTCGACCTCGGCGCGGTCGCCCTGGCTCTTCTCCTCGGCCTCGCCCTCGCTCGGGGTCTGCTCGTCGTCCTGGGCCTGGTTCTCGTCCTCGTCGGTCTCGTCGTCCTGATCGAGCGGCGTCTCGTCGGCCATGTCGAGGGAGGAGAGCAGATCGCGCACCGAGCGGGCGAAGCCGCGCTGGTTCTCGATCGCGCCGAGCAGGCCGTCGAGGTTTTTCCCCGCCCGCGCCTCGATATGCTCGCGCCACAATTCGACGATCCGGGCCGCGGCCGGGGGCGGGGCCTGACCGGTCAGGCGCTCGCGCACCATCAGGGCGACCGCGTCCTCCATCGGCGCGTCGGCCCGGTCGGTGATGTTTTCGTACTTGCCGCCGCGGTGGTAGCGGTCCTCCAGCATCGCCGTGATGTTGGAGGCCACGCCCGCGAGGCGCCGCGAGCCGATCGCCTCGACGCGGGCCTGCTCGACGGCGTCGTAGACGGCGCGGGCCGCCGCGTTCTCCGGGGCGAGGCGGCGGTGGACGCCGGTGTCGTGGCAGCCGAGGCGCAGCGCCATCGAGTCCGAATGGCCGCGCAGGATCGCGGCATCCTCGGCGGTCAGCCGCCGGGTCGGCTCGGGCAGGCGCGCCTTGTCGCCGATCAGCGCCGGCCGGTCGCTGGCATAGGTGACCTCGATCTCGGGCCGCTTGGCGAGGGCGCGCAGGCACCCGGCGACCGAGCGCTTCAGCGGCTCGGCCCCGGGCTCCTTGCGCTCGCCGGACTTGTTGCGGTTGGTCAGGGCCATGGCGTTACGGATTCACCGGAAGCGGGATCGGGACTCGCCCTCGAACATGAGCCGCGGCCACGGGCGCCGCGGCTCGGCCCGTGTCAGCTCAGCGCGACGTTGAGCGCGCTCTCGGGCAATTCCTTGCCGAAGGCGCGCTGGTAGAACTCGGCCACCAGCGGGCGCTCCAGCTCGTCGCACTTGTTCAGGAACGTCACCCGGAACGCGAAGCCGATGTCGCGGAAGATGTCGGCGTTCTCGGCCCAGGTGATGACCGTGCGCGGGCTCATCACGGTGGAGAGGTCGCCGTTCATGAAGGCGTTGCGGGTGAGGTCGGCCACGCGGACCATCCGGCTCACCGTGTCGCGCCCGCCCTCGCCCTGGTAGTGCGTCGCTTTCGACAACACGATGTCGACCTCGCGGTCGTGCGGCAGGTAGTTGAGCGTGGTGACGATCGACCAGCGGTCCATCTGGCCCTGGTTGATCTGCTGGGTGCCGTGATAGAGGCCCGACGTGTCGCCCAGGCCCACCGTGTTGGCGGTGGCGAACAGGCGGAAGCCCGGATGCGGGCGGATGACGCGCTTCTGGTCGAGCAGGGTCAGCCGGCCGGAGACCTCCAGCACGCGCTGGATCACGAACATCACGTCCGGGCGGCCGGCATCGTACTCGTCGAACACCAGCGCGACGTTGTTCTGCAGCGCCCAGGGCAGGATGCCGTCCTGGAAGGCGGTGACCTGCTTGCCGTCCTTCAGGACGATGGCGTCCTTGCCGACGAGGTCGATGCGCGAGACGTGGCTGTCGAGGTTGATCCGGATGCAGGGCCAGTTCAGCCGCGCCGCGACCTGCTCGATATGGGTCGATTTGCCGGTGCCGTGATAGCCCGTGACCATGACGCGGCGGTTCTTGGCGAAGCCCGCCAGGATCGACAACGTGGTCTCGCGGTCGAAGATGTAATCCGGGTCGAGATCCGGCACATGCTCCTCGGGCTCCGAGAAGGCCGGGACCTTGAGGTCGAGGTCGATGCCGAACACCTCGCGGACGGAGACCTGACGGTCGGGCAGGGAAGCGGGCGTTTCGTCGGACAGCATACGGAACCTCATCGGTGCGGCCGGCGGGGGCATCGGGCCCGGCGCGGTCGCGCTTTGCATCGTCTCGGGATCGTCGACTCTACGGGCCGAGAGCCGTGCCCGACCACTTCGGGTCGGGCACGGCTCTCGGTATTTGTTTGGCGCGCATTCTTTCGACGAACCGGTGCCCACTTCGTCGGAATGCGCTCTAAGGGCCGTCATCCTTAATCGCCGGCCCTCGGCATCGCCAAGGGGGGTAGGGCGTCAAGGCGCTTGAGGCGCGATATAGGAAGCCGACGCGGAATGTCCGCCCTCGCCGCGACGATGGAGACCGGCGCCGCGTGCATCCTTCGTGCCGCGCATCAGCACATCCCGGCGGCGCGCAGCACGTCGTGGGCGCGGATGATGTCGCGCAGGCGCTCCTCGAACGAGCGGTCGCCGCCGTTGGCATCCGGGTGGAAGCGCTTCACCAGGGTCTTGTACTGGGCCTTGATCGCCGCGGTATCGGCGTTCTCGTCGAGGCCCATCACGTCGAGCGCCTTGGTCACGGCAGCCGTGTGGCGCGGGCGTTGCGGCTCGGGCGCCGCCTGCCGCCGGCCCGAGCCGCCCAACCCGTTGGCGCGCAGGACGCCGAGCGGGTCGGCATAGGCCCAATCGCGCTCGCCCTCCGGCTTCTTGCTCGTCTTGTCGGTCCCGGTGGCGGCGTTCACGCCCATCGACCAAGTGGGACGATGGCCGACCATCGCGTCCTTCTGATAGGCCTCGACCGCGGCGTCGTTCATGCCGTCGAAGTAATTGTAGGCGGCGTTGTAGGCGCGCACGTGATCGATGCAAAAGCGGTAATATTGCCCCTCCTGCTTGCGCCCCTTGGGCGCGCGGTAGAGGCCCGCCCCGGTGCAGCCCGGCGCCTCGCAGGTAGCTTCGGTGGTGGCGCTCGCGCTCGCCTTCGCGCCCGCCCGGCCCCCCTTCGGACTCGCCTTCGAGCCGTCCTTGGGGTCGTCGCAGGTCGGCTTGATGCGGATGCTGTCGAACAGGGGCGAGTTGAGATCCATGACGGGCCGATTATGAGGGGCGGACGCGCCGACGGACAAGGCCGTCGGGCCTGATGACGCATGCATCGATGCGGGCTTGACGCCCGGACGGCGCGGGACGGCGCGAATGCCGGCGCGCGAGACCGAAAAGAAACCGAAGGGACGTTCGAAAATGGCCGAGACCCTGAGGGACTGGATCGCCGGGCGCCTGAGCGCCGAACTCGCGCCGCAGGCGCTGGAGGTGATCGACGAATCCCATCTCCATGCAGGCCATGCGGGAGCGCGGCCGGAGGGAGAGACGCATTTCCGGCTGGACGTCGTCTCGGCGGCCTTCGACGGCAAGAGCCGGGTCGAGCGCCACCGGATGGTGAATACCTTGCTGGACGAGGCCTTTAAACGGGGCCTGCACGCGCTGGCCGTGCGGGCCCGCACGCCGGCCGAGGCGGGCTAGCCGGAAAGGTGGCAACCGGATTTCGGCAAAGGCCGAAGCGCATCGTGCTTAGCCTCGTGGTCGCAGCTGTCCTTGTGTCACTCGGATATGGGTTGGGCTGGGTCGCTTCCTATTATCTCGGGGATCACGGCGACGTGGAGAGCGCCCTCTTAAGTGTGCTCACCGTACCCCTCGGAGTTATCATAGGCGCCGTTTCGGGCGTGATCCTGATAGCAAAACAGGTTGGCCCGCGACCAAGGCCGGGCAAGCCACTCGATAAGCAGAACGGCTGCTCAAGGTCGGAAGCGTCCCCAACATAGCGAGCCGATGAAGTTTTGACCTTAGTTTAACGAGGGGAGGGCGCCGTGGCGCTCGTCTGCACGCCGCTGATCGAAATCGACGACTCGGAGATCGAGGAGAGCTTCGTGCGCGCCTCCGGTCCCGGCGGGCAGAACGTCAACAAGCTCTCGACCGCCGTGCAGCTGCGCTTCGACGTGCGCCGCTCGCGCAGCCTGCCGGACGCGGTGGCGGTGCGGCTGATGCGGCTCGCCGGAAAGCGGCTGACGGGGGAGGGCGTGCTCGTCATCAACGCCCAGCGCTTCCGCACCCAGGAGCGCAACCGGGCGGATGCCCGCGAGCGGCTGGCCGCCCTGGTGGCCGAGGCGGCGGTGCCGCCGACGCCCCGGCGCCCGACCCGGCCGACGCTCGCCTCGAAGAAGCGCCGGCTCGAATCGAAGAGCCACCGCGGCAGCATCAAGCGGCTGCGCGGTGGCCCGGGGGACGAGGGCTGAGGACGAGCCGGCGCGTCAGGCGTTGCCGGCCGGCACCGTCGCGGTCGGCTTGGCCTCCGGATGGGCGTCGGGCTGCGGCGCCGCCCAGCCCGAGACGTAGGGCGTATCCTTCAGAGCGATCGACAGCACCAGCGAGACGAGGGCCAGCAGCGCGGCGAAACCCGCCGGGAACAGGAACGCCTGCTCGCCGAACCAGTGATGCAGGAAGCCGCCGACGACCGCCCCGGTGCTGAGCGCACCCCAGAGCGGCGCCTGGATCCAGAACGAGGGCGCCGGCTTGTGGAGCAGGATGTTGGCCACGCCCGCGCCGAAGCGCACCACCGTGCCGGTGACGTAGGTGAGCGCGAGGCTGCGGCCCGCCTCGTCCTGCAGGGTCGCGTTCTGGATGCCGAGGGCGAGCACGATCGGATAGGCGTGGAGCGGGAAGGCGTCGGTGCCGAACGGGACGTAGAGGCCGACGCCGAACAGCACCGCCTGGATGATCAGCAGCACCGACAGCCGCCAGCGGCCCGACCACGCGGCGATCAGCGTGCCGAGGAAGGCACCGAAACAGAAGATCGCGATGACGCTGGCAAAGCGCGTGGTACCCTCCCAGTCGTAGCTGGAGACGGCGACGCCGAAGCGGGTGGTGTTGCCGCTCATGAACGACATGAACAGCTGCGAGAATTCCAGGAAGCCGATGGAATCGGCCGTTCCCGCCAGTCCGGCCAGCGCCAGCGCGAAGGGGACGCGCGTCACCGGGCTCGCCGGAAATGCCTTGTTCGTCGTGTCGGCCATCGTTCACCTTGGATTGATGCTGCGCAGCACAACGGAACCAAAGCCGTATCGTTGCATTCGCGCGATCAAGATGAGTGATCCGGCACATTCAAGCTTTTTTGTAGGATGAGAATCCGCCCTGGAACGTCAACTCTGTTTTGCCGCCGGATTCCGGCCTGACGCATTGCAGCAACGGCGAGGCCCGCTTGCCTCGCCGACGCGTGCAGGTGGGCGTCCCCGTGGGCGTAGCGCCCGTCGGCCCCGAGCACGATGCCCTCATCCGCCTGCGGCGACTGCACGGTGAGGACCGCGAGTCCCCCCGGCGCGAGGGCGCGGGCGATGCCCCTGAGCGCGGGCGCGAGGTCGCCGAGATAGATGAACACGTCCGCCGCCGTGATGAGGTCGGCCGAGCCCGGCGGCTCGGCGGCGAGGAAGGCGACGAGGTCGGCCTCGACGAGGCGGGCATAGAGCCCGGTGCGGCGGGCCTGCGCCAGCATCGCCGGGGACAGGTCGCAGCCGGCGAGGGTGTCGACACGGCCCTCCAGCGCCCGGCCCATCAGGCCGGTGCCACAGCCGAGATCGAGCGCGCGGGGGAAGCGGCGCGGTGCCTCCGCGAGGGCGTCGAGGGCCTCCACCATCATCTGCGGCCCGCGATAGCCGAGTTCGTCCACGAGATGGCGCTCGAAGCGCGGCGCGTAGCCCTCGAACAGCGCCCGGACATAGCCCAAGCCGATGGCGGTGGCGGCCTCGGCGGCGCCCAGGGCCGCCAGATGCAGGCGGCTGCCGAGCGCGTCGTCGGGATCGAGCGCCAGCGCGCGTCCGAACGCCGCCAGCGCCGCCGCCTGCTCCGTCTCGGTGCCGCTTTTCGCGAACGAGGCGGCGCGGGCGCGCCCCAGCAGCACCCAGGCGGGCGCATAGTCGGGCGCCATCTCCAGCGCCTGCTCGGCCATCTCGGCGGCGCCGTCCGCATGCCCTTCCGCGAGGCAGGCCTCGGCATAGGCGTAGCGCCGGTCGGCGAGGAGGTTTCCGGAGGAGCGCTGATGCGACATCGGGGTATGGCAGCGGGGCTTGGCGACGGGGCTTGAACTGACGGTTCGGCGGAACGGCGCCCTATATCCCGGACGATGCCGAAGCGCGCCTCCGATCTCCTCACCCTGACGCGGGAAGGGCTCTATTGCCCGCTCGGGCGTTTCCATGTCGATCCGACCCGGCCGGTGGAGCGGGCGCTGATCACCCACGGCCACGCCGACCACGCGCGGGCCGGCCACGGCGCGGTGCTGGCGACCGGCCAGACCCTGCGCATCATGGCGACCCGCTACGGCGAGGATTTTTGTGCCCGCCGCGAGGAGGCGCCGCTGGGCAAGCGGATGCGCATCGGCGACGTCACCGTGTTCTTCGCGCCCGCCGGCCACGTGCTCGGCTCGGCGCAGATCGCCATCGAGGGGGAGGGCGGAAGGATCGTCGTCTCGGGCGACTACAAGCGGGCAAGCGACCCGACCTGCCTGCCCTTCGAGGTCGTGCCCTGCGACGTGTTCATCACCGAGGCGACCTTCGGCCTGCCGGTGTTCCGCCATCCCGACACGCGGGACGAAGTCCGCAAGCTGTTGGACTCGGTGAAGCTGTTTCCCGAGCGGGCCCACATCGTCGGCGCCTACGCGCTCGGCAAGGCGCAACGGGTGATGGCGCTGCTGCGGGAGGAGGGCTGGGACCGGCCGATCCATCTGCACGGCGCCATGGAGCGGCTGACCGCGCTCTACAAGGACGAGGGCATCCCGCTCGGCGAGACCCCGAAGGTGGTGGCCGCGGATCGCAAGAACCTGCACGGCGCGATCGTGCTGTGCCCGCCCTCGTCGATCCAGGACCTGTGGTCGCGCAAATTCCCCGATCCGGTCACCGCCTTCGCCTCGGGCTGGATGCGGGTGCGAGCCCGCGCCCGCCAGAAGGGCGTCGAGCTGCCGCTGGTCATCTCCGACCATTCCGACTGGCCCGATCTCTGCCGCACCATCCGGGACACCGGCGCGGAGGAGGTGTGGGTCACCCACGGCCAGGAGGACGCGCTGGTGCATTGGTGCGGCACGCAAGGGATCCGGGCCAAGCCGCTGCATCTGTTGGGCTACGGCGACGACGGCGAGGCCGAGCCCGATCCGGCATCCAGCCCCGCCATGGAGGAGGCCTCGTCGTGAACGACTTCGCCGCCCTCCTCGACCGCCTCGCCTACGAGCCGCGCCGCAACGCCAAGCTCCGGCTGCTGCAGGACTTCTTTGCGGGTACGCCCGACCCGGAGCGCGGCTGGGCGCTCGCCGCGATGACCGGCGGGCTGACCTTTCGCGAGGCCAAGCCCGCGCTGATCCGGGGATTGGTGGAGGAGCGGGTCGATCCGGTGCTGTTCGGGCTGTCGCACAATTACGTGGGCGATCTGGCGGAGACGACGGCCTTGATCTGGCCGGGGCCGCTGCACCAAGACCCTCCCCCCTCCGCGGGGGAGGGTGCCCGCGGAGCGGGCGGGAGAGGGGAGCGACGGCCCCGCTTGGCCGCCCTCGACCAGACATCTCCGGAAGCCGGGTTCCCCTCTCCCGACCCCCTTCGGGGGCCACCCTCCCCCGCAGAGGGGGGAGGGCCGTTACCCGGTCCGGGTCACAACAACCCGCCCCCGCACGTCCCCACCCTCGCCGAGGTGGTCGAGACGCTGGCCACGACCCCTAAGCGCGCCTTACCCCAGCACCTCGCCGGCTGGCTCGACGCCCTCGACGAGACCGGGCGTTGGGCCCTCCTCAAGCTCGTCACCGGCAACCTGCGCGTCGGCGTCTCGGCGCGGCTGGCCAAGACCGCGATCGGCGCGCTCGGCGGGCACGAGGCGGATGCGGTCGAGCAGGTCTGGCACGGGTTGAAGCCGCCCTACGCCGAGCTGTTCGCCTGGGTCGAGGGCCGAGGGGAGCGGCCCGAGAGCCTGAACCCGGCCCCGTTCCGCCCGCCGATGCTGTCGCACCCGATCGAGGAGGAAGCCGACCTCGACAAGCTCGATGCGGAGGCGTTTTCCGCCGAGTGGAAGTGGGACGGCATCCGCGTCCAGCTCGCGGGCGGGCGCGACAGCCACGGAAGCCAAGTCCGAAAGGTCTATTCGCGCACCGGAGAGGACATCACGCACGCCTTCCCCGATCTCGCCGAGGCCATCACCTTCGACGGCGCCATCGACGGCGAGTTGCTGATCCTGCGCGAGCGCCGGGTGCAGAGCTTCAACGTGCTGCAACAGCGCCTCAACCGGAAGGCG
Source organism: Methylorubrum salsuginis (assembly GCF_900114375.1). Lineage (GTDB taxonomy): Bacteria > Pseudomonadota > Alphaproteobacteria > Rhizobiales > Beijerinckiaceae > Methylobacterium > Methylobacterium salsuginis. The sequence continues at coordinate 545,435 of NZ_FOSV01000001.1, read as the reverse complement.
GTGACGGGCAAGCTGCTGGAGGACTTCCCCGCCCATGTCCGCGCCTATGACCTGCTGGCGGCGGACGGCGAAGACCTGCGCACGCTGCCCTTCGCGGAGCGCCGCGCGCGGCTCGAGGCGCTCGTGACGCATCTCGACCACGCCCGCATCGATCTCTCGCCGGTCGTGCCCTTCGCCACCTGGCCGGACCTCGCGGCGGCCCGCGCCGACCCGGCCTCGGTCGGGGCCGGGGCGGATGCCGACGCCATCGAGGGCGTGATGCTCAAGCGCCGCGACAGCCCCTACCTACCGGGCCGCCCCAAGGGCCCGTGGTGGAAGTGGAAGCGCGAGCCGCACATCGTCGACGCCGTGATGATGTACGCCCAGCGCGGCCACGGGAAACGCTCGTCGTTCTACTCGGACTACACCTTCGGCTGCTGGCGCGCGGGCGAGGCCGGCGACGAGCTGGTGCCGGTCGGCAAGGCCTATCACGGCTTCACCGATGCCGAGCTGCAAAAGCTTGACCGTTATGTGCGCAACAACACGGTCAAGCGCTTCGGCCCGGTCCGCGAGGTGACCCACGGGCGCGAGGCCGGGCTGGTCTTGGAGATCGCCTTCGAGGGCGTACAGCGCTCGACCCGGCACAAGTCGGGCGTCGCCCTACGCTTCCCCCGCGTCAGCCGCATCCGCTGGGACAAGCCGCCCGCGGAGGCCGACCGGATCGACGTGCTGGAACGCATCCTGGCCCGCGGCGAGAAGGAAATCGCCCCGGGCGCCACGATGGAGGGATCGGAATGAGGCAATCGGGCCGGATCGGGCCGCTCGAAGGTTTTTCCGCGGGCGAAGTCACCCGGCAGGCAAGTGCGACGGTGACCGTCACCACGCCGGGCCAAGGTTTTTCGGAGATTACCGAGACGGTGGCCGCCTTCGTGGAACGCAGCGGCATCCGCCAGGGCGTGCTCAGCGTGTTCTGCCGCCACACCTCGGCGTCGCTGACGATTCAGGAGAACGCCGACCCGGACGTGCGCACCGACCTGATGACGGCCCTCGACGGGCTCGCGCCGCGCCACGGCCATTACGTCCACGGGATGGAGGGGCCGGACGACATGCCGGCCCATATCCGCACGATGCTGACCGATTCCGGCCTCACGATCCCCCTGCGCGACGGGCGCCTCGCGCTCGGCACGTGGCAGGGGATCTATCTGATCGAGCACCGCGACCGGAGTCACCGGCGCGAGATCGTCCTCAGTGCGATAGGCGCCTGATCAGCGGTCGCGCAGCAGCAGGTAGAGGGCGTGCAGCGAGCCGGGGATGTAGAACAGCAGGCAGAGCACAACGTTGATGATGAACTGCAATCCGAATCCGTTCGTCATCAGCACCGAGATCGGCGGCAGGAAGAACGCGATCAGGATCTTGAGAAGGGTCGACAAGGGGTAGCTCCAAGCGCTGTGTGCGGCTCGGGCCAAGAACGAAAGCGACGGGGTTGGGTTCCACCACCTCCGCTCAACCCTCCCCCCTCTGCGGGGGAGGGTGCCTGCGGAGCAGGCGGGAGAGGGGGCGACGCTTCAGGAGAATTCGCGTCGAGGACGGCCAAGCGGCACCGTCGCCCCCCTCTCCCGCCCCCCCTCGGGGGCCACCCTCCCCCGCAGAGGGGGGAGGGTTTTAGCGGCGCGTTTTACGCCGCCCGCTTCAACGCGTCGTAGAACCGCCCACCGTTGCCGGCCATGGCCAAAAGATTGTCCGGCGGGGTGAAGCGGGGGCCGTGCTTGGCTTCGAGCGCGCGGGCCAGTTCCACGAAGGCGGCGGCCCCCATGAAGTCGATGTAGGACAACGCGCCGCCGGTGAACGGGGCGAAGCCGAAGCCGAGGATCGAGCCGACATCGGCCTCGCGGGGGTCGGTGACGACGCCCTCCTGCACCGTGCGGGCGGCCTCCAGCGCCTGCACCACGAGGAAGCGGTGCTTCAGCTCCGCGACATCGACCGAATCCGGGTCGAGCCGGTTCGGCTGGATTTCGGACAGGCCCGGCCAGAGCTTCTTCTGGCCGCCCTCGGGGTAGTCGTAGAAGCCGCGCTTGTTCTTGCGCCCGAGCCGGCCGCGGTTCTCGACCATCTCGGTCAGGAGCCGCTTCTGGTCCGGGTCGATGGCGGCGGAGCCCAGCTGCGCCTCGGTGGCCTTGAGAATCTTGAGGCCGAGATCGAGGGCGACCTCGTCGTTGAGCGAGAGCGGGCCCACCGGCATGCCGGCCATGCGGCCGGCATTCTCGATCATGGCGGGCGGCACGCCCTCCATCAGCATCTTGTGGCCCTCCTGCACGTAGGCCAGCACGCAGCGGTTGGCGAAGAAGCCGCGGGCATCGTTGACGACGATGCCGGTCTTTTTGATCGCCCGCACGTAGTCGAGCGCGGTCGCCACCGCGCGGTCGCCGGTCTGCGTGCCGCGGATCACCTCGACGAGCAGCATCTTCTCGACGGGCGAGAAGAAGTGGATGCCGACGAATTGCTCGGGGCGCTTGGAGACCTTGGCCAGCCCCGAGATCGGCAGCGTCGAGGTGTTGGAGGCGAAGATGGCGTGCTCCGGCAACGCCGCCTCGACCTTGGTGATCACCTCGGCCTTCACCGCCGGATCCTCGAACACCGCCTCGACCACGAGGTCGCAATCGCCGAGCGCCGCGTAGTCGGGCGTGGCGGTGATGCGGGCGAGCAGCGCGTCGCGGTCGGCGGTCTTGGCCTTGCCGCGGTTGATCTGGCCGGTGATGAGCTTGTGGCAATGCGCCTTGCCGGCATCCGCCGCCGCCTGGTCGCGGTCGATGAGCACCACCTCCATGCCGGCCTGGGCGGTGACGTAGGCGATCCCCGCGCCCATGAAGCCCGCGCCGACGACGCCGACCTTGCCGATCTTCGAAGGCTCCACGTCCTTGGGGCGGCGGGCGCCCTTGTTGATCTCGCCCATGGAGATGAACAGGGTGCGGATCATCGCCTGCGCTTCCTTGGTGCGCAGGATGTGGGCGAAGTAGCGGCTCTCGACCCGCAGGCCCAGATCCATCGGCAGCTGCAGGCCCTCGTAGACGGAGGCCAGGATCGCCTTGGCGGCCGGGTAGTTGTCGTGGGTCTCGCGGCGGTAGATCGCGTTGGCCGGCGGCCAGATCATCATGCCGGCGGGCGAGTAGACCTTTCCGGACGGCGCCTTGAACTTCGGCACGTCCCAGGGGGCCACCGCCGAGCCGCCGTCCCTGATCCAGGCTTTCGCCCGCTCGACGATCTCGGCGGCCGGGGCGACCTCGTGGGCGAGCCCCATGTTCTTGGCCATCAGCGCACGCAGCTGCTCGCCCTTGAACAGCATCTGCAGAGCGTCGCCGGTCTGCATCAGGCGGGCGACACGCTGGGTGCCGCCGCCGCCGGGGAAGAGCCCGACCTTGATCTCGGGGAGCCCGACGCGGGTCTTGTCGTCGTCGGCGAGCACCCGGTGATGGCAGGCGAGCGCCAGTTCGAAGGCACCGCCGAGGCACAGGCCCTGGACGGCGGCCGCGAACGGCTTGCCGCAGGTCTCGAGCTTGCGGAACACGAGGCTGAGGCGGCGCGACTCCTCGAAGAAGTGGCGCATGGCCGCCTCCTCGCCCGCGGACGCCTTGAGGCGCTCGTATTCGGCCCCCAGCCCCTGGAGCATGGTCAGGTCGGCCCCACCCGAGAAGTTGGGCTTGCCCGAGGTGATGACGCAGCCCTTGATGTTGGCGTCCGCGACGACCGCGTCGACGATCCCCTCCAGCTCGTCCATCACCTGCATGGTGATGACGTTCATCGAGCGGCCCGGCATGTCCCAGGTCGCGAGCGCGATGCCGTCGGCATCGGTCTCGAAGCGGAAGTTCGTCGGAGCTTCGGTCATCGCTGAGCCTCGAAGTGAGCTGGGCCGTATCGGAATCTTAAGACGGGATACCCGTCATGGGCCGTGAGGGCGCCGTGACGACAACCCCGTGAGATCGATCGATGAATACGCTTGCGGCGCCGCGCCTTGCCTGCCGAGCCTGCCGCGACGGGACCGAGCTCGGCTTCGCCTTCACCATGGCGTTCCAGCCCATCGTCGATGTCGCGCGGGGCCAGGTCTGGGGCTACGAGGCGCTGGTGCGCGGCCCTCACGGCGAGGGCGCGGGCTCGATCCTGTCGCAGGTCACCGAAGAGACCCTGTACCGGTTCGATCAGGCCGCGCGGGTCAAGGCCATCGAGCTCGCCGGGCGCCTGTTCCCCGCGGGCAGCGACACCAAGCTGTCGATCAACTTCATGCCCAACGCCGTCTACGAGCCGGCGGCCTGCATCCGCGCCTCGCTGGAGGCGGCCCGCCGCGTCGGCTTCGGTCATGAGCGGCTGCATTTCGAGTTCACCGAGAACGAGCGCTTCCGCGACATCGCCCATGTGCAGAAGATCGTCACCGAGTACCGGCGCCAGGGCTTCCTCACCGCGCTCGACGATTTCGGGGCGGGCTATGCCGGCCTCGGCCTGCTGGCGAATTTCCGGCCCGACCTGATCAAGATCGACATGGATCTCGTGCGCGGATGCGATACCGACGCGGGCCGCCGCACCATCGTCGGCGGGATCGTGCAGATCGCCCGCGGCCTCGGCGTCGGCGTGATCGCCGAGGGGATCGAGACGGCGGGCGAAGCCGAAGCTTTGCACGGCCTCGGCATCGACCTGATGCAGGGCTACCACTTCGCCAAGCCCGCCCTCGAGGCCCTGCCGGAGGTCGCGGGCTTCGCGGCCGGGGGCACGCTGCGCAGCGTCGCCTGACGCCCGCCTCCCTCTGCTCCCGACCGCGTTCCTCATCCGGCGAACCCTGTTCTTACTTCGACGGGATCGGCATGCCGCCCGGCGCGCCGCCCTTCTGGTCGCTGGCGGCGGCCAGCGTCAGCATGTTCAGGAGCCGCGTCACCACCGCCTGCGACAGCAGGTTCACCTCCGACTTCGGGTCGGCGTTGACGGTCTGGAACTTCTGGTAGGTCGGATCCTCGTAGATCGCCTCCAGGCGCTTCAGCTCGTCCAGGCTGAACTTTTCCGCGTATTGCTTCGACAGGCCGTCGAGCAGTTCGCCGCGCTGCTTGGCGAACTCGGCCTTCGCCTCCTTGCGCACGGTCTCGGCGCGCTCCTCGGGCATGGTCGAGACGGTCTTCTCCAGCGCGCCGCCGAAGCCGGTGTCGAGATTCTTCAGCACCGTCTTCTCGGTCAGCGTCTTGGCGACCGCGAGCTTGTCCGAGGCCTCGTCGGCGCGGGCGCCGAGCGGCAGCGCCAGCGCAACGGCGAGGCTCAGGGCGGCGATCTTGGTCTTCATCGTGGCGTTCTCCCGTCGTCTTCTCGGCCCGCGCCCTTCGAGAGGGTGCGGCGTGGGAGGCCCTTAGCAGCGTTTGACAGCTGAGGGCAGGGCGGCGCGGCGCCGCCCGTCCTTCCTCACACGCGCTCGATGATCGTGGCGGTGCCCATGCCGGCGCCGATGCAGAGCGTCACCAGAGCCCGCTCCTTGCCGGTGCGCTCCAGTTCGTCGAGCACGGTGCCGAGGATCATCGCCCCGGTGGCGCCCAGCGGATGGCCCATGGCGATGGCGCCGCCGTTGACGTTCACCCGAGCCGGATCGAGGTCGAAGGCCTGGAGGAAGCGCAGGACCACCGAGGCGAAGGCCTCGTTGATCTCGAACAGGTCGATGTCGGAGAGGTCCATGCCGGCCCGCGCCAGCACCTTCTTCGTCACGTCCACGGGGCCGGTCAGCATCAGCGCCGGATCGGAACCGATATTGGCAAACGCCCGGATGCGGGCGCGGGGCTTCAGCCCAGCGGCGTCGCCGGCCTCGCGCGAGCCGATCAGCACGGCCGCCGCGCCATCGACGATGCCCGACGAGTTGCCCGCGTGATGGACGTGATCGACCGCCTCGACATCGGGGTGGGCATCGACCGCCACCGCGTCGAAGCCGCCCATCTGCCCCATCTGGACGAAGGAGGGCTTGAGGCTCGCCAGCGACTGCATGTCGGTTCCGGGCCGCATGTGCTCGTCGCGGTCCAGCAGCGTGATGCCGTTGATGTCGCGCACCGGCACGACCGAGTCCTTGAACAGCCCCTCGGCCCAGGACTTGGCCGAGCGCTTCTGCGACTCGACGGCGTAGGCGTCGCAGGCGTCGCGGGAGAAGCCGTATTTGGTGGCGATGAGGTCGGCGGAAATGCCCTGCGGCATGAAGAACGACTTCACGGCGATCGCCGGATCGACCGGCCACGCCCCACCCGAGGCGCCGATGCCGATGCGGCTCATCGATTCGACGCCACCGCCGACGGTCATGTCGTGCTGGCCGGCCATCACCTGGGCGGCGGCGAAGTTGATCGCGTCGAGCCCCGAGGCGCAGAAGCGGTTGATCTGCACGCCCGGCACGTGGGTGCCGTAATCGGCCACCAGGGCCGCCGCGCGGGCGATGTCGCCCCCGGCCTCGCCGACGGGGTCGACGCAGCCGAGCACCACGTCGTCCACGCGAGACGTGTCGAGGCCGTTGCGGTCCTTGAGGGCGCGCAGCGCCGTCTCGGCCAGCCGCAGCGCCGTCACTTCGTGCAGCGACCCGTCCGGCTTGCCGCGTCCGCGCGGGGTGCGGACGTGATCGTAGATGTAGGCCTCGGGCATGTGCGCTTCCTCGTGTCCCTCATCGCCGCGGCTTATAATCCTCCCCCTTCCGCGGGGGAGGGTGCCCGCGGAGCGGGCGGGAGAGGGGAGCGACGTTTCCGCTTGGCCGCGTTCGACGCGAACTCTCCGGAAGCGTTGCTCCCCTCTCCCGCCCCCCCTTCGGGGGCCACCCTCTCCCACCCAAGTCGGGCTTGCCCGACTTGGGCAAGTTTGCCGATCTTGGGCAAGCCCGAGATCGGGTGGGGAGAGGGCTCGGTTGCGGTAGCGTTTAAAACGCCTCCGCCGACAGCGCCATGGTCGTCTCCGACCCGGCCTTGATCCGCGCGAGCCTCAAGGACGTCTCCGGCAGGGTCCGCTCCATGAAGAAGCGGCCGAGAACCAGCTTGGCCTCCATCCGCTCCGCATCGCGCCCTTCCGCCTTGGCGGCGAGCGCCGCCTTGGCGATCTTGCCCCACATGTAGCCGAGCACGACGGTGCCGAGCAGGTGCATCAGGTCGGTGGCGCCCGCGCCCGCATGGTCGGGCTTGGTGAAGGCGTTCTGCATCAGCCACATCACCGCGGCCTGGAGGTCGTTGAGGGCGGGCTGGAGCGGGCCGACGAAGGGCTTCATCGCCTCGTCCTCGCCGTGGTCCTTGATGAAGGTCTGAACCTCGGTGAGGAAGGCCATCATCGCCCGTCCGCCGTCCTTGGGCAGCTTGCGGCCGATCAGGTCCATCGCCTGGATGCCGTTGGCGCCCTCGTAGATCATGGCGATGCGGGCATCGCGCACGAACTGCGACATGCCCCATTCCTCGATGTAGCCGTGGCCGCCGAACATCTGCTGCGCCTCGACCGCGTTGGCGAAACCCCGGTCGGTCAGCACGCCCTTCACCACCGGGGTCATCAGCCCGAGCAGGTCGTCGGCGAGTTGGCGCTCAGTTGCGTCCTGCGAGCGGTGGGCGATGTCGGATTGGAGCGCCGTCCACAGCGCCAGCGCGCGGGCCGCCTCGTTGAAGGCGCGGATCTGCATCAGGGTACGGCGCACGTCCGGATGGACGATGATCGGGTCGGCGGCCCTTTCGGGGTTCTTGGCACCGGTCAAGGCGCGGCCCTGGAGCCGCTCGCGGGCGTAGGCCACCGCGTTCTGGTAGGCGGCCTCGGACTGGCCGAGGCCCTGGACGCCGACCGCGAGGCGCGCCTCGTTCATCATCACGAACATGGCGTTGAGCCCGCGGTTCTCCTGGCCGACGAGCCAGCCCTTGGCGCCGTCGTAGTTCATCACGCAGGTCGAGTTGGCGTGGATGCCCATCTTGTGCTCGATCGAGCCGCAGGTGACGCCGTTGCGCTCGCCCAAGCTCCCGTCCTCGTTCACGAGGAACTTCGGCACGACGAAGAGGGAGATGCCCTTGGTGCCGGCCGGCGCGCCCTCGATCCGGGCGATGACGAGGTGGACGATGTTCTCCGACAGGTCGTGCTCGCCCGCCGAGATGAAGATCTTGGTGCCGGTCAGGCTGTAGGAGCCGTCGGGGTTCGGCACAGCCTTGGTCTTGAGAAGCCCCAGATCGGTGCCGCAATGCGGCTCGGTGAGGTTCATCGTGCCGGTCCAGGCGCCCTCGACCATCTTCGGCAGATAGGTCTCCTTCTGCGCCTGCGATCCGTGGACCAGGAGGGCGGCAATCGCGCCCTGGGTCAGGCCGGGATACATGCCGAGCGCGAGGTTGGCACCGGAGACGAAGTCCTGCATCGCCGTGCTCAGCACGTGCGGCAGACCCTGGCCGCCGAACTCCTCGGGCACCGACAGCCCCATCCAGCCGCCCGCGGCGTAGGCGTCGTAGGCCTGCTTGAAGCCCTTGGGGGTCACGACGCTGCCATCCGCGTTGCGGGTGCAGCCCTCGCGGTCGCCCGACAGGTTGAGCGGCGCCAGCACCTCGCCCGCGAGCTTGCCACCCTCGGAGAGCACCGCCCGCAGCACGTCCGACGACGCGTCGGAAAAGCCCGGCAGGTTGTCGTAGCGATGGATCGCCAGAACGTCTTCGAGGAGGAACAGGGTGTCCTCGACCGGGGCCCGATAGCTCGGCATCGCGTCCGCCTCCCGCAGCAGGTTTCCGGCGGGCCGCAGGCCGGGCTCCGCCGATAGTTCACATGTAAACTATCTCGCCCGAGCCGCGCAAGGGCCCTGGCCGGGAGACCCGGCTTCAAACACCGGTCGATGAAGCCGGGCGGGTGACGGGTCCGGCGCGATTTCCCGGATCGGCGAAAGCTCAAGACACCGCTTCTTAACCAGCCATTTACCAAGATTGTTAAAGGTCGCCTTAACCGTTCCGATCCTCGCCCTCACCCTGACCGGAGGGGGCAACGCCCGGCCGGGCCCCGGACGCCGCCGAACCGGATCTCCGTGCGATGAGCAAGACCGCCCCGATCAGCATCGACAGCTTCGACCCCGAGGTTCTCGCGGCCGCCCGCGAGGTCGCCAAGCGGGCGGGCGTGCCGCTGGAATCCTGGATCGAGTCCGTGACCGGCCCGGCTCAGCCGCGGGAGGGCGCCACGCCGTCGGAAGCGGCAAGACAGGCCGCGCCTCCGGCACAGGCCGAAGCCAAGCCCCAGGATCTGCCCGCGACGGCCCCGGTCGATGCCTCGCTCGCGGCGATGATGCGGCGGCTCGACGCCCTCGACCGTTCGCTCAACGAGGAGCGCGAAGCCTCGAAGACCGCCGCCGCGCGGATGATCGGCGAGATCGAATCGCGGCTCGCCGCGAAGCTGCAGCCCTCGGCCGCCCCCGCCGAGGCGGCGGGCGAGGCCGTGACCGGGCGTCTGGCCGAGATCGAGCGCCGCATGGGCGAGATCGCCGGCCAGCTCTCCGCCCCGCGCCCGCTCGGGCGCCGCGGAAAACCGCTCGCCAGCGAGATGCGCGAGGCGGTGGCCGAGGTGCGCCGCCGCCAGCGCGAGCTGGAGGAGGGCGGCGAGAACCGCCCCGCCGCTCTTCCCGAAGCGCCCCGCGCGGCCGAGCCCGCCGGACTGCCGTCCCCGGCCATCGTCGAGTTGCAGCAGGAGACGACCCGCCTGCGCGATTCGCTCGGGGGGCTGGCCACCGGCCGCGACGTCGGCGCGTTGGAGCAGGCCATGCGGGCGCTCGTCACCGACATGCAGCGGGCGCGCGAGCCCGGCGATTTCGCCGCCATCGCCGCACCGATCGAGCTGATGCGGGTGCAGGTCGAGCGGTTGGCCGAGGACGTCGCCGACAACGTCCACGCTCGCGTCGCCGGCGAGGTCGAGCGGCTGGCCGGCAAGGTCGACGGTGCGATCTCCGGCGCCGCGCCGAGCTTCGCCGACCAGAACGCCCTCGACACCGTGTTTCAGGAACTCGACGAGATCCGCCGCCTCATCGGCGCCCTCGCCGGCCCCGAGCGGATCCAGAGCCTCGCGCAGGGCGTCCAAGCGATCAGCGCGCAGATCGCGCAGCTCCAGCGGGGCAGCGACGCCGAGGTCGCGGCCCTCAAGCCGCTGCTCGAAGAGATCCGCAGCGAGTTGAAGGGTCCGGAGGAATCCCGCGCGCTGCTCGGCCGGTTCGAGGCCCTGGCCGACCGGATGGACCGCGCCGCCGAGAACCCGGCGGCCAACCCCGTCGGCGAGCTGATCGGGCGCCTGGAGACGCTGGGCGAGAGCCTGCGCCAGCAGCCCGCCGCGCCGAAGGACTTTTCCTCGATCCAGGGCATGCTGGAGACCCTGGCCGAGAAGGTCGACCGGGTGAACACCGACGGCCGCGGCCTCGACGCGCTGGAGCAGCACGTCGTCGCGCTGGCGCATCGCCTCGACGCCCCGAAGACCGCCGACCCGGCGCTCGGCCGGCTGGAGCGGACCATGGGCGACCTCGTCGCCCAGGTCTCGGCCCTGAAGGCGGAGGCACCCGCCAAGGCCGGCCCGGACCTCGAGGCCGCCCTGGAGCGCGCGACCCGCGCGGCGGTGAAGGATGCGCTGGCCGGCAGCCCGCCGGACGAGATGCAGAATGCGACCCTCGGCCTGCTGCGGGCCGACCTCGCCGAGATGCGGGCCCAGCAGAGCGCCTCCGACCAGCGCCTTCACGCCACCCTGGAGGGCGTGCAGGCGCTGTTGTCGCGCCTGAGCGAGCAGCTCGATCGGGCACCCGCCGCGACCATGACCTCGGCGAGCGCGATGGCCGCCGCCGCGCCGGCCCGCGCCGGCCATGCGGCATCCGTCGCCGCGATGGAACTGCCCCTCGCCGAAACCGTCGCCGACAAGGCGCCGCGTGAGCGGTCCGCCCAGGAACGCCCCGCCGCCCCGAAGGCCCCCGCCCGGCCGCGTCCGGCCGCCCGGATCGAGGACGCCCTGGACGAGGTGATCCTCGGTGCCGACGAGCTGTTGGAACCCGGTGCCGGCCGGCCGTCTCCGGGGCGCCCGGCCACGGCGGACCCGACCGCTCCGGCGGGCGCCGACATCAAGACGAGCTTCATCGCCGCCGCCCGCCGCGCCGCCCAGGCCGCGCAGGCGGAGGCCGAGAGCGAGCCGCCGCTCGCGACCCGCCTGCGCGAGCGGATGGGCGGGGGCGCCCGCGCCGCCGCGGCCCTCGGGCAAGCCGACGCGTCCGCGGAAGGGGCCCCGACACGAGCGCGGGGCGCCCTGGAGAAGCGCCGCCGCACGCTGCTGCTCGGCCTCGCCGCCGTGGTTCTGGCGCTCGGCGCCTATCAAGCGTTCCAGGCCAACGGCAGCGGCCCGGCGCCCGAGGACAAGGCCGCCAGCGAACGCAACGCCGTCGCTGCGGCACCGGAGGCCGCAAAGGCTGCCGAGGCGAAGACTGTCGAGGCCGGGGACGGCAAGGCTGCGGAGGGGGGCGCTGCGGCGGCCAAGCTTCCGTCGCAGGGCGCCACGCCCGCCGATCCGACGACGACGCAATCCCTGGCCGAGCCCGCCCCGCACGCCGAGCCTCCGGCCCGGCCGGTCGGCCCACCCCAGGTCGCCTCCATGGCCGGGCTCGCCCCGGACCTCGCGGGCGTGCCGGCCGCGCTCGCCCCGCTGAAGCAGTCGGTCCTCGACGGCGACGGCGCCGCGATCTGGGAACTCGCCGGCCGCGAGGCCGAGGGACGGGGCGTGCCGCGCGACCTCGGGGTCGCCGCCAAGCTCTACGAGCGGCTCGCCAGCGCCGGCTACGCCCCGGCGCAGTTCAAGCTCGGCAACGCCTACGAGAAGGGCGCGGGCGTGGTGCGCGACATCGCCCAGGCGAAATCGTGGTACGGCCGGGCGGCCGACATGGGCAACACCCGCGCCATGCACAACCTCGCCGTGCTGCACGCGGAGAACCCTGCGGCCAACGGGCGGCCCGACTTCGCCACCGCGGCGGCCGCCTTCCGCCGCGCCGCCGAGCACGGCGTGCGCGACAGCCAATACAACCTCGCGGTGCTCTACGCCCGCGGCCTCGGCGTGAGCCAGGACCTCGTCCAGTCCTATCTCTGGTTCTCGGCCGCCGCCGCCCAGGGCGACGAGGAGGCCGGCCGCAAGCGCAACGAGGTCGCCGGCAAGCTCGCCCCCGCCGACCTCGCCCGCGCCCGGGAGCTGGTCGCCGGCTTCAAGCCCAGGCCGGTCGATCCGGCCGCCAACGAGGTTCCCGCCCCGAAGATGCAGGCCGCCGCCCCGCCGACCTCCCTGATCGGCGCGCCCTCGCCGAGCCTGCCGAGCCAGAACGCCCTCCAGAAGCGGGCGGGGGTGTAGGGATCGCGGCGCTCACCGCGCATCCCCTCGCCCCGTGGTGCGGGGAGAGAGGGAATGCAGCGGCACCCGAGCGGGTAAACCGGACAGGGCTCATACCAAATCCGGCTGATTCCTTCGGGATGGCGGATTTGGGCTTCGCTCAAGGGCCGCGCGGGCTTGCCGATACGGTCCCCGCTTGAAGCAGGCGGGGACCGTATCAAACCACCGGCGCAGCCTCCGCCCGGCGCGCCGGCTTGTCCATGTCCGGCCGCTCGTAGGCGGTGACGTCGAAGCGGTCGTCGGGCAGGCGGGCGAGGAAGCGTTCGGCCATCTCGACCATCAGGATGTCGGGCCGCACCCGCTCGATATAGGCCCAGTCCAGGCTCGACGACCAGACGACGTGCAGCTCGCGGAACGACTCGGCGAGCAGGCTGGTCAGCAGGATCGGCGCGTAATGCGCGTAGGAATCGCCGAACAGCACCACCGTGCGCGGGTCGGCCTGGGGCGAGGGGTTCCGATAGATCACGTGGGCGCCGACATGCAGCTCGCCGGCCCGGCCCGCCGCCTCGTAGGCCTCGACGAGCGGGCTCGCATAGGCGCGGGAGGCCTCGCGCAGCACCGCCCAGTTCGTCACCGTCTCCCGCGGCCGGTCGGGCAGCTTGTCGCCGAGGTCCCAGAGCCCTTCGGTCTCGAAGCGGGGGCGCTCGGCGATGTCGGGCGGGGGCACCGCGCCGCAGGCCCGCATCAGGGCGCGGTAGCCGATCAGGCAGCCGTCGTAGGTCCAGTGGGAATCGGTGCGCCGGTAGAGCGGCGCGGCGCCGTCGCGGGCCGCCCGCAGAGGGGCGACGAGATCGACGAAGCCGCCCATCCGGTCGAGTCGGCGGGCGAGGCGGCGGGCCGGCGACAGGCGCGGATCGTAGGCGAGATCGAGGGTGCGGTCGTCGTAGACCGAGAGCTTTTCCGGCACGATGGCGTGGAGCGTGCGGATGCCGAGCCGGCCCGCGCGGGCGGTGCGGGCCTCGATCAGCCGCGCCCAGCGCCGGAGGTGCCACCAGCTCGTCAGCGTGCGGCGGTACTGGTCGAGCACGCCGTTGGTGCCCCCGATCAGGAACAGCCATCCCTCGCGTCCCCGGTGGACGAGCTCTCGGTTCCTGCGGGCCATGGCGGCTGTCTAATGGCCGCGCCCGGCCCTGAACAGCGCAGGCGCGCCACAGCGCCCCGTCTGGAACCGCAACGCTCCCGCGCCACATCTCCCCGGCGAACCCGCCGCGAGGATGCCCATTGTCCGATCCGCTGATCCTGACTCTGCAGATGGAGGACGCGACCTTCGCCGCGTTCGACGGCCTGCGGCGGCGCCACTTTCCGGAAACGCTGAACCACATCCCGGCCCACGCGACGCTGTTCCACCACCTGCCCGGCGAAGACCCCGACGCGGTGGTCGAGACGGTGACCGCCCTGGCCCGCGCGGAACAGGCGCCCGAGATCGCGGTCACAGGCGTGCGCTTCACCGGCCGCGGCGTCGCCTACGCCCTCGAATCCGAGCCGCTGACGGCCTTCCGCGCCCGCATCGCGGCGGCGTTCCGGGACCGGCTGACGGCCCAGGACCGGCAAGGCTGGCGCCCGCACGTGACGGTGCAGAACAAGGTCAAGCCGGAGACGGCCCGCGCCCTTCACGCCAGCCTCGCGCAGGGCTTTTCGCCTTCGCGGTTCCGCGCGCCGGGCATCCTGCTCTGGCGTTATCTCGGTGGACCCTGGGAGCGGCTCGCCGCGATCCCCTTCGGAGGCGCGGCATGAATCGATCTCCCTCGCGCCTGCCCGATTTCGCCCGCAGCGGTGGCAGCGCCCTGTGGCGCGGCTCCACCGCCTTCTGGCTGCGGCTCCACCTCAACGAGGTCGGGCCGCTGGTCTCGCTGCTCGCGGTGAGCACGCTGGGCTACGCCTTCTTCGCCCTGGCCTACGAGGTCGGCGAGGGTTCGACCGCCGCGCTCGACCGCAAGATCCTTCTCTCGCTCCGCAACCCCGCCGACCTGTCCGACCCGATCGGTCCGGCCTGGCTCGAAGAGGCGATGCGCGACATCACCGGCTGGGGCAGCGTGGTGACGATCGTGTTCCTCACGGCCGCCGCGGTGATCTATCTGGCCCTCTCCGGCCGCAAGCGGATCGCGGTGTTCGTGCTGGCCGCCATCGGGGGCGGCGAGGCGGTCTCGACCGTCCTCAAGCTGTTCTACCACCGGCCCCGGCCCGATCTGGTGCCGCACGGCATGGAGGTGTTCACGGCGAGCTTCCCGTCCGGCCACGCGATGATGTCGGCCATCGCCTACCTGACGCTGGCCACGCTGCTGGCCCGCGTCGAGCGGCGGGTCTACGTCAAGGGGCTGCTGCTGGCGCTCGGCATCGTCATGACGATCTGCGTGGGCATCAGCCGGGTCTATCTCGGGGTGCATTGGCCGAGCGACGTGGTCGCGGGCTGGTGCGTCGGCGCGGCCTGGGCGGCTCTGTGCTGGTTCGTGGCGCTCCAGCTCCAGCGGCGCGGCGAGGTCGAGGACCCCGATCCCACCCCCGCGACGACGGGGGACGGGGCGAAGAAGGGAACCGTCCCGCCCGCGTGAGGCGTTCCGGCCTCGTCCCTTCGAAGGCGAGGCCCATGAGCGACGACCTGCGCAAGACCCCGCGACTGTCCCGGCGCATCCTGCTGGCGGCGGGGAGCGCCGGCCTGACCGGCGCGGCCCTGAGCCTCGCGACGCGGGCCGCCGCACAAGGCTCAGGGCCGCCCGGCCCCTCGGTGCCGGCCGATACCGGGGCGGTGCAGGGCGAGCGCATCGTGTTTCCGAACTGGCGCGATGCCGGCGACGCCCCGCCCCCGCCGCCGCCCGCGCCGATGCCGCCGGGGGAGCGCGTCGGCTTCGCCATCGTCGGCCTGGGGCGCCTCAGCCTGGAGGAAATCCTGCCGGCCTTCGGTGAGGCGAAGAAAGCGCGCCCCGTGGCGCTGATGTCGGGCTCGCCGGAAAAAGCGAAGCTGACCGCGCGCCAGTACGGCATCCCCGAGGACGCGGTCTATGCCTACGACCAGTGGGACCGGTTGAAGGCCAATCCGGCGGTCAAGGCGGTCTACATCGTGACGCCGAACGGGCTGCACCGCGACCACGTGCTGGCGGCGGCGGGCGCGGGCAAGCACGTGCTGTGCGAGAAGCCGATGGCCAACACCTCGGGCGAGGCGCGGGCCATGATCGACGCCTGCCGGCAGGCGAACGTCAAGCTGATGATCGCCTATCGCTGCCAGTACGAGCCGTTCAACCGCGAGGTGGTGCGGCTCGTCCGCTCGGGCGAGTTCGGCCGGGTGAAGATGATCAAGGCGTTCAACGGCCAGACCACCGGCCTGCCCGAGCAATGGCGCCTGCGCCGGGCGCTCGCGGGCGGCGGCGCCTTGCCGGATATCGGGCTCTACTGCCTCAACGGGGTGCGGGCGCTCATCGGCGAGGAGCCGGTCTCGGTCCAGGCGCAGATCGCGAGCCCGGAGAACGATCCGCGCTTCAAGGAGGTGGAGGAGAGCGTCGCCTTCACCCTGCGCTTTCCCTCGGGCGTGATCGCCCAATGCGGCACCAGTTACGGCGTCCACGAGAGCCGCGAGTTGCGGGTGCATACCGCCAACGGCAGCCTCCAACTGCACAACGCCTTCGCCTATCGCGGCCAGCGCCTCGTCATCGCGCATCGCGAGGGTGCCCATGTGCAGCGCGACGAGCCGGTGCTCACGCCCAAGAACCAGTTCGCCCTCGAACTCGACCACATGGCCGAGTGCATCCTGAAGGATCGCGCGCCCCGCACGCCCGGCGCGGAGGGATTGCAGGACATGATCCTGATGGAGGCGATCTACGAGGCGGCCCGCACCGGCGCGACCGTGAAGGTCGGCCCACTGGCCGGGACGAAGGAGGGCTTGGACGCCACCCGCGGGCCGGCTCTTGAGGAGAAGAAGTAGGCTACTCCCCCCAGCGCACGAACAGCGCGATGGCGACGATCGCGAGGATGGCCAGCAGCCAAGCCTCGCCGACCGTCAGCGCATAGGCGACGAGGCCGAAGAAACCGAGGGTGATGCCGACCATGGTCGCGACGGCGACGGGATTCATGCAACGCGACTCATGAGGCTCGCTTCGCTGCTGGTCTTCTTCCGCCGACCATGGCCGGTCCGGCGGGGGTTGCGCCATAACCTAGGGCGTGCTGCTTTTTCACAGAAACAGCAGCACGCCCTATCTCCTTGTGTTCGCACGATGTTTTCGGAAACCCGGATTCCACTTTTCCGCATCGTGCTCCAGGGCGAGGGCGTCCGCCATCGCGGCGTCGTCCCGCACACGTTGCCGCGCGCGGCATGAAGACCCCGTTCAGGCGCCGCGCAGGACCCCGGCGACACGCGCGAGCGGCGGCAGGCCCTTGAGCGGGCCGATGGCGGCCAGCGTCGGGGCACCCGCGAGCAGGGTGCGGGCGGCGGCACGTGTGTCCTCGACGGTGACGGCATCGACCTTGGCGATCAGCTCCTGCGGCGGGATCACCCGGCCCCAGGCCAGCAGCTGGCGAGCGTTGCGCTCGATGCGCCCGCCGGGCGTCTCCAGCGCGGAGAGCAGCGAGACCTTGAGCTGCGCCTTGGCGCGGGCGAGTTCGGCCTCGTCGAGCTGTTCGGCGGCCTCGCGGGTGGTCGCGAGGGTGACGTCCAGGAGTTCGGGCAGGTCGGCGCCCGAGGTTCCGGCGCCGATGCCGAACAGGCCGCAATCGGCGAAGGGCCAGTGGAAGGCCTGGATCTCGTAGGCCAGCCCCCGGGTCTCGCGCACCTCGTGCCAGAGCCGCGAGGTCAGGCCGCCGCCGAGGATCTGCGAGAACAGGTGGAGCGCATAGTAGCCGTCGTCGCGGAACGACAGGCCGGGCAGGCCGAGCACGAGGTTGGCCTGCTCCAGACGCTTCTGCATGCGCCGCTCGCCGCCGCCGTAGACGCCCTCGACCACGGGCGGGGCCTCGACGGGCTTCAGGCCGCCGAAATGCCGCTGGGCGGCTTCCACGATTTCGGCATGCTCCACGGCGCCGGCCGCGGCCAGCACCATGCGGCCGGGCACGTATTCGCGGGCGATGTAGGCCTCGATGGCCGCGCGGTCGAAGCTATTGATGGTCTCGGGGCGCCCCAGGATCGGGCGGCCGATGGGCTGGCCGGGAAAGGCCGTCTCGATGAAGGCGTCGTAGACCACGTCGTCGGGGGTGTCCTCGACGGCGGCATACTCTTGTAGGATCACGCCCTTCTCGCGGGCGAGTTCGCCGGCATCGAACACCGAGTTGGTGAGGATGTCGCCGAGCACGTCCAGCGCCACGCGGGTATCCTCGCCGAGCACGCGGGCGGTGTAGCTGGTGGATTCGGTGCTGGTGGCGGCGTTGATCTCGCCGCCGACATTCTCGATCTCCTCGGCGATGGCGCGGGCCGAGCGCGTCACTGTTCCCTTGAACGCCATGTGCTCGATGAGGTGGCTGAGTCCGTGCTCGTCCGCCCGCTCGTGGCGCGAGCCGGCCCCGACCCAGACCCCGAGCGTCGCGGTGGCGACGCCGGGAATCGTCTCGCTCGCCACCGTGAACCCGTTGTCGAGCCGGGTGACGGTGAGGCCGGGGGAGGCGCCGAAGGTCGAGAAATGCTGGTTCATGGAACCTCAACCCCGCGTGATGCGGGCGTGCTCGGTGATGTAGCGCTCGATGGCCGATTGGTCGTTGGCGAGGCGCGCCACCGTCTCGGGCCGGGTCATCAGGTCGGCCAGATGCGGCGGCAGGGCCGGGCGCCCGGCCCCGGTCGCCTGCGAGACGGCATCGGGGAATTTGGCCGGATGCGCGGTGGCGAGCGCGACGACGGGGGTCGTGGCGTCCTTCTCCAGCAGGCGCCGGGCGGCGCGCACGCCGATGGCGCTGTGGGGATCGAGCACCATGCCGGTGCGGCGGAAGGTGCCGGCGATCTCGTCGGCGACTTCCGTCTCGGGCACGGCGGTGGCGTCGAACTCAGACCGGACGGTGGCCAGCACTTCGGGGCTGAGCGAGAAGCCGCCGGACTGCTTGAGGCCGTCCATCAGGCGCCCGAGCGAGGAGGCGTCGCGCCCGAGCGCCTCGAACAGCAGCCGCTCGAAGTTCGAGGAAATCTGGATGTCCATGGACGGCGAGGTCGTCGGCTGCACGCCGCGCGGCTCGTACGACCCGTGCTCCAGGGTGCGGGCCAGGATGTCGTTGGCGTTGGTGCCAATCATCAGCCGCTCGATCGGCAGGCCCATCTTCTTGGCGACCCAGCCGGCGAGGATGTCGCCGAAATTGCCGGTCGGCACCGCGAACGACACCGGGCGGTGCGGCGCGCCGAGCGCCACCGCGGCGGTGAAGTAGTAGACGGTCTGCGCCGCCACGCGGGCCCAGTTGATCGAGTTGACGCCCGACAGCTTCACGGCATCGGCGAAGTCGGCGTGCTGGAACATCGCCTTCACGAGGTTCTGGCAATCGTCGAAATTGCCGTCGACGGCGAGCGCGTGGACGTTCGGCGCGTTGACCGTCGTCATCTGCTTGCGCTGCACCTCCGACACGCGCCCGTGCGGGAAGAGGATGAACACGTCGACCTGATCGAGGCCCTTGAACGCCTCGACCGCCGCCGAGCCGGTATCGCCCGAGGTCGCGCCGACGATGGTGGCGCGCGCGCCCTTCTGGCGCAGCACGTGGTCCATCAGCCGCCCGAGGAGCTGCATCGCCACGTCCTTGAAGGCGAGCGTCGGGCCGTGGAAGAGTTCGAGCAGGAACAGGTTGTCGTCGAGCTGCGCCAGCGGGCAGATCGCCGGATGGCGGAAGCCCGAATAGGCCAGCTCGATCATCTCATCGAGTTCGCGGTCGGGAATCTCGCCGTCGATCAGCGGGCGCAGGACGCGCTTGGCGACCTCGGCGTAGCGCATTCCGGCAAAGCCCGCGATCTCCTCGCGGGACATCTGCGGCCAGCTCTGCGGCACGTAGAGGCCGCCGTCGCGGGCAAGCCCGGCGAGCAGGGCATCGGAAAAGCTCAAGGGCGCGGCGGCGCCGCGGGTCGAGACGTGCAGCAAGGGGGCCTCCGGGAAGGCGGCCCCTTTACACCCTTCGGGCGGCCGTGTCGAAGCGGAGGGGGGATGTGTTTTTTCGGACTCGGCCGCCTGGCGGGTCGCCGCGGGCTCAGCCGGTTCCCCCCTCTCCCCGCACGCGGGGAGAGGCCTTCATGGACCTTGTCGACTATGAAGGAAGCGAAGCGGCGGTGAGGGGGCGGCTCAGGACGAGGCTCCTTCGGACAAGCCCCCTCACACCTCGGCTGCCGCCTCGCTTCGGCGACGACAAGGTCGCCGAAGCCCTCTCCCCGCCCGCGGGGAGAGGGGGTGCACTCACCCCCGCCGCCCCTTCCGCCGCGCCGCCCGCCGCAGAATCCGCGACAGGTCCTCCACCGAATACGGCTTGTGCAGCAGCGGGAAACCGTGGTGGCCGTCCTCGGCCAGCACGTGGCTGTAGCCCGAGGAGAGCACCACCGGCATCTCCGGACGCTTCGCCTGGATCGCGCGGGCGAGATCGACGCCGTTCATGCCCGGCATCACCACGTCGGTGAAGACGACGTCGAAGCGCTCGGGCGTGCGCTCCAGTTCGGCCAGCGCCTGATCCGCGTCCATGGCCCAGACGGTGCCGTAGCCGAGTTCGGCCAGGGCTTGGGTCGCGAAGGCGCCGACCTCGCGGTTATCCTCGACCACGAGGACGCAGGTGCCGTGGCCGGGCGCCAGCGGCTCGGGCTCGTCCGCCGGCTCGGTGGGCGTCGGGGCGAGGGCGGCGCGGGGCAGGAACAGGGTGAAGGTGGTGCCCTGCCCCAAATCGCTTTCGACGGCGATGTCGCCGCCGGACTGCTTGGCGAAGCCGAACACCTGGGAGAGGCCGAGGCCGGTCCCCTGGCCGACCCCCTTGGTGGTGAAGAACGGCTCGAAGATGCGGTTGAGGTCGGCGGGCGCGATGCCGGAGCCGGTGTCGCCGATCGACACCGCCACGAAGTCGCCGACCACCTCCGGGTGGGTGCGGAGCGCCGGGATGCGGTCGGCATGGCCGACGCGGATCGTCAGCGTGCCCTCGCCGTCCATGGCGTCGCGGGCGTTGACCACCATGTTGACGAGCGCGGTGTCGAACTGGCTCGGATCGGCCTCGACGAGGCAGGCATAGGGCGCGCCGGCCTTGTCGAAGCAGGGATCGATCTGGGTCGTGACCTTGATGCGCGCGCCGGTCAGCGTGCCGACCATGTCGGCCACCGCCGCGACGCCGCGGCCGGCATCGAACACCTCGGGCTTGAGGGCCTGACGCCGGGCGAAGGCCAGCAGCTGTCCCGTGAGCTTGGCGGCGCGCCCCACCGTGTCGGAGATCGCCTCGACGTAGCGGCGGCGGCGCTCCTCGGGCAGGTCGGGGCGCTTCAAGAGGTCGGTCGAGGATTTGATGACGGTGAGCAGGTTGTTGAAGTCGTGGGCGACGCCGCCGGTGAGCTGGCCCACCGCCTCCATCTTCTGCGACTGGCGCAGGGCCTCCTCGATCCGCTCGCGCTCGGCCACCTCGGCCCGCAGGCGCGCATTGGCCTCGGCGAGTTCGCGCAGGCGCACCCGCTCGTCGGTGAGATCGGTGAGCACGCCGCAGAGCAGCGCGCTGTCGCCGCCGCTCTCGAGCCGGCTGAGGGAGAGATAACCGGGGCGCTCGGCCCCGTGGCCGTCGCGCAGGCACAGCTCGCCGCGGGCGGGGCCTCGGACCGCCTCCCGGCGGAGCGCGGAGAGCGCCGCGACCTCGCCCTCGGCGACGAAGCCGGCGAGCGGCTGGCCGGTCAGGCGCTCCTGCGGCACGCCGAGCATCTCGGCCAAGCGCCGGTTGCCGTAGAGCACCGTGCCGTCCGGCCCGAGGGTGAAGGCGCCCTCCTGGATCTGCTCGATCAGCGCGCGGTAGGGGCGGTCGGCGTTTTCCAGCGTGTAGACCAGCCGCTCGCCGGAGGCTCCCTCGACCACGACGGCGTCGAAATCGCCCCGGCGGATCGCGGCCAGCGTGTCCTCGGCCTCCTCCAGCCGGTCTTCCAACTCGCGGATGCGTGCGTAAGGGTCGGGCTCAGACGCCATCGGCGCCTCCGATCCCCGTATCCTGCTGCTGTTGCTGGCGGGCGGCCTGGAACGGGCTCGCCTCGGCGGGGTCGAGGCCGAGGGTGACGAGCACCCGGTGCGCGTCGGTGAGGTCGCCCGCCACGCGCCGGGCGGGCAGGGGGCTCAGGCGCAGCAGGGTCGGCGCCGCGACGACGCCGTCCTGCGCCGCCAGCCCCGGCTGCTGGTAGAGATCGACGATCTCCAAGTCGCACTCCCACCCGCAGGCGCCGGCGAGGCGGCCTTCGCACAGGCGACGGACGCTCTCGATGGTGCGGGTCGAGCGCGGGGAGGGACCGGCGACGTAGAGGCGCAGGCGGAGGCGGCCGGGCACGCTCATGGCTGCTTCACCGTCGGCGAGCCCGCTTCGGCGGGGCTTGCCGCCCGGGCATCGAGGTCGGGCCGGATGTCGAGGCCGACCAGCACCTTCTCGGTGTTGGAGAGATCGCCGATGATGCGCTTCAGCGGCGCGGGCAGGCGGCGCACCAGGGTCGGGATCGCCAGGATCTGGTCGCCCGCGGCGAGCTGCGGGTTCTGCATCAGATCGACCACCTCGATCTCGTAGCGGCCGGCGAGGTGCTCCTCGCAGAAGCGCTTGAGATTGGTCATGGCGGCGAGCGACTTCGCCGTCTGCCCGGCCACGTAGAGGCGCAGGCGGTAGCGGCCGTCCTCGGGCAAGTCGGACTGGGGGATTTCGGATTGGGGGATTTCGGATTCGGTCTCGCTCATCCTCAGCCTCCCCGGCGGACGGCGCGCGCGTCGCGCTCGCTCTCTAAGGCCGCCTCGCGCCGCTCGTCCTCGTCGAGCAGGATCGCCTCTTCCCCGGCCAAAGCGTCGAGGTCGGCGCGCAGTTCATCGATCTGCCGCTCCAGGGAGCGGCGGCGGCGCTCGGCCTCGCGCTGGCGGCGGCGGTTTTCCTGCGCGCGCCGCAGCGCTGCGGCGGCTTCCTCCGCCTCCTGCACCGCCCGCGCCGTCCCGGTCAGCACCCCGGCGGGGCCGATATAGGCATCGACCAGTTGCAGGCCCTCACGCGACATCGCGAATTCGCGCACTTGGTTCGAGTGGCTCATGCCCCGCGCCTTGATCAGGTACAGGGTGCGGGAGCGCTCGCCGTTGGCCTCGACGTTGAGGAGCTTGATCCAGGCATCCATCAGCGAGGAGACGCCGATATCGCCGTCGCGGCCGAGGCTGCCGTCCTCGCGCAGGCTGGTGAACACGGCGGTGATGCCGCGGCTCTTGAGCAGGTCGGCCATGCGCAGCACCGTCGCCTGCAACTCGGCATCGGGGCCGCGCAGGGCCGAGAGCGGATCGACCACCACGAGGTCGGGGCGGAACCGGTCGATGTCGCGCTGCATCCGGGCCAGATGCATCTCCAGCCCGTAGAGGCTCGGGCGCGCCGCCTCGTAGCGCAGCAGGCCCGATTCGACGTGGCGGCCGAGGTCGAGGCCGACGGAGCGGGCGTTGCGCACGATCTGCGCGCCGCTCTCCTCGAACACGAAAGCGAGGCAGCGCTCGCCCCGGGCGCAGGCCGCATCGACGAGGCTGGCGCAGACCATGGTCTTGCCGGTGCCGGCCTCACCCGAGATCAGGATGCCCGAGCCGCGATAGAAGCCGCCCGCGCCGAGCATGGCGTCGAGGCCAGCGATCCCGGTGGCGAGCACGCCGTCGGAGACCGGATAATCGAGTTCGGCCGAGGTGACGGGCAGGACGCTGATGCCCTCGGCATCGATCAGGAACGGGTACTCGTTGGTGCCGTGCGCCGAGCCGCGGTACTTCACCACCCGCAGGCGGCGCGTGGTGATCTGGTCCTCGACCCGGTTGTCGAGCAGCACCACGCAGTCGGAGACGTATTCCTCCAGCCCCTGGCGGGTGAGCTGGCCGGCGCCGCGCTCGCCGGTGATGATGGCGGTCAGCCCCCGCTCCTTGATCCAGCCGAACAGACGCCGGAGTTCCGCCCGCAGCACCGCCTCGTCGGAGAAGCCGGAGAACAGGGTCTCGATCGTATCGAGGACGATGCGCTTGGCGCCGATCGCATCGACGGCGAAGCCGAGGCGGATGAACAGCCCTTCGAGGTCGTAGTCGCCGGTCTCCTCGATCTCGGAGCGCTCGACCCGGACGTGGTCGACGGCGATCTTCCCCTGGGCGATCAGGCCGCCGAGGTCGTAGCCCAGCGAGGCGACGTTGGCGACGAGGTCCTCGGCCCGCTCCTCGAAGCTCATGAACACGCCGGGCTCGCCGTAGCGGGTCGCGCCGTTCACGAGGAAGGTGGTGGCGAACAGCGTCTTGCCGCAGCCCGCCGCGCCGCAGACCAGGGACGGACGGCCTGCGGGCAGGCCGCCGAAGGTGACGGCGTCGAAGCCCTCGATGCCGGTGGCGGCCTTCGGCAGGGCCGGGGCGGAATCGGGCAGGGTCGGACCGGACTCGGCCGCAGGCTCGTTCATCGCAGGGCCTCGGCCAGGGTGCAGTCGTGGCGCCGTGGAAAGGTCGAACCCTCTGCCGCGGCCGGATTTTCGACAGACTTCGGAACCGCGGCTCGTACTTCAGCCGCGGTTCGATTGGCAAGGCGGGACACTCGGTACGGTTCCGAACCTTACGACGATCAGCGCAGCCCTACAGGCTGATCGCGGGGCCGTGCTCGTCGCCGTCCTCCGCCACCGGGCCGGGCTCGCCCTGCCGGGGCAGGCTCTGCCGGGGCGGCTGGCCCGGATGGGCCTCGTAGACGTCGAGGGTCAGCGTCGCCTCAGCCGTGGCTCTCATGCGGCTCGCCCTCGGAGGGGCGGCAGAGATAGGCGGGCTTGGTGCGCAGGTAGCCCTTGAGGCGCAGATATTCGGCGACGATCTCGCAGATCGCCTTGTCGCGGGGCAGGCGCTCGACCGCGCAATGCTCGTCGAGGGCCGCCACGACCTCCGGCGGGAAGGTGAGGATGCCGGCGAGTTTCGGCGCGTCGTCCGTACCGGTGTCGTCCAAGGCCCGCTCCCTCGTGCCTATACCCCCGCCCCAGCGGGCGGCAGGCCCTGTTCCGGGGTCGGCACCACGCCGAGCGCCCCGTCGCCGGATTCCGTCGCGCCGAGGCGCCGCAGCAGCGCCTCGTAGGTCCGGATCGCCGGCGAGTGCGTCTGCACCTCGCTCGTATCGGCGAGCAACCGGCGGACGTCCCCGACGAACAGCCGCTTGGCCTCTGCCCCACCCTCCGACGCCTCGAACAGACGGCCGATCGCCACCTCCATCAGCCCGGCCAGGAGGCCGAGCCGCGCGATCTCGTCGGATGTCCGGTCGTCGGGCTCGGACATCGGCGTCAGCTCGGCTGTTCCTCGACCTGCTCCAGATCCTCCTCCGGCAGCGGTTCGGCGGGGGATTGCGTGGGGGTCTGGGATTGCTGGTCGCGATCCGTCTCGTGCTCGTCGCCGGGTTTGGGGCTGTCGGATCGCGTCACCGGATTCTCCTTCCAATCTGTCGGGATCAAGCCGGCATCCGCCACGGCGGTTCCTTGCCTCAAGATCACGGCAAGGAGCACGGCAAGAATCAAGGCAAGAATCAAGGATCGAGCGCGAGCGCCGCGGTGCGGGCGACGAGGGCAGGGGGCGCCGTGGCGCGCCACGCCGCCAACAGTCCGGCGCGCAGGAACGCTTCCTCGACGGCATAGAGATCGAGGCTGGTCCAGCCGCGCTCGCCCCAGGAACCGGGGACGGGGGCGCAGGCGTCGGGCTCGGCCTCGATCGCCGCGGCCTGTCCGTCCGGAGTGAGGCGCAGGACGACGCGCTCCTCCTCGGTCCAGAGCGTCGCGAA
The DNA here is from genome assembly GCF_900114375.1 of Methylorubrum salsuginis. Classification (GTDB taxonomy): domain Bacteria; phylum Pseudomonadota; class Alphaproteobacteria; order Rhizobiales; family Beijerinckiaceae; genus Methylobacterium; species Methylobacterium salsuginis. The sequence continues at coordinate 520,196 of NZ_FOSV01000001.1, read as the reverse complement.
GACGCGCCCGCCGACCCGGAAATCGGGATGGCCCCGATGCGCGCCCTCGACGACCTCGGGCAGCATCAGGGCGAGCGCCCGCACGTCTTCCGGCAGGCAGGACACGGGCTCACTCCGCCCGGGCGGCCGGGGCCTGCCACGCGACGCCCGCATGCTCGCGCACGTCGCCGGAGCGGGTGCCGGTGTCGGCATCGCTGACCCACTCGCCGGGCTCGGCGACCTCCAGAACCTCGTCCTCGGGATAGGCGGTCTCGACGAACAGCCGGGCCTCGCCCTCGGCCGCCGCCCGCACCGTGATCAGGGGACGCTCGCCCCCCGCCCCGCGCACCTTCGCGATGAACAGCTTCGACATGACGGCTCCTGCCTGTTGTCTCGGTCTCGCGCCGTCAACGCGCGGGCCGGGCCGATGGTGCGGCCCGCGCGGCGGCCCCCCTCGAAAAGCCGGCTATGCTTGCCGTGCGGCGGGCCCATGCCGCGGGCACGGATCGCCTTCGCGGCACGATCCGCTAAGGGACGGTCTCCGCATCGCCGACAACCGAATCGCTTCCATGCCCCAAGGTGCCGTCACCTTCCTGGGCCGCGGCCTCGCCTATGTGCGCGGCCAGCGGATCGTGCTGACGATCTGTCCGGTCTGCTCCCAGCGCAACGATCCGAAGGCGGCCGAGCGGGGGCGCTGCCTGTGGTGCGCCTACGTCCCCACCCCCGCCGACGTGCGGGCCGCGGCCGGCGACGACAAGGCCGCCTGAACCGCGACGGGGCCGGCCGGGGAAGGGGGTTATCGCCCTCCCTCGGAGCCCGGCTCAGAGGCCGGCGGTCCGGCGCCCCGCCGGCCAATCGAACACGCCCGCCCACAGGCCGCGGCGACGACCCCAGGCGCGCTCGTCCTGCGCCGCGTAGTCGGTCGAGACGCTGCGGTCGGCCACCGCGTAGCCGCTCTCGACCATCCAGGCCGCGAGGTCGTCCGCGCCGAGGCGGCAGCGGGCGCTCGTCGTCTCTGCGTCCTTCACCGGCTCGCAGCCGATGCTTCCGTCGCCGATCCGGGCCGCGAGCGCCTGGGCCGCGACGCGCCCACAGGCATAGCCGTGCTCCTGCGCATCGAAGCAGGTCTGATCGAGGGCAGGGGCCGCGATGCCGTGAAGGCGCACCCGCCGTCCGCCGATCGCGAGCGTGCCGCCGTCGATCACCGTGGCCGGACCTTCGAGGGGAGCGGCCGGCGCGAAGCCGGGAGCCGGGAGGGCCAGGGCGGCGATCCGGGTCGCCTCGCCGGCCTGGGCGGGCCGGACCGGGACGCCGATCACGAAGGCGGCGAGCGGGAGGGCCAGCACCACCGGCGCGCGCCAGGGGCGGCGGGGCTCGGGCCGGGGAGCCGACGGCTTGGCGGCCGGGCTGGCGGCCGGGCTGGCGATGGCGCCGACGAGGCAGGCGGCGTAGATCAGCATGAGGGTGGCGGTCAGGGACATCGGATGGCTCTTTCGCGAGTGGGGTTGCGGGCGGCTCGGCCGGGGCCGGCGCTCCGTCGGTGCCGCCTTCTCGCAGGCGGGCCCCCGCGCCGGCCTGACGCCGCCCGTCAGCCTCGCGTCAGCGGGGTCGCGGCAGAGTCCGCCGGTCCCGGATTCCCAGCGATGCCGCGCCCGTTCCGCTTCCTCCTGATCGCCCTCATGCTCGCCGCCGTGCCCGCGCAGGCCGACAGCGACGGCGAGCGTGCCCGCGCCGCCTTGGAGCGCGGCGAGATCCGCCCCCTCGACGCGGTGCTCGCCGCCGCCAAGACCGCGGTGCCGGGGGACGTGGTCGCGGTCGATCTCAAGCACGACGACGGGCGCTGGCTCTACAAGCTGCGCATCCTCGGGGCCGACGGTCGCCGCCGCGACGTGAAGATCGACGCCCGCTCCCTCAAGGTCATCGACGATGACGACGACGATTGAGCCGGACGCGATGCGGGAATCCCACTCATGCGCATCCTGATCGTCGAGGACGAGCCGCGCATCGCCGCGGATCTGCGGGCCGGGCTGGAGCGGGCCGGCTACGTCGCCGAGAGCGTCGGCGACGGCGAGGCGGCGTGGTTCAAGGCCGAGACCGAGACCTACGACGCCATGGTGCTCGATCTCGGCCTGCCCCGGCTCGACGGGCTCGGCGTGCTGCGCCGCCTGCGCGGGGCGGGCGTGCGGCTGCCCGTCCTGATCCTCACCGCCCGCGACGGCTGGCGCGAGCGCGTCGAGGGGATCGACGCGGGCGCCGACGACTACCTGCAGAAGCCGTTCCGCATGGAGGAGCTGGTGGCGCGGCTGCGCGCCATCCTGCGGCGCACCGCCGGCCACGCCTCGCCGGTGCTGCGGGCGGGCGCGGTCGAACTCGACACCCGCACCCGCGCGGTCTCGATCGAGGGCCGCGAGATCGATCTGACAGCGCTGGAATACCGCCTGCTCGCCTTCCTGCTGCACCGGCAGGGGCAGGTGGTGCCCGCGGGCGAACTGCTCGAACACCTCCACGGCAGCGACAGCGACCGCGAGGCCAACGCGCTGGAGGCCCTGCTGACCCGCCTGCGGCGCAAGCTCGGCCCCGGCGTGGTCGAGACAAGGCGCGGCCACGGCTACCTCGTGCCGGCCGACCCGGAGGGCGCGTGAAGCGCGACTCGTTGCGGCTGCGCCTCGGGCTCGCCGCCGCCGCGCTGATCGCCATCGCGCTGGCGCTGGCCGGGATCGGCCTCACCGTGATCCTCGACCGGGTGCTCGACGCCCGCACGGCGGACGGGCTCGACAGGGTCGCCAAGCTCATCGCCGGGCAGGTCGCGCTCGGTCGCGACGGGGCGCCGACCCTGCCGCAGGAGCCGCCCGATCCGCGCTTCTCGACGCCCTATGGCGGGCTCTACTGGCAGATCGAAGGGGGCGGGCCTTCCCTGCGCTCACGCTCGCTCTGGGACCGTGGCCTCGGCACCGTGCCGGACACGGCGGTCGAGCCGGCGGTGGGCGACCTCGACGGGCCGGATGGCGGCCGGCTCATCGCGGTCACGCGCCGGGTGACGATTCCGGGCAACGGCGGCCGGACGGCGCTGGCCGTCACCGTGGCCGAGGATCGCCGCGACCTGGCGCAGAGCCGCGCCACCTTCCTGCGCCTGCTGGTGCCCTCGCTCGTCGCGCTGTTCGCCGCCCTCACGCTGGCCATGGCGCTGTTCGTGCGTCGCGCCCTGGCCCCGTTCCGGGCCCTGCGGGCCGATCTCGCCGCGGTCCATTCCGGCGCCCGCCCGCGCCTGCCGGAAACATTCCCCGAGGAGGTGCGGCCGCTGGTGGCCGACCTCAACCGCCTGCTCGACGCGCAGGAGCGCGACCTGGAGCGCGCCCGCACCCAGGCCGCCGACATGGCCCACGGCCTCAAGACCCCGCTCGCCGTGCTCGACGCGCTGGCCCGCCGCACCGAGGTCGCCGACCCCGCCCTCTCGGAAGAAATCGCCGAGCAAGCCCGCGCCATGGCCCGCCAGGTCGAGCGCACGCTGGCCCGCGCGCGGGCGGCCTCCGGGGGACTCCGGCGGCGCGCCAGCCCGGCCGCCCCGGTGGCCGAGCGGATCGTCGGCGCCCTGAAGCGCCTGCCCGACGGCGAGGCCCTGCGCTGGGAGATCGCGCTGCCCGAGACGCTGGCCTTCCCCGGCGACGAGGGCGACCTCACCGAAATCCTGGGCAACCTCCTCGACAACGCCCGCAAATGGGCCCACCGCCGCATCCGCGTCTCGGGCGGGCCGGAGAAAGAGGGCGGGTGCCTCCTCGTCGAGGATGACGGCCCCGGCATGAGCGCGGCGGCGATCGCCGGCATCGCCCGCGGCCGCCGCTGGGACGAGACCCGCCCCGGCACCGGCTTCGGCATCGCCATCGCCCGCGACCTCGCGGAAGCCGCGGGCGCCGGGTTGCGGCTCGACCGCTCGGAATGGGGAGGCCTGCGGGTGACGCTGCATTGGCCCGCTGCCGGGGCCTGAGCCGGGCGAACGCTTCGTTCACCATCCCTACCGCCGCCCGCCCCATCCCTCCGACGGATGTGCGCCAACGCATGCGATCGACGCAAAGCTCGCGCCTATACCGCACTGCAACAAGCGTGAGGGTTCTGAGGCCATGGCCTCCAAGGTTCTGTTGGTGTTGACCGTGCTGGTGCTCCTGATCGACGGCCATGCGCCGCGGATGCGCGAAGTCCGCAATCCCGATTCCGAGGGCGGCGGGCGCCCGGCCTTCTCCCTCAAGCGCACCGACGGCTCGGCATGAGGCAAAAGGTCCGACGCGTGAAAGGCTTCTGAGGAAATCTTCACAAACCGCCGGAAAGCCGCCACCTTGGCTCCAAGCGGATCGATCCGCGGGAGGAAACGGATGTCGACGCGCGGATCACTCGCCCTCGCCCTGTGCCTGATGGCGCCGCTCGGTGCTCAGGCGCAGGACGGCTCCCTCGCCGCGACCACGTTGGGGCAGGTGATGAAGGCCCGCGCCGGCCTCCAGGCGGATTGCGGCTTCGACATCCTGAAGGAGAGCCCGCTCGGCGACCTCTCCTGCAAGTCCGGCACCCGCACCGCCGTCGAGGCCTGGGACGAGGCCCTGACCAAGGCCGGGCTCCCGGCCGATGCGCGCGCCGGCACTGCCGAGCGCCTCGGTCTCGTCCCCGCCCCCGAGGATGAGCCGGCGGGCCTCTGGCGCGCCGATCCGAAGGACGTCTCTCGGCTGATCGCGACCTTGAGCCTGAAGGCCGGCGGCTGATCCCGTCCCCGGATTCCCGCGCCGCCCCCTTGACGGCGCGTTGACCGCCCGCCGGGGCGCCCGTTAAGTGCCCGGATGCGCCTGCGCCCGCCACGCTTCGTGACCGGCCGCGCGATCATCGGGGTGATCGCGCTCTACGCGCTCGTCCTCCAGGCCTTCCTCGGCGCCCTCGCGCCCATCTCACCGGCGATGGCCGGCGACGTCCTCTGCGCCGAGCACGGGGTCGGGGCCGGCACGCCCGACGACCCGGCGCCGGCCTGCCACCATGCCTGCTGCATCCAGGCGCAGGCGCCCCAGCTCGGCCTGCCGCCGACACCCATCGCCGTCGCGGTCGCCGAATGGCCGCAGGCCGCCGCCGTCACGCCGTGGCCGCCCACGGAACACGCCCGTGCCCGCGCGCCCCCCGATCCGGCCGTCGGCCCACGAGGTCCCCCCGCCGCCTGAGCGATCCGTTCTTCGATCCCTCAGATTCCGGCTTTTCCATCCATGTCCGTTCCGTTCCAGGGCTCCGCCCCGGCCGCCGCGCGCGTCGTCGCGCGGGCGCCGCTGCGCGAGACCGTCTACCGTGCCGTCTGGCGCTGGCACTTCTATGCCGGGCTGATCTGCCTGCCGTTCCTGTTCCTGCTCGCGGCCACGGGCGCGCTCTACCTGTTCAAGGCCGAGATCGACGCCACGGTGTTTTCTCACCGCACCGTGGTGACGGCCTCCGGCGATCCGGTCGGGCCGGACCGCCTCGTCTACAACGCCATGCAGGCGGTGCCCGACGGCGTGCCGGTCTCCTACACCGAGCCGTCGAGCCCCACCGGCTCGGCGCTGGTGACGATGACGGTGAACGGAGAGAAGACGCTCGTCTTCCTCGATCCGTATCGCGGCCATGTCCTCGACGCGCTGCCCGCGGCCCAGGAATTCTCCGGCGTGGTGCGGCGGCTGCACAGCCTCACCCTGTTCGGACCGGCGGCGAACCTCGTCGTCGAGATCGTGGCGGGCTTCGCCGTCATCCTCGTCGTCACCGGCACCTATCTGTGGTGGCCGCGCGGGCAAGGGGGCGAGGGGGCCGGCGGCGTGGTGACGCTCCGCGCGACGCCCCGGCGCCGGGTGTGGTGGCGCGACCTCCACGCCGTCACCGGGCTGCTGGGGGGCGGGGGCCTCTTGTTCCTCGCGCTCACCGGCCTGCCCTGGTCGGGCTGGTGGGGGCAGGAGGTGCGGGCGTGGTCGAACGCCGCCGGCCTCGGCCAGCCGCATCGGCTCTGGGCCGACAAGCCGGTCTCGACGGTGCCGATGCGCGCCGTGCTCAACGAGCCCGGCTGGACGATGCAGGACGCCCCCGTGCCCCGCTCGGAGCCGCGCCCGGCACCCGCCATCGGCCTCGACCGGGCGGCGGCGATCTTGCGTGACATGGGCATGCCGGCGGGCTTCGAGCTGGCGCTACCAATCGGCGAGACCGGCGTCTACGCCGCCGCCGCCTATCCCCGCGACGTGACGGCCCAGCGGATGGTCTCCCTCGACCAATATACCGGCCGGCCCCTGGTCGATGTGCGCTTCGGCGAGATCGGCCCGGTGGGGCAGGCGATCCAGCTCGGCATCGGCCTGCACAAGGGCGAGCTTTTGGGTCGCGCGAACCAGCTCGCGATGCTGGCCTTCTGCCTCGCCACGATCCTGCTCTCGGTCACCGCGGGCGTGATGTGGTGGAAGCGCCGCCCCGCGGGCCGGCTCGGCGTGCCGCCGCTGCCGCGCGACCGGCGGGTGAGGGCGGGCGTGACCGGGCTCGTGCTCGGCCTCGGCGCGCTGTTTCCCCTCACGGGGCTGGCGATCCTCGCCCTGATCGGCCTCGACCTCGGCGCCCGCGTGCTCATCCGCCCCCGCGCCCTGCGCCCGGCCGCGCACGCCTCCTGATCCGGCCGGGCTCGTCCAAGCCCGCCGACACGCCATCCGCGGCCGCCTCCGGCGCCGCTCCTTTCCTTGTTTCCGACGAGCCCGTCATGCCCGCCCTCCTGCGCCGCAGCGCCGCCCTTTGCCTGATCGCCGCCCAACCCTTCGCGGCGCAGGCCGCCCCTGAATCCGTCACCCTCGAAGAGATTTCCGTGGCCGGCGAGGGCCGGGGCAACGGCTCCGGCGGAGCACCGTCCAACACCAGAAAAGAATTCGGGGTCGCGGCACCGCCCGGTGCGGCGGCCCTGCCGATCGAGCAGCCGGTCGGGCAGATCGTCACCGCGGTCGGGCGCGAGGCCATCGCCAACCGGCCTGCCACCGGCATCGGCTCGGTGCTGCTCGACAGCCCCGGCGTCACCGTGCGCCAGGGCAACGGCGGGCGCGACGTGGTGATCTCGATCCGCGGCAACAACGCCCGCTCCACCGGCGTGACCCGCAATATGGTGGTGCTGGAGGACGGCTTCCCGGTGACCCAGGCCGACGGCGCCTCGCGCTTCGACCTCGTCGATCCCCGCGCCTATTCCCGCATCGACGTGTTTCGCGGGCCGCAATCGGCGCTGTTCGGCAACTACGCCACCGGCGGCGCGCTGGCCTTCCGCACCCGCACCGGCCGCGAGATCGACGGCTATGAGGTCGGCGTCGATGCCGGCAGCTTCGGCTACCTCAGCAATTATTTCACCGTCGGCGGCGCGAGCGGCCCGTTCGAGGTCAGCCTGTTCGCCAGCGATGTCCGCGGCAACGGCTACCAGCAGCATTCGAGCTACGACACGCAAACCGTCAACCTGCTGGCGAGCTACACGCCGACGCCCGACACCCGCTTCACCCTCAAGGTGATCAACAACGAGATCGACGCCAACATCCCCGGCCGCTCGTCGTTCGACCAATACCGCATCAATCCCTTCCAGCGCGGCTGCGACACGGCCCTGACCGCCGCTCCGGGCTGCGCAACCTTCACCCTCGGCGGCATTCCGGCAACCGCCGCGCAGGCGGGCTTCCGCCGCAACGACCGCCGCACCATCGTGGCGGGGCGCTTCGAGCACGACATCGACGCGCAGACGACGTGGCGGGTGCAGGTCGGCTTCGACGAGCGCAACTACAACCAGCCGTTCTACACCTCGGCCGGCCGCGGCAGCCTGCCCTCCTACAACGTGCTGACCGACCTCACCCGCCGCGGCGAATTCTTGGGACTCCCGGCCGTCGGCTATGTGGCGTTGTCCTACAGCGCCGTCGACGTCACCGCCTCGACCTTCAACCTGACGGCGGCGGGCGGGGCCCGGCTCGGCTCGCTGGTCGCCTTGCAGGACGCCGTGCAGTCGAATCTCGGCGGCCGGGCGCGCCTGGAACTCGAACTCTCGCCCGAATGGAAGGCCGTCGCCGGCCTCTCGGCGGAGAACGCCACGATCACCGGGCGCAACCGCAATTTTCCGGTCACGGCCGAATCGACAGCCTACGCGAACCGCCGCTTCCTCAACGTCGCGCCCGAACTCGCCCTCGTCTACCAGCCGGACCCGACCTGGGCCCTGCGCGGCCGGGTCGCCACCGGCTACGCTACGCCCTCGTTCTCGTCGCTGTTCGTGACGCCGCTGGGCGTCCCCGGCAACAACACCGGCCTGAAGACGCAGGAAAATCTCGGCTTCGACCTCGGCGGCGACTGGCTGCCGGTCGCGGGACTGAAGCTCAGCCTGACCGGCTTCTACGAGTTCTTCCGCAACGAGTTCGTCTCGCAATCGCCCGGTGCCGGGCTTCTCAACTACACCTTCAACGCCCCCGCCTCGGAGCATCGCGGCATCGAACTCGCCGCGACCTACGCCTTCGCACCGGGCTGGAACGGCATGCTCGCCTATACCTTCGACGATCAGGTCTACACCGACTACGTCGAGCAGCTGAGCGTCCGGCGCCCGATCCCGGGGCCGCCCGAGCTTCCCCCTCAGTTCGAGAACATCACGCGACAGTTCAACCGGGCCGGCAACCGCATCCCCGGCGTGCCCGACCATCAGCTGCTCGCCCGCGTCGGCTACGACGTGCCGGCGGGGCCGCTGGCCGGGCTCGGCGGCTTCGCCGAGGTGGTGGCGCAGGGAGGCTACTACGCCGACAATTCCAACCTGCTGAAGATTCCCGGCTACGCGATCGTCAATCTCAACGTCCACTATTCGGCGCTGCTGCCCGCGGGCTACGCCAAGCGGATCGACCTCTACGGCGAGGTCCGCAACGTGCTGGATACGGTCTACGTCGCCTCCGCCAACCCGGTCGCCAACACCCTCAACGATACGGTCGCGGCAATCGCCGGGCGGCCGACCGCGACCTCGATCTACGCGGGCGCGCCGCGCACCTTCGTGGCCGGCATGAAGCTGTCGTTCTGACCGCGTCGAAACCGGGCGATCCTACCGCCCGGCATTCACCCAGCGCACCAGATCGCCGAGCACTTGGCTCAGCGCGGCGTCGAGGCCGGTGGCGGCGGTCTGGGGATCGACCTTCGGCACGGGGACGCGGGCGGTGAAGACGCGGGCGTTGACGACGCGGCCGCTGCCCTCGGCGATGAGCTTGGCCGAGAGGTCCACCACCGCCTCGCCGGAGCCGGAATCGATGTCGAACTCGCGGATCTCGCTGACCAGCAGGTAGTCGGACGGCACCTTGTCGCCGGGGCGGGAGACCGAGCGCAGGCGGCCGGTATTCTCCAGGCTCTGGATGATCCGGGTCTGGACCAGGCGCGGCAGACGGTCGGCCCACTGGCCGCCGCCGAGGAAGGACAGGGAGCCGCCGCGCTCGCGCACGATGATGCGGTCGGCCTCCATCGGCTGCAGGCCGACCGGCTCCGACACCACCACCGAGCGCGCGGTGCCGCCGGCGCGCGGCTGGCCCGGCAGGGCGGCGAGGTCGAAGGTGAGCGGGGTCGCGCCGCCGCCGCCGCAGCCGCCGAGCGCGGCCAGCATCGCGAGGCCGGCGGCGGCGCAGGCCACGCGGCCGGAAGAGGCGGGGAGGAAAACTCGCATCATGCGCTCGGGGACCGTCCGTCGCTGGGGCAGGGGCTGAACGTCACCCTACCACGCCCAGCTTACGGCAACGCTCGAACGCGGCGGTGCGACCCGGCACATCGGGCGCAGCCGGCAACTCAGCGGCCACCGTTGTATTCCGGCAACGACGGCTTGCCGCCGAAGATCACCTGGGAGGGGTCGCGCTCCAGGCTGCGCGCCGCCCGGCTCAGGGTGTTGAGGGTGCGCTGGCCGTCGCTCGCCAGCGCCTCGACCTCGCGGCGGCTCGACCCCGACAGGCGGTTGAAGCTCGTCGAGATGTTGGCGGTGCGCTTGTCGAGGTTTTCCGAGAGCGTGCGGAAGGCGATGCCGGCCTCGCGGACCGAGACGGCCGCCTTCTGGATCTCGGAGAAGGTACCCGCGCCCTGCTGGCCCGAGGCCGAGCCGAGGAAGCCCTCCGCCCCCTTCAGGACGCCGTCGATCCGGTCGGCCGAGGCGCTGAGCTTGGCCGCCAGCTGCCGGGCGTCGTGCAGGCCCGCCTCGATGTCCGGACCGGCCTTGGCCAAAGCGGTCGAGAAGGTGTCGGCGTTCTCGATCACCCGGTTGAGGCGCTGCCCGTCCACCGCCTTGACGAGGCCGGCGATGGAGGGACCGGCCTCGGCCAGCGTCTTCGAGAAGCTCTCGACATTGGCCAGCGTGCGGGTGATCGCGCCCTCGTTGCCGGCCACCACCTTGTCGAGGCGCTGGAGCACGTCGTCGGCGCGCTGGGCGATCTGCTTGGCCGCCGCCATCATGTCCTGGATGTCGCTCGAATCGGCGAAGATCGTCGGCATCTGGTCGCCGGAGCCGGGCTTGAGCGGGGGCGCGTCGGCGCTGCCGCCGGATAGCGAGATCTGCGAGACGCCGGTCAGCATGGCGGAATCGAGCCGGGCGCGGGTGTCTGCGCGCAGCGGCGTCGAGGGATCGACCTGCACCACGGCCACGACCCGGCGCGGGTCCTGCGGCAGGAGGCGCACGTCGAGCGCCTCGCCGACCTTGATGCCGTTGAACGACACTGTCGAGCCCTTGGCCAGGCCCCCGACCGAGCCGGAGAAGACGATACGCAGCGCCTGGGTCGCCTGCCCCCGCGATCCGCCCTGGAGCCAGAACACGAAGCCGAAGGCGGCCAGCACGACGCCGATGGTGAAGGCGCCGATCAGGACGTAGTTCGCGCGGGTCTCCATCGGACTAGTTCTCTCCCCGATCCGGAGGGCCGAGGCGGTGCGCCACCGCACTTCGACTGACTCGGTGCGCTGCTCCCGACCTGCGGTCGGGAGCAGCGCGTCCGGCGGATGACCGCCGCCGCGCGGTCGCGCGGGCGATCAGTGATGCCTGGGCATCGCCGATCGGAAGGAGCATCACCGTCTCACGCATGGGCATAGGCCGGCTGCGGCGCCGGTGCGGCGGGCGTCAGAGCCCGCGCGCGCTTGCCGTGGAAATAGGAGCGCAGCCACGGATGATCGTGGTCCAGCATCTCCCGGATCGTCCCTTCCGCGATGATCTTGCCGTCGCCGAGCGCCGCGATGCGGTCGCAGGCGGTGTAGAGGCTGTCGAGATCGTGCGTCACCATGAAGACGGTGAGCCCGAGCGTGCGCTTCAGGGTCGAGACGAGGTCGTCGAACTCGCCCGCGCCGATGGGGTCGAGACCCGAGGTCGGCTCGTCGAGGAACAGGATCTCGGGATCGAGCGCCAGCGAGCGGGCGAGCGCCGCGCGCTTGATCATGCCGCCCGACAGCTCCGAGGGGTACTTGTCGGCCGCATCGGGCTTGAGGCCGACCATCTCGATCTTGAGCCGGGCGAACTCGTCGAGCAGCCGCTCGGAGAGCTTCAGGTGCTCGCGCATCGGCATCTGGATGTTCTGCTTGACGGTCAGTCCCGAGAACAGGGCGCCCTGCTGGAACAGCACGCCCCAGCGCTGTTCGAGCTGGCGCCGCCGGGCGAGGGAGATGGAATCCACGTCCTCGCCGAAAATCTCGATGGTGCCCGAGCGCTTCGGCACGAGGCCGAGGATGGTGCGGGTGAGCACCGACTTGCCCTGCCCCGAAGGACCGACGAACCCCAAGATCTCGCCGCGGCGGATGTCGAGGTCGAGGCCCTTCATCACGGCGCGCTCGCCGAAGGTCACGACGAGGTCGCGCACGCGGATGATCGCGTCCACATCGTCACGCGTCGCCTGGGGCGCCGCCGCTTGAGGGAAGTGAGGGTCTGCCAACTCGTCCGCTCGCGCGTGTCAAAAGTTGATCGCGGCGAAGAAGACCGCGAAGAGGCCATCCAGCACGATCACCATGAAGATTGACTTGACGACTGAGGCGGTGACGTGGCGGCCGAGCGATTCCGCCGAGCCCTGGACCGCGAACCCCTCGATCGTCGCGATGATGCCGATGGTGAGCGCCATGAACGGCGCCTTGATCAGGCCGACCGCGAAGTGGTGGAACGACACCGCCGCCTGGAGCCGCGCCAGGAACCCGTCCACGGTGAGCCCGCCATAGAGCGCCGCCGTCAGGCCGCCGCCGGCCAAGGCCGCGAGCGAGCCGAGGAAGGACAGGATCGGCAACCCGATCACCAGCGCCAGGATGCGCGGCAGGATCAGGATCTCGATCGGATCGAGGCCCATGACGCGCAGGGCATCGACCTCCTCGCGCATCCGCATCGAGCCGATCTCGGCCGTGAACGCCGAGCCGGAGCGGCCCGCCACCATGATCGAGGTGAGGAGCACGCCGAGTTCGCGCAGGATCAGCAGGCCGATCAGGTTCACGACGAAGCTCTGCGCGCCGAAGCGCTGGAGCTGGAAGATGCCCTGCTGCGCGACGATGCCGCCGACGAGGAAGGAGATCAGCACGATGATCGGCACGCCGCGGAAGGCGACCTGTTCGAGCTGGTTGACCAGCGCCGCCGTGCGGAAGGTTTTCGGTCGCCGCGCGACGCGACCGGCGGCGGCGACGACTTCGCCGAGGAAGGCGATGCCGGCCAGCACCTCGGCCCCGCCGCGGGCGACCCGGCGGCCGAGGCCGTCGAGCATTCGGATGCCCGGGCTGCGGGTGTCGCGCGCCTTCGGCTCGGGCTCGCGCAGGCCCATCTCGCCGAGCAGGATGCGGTGCTCGGGCCGGGCGCCGGCATAGGCGAGGCGCGAGCCCGCCCCCTCGATCTCGGCGCGGGTGCGCTCCAGCACCCAGGCGCCCAGCGTGTCGAGGCGCTGCACGGCGCTCAGGTCGATCACCACCGGCTGACCGCGGCCGTGCGCCGCAATGCCGGCCGCCGTCCGCTCCACCGCCTGCCCCTGGTCGGCGGTCCAGCGCCCGCGCAGGGTCACGCGCGGGCCGTCGAGGTCCGCGCCCGCGGTATCGAGCGTACCGGAGCCGTTTTCGATCCGCACGGATCACTCCCGCTGGCGTCCCTGCGGGACGGGTCGGACTACGTAAGCGGCCTCTATACCGCATCGCCGCATGGGGGGCCAAACGGGGCGGGCTTCGTTGACTTTTGATAAACCTTGGTGCCTCTGCACGCCGCCGTCCGGGAGGCCCCCCGCTCCCGAGCGTCCGGCGAACGCGCCGGCGGATCGCGTGTCGGGATCGAGGTTGCGATGTCGGTTTTCGGCAAAGGCCACACGGCGCGCGCTGCGCGCTGGCCGCTCCTCCTCGCGCTGCTGATCGCCCCACCGGGCCTGGCCGCCGAAACGCGGGGCGCGCCGCCTGCGGTCGGCACCCTCACGGTCTCGGCGCAGGAGGTGACCGAGACCGAGAAATACATCGGCCGCGTCCAGTCGGTGTCGCGCTATTCGGCGGTCGCCCGCGTCACCTCGTTCCTCAACGCGGTGGTGTTCACGGAGGGCCAGGACGTCCGCAAGGGCGACGTGCTCTATCGGCTCGAGACGGCGCCGTTCGAGGCCGACCTCGCCTCGAAGAAGGGCGCGCTCGCCAACATCCAGGCGCAGCTCAAGCTCGCCGACCTCAACCTCGCCCGCTCGACCTCGCTGATGCGCAGCCCCGCCGGGCTGCAGCAGAAGGTCGATGAGGATCAGTCCCAGGAAGGCTCGCTGCAGGGGCAGCTCCAGGGCGCGCAGGCCGACCTGAGGACGGCGCAGATCAACCTGAGCTACACGACCATCGCCTCGCCGATCGACGGCAAGGTCGGCCGCACCGCGATCACCGCCGGCAACCTCGTCTCGCCCGATACCGGCGTGCTGACCACGGTGGTCAGCCAGGACCCGATGTACGTGGTGTTCACGATACCGACCCGTACGGTGATCGACCTGCGCCACCGCCTCGCCTCGGTCGGCGGCATCGATTCGCTGAAGCTGCGCATCGTCCTGCCCGACGGGCGGACCTACGCGGAGGCCGGCCGCGTCGACTTCACCGACAACACCATCTCGTCCTCCACCGACAGCTTCACGATGCGCGGGGTCTTCGCCAACCCGTCGCGCGGCCAGAACAAGGCCGGGCACGCGGTGCGCGAACTCATCGACGGCGAGTTCGTGACGGTGATCGTCGAGAACCCCGAGCCGGTGCGCCTCGTGACGATCCCGCGGGCGGCGGTGCTGACCGACCAGCGGGGCGACTACGTCTACGTCGTCGGCGCCGACGGCAAGGCCGAGCGGCGCAATGTCGGCCTCGGCCAGCCGGTCGGCAATCGCACCACGGTCACCTCCGGCCTCAAGGACGGCGAGACCATCGTGACCGACAACCTCCAGCGCGTCCGCGCCGGAGAGCCGGTGGCGGCCTCCCCCGCGCCGGGCGGGCCGGGCCAAGAGGGCGCTCATGAGGGCGGCCGCTGAGCCGGATGGCGCGGCGGGGCAAGGTTCGGAGCACGCGATGATCTCCTCGATCTTCATCGACCGCCCGCGGCTCGCCGTGGTGGCGGCGGTCGTGGTGACGCTCGCCGGCCTCCTGGCGATGGTCCAGATCCCGGTGGCCCAGTTCCCGCAGATCGTGCCGCCGGAGGTGCAGGTCAGCGCCACCTATCCGGGCGCCTCGGCGGAGGTGGTCGAGGCGGCCATCGCCCAGCCGCTGGAAGCCGCGGTGATCGGCGTCGACAAGATGATCTACATGAAGTCGATGAGCGGCAACGACGGCAGCTACAGCCTGACCGTGTCGTTCCAGCTCGGCACCGATCCGGACATCGACACCGTCAACGTCAACAACCGCGTCCAGACGGCGCTCGCCCAGCTGCCGCAGGAGGTGCGGCTCGAAGGCGTCACGGTGCAGAAGCAGGCCACCGCGATCCTGCAATACCTGATGCTCTACAGCGAGGACGGCAGCCACGACCCGCTGTTCCTGACGAACTACGCCACCATCAGCGTGCTGGACGAGCTGAGCCGCACGCCCGGCGTCGGGCAGGCCTCGCTGTTCGTCAACCAGCAATATTCCATGCGGATCTGGTTCGACGTCGATCGCCTCAACAACCTGAAGATGGCGCCGTCCGAGATCGTCAACGCCGTCAACGCGCAGAACGTGCAGGCCGCCGCCGGCCGGGTCGGGGCGCGGCCGGTCAGCAACGACCAGCAGTTCCAGTTCAACGTGCAGACCAAGGGCCGGCTCTCGACCGCGGCGGAGTTCGGCAACATCGTCGTGCGCGCCGATCCCGACGGCTCGGTACTGCGGGTGAAGGACGTGGCCCGCGTCGAGATGGGTGCCCAGAACCTCGACGCCATCGCCCGGCTCAACGGCAAGCCCGCGGTCGCCATCGCGATCCAGCTGGCGCCGGGCGCCAACGCGGTCCAGACGGCCGACGCCGTGGACGCCACCCTGAAGCGGGTGAGCAAGCGCTTCCCGCCGGGGGTCAAGTCCAAGGTCGTCTACGACGCCACCACCTTCGTCGATCAGACCATCCGCGAGGTGCTCCTGACCATCGGCGAGGCGTTCCTGCTCGTCGTCCTCGTCGTCTACCTGTTCTTGGGAAGCCTGCGGGCCGCGCTGATCCCGGCGCTCGCCGTCCCGGTCAGCCTGATCGGCACCTTCGCGGTGCTGCTGGCACTGGGATACTCCGCCAACACCATCTCGCTGCTCGCCATGGTGCTGGCCATCGGCATCGTCGTCGACGACGCCATCGTCGTGGTCGAGAACGTCGAGCGGGTGATGGAGGAGCGGCCGGACCTCACGGTCCCGGAGGCGACCAAGCTCGCCATGCGCGAGGTCACCGGGCCGATCCTGGCCATCACCCTGGTGCTGCTCTCGGTGTTCGTGCCGCTCGCCGCCATCCCCGGCCTGTCCGGCGTGCTGTTCCGGCAATGCGCGGTCACGATCGGGGCCAGCATGGTGATCTCGGCGCTGGTGGCGCTCACCCTCTCGCCCGCGCTCTGCGCCGTGCTGCTGCGCCGCGGCGGCCACGCCCGCGGGCTCGCCGGCCTGACGCAACGGGCGATCGAGCGGACGCGGATGCGCTATGCAGACCTCGTCGCCCGGCTCGTGCGGGTCAGCCTCGTCGGCCTCGCGCTGGTGGCGGCCTGCGGCGGCGGCATCTACGTGGCTGCGGCGCTGGCGCCGAGCGGGTTCCTGCCTTCCGAGGATCAGGGCGCCTTCTTCGTCACGGTCCAGCTCCCCGACGGCGCCTCGGTGTCGCGGACCGCAGAGACCGTGACGGCGCTGGAGAAGCGGATCCTGGCGATGCCGCAGGTGGCCGACACCTACTCGGTGATCGGCTATTCCTATCTCGATACGGTGAACGCCCCGAACATGGCGTTCATGCTGGTCCACCTGAAGCCGTTCTCGGAGCGGACCGGGCCGGAGGATTCGGCTCAAGCACTGATTGCCCGGATCACGCGGGAGGCGCGGTCGATCCGCAGCGGCGAGGTGATCGCCTTCAACATGCCGCCGATCATCGGCCTCTCGACCAGCGGCGGCTTCGAATACGCGTTGGAGGCGATCGAGGGCCAGAGCCCGGAGGAACTCGGCAGCGTCGCGCAGGGGTTGATGGCCGCCGCCAACGCCGACCCGCACCTCACGGACGTGTTCACCACCTACACCGCATCCAACCCGTCGCTGTTCCTCGACATCGACCGCGACAAGGCCGCGGTGCTGGGCGTCAACCTCGGCGATGTGTTCGACACGCTCCAGGCGACGTTCGGGGGCACCTACATCAACAATTTCAACATCTTCGGCCGTACTTGGCAGGTCAACATCGAGGCCGAGGCGGGCGACCGCGACAAGGTCTCGGACCTGTGGCAGGTCTATGTGAAGAACGCCAAGGGCGACGAAGTCCCGCTGCGCTCCTTCGCCTCCGCCCGCTTCGTCGGCGGCCCGCAGGTGCTGACCCGCTACAACAACTACCGCTCGATTCCCGTCGAGGGCAGCCCCGCCGCGCGGGTCTCGTCGGGCACGGCGCTCAAGGCGATGGCGGCGGTCTCCGAGGCGACTTTGCCCGACGGCTACGGCTTCGAATGGACCGGCACCGCCTATCAGGAAACGAAGGCGCAGGGGCAGACCGGGCTGGTGCTCGGCCTGTCGCTGGTCTTCGCCTACCTGTTCCTCGTCGGGCTCTACGAGAGCTGGATGATCCCGGTGCCGGTGCTGCTCTCCGTCAGCGTCGGCGTGCTGGGGGCGCTCGCCGGCATCCTGGTCGCCGGCCTCTCCCTTGATCTCTACGCCCAGGTCGGCCTCGTGGTGCTGGTGGCACTGGCGGCCAAGAACGGCATCCTCATCGTCGAGTTCGCCCGAAAGCAGCGGGCGGACGGACATTCGATCCGCGAGGCGGCGGTGGCCGGGGCCTCGGTGCGCTTCCGGGCGGTGGCGATGACCTCGATCGCCTTCATCCTCGGCCTCGTGCCCCTCGTCTTCGCCGAGGGCGCCGCCCAGATCAGCCGCCGCGCCATCGGCACCCCCATCTTCGCCGGCATGATCGCGGCCACGACCGTCGGGCTGTTCCTGATCCCGATGCTCTACGTCGTCTTCCAGAGCCTGGCCGAGCGCGGGCTCAGTCGGCGCAGGGCCCGGTAACGGCTTCCCAAAGGACGAGTGCTTCGGCGGGGCACCGGGGCAGAGCCGCGATCTCCCTTCGAACCAGGGCGCCGCCCTGGACCCGCGAAACGACTCGTCCTCTCGAAAGCTAGACTTTTCTCACTTCGTCGCGGCGAGCGTGTCCCAGGACATCAGCGCGATGCGGGCCGCGGCCTCCAGCTCCGCGCGCGCAGCGCCGTCGCGGGCGAGCAGCGACATGCCGTTCTGGACCGATTGCACGAAGCGGGCGAGGCCGCGCAGATCGGTCGCGGCCGGCAACTCGCCCGCTGCGACACCCCGGCGAAGGCGCTCCTCCAGACGCGCCAGCGTGACCGCCCGCTCCGACACGAGCCGCCGACCGAGATCGGGATGGGTGCCGGGGCAGACCGAGGACAACGTCACCATGCAGCCGCGGGGATCGTCGGCGCGGGCCTCGTCGCGGCACGCGCCCGTCAGCGCCGCCGCCGAGTCGAGCAGATAGGCCGCGACCGCCGCGCGCGCGGTCGGCGACGCGCGGAACCCCGCCCAGACCGACGCCTCGTAGGTCTCGGCATAATGGCGCAGGGCCTCGAGATAGAGCGCCTCCTTCGAGCCGAAGGCCGCGTAGAGGCTCGGCGAGCCGATCCCCATCGCCGCGGTCAGATCGCTGATCGAGGTCGCCTCGTAGCCCTTGAGCCAGAACAGCCGCATCGCCCGCGCCAGGGCGGCCCCGCGGTCGAAGGCGCGGGGCCGCCCGCGAGTCCGCATCTGGGCCGGCTCGGAGGCCGGCGGCGTCTCTCCGGAATTCTGCATCGATCGTTCTATAAATCGCTTGACCGGCCCAGCCAACACACCTAGCCATTTCTGTGTCGATCATTACAAAAAAGGACGGTCGGATGAACGAGCTGGCAGGCAAGCGCGCCCTGGTCACGGGGGCCTCGCGTGGCATCGGCGCCGCCATCGCGCTGGCGCTGGCAGGGCGCGGCGCCGACGTGGCGATCACCTACGAGCGCTCGGCCGACCGCGCCGCCGAGGTGGTCCGGCAGATCGAGGCGAAGGGCCGGCGCGGCCTCGCGCTCCAGGCCGACAGCGCCGACCCGGCGGCGGTGCGCCGCTCGGTCGAGGCGACGGTCGAGGGGCTCGGCGGGCTCGACATCCTCGTCAACAATGCCGGCATCGCCCGCGGCGGCACGGTGGCCGAGATGGATCTCGCCGACATCGATGCGCTCCTGAACGTCAACGTCCGCGCGGTGGTGCTGGCCTCCCAGGCCGCGATTCCGCATCTCGGGTCGGGCGGGCGCATCGTCACCATCGGCTCGTGCCTCGCCGAGCGCGTGCCGTTCCCCGGCGTGACGGTCTACTCGATGACGAAGTCGGCACTCCTCGCCTTCACCCGGGGACTTGCCCGCGAACTGGGGGCCCGCGACATCACCGTGAACCTCGTCCAGCCGGGCGGCACCGACACCGACATGAACCCGGCCGACGGCCCCCATTCCGCGGGCATCCTCGCGCACACGCCGCTCGGCCGCTACGGCACGCCCGACGACGTGGCCGCGACGGTCGCCTTCCTGGCAGGCCCCGCCGCCCGCCAGATCACCGGCACCACGCTCACGGTGGATGGCGGCTTGAACGCCTGACCGGCCGACCGAAGCGGCGAGGGGGTAACCCCAGCCGTTTCAAGGCGTTTTGGCTGCCGAGCGCCTTGCGGTAGGGCCTACGGCCGCACGTCCGGGGTCGACGTTGCGGGTCACGCTCAGCAGGCGGGCAGCCAAGGCAGGCGGGTCGATCGAACCACGCGCGGCCCGGTGCTCTGGCGGCAGGGCGACGCACAGATCTTCGTAACCCCCGCGAGCCGTCAGGGTGAGGTCATATCATACAGCGAGCCCCTCGGCCCGCCCCCGTGTCCGGGGCGTACGCCTGCTCCTCGAACCGCGTCAGCGCCGTGCTCCAGAGACAGCCCGAGCCGTCCGACGAGCCTGTCATCCGACCGGCTCGGGTGCAGGACAAACATCTTGAAAAGACTGGCACGCAGGCCCTTGACGGGGTCGCGCGGCGAAGCCCTGAGGATGGCTCCGCCAACCAGGGCTCCGCCCTGGACCCACGAAAGGACTTGTCCTTTCGAAACCTCTTACCCTTGGCGCGCGGGGGTCGTGACGGTCAGGCCGTCGAGTTCCGGGCTCACGCGGATCTGGCAGGACAGGCGCGAGGTGGCGCGCACGTCGGAGGCGAAGTCGAGCATGTCCTGCTCCATCGGCTCGGCCGGGCCGACCTTCTCGGCCCAGTCCGCATCGACGTAGACGTGGCAGGTGGCGCAGGCGCAGGCCCCGCCGCATTCGGCGTCGATGCCGGGCACGTTGTTGCGGATCGCCGTCTCCATCACGGTCGAACCGACCTCGCCGTCGATCGTGCGGGCCGTACCGGCGTGATCGACGAAGGTGATCTTGGGCATGCCTAGCTCCAGGGGCGTCTTTCGCGCGCCGCGCGCGTTCCGACGGATGGCGTTGCTTGAGGGCCGACGCGCCAGAATGCAAGCCGTGAGATCGACGCGCGGGCTCGCGGGAAACGCGCCCGGCGGCCTCAGGTGCCCCGCGACGGATCGGAGGCCGCGCCGTCTTCCGCGATCTGCGCCAGCGTAGCCGCGACGGCGGCCTCCAGTTCCGGCAGTTCGGGGGCCGCGCCGTCGGCGCGCAGGCTGGCCTCGACCGCCGCGCCGGCCGTTGCCACCCGCACGGCCCCGACGCCGAGCGCCGCCCCCTTCAGGGTGTGGGCGAGGTCGGCCCGCTCCGCGGCCGAAAGGGTCGGCGCCCCGATCATCGGTGTCAGCCGGCGGCACTGGTCCACGAACAGGCCCAGCACCTCGCGGGCGAGGTCGGCATCGCCGAAGGTCTGCGCGGTCAGATGCGCGCGGTCGATCAGGGGAAGGTCACGCATGGTCTGGGGTCTCGCGCCGTCTCGTCACGGTCTTGTCGGGGCGGGTCTCTTCACCCTGCGGCGCATCACCTGTGGGCGGCGGGGCCTATCCACAGCGCAGGGCCCCGCGGGGCGTACCGGTTTAACCCCCGGCGCGTCAGAACTCGAAGCGGACTTCCCCTCGAAGCCTTCGCCGAGCCCCGGCTTGGTAACCATTCCGTTAAGGTTTTATGGGGGCTCCGCCGGGTCCGCCTATCCGGGGCGCGACTTGGAGGACTAAGGTGCCCCGGTCAAACGGGTAAATCCGTCTTCGCTGCGGAGATCGCCTCGGGTGAAAGCCCCTCGCGCTCCCCCGGCCGGACGGCGATGCGTAACGAGGCGTTTGCATGGCCACCGACAAGAAGCTGAAAGATCCGGCGGAGGCTGCCCTCTCCGCGATCGAGCAGGCTTTGAATCTGGACATCCCCTCCGCGGGCGACGCCCCCCGCGTCGAGCCGCGGCTGCCCGATGTCGGCGACAACGATCCCCTCTCCGATCCGCTGGCCGAGGCCAATGGGCGGCGCATCCCCCATCTCGACCTCGACAGCGTCGGCGATCTGCCGCCGCCCGAGCGCCGCTCGCGTCGCGAGGGCGGGCTCCTGCCGCCCGACCGCTCGCTGGTGGCCAACGACGACCGCCAGAACATCGGCATCCTGCAGCAGACGCTTCGGGTGCGCCCCTCGCGCAAGCCCTACGTCCTGGCCGGCATCGCCTCGTTCCTGTGGCTCAATGGCCTGATCGCGCTGGCCTGGAACCAGTCCGGCGGCGATCTGAAGACGTTCGTGACGGGCTTGACCGCCCTCCAGGCCGCGGTGGTGGCGACCGCCGTCGCCGGGCCGATCGTCCTGTTCCTCATCACCGCGATGCTGGCGGTGCGCGCCCACGAGATGCGCCTCGTCGCCCGCGCGGTCGGCGAGGTCGCCATCCGTCTCGCCGAGCCCGAGACCTTCTCGACTGACGCCGTGCTGACCATGTCGCAGACGGTGCGCCGCGAGGTCGCCGCCGTCGGCGACGGCGTCGAGCGGGCGCTGGCGCGGGCCGGTGAACTCGAGACGCTGGTGCGCGGCGAGATCTCGACCCTGGAGCGGGCCTATTCCGACAACGAGATTCGCATCCGCACGCTGGTCGACGAGCTGGTCGCCCAGCGCGAGTCGATCGTCGCCAACGCCGACCGGGTGCGCGGCGCCATCGCCGGCAGCCACGAGAACCTGTCCTCCGAACTCGACGGTGCCGCCGAGCGCATCGTCGCGGCGATCACCGGCGCGGGCGAGCGCGTCACCGGCGCGCTCGATTCCCGCAGCGGCGCCATCACCGCCGCGCTGACCGAGGTCGGCGACCGGGTGGTCGGCAACGTCTCGACCCGCGGCGACGACCTCGTACGCCAGATCGAGGCCACCAGCGCGGGCGTGCGCGGCAGCCTGGAGACGATCGGCACCGACCTCACCGCCACGCTGCAGCAGCGCGCCGACGAGGTGACCCAGGCCTTCGAGCGCACCGGCGGGGCGCTGACCCGCACGCTCGCCGACAATGCCGGTGCGGTGGCGCAATCCCTGGCCCAGACCGGCACGACCCTGATTGCCGCCCTCGACAGCCAGGGCGGCGCCGTGCGCGAGAGCTTCGAGCGCTCGGCCAAGGGCCTGGAGGAGACCTTCCTCTCCCGCGGCACCGAGCTGACGGACCGCTTCGCCGAGACCGGCGGCGCCATCACCGCCCGCTTCGCCGAGACCGGCGAGGACCTGCGCCGGCAATTCGCCGCCACCGGCACCGGCATCGCCGAGGACATCTCCACCCGCGGGGCGGCCCTGCGCGCCGAGATCGAGACCGCCGGCACCGGCGTGTCGGACCTCATCGAGGGCCGGGGCCGCGACGCCCAGGCCGCCCTCGCGATCGCCGCCGGCAGCGTCGCCCAGGACTTTGCCGCCCGCGCCGAGCGGGTGCGCGACGAACTCGTCGCCGCCGCGGCGAAGGCCGCCGAGGGCGTGGACGGTCGCGGCGGCGAGCTCGCCGGCCGGATCGAGGCCGTCGCCGGCCGCCTCGACGAGACCATCACGGTTCGCGGCGCCGCCCTGGCCGCCGGCCTCGACGGCGCGGGCGAGCGCGTCGCCGGCCTGTTGAGCGGGCGCGCGGCCGAGGCCGTCGCCCAGGTCGAGCAGGCTTTGGCCGGGCTGGGCCAGGGCTTCGCGTCGAGCGCGGACCGCACCGCCGCCACCCTGCGCGAAAGCGTCGAGCGCCTCGGGGCCGACTTCACCGCCCGTTCCGGCGGCGCGGGCGAGGCCATCCGCCGTGGGGCGGAGGAGACCACGCTGGCCCTCGACGCCAGCGTCGCCGAGGTCGAGAGCCGCCTGCGCGCCGCCGCCGGGGCCGCCGCGGCGATCCTCGCCGTGGGGTCGAGCGAATCCGCCGAGCGGATCGCCCGGGCCGCCGACGAGACCGCGGACGCCGCCCGTGCCCGCGCCGAAGAGATGGCCGCGCGCCTCGCGGAAGCCGGCGAGGCCCTGCGCCGCGCCGCCGACGAGGCCGCCGGTGCCGTCGCCGCCCGCTCGACCGACGTCGTCGCGGGCTTCCGCGGCGCCGCCGACGGCCTCAGCTCCGAACTCTCCGCCCGGGCCGAGGCCGCCGTGCAGTCCCTGCGCGAGGCGCTCGCCCGCGTCTCCGACGAATTGTCCACCCGCAGCATCGAGGCGACCGGGGCCCTGGCGCTCGCCGCGGGCCATGCCGGCGGCGAGATCGCCACCCGTACCGACCAGTCGCTCATGGCCCTGCGCGAGGCGCTGCACCGGGCCGGCGACGAGCTCTCGGCCCGCAGTCAGGAGGCCACCGGCGCGCTCTCCCTCGTGGCCGGTCAGGCCGGCGGCGAGATCGCGGCCCGCACCGAGCGCGCGGCCGACGAGCTGCGCGGCCTGCTGCATCAGGTGACCCAAGAGATCGCCGCCCGCGGCGCCGAGGCCACCGGCACCCTCGCCCTCACGGCGACCCAGGCCGGCGGCGCGCTCAGTGACCGCGCCGAGCGCGCGGCCCAGGAACTGCGCGACTTGCTCGATCGCGTGTCCGGCGAGATCGCCGCCCGCGGCGACGCGGCGAGCGGCGCGCTGGCCCGCACCGCCGAGCAGGTCGGTACCGAGATCGGCCAGCGCGCCGAGGGCTCGCTCCGCGCCCTGCGCGAGACCATTGCCCGCCTCGGCGACGAGCTGACCGCCCGCAGCGACGAGGCCACCGCGGCGCTCGCCCGCACCGCCGAGCAGGCCAGCGGCGAGGTCGGCGGTCGCACCGAGGATTCGCTCCGGATCCTGCGCGAGACCATCGCCCGCGTCGGCGACGAGCTCGACGCCCGCAGCCGGGAGGCCACCGCGGCGCTCGCCCGCACCGCCGATCAGGTCGGCGGCGACGTGGTCGGCCGCACCGAGACGACGCTGCTGGCGCTCCGCGAAGCGCTCGCCCGCCTCGGCGATGAGGTCGCTGCCCGCGGCGAGGCCGTCTCCGGTGAGATGGCCCGCACCGCGCAGGGCGTCGGCGCCGACCTTTCGGCCCGCTTCGGTGAGCTGGAGGAGGCGTTCGGCGACCGCGGTCGCGGCGCCGTCGGCCTCATCGGCACGCATTCGGACGAGGCCCGCGCCAAGCTCGAAGGCGCCGGCCGCGAGATCGTGCTCGCCATCACCGAGCACGCCGCCCGCGTCGGCGACGCGCTCAACCGCAGCCACGCCGCCTTCGCCGAGACCGCCGAGGGCCGCGCCAAGGCCGTGGACGACGTGCTCGGCAACCGCCTTGCCGCGCTGCAGGACATCATCGCCCGCGGCGACATCCTCGCCGAGCGGATCGATGGCGGCGCCCGCGCGCTGGGCGAGACCGTGGATGGCCGCCTCTCCGACATCGACCGCACCCTCACGGTCCGCGGCCAGTCGCTGGTGGCCGCCCTCACCGACAGCGAGCGCGCGATGGCCGAGACGGTCGCCGCCCGCATCGCCGAGATCGAGGCCCGCTCGGCCCGTCAGGCCGCCGAGATCGGCGAGACCTTCGCGACCCTCGCCGGGCAGGTCGACGACCGCCTCGGCGCGCGGGCCAACGCGCTCAACGAGGCGCTGGTGCTGCGCAATGCCGAGCTCGCCCGCACCCTGTCGCAGGGCGACCGCTCCCTCGGCGACGCCCTCGACCGCCGCGTCGCCGACCTCGCGCAGAACCTCGACCGCGCCGCCGACGACCTCGTGCGCCGCCTCGAAGCGGGCGCCGGCCGTCTCGATGCCGGCGTGCTCGCCCGCCTCGATGCGCTCGGCGTCACCCTCGACGAGCGCACCCGCGAACTCGACGAGAATTTCGGCGTCCAGGCCCTGGAGGCGGTGCGCCTGATCGAGACCCGCACCCGCGAGGTCGACGAGGCCCTGACCCGCCGCATCCGCGAGCTGGTCGGCCTGATGGAGACCCGCAGCAGCGGCGCCGGCGAGGCCCTGACCGGCCAGATCGCGGCGATCGAGCGCCTGTTCGACGAGCGTGCCGAGAGCCTGTCGCAGCTGTTGACCGAGCGCGGCGGCTCCGTCGCCGACGACCTCGACCGCCGCGGCCGGGCCGTCGCGGACGGCCTCGGCCGGCGTCTCACCGAGATCGGCTCCCTGTTCGATCAGGGCGGCGCCTCCCTCGGCGAATTGCTCGACCGGCGCGGCACCAGCCTGCTCGCCGGCCTGCGCGACCTCGTCGCCCAGACCGACGGCCTGCTCGGCGATGGCGGCGAGCGTCTGCGCACGGCGCTGGACACCCATCGCGACGAGATCCGCGCGCTGCTCGACGGGCGTGGCGAGGAACTGCGCGGCCTCGTGGCCGAGGGCGCCGAGGCCGTGCGCGGCCGCTTCGACCAGGGGCTTTCCGGCCTGCGGGCGACGCTGGACGAGCGCGCCTACGCGGTTCAGGATCTCCTCGACGGCCGCACGGATGCGATCCGCGCCCTGCTCGACAGCCGCACGACCGAGCTGCGCGGCCTCGTCGAAGGCACCGAGACCGGCCTACGCACCACGTTCGACACCGGCCTTTCCGGCCTGCGCGGCACCCTCGAGGAGCGCACCCGCGAGGTGCAGGACGCGCTCGACGGCCGCACGGGCGACATCCGCTCGCTCCTCGACAGTCGCACGCTCGCGCTGCGCGACCTCGTCGAGGGCAGCGAATCCGGCATCCGCGGCGGCTTCGACGCGGCCCTCGCCGCCCTGCGCGGCACCCTCGAGGAGCGCACCCGCGAGGTGCAGGACGTGCTCGACGGCCGCGCGGGCGAGATCCGCTCGCTCCTCGACAGCCGCACCACGGAACTGCGCGGCCTCGTCGAGGGGAGCGAAGCGGGCCTGCGCGGCGGACTCGACAGCGGGCTGGCCGCCTTGCGCCAGACGCTCGACGAGCGCGCCCGCACGGTCCAGGACCTGCTCGACAACCGCACGAACGCGATCCGCGCGCTGCTCGACGGGCATGCCGGCCGCCTCGACGCCGACGTCCAGGGCCGCATCCTGCCGCTGCACGACACGCTGGCCGAGCGCGCCGACGCCCTCGTCGCCACGCTGGAGGGCGGCCTGAGCCGCGCCGCCGGTGAGGTCGATGCCCGGACGCAGGGCATCGCCGCGCTGTTCGATCAGCGCCTCGGCGTGCTGGGCGACCTCGTGGACGGCCGTGGCCTCCAGATCGCCCGCACCGTCGATACCCGGGCGCAGGAGCTGCGCGCCCTGTTCGACGAGATCCACGCCACCCTCGACACCCTGGTGGACGACCGCTCGACGGCGCTCACCGGCCGCCTCGACGCCCAGGCCAAGGCGATGATCGCGGTGTTCGACGAGCGCATGAAGAGCCTCGACGGCGTGGTCGAGGGCCGCAGCGCGGCCTTCGCCGAACTGGTCGCCGGCCAGGCCGACCTCCTCGGCCGCTCGGTGGACGAGCGCAGCGCCGCCTTCACCGCCCGCATCGACGCGCGGCTTCGCGCCTTCGCCACCGTGGTGGCGAGCCGCGCCGACGCCCTGGCCGAAGCCTTCGACGAGCGCCAGGACGCCTACGCCGCCATGGTCGATGGCGGGACCGCCCGGATGGTCGCGACGCTGGACGAGCGCACGAAGCGGCAGTCCGCCCTTGAGGCGGGCCTGCGCGAGCGCCACGACGCCTTCGCGGCCCTGATCGAGAGCGGCGCCAGCCGCATCGCCGCAGCCCTCGACGCCCGTGCGCAAGCGCAGGCGGCCGAGGTCGAGGCCGCCACCGCCCGGATCGCGGCGGCGCTGGACGAGCGCCTCGCCGGCCTCGGCGCGACCCTCGGCGAGCGCCAGCAGGCCCTGGCCGCCCTGGTCGAGGGCGCCGCCGACCGCATCGCCGCTTCGCTCGACGAGCGCAGCGCCGGCCTCGGCATGGTCCTGTCCGAGCGTCAGCAGGCGCTGGCCGCCCTCGTGGAGAGCGGGACCGGCCGCATGGTCTCGGTTCTGGACGAGCGCGCCCGCCGTCAGGCCGCCGCGATCGAGGACGGCACCGACCGGATCGCCGCCGCCCTGGACGAGCGGGCCGAGCGTCAGGTCGGCCTCGACGCCGCCCTCACCGAGCGCCAGCAGGCCTTCGCGGCCCTGCTCGAGGCCGGCACCGGCCGGATGGTCGCGGCCCTGGACGAGCGCGCCCGCCGTCAGGCCGCCGCGGTGGAGGCCGGTACCGCCCGGATCGCCGCCGCCCTCGACGAGCGGGCCGAGCGTCAGGCCAGCCTCGACGCCGCCCTCACGCAGAGCCGGGATGCCTTCGCCGCCCTGGTCGAGGACGGGACCGCCCGCCTCGCCGCGACGCTCGACGAGCGGGCCGAGCGCCAGGCGAACCTGGCGGCCGATCTCACCGAGCGCCAGCAGGCCTTCGCGACGCTCATCGAGAGCGGCACCGGCCGGATGGTCGCGGCCCTCGACGAGCGCGCCAAGCGCCACGCCGCCCTGGCGCAGGCCCATGCCGAGGCTTTGGGTACGGTGCTGGATCAGCGCAACGCCGCGCTGACCCGCCTGATCGACGGCCCGGCCGCCGCGCTCGCCGCGTCGCTCGCCGAGCGCGAGGAGGCCCTCGACCGGCTCATCGCCGAGAAGGGCGCCCCGCTCGCCGAGACCCTGCGGGAGCGTACCGAAGGGCTCACCGCCCTGACGCACCAGTCGGCGGACGCCCTGCGCGCCGCCCTCGATCAGGGCGCGGCCTCGTCCGTCGCCGCCCTCAACGAGGCCCACGAGCGGGTGCGCGAGGGAGCGGGCGCCGTCGTCGCCCGGATCGAGCGCGCCAATGCCGGCCTGAAGGATCTCGTCGAGGGGGCGCACCAGAACCTCGGCGCCGTCGAGCAGGGCCTCGGCGCCCGCATCGAGCAGATCCAGTCGGCCCTCGACCGGGTCTCCTCCGAGACGAGCCGCGGCTCCGAGCAGGTCTCGGCCCAGGTCGTGGCCCTGCGCGAGGTCTCGCAGGGGGCCCTGCAGCAGGCGGCCTCCCTCGCCGAGACCCTCGACGCCCGCGGCACGGCGCTCGCCGAGCGCACCGGGGCCCAGGTCGCGGCGCTCGCCGGCGCGGCCTCGGAACTGGAGGCGGTCGAGGCGCGGCTCGCCGAGAGCCTCGCGGCCCGCCAGTCGGCGGTCGAGGCGGCGCTCGCCCGCATCGAGGAGCGCACCCGCGACATCGAGGCCCGCACCGGCCGCTTCGGCGGCGTGGTCGAGGAGACGCTTCGCACGGCCGAAGTGCGGGCCAAGGAACTCGGCGACAGCCTGTCCCAGGCGGCCCAGGCCGCGGGCGCGGCGGTGGCCGGCGACTTCGAGCGCCTGCGCACCGGCGCGGGCGAGGAGAGCAGCCGCACCGCGGGCGCGGTGCGCGAGGCGATCGAATCGGCCTCCGCCCGGATGATGGAGAGCTTCAGCGCCGCCTCCGACCGCTTCGGCGAGTCGGTCGCGCGGATGAGCGAGATGGCCGCCGAGATCCGCCGCGAGCTCGACGCCACCCGCGCCGACCTCCAGCGCGGCGTGCTCGAACTCCCCCGCGAGACCCAGGACGCGACGAGCGAGATGCGCCGCGTCGTGGCCGAGCAGATCGACGCGTTGAACGAGCTGTCCGCCCTGGTGGCCCGCTCGAACCGCTCCGTCGATGTGGCCCAGCCGGCGGCCCAGCCCCGCGCCGCTGCGCAGGGACGCACCGAGGCCGCCCGCCCCGCCCCGCAGGCCCCCGCCGCGCCGGCCTCTGTCCCGCAGGCCTCTGCCCCGCAGCCGGCCCGTGCCCCGGCGGCGCAGGCTCCGGCCCGCCCGCAGGCCGTGCCGACCCAGGCGCCCGTGCGACCCGCCGCGCAGGCCCCGGTCCAGGGTCGGCCCGGCACCCGCGACAACCGCGGCTGGCTGTCCGACCTCCTGACCCGCGCCTCGATCGACGAGGAGGAGGGCGCCGCCCCGGCTCCGGCGCCCGTCGCCCCGCCTGCGCCCGAGGCCCCGGCGGCGGCGGAGCGGGTCTCCCTCGACGCGATCTCGACCGACATCGCCCGGATGGTCGATCATCAGGCCTCGGTCGAGTTCTGGCAGCGCTACCGCCGCGGCGAGTCCGACCTGTTCGACGGTCGTCTCTACACGGCGCAAGGCCGCCAGACCTTCGAGCAGATCCAGCGCCGCTACCGCGCCGACGCGGATTTCCGCCGCACGGTGGACCGCTATGTCGGCGAGTTCGAGCGCCTGCTCGGCGAGGTGACCAAGAACGACCGCGACACCCGCCGCGCCGACGCCTACCTCACCTCGGAGACCGGCAAGGTCTACACGATGCTGGCCCATGCCAGCGGCCGGTTCGACGAGATGTGAGGCCGGCGCCCGGTCGAGACGACGGCGAAGGGGGCCTCTTCGAGCATCGTCCTGGATATCGGATCCAGGACGATGCTCTCCGTTATTGGGCCGCATCGGCTTTTTTCCGAAAGCCGGTTCCCGTCTTTCGGGCCGACGCTCCAGGGCCCCCTTCTGGGTTTCGGGATCAGATCAGCCCGAGAGCGGCCAGTTCCCGCCGCAGGCTCTCGGGCATCTCGGCGATGTCGCCCGCGCTCGCACGGTCGAGGTCGGGCGGCGCGTCGGCGGGTTCGAGGTAGCGCCAGCCCTGAAACGGGCGGCAGGGGCGGGGGGCGACCGGCGTCACCGCGGGGTCGAGGACGAGGCGGCAGCGATCGATGCCGTCGGTGCCGGTGAACGGCTCGATCGCCAGGATCGGCTGGCGGCAGCTCAGCGCGCCCTTCATCACCCAATAGATCGAGCCCTGCCCGGCGATGGAGGCGGCGCGCTTCGGCACCATGCGGGTGACGTGGGACGGGCGCGGGTCGGCGCCGACGCTCAGGGCCACCTCGCGGTGGCCGGCGATGCGGGCCTCCAACTCGCCGATCGAGGCGGGACCGACGCACAGCTTCAGGAGATGCAGGGCCATGGCCGGGACTGCGACGCGATCGGGATGAGCCCGGCAGGGGCGGGCGCCGTGCGCATACCCCGCGCACGCGCCGCCGCAAACCGTCATCCGCGTCGCGGGCCTCAGGCGAAGAGCGCGATCTTCTCTTCGATGCTGAGTTCGTCGAGGTCGAGGAAGGCGGCGGCGAGGTCGTCCGCCTCGGCGGAGGCCGGCGCGGCACCTTTTCCGGGCGCGGCGGCCGGCTCGGGGCGTTCGGCGGGGCCGTCGAAGAGGTCGCCGATCGCCGCCTCCGCGACGGTCTCGTCCTCGAGGGCCGCCTCGTCCTGCGCCGGCAGCGCCTCGGCCGGTTCCGTCTCCGGTGCAGGCTCGTCCGCCTCGGGCGACGCCGCCTCGGCCATGGGGGCATCGGCAAAAGCCTCCTCGGCGAGGGCGTCCTCCGCGATGTCCAGTTCGGGGTTCGGTTCGGGCTCGGCCGCGGCCTCGCCGTCCGTCGCAGCGTCCGGGGGCACGGACACGAAGGCCAGATCCTCGTGGAGCGCCACCGCCGAGAGCGGCGGCCGCGACGGCGCGGCCGGCGCGGCCGGCGCGGCCGGGCTCTCCATGTCGAGGAAGCGGTCGACGTCGGTCTGATCGAGGGCGGCGTCCAGGGTCGTGGCGGTGTCGCGGCGGATGCGGGTGTCGGCGTCGAGGTCCGGCACCCCCTCGTCGTGACCCCAGATGCCGATCATCGAGGCGATCCGATCCTCCAGGTAACGGAGGGTGTGGACGATGCGGCTCGTGCGCTGCGCCGTCAGGTCCTGGAACGAGCAGGCCGTGTAGATCTGCGTCGCGTGCCGGTCGAGCTCGTCGCAGAGGGCGCCGTCGGCGCCGGTCTCGCGCAGCGTCCAGGCGGCCTCCTGCACGGCTTCCGCCGCGCCGAGGATGTCCGAGGTCGCCCTCTCGGTGGCGCGCACGATGGAATCGAGCGCCTCCGAGGCGACGGTGAGGCGGCTCTCGCCGTGCTCTGCGCCGGAGAGGGCGGCCACCTCCGCCCGGGTGCGGGCGATGGCGTCGGCCATGTCCATCAGGTCGCCGCGGAAGCGCACCACGTCGTCGCCGCCGCCGCCGCGATCCCCCGTCACCGCCGATTCGAGCCGGTGGATCGCGCCCAGCAGCACGTCGGTGTCGGCGTTGCGGTTGCGCCGCGCGTACTCTTCCAGGAACCAGCGGCCGCGCTCGGTCTCCCGGACGGCGGCCTCGATCAGGTCGTACTGCGACGCATCGTGGGGCGTCAGGGAACGGGAACTCGACATCACACCCCGCAAGGACACGGGCACCTGCGAGAACCGCAGGCCCGCGACGATTGACGGACGGCCATGACATTGACACGTGGCGTTTAACGGCTGCTTACGCTTGAGCCGCAGGCGCATCCTCGGCTGAAACCTCGGCGGCGTCCTCCCCCGGACGCGCGCATCACGACGGGACCGGCGGCCCTTGTCCTCACCCTCCCCCGCGGCCGACCCCGGCCCCGATCCCTTGCGGCTCGGCCTGCTCTACGCGGTCGTCTTCGTCGAGATCGGCGTGGCGATGCCGTTCATGCCGGTCTGGCTTGGCACCCTGGGGCTCGAACCGGGGCTGATCGGCCTGCTGCTCGCGCTGCCCATCGCCACCAAGATCGTGGCGACGCGGCCCCTCACCGGCCTGATCGACCGCGGCGTCGCCCCGCGCACGCTGCTGGCGGCGGGCAGCTTGACGCTCGCCGTCACCTACGCCCTGATGCCGGCGGCGGCCGGGCTCGCGGTGTTCCTGCTCGGGCTGCTCATCGTCGTCAACGCCGCCGCGCAGGCGCCGCTGGTGCCGAGCATCGACTACCTGACGCTGGCCGCCGCCCGCCGGGCCCCCAAACGCATCGACTACCCCCGGATCCGGATGTTCGGCTCGGTCGCCTTCCTGCTCGCCAACCTCGCGGGCGGGGCGCTGCTCGGGGCGCTCGGCGGGCAGGTGGCGGTGCCGCTGCTGCTCACCGGCCTCGCGCTCCTCGCCGCGACCGTGGCGCTCTCGGCCGGCGAGCGGGCCGCCCCCCGCGAACGGACGCCCGAGCGCGTCGGCCCGCCCCCACGCCTGCCTCGAAAACTGTGGCTCGTCATCGCCGCCGCGGCGCTGATCCAGGCGAGCCACGCGGCGATCTACGCCTTCGCCAGCCTGAGCTGGGCCGCGCACGGGGTCTCGGCACCCTGGATCGGCGCGCTCTGGGCGACCGGCGTCGCCGCCGAGATCGCCCTGTTCGCCGGGCTTGCCCGGTTGCCGGCCCGCTGGCGCAATCCGTTCCGCCTGCTGGCGCTCGGCGGCATCGCCGCCGCCATCCGGGCGGTGGGCCTGAGCTTGGCCGGTGGCGATCTCGCCGTGCTGGTGCCGCTGCAGATGCTCCACGCCCTCACCTTCGGGGCGACGCATCTCGGTGCGATGAACGCGGTCTCGGCCTTCGCCCCCGACGGGGCGCGGGGCCGGGCCCAGGGCACGGTCGGCGCCTCGACCGCCCTGGTCTCGGCGCTGGCGACGCTGGCATGCGGGTCGGTCTACGGCGCGCTCGGCAGCGGTGCGACCTTCCTGATGATGGCGCCGCTGGCGCTGAGCGGGCTGTGTCTCGTCGGGCTCGCGCACCGGACCGAGGGCACCGGCGAACCGGGCCGCCGGTGACACCATCGGAGGATCGGCGCACCGTCTTCACGCGCCTCGTTCGTGCTTGGATGCGTATCCTCTCGGATCAGTGGAAGACGCCGAAGAACCACAGCAGCAGAATGATCGGCAACGGAATGCCGATCAACCATAGAAGTCCGCCTTTGAGCATGATGAATTCCCTCCGTGTTGGAGGAGGGAAGACCACGGCGCGGCGCTTTGTTCCGGCAAGAGGGCAAGCCCAGCCGTTTCAAAGCGTTTTGGCTGCCAAGCGCTTTGCGGTTGAGAAGTGGGCACCGCGGGCGGGCCTCGACTCCGCGGTGCGTTCCTCCGGTTTTCGACGACTTCCGGCTACGCGTCCGGGGTCGATGTTGCGAGCCAGGCTCGGTAGGCGGGCAGCCAAGGCAGGCGGGTCGATCGAACAACGGGCGGCCCAGTGCTCGGGCGGCAGGGCGCCGCAAAGACATTCGTAGCCCCCCGTGAACCGACAGGGTGAGGTCATACAGCGAGACCCTCGGCCCGGCTCTCCCGTGTCCGGGTGTGCGCTGCTCCTCGAACCGCGTCAGCGCCGTGCTCCAGAGACAGCCTGAGTCGTCCGATGACCCTGTCATCCGACCGCATTGGGTGCACGACTAATATATTAAAAAGTCAGGGACTTGTCCTTCGGGAACGCAGGACTTACCGCAGGAGCGACCGCATCGCGCCGTCGAGACCCTCCAGCGTCAGCGGGAACATGCGGTCGGACATCAGGCGGCGCATCATGCCGATCGATTGGGTGTAGGCCCAGTGCTCCGCCGGGATCGGGTTGAGCCAGACCGCCTTCGCGAAATGGTCGAGCACCCGCTGCATCCAGACCGCGCCCGCCTCCTCGTTCCAATGCTCGACCGAGCCGCCCGGATGGGCGATCTCGTAGGGGCTCATGGAGGCATCGCCCACGAACACCACCCGATAATCCGCCGGATAGGTGCGGATCACGTCGAGCAGCGGGATGCGCTCCTCGTGGCGACGGCGGTTCTCCGTCCACACCGCCTCGTAGGGGCAGTTGTGGAAGTAGAAATGGGCGAAGTGCTTGAACTCGGAGCGGGCGGCGGAAAACAGCTCCTCGGCCAACTCGACGTGCCAGTCCATCGAGCCGCCGACGTCGAGGAACAGCAGCACCTTCACGGCGTTGCGCCGCTCCGGCCGCAGCCGCACGTCGATGAAGCCCTTGCGGGCGCTCTCGCGGATCGTACCGTCGAGGTCGAGTTCCTCGGCCGCCCCCGTGCGGGCGAAGCGGCGTAGGCGGCGCAGGGCCACCCGCATGGAGCGGGTGCCGAGCTCGCGGGTGTCGTCGAGATCCCGGAACTCGCGCTTGTCCCACACCTTCACCGCGCGGAAGTTGCGGTTGCCGTCCTGACCGATGCGGATGCCTTCCGGATTGTAGCCGTAGGCGCCGAAAGGCGAGGTGCCCCCGGTGCCGATCCATTTCGAGCCGCCCTGATGGCGCTCCTTCTGCTCGGCGAGGCGCTGTTTCAGGGTCTCGAACAGCTTGTCCCAGCCCAGCGCCTTCAGGTCGGCCTTCTCTTCGTCGGTGAGGTATTTTTCCGCGAGCTTGCGCAGCCATTCCTCGGGGATCGCCGCCGGCTCCACCGCCTCGCCCAGGGTCTCCAGCCCCTTGAACACCGTGGCGAAGACCCGGTCGAACCGGTCGAGATGGGCCTCGTCCTTCACCAGCACGGTGCGGGCGAGGAAGTAGAATTCCTCGACGCGCTTCCCGGGCAGGTCCCGCTCCATCGCCTGGAGCAGGGTGAGGTATTCGCGCAACGTGACCGGAACGCGGGCCTCGCGCAGGCTCGTGAAGAAGGAGAGCAGCATCGGGTCTAAACGCCCGAGGCCCGCCCGCGGGTCAAGCCGGGGCCCGGATGCGATCGCGCCGCCGCCGCCCGCGCGAGTCCTGTGGAAGACGTCCGTTTCCGGTGGATATCCCCTCCGCGAGTCTTTCGAGGGCGGACACAACCGTCATCCGCTTCATTGAAGCTCCGTCGGGCAATGCAGAGCGAGTCCGTGACTTGACGACAGGATGAAGGCGATGCCCGTGGTCTTGCGTTCCTTGAGCGATTTCAAAAAGTTCCTGCGCAAGCCCGGGGCGACGCTCCGCATCGTCCAGAACACCTTCGTCGAGCGCCAGGATGCGGCGGCCCGCGAGGCGTACCGCCGCAAGGGCCTGTACGAGCCGCGGACGGTGCGCGCCCTGTCGAAGCGCGCCGCGGTGTTCGACGTGGCCGGCCACGACACGACGGTCTGGCTCTACTGGGACCGCGGCACCCGCCACTGGCGCTTCTCCGGCGACACCGTGACGGTGCCGCTCCACGCCACGCTGGGGCCGCCGGACGCGGTGGTCTACCGCTGCAGCCTGCCCGACGCGCGGCCGAGCAAGCCGGAGCCGGCGCGCCGGCCCGTGCCGCGCCCGGCCCCCACCGTGCAGACCTCGTTCGGGTTCTGACCGGCCGCACCCGCCCGAGACACCGCCGAATATCGACAATCCGAGGCACGAGCCGCCCCTCGACCGGTTCTCGTCGCCGAGACCTCTTCACGCCGCCGTGAACTGTGCGAATCAACCGGTCAGACGCCGCATCTCGACCGGACCTCAGCTTGCCCAAAGCACCTGGAACGCCACGAAAGGGGCGGCGCGGACGGCCTCATCGCTGGAACGACAGCCCTGAACCGCACGATTTCTCGATTTTCCCAGTCACATCCTGGGAAAAGTCCTAGATACCCACTTGCACTATGCGGCAATCCTTATACTTCGAAGAACGTGGGGCAAATCAGGAATTGCAGCATGTCGGAAGCCAGTCAGGTGTCTCAGCTCGATCGTGTCGAACTCGCCGCCGATCTCGTCTCGGCCTATGTCTCGAACAACTCTCTCCCGTCGGCCGAGCTTCCGGCCCTGATCACGCAGGTGCATGCGGCCCTCACCGGCCTGTCGGCGCCGCAGGCTCCGAAGGAAGAAGAAATCGAGAAGGCGTCGCCCGCGCAGATCAAGAAGTCGATCACCCCGGACGCGCTGATCTCCTTCATCGACGGCAAGCCGTACAAGACGCTCAAGCGTCACCTGACCACGCACGGCCTCGACATCGAGGGCTACCGTCGCCGCTACGGCCTGCCGAACGATTACCCGACCGTCTCGGCGAACTACTCGGCGGCCCGCTCGGCGCTCGCCAAGGATCTCGGCCTCGGCCAGCAGCGCCGCAAGCCCTCGCCCAAGGCCGCCGCCGAGGACGCGACGGTCTCCGAGACGCCGGCCCCGCGCGCCGGCACAACCCGCAAGACCGGCGGCCGCCGCAAGACCGCGGCCTGATCCGGATCGACGCCCCGTCCCGCGACGGCGATCCCATCGCGATGGGATCGCCCGTCCGGCGGACGGTTCGTCGTCCGGGAGCGAGGTGCCGGAGCCGGATCGGACCCGATCGCGTCAGGCCGGCGGCTCTCGCCTTGCTTCGACGCGCCTTCGTTCGACGACCCGGTCCCCACTTCGTCGGAATGAACACCGGAGCATCGGCCCCGCAAGGCGGGAGCCGGCTCGTCGGCGGAAGACGCGGCCCCGTCCATCGGATGCGCCGTCTTGAAGACGCCATCCGGGATGGCGCGCGAAGCCGCGCTGGCGTGCGGTGCATCGTGAGACGGACGCAACGTCCATCCGCCCGACCATCTCAGAGGTCTTTATCCTGCCTCGCCCGAAGACGGGCAGACGCGCCGTCAGACCTCTCCGGATAAGAGTGCCTCACAAAACGCCCGTTCACAGCCGGTGCTCTCTGCGGGCGCGACGGCGCAGCGGGAGTTTTGTGCGAGACGCTAGCCGGGGGCCGGGGGAGGGAACCCTACGGATCTGAGACCGGGCTGGATCCGAAAGCCCCGTCGGCCCGCAGGCTTCGACGGAAGCCCCTCAGGCCCGCCGCGCCACGGCGCGGACCGGCGGCTCGGCGAGCGCCACCAGCGGACGGCCGACCTCGATCGACTGGCGCTCGCGGGCGATGAAGGCGGTGGGCATCTCGGCCTGCATCTCGGCCTCGACCCCGCGCAGCTGCGCGTCGGAATGGCAGGGATGGAGGTGGATGATGGCGAGCGCCTTGGCGCGGGCGGCCTTGGCCAGTTCCACGCCCTTCTGCCAGGTCGAGTGCCCCCAGCCGCAGCAGCGCGAATACTCGTTCTCGGTGAACATGCCGTCGTAGACGATCAGGTCGGCGCCCTCGACGAAGCGGAGAAGCGCCGGATCGGGCCAGTGGGCGCCGTGCTCGATGTCGCTGATCACGCAGAGCCGCTTGCCGGCGTGGTCGAAGCGGAAGCCCGTCGAGCCCTGCGGATGGTCGAGCAGGATCGTATCGACCCGCGAGCCGTCGGAAAAGTGCAGCGGCTCGCCCGCCCGGAAGCCGTGATGGCGGAAGGTGCAGGGCAGGATGTCGAGGGTGACGGGAAAGAGCGGCGGCGAAAAAAGCCGGTCGAGCGCACCCTGCGCGCTCTCACCGTCGAGATTGCCGCAATAGGTGTGGATCGTGCGCTCCGCGTCGAGCACCGCGGGCTTGAAGAAGGGCAGACCGGCGCTGTGATCGAGATGGAGATGGCTGAACAGGAGGTCGATCTCTTTGGGCAGCGCGTCGCCGCAGCCGCGGCCGAAGGCGCCGAGGCCGGAGCCGGCATCGATCACGAACAGGCGCTCGCCGCAGCGGACTTCCAGACACGGCGTGTTGCCGCCGAACTCGGCCGTCTCCGGGCCGCTCGTGGGCGTCGAACCGCGTACGCCCCAGAACCGGAGGGTGAGGGCGTCGTCCTTGGCCGGACTCGTCAGGGTCATGGGTCGCTACCGTTGCCCGGGCGGATCGCCCCGAGCCTTCCACAGTGACAGCGCCGCCGCACGCATCCGCTTGACGATCCGCGGCGGTCCTTCGGCCCTTCGTTTGGCCGGAGTGTACCGCGTTGAGATGGGCGGCGGCCATGCGGGTGCGTGTGCGAGCCCGCACACGGCGTTTTGATCTGTGTAAAGTCAGCGCTGCGCCACGATCTCGACCGAGGATTGCGGGACGGCGAAGGCGGGCGGGGCGGTTTCCCCGTCGAGGGCGAGGCGCAGGAGCGTCGGCAGGGTCTCGCTGTAACGGGCCGCGGCGGCGAAGCGGGGCGCCGGGCCGCCCTCGTACGGCGCCCGGTAGGCGGCGCGGTGAGGATAGAACGGCGTGCCCGGGCCGATCACCGCGGCCCACAGGCTCTCGGGCATGGCGGCGGGCGGGGCCGGCTTCCGGCGGGCGGCGATCAGCACGACCTCCTGGCCGGCATAGGCCAAGGCCTCGGGCCGGCTGATGTCGCCGACCGGGAACCCCTGGCTGATGCGGTGGGCCCAGAAGGCGTGCTGGCCGCCGTCGGAATAGGTGGTGCGCACGGCCGCCGCCCCCTCCTCGACGAGGCCGGCGATGCGCTCGCTCTCGCTGCGGTGCAGGGCCTGCGCGGCGGCCTCCTTGTCCGGATCCTTCAGCGGCGCGAAGCTGTAGCGCCCGGCCGTCACGCCGACGACCGGCTCCTCGCCGGTGGCCTCGAACCGGTCGGAGCCCTCCTTCAGCTGGCGCCAGAAACCGATGTTCGGGTCGGTGCGGTGGCGGGCCATGTTGGCCGCCGTCATGCGGAACGGGAAGGCCTGGAACTGGAACGCCGTCTGCCCCCCGGCGAAGGCCTCGCGGGCGAGGGCGAACAATTCGCCCGCCACCTGATCGGTCATGGCGAAGCACCCCATCGACGAGCAGATGCCGTGGACCATGATCGCCGAGCCGGTGGCGCCGTGGGCCCGGTCGTAGGCGTTGGGGTAGCCGATGTCGAAGGAGAGGTAGTAGCGCGAGTTGGGGTTCATCTGGCTTTTGGCCACGGTGTAGAACCCCTCGGGCACCTGCCGGTCGCCGTTCCTGGTCTTGGGTCCGAGTTGGCCCGACCAGCGGCAGATCGGGTAGGTCTTGATCGGCACGTAGCGCCCGGAACGGTCGCGCTTCCACAGCTCGATCTCGGATTCGCGCTTGTAGGCCCGCAGCAGGATCGGCGCCGCCGGGGTCGTGCCCTTGGCCGCCATCTTGGCGAGGGTGTCGGCGGGGATCGGCTGGCTCGCCTTGTCGGCGCGGGTCGGGACGCCGATGGCGAGCAGGGCCAACGGCGCCAGAACGAGTGCCAGCAGGAAGCGGCGGAACGGGCGCGTCAGGGCAGCGGGCGCGTCGGGGAGGAGCATGCACCGTCTCGATCGAGACCGGCACGGATAGGCCGGCGCCGCCCGCGGCGGCACGACGGCGTGGTCTGCCCATGGTTTGAGGCGGATTTGCGGGGGCCGAGACGGCCCGCGAGACTCAATGCGCGGATTCGGGCAGCCGCAGGCCGTCGATGCCCGTCACGGTGTTGCGCTCGACCCGGATCACCGCGTCGAACGGGGCCTGACGGCGCAGGGTCGCCTCGTCGGGCAGGCAGACGATCAGGCCGCCGCCCGCGCGGACGGCGCGCAGGCGGGCGATGCGGGCCGTGACCTCGTCGGGCTTGCGCTCGTCGAGCGCCAGGCCGACCACGAGGAGGTCGGGGCGGCGCACGAGGCAGCGCACGAACTCGATCGCCACGCGCTCGCGCGGGCCGATGGCGCCCTCTCCCAGCACCGCGCGCTGGCCCGGCGCCGCCCCCGCGGTGCCGGCGGCGATGCGGGTGGCGAGCCCCAGCCGATAGACGGTGGGCTCCAGCCCCTGTTCGGCCAGCACCCGGCGCACCAGGGCCCGCACCCGCGCCTCGGCGCCGGCCTCGCCTTGGGTGATGCGGCCGAACAGCAGGTTCTCCTCCAGGCTCGCGGCGGCGGTGAGCCGGGTGGGATCGTAGAACTCGACCTTCTCGCGATAACGCGGGGGCAACAGCGCCGCGAAGCTGTGGCGGGCGGCGACCAGGCGCTCTTCGAGGCCCGCGTCGATCAGGCCGAAGCGGTGGCGGGTCTCGTTGTAGCGCAGCGCCAGCCCGATCAGCCGCTCGCGGTCGCGCTGCCCGGCCGCCCCGCGGCGGAAGCTGCGCACGTCCGGCTGGCGGGCGACGAGATCCTCGAAATAGCCCCGCTCCTCCGCCGGGAACAGCGAGAAGGTCTCGAACAAGGGATGGTCGTCGGGGAGGTCGGAAAAGATCTCGACGGTGGAGCGGGCGACCTGCAGCCCGACATCGACGAGCGTCCGGGTCAGGTCCTCGGCCTCCAGCACGGCGCGCAGGTAGGGGTGGGCGGCGAGCCGCGCGGGCGAGAAGGCCGGGCCGACCGCCTCGCCGAACAGCAGGTTCTCGCCCAGATCGGCCTGATGGTTGTAGCGGGCGGGGTCGAACGGCTCGACCAGCCGATCCATGCCCTCGGCGGTGAGCGCCTCGCGCACGGCCCGGCGGGCGGCGACCACGGCGTGCGCGCTCGCCGGGTCGTCCTCCGGGTCGATCGAGGCCTCCAGGCCCCGCTCGTAGACGAAGGCGTCGAGCCCCGTCAGCTTGAGGATGGCGATGCGCTCGGCGAGGCCGGAGGCCTCGCGGTCGCCGCTGCGGGCGCCGTAGAGCAGGTTCTGGCGCAGCGTCCCCTCGATCAGGATCGCCTCGCCGCCGGCCAGCGCCATGCGCCGGGCCCGCTCGGCGGGATCGAAGGCGCGCAGCGGCGTGCCGCCGAAGGTGAGCGTTCCCGCGGTCGGATCGATCTGGCCGGCGAGCAGGGCGGCCAGCGCCCGGACGCCGCTCCCGCGCGGACCGACGATGGCGATGTGGGCCGGCATCGGCAGGGTGAGGTCGACGCCGGTGAGCCGCTCGCCGCTCACCGGATCGTAGGCGCCCACGCCCCGGGCCGACAGCAGCCCGGCGGCGGGGAACGGCACGAAGTCCCGCGCCGCGCCGGCGGGCCTGGGCTCCAGCGCCTCGACGATCGCGGCGATGTCGCGAAACAGCGGGGCGACGGCCCGGCGCTCGGTCCACAGCCGCAGGCAGGCCGAGACGAGGAGCGCGGCGATGCCGAAGGCGCCGGCCGCCGCAGCGAGCGCGCCGGGGAGCACGTTGTCGGCTTCCGTGGCCGCCTCGCCCTGCCACAGGGCGGTGGCGATGAGGAGCGCGGGCAGGATCACCACGAGCGCCAGCGCCGGGGCGCGGGCATAGGCGAGGCGGGCTTCCGCCCGCACCAGGGCCGAGCGGGCGGCCCGGGCGCGAAGCCCCAGGCGGCGGCGCTCGAACGCCGCCGCGCCGTGGGCGCGCACCGCGGGCATCCGGCGGATCAGGTCACGCAAGCCGCTTTCCGTGGCGGCGGTGTCGTCGCGGCGCAGGCGTCCGCGGGCGGCGGCGCGGCCGAGGAGGAGCACGCGGGCGAGCCCCGTGGCGGCGAGGAGCAGGCCGACCACCGGGACGAGGCGCGGGGCGGCGAGTTCGGCCATCACCAGCGCCAGCAGGATCGCCGCGACCGCCAGCCCCGGAAGGACGATGCCGACGGCCGAGACCATCCCCATCCGGGCGAGCGCCCGGCCGACGAGGGCCGGCAGCGCCCGCAGGTCTTCCCGCGCTCCCGGCGGCGAGGCCAGGATGGCCTCCCGCGCCCGCGTCCGCAGCCGGGCGGTCGCCCGCGCCTGGGCGGAGAAGCACAGCAGCGCCACGATGCCGCCGAGGGCCGCGAGCGCCAGGGCGGCGACGCTGAGCGCGGAGAGCGCCATCAGCGGCAATTCGGACGGCGGCAGGCTCCAGCCGGCGAACAGCACCGGCGCCTCGTTCAGGTGATGGCCCGGAAGCGGCAGGGCGATGCGCAGGAACGGCAGCGCGTCGGGGCTCGACCGGGTGAGCACGGCGATGAGGTCGCGCAGGCAGACCAGCACGAACAGGGCGAGCGGGCTCCCGAGGCCGACCGCGAGCCCGAGCGCCGCCGCGTGGCGCCGCGGCGTCGAGGCCCAGGCGAACAGGATCGGGTCACGCTGCATCGGCACCCCACTCGGCGCCCCGATCCGCACTCCCTGGGGCGAGGCCGTTCACGACGTTTCGAGAGAGCATCGGCGGCTCGCGCGCGGGCTTTGTCGGGAGGGGAGGGCGAAGGCGAGGCCCCGCCCTCTTCGCATGGATCGGCTGCGGCGCAAGCCCGGTGCGCCCGACGGCCCCATTGCAATCGGCCAGGGTGGTTGCTCTTTGAGGTGCGCCGGGACACATCCCGCGGCGGGCCGCGGGCCCGATTCCGCTCCGCTCGTCGTCATCCATTCAGAATGAAGAGGTCCGGTCCGGCGGTCATGACGCGGCGTCCGCCCTTTCCTCCCACCGGCTCGGGTCTCGCCCCCTCGGGGCCAGAGCGGGCCCAGGAGCGCCTGCGCGGGGCGCCGGTCGTGTCGCCCTCCGTCACCGTGGCGGGGATCGGCGCGGCGGCCGCCCGCGCGGTGCTGGCGCCCGCAGGCGGCGCCCGGCGGATCGCGCAGGTCGCGCTGCCGATCGGCGGGCTCGGCTGGCTCGCGCTCGGCCCGGCGCAAGCGCCGTCCGGCGCGGCCGGGTTCGGCTGGTGGGCGGGGCTCGCATCCGGCTGCCTGACGATCTCCGGGCTCCTGCTGCTCGCCCGCGTCGATTGGCGCTGCGGCATCGGCCGGCTCGCCCAGACCGCCGCGCTGGCGGCCTGCCTCGTCGCGCTGCTCCATCCCGCCCCCGGCGACCGGGCCGCGCTGATCGCGCTCACGGTCTGCGCGCTGGGCCTGTGGGCGGCGGCGCTCGTGCCCGATCTCGCCGACCTGCGCGACCGGC
The DNA here is from genome assembly GCF_900114375.1 of Methylorubrum salsuginis. Taxonomy (GTDB): domain Bacteria; phylum Pseudomonadota; class Alphaproteobacteria; order Rhizobiales; family Beijerinckiaceae; genus Methylobacterium; species Methylobacterium salsuginis. The sequence continues at coordinate 477,902 of NZ_FOSV01000001.1, read as the reverse complement.
CGGCGACGGGCCGAGCCTGGCGGGCGCGGCTCTATCGCCGCGCCGCCGCGCGCTGGCAGGGCACCGCCCGGCAATGGCTCGCCTGGGAGCGCGCCTGCCGGGCGCTGGCGCTCGCCGGCCTGCTCGCGGCCTTCGCCCTCCAGACCGACCTCGCCCTGACGCTCGCGGCGCTCAGCGACCGCTCCGACACCCTGCTGCCGGTCGCCCTCGCGGTCGGCGCCGTACTGTCCGGGGCGGGGCTGATCGCGGCGCTCGCCGCCGCCCTGCGGCGCGAGCCCGGCTTCGACGGCTTCGTCACCGGGCGCCATCTCGACATTCTCGGGCGCCTGATCCTGGCGCTCGGCCTCGCCGGGCTCTACTGCCACGTCACCGAAGCCGTGGTGGCGGGCCTCTACGGCGCCCCGCCCGAGCGGGCGGCCCTCACCGAGCGGCTCATGGGCGCCGGGGCGCCGGCCTTCTGGACGCTGATGGGGGTCGGCCTCCTGCCGACGCAGGCGCTGTGGGCCGGCGCGGCGCGGCGCAGCCCGGTGACGCTCGGCCTCGTCGGCACCCTCGCCGCGCTGGGCGCGGGGGCCGGCCACGTGCTGCTCGTGCCGGCCTCCGGCGCGGGCTACGCGACCGCCCTGCTCGCCGAACTGGCCGGGCCCGGCGCCCTGTTCGGACTGGCGCTGATCGCCGCCTTCCGCCTCGTGCCCGCGATCTCGGTGGCCGAGATGCGCGGGCTCGCCCTCCTGCACAACCGAAGACCCGTCGCCCTGCCCGTTCCCCCGCCCACGGAACCCGCCGCCCCGCCGCCCCGGGCGGGGCTCGCCGCCGCCTTCGCCTCGGAGGCCGGTCTGGTCGAGGCCCTGCGCGGTCTCGGAACCCACGAGGCTCTCCCCCTCGAGGCCCACGGCCCCGCGCCGATGCCCGAGGCCGCCGCCGCGCTCCGGCGGGAGGAGCGGACGGTGCGGGAGGCCGCGCTGATCGCCGCCGCGCTCGCGGGGCTCGGCTTCCTCGCCGTCCAGGCCGCCGAGGCGGCGCGGGCGCCCGGCGGCCTCGCGGGGATGTCCGCCCTCGCTTGGGCGCGGCTGGCGATCCCGACGCTGGCCGCCGCGGCGACGGGGGCCGCCCTCGGGGCCGGGGCCGCCCTGGCCCGGCACCTGCGCCGGCCCGCCGCCGCGCCCCCGCCGGACTGGCGCGAGGTCTTCGTCCTCACGCTCACTCCCGGCGCCGAGAACCCCTCCGCCGCCTCGCTGGCCCGGCGCCTCGCCGCCCTGCCGGACAAGGCCGGGCGGCCGCTGGCGCTGCGCCGGGCGGAGACCGCCCCATGAGCGTCGACGAGCGCGGCGCCGCCGCCCGCAAGGCGCTGGGCGCCAAGACGGCCAGCGGCTATTTCCTCGATCCGGCCCGGCGCCCGCTCGCCGCCTTCCTCGCCGGCGGCGCCTGCCTCGCCCTGGCCCTCTGGCTCCACGGGCCGGCGCGGTTCGCCCCGTCCTATCTCGCAGCCTGGACCTGCCTGCTCGCCCTGCCGGCCGGGGCGCTGCCCGTCGCCATCATGATCGAGCGGGCCGATGCGTGGCGGCCGCAACCCGAGACCGCCCTGCTCGAGACCCTGCGCGGTCTGCTCGCCCTGATGCCGGTGGCAGCGCTGCTGGCCCTGCCGATCCCGTTCCTCGCCCCGCGGCTCTATCCCTGGACGCAGGCGCCGGCACCTGACACGGCGTTCGCCGCCCTGTGGTTCTCGGGCGCCGGCTTCGCGGTTCGGCTCCTCCTCTATTTCGTCCTCTGGATCGGCCTCGCGCTTCTCTTCGCCCGGCGCGGCGGCGAGCCCTGGGGCAAGGCCGGGCGGATCGACGACGGGCGGGCGGTGCTGGGGCTCGGCGTCCACACCGTGGTCGGGACGCTCGCCGCCTGCGACCTCGTGATGGCGGTGGACGGGCGCTTCCACGCCGCCGCCTTCGGGCTCCTTGCCATGGCGGCGTGGTCGAGCCTCGCGCTTGCCGCCGCGATCCTGATCGCTCCGCCGGATATCGGCCCGGCCCGGCGGCGCCACGACCGGATGACGCCGCTCGCCGTGCTGCTCCTCGTCTCGGCGGGCCTGCACGCGGTGCAGTTCCTGATGCTCGGATCCGACCCCGCGGCGGCTTCGTGGTACGGCGCCCGCGGGGGCCCTGCGGGGCGGGGCCTCGTGCTCGCCTCCGGCGCCCTCGTGGCGCTCGCCGCCGCGCTCACCCTGCGGCCGGGCGAGAACCGCACCCGGTTCGTCGCCGCCTTCGTGGTGGCGGCCCAGCTGGCCGAGATGGCGTGGTTCGTCACCCCCTCCTTCGTCGGCAGCTTCCGCATCCGCTTCTCGGACGTGCTGGCGCTGGCGGGCGTGGCCGGGCTCGCCGCCGGCCTCGCCCCGCCGCTGCGGCGCCTGCTCCCGGGGCTCGCCGCCCCCCCCGCCTGGCCCGGCCGCGAGGCCGCCGCGCGCTTCATCGAGCGGCGGTGAGCGGCTTTTCCCGCGCAAAAACCCTCCCTTTTCGCGTCCGGCGCTCTAAAGTCGCCTCCCGTCAGGCCTGCCTTCGCGCCGGGAATGCCGCGCCGAGACTGTCGCGCCAAGAACAAGAGACGATCCGAGACCCATGTGCGAATTGCTCGGAATGAGCGCGAACGTGCCGACGGACATCCGCTTCTCGTTCGCCGCCCTCGCGCGGCGGGGCGGCGAGACCGGGCCCCACGCCGACGGCTGGGGCATCACCTTCTACGAGGGGCGCGGCTGCCGCGCGTTCCACGATCCGGAGCCCAGCGCCCGCTCCGAACTCGCCAAGCTCCTGCGCCGCTATCCGATCAAGAGCCGGATCGTCGTCGCCCATGTGCGCAAGGCCAATCGCGGCCGGGTCAGCCTGGAGAACACCCACCCGTTCTCCCGCGAATTGTGGGGCCGGCGCTGGACCTTCGCCCATAACGGGCAGCTCAAGGGCGTGAAGCGGTTGCCGCTCGGCGGCTTCGAGCCGATCGGCACCACCGACAGCGAATACGCCTTCTGCTGGATGCTGTCGCAATTGCAGGCGCGCTTCCCCAAGGCGCCGCGCCCGGCGCGGCTCGAATCCGTGATCGCCGAACTCGCCCGCGCGCTTTCGGAGCTCGGCGTGTTCAACATGCTCCTGTCCGACAGCCGCACCCTCTACGCCCATTGCGGCAAGCGCCTGTGCTACCTCACCCGCCGCGCGCCCTTCGGCACCGCGACCCTGATCGACGAGGATTGGCGGGTCGATTTCGCGCAGGAGACCACCGAGACCGACATCGTCACCGTGATCGCCACCCGCGCGCTCACCCGCGACGAGACCTGGACCGAGCTCTCGCGCGGCGACACCCTGGTGCTGACCGACGGCGACGTGCGGGTGATCGGGGGCTGACGCTTCCCCCACCGTCATTCCGGGCCCCCGCCCGAAACATCCCCAGTTCGACGACGCTCCGATCAAGGTTCCGCGAGCCGGCGGCGCGCCCATCACTGGCCTGCGTCGCGCCCCGTCCGATTTGCCGCATCCTCGGGTCGTCGGCGTGGGGCCATCTCTTCTCATGGGTGTGGCTTTCACGCCCCAGACTGCGCAAGCGCGGCCGTATTCGCCCGCCGCAGGGTGCGCCGGAGCGTCCGATGCGCTACAACTATGTTAAGCCACGCTCGGACCTGCGACCGCCGCCCGAGACCCACGCCGTTTCAGTGATCGTCAGAGCCCGATGCACAACGACACCGACGCCACCCTGGATCGCCCCGCGATGACCGACGGCCGGCCCAAGCTCTCCGATTCCATCCGCACGCATCTCGGCGACCACCTGCGCACCGTCTACGAGACGCTGGGCGCGGGCGAGGACACGCCCTCCCGCTTCTCCGACCTGATCGGCAAGCTCGAAGCCGCCCTCAAGGCGCAGGGCGAGCGGGTGGACCCCGAGTTCCGCAACGGCCTGCTCGCCGCGGTGCCGAGCTTGCGCGCCTTCGCCCTGTCGCTGACCTCGAACCCGGCCCGCTCCGACGACCTCGTTCAGGACACCCTGCTCAAAGGCTGGCAGCACCGCGCCCGGTTCCAGCCCGGCACCAACCTCAATGCGTGGCTCTTCACGATCCTGCGCAACATCTTCTACTCGGACCACCGCAAGCGCGTGCGCGAGGTCGAGGATCAGGACGGCTCCTACGCCGCCCGCCTCGCCACCGCCCCGCACCAGGGCGACCGGCTCGACGTGGAGGATCTCCAGACGGCGCTCGCCAAGCTGCCGCCGGACCAGCGCGAGGCCCTGGTGCTGGTCGGCGCCGAGGGCGTCTCCTACGAGGAGGCCGCGACCATCATGGGCTGCAAGGTCGGCACGGTGAAGAGCCGCGTCAGCCGCGCCCGCGGGCGCTTGGCGGAGCTTCTGGGCTACGACGAGGAGGACCTCTCCTCCGACCGCTTCATCCAGTCGGCGATGCCGGACGCCTGACCGGCGGGCTCTACCCCGACCGTTTTTCCGAACGAGAAGAGGCCGCCCCAGGGGGCGGCCTCTTCTCGTTCGGGCTCACCCGGCGGCTGCCCCCGAACGGGCTCCGGGCCTAGCCTCTTCACATGGCCGTGGTCGCCCGATCCCCCTCCTCGCGCCCGATCCGGCTGTGGCGGCGGCTCCAGGCGAAATAGATGACGAGGCCGATGGCGAGCCAGATGATCAGGCGCAGCCAGGTCTCGCCGTCCAGCGAGACCATCATGGCCGCGCAGGAGACCACGCCGAGGATCGGCACCAGCGGCACCAGCGGGGTGCGGTAGGCGCGGGGCGCATCGGGCTGGGTCCGGCGCAGGATCACGACGCCGATGCAGACCAGGATGAAGGCCAGCAGCGTGCCGATGCTGGTCATGTGGCCGAGCTGGCTGATCGGCAGGAAGCCGCCCAGCGCACTGGTGAACACCATGAAGAACAGGTTCGAGCGGTAGGGCGTCTTCCATTTCGGATGGATCGCCGAGAAGAAGCCCGGCAGCAGGCGATCCTGGCTCATGGTGTAGAACACCCGGCTCTGGCCGAGCAGCAGCACGAGGATCACGGTCGAGAAGCCGCAGATCACGCCGAAGGTGACGAGGCCCTTGAGCCACGGGAACGGCGTCTGGGCGATGGCCGTGTTCACCGGCGCCGCGTCGCCCTTCATGGCGTCGTAGTGGACGAGGCCGGTCAGCACGCCCGCGAAGGCGATGTAGAGGATCGTGCAGATGAACAGCGAGCCGAGGATGCCGATCATCATGTTGCGCTGGGGGTTCTTGGCCTCCTGCGCCGCGGTCGAGACCGCGTCGAACCCGACATAGGCGAAGAACACGACGCCGGCGGCCCGCATCACGCCGCTCCAGCCGTACTCGCCGAAGGTGCCGGTGTTGGGCGGCAGGAAGGGGTCGTAGTTCTGCGCCTTGATGTAGAACAGGCCGACCCCGATCACGATCAGCACGACGGCGATCTTGACGAGCACCACCGCGCCGTTGACGCGGGCGGATTCGCGGATGCCGACCATCAGGAGGGCCGAGGCCGCCACGATGATGAAGATCGCAGGTAAATTGACGAGGCCGTGGGCCATGGTGCCGTCGGCGAGCTGGTAGGTCTCGAACGGCGAATGGACGAGCGAGCCGGGCAGGGTCACCCCGAGCGTGTCCTGAAGGAAGCGGGTGACGTAGCGCGACCAGCTCACCGAGACGGTGGCAGCGCCCACCGCGTATTCGAGCACGAGGTCCCAGCCGATGATCCAGGCGATGAACTCGCCCATGGTGGCGTAGGCATAGGTATAGGCCGAGCCCGCCACCGGGATCATGCCGGCGAGTTCCGAGTAGCACATGCCGGCGAACGCGCAGCCGATCGCCGCGATGGCGAAGGAGATGACGACGGCCGGGCCGGCATGCTCGGCAGCCGCGATGCCGGTGAGGGAGAACAGGCCGGCCCCGATCACCGCGCCGATGCCGAGCCCGATCAGGCTCCAGGGCCCGAGATGCCGCTCCAGCTTGTTGTCGCCGGCCTCCGCATCGGCGTTGAGACGCTCCAGCGTCTTGATCCGAAACAGGTCGCTCGCCAAACCTGACGCCATGTCGGTCCGCCACTCCCGCTGGAGGAAACCTTTGCCTTGAACCGATCTGGGTCGCTCGCAACCTAGATCAATCCCGAAAGCGCCATCCGGGCAACGGATTGGCTCGACGCCGACATGCAGGAGACGAGCCGGCAGGCGAGGGCAGGGCGACGCGACGGAGCGCAGGGCGATGAACGTTCTCGTGATCGGCGGCACGCGCTTCATCGGCGCGCACGCGGTGCGCCACCTCCACGAGGCCGGCGCCGCCGTCACCGTGCTGCATCGGGGAACGAGCGCGAATCCGATCCTGCCCGCGGTCGCGCATGTCACCGATCCGGGCGCCGCCTATCCGGTCACCGCCTTCCCCGAAGCGGTTCGGCGGGATTGGGATGTCGTGGTGCATATGGTGGCGATGGGGGCCGCGGACGCGGAGGCCGCGGTTCGGTGCTTTTCCGGCCGGGCCGGGCGGCTCGTGCTGGTGTCGAGTTGCGACGTCTACCGGGCCTATGGCCGGCTGACGAGGTCCGAGCCGGGGCCATCGGAGCCCGTGCCGCTGACGGAAGAGGCGCCCCTGCGCTCGGTCCTCCGTCCCTATCGAGGCATGGAGGCGCAGATCGGGGCCTACGCTCACGATTACGAGAAGATCCTGGCCGAGCGCGCCGTGCAGGCGGCGACCGATCTCGACTGGACGATCCTGCGCCTCGCCAAGGTCTACGGGCCCGAGGACAACGCGGAGCTGGCCACCGTCACCGGCTTTTCCGCCGTGCCGCATTGGCGTTGGACCCACGGCCATGTCCGGAACGTGTCCGCCGCGATCGCGACGGCCGCGCGGCACGCATCCGCCCGCAACGCGGTCTTCAACGTCGGCGAGGCGCACACGCCGACCATGGGCGAGCGGCTGGCCCGTCTGCCGGCCCGCAGCGGCGATCCTCCCACGCCGCCGCCCTTCGACTACGCGCAAGATCTCGTCCTCGACACGTCGAAGATCCGGCGCCGGGTCGGCCACAGGGATCTCGTGGACGAGCGCGCCGCCATGAGCGGCCTCGTGACCTAGAGCATCGTCCTGGATATCGGATCCAGGACGATGCTTGAGATCCTTGAATTGCATCGTCTTTTTCCGAAAGCCGGAAACCACCTTTTGGGACGATGCTTTAAGCCGGCCGGGCCGGACGCGACGGCGCCTCTCGGCGCGTCAGCCGGGGAGGGGCTTCTCCATCAGGACGGCGCGCGAGCGGACGGCCTCGCCTTCGTAGGGCGTCACCTCGCCGGTCGGCCCGAAACCCATCTTCTGCCAGAAGCCGCTCACGGGATTGGACTCGACCACGGCGAGCCGGGCGGTCCGGGCCTTGAGACGCAACCGCATGATCGACTCCGCCCGTGCATAGAGGGCGCGCCCGAGCCCGGCTCGGTGCTCGCTCTCCCGCACGGCCAGGAGGCCGATGAAGGCCGTGCCCGGCCGCGGATGATCGCCGATGAGGTCTAGCAGGCCGATCGGAACGCCGTGCCGATAGACGAGGAAGGCATGCTTGTCCCGGGGATCGCAGCCGGGCGGGCGGACGGTGAGGAGGTCGTGCGCGGCGTTCGCGCGCGCGTCGGTGCCGTCGACCCGCCGCGAATAGTCCCGCAGGTCGTCGAAGACGAGCCCGATCTCGGCCACGTCGGCCGCGGAGGCGCGCAGGAGGCAGAGCGGTCCGGATGCCATGGGGTCCTCCCCGAGCCGCGTCAGCGTCCCGTTGCGGCCGCCCGCGCGCCCGCAACGAGATCGGCCAGGATCGCCTGCGCTGCCGTCGTCGTCTCCGGCCCGGCGCCGACCGGCGTCCCCGCCGCAAACGGCGGCTGCGGTGCGTATTCCGCGACGAGTTGCGCGGTCTTCGCGTAAGCCTCCCCGCGCAGGCGGGCGGCGAGCGCCAGGGCGAAGTCGAGGCCGGCGGAGACGCCCGCCGCGGTGACGCGGTTGCGGTCGAACACGACGCGCTCGGCGACCGGCTCGGCGCCCAAGAGCGGCAGCACCGCGTCGCGCACGCACCAATGCGAGGTGGCGCGGTAGCCCCGCAGCAGGCCCGCCGCGCCGAGGATCAGCGATCCGGTGCAGACGCTCGTCACCCAGGCAGCGCGCTGCGCCCGCTCCTTGAGGAAGGCGAGGGTCGGGGCGTCGCGCATCTGCGCGGGCGTGCCGTCGCCGCCGGGGACGAGGAGGATGTCGAGGTCGCGGGCGCAAGATCCGAAATCGTGGGTCGCGACGAGCGACAGGCCGGTGTCGCTCGCCACCGGCCCGGTGCGGGCGGCGACCCATTCGATCGGCCCGAGCCCCGCCAGCAGGTTCTGCGGCCCGACCACGTCCAGCGCCGTCATGCCCGGATAGAGCAGGATCGCGATTGTGTTCGTGACGGGCGATGCCCCCGTGGGCTCGGTGAGGGCTGCGGCCCGCTGCGGCAGGGCGAGCGCGGCCGCGAGGGCCGCCGCCGTGAAGGCGCGGCGGTCGAGGGGAGGGCCGGCGTCGTCAGACCGGCCAGACCACATCGCGGTAGGCCCCGTCCCAAAAGAGGTATTCGAGCTGGGTCGCGCGGGCATAGGCCCGGTGCATGCGCGCGCGGAGCGCCGGGGAAGCGCCCTCGGCCGCCGCGTCGGTCGCGGCGATCATCGCGGCGACGGCCTGCGCGAACTCTTCGCCGGCATAGGTGTCGATCCAGGCCCGGTACGGGTTGTCGGCCGCCGCTTTCGAAAAGATGTCGCGGCCGACCTCGGCATAGATCCAGAAGCACGGGAGCAGGGCGCCGAGGACCACTTCGTAGGGCTCGGCGTAGGCACTCGCCATGAGCCACGCGACGTAATGGTCGCAAGGAGGCGACAGCGGCGTGGCGGCAAAGGTCGCCGGGTCGATGCCGTAGGTTTCAAAAAAGCCGCCGTGGAGCGCCCGCTCGACCACGATGGCGGTCTCGGCGCCGCGGGCGAACTGGACGATCCGGTCGGGATCGGGCGCCTTGGCGGCGGCCAGCGCCAGGGCGCGGCCGAAGCCGATCAGATAATGCGCGTCCTGCACGATGTAGCGCCGGAAGCGCTCCGCACTGAGCGTGCCCGCCGCGAGTTCGGCGTTGAACGGCATGGTGCGGATCGCCTCGTAGGCGGCGAGGTTGTCCGCCCAGGCTTCCTGCGAAAACCGCGTCATCCCTGGCGCTGCGCCTGCGTCACCGCCACGTGGATCAGTTCGGCGAGGGTGCGCACGCGGAGCTTCTGGCGCATCTGCGAGCAGGCGTTGGTCACGGTCTTGTAGGAGACCGAGAGGTCGGCCGCGATGGCCCCGTACGACTTGCCTTGCGCGAGGCGGGCCAGGATCTGCTGCTCGCGGGGGGTCAGCTGGGTCTCCGGCGTGCGGCGCGGGTCGGCGCGCAGCATCGCGACCTCGGTGGCGAGCCGCCGGTCGAGGAAGACCTCGCCCGCGCGCACCCGCTCGAAGGCCTGGAACAGCTCGTTCGAGGCGTGGTCCTTCAGCACGTAGCCGAGCGCCCCGGCCTCCAGCGCGCGGGAGACGATGACCGGATCGTTGTGCATCGAGAAGACCAGCACGCGGGTCTCGGGCTCGATGGCGCGCATGCGGCGGATCAGGGCGAGGCCGGCGAGCCCTGAGCCCTGGAAGGTGAGGTCGCAGATCACGACCTGCGGGCGCATGCGGTGGAAGGCGCGGTAGCCCGCGACCACGCCGGTCGCCTCCACCACGGTCTCGATCCCGGCATCCTCCAGCACCCGCCGGCAGCCCTGAAGCACGATCGGGTGATCGTCGATGACGAGGACCGGCGAGACGCTCGCCTCGTCCTTGCCCACCGGGCCCTTTCCGGGCAGCCCGCGGGGGGCCTCGCCCTTGGTCGAGGTCGCGGACATCGTCTGCGCGTTCATGGCCTGCGCATCACTTTTCCTGGGGCACGGGCGGGGCGGAGACATCCTCGCCGTCGTGCTCGGGGTCGATCGGGATGACGATCCGGACAACCGTGCCCGGCGCGCCGTTGTCAAGGGCGAAGCGCCCGCTGAGCGCTTCCACCCGCTCGCGCATCCCCGACAGGCCGAGGCCGACGCGGTGGTCGGGGGCGACGCCGCGTCCGTCGTCGCGCACGCGGATCGTCAGGGCCCGCCCGCCGTCCTCGGCGACCTCCTCGGCCTCGGCCCAGACGCGGGCGGCGGCGCCGTGGCGCACGGCGTTGGTCGTGCTCTCCTGGATGCAGCGGAACACCGTGAGATCGACGATGTCGCCGTAGCCCCGCGCCAGACCCTCGAACCGGCCCTCGAAGGCGGTGCCCGGATGGCGGCGCGAGAAGTCGCGCAGGAGCAGGTTGAGGCAGTCGGCCAGCGGCACCTCGCCCAGCGCATGCGGGCGCAGGCGGTTGAGCAGGTCGCGGTTGAGCGTCTGCACCTGCCCGACGATGCTGCCGATATCGGCGGCGCGCTGGCTGAGGCGGGCGCGGTCGATCTCCTTCTCGGCCCCGGCGAGGCGGGCGACGGAGGCGGCGTTGGCTTCCAGCGCGAACAGGCAGGGGCCGAACTCGTCGTGGAGCTCAAGCGCGGTGCGGCGGCGCTCGTCGTCCTGCGCGGTCAGCAATTGGCGATTGAGGCGGGCGTTGGCGGCCCGCGCCTCGGCGAGCGCCCCGGCGACGCGGTTGAAGCGGCCGGCGATGGCGGCGAGTTCGCGCGAGGCCGGCGGGTCGAGATGGGCGGTGTAATCGTGCCGCTCCAGCCGGGTGAGGCCGGCGGCGAGCTGGTCGAGGGGGCGCAGGATGCGCCCCAACGCGACGATCAACGCGGCCAGCACCGAGAGGTTGAGGACGAGGCTCGCCAGCGCCAGCGAGCGGGCATAGCCCCAGACCTCCTCGATCTCGTCGAGGGGCTCGGTGGTGATCGACACGGTGCCGATGCGCTCGCCGCCGATCTCGATCGGCAGGTCGTGCTGGCGCGGGGCGGGCGCGATCAGCCCGACGAACCAGGCGGGCGCCTCGTGGGCCTCCCGCCGCCGCTTGGCCGGGCTGAACCCGACCCGCTCGCCCGCCGCGTCGAGGATCGCGACGCGGACGTGGCGCAGGGCGCGGAACCGCAGGTCGAGGGCGTGGAGCACGCTGTCGGGGCTCGGGCTGCGCAGGGACTGGATCGTCTCGGCGACGAGCGGCTCGACCGTGGCGAGGCTCGCGTCCATCTCCACCTTCACGGCATGGCGGGCGTTGAGGACGATGAGGCCGCAGGAGAACAGGGCGACCACCGCATCGATCGCCAGCACGGCCAGGATCAGCCGCGTGCGCGTCGACCAGCCGGCCCAGAAGGGTGCGGCCGGACGTGTCGAAGCGGCCTCGGGGGCGGGCGCCTGAATCGGGGGCATGTCGGCAGGGGCGGGGGGAGCGGCGGGGTTCGGCACGGAGCCTCGCGATCGGTCAGGCCGACGGCCGGGCCTGGGGACCCGGGATCATTCGGCAAGTCCGCATCGGTTAAAGGTCTCGAATTCCTGCGGTTTCGACACTGGCACCGTGGCCGATCGGTTCGTGAAAGTCCATGGCGCCGAGCGCCACGCCCCCCAGCCGGCGCACTGATGTTTCTCTTAGAGGATCGTCCCGGATATCGGATTCGGGACGATTCTGTCCGTTATCGTGTCCCACCGGCTTTGCCCGAAAGCCGGCCCCACCCTGTCGGGCCGATGCTCTGGGGCATCCGAAGGCCCGTCCCGCCGCGCGCCACCAGCCCTTAGGGCGGCGTGCACCCTCCGTTAAATCTGCCGGCCGTATGAGTGGTTAAGCATGCCGGGTTCTCCGCGATAGGCTCGCGCGGCCGGGGAAGACTCGGAAAGTCCAGGCCGGACCAGGGTCGTCGTCAGATTCGCGGGCGCATTCGCGCGGATCGCGGCCTGCCGAACACTGGATCGGACTGCCGGGACATCTTGCCGCCGCATTGTCGAGGCGGAGTTGTTGCAGGGGTACAACGTGCAAGAGGCCAGCCGCATGTCGGTGGCGATCCACCCGTCCGAGACCCGCCCGAACCCGGTGCCGCCGCGCGCCGGCCGGGCGCGCCCGCCTTGGCGTCTCACCGCCGGGATCGTGCTCGGCGGCGCCGCGCTCGCGGGCTTCACCGCCGGAGCGTTCTCGTTCTTCTCCGGCCTCGCCGACCCGCGGGCGAGGCCGGTTCCGGTCGCGTCCGTGGCCTCGCAATGGCCCGACCTGAAGGACGGCGTGCCGGCGCTCGCCGAGGGCCCGGTCGCCGCGCCGACGCGCCTGTCACTTCCCCCTGCGCTGCCCCCCGTGGAACCGCCGCAGCGTGCGGAGGCCGCCCCCGCTCCGGTTCAGGCCGCCAAGGCCGAGCCGGCCCGTGCCGAGATCGCGACACCGCCGGCCCGGATCGAGACGCCGGAGCCGAAGGCCGAGCCCGTCCGCGCCGCGGCCTCCGGGCGCCCGAACCTGCCGATCGAGCCGGCTTCGACGCTGGCCCCCACGCGCACGGCGGCGGCCGTCGTGCCGGCGAAGGTCGCCGCGCCGCTGGCGCCGGCGCGGACCGAGACGGTGCGGGCCAAGGCCGAGCAGCCGGCCCGCTTCGTCTCCCTGCCGGCCAAACCGGAATCGCCCAAGCCGGAGCCCTCCAAGGCCGAAATCCGCAAGGCGGACACTCGCAAGCCCGAGGCTCCCAAGGCCGAGGCGAAGGCGACGCCGCGCCCCGACAAGGCCGAGAAGACCGAGGCCGCGCGCAAAACAGCCGCCCGCACCCGCGTGACGACGGCCGAGGCCGCACCCGCCGCTCCTACCCCCGCCCCCAGCGCGGCGGCGGACGACGAGCCGGAACTGCTCGGCATGAAGATTCCCGGCGGGCGCCAACTCCGCGACGGCTGGAACGCCACCGTCGGCGGGCTGATGGGCAAGAAGGACGGGGAGTAGGGGCGCGGGCCCGGCCGGCAGCCCCAAGCCCTCACGCTTCAGGTCGCGCGCTCCTCCCCCTATGGGGAAGACGGAGGAGGGGGGTGGTGCGGAAGGCACCGCTCCTGCCTCACCCTGCCCCTCGAACCCCTCCCCATCCAGATCGGGCTTGCTCGATCTGGGCAGGCAAAGAGCGGCTAGCGGGCAGGCCCGATATCCGCGGGGGATGGGACCCGCGCTCGAAGCGTCCTCGACACCGCGGTCGCGCCCCGGAGTGCTGACGCCCCGCCGCGCAATGACGGCGCGGGCTTGATCGAGACGGCCGCCCTCGCGGCCGCCCCCATCCCAAGAGGAATCAGCGCCGCTGCGCCGTCTTGCCGACGACTTCGCGGCGGTGCTTGGCGGCGCGCGGGCTTTTCGGCGGCTTGCCGGCGGCCGGGGCCTCGCCCTGCATCCGCTCGACGCGCACGTCCGGCGGTCCCCGGCGGGCGAAGGCCTCGGCGAAGGCCTCGGCGGCGCTGCCGCGAATCTCGAAGGTGGTCTCCCGGTCGAAGATGCGGATCGCGCCGATGTCGCCGCGGCCGATCCCGCCACGGCGGGTCAGCATCGGCAGAAGGCGGCGCGGCTCGGCCCGGTCGCGCCGGCCCATGTTGAGCCGGAACCAGACGCCGGGCTCGTCGTCGCCCACGCGCGGGGCGCCGATGGGGGCGCCGACGCGGGGATCGGAGCGGCGCGGCGGCTCGAAGCCCGGATCGGTCACGTCCTCCGGAACGGGGATGCGGGAGCGGTAGAGCCGCGCCAGCGACGCCGCGAGGCGCTCCGGCGGGAAGCGCTCCAGCAGCGCCTCGGCCCATTCCTTCTCCCAGTCGCGGTCCTCGTCCGACTCGACTTCGGCGAGCAGCGGGTCGGCCATCATCCGCTCGCGGTCGAGCACGCGGATCTCGTCCGCCGTCGGCGGGCCGCTCCACTCGGCGTTGACCTTGGCGATGGCGAACATCTGCTCGGCGCGGCGCCGCCGGGAGGCCGGCACCAGCACCACGCTCGTGCCTTTTCGCCCGGCGCGGCCGGTGCGGCCGGAGCGGTGCTGCATCACCTCGGCGTCGTGGGGCAGGTCGGCGTGGATGACGAGGTCGAGGCCCGGCAGGTCGATGCCGCGGGCGGCGACGTCGGTGGCGACGCAGACGCGGGCGCGGCCGTCGCGCAGGGCCTGGAGCGCGGCGTTGCGCTCGCCCTGGCCGAGTTCGCCCGAGAGCGCCACGGCGGAAAAGCCGCGCTCAGTCAGCGAGGCCTGGAGATGGCGCACCCCATCGCGGGTGTTGCAGAACACGATCGAGACCGGCGCATCGATGAAGCGCAGCACGTTGACGACGGCGTGCTCGACCTCGCGCGGCATCACGCGGACGGCGCGGTAGGCGATGTCGGCATGGCCGCGGGTCTCGCCGGCGACCGCCAGCCGCAGGGCGTCGCGCTGGTAGCGCTCGGCCAGGGTCACGATGGCCTTCGGCAGCGTGGCCGAGAACAGCAGCGTGCGCCGCGCGGGCGGCGTCGCGGCGAGGATGAATTCCAGATCCTCGCGGAATCCCATGTCGAGCATCTCGTCGGCCTCGTCGAGGACGACCGCGCGGAGATTCTCGGTGACGAGGCGACCGCGCTCCAGATGGTCGCGCAGGCGGCCCGGCGTGCCGACGACGATGTGGGCGCCGGCTTCCAGCGCGCGCGATTCCCGGCGCGGGTCCATGCCGCCGACATTGGCGATCACCCGCGCGCCGGTTTCGGCATAGAGCCACATCAGCTCGCGCTGGACCTGAAGAGCCAGTTCGCGGGTGGGCGCGATGGCGAGCGCCAGCGGCGCGCCGGGCGGGGGCAGGGCCTCGTTCGCGTCGAGCAGCGTGCCGGCGATGGCCAGCCCGAAGGCGACGGTCTTGCCCGAGCCGGTCTGGGCCGAGACGAGCAGGTCGCGCCCCGTCTCGGCGTCGAGCACGGCCTGCTGGACGGGCGTCGGCTCGGCGTAGCTGCGCGCTTCGAGCGCCCGGGCGAGGGGAGTGGGTAGGGGCGGAAAGGGCAAGGGGTCGCCTTCACGGCCAAAGGGGCCGGATCGGGAATCGGTGCCCGCTTCTAGCGCGTCGGAGGGCCGCCGACCACTACGCCGGCCGCGCGGCGGCGTTGCGCGGAGGGCGGCGGCTCCGGTGCGGGGCGCCGCCGGGTTCCGGCCTCAATCGTCGTCGCCGTCCGCGTCGCGCTTGTCCGAGGCTTTGGAGGCCTTGGCCGCCTTCTCGGTGACGGCGCCGCTCTGCGGATCGACTTTCACCTTGACGCTGCGGCCGTCCTTCACGGCCTTGCCCTCCCAGACGCCATCGTCGGCCTCCAGGCCGCGGATGCCGGAATAGCCGGCCTGTTCGAGGGCGCGCACCGCGCCTTCGATCGGCATCCAGTCGGGGCCGGGCCGGTCGTCGGCGAGCGCCGGGGCGGTCAGCAGGCCGGCCGCGACGAGGCCGAAGACGAAGGATTTGGGGGCGAAGGTCCGGGTCATCGAAGGCTCCTTGGGATTGGAAGAGGACCCGGCCTCGATAGCCCCCGGCCCCCGGCGCCGGCCTGACGGCGGATGTCAGGCAAATGTCAGCGTGGCGGGCACGGTCTTCGCGCGTCGGCACGGATCGGCTACACCGCCGCCGACACGACCAGCGGTGAGGGACCGGACGGATGAGCGCGGATCACGGCACGGCGGGGGGCGGGTTCACCGCGATTGTACTCGCCGCCGGCAAGGGCACGCGGATGCGCTCGGAGCGGCCCAAGGTGCTGCACGCGCTGGCCCACCGCACGATGCTCGGCCACGTGCTCGCCGCCGTGCAGGAGGCGGGCGCCCAAAACCTCGCCGTGGTGGTCGAGCCCGGCCGCGCGGACGTGGCCGACGAGGTCGCCCGCATGGCGCCGGGCGCCAGCACCCATCCCCAGGCCGAGCGCCTCGGCACCGCGCATGCCGTGCTCGCCGCCCGCGCGGCGATCGAGGGCCGTCCGGCCGACGTGCTGGTGGCCTTCGGCGACACGCCGCTGATCACCGCCGAGACCTATGCGCGGCTGCGGGCCCCCTTGCGCGCGGGCGCGGCGGTCGCGGTGCTGGCCTTCGAGGCGCGCGACCCGACCGGCTACGGACGGGTGCTGACCGAGGGCGGCCGGGTCGTGGCGATCCGCGAGGAGAAGGACGCGAGCGCCGAGGAGCGGGCGGTGCGGCTGTCGAATGCCGGGCTGATGGCGCTCTCCGGGGCGCATGCCCTGTCGCTTCTCTCCCGGATCGGCAACGACAACGCCAACCGCGAATACTACCTCACCGACGCGGTCGCGCTCGCCGTCGCCGACGGACTCCAAGTGGCCGTGGTGGATGTGGCCGAGGACGAGGCGCTCGGCGTCAACGACCGGGTTCAGCTCTCGGTGGCCGAGGCCGCGATCCAGGCGCGCCTGCGCCGCGCGGCCCAGCTCGGCGGCGCGACGCTGATCGCCCCCGAGACCGTTTTCTTGAGCGCCGACACCGTGCTCGGCCGCGACGTGCTGGTGGAGCCCCATTGCGTGTTCGGCCCCGGCGTGGTGATCGGCGACGGCTGCACGGTTCGCGCCTTCTCGCACCTGCACGATGCCCGGCTGATGGCGGGCACCGATATCGGCCCGCATGTGCGCCTGCGCGGCGGCGCGGTGCTGGAGGAAGGCGTCCATCTCGGCAACTTCGTCGAGGTGAAGAACGCCACCCTGCACGCGGGCGCCAAGGCCTCGCACCTGACCTATCTCGGCGACGCCGAGGTCGGCGCGGGCGCGAATATCGGTGCCGGCACCATCACCTGCAATTACGACGGCGTGTCGAAGCATAAGACGGTGATCGGCGCGGGCGCCTTCATCGGCTCGAATTCGGCGCTGGTCGCCCCCGTCCACATCGGCGACGGCGCGCTCGTCGGCGCCGGCTCGGTCATCACCCGCGACGTCCCCGCCGACGCCCTGGCGCTCGCCCGGGGTCGGCAGACGACGCGCGAGGGTGCGGCCAAGACGCTGCGGCAGACGCTGAACGCGGCGAAGGCTGCGAAGAACGGCTGATTGCCACCACCGTCATTCCGGGGCGCCGAAGGCGAACCCGGAATCCACCCGTGATGCGCGGCTGTTGTCACCGTCGCGGCCAGTCGTGGATTGCACGCCTCCGGCGCGCCCCTTCGGGTCCGGGTTCCGCTGCGCGGCCCCGGAATGACGGCGGTGGGTGTGATGAGGGGGCGGACGCCCCATGGCGCCGGGTCGCGAAGCCCCCGCCGTAACCGCTGGCCTTGTGCCGCCGCGATCCGGTACAAGCCCGGTTTCGCGCGGCCCCTTGAGGTCCGTCCCTTGCACTGCAACATGGCGGAGCGGGGCAGTGTCCCGTTTCGGGATGCCGGCGTGTGGGCGGCCGGGCGGCGTTGAGGATCGGACCATGTGCGGAATCGTCGGCATCGTCGGGCGCGAGTCGGTGGCGGATGGGCTGGTCGAGGCGCTGCGGCGGCTCGAATATCGCGGCTACGATTCCGCCGGAATCGCCACTTTGGAGCACGGCCGGCTGGAGCGCAGGCGCGCCGAGGGCAAGCTCTCCAACCTCCAGATCAAGCTGTCGCAGGCGCCGCTGTCCGGCGCCATCGGCATCGGCCACACCCGCTGGGCGACGCATGGGCGCCCCAACGAGACCAACGCCCATCCCCACGCCACCGAGCGGCTGGCCGTGGTCCATAACGGCATCATCGAGAATTTTCGCGAGCTGAAGGAAGAGCTGCAGGCCACCGGCGCCCGGTTCGAGTCCGACACCGACACCGAGGTCGTGGCGCAGCTCGTCCATCACCTGATGGGGCAGGGGCTCGGAGCCGTGGAGGCGGTCGCCGCCGCGCTGCCGCGCCTGCGCGGCGCCTTCGCGCTGGGCTTCCTGTTCGCCGGCGAGGAGGACTTCCTGATCGGCGCCCGCCACGGCGCGCCGCTCGCCATCGGCTTCGGCCGGGGTGAGACCTATCTCGGCTCCGATGCGCTCGCGCTCGCCCCCTTCACCGACGAGATCACCTATCTCGAAGAGGGCGACTGGGCGATCCTGACCCGCGACGGCGCCGAGATCCGCGACATCGAGGGCGCGGTGGTGAAGCGCGCCCGCCAGCGCATCGCCACGCAAGCCTACCTCGTCGACAAGGGCAACCACCGCCACTTCATGGCCAAGGAAATCCACGAGCAGCCGGAGGTCGTCGGCCGTACGCTCGCCCACTACGTCGACATGGCGAATGGGCGCATCGCGCTGCCCGGCACGCTACCCTTCGACTTCGCGAAACTGTCGCGCCTGTCGATCACCGCCTGCGGCACCGCCTTCTATGCCGGCCTGGTGGCCAAGTACTGGTTCGAGACGATCGCGCGGCTGCCGGTCGAGATCGACGTCGCCTCCGAGACCCGCTACCGCGAGCCGCCGCTGGAGCAGGGCGGGCTGACGCTGGTCATCTCGCAATCGGGCGAGACCGCCGACACCCTGGCCTCGCTGCGCTATGCGAAGGCCCAGGGCCAGCACACCCTCAGCGTCGTCAACGTGCCGACCTCGACCATCGCGCGGGAATCCTCCGCGGTGATGCCGACGCTCGCCGGCCCCGAGATCGGCGTGGCCTCGACGAAAGCCTTCTCGTGTCAGCTTACCGTGCTGCTCTGCCTCGCCATCGCGGCGGGCCGGGCGCGGGGCACGATCGATGCGGCCCGAGAGCGGGCGCTGGTCGACGCGCTCATCTCCGTGCCGGGGCTGATGGCGGACTCGGTGAAGCTGGAGGGGGAGGTCGAGGCGCTAGCCCGCGAGATCGCCAAGGCCCGCGACGTGCTCTATCTGGGCCGCGGCACCAGCTATCCGATGGCGCTCGAAGGCGCGCTGAAGCTCAAGGAAATCAGCTACATCCACGCCGAAGGTTATGCGGCGGGCGAACTCAAGCACGGGCCCATCGCGCTGATCGACGAGAGCGTGCCGGTGATCGTCATTGCGCCCCACGACGCGATCTTCGAGAAGACGGTCTCGAACATGCAGGAGGTCGCGGCGCGGGGCGGCAAGATCATCCTCGTCGGCGACGCCCGTGGCGCGGCCGCCGCCGGCCTCGACACGCTGGCGACGCTGACCATGCCGGAGGTGGACCCGGTGGTCGCCCCCATCGTCTACGCGGTGCCGGTGCAGTTGATCGCCTATCACACCGCCGTCTTCATGGGGAAAGACGTGGACCAGCCGCGCAACCTCGCGAAGTCGGTGACGGTGGAGTAGGGGCCGAGGTTTCAGCCGTGCGTGTGTCCATGGCAAAAAAAGTCGGGTGAAAAAATTAGTCGGGTGAAACCTGTTAGAAAATAAAGTCGGGTGAAGCCACGGCTTCCAAAGAGAGACCTCTCAGCGCCCCACAATCTCGGTCGTGGCACACCATCCGGCAGACCTTCGCTCGGTTCACAGTTGACAAGTGTCGCAACTGCCTCGCCGTAGGCGGTTACGATGCCGACTTGGCCGTCGCTACCTAAGCGGATACGGCTCTAGATCGGCTGACCGAGAATGCCGAGGATCGTGCGGCGCAGGCGCACCAGTTCGGGGTCGTCGCGGTGACGCGGATAGGGGAGATCGACGGGCAGGTCCGCGCGGATCGCCGCCGGGCGGTCGGAGAGCACGATCACGCGCTCGGCCAGCACCAAGGCTTCCTCCACATCGTGGGTGACGAGGAGGGTGGTGAAGCGCGTCTCCTGCCACAGCCGCAGGATTTCGGCCTGGAGCGCCAGCCGGGTCAGGGCGTCGAGCTTGCCGAGCGGCTCGTCGAGCAGCAGCAGGCGCGGCGCGTTCACCAGGGCGCGGGCCAGCGCCGCGCGCTGCGCCATGCCACCGGAGAGCTGGTGGGGAAACACCTCGGCGAAGCCGTCGAGCCCGACGAGGCGCAACGCCGCCTCGACCTTCGCCGCGCGGTCCGGTTTCGCGACGCCGCGGGCCTCCAGCCCCAGCCTCACGTTCCCCTGCACCGTGCGCCAGGGATAGAGCGTCGGGTCCTGGAACACGAGGAGACGCGACGGGTCGGGGCCTTCGACCCGCCGTCCATCGACGGCGATGCGGCCGGCGCCCGGCGGCTCCAGCCCGGCGACGAGGCGCAGCAGGGTGGACTTGCCGCAGCCGGAGGGGCCCAGCAGCGCCACGAAGCCGCCGGGCGCCACGTCGAGCGAGATGCGGTCGAGGACGGGCAGGGCCGTGCCACGGATGTCGAAGGCGTGCGAGACCGCCTCGATCGCGAGGCGCGATCCGGCCACGTCGGCGTTGGGGCGCTCGAGGATCGCGGCTACCATTGCACCAGCCCCTTCTGCCAGGAGAGCACCCGGTCGCGGAAGCGGAACAGCAGGGAGATGAGCCCGGAGCACATCAGCGCCATCACGATCAGCGCGGCGTAGAGGTTGGCGTAGGCCGCCCACCCTTGGGCCCATTGCAGGTACCAGCCGAGGCCGGCCCTCACGCCGAGCATCTCGGCCACCACCAGCACGGCGAACGCGCCGCCGAGCCCCATGAACAGCCCGACGAAGACGTGCGGCAGCGCCGCCGGCACCGCCACCCGCAGCACGAGGAAGGCGGGCGAGGCGCCCAGCGTGCGCGCCACATCGAAATAGGCCTTGTTGACGCCGGCCACGCCGGACCACGTCAGCACCGTCACGGGAAAGCCGGTGGCGAGCGCGATCAGGAAGGTGCTGGCCGACCACGACGAGTGGAACACGAAGAAGGCGAGCGGCAACCACGCGGTCGCGGGCAACGGCCCGACGAAGCGCAGGATCGGATGGGCCCAGTAGCCCACCGCCTTCGACCAGCCGATGGCGACGCCGAGCACGAAGCCGAGCCCGGCGCCGATCAGGTAACCGCCCGCCAGCAGCTTCAGCGAGGCCAGGATGGAGCCGCCGAGCCGGGGCCAGTCGTCGAGGAAGACTTCCAGGATCGCCTGGGGCGGGGGGAAGAACGGCATTGGCAGGAGCGCGAACTTCGCGGTGATCAGTTCCCAGGCGAGGAAGCCCAGCGCCACGAGCGTCAGCCAGGGCGTCCAATGCGCCAGAGAAGCCCCGGCCCGGCCGAGGCGGGCCGAGAGGGCGGCGAGCGGCGCGAGCGCTAGGCCGAGGGCCAGCGCAACGGCGGCGAAGGTCGCGGTGTAAGCAAAATCGCCCTCTTCCGGCAGGGCATAGGTCGCGCCTGCGAGCGCGAGCCACGCCGCCCCGAGGACGAGCGCCCGCAAAGGCGGTCCGGGAAGGCGCGCCGCGCTTGGCAGGGTGCCGGCGAATCCGGTGAGATGGGCCATGGGCGCGCCTTCAGCTCAGCACGTCGGCGTAGACGCGTTCGGCGAACTTCGCCGTATCGGTCGAGCGCTTGAGGACGTTCACCTGTTTCAGCTCGTCGCCGTAGAGCACGAGCTGGCGCTTGAGGTCGGCGCCGACGGGGCGGTCGCCGTGGTGCTGGCTCCTGAGCATCGCGGCCAGATCCTCGACCGAGCCCCGTCCACCGTAACCGGAGAAGATGCGGGCGGCGTCCTCCGGGTCCGCGTGGACGCGGTGGCCCGCCTCCAGCACGGCGCGGGTGAGCGCGCCGGCGGCCGCGCGATCCCCCCGGATCAAGCTGCCGCGCACCGCCACCACGCAGCAGGTGCGGTCGGCGTAGTCGCCCGACAGGTTGGTGGCGACTTCCGCGAATTTCGGGTCCTTCAACCAGATCCACGTGCGCGGATCGGAATCGGCCAGCGCCTGCGCCTCGCCCTTCTCGACCGCGAGGTTGAGGAGATCGGCCGGGTATTGGCGCCACTCGACGCCGGTCTCGGGATCGATGCCGGCCTTGGCGAGCAGAAGCGCGAAGAAATTCTTGGCCGGGCTGGCGTGGTCGCTGATCGCAATCGTCTTGCCCTTGAGCGCGGCGATGTCGGTGATGCCGGCGGATTTCGCACCGAGCAGCCGCAGGCAGCCGCCGTGCAGGCCGGCGGTGACCTTCACGTCGAAGCCCTGCTCCAGGGGTTTCAGCCAGCGCAGCGCCATGCCGATGCCGGCATCGGCCTTGGCCGTCGCGATGGCCTCCAGCAGCGCCTCGGTCGAGCCGCCGAAATTGACGAACTCCACATCGAGCCCGTGCGCGGCGAAGATGCCGCGCTCCTTGGCGAGCGGGGCTGCGGCGGTGCAGATCGCGGTGGCGTTCCAGGCGAGCTTGATCGGTTTCAGCGGGCCCGCGGCGGCCTCCGCGGCGGTGGGGCGGCAGATCGGGCCGGGATCGAACGGCGCCGGACCGGGCCCCCAGGCGCGCACGCCGCCCATCCCGAACCCAAGCGGCAGGGCCGCCGCCGCGGCGCCCGCGCGCAGCAGGGATCGGCGCGACGGCAGGAGGCCGGGGCGCGGGGGCTCGTCGGTCATGGTCGTCTCCGGGAGAGGGCGCACGCGCGCACGTCCGCCCGGAGAGTCGGGACGGCTTGGCGCATCGATAGGGAGAACGGCCTCGTTGGTCGGGCCGATGTATTCAATCTTCAATCGCGCAGCGATGAAGTCAATCGAAGCATCTTTTCAAGATGCGCTGCAGCTTGCGATGAAATTTCTCGGCCACGGCTCGGGCGAGAAGATTTTCCGTTCCGTGGTTCGCACCGTCGAACATCGGCCCCATGACGGGAAAGCTCGGGGTAAATCCTATCGCAATTGCATCCGCAGCAGATGACCTGCGCGCCGGCGGCAGGGCGGAGCGTGATCTTCCGGCATTCCGGGGCTCGTGGGCAGAACCTCCTTTCGGCGCCCCCGACTTTGGAAACACGTTTCGTTGACCGCGCGGGGCCGCCCGCCGAGCATGGGGACACCGGCCGGGGCGCCACCTGCCGACCGTCTCCGCACGCCACCTCAAGGCCCCTCCACCGCCTCCCATGCCTCCTCGATGAATACGGCCGCCGCGCCCCTCGACACCGCCCGCACGCTCGCCGAACGCTTCGCCGACGGCGCGGCCGAGCGCGACCGCAGCGGCGCCTTCCCGCACGCCCCCCTCGCGGCCCTGCGCGAGGCCGGCCTGATCGGGCTCAGTGTGCCGGAACGGCTCGGCGGCGGCGGGGGCGGGCTCATGCAGGCGGCGCAGGTGGTCGGCGCCGTCGGTGCGGGCGATCCGGCGGTCGCGCTCGTGCTGGCGATGACGCTGCTCCAGCACGGGCTGATCCATCGCGCGGACACGCCCTGGCCCCGCGCGCTGGCCGACCGGATCGGGCGCGAGGCCGCGGCGGACGGCGCCCTCATCAACGCGCTGCGGGTCGAGCCCGATCTCGGCACGCCGGCCCGCGGCGGCCTGCCGGCCACCCTCGCCCGGCACGACGGCGGCGACTGGCGCCTGACGGGGCGGAAGATCTACTCCACCGGCGCGCCGGGGCTCGCCTACGGCCTCGTCTTCGCCCGCACCGACGAGGCCGAGCCGCGCATCGGAAATTTTCTAGTGCCGATGTCGTCCCCCGGCCTGCGCATCGAGGAGACGTGGGACCATCTGGGACTGCGCGCCTCGGGCAGCCACGACGTGGTGTTCGAGGATGTCCGCATACCGGCCGAACACGCCGTCGATCTGCGGCGCCCGGACGAGTGGCGGCGGCCCGATTCCCTGCAGCAGGCCTGGAGCTGCGCGCTTCTCGCCGCTCTCTACGATGGCGTCGCGCGGGCGTCGCAAGCGTGGTTCGCGCGCTTCCTGCACGAGCGCGTTCCCGGCAGTCTCGGCGCGCCGCTCGCCAGCCTGCCCCGCTTCCACGAGGCTTTCGGCGAGAACGAACGGCTGCTCTCCGTCAACGCCCGACTGGTCGCGAGCCTCGCTGCCGAGACCGATGAGAGAGCGCCGCCCGCACCGCAGGAGGCGGGCTTCGTCAAGCTGACGGTGACCGAGAACGCGATCCAGGCAGTGCAGCGGGTGTCCGAGCTGTGCGGCAACGCTGCGCTGTCCCGAAAACATCCGCTGGAGCGGCACCTGCGCGACGTCCTGTGCGCGCGCATCCACTGGCCGCAGGGCGACGCGGTTCGCTCTGCCACCGGCCGCGCCGCGCTCGGCGTCTGACGAGGAGAACCCCATGAGCCTGCTGCCGCCCGACGCCACCGAATTCATCGGCTTCGTCGCCCCGCACGAGGTCTCCGAGTCACGCGCCCCGCGCGGACCGGCGATCGAGCCCGATTACCTGCGCCTCCTGGCGCAGGCGCACGAGCACGGCGGGTTCGACCGGGTGCTGGTGGCCTTCTATGCCACGGCGCCCGACCCGCTGCTGATCGCCGCCGAGATCGCCCACGCGACGCGGCGGATCGGGCTGATGATCGCCCACCGCACCGGCTTCACCGCGCCGACCGTCGCGGCGCGCCAGTTCGCGACGCTGGACCGTCTCACCGGCGGCCGGGTGGCGATCCACGCGATCAGCGGCGGCGACGACCGCGATCTGGCCCGCGACGGCGACCGCCTCACCAAGGACGAGCGCTACGCCCGCACGAGCGAGTTCCTCGACATCCTGCGCCTTTCGTGGACCTCGGACACGCCGTTCGACTATGCGGGCACGCATTACCGGATCGCGGGCGGCTTTTCCGAGGTGAAGCCGGTGGGGGCGATCCCGGTCTATTTCGGCGGCGCCTCGCCCGCCGCCCTCGCGGTGGCGGGCCGGCACGCCGACACCTACGCGCTGTGGGGCGAGACCCAGGCCCAGGTGCGCGAGCTGATCGGCCGGCTGCGCGCGGCGGCCGCCCCGCACGGGCGCGCCCCGCGCTTCAGCCTGTCGCTGCGGCCGATCCTGGCCGAGACCGAGGAGCGGGCCTGGGCGCGGGCGGACGCCATCCTCGCCGAGACCCGGCGGCTGCGGGCCGCCCGCGGCCTCGGACCGGCCGCGGCACCGCAGAACGAGGGCTCGCGCCGGCTGCTCGCGGCGGCGGCGCAAGGCCCGCGCCTCGACAAGCGGCTCTACACCGCGATCGCCGCCGAGACGGGGGCATCGGGCAACTCGACGGCGCTCGTCGGCACGCCCGAGCAGGTCGCCGACGCGCTCCTCGACTATCACGATCTCGGCGTGCGCACCTTCCTGATCCGCGGCTTCGACCCGCTGGAAGACGCGATCCAGTACGGGCGCGCGCTGCTGCCCGCCTTCAAGCACCTGCTGGCGCAGCGTGGCGCAGCGGCGGAGGCCGCGTGATGGCCCGCCTCCTCGTCCTGATCGCGCTGGCCTTCGCCGCCCTCGCCCCGGCCCGCGCGGAAGAGACCCTGCGCGTCGGCGACCAGCGCGGCAACGCCCGCGCCCTGATGGAGGCCGCGGGCGTGCTCGACGGCCTGCCCTACCGGCTCGAATGGAGCGAGTTCCCCGCCGCTGCACCGCTGTTGGAGGCGTTGAACGCGGGCGCGATCGATGCGGGCGGGGTGGGCGACGCGCCCTTCACCTTCGCGGCTGCGGCGGGCGTGCCGGTCAAGGCGTTCCTCGCCTTCCGCAACCGGCAGGACGGGCTCGCGATCCTGGTGCGGCCCGATTCCGCGATCCGCAGCGTCGCCGACCTGCGGGCCAAGCGCATCGCCACCAACCGCGGCTCGATCGGCCATCAGGTCGTGCTCGCCGCCCTCGAAGAGGCGGGTTTGCCCGCCGATAGCGTGCAGTTCCGCTTCCTCCCGCCCGCCGACGCCAAGCTGGCGCTGACCTCCGGCGCGGTCGATGCGTGGTCGACCTGGGAGCCCTATACCTCGGCGGCCGAACTCGCCGGGCTCGTCCGGGTGGTCCGCGACGGCAACGGCATCACGCCGGGCCTGAGCTACGCGGTAGCGAACGACACGGCGCTCAAGACCAAGCGCGCCCTGCTCGCCGACTACGCCGCGCGGCTGGCCAAGGCGCGGGCCTGGGCGCTGACCGACCCAGGCCCCTATGCCGCCGCGTGGTCGAAGTTGATCGGCCTGCCCGAGGCGGTGCCGCTGCGCTGGTTCGGCCGCGCCCAGTACCGCACCGTGCCGATCGACGAGAGCGTCATCACGGATGAGCAGCGCATCATCGACCTCTACGTGCGCGCCGGCCTGATCCCGGCCTCCCGCGCCCCGCGCGCCGAGGTGATCCTCGACGCGGGGTTTTCCGACGCGCTCGCCGTCATGCGATGATCGCTCACGGAGGTTTCACCATGCACGACATCGGCGACGGCCATACTCACGAGCACGAACCGCACATCCACGATCACGACGAGGGCGGCGCACGCTGGAAGCACGACGGCGTGCGGGTGATCCCCGGCGACCGGCTCGATCCCAATACGGCGCAGACGCCCGGCATGTTCCGGCAGGCGGCGGTCAACGCCGCCCGCGTCGGCGCACAGAAGATCTGGGCCGGCACGGTGGCGATCGAGCCCGACGCCAAGACCGGCGTGCACCATCACGGCGCCCTGGAGAGCGTGATCTATATCGTCTCCGGCCGCGCCCGGATGCGCTGGGGCGAGCGTCTCGAATACGTCGCCGAGGCCGGCCCCGGCGACTTCATCTTCGTGCCGCCCTACGTGCCGCATCAGGAGATCAACGCCTCGACCGACGAGCCCCTGCACTGCGTGCTGGTGCGGTCGGACAACGAGGCCGTGGTGGTCAACCTGCCGGACGTCGAGGCCGCCGAGGTTCCTGAGACGGTCTACTGGGTCGATCCGATCCACAAGCAGCCGTGAGGCGGGCGCGCCCGCGTCCCGGTTTCGAAGGGCAAGCCCTTCGCGGGTCCAGGGCGGAGCCCGGTCGGCGAAGCCGTCATGGGGCTCCGCCCCACACCCCGCCAAAGGGATGCTCCCTTTGGGATCCCGGGACTTGCCGCTTCAGTGCAGGTGGAACTCGCCGGAGACCGTTGTCAGCTCGGCCGGCTTGATCAGGCGGCTGTGCATCACCCGGACCGAGTGCAGCGGCCCGTCCAGGCGCTCCTGCCAGAAGGCCAGGAACCGCTTCAGCTCGGGAAAGCGCGGGAACAGGTCGAGCTCCTGCCAGACGAAGGTCTGGAGCAGGTGGGGATGATCGGGCAGGTGATACAGGATCTCGGCCGTGGTCAGGCTGTAGCCTTCGAGCCTGCGGCGAAACTCCGATGACAGGGCCATGTATCCACCTCGTCGAAGCAGGTTGACCCGATGTGCCCACGGCTGGGGCAGCACGCGGTGACGGGGCCGGATCGGGCTGGGAGTGCTCTGAGCAACAACGGTGCCGCCGAGCTCGCCGGGCGGCGGATCGGCCGCCCGGCGAGCGCGGGGTCAGAACTCGGGACCGCCGGGCAGCAACGGCGCGGCCTTCTCCTTCGGCCGGTCGGCGACCAGCGCCTCCGTCGTCACCAGGAGCCCCGCGACCGAGGCGGCGTCCTGAAGGGCCGTGCGCACCACCTTGGCGGGATCGACGATGCCGGCCTCGACGAGGTCGCCGTAGGTCTCGGTCTGCGCGTCGAAACCGAAGGTCTCGGACGGATTCTCCAGAACCTTGGAGACCACGATCGAGCCCTCGACGCCGGCATTGGCCGCGATCTGGCGGATCGGCGCTTCGAGGGCCTTGAGGACGATGTTGATACCGGCCCGCACGTCGGCGTTGTCGGTCGTGAGCCCCGCCACCACCGCCTTGGCCCGCAGCAGCGCGGTGCCGCCGCCCGGCACGATGCCCTCCTCGATCGCCGCGCGGGTGGCGTTCAGCGCGTCGTCGACCCGGTCCTTCTTCTCCTTCACCTCGACCTCGGTGGCGCCGCCGACGCGCAGCACCGCGACGCCGCCCGCGAGCTTGGCGAGGCGCTCCTGCAGCTTCTCGCGGTCGTAATCCGAGGTCGTGTCCTCGATCTGCGCCTTGATCTGACCGACGCGGGCCTCGATCTGCGCCTTCTCGCCCGCGCCGTCCACGACCGTGGTGCTCTCCTTGTCGATGCGCACGCGCTTGGCCTGGCCGAGCAGCGGAATCGACACGTTCTCGAGCTTGATGCCGAGATCCTCGGATATGACCTGCCCGTTCGTCAGGATGGCGATGTCTTCCAGGATCGCCTTGCGCCGGTCGCCGAAGCCCGGCGCCTTCACCGCCGCCACCTTGAGGCCGCCGCGCAGCTTGTTCACCACGAGGGTGGCCAGCGCCTCGCCCTCGACATCCTCGGCGATGATGAGCAGCGGCCGGCTCGATTGCACCACCGCCTCCAGCACCGGCAGCAGCGGCTGGAGCGAGGACAGCTTCTTCTCGTGGATGAGGATGTAGGGATCGTCGAGTTCGGCGATCAGCTTCTCGGTGTTCGTCACGAAGTACGGCGAGAGGTAGCCGCGGTCGAATTGCAGGCCCTCGACCACGTCGAGTTCGGTCTCGGCGGTCTTGGCCTCCTCCACCGTGATGACGCCCTCCTTGCCGACCCGCTCGACGGCCTCCGCGATCAGGCGGCCGATCTCGGCATCACCGTTGGCCGAGATGGTGCCGACCTGGGCGATGGCGTCGGAAGCGGTCACCTTGCGGGCGCGGCCGGTGATGTCCTTCACGGCGGCAGCGGTGGCGAGGTCGATGCCACGCTTGAGGTCGAGCGGGTTGAAGTTCGCCGCCACGGCCTTGGCGCCCTCGCGCACGATCGCCTGGGCCAGCACGGTGGCCGTGGTGGTGCCGTCGCCGGCCAGATCGTTGGTCTTGGAGGCGACCTCGCGCACGAGCTGCGCGCCGAGATTCTCGAACCGGTCCTCCAGCTCGATCTCCTTGGCGACGGTGACGCCGTCCTTGGTGATGCGCGGCGCCCCGAAGCTCTTCTCGATGACGACGTTGCGGCCCTTCGGTCCCAGCGTCACCTTCACGGCATCCGCCAGGATGTCGACGCCGCGCAGCAGCCGCTCGCGCGCGTCGCCGGAGAATTTCACGTCTTTCGCAGCCATGTGGGGTCTCCCGGTGGGTTGGTATCGGCTCAGGCGGCGATCACGCCCAAAATGTCGGATTCCTTCAGGATCAGCAGATCCTGGCCATCGACCTTGACCTCGGTGCCGGACCATTTGCCGAACAGCACCCGGTCGCCGGCCCGTACGTCGAGGGCGTTGACGCGGCCCTGCTCGTCGCGGGCGCCGGGGCCGACGGCGACGACCTCGCCCTCCTGCGGCTTCTCCTTGGCGGTGTCGGGAATGATGATGCCGCCCTTGGTCCGCTCGTCGCTTTCGACGCGGCGCAGCAGCACGCGGTCGTGCAGGGGTCGAAACGCCATGGTTTGGGCCGTCCTCTCTCCGTCGAGGGCCGGGCCGTGGGCCCGACCGAGGCCACCAGGGTGTCGGCGAGCGTTCGTCAAGTCAACGGGATTGTTCTTTTTAAAGAACGACGCATGAGAGGGCGGCGATGCCCTGCGACGAGATTCGAGAGAAGATTTACGCGAGCCCGTTGCGGCTCATCAGATCGTGCGAGGCGCGAGCCGCATTTTCCGGCATCGAGGGGGCGCGCCGCCCCCGTCGAGGTTCCGGCGGTCGATTCCTTGTCCCTGCGCGTGCCGATCGATTCCGCGCACGACCAGTTCCTCAAGCCCGTGACCGTCCAGGGCGTGCGCCACCAGCCGCCGGACCTCGTCCGTCGCGCACGTACCAGCTTTGCGTCGCGAACAGCTTGATGCCGGTGCCCCGATCCTGCGCGTAGACCGCCGGGCGGAGGGCGATTGAAACAAGGAATTGCCTTCCGGCACCGGAATGCGAGGCCCGTCGAGCCCACAAAGACGAAACGCATCATCGCGGCATCTGTACGCGGAAAAATCTCCCCGCGCCCGATCAATATTTGGATTTTGCATTCATTGATCTAGCCGCCGTCGATCGGTCATCTTGACCGCACGCGGCCCACGGTGCCGACCGCAGGCCTTCGAGGCCGGGGAGGTGCGGGCTGCGCCCAGTTTCCGGAACCGATGACCCGTCCAATTCCCCACCTTGCCAGCCCCCATCTCGCCCTCGCCTCGGTCGCCTATCGTTACGGAGCCGCGCCGGTGTTCGAGCGCGTCGATCTCGCGGTGGAGGCCGGCGAGCGCGTCGGCATCCTCGGCCGCTCGGGCGTCGGAAAATCGACGTTGCTGCAGGTCCTCGCCGGGCTCGCCGCCCCGTCCTCCGGCACGGTGCGGGTCGATGGCGCGGCGGTGCGCGGCCCGGTGCCGGGCTGCACCGTGATGTTCCAACGGCCCGCACTGCTGCCGTGGGCCACCGTCCTCGACAACGTGCTGCTGCCGGCCCGGCTCGGCGGACGCTCGGGGCGCACCGACGCCGGGGCGGAAGCCCGCCGTCTCCTCGAGGAACTGGGCCTGAGCGAGCGGGCAGAGGCCAAGCCGCACCAGCTTTCCGGCGGTCAGCAGCAGCGCGTGGCGCTCGCCCGCGCGCTGGCGAGCCGGCCGCGCATCCTGCTCCTCGACGAACCGTTCTCAGCGCTCGATCCCGAGATGCGCGCGAGCCTGCGCGCCGACGTGCTGCGTCTCGCGCAAGCCCGCGGGCTGACCCTGATCGTCGTCACCCACGATCTCGCCGACGTGGCGGCGCTCGCTCGCCGTGCCGTCGTGCTCGCCGGCCGCCCCGCCCGCATCGCCGACGACTTTTGGCTGGGCGACGACGCGGAGGCCGAGCTTCGCCGTCGCTTGAGGCCTGCCACTCCCGAGCGAGTTGCCGCCTGACCCAAGAATCCCAAAAAAACGAGACCCGATGAGTGCCCCCGACGACCTCTCCGCCCTGTGGGCGCACGAATGGACCCGTGCCGATTGGACCCGGCGCGACACCCTCGACGCGCTTGCCCGCGGCGGGCTGGCCGCGCTCCTCGGCGGCGGAGCGCTCGGCCTGTCGAGCCGGGCGGCGCATGCGGCCGACGACGAGACCGTGCGCATCGGCTACCTGCCGATCACCGACGCCACCGCGCTCCTCGTCGCCCACGCCAAGGGCTTCTTCGAGGAGGCCGGCCTCAAGGTCGCCGAGCCGATTCCGGTGCGCTCTTGGTCGGCCCTGGTCGAGGGGTTCGCCGCCGGCAAGTTCAACCTCGCGCATCTGCTCAAGCCGATCCCGGTCTGGATGCGCTACAACAACAAGTTCCCGGTGAAGGTGCTGGCCTGGGCCCACACCAACGGCTCCGGCATCGTCGTCGGGGGAAAAAGCGGGATCGAGGATTTCCGGGGCCTCGCGGGCAAGCGGGTCGCGGTGCCGTACTGGTACTCGATGCACAACGTCGTGCTGCAATATGCCCTGCGCGAATCCGGCGTGACGCCGGTGATCCGCGGCGAGGCGGGTGCGAACGAATGCGCCCTCCAGATCCTGCCGCCGCCGGAGATGCCGGCGGCCCTCGCGGCGGGCAAGATCGACGGCTACATCGTCGCCGAGCCGTTCAACGCGCTCGGCGAACTCAAGGCCGGGGCGCGGATGCTGCGCTTCACCGGCGACATCTGGAAGAACCATCCCTGCTGCGTCGTCGTCGCCCACGAGCGGCAGGTGGCAGCCAACCCCGAATGGACGGGGAGGGCGGTCGAGGCCATCGTCCGCGCGCAGGCCTATTGCGTGAAGAACCGCGAGGAGGTCGCCCGCCTCATCTCCAAGGAGGGCCGCGGCTACCTGCCGATGTCGGCGGACGTGGTGATCAAGGCCACCACCGATTACGGGCCCGCCTACGAGCGGAGCGGCGCGATCCGCCATCCCGATTGGGCGGCACGCCGCATCGACTTCCAGCCCTGGCCCTACCCGTCGGCGACGAAGCTGATCGTCGAGGCCATGGGCCACACCGTGGTCGAGGGCGACGCCACCTTCCTGAAAGGTCTCGATCCGGACTTCGTCGCGCGCGATCTCGTGGACGACCGCTTCGTCGCCGCCGCGCTCAAGCGCCATCCCGAATGGCCGGGGGCGAGCGATCCGGCCGCGCTCACCCGCCAGGAGACCCTGAGCCTGTGAGCGGGGGCGCCACCCTCGCCGCCGAGACCGGGCACGAGCCGCTGCGCCGCCCGGCCCGGATCGGCCCCGCGCTCGACCGGCTGGCGCCGCTCCTCGGTCTCGCCGGGCTCGGGCTCGTCTGGTTCGCCGCCGGGCTCGTGCTGGAGAGCGTGCCGGGCTACGCGGCATTCGCCGGCTTCGCACCCGGCCCGGCGCTCGCTTCCTTCGCAGAGCTGCTGATCTCCGGCGAGGCGTGGCGGGCCGCCGCCCCGAGCCTCTTACGGATCGGCCAGGGGCTCGCCGTCGCCTTCGGGCTCGGCGCGCCGCTCGGGCTGCTGATGGGCTCGTCACCGCTCGCCGAGCGCATCCTCCAGCCGCCGTTCCAATTGCTAAGGATGATCTCGCCGCTCGCCTGGATGCCGGTGGCGGTGCTGGCCTTCCCGAGTTGGGATGGGGCGATCGTCTTCCTGATCGCGGCGGCCGCGATCTGGCCGATCCTGTTTTCCACCGCGGCGGGGGTGAAGCGGGTCGATCCGGTCTGGCTCGCCATGGCGCGCAACCTCGGCGCCGGCCGCCTCGCGACCTTGCGCACCGTCGTGCTGCCCGCCGTGCTTCAGGACATCCTGACGGGCCTGCGCCTCGCGCTCGGCGTCGCCTGGATCGTCCTGGTGCCGGCCGAATATCTCGGGGTCACGAGCGGGCTCGGCTACGCCATCAACGACGCCCGCGACACCCTCTCCTACGACCGGCTCGCCGCCCTCGTCCTGCTGATCGGCCTGATCGGCTACGCCCTCGACAGCGGGCTCGGACGGCTCGCCGCCCGCGCCCGCTGGATTCCCGCCACCTGAGGAGTTCTTTTCAAGATGACCGCCCATGCCGTGAGAGAGATCGTTCAGACCTTCGAGACCATCGACCGCGACAAGCTTCGGGCGCTGTCCGAGAGAGGCCGGGCCGACCCGTCCGTGGTGAAGACGGTACGGGCCAAAACCATCGCCGAGGGGCGCCGCTTCCGCCATCTCAACTACGTCCGCAACCTCGACGCTCACATCGTCGACGAGCCGCCGGCGCTGCTGGGCGACGACACCGCCCCGAATCCGACCGAGGCGCTGCTCGCAGCGCTCGGCACCTGCGTCGCCGTCGGCCTCCAGGCCAATGCGGTGGCCCGCGGCTGGACCGTGCGCGGCATCACGATCGAGTCCGAGGGCGACATCAACATCACCTCGGTCTGGGGCACGGGCGATCTCTCGGAAAAGCCGGTCGGGCTCACCGCCGTGAGGCTCAAGGCCCATCTCGACATCGACGGCGCGAGCCCCGACGAACTCGACGCGCTGGTGGCGCATGCCGCCCAATGGTCGCCGGTGCTCAACACCGTGCAGAACCCGGTCTCCGTCACCCTGGCCCGGGCCTGATCGCGCCATGGTGGCATCCGCCCGCATCGCGCCCTCGCCCCGCACGGTGGCGGACATCGTGCGCGAGGATCTGCGCCCCCGCCTCGCGGTGATCGATGCCGGGCAGTACCCGGACGACGTGCTGCGCGCGCTCGGGGCGGCCGGGGCCTATACCCATCACGTCGAGGGCTCGCCCGCGGGTCTCCTCGGGGCGATCGATGCGATGGCGCAGGCAGGCGAGGCCTGCCTCTCCACCGCCTTCTGCATGTGGTGCCAGGATGCGCTGGTCTGGTACCTCGCCCGCTCCGAGGAGCAGGGGGCGCGCCGCCACGTCGCTGCCTTCGCCCACGGCGCGGGCCTCGGCGGCACCGGGCTTTCGAACCCGATGAAGGCGTTTTCCGGCATCGAGCCGCTGGCGCTGCGCGGCGAGCGCGAGGGCGCCGGTTACCGGGTGCGCGGACGTCTGCCCTGGGTCTCGAACCTCGCCCCCGGCCACCTTTTCGCCGGCATCTTTTCGCTGCCCGACGGGCAGCGGGTGATGGGGTTGTTCGAGGCGGGCAGCGAGGCGGTCGCGATCGCCGCCAACGCCCGCTTCGTCGCCCTCGAAGGAACCGGCACCGTCACCGTCATGGTGCGCGACGCCTACCTGGCGGACGCCGACGTGATCGCCCACGACGCGGGCGCCTTCGTGCCGCGCATCCGCAACGGCTTCGTCCTGCTCCAGACCGGCATGGGGCTCGGCCTCGCCCGCGGCGTCGCCCGCCTGATGCGCGAGGACGCCCGCGGCCGCCACGACGGCCGGTTCCTGCCGCTCGGGCCCGAGACCATCGAAGCGCGAGCCGAGGCTCTCCGCGAAAGAATCGCCGCAGCGGCGGAGCGCCATGCCGAGACCGACCGCGCGACCTTCCTCGATACCCTGCGGCTTCGCCTCGACGTGTCGTTCCTGGCGCTGGAGGCGGCGCAGGCCGCCATGCTCCAGTTCGGCGCCCGCGGCTATCTCGAGGGCTCGGAGCCGTTCCGCCGTCTGCGCGAGGCGCAGTTCGTCGCGCTGATAACGCCTTCGGTGAAGCACATCACGACAGAACTCGCGAGGGTGGCCTGACCCGCCGGGACCGTGTCCGCCCCCTATCCGGTAGCGGTGCTGTCGCGGAACCCGCGTCGCCTATCTCGATGCGATCCAAGGCCCCGAGACCCATCGGCGACGATCCCGACGCATCGCCGATGGCCCCCGCGACGGCGGGGCGGCGGGCGTCCGCGGGACGCACGGAAGGGGACCATCGGTCCGGTTCCGTGCCGCTTGGCATGAGACCACTCCCTCACGTCAACGCGCCGTCACGAGCGAAAACTCCGTCCCCTTGCCCGAAGCGGAGTCATTCTCGGCTTCAGCCTACGAACTGCTGCAGCTTTCGGAGACGATCCAGGCTGATGGCATGCTTCGCCGGAATCAATCCGCGTCGGCATGGAAACGGACATCGATCAGGGTTCGTTCGAGACCTTCAGGGTGTTCGGTAGGGCTGCGGGGCCTCGGCGACGGGAAGTCCCCGCTTTGGCGGCTCGAGCAGGGCGTGGGGGCGGTGGTCTCGGCGGCCCCTGCAATACCTGTGACCTTGCCCCCAGTGTCGGCAGGGGCTGTGTCAGTTCTGCCGCACACGGGATCAGAGGCCAGGGCCGACAGAACGCCAACCTGTTCGGGCTCGAGCGAGATCAGCAGCAGCCCGTTGTCGGCGGCGTCTTCGGTTCGGACGCGAAAGGGCGCCAAAAACTTATGAAATGTTGAAAAAATCAACCCTCCCTTGCAGCTCGGGCAGCGCCGACTAGCTTCCCGCGCTGCGGCGCAGACCGCCCCCGAGAAAACGCGCCAGGAGGTTCCATGTCGGTCGGTCTCGCAGCGGATTCGCGCTTTCTCAGTCGCGAGCGCACAGTCGCCGCGCCGAGCTTCAACCGGTGGCTGGTTCCGCCGGCGGCGCTGGCGATCCATCTCTGCATCGGCATGGCCTACGGCTTCAGCGTGTTCTGGCTGCCGCTCTCGCGCGCCGTCGGCATCACCCAGCCCATCGCCTGCCCGGCCGAGATGGGCTTCCTCGCGGGCCTGACCGCCGCGAATTGCGACTGGAAGATCAGCCAGCTCGGCTGGATGTACACGCTGTTCTTCGTGCTGCTCGGCTGCTCCGCGGCGGTGTGGGGCGGCTGGCTGGAACGCGCCGGGCCGCGCAAGGCCGGACTGGTCTCGGCCCTGTGCTGGTGCGGCGGCCTGCTGATCTCGGCGCTCGGCGTCTACCTCCACCAGCTCTGGATGCTGTGGCTCGGCTCGGGCGTGATCGGCGGCATCGGCCTCGGGCTCGGCTACATCTCGCCGGTCTCGACGCTGATCAAATGGTTCCCCGACCGGCGCGGCATGGCCACCGGCATGGCGATCATGGGCTTCGGCGGCGGCGCGATGATCGGGGCACCGCTGGCCGACTGGCTGATGCGCCAGTTCGCGAGCCCGACCTCGGTGGGCGTGTGGCAGACCTTCGTGGCGATGGCCCTGATCTACGCCGTCTTCATGACGGCCGGGGCGCTGGGCTATCGCGTGCCACCGGAGGACTGGAAGCCGGCCGGCTGGACGCCGCCCGCGACCACCAAGAGCGCCATGGTCTCGTCGAAGAACGTCGATCTCGACGTCGCGACGCGCACGCCGCAATTCTGGCTGATCTGGGCCGCGCTCTGCCTCAACGTCTCGGCCGGCATCGGCGTCATCGGCATGGCCTCGCCGATGCTGCAGGAGGTGTTCGGCGGCCATCTCATCGGCCTCGACCTGCCCTTCGGTCAGCTCGACGCCGGGCAGAAGGCGCAGATCGCGGCGATCGCCGCCGGCTTCACCGGGCTGCTCAGCCTGTGCAACATCGGCGGGCGCTTCCTGTGGGCGACCTCCTCGGACCGGCTCGGGCGCAAGCTCACCTTCGCGATCTTCTTCCTGCTCGGCATGGTGCTTTACGCCGCGGTGCCGACGCTGGCCGGGCTCGGCACGACGCTGCTGTTCGTGCTGGCCATGGGCGTCATCATCTCGATGTATGGCGGCGGCTTCGCGACGGTGCCGGCCTACCTCGCCGACATGTTCGGGACCAAGATGGTCGGCGCGATCCACGGACGGCTCCTGACCGCCTGGGCGACCGCGGGCATCCTCGGCCCGGTGCTCGTGAACTATCTCCGCGAGTACCAGCTCGCCGCGGGCCTGCCCAACGCGCAGGCCTACAACCAGACCATGTACATCCTGGCCGGGCTGCTGGTGCTCGGCCTGATCTGCAACCTCCTGGTCCGCCCGGTCGCGGCCCGGCACCACATGACGGAGGCGGCGGCACCCGCGGCCGCCCGTTCCGGCGCCACGGGCATTCGCCCCACCACGCGGACGGCCGAGCCCACGACCTCATCCGCCCTCGTCGTCCTGGCCTGGGCCGCCGTCGGCCTGCCGCTCGCGGCGGGCGTGCTGATCACGCTCCAGAAGGCGGCGATCCTGCTGCATTGACGCGCGAACGCCCCGCCGGACCGGTGCCGGCGGGGCGTCGTCGCGAGGCGCGAGCCATCCCTCACATCAAAGGGGATCAGGTCCGCCAGGGGTGATCCGGCAGTTCGGTGTCGCCGACGACCTGGGCGCCGGCGAGCGCCACCGCGTCGTCGTTCTCCACCGACGAGCCGCTGACCCCGATGGCGCCGGACATCTCGCCGTCGGAATCGACGATCGGGATGCCGCCCGGGAAGGTGATGAGGCCGTCGTTCGAGTGCTCGATGCCGTAGAGCGAGCCGCCAGGCTGCGACAGCTGACCGATGGCGCCGGTCTTCATGCCGAAGAACACCGCGGTCTTGGCCTTCTTCTGCGCGATGTCGATGGAGCCGACCCAGGCGCCGTCCATGCGGTGGAACGCCTTGAGGTTGCCGCCGGAATCGACCACCGCGATGCACATCTGGGTGCCGAGCTCCACCGCCTTGGCGCGGGCGGCCGCGATCGCTTTCTCGGCCTGCTCGATGGTGACGTGCATGGCGTGTCCTCCGTAAACGCTCGGGCCTCACGGGCCCAACGGCCGAGGTATGCGCCCGCCGCGCGTGATCAAGTCGCGTCGCGCGCCATCGATCGTTTCGGTCC
Organism: Methylorubrum salsuginis; assembly: GCF_900114375.1. Lineage (GTDB taxonomy): Bacteria > Pseudomonadota > Alphaproteobacteria > Rhizobiales > Beijerinckiaceae > Methylobacterium > Methylobacterium salsuginis. Next base: position 440,681 of record NZ_FOSV01000001.1, on the reverse strand, counting down.
CGCGCCGTCGCGCCTCACCGCGCCGCGCGACCGTTCGAGGCCTGCGTTCAAGCCTTGAGCCGCCCGGCCCCAACCGCTACGTCTCTGGCCGGAGGCGGTGGGGAGAGAGCCCGTCGTCCCGGCTCCGTCGCCCGAGGTGCATGCGTGGCGCCCACCCTGTCGCCGATCCCCGAGGCTCCGGACGCCGCGTCCGCCAGGAAGCGCGTCAGCGCCCGCGGGCGGCTGCGGACCTACTTCCTCACCGGCATCATCGTCGCGGGGCCGCTCGCGATCACGATCTACATCACGTGGTGGTTCATCGCGCTGATCGACGGCTGGGTGAAGCCGCTGGTGCCGGCCAATTACCTGCCGGACCATTACCTGCCGTTCTCGATCCCCGGCCTCGGCCTCGTCATCGCCTTCGTCGCCCTGACGATGCTGGGCTTCCTCACCGCCAACCTCGTCGGGCGCTCGGTCATCGAGTTCGGCGAGGTGCTGCTCGCCCGCACGCCCGTCATCTCCGGGCTCTACCGGGGCCTGCGCCAGATCTTCGAGACGCTGTTCTCCGCCAACGGCACCTCGTTCCGCACCGTGGGGCTCGTCGAGTTCCCGGTGAAGGGGACGTGGTCGGTGGTGTTCCTCTCCGCGCCCGCCGCGACCGAGGTGCGGGACGCGCTTCAGGCGAAGGAGGGCGGGGCGCACGACTATGTCGGCGTGTTCCTGCCCTGCGCGCCGAACCCGACCACGGGGTTCTTCTTCTACCTGCCGCGCTCCGAGATCGTGGAGGTCGGCATCAGCGTGGACGACGCGGCCAAGCTGGTGATGTCGGCGGGCGTGATCCAGCCGGAAGACCCGCAGGCCCGCCTCAACGCCATGGCGGCGACCTTACGCCAGACGCAGAGCGTCCCGGACATGGAAAAGGCGCGCCGGGAACCGGCGCGCCAGGAGAGTTAAACGCGAAAAAGATCAGTGCTGCAGCGAGGCCTTCTCGACCGCGATGGTCGGCGGCGTGGCGTCGGCGACCTGTCCGGTGGCCGCCGGGCGGGCGACCGGGCTGTTCCAGTCGGTCGCGACCTGGGCGGTCAGCAGCAGGGCCAGCACGGCGCAGAGCGCGTTGGCGGCGATCCAGAACCGGCGCGAGGACTGCCTTACCGCGCTCATGAGCGCGTCGGCGGTGGTCTCGTCGCGGCCCACGCGGTCGCTGATCGGCATCAGCCAGGGCTCGGCGGACAACGCGTCGGCTCCCCAATTCTCGGAGGAACCCGGCAGGCGTTGGAACGGTGCGATCGACATGGCGACCCTCCTCTTTTCCAGTGGCACCCCGGTCTACGAGGCCGTTTGTTCATCTCCAGTTAAGCGGCAATTGGGGCAGATACAAGGTATTCTCGGAATCTCCGCCCGTCGCCGCGTTCATCCGGCCTCATCACGGAACCCGATAACTCCATGATATCAATCGCGAAACAGTCACAGCGCAGGCCTGCGCTGCGACATTCTGCGATCCCGTCCGACCGCCCTTTCGAACCTGAACGGGCCGTTCAGGTTCGCGGGTTTTCTGAACGAACCTGAACGGATTCGCGTTCCCCGATCGACTTTCGAGAGCCCGTCCCGCGTGGTTCGGCGCGACTCACCCCGCCCCGATCAGCCGGATCGCCGCCTCGCGCTCGAACAGGTAGAGCAGCACCCGCAGCGCCTTCCCGCGCTCGCTCCGGAGCCGCGGATCGCGCTCGACGATCAGCCGGGCGTCGTCGCGGGCGGCCTCCAAGAGGTCGCCGTCGCTTTCCAGCCGGGCGAGGCGGAAGGCCGCCATGCCGGACTGGCGGGTGCCGAGCACCTCGCCCTCGCCGCGCAGGCGCAGGTCCTCCTCGGCGATCCGGAACCCGTCCTCGCTCGCCCGCATCATCTCCAGCCGCGCCTTGGCGACCTGACCGAGCGGCCCGCGATAGAGCAGCAGGCAGGACGAGGCCTTGGAACCGCGCCCGACCCGGCCGCGGAGCTGGTGGAGCTGGGCGAGCCCGAAGCGCTCGGCATGCTCGATCACCATGATGGTGGCCTCGGGCACGTCCACGCCGACCTCGACCACGGTGGTCGAGACCAGAACGCGCGTGCGCCCGCTCGCGAAGGCCTCCATCGCGGCGTCCTTGTCCGGCCCCGGCATCTTGCCGTGGATCAGGCCGACGCCCTCCCCGAAATGCTGCTTGAGGTCCTCGAACCGCTCTTCAGCGGCCGCGAGGTCCACGAACTCGGATTCGGCCACCAGCGGGCAGATCCAGTAAACCCGGTCGCCCGCGGCCAGCGCGCGATGCAGCCCGTCCACCACGTCGCCGATGCGCTCGTTGGGGATCGTGATGGTCTTGATCGGCTGGCGCCCGGCGGGCTTCTCGTCGAGCACCGAGACGTCCATGTCGCCGAAGAAGGTGAGCGCCAGCGTGCGCGGGATCGGGGTGGCCGTCATCACCAGAATGTCCACCGCCTCGCCCTTGGCGCCGAGCGCGAGGCGCTGATGCACGCCGAAGCGATGCTGCTCGTCCACCACGGCGAGGCCGAGATCGCGGAACGCCACCGCCTCCTGGAACAGCGCGTGGGTGCCCACCACGATGTCGATGGTGCCGGCGGCCAGATCGGCGAGCGTCGCCCGGCGCTCGGCGGCCTTGTCGCGTCCGGTGAGCAGCCGCAGGCGCAAGCCCTCGGTGAGCGGCACGAGGCGCTCGTAATGCTGGCGGGCCAGGATTTCGGTCGGCGCCATCAAGGCGGCCTGCCGCCCGGCCTCGACGGCCGACGCCATGGCGAGCAAAGCCACCGCGGTCTTGCCCGAGCCGACATCGCCCTGGAGCAGGCGCAGCATGCGCCGGTCGGAGCCCATGTCGGCGCGGATCTCCGCGACCGCGCGACTCTGCGCGCCGGTGAGCCCGAAGGGTAGGGCGGCCTCGATGCGCGCCTTCAGATGCCCGTCGCCCGCGTTGACCCGGCCGGGCTTGCGCCGCTGGCGGGCGCGCAGCAGGGCCAGCGCGAGCTGCGAGGCGAGCAACTCGTCATAGGCGAGCCGGCGGCGGGCCGGGCTCGGCGGCGGGGCCTCGCCCTCGCGCGGCGGCGGGGGCGCCTCCTCCGGGCGGTGCTCGATGCGCAGAGCGTCGGCGAAGGCCGGGAAGCGGCTGCGGGCGAGATAGGCCGGATCCTGCCACTCGGGCAGGACGGGAAGCCGCTCCAGCGCGCCATGGACGATCTTCGAGATCACGCGCGAGGTCAGCCCCTCGGTCGCGCCGTAGATCGGCTCGACCGCGGGCAGGCTGGCCAACCCCGCCTCGTCGAGGATGCGGGTCGGGTGGACCATCTGCCGATAGCCGTCCCAGAGGTCGATCCGGCCCGAGACGTAGCGATGGCTCCCCAAGGGCAGCATCTTCTCGATGCGGCCCTTGGGCATGCCGAAGAACACGAGGCTGATGTCGCCGGTCCCGTCCTCGACCAGCACCCGGAAGGCGCGCTTGCCCAGACCCGGCGGGCGATGCGCCACAACGGTCACGCCCAGCGTCACCGGCTCGCCGGTCGGCGCATCGCGGATCGAGCCGCAGAGCGGCCGGGCAACGCCGCTTTGGGGCAGATGGAACAAGAGGTCGGCGACGCGGGCCGGGCGCTCCTCCGAGCCGAGGAGCTTCTCGATGAGCGGCGCGATCTTCGGCCCGACGCCCGGCAGGCCGTGGGCGGGGGCGAAGAGCGGATCGAGGATGCTCGGGCGTAAGGACGGGGCGTCGTCGGTCATCGGCGGGTCATGGGAGGATCGGGCGACCCTCACCGGGCGGCACGCTCCTTCAGGATGAAGGCAGCCCGCCAACGCACGGACGGGCTTTTGTCGTCGGCCAGCCGCTCGACCAAGGCATGCATCGGCTCCGCGAGGGTCGCACGATGCACCGCCAGCCCATCGGCTGCCACGCGCCGGACGGCGCCTGAACGGTCCTCGGCCCCCATCTCGATCAGCGCCTTAAGGTCCGACGTCGGGGCAAGCCGACGCTCCCCGATTACGCGAACACGGCGGGTGAGACCATAGCGCTTGTCGACCCATTCCCGCCGAGTGCCCTCCGGCCATGTGGCCCGCCCCTCGATCAAGAAACGCAGGGCCCAGGCGCGAACCGAGGGCAGGGCGGCGTGGCGGGCGAGATCCGGCAGGTCCGGATCAAGGCCGGGCCACTGACAGGCGCGTCGGAGCGTACCGCCCATCCGCCCGGTGCGGGCCGTGCGCAGATGCGCGACGAGCCACGCGCAGACGTCCGGTCGCGCCATGAGGCCTCCGATAATGGGCTGAGTGGCCGCCTGATCCTCCTGCCAACGCTGCCATGCGGGCATCCGGTGGAAGAGGGCGATCAGCGCATCGACGAGCACCTCCGCACCGGTTTGCGGGAAGACGCGGACCGCGCAGTCCCGCGCCGCCGCGCGCACGGGCCGCGCCCAGTCGTTGAGCCGGTAGACGAGAGTGGCGACCTCGAAGCTCGTCCGCACCGGTCCGTCGAGGGCCCGCAGCGCCGCCTCGCGCACGTAGCCATCGGGATGGAAGACGAACAGACGCTCCAGGCCCGGCGTGGCGCGGAGGCGGGCCAGGTCGGCCGCGCGGGACGTCCGAGGCGTGGTGGGGATCCGTCCCGATTCGTGATGTCCTCGCAGGATGCACTGCGCCACAGTCGCTTCCGCCACCGCGACGGCGTCGGAGGGCAGGGCGGTCAGGCCGGAGAGGACGGCGTCGAGTTCGGCCTGATGCAGGCTGCCCCTGGCCAGCCCGCTGCCCACCCGCACGAGGCGGAGGACGAGCGCCTCGGGCAGAGCAGGTCCGCCCGACTCCCGCTCGGCCTCACCGGTATCCACCTCGTTCTGCCTGGACGGCTCGGCCCAACATGCCTCGGAAGTGGCCTCGACCTCGACGCCGCGATGCCGGAGGCGCTCCAAGATGGCACGGATCGAAGCTGGCAGGCTCATCGGTCTCCTCCGCGATGGCCGTTCGGCCCGAGGTGGCGCAGCATGGCACACGATGTTTCTGCGGTGGAACACACCGCCTTGCCCGGTCGGCCCGGGACGTGACGGCTGGTCCTGCGCCGAGACCGTTTGCCCAAAGCCGTTTGCCCCTGAGCAAGCACGCCTCTACATGCCTGTCATCACCACGAGAGCCATCTCGGAGGGATTCGTCTCCATGTCCGGCACCACCCGCTCCAGCGCCGACCTCGACCCGCGCCGCCGCCGCACCCTGTTCCGGGCCTGGCACCGGGGCATCCGTGAGATGGACCTGATCATGGGCCGCTTCGCCGATGCCGAGATCGGCGACCTGTCGGAGGAGGAGCTGACGCAGTTCGAGGCGCTGATCGAGGTGCCCGACCGCGACCTGTTCCGCTGGCTCACCGGCGAGGACCCGACGCCGGAGAACTACGACACGCCGGTCTACCGCCGATTGAAGGCGTTCCATAAGCACGACGCGCCGATCCATAACTGAACATCGTCGTCGGAAGCCCACTTCATCAAGCGCCACGCCAAATCCCTCTCCCCCTCCCGATCTCGGGCTTGTCCGATATCGGCAAGCACTTGCCCAAGTCAGGCAAGCCTGACTTGGGTAGGGAGAGGGTGGCCCGCGAAGCGGGTCGGGTGAGGGGAGCGACGGTTCCGGAAGCGTCGCCCCCTCTCCCGCCTGCTCCGCAGGCACCCTCCCCCGCAGAGGGGGGAGGGTTCTTCACAGCCCGATTGCCAAAAGACCGATGGCCAAGCCCCAGCCCAAATCCCCGGCCAAACCCCAGGTCCCCGCGCCCAAGCCGCAGACCGCCCGGTTCGCGCTGCCGAAATCCGCGCCCCTGACCAAGGCGCTCGATGCATTGAAGCGCGGCGACAGCCCGACGCTGGCCTCCGTGCCCGACGGGTTCGACGCGCTCGTCGTCGCCGACCTCGCCCGCGCGTTGTCCGGCTCGTTCGAGGGCCCGGCGGTGCTGGTGCATGTCGCCCGCGATTCGGGGCGCTCCAACGCGTTCCAGACCGCGCTGAAATTCGTCGCCCCCGAGATCGAGGCGATGAGCTTCCCGGCCTGGGACTGCCAGCCCTACGACCGCGTCTCCCCCAACGGCGCCATCGCGGCGCAACGCATGACGGCGCTCTCGCGCCTCACCCGCTCGCGCTCGTCGGAGGAAAAACCCCGCATCCTCTGCACCACGGTCAACGCCCTGGTGCAGCGCGTGCCGCCCCGCGCCCGGGTGGCGGTGGAGACCTTCTCGGCCGCGATCGGCAACGTGGTGCCGATGGACAAGGTCGTGGCCTGGGTCGAGGCCAACGGCTTCCTGCGCACCGGCACCGTGCGGGACACCGGCGAATACGCCGTGCGCGGCGGCATTCTGGACCTCTCGCCGCCCGGCCTGCCGAACCCGATCCGCCTCGATTTTTTTGGAGACACCTTAGAAACCATTCGCGCGTTCGATCCCGAGACGCAGCGGACCGTGGGCTCACTCCGCTCCCTCGACCTCGTGCCGATGAGCGAGGTGCAGCTCACCACCGAGACGATCCGGCGCTTCCGCCAGGGCTATCTGACGAGCTTCGGCGCCGCGACCCGCGACGACCGGCTCTACGAGACCGTCAGCGAGGGCCGCCGCTATGCCGGCCTCGAACACTGGATGCCGCTGTTCTACGACCAGCTGGACACCGTCTTCGATTACCTCGGCGACGTGCCGCTGGTGTTCGACGCGCAGGTGGAAGAAGCGGCGACCGAGCGCCTCTCGCTGATCCAGGACTATTTCCTGGCCCGCGAGAGCGCGCTGAAGAACCCGCAATCGGGGGTCGCGCCCTACAAGCCGCTGCCGCCGCGTGCGCTCTACCTCACGCCGAACGAGTGGAAGGCCAAGGTCGAGGCCGCCGCGGTCGCGCGCCTGACGCCCTTCGCCCAGCCGGATTCCGACGAGCGGGCGATCATCGATTGCGGCGCGAAAGCCGGAAGAAGCTTCGCCCCCGAGCGGGCGGACGAGGCCGCCAGCGTGTTCGACGCCGCGGTGGCCCATATCCGCGACCTCCAAGAATCCGGGCATCACGTGATCCTGGGATCGTGGTCCGACGGCTCGCGCGACCGGCTCTGCGGCGTGCTCTCCGACCACGGCCTCAAGAAGCCGATGGAGATCAACACGCTGACGGCGGTGAATGCGCTCAAGCGCGGCACCGACGTGGCGGTGGCAGTCTGGGGGCTGGAATCCGGCTTCACCATCGACCGGCTCGCCGTCATCGCCGAGGGCGACATCCTGGGCGACCGGCTGGTGCGCCAGAAGCGCAAGTCCAAGCGGCCCCAGGACATCATCCTGGAAGTCCAGGCGCTCCAGCCCGGCGACCTCGTGGTCCATTCCGATCACGGCATCGGCCGCTTCGTCGGCCTCAAGACCGTGACGGCAGCGGGCGCCCCGCACGATTGCCTGGAACTGCAATATACCGGCGGCCTGCTGCTCTTGCCGGTCGAGAACATCGAACTCCTGACCCGCTACGGCTCGGAGGATTCGGAGGTGGCGCTGGACCGCCTCGGCGGCGGGGCGTGGCAGGCCCGCAAGGCCAAGATGAAGCGCCGCATCCTCGAGATGGCGGGCGAGCTCATCAAGGTCGCCGCCGCCCGCTTCGTGAAGCCCGCCCCCGCGCTCAAGGCGCCGGAGGGCCTCTACGAGGAATTCGCCGCCCGCTTCGCCTTTCAGGAGACCGAGGACCAGGCCAACGCCATCGACGCGGTGCTGGACGACCTCAATGCCGGCCGCCCGATGGACCGCCTCGTCTGCGGCGATGTCGGCTTCGGCAAGACCGAGGTGGCGCTCCGCGCGGCCTTCGCCGCCGCGATCTCCGGCAAGCAGGTCGCGGTGGTGGTGCCCACCACGCTGCTCGCGCGCCAACACTACCGCACCTTCGTCGAGCGCTTCAAAGGCCTGCCGATCAACATCGCCCAGCTCTCGCGCTTCGTCTCGGCGGGCGATCAGCGCCAGAACCGAGCGGGGCTCAGCGAGGGCAAGGTCGACATCGTGGTCGGCACCCACGCGCTCTTGGCCAAGAACGTCGCGTTCAAGGATCTCGGCCTCATCATCGTCGACGAGGAGCAGCATTTCGGCGTGGCCCACAAGGAGCGGCTGAAGGCGCTCCAGGCCGACGTGCACGTGCTGACGCTCTCGGCCACCCCGATCCCGCGCACGCTGCAGCTCGCCATGACGGGGGTGCGCGAACTCTCGATCATCGCCACGCCGCCGGTCGATCGCCTCGCGGTGCGCACCTTCGTCACCCCGTTCGATCCCCTGCTGATCCGCGAGGCCCTGCTGCGCGAGCGCTACCGCGGCGGCCAGTCGTTCTACGTCGTCCCGCGCATCGAGGATCTGGCGGAGGTCAAACGCTTCCTCGACACCGAGATGCCCGAGACCACGGTCGCGGTCGCCCACGGCCAGATGGCGGCGGGGCAGCTGGAGGACGTCATGACGGCCTTCTACGAGGGCAAGTACGATGTGCTGCTCTCGACCACGATCGTCGAATCCGGCCTCGACATCCCGACCGCCAACACGCTCATCGTCCACCGCGCCGACATGTTCGGTCTGGCCGCGCTCTATCAGCTGCGCGGCCGCGTCGGTCGCTCCAAGGCGCGGGCCTACGCCCTGTTCACGACGCCGGCCAACCGGCAGCTCACCGCCCAGGCCGAGCAGCGTCTCAAGGTCCTGCAGAGCCTCGACACGCTCGGCGCCGGCTTCCAGCTCGCCTCCCACGACCTCGACATCCGCGGCGCCGGCAACCTTCTGGGCGATGCCCAGTCCGGCCACATCAAGGAAGTGGGCTACGAACTCTACCAGCAGATGCTGGAGGACGCCGTCACCGCGCTCAAGGCCGGCATCACCGAGCCGGAAGCGGAAGCGTGGTCGCCCACCATCGCGCTCGGTGCCCCCGTCACCATCCCCGAGGACTATGTCGAGGACCTGACGGTGCGGCTCGGCCTCTACCGCCGCCTCTCGACCCTCGAGAACGACGCCGAGATGGAGAGCTTCGGGGCCGAACTGATCGACCGCTTCGGCCCGCTGCCGCCGGAGGTGGAGCAGCTCCTCAAGATCGTGACGATCAAGATCCTGTGCCGCGACGCCAACGTCGAGAAGGTGGAAGCCGGCCCGAAGGGCGTCGTCGTCCACTTCCGCGACAAATCCTTCGCCAACCCGCAGGGGCTCGCCGCCATGGTGGTGGAGCAGGGCTCCTTCGCCAAGGTCCGCCCCGACATGAGCGTGGTCTTCATCCGCGAACTCGACACCATCCCCGAGCGCCTGAAGGTGACGACGCAGATCATGCGCGGACTGGTGACGATCGCGGGCCGGGGGAAGAAGAAGGCGGCGTGAGGCGGCTCGTCCGACATCGCCGGATCGAGTCGCTGACGCTCGCGATGACGGCGGCGGGCCGCTCGCCCTCGCCACGCACCGAAACGGCGCGAGGCCGGCCCTCCAAACGACCGCCAACAATGACAAAAAGATAAGATCGCGAACGGCGCATCTCGCTCGACGATTCTTCTCAAAAATCAGCCAATAAAAATCGCGCCTTGCTAAATTCTCGTTTGAGGCGCATGGTTCTCACCATCGATACGAGGCCGGATTCTCTGGGCCGTGACGCCTCCGCAGGGCGGTTCTCTTTTTCCTTCGTCATCGGTGATCTGTATGGGCCCGGCGCCACGAGGCGCAGGGGCTCACTGCCTACATCCTGCGGAGACAAGGACCTTCCATGCAGACCGGTACCGTCAAGTGGTTCAACGATCAGAAGGGCTTCGGCTTCATCCAGCCGGAGGACGGCTCGAAGGACGTGTTCGTGCACATCTCCGCCGTCGAGCGCGCCGGCCTGCGCGGGCTCGCCGAGGGCCAGAAGGTCTCCTTCGTGATGGAGACCGATCGCCGCTCCGGCAAGCAGTCGGCCGGCCAGCTTCAGGTCGCCTGATCCGCGTTTCCCGCTGATGTCGAAGCCGCTCCGCCCGGGGCGGCTTCACGCGTTTTCGCCGGGTCTCATCCCGAGTCCGGCCCGTTCAAGGAATCTACGTGAGCTTCGCCAAGCAGAACTCGTTCGACGACCGCCGCCAGAATTCGGCCTCCGCCCGTGAGGCGATGCTGAACCGCTTCCGCGCCCGCCCCGCCGGCGATGATCCGGCCGTGCTGGCCCGTCAGGCCGAGCGCCGCGCCATCGCCGCCGCCCGCGAGGAGCGCGCCCAGGAGCGCGAACTGCAACGGCGCCTGGAGGCCGAGCGGCTGGAGGCCCTCGCCGCCGCCGAGCGCGCGGCGGAAGAGGCCCGCAAGGCCGCCGAGATCGAGGCCGCCGCCGAGCGCGCCCGCCTCGCCCAGGCCAAGCAGAAGGAAGAGCGCGACGCGCGCTACGCCGCCCGCAAAGCCAAGATCAAGCTGCGGCGCTGAACGCGCCCGCTTCGCGGGTCGGTTGCCGACCCGCGGACTCCTTCCGCGCCCAGAGCATCGGCCCGAAAGGTGCGGAGCGGCTTTCGGGACGATGCGGCACAAGGATCGAGAGCATCGCCCTGGATCCGATGTCCAAGAGGATGCTCTGAAGCCGGAGAATCCGATGTCCCACAAGTTCAAGATCGGCCAGCGCGTCCGCCGCAACCGGACGCACCAGACCGACGAGCGCCTCGGCTTCGGCGAGGTCGGCGAGATCGTCCGGCTGATGCCCGACGACCCGACCGGCGAGCCGTCCTACCGCATGCGCTCCGGCACGGCCGAGCGGGCGGTGCGCGAGAGCGAGATCAGCCCCGCGCCCTGACGCACCGGCTTTCTCCGACGCGCCGTCGGCCGTTCCGGGCCGACGCCGCGACGAAGATGTCCCTATGACAAAAAAGGCGGGCCCTCGGCCCGCCCGTCACCGTCCCGTTACGGGACGCGCCTACAAGTCCGGCTCGTTGAGCACGTAAGGCCCGATCCGGCTCTTGAGATCGACCGGCGCGCCGGGGCGGGGCCCCGCATCGTCCATGTCGATCACCGGGATGCCGCCGGCGCGCATCTGCTCGCGCAGGCGCGCGGCCAGCGCGGCGATCTCGGGACTGGCGCCGCGGGAGAGCTGGAACAGGATCGCGGCCGGGCGGGCGATCACCGCCAACACGTCGTCGGCGGCTTCGATCGAAGCGGTGACGCTCGCATAACCGAGCCCCGCGAGGTCGGCAGCGAGAGAGCGGTCGATGGCCCGATGGCCATCATCGACGACGAGCACTTGTTGCAGCGCACCCATAAGCTTCAGCGTTATCCCATGTCGCACCTCGTGTGAAGAGGCACCGACGATAACCCGCACGGTCACGATTGGTTCGCCGACCATGCAGACGCAGGGACCGTAGAAGGGCCGGGATGAAGTGGGCGTGAACTGCGCCGCAGCATCCGGCCTCGGGGGGGCCATCCCGTCGCGAGGCGACGACAAGTCGTTGTTTTCGTTTGATTTCCAGCGTTAGCGGCTCGGCCTTTCCCCCGGCGCCGGGGCGGGTGAAAGGCCCTCGTCACGCGGACGCAAAAAAAGTCGTGTCCGGTGGCCCGGCCTCGACGCGCAGGGCCGCCACGTCCACGCCGGTGGCAAGGCCCGCGAACAGGATCGCGGCGTAGGGGGTCTCGAGCCACTCGCCCGTGGTTGCGCTGCGGGGCACGCCCCGTTGCAGCGCCGCGGCACTGCACGCCTGGCCGCGGAACGTGATTCGCGCATCCGCGCCGTGCCGCATCTCCATCAGGCCCGCGGGCAGGGCAAGCCGCTCGGGCCGGCCGAGAACCTGCGAGAGGTCGCCAGCCGCGCCGCGCCGGCCCGAGAGCAGGGCGGTCTCGTCGAAGGCAAGGGTGTCGATCACCGTCTCGAGGCGCAGGGCCTGGGGACCGCCCGGCGCCCGGCTGCGGCTCGGCAGGCGCGCGGGCGCCCGGTGGACGAAGGTGGCCGAGCGCAGCGCCGGCGGCAGGTCGCGGCCGGCGAGGTTGTTCTCGAGAAAGGCCGGGGCGACGAGATGGGTCGGGCCGGGACGCCGCAAGGCGTTCGCGAAGGCGGCGCCGTCGAACAGCGGCAGCACCTCCAGCGTGGCCCCGGCCACGATGGCGGCGGCGAGCCCGGTGGCGAGGCCGCGCAGATCGTGCGGGCCGAGCAGGCTGAGGATGCGCTCGCCCGGCGCGACGCGGGCGGCCACCAGATGGGCGGCGGCGGCGGCGATCAGCGCCTCGCCGCTGCGGAAGACGGGGCGATCCGGGTCGCCGCCTGCGAAGGTGACGAGGCCGGCAGGCGCGGGCGGGCGCTCAGGGGCGGGCCCGGCCGGGCCGTCGAGGACGAAGCGGTCGAGGTTGATCACCCCGTCGGGCACGTCGGGGCCGAAAGCGGCGAGGTAACGCAGCCCGAAGTAGCGCATCGCCACGGTGCAGAGCCGCTCGGCCGGCGCGGCGCCGCCGAGGCGCGCCTGGGTCAGCACCGCGGAAAGGCCCACGCCCTGGGCGGCCGTGAGCAGGCGCTCCTCGTCCCAGGAGACCGGCAGCATCACGGCGACGTGGCCCGCGGCCTCGACCGCGAGGATGGCCAGAACGCTCTCGGCCGAGCCCGGCAGGCACAGGCCGATGCGGCTGCCCGCCGGAAGGCGCCAGCCGCGCAGGCCCCGGGCGAGGCGCTCGACGATCTCGGCGGCGGCCGCGTAGGTCCAGGTGATGGCGGGCCGTCCGCTCCAGGCCGGCTTGTCGGCGGGATCGATCACCGCGATCCGGTCGGGATGGTGCCGGGCCGTGGCCGCCAGCAGGCTGCCGAGCCCGATCCGGCGAAGCGGCACGCTCGGCGCGGCCGACGCGACGGCCTCCCCGGACACTGGTTCCTGCGTGATCGCCCGATGCGCCGACACCGCGCTACCCCTCGATTCCCGCTCGATGTGGGGCCTTCATGGTTAAGCAACCCTTAATCGATCGACGCAAGGCGTCGCCGCGCAGGGCGGGCGCCTCCAATAATACCCATCGGCGATGATCCTGCCTCATCGCCGATCGCCCCCGCGACGGCGGGGCGGCGGGCGTCCGCCGGACCCACGGAACAGGACCATCGGTCCTGTTCCGTGCCGCTTGGTAAAAGCCGGGTCGATCCTGTCGCGCCGTGCCGCGACTGTGAGGTCGGGCGGGATTGTCAACCGTGTCCGAGCGCGGCACCAATGAGCTGGCGCGGTTCACGCCCTTGTTTCGGCATCGTCTTTTTCCGAAGGCCGGCGGTCTCCCTTCGGAACGATGCTCCAGCGGCGGAAAGGGTCCGATGCTCGACGGTCTGCGGCGACTCTGGGAGGTGGAAAACCTCTCGCCCCACGGCATCTGCCTGCTGTGGCGGCCGGAGCTGATCTGGACGCACATCGTCACCGACCTGCTGATCGCGCTCGCCTATTTCTCGATTCCGGTGGCGCTCGCCACCTTCGTCTCCCGCCGCCGCGACGTGGTGTTCGGCTGGGTGTTCTGGTCGTTCGCGGTGTTCATCACCGCCTGCGGCGCCACGCACCTGATGGCGATCTGGACGCTCTACGTGCCGGATTACGGGCTGGAGGCGATGGTCAAGATCGTCACCGCCGCGGCCTCGATCGGCACCTCGCTGGCCCTGTGGTACCTGATGCCCCGGGCGCTGAGCCTGCCTTCGCCGACGCAGCTGCGCCGGGCCAACGAGGAATTGCGCGCCCGCATTACCGAGCGCGACCAAGCGCTCGCCGCCTTGAAACAGGCCAACGAGGAGCGCCAGCGCACCGAGGCGCTGCTGCGCCAGTCGCAGAAGATGGAAGCCGTGGGCCAACTCACCGGCGGCGTGGCGCACGACTTCAACAACCTGCTCAACGTGGTGCTGCTCAACCTCGACCGGGTCGAGCGCCACCTGCCCGCCGACAGCCCGCTGCTGAAGCCGCTGCGCGACGCCATGCGCGGCTCGGAGCGGGCGGCCTCCGTCACCCACAAGCTGCTGGCGTTTGCCCGCAAGCACCCGCTCTCGCCGGTGAGCACCGACGTGAACGCGCTGATCGGCTCCTTCGCCGAACTCCTGCGCGGGACCATCGGCGCCAAGATCCGGCTGGAGACCGATCTGGCGCCGGGGCTGCCGCCGCTGCGCATCGATCCGAACCAGCTCGAGAACGCCCTTCTCAACCTCACGGTCAACGCCCGCGACGCGATGCCGGACGGCGGCACGCTGACGATCCGCACCGGCCCGACCCAGGACGGCGAGGGCGTCTGCGTCGAGGTGGCCGATACCGGCACCGGCATGCCGCCGGAGGTGGAGGCACGGGCCTTCGAGCCGTTCTTCACGACGAAGCCGCTGGGCCAGGGCACGGGGCTCGGCTTGAGCCAGGTGTTCGGCTTCGCCCAGCAATCGGGTGGGGCGGCGGCGATCGTGTCGGGACACGAGCGGGGCACCACGATACGCCTGTCCTTCCCCGCCGCACCGCCCCGGCCCGCCCCCGCCCCCGACAAGGCCGCGGCGCCGGGCTTCGGCTTCGCGCCGGGCCTCGCGGCGGCGGGGTAGAGCATCGTCCCGAAAGGGGGGAACCGGCTTTCGGAAAACGACGAGGCGGTCCAAGAACGGAGAGCATCGGCTCAGAAGAGCGGACGAAGACGGAAAGGCCGGGGGGAGACGGAAAAGAATGTCCGACAAGCGGACCGTGCTCGTCGTCGAGGACGAGGAGATGCTGCTCAGCGCGGTCTCGATGGAGTTCGAGGATGCTGGCTACGACGTGCTCTGCGCCGCCACGGCGGAGGAGGCCTACGACCTCCTGCGGGGGCGGGCCAAAGTCGATCTCCTGTTCACCGACATCCGCCTGCCGGGCCAGCTCGACGGCTGGGACCTCGCCGAGCGCGCCCGCGCGCTCCAGCCCGCCCTGCCGGTGATCTACGTGACCGGCTACAGCGCCGAGGAGCCGCGGCAGGTGGCCGAGAGCGTGCTGGTGATGAAGCCCTACCGCATGGCCGCGATCATCGATGTCGCCCGCCGGCTCGGGGTGGGGTGAGGCCGGGCGCGCTCAATCCAGGCACAGGTCGAAGAAGAGCCGGCGGATGCGCTCCTTCTCGGCGAAGCCTTCCGCCCGCGGGTTCATCAATTCCGGTCCCTCGGGCACCCGGCCGAAGAAGCGGCTGCCGACCTCGACCACGAAGCCGCGCTCGCCGATATAGAGCCCGTCCCGGTTCTTCACGTTGACCGCGCCGCAGATCCACGCGCCTCGCCCGGTCCCTGCCGCCCACCGCAGGGTCGTCACCTTCGGATCGAGCGGCGCGAAGCGCTCGGCGACCAGCGCGAGGACGAGGGCCGCGTTCTCCTTGCCGATGGCGGCGTCCGACCCGTCCTCCACGATCTGGGCGTGTGCCGACGGGGCGAGGGCGAGGGCGGCCGACAGAGCGAGGAGCGTGCGGGGCATGAAGCGGTCGGAGGATCCGGAAGTCAGGGGCGGTCATCCTACGGACGCGGCACCGAACCGCCGAGGGCCGGCGGCCGACCTTCGATAAAACTAAGAGCGCATTCCGACGAAGTGGATGCCGGTTCGTCGAAAGTATGCGCGTCAAAACAAAGATTTAGAGCCGTGCGTACGTTTCCGTTTGATCGAGCACGGCACTAAGCGTCTTTCGGCTGCCGTCCCCGACCTCCCTCAGGAGGCGGCGCTCCAGTCCAGCACCTGCGTCGCCGGAACGGCGCGATCCTCCTCCCCCGGCGCCGCCTCGTAGCCGACGGCCCGGAATGTTCCCCTGGCGGGATCGGCCTCGACGGCCAGCCGCGTCATCGCGTTGAGGATCGGCGGCTTCACCCATTCGAACGGCGCGCCGGCCCGGCCCGCCCAGCTCTCGATCATCGCGGCGCGCTCGGCGCTGTCCTGCCCCTCCTCCGAGGCGCGGCCGCCGCGCCGACGCCCGGAAACGTCCCGTAGCGCCAGACATTGGCGGCGCTCGCCACGCCTTCCTGCGTTGCGAAGGCCTCGATGTCCCGCTCGATGACGCAGGTCTCCGCCGGCCGCAGACCGACGAGGGTGAAGATCGCGGGCGCGGCGATGGGAGTGCGTTCGAGGAGCGCCCGTGCCTCGGCATGGTCGCGCGCCGTCTCGAAGACGTGGCGCAGCAGGTGCAGGGCCGGCATCCGCCCGCTCGACCGCCAAGCGACGAAGGCGGCAAGCGCCGCATCCAGGGTCGCGCTGTCGCCGGGCACGCGTCGCCGGACGGGCGGTTGGTTGATCGCGGCGGCGAAGCGGCCGGGGGCCATGCCGGTCAGGAGGCCCACGGCACCGGGCCAGGACAGATGTGCGTACGCGCCGCCGGGGCCCTTCTGCCGCCACAGCTCGACGCCGCGCCCGAGACCGTGGAAGGGCCAGTCCAAGGTGCGTAGGAGCCAGGCCGAGCCGCCGTCCGGCGCCGGGGCGGCGAGCGCGGTGCAGCCCCATTCGTAGCTGGTGTTCAGGAGAGGCACGCCGCCGATGCCCGTGCCGGCCGCGATGCGCTCAAGTTCGTCGGCATAGGGCGTGCCCGAGGCCCGCAGCCATCGAAGCGCCAGGGCGTCTGCCCCCGAGAGCGCGAGGCGCGCGGCCGGCGTCAGCGGGCCGATGCAGGCCTGTGCGAGACCCCGCACCCGTTCCTGCCGCGCGAGGGCGTGCCGGGCCGGATCGGATTCACGCAGATCGAAGACCGGGATCGGATCGAGCCGCGGGGCAGGCGCCTCCGGCTCGCCATGCGAGAGCCAAGCCTGATGCGCCGCCGAACCGGCGGTCGCCGCCGCCAGGGCTGCCGTGCCGAACACCACGGTCCTGCGCGTCGTCGCCATCGTGCCCCCCGAGACCGCCGATCATCACCCCGAGAGCGCAGCGCGGGTCTGCCGATTCGACTGTTGCGAGCCTACGCGCTCCGGCGAGACCTCGGCAGGCCTCCAGATCAGGCCAGCGGCCGCCGCGCGGTGTGGCGAACCCCGAGAACGACGATCTCATCGCCCATCACGCAATAGGTGATGGCGTAAGGATAGGGCGACACCACCATACGAAGGATGCCGGGCCGAGCCGTGCGGTGTCCGGTATAGGGATGTTGCAGGAGCACGTTCAGCACGTAGGACAGACGCTCCTACACACGGCGCGCACCCTGCGGATTATGCTGCGCGATGTAGGTCAGCACACGATCGAGCTGACGCGCGGCCGGGGTGGTGAGACGCAGCCTCACAGGCCATGCTTCGCCCAGATGGCGCGGACCTCGTCGTCGGTGGCGAAGTCGCCACGGCGCGCGGCGGCTTCGGACTCGTCCAGTTCCGCCTCCTCTTCGGGGGTGAACGCGTAGACGGGCTGCTGATCATCGCCGGCCAGGGCCAGCACGACGCGCGCGATCTCGTCCTGCATCTCCGGAGAGAGAGCCCGCGCCGTCGTGAACGCCTTGTCCAGAAGCTCCGTCATGGCGCCATGATACACGGCTGGCGCGCGGGACAAAGGCTCCTCAGCCCTCCCGCGCCTTCTCCCGCAGCACGAATTTCTGGACCTTCCCCGTCGAGGTTTTGGGCAGCTCCCCGAACACGACGTGGCGCGGCAGCTTGTAGGGCGCGAGCCGCTCGCGGCACCACGCGATCAGGTCTTCGGGGGAGACCTCCTGCCCCTCCTTCAGCTCGACGAAGGCGCACGGGGTCTCGCCCCATTTGTCGTCGGGCTTGGCCACCACGGCGGCGGCGGCCACCGCCGGGTGCTTGAACAGGGCGTCCTCGACCTCGATCGAGGAGATGTTCTCGCCGCCCGAAATGATGATGTCCTTCGAGCGATCTTTGAGCTGGATGTAGCCGTCGGGGTGCTTCACCCCGAGGTCGCCGGAGCGGAACCAGCCGCCCTTGAAGGCCTCGTTCGTCGATTTCGGGTTCTTCAGATAGCCGCGCATCACCACGTTGCCGCGGAACATCACCTCGCCGATGGTCTGCCCATCGGCCGGCAGCGAGTCCATGCTCTCGGGGTCGCGCACGTCGAGCCCCTCCAGCACGGGATAGCGCACGCCCTGGCGGGCCTTCTTCTTCGCCCGCTGGTCGGAGGGCAGATCGCTCCATTCCTCGTGCCACGCGTTCACCACCGCCGGGCCGTAGGTCTCGGTCAGCCCGTAGAGATGGGTGACGTCGAAGCCCGCCTCCCCCATGGCGGCGAGCACCGCCTCGGGCGGGGGGGCGGCGGCGGTGAGGAAGTGGACCCGTTGGGGGAGGGGCCGCTTCTGGTCCTCGGGGGCGTTGAGCAGCGTCGACATCACGATCGGCGCGCCCGACAGATGCGTCACGCCGTGCTCGGCGAGTGCGGCGTACATCGCGGGCGCCCGCACTTGGCGAAGGCAGACATGGGTGCCGGCCACCACCGAGAGCGACCACGGAAAGCACCAGCCGTTGCAGTGGAACATCGGCAGGGTCCAGAGATAGACCGCGTGCTGGCCCATCCCCGCTGTGATGACGTTGCCGAGCGCCAGGAGGGCCGCGCCGCGGTGGTGGTAGACCACGCCCTTCGGGTCGCCCGTGGTGCCCGAGGTGTAGTTGAGCGAGATGGCGTCCCATTCGTCCGCGGGCATCGCCCAATCGTGCTCGGGATCGCCCGAGGCCAGGAATGTTTCATAATCCGTCTCGCCGAGCGCCGTGCCCTCGCCGGTGAATTCGGGGTCGTCGTAGTCGATGACGAACGGCGTCACGCCCGCTTTTTCCAGCGCGCCGCGGGCGAGCTTCGAAAACTCGCGATCGACGATGAAAACCTTGGCCTCGCCGTGGTCGAGGCAGAAGCCGATGGCCTCGGCGTCGAGGCGGGTGTTGAGGGTGTTGAGCACCGCCCCCGTCATCGGCACCCCGTAGTGGCACTCGATCATCGCGGGCGTGTTGGCGAGCAGCACCGCCACGGTGTCGCCCCGGCCGATGCCGCGGGCCTTCAACGCCGAGGCGAGGCGGCGGGTGCGCTCGTAAAGCTCGGAATAAGGGCGACGCAGGCTGCCGTGAACGACGGCGACCCGATCCGGAAAGGTCCGGGCGGCGCGGTCGAGATAGGTCAGCGGCGTCAGCGGCTGGTAATTGGCCGGGTTCTTGTCGAGGTCCCGATCATAGATTGTTTTTTGGATCGTCTCGCGCGCCACGGCGTCGCCTCCCTGTTGGGGGCGAATTTAGCCGAGCGTCATCATGGATCAACGACGGAAAAGGCCCCACGGGGGTCGGACCCGGGAGCCTTTTCGCGGTTCGTCGTGGATTTGCTGGGGGGAGCGCGGTGGGCCGCCCGGGCGGCCTACCGGATCAGCGCTCGCGGCCGCTCAGGAGCTTTTCGAGAGCGGCGAGCCCGCTGCGCTCGGCTGCCTCTTCCGTGGTCTGGACCCGGTCGGCGCGCTGGAACAGCTTGCCGTTTCGGCGGATCGCCCAGGTGAAGTGCCCGGCCGGGCGCTCGCAAGCTTCGATTTCGAGGGTGTAGGGATTTGCGCTGTTGTTTGCCATGAGCCGAATATAGGGGCGCCCCTCCGCTCCGGCTACCCGCCCGGCGCATGTTTGCCTTGCCCTGGCGCGGACACTCATGTGCGGGAGCGCACGAGACCCTGGGAAGAGCCGGGGGAATTTGACAATCCCGGCGGGATCACCGACACGGCGCCGGGCCGGGCCGGGGCCATCCGTCGGCCTCGACGAAGGTCAGCCCCTTAAAGCCGCCGATGCCCGTCCTCTCCCGCCCGTTCCCGACGGCGCGCGTCATCGCCGGCCCGCTGGCGCGCCTGCTGCGGGCGGCGGACGGCCTGCTCGCCTTTGGCGCGGCGAGCCACGGGCGTGCCTGCGCGCTGCTGCTGCTCCTCGGCCTCGCCTGCTTCCTGCCCGGCCTCGCCTCGCTCCAGCCGATGGACCGGGACGAGCCGCGCTTCGCCCAGGCCTCCAAGCAGATGCTGGAGACGGGCGATCTCGTCGATATCCGCTTCCAGGCGGAAGCCCGCCACAAGAAGCCGGTCGGCATCTACTGGGCCCAGGCCGCCACCGTCGCGGCGGCCGAGGCGCTCGGCGTCCCGCAGGCGCGCACCGCGATCGGCCTCTACCGCATTCCCTCGCTGATCGGGGCGCTGGCCGCGATCCTGCTGACCTACTGGGCCGCGCTCGCCCTCCTGCCCCGGCGCGGGGCTCTGCTCGCCGCGGCGCTCTTCGGCGCCTGCCTGATGCTCTCGGCCGAGGCGCGGCTCGCCAAGACCGATGCGCTGCTGACCGCCTGCGCGGTCGCGAGCTTCGGGGCGCTCGCCCGCGCCTGGCTCGGACGCGCCCGGCTGGAGCGGCGGCGCGGGCCGGCGAGCCTGGGGACGGCCGTGATCTTCTGGCTCGGCATGGCGCTCGGCATCCTGATCAAGGGGCCGATGGTGCCGCTGTTTGCCGGCCTCGCCGCCCTCGTCCTGTCGCTGCGCGAGGGCTCGGCCCGCTGGCTGCTCGATCTGCGCCCCCGCCTCGGCCTCGCGCTCGTCCTCGCGGTGGTGGCGCCGTGGTTCGCGGCCATCGCCTGGAAGAGCGGCGGCGCCTTCTTCGGCGAGGCCGTGGGCAAGGACATGCTCGGCAAGGTCGGCGGTGCGGCCGAGAAGCATTGGGGGCCGCCGGGCGCCTACGCGCTCGCCTTCTTCGCCACCTTCTGGCCGGGCGCGGCCTTCGCGGCTTTGGCCATCCCCTTCGCCTGGGCGAGGCGGGGCGAGGAAGCGGTGGCTTTGCTGCTCGCCTGGATCGTGCCGATGTGGCTGATCTTCGAGGCGCTGCCGACCAAGCTCCCGCATTACGTCCTGCCCCTGATGCCGGCCGTCGCCATCCTGACCGTGCTGGCGCTCCATCGCGGCGCCCTCGATCCGCGCCGACCCGGCGCCGCCTGGGTCGCCGGCCTCGTCGTGCTGATCCCGGTGGGGCTGACGCTGGGCCTGAGTGCCGCCGCATGGCGCCTCGACGGCGTGCTGCCGCTCGTCGCCCTGCCGTTCCTTCTCGCCGCCTGCGCGCTCGCCGCGATGGCGCTCGCCGCCTTCCGCCGCGGCGCGGGGGAGGGGGCGCTGGTGCTCGCCATCCTCGCGTCACTCATCGTCTCGCCCGCGGTGTTCGGCCTGACCCAGCCGGTGCTCCAGAGCCTCAAGCTCGCCCCGCGGCTCGCCGCCTTGCGCGATAGCCTGCCCTGCGAAGGCGTCCGCACCGGAACGTTGGGCCTGCGCGAGCCGAGCCTCGTCTTCACCCTTGGAACCGATCTCGCCATGCTCAACGCGGCCGAGGACGCGCGCGACTTCCTGAACGCCGGCGGCTGCCGCCTCGTTCTGGTCGAGGACCGCTTCGCCGAGGCCTTCGCCGCCACCGGCGCACAAAAGACTCCGGCCGGGCGCGTCACCGGCTTCAACATCAACGGCGGCAAGCCGGTCGGGGTCTCCGCCTGGGCCGTTATGCCGGGCGCGACCCCATGAGCGAATCCACCCCCCTCCGCCTCTCGGTCGTCGTGCCGGTGAAGAACGAGGCCGGCAACATCGCGACGCTGGTCGCCGAGATCGGCAAGGCCTGCGCCGATTTGAGCCCGTTCGAGGTTCTCTACGTCGATGACGGCTCGACCGACGGGACGCAGGCCGCCCTGGTGCTGGCGCAGCAGACCCATCCCTGGCTGCGCATCGTCCGCCACGACCGCAGCGGCGGCCAGAGCGCGGCGGTGCGCAGCGGCGTGCTGCGCGCCCGCGCGCCCGTGATCGCGACGCTCGACGGCGACGGCCAGAACGATCCGGCCTTCATCCCGGCGCTGTACGGCGCCCTCATGGAGGGCGGCGACCGCGTCGGCCTCGCCCAGGGGCAGCGCGTCGGCCGCAAGGGGCGCTGGAAGCGGTTCCAGTCCAAGGTCGCCAACGGCGTGCGCGGAAAGATCCTGAAGGACGCCACCCGCGACACCGGCTGCGGCCTCAAGCTGTTTCGCCGGGAGGTCTATCTCAGCCTGCCGTATTTCGATGCGCTGCACCGCTTCATGCCGGCGCTCGTCACCCGCGAGGGGTTTGGCGTCGTCCACCGCGACGTGATCGACCGGCCGCGCTTCACCGGCCGCTCGAAATACGGGATGTTCGACCGGCTCTGGGTCGGCCTGCTCGACATGGCCGGCGTGTGGTGGCTGATCCGGCGGCGGCGCCCGGCCCCGTTGGCGACGGAAGACGCGCACGGAGGCTGAGCCATGCTGATCCAGCTCGCCGAGGATCTCCCGGCCTATTTCTACGACGTGTTCGTCACCCGCTTCGATTTCTGGCTGGTGTTCGGCGTCGGCGCGCAGCTCGTGTTCGGCTCGCGCTTCATCCTGCAATGGTGGGCGAGCGAGCGGGCGGGCAAGAGCGTGATGCCGCTCTCGTTCTGGTTCCTGTCGATCGTCGGCGGGATCATGACGCTGGTCTACGGCTTCGTCCGGCGCGAGCCCGTCATCATCATCGGCCAGGGCCTCTCGACGGTGATCTACGTGCGCAACCTCGTCCTGATCTTTCGCGAGCGACGACGCGCCAAAGCCGCCAGGATCGGGGCCGAGGCCTGAGCGGCATGTTCCCGACCCTCTCCGGGGCGGGCGACCCCGATTCCATCGCCCACATCATCCAAGTGGCCCTCGCCCCCGCCTTCCTGCTCTCGGGCCTCGCCACTCTCCTCAACGTGTTCTCGACCCGGCTCGGGCGCGTGGCCGACAAGGTCGACAAGCTGCGCGCCGACCTGATCGGCGCCGGCCCCGACGAGGCCGCGGCGCTGACCCGCCGCCTCGCCTATCTCCGCCGCCGCTCGCTGCTCCTCGACCTCGCCGTGGTGCTGGCGAGCCTCGGCGGCGTGCTGACCGGGCTCGCGGTGCTGACCCTGTTCGTGGGGGCGCTGCGCGAGGGCCCGGCGGCCTCGGTGCTGTTCGTGTGTTTCGGGCTGGCGTTGGGG
The DNA here is from genome assembly GCF_900114375.1 of Methylorubrum salsuginis. Classification (GTDB taxonomy): domain Bacteria; phylum Pseudomonadota; class Alphaproteobacteria; order Rhizobiales; family Beijerinckiaceae; genus Methylobacterium; species Methylobacterium salsuginis. The sequence goes on along the minus strand of NZ_FOSV01000001.1, from coordinate 417,884 downwards.
TGCACGATCGGGGCGATTCTGGCGTTTTTGGTGGAAATTTTGTTGGCGGGGCGGGGGGTGCGAATTGCGGCGGGGTCGAGAGGGCAGCAAGCAAGATGAGGGTTGAATTTATTGATGCGCAGGTTACATTCAAAATTTATATTACAATGAAGCGAAAATTACAAGCATATATTCGCATTGACATATCATAATTATAATTTACTTTGGTGTTTCAAACACGCTTTTAGGCTTTAAGTCAAATTTTGAATTTCCCTCCAAAATCTGAACAAAAGCTTCGTTACGGTTGTCCGCCCGATCAATAAGTCGATCAAATGCTATGACTTCTATCATATAGTTCAATGTCTTGTAATATCGATAGGCCATTCGGCCGCCATAATTTGTGATAATGAAATCTTCCAACTCTAAATAACTTTGCAAGCTATCATTCCAATCAGCCAGAACATAGCCTCTTACCATCGTATCAGGCGCTATAGTTATATCCCTCGCACCTGATGTTTTGATAACACCTTTCCGTCTGATTTCAGAAATTTGACTTTTTAACTGTCCAACGGGATCATCTGTGGAGCTCTCGTCAGCTACAGAATATCCAGCCTTTTGCGGCCGCTTCATTTCCACTATCATTAACTCCCTTTCATTATTTATAAGAATATCGTGCGCAAACTGCCCCTTGCCTCTACGCTTTCCCTCCAGAGTTCGGTCACTGGAAATATATTGCGCATAAGCAAGATCGTCATCAAGAAGCCAAAGATTGTGAGAGCTATAATCTATCTCCTCGCTATCCTTATACCGTGGATAGATGAGCTGATGCACCTTATCTTCAGTCGCTAATCCGTCCTCATTTTTATTTAGCAATTCCCTAAATATGCGAATAACGTGATTTCTATACGCAACATAAACGGCCAAAGCCTCTTTTGCGTCTTCCGGAATCTGCGTCTTTACAATTTGTACAAGCTGCTCGACGCTGGCGTTTTGAGATATTTTTGTAAAATCAAATTTCTGACGAAATCTTTCAACGAACAAATCCTGTGCTAATTGTTCGCGAGTTTCAGTAATCGACCGCCCTTCCACAAACTCGGCAGCAGATTTATTGCCTAGTCCACGACGCAAAAGAGGGTCAATAGCTACAAGATGCTCCACCTCTGCGGTCATTTTAGCCTTTCGTTCTAATGTATATGTGCTTTCTAATTCTAAAATATGCCCCTTCGCGAGGCCAACCAATTGGTCTCTGATGGATTTCTTTTTATTATCGCCTTCAATTTTTGTGTGCAAATTTACAATTCGATCGCGAGATTGAGAAGCTACAAAGAACTCGCTCGAAACCGCCACAAGATAAAAATATCGCCACATACCATCATCGCGCAACTTCGAAAAAGACTTATCATTTAGGCCTGAGGATATGTTCTCCAAATCGCTAGCAGCTCTATTATTTGAATAAAAATAAAGGCGGTGTTTTTTCATCTTTAAATCACCCACCTGAAAATAATCAAATTTAAATTCTCTGCATATCCCGCCCACCTCTATAAATTCAGTTTTAGATCCCGCTACAAACAGCGATCTGAAAAAATACTCATGAACATTAATGCGCATTCCTTGAATTATTACAAAAAAATTCTTTGGGACCTTCTTTTGAACAAACTCAACCAGAAAATGGTCAACAAGAGATGCCGATATAATTTCTCTAGCGTCCTTTTCTAAATAAACCTCGCTTCCGAAATCAAACAGGCACTTTGCTTCTACATGCGGTTCACGCATCACTGCGGTCAGTCCAGCGTCAAAACGATGTGCACCGACTCCTTCGTCCGATGATATCTCGATAAGATTATCATCATCCGCGAATGGCTCATACTTATATGAACCAGCGGACGAGACACCGTCTGAGCTAATCTGCCTGCAAGAATACAGCACTTCTTTGAATACCTTAAATGCGATAAATCTCCCAAATCCCTTGCCGCCACGCTCATATTTGTTGCCAGTAAGAGGAGTCAGAAATGCTCCGAGGTTCTTTTCGTCAAACCCAACCCCGTTGTCCGCGATTAAAACAGACGAAGCATCACTATCAAACTCTATTTCTATGCGACCTTGCTCCTCGACACTTTCCCCCCAACGCTCTTCTAATGAGTGAATTGAATTTGATACTGCCTCATAGAGAGGAAAAAGAAACCCTTGCAAGCCGTCAGGCAATACAGCTCGCTTTACTTCGGACGCAAGGTCGATTGATTTGTGCCTCACGCATACCTCGATGAATGGAAAACTACCGCTAGTTGATAAGATGCCTGCGTTTCCCTCGAAGCGCAATGGCTTTCTATAGTGCCCCAAGCTTGCCCAGACTCGCAAGTCGGTAGATTATTGGCCACAGTAATACAATCCATATCATGATTTTTGATGCAAAAATATTTAAGACGCCCGATTGTTTCCTTAGTTATCCAAAACACACTATATCAGTGCAGCAGTATAAGCAAATTTCATCAATGCTTGGCGAAATTTTGAAGCACGCGCCGCCGATTTCTTGACAAAATTCCTATCCTGTGCCAACTCTCCCATCACCCACCACCCGCACGGGGGAGCACCTCGGTGACCGACCGGGGGGTTCAAGTCGGGGGGTGGGGGCGGTGCCTGCGGTGGGGATTCGGTCTCCTCGCTCCGGGCGGCGGGTTCGGCGACACGCCGGACTCGGAGCGGGGCGCGTTCAGGCGCGAGAGCGCGGTTCGGGAGGAAATGCCCGGCGCGCGACCCCGGTCTGGGTTCGGACGCGTGAAGGGCGGCGGCGCTCACGACGGGGCGCCCGTTCGCGGCAGGTGCGATTGCGGTAACCCGGGGCTCGCGTCAGAGACCCGAATGCCTATCCGCCCGCTGGGCCAAGCCGACGACACCGCGAGGAAAAATCGGCTCGGGACGCGACAGCGAACCGGTCCGCGGGATGCCGGGCAACCGGATCTTTTGAGACACAAGCGCTTGGTCTGCCGGGGTTTCCCGGCATCCCGCGTCACCCCTTCGGACGGGCCATGGGCGGCCCCACCCGACGCCGGAAAGGCGCCGGGGATTCGGCGTGGGCGCAGGATTTCCGGGATCGGATGATCGCCGAGGCGGCCGACGCATCCGGATCACCCTCAAAAGAATCCCAAAAGAATCAGCGGGCGTCGATCATCTCCTTGATGCGGCTCGCCAGCGTGTCCATCACGAACGGCTTGGTGATGACCGCCATGCCGGGCTCGAGATGGCCGTTGCCGACCACCGCGTTCTCGGCGTAGCCGGTGATGAACAGCACCCGCAGGCCCGGCCGCAGCAGGCGCCCGGCATCGGCGACCTGGCGGCCGTTCATGCCGCCGGGGAGCCCCACATCGGTCACCAGCAGGTCGATCCGCACGTCCGATTGCAGCACCTTCAGGCCGGCGGGGCCGTCAGCGGCCTCGATGGCGGTGTAGCCGAGGTCTTCCAGCACTTCCGTCACCAGCATCCGTACCGTCGGCTCGTCGTCGACGACCAGCACGGTCTCGCCCTGCTCGGCGCGGGGCGCCGCGGCCCGTTCCGGCAGGCCCTCGTCCTCCGCCGGTCCGTAATGGCGGGGCAGGTAGAGGCACATGGTCGTGCCCTGGCCGACCTCCGAATAGATCCGCACCTGCCCGCCGGACTGGCGCACGAAGCCGTAGGTCATCGAGAGGCCGAGGCCCGTGCCCTGGCCGAGCGGCTTGGTGGTGAAGAACGGATCGAAGGCCTTCGCGATCACGTCCGGGCTCATGCCGGTGCCGGTGTCGGTGACGCAGAGCGAGAGGTACTGGCCGGGATCGAGGTCGCGTTCGCGGGCGCCGTGGGCGTCGAGCCACTTGTTGGCGGTCTCGATGGTGATGCGCCCGCCCTCCGGCATCGCGTCGCGGGCGTTGATGCAGAGGTTGAGCAGCGCGTTCTCGAGCTGGCCCGGATCGACCAGCGCCGACCACAGGCCGCCGGCGGTGACCACCTCCAGGGTGATCGCCGGGCCGATGGTGCGGCGGATCAGCTCCTCCATGCCGGAGACCAGACGGTTCACGTCGGTGGGCTTGGGGTCGAGCGTCTGGCGGCGGGAGAAGGCGAGCAGCCGGTGGGTCAGCGCGGCGGCGCGCTTGGCCGCCCCCTGCGCGGCGTTGACGTAGCGGTCGATCTCGCCGAGCCGGCCTTGCGCGAGGCGGGTCTGCAGCAATTCGAGCGAGCCGGTGATGCCGGTGAGCAGGTTGTTGAAGTCGTGCGCCAGCCCGCCGGTGAGCTGGCCGACGGCTTCCATCTTCTGCGACTGGCGCAACGCCTCCTCGGCCCGCATCAGCTCGGCGGTGCGCTCGGCGACCTGCTGTTCGAGGCTGGCGTTGAAGGCCTCCAGCTGCGCCTTCGCGCGCAGCTCCGCCTCGATGTTGCGCGCCTCGATCACGGTGCCGACGGGCTTGCCGGTCTCGTCGCGGATCGGGCTCGCCGTGAAGGCGACGGGGTAGAACGAGCCGTCGCGGTGGACGAAGATCTCCTGGCCCTGCTCCTGATTGTTCTCGGGAAACGCCTGATCGATCGGGCATTCGTGCAGCGGGTAGGGGCTGCCGTCGGGCCGGGTGTGGTGGACGACGTCGTGGAGGGGCCGCCCCTGCGTCTCCTCCAGGGCATAGCCGGTCAGCCGCTCGGCGGCGCGGTTCATGTAGGCGCAGTGCTGCTGCGCATCCATCATGAAGACGGCCTGGGTCGCGTTGTCGAGCACGGCGTCGAGCCGGCGCGTGGTCTCGACGAGGCGGGCCTCCGTGCTCTTGCGGGCGGTGATGTCGACCGCGGTGCCGAGCACGCGCACGCAACGGTCGCCCTCGAACACGCCGCGCCCCTTGGCGGCGATCCAGCGGATCAGCCCGTCCTCCTTGCCGACCGTGCGGTACTCGACATCGTAGAGGGCGCGCCGGGCCGGGTCGGCGGCGGCGGCGAAGGCGGCGCTGGCCGCCGCGCGGTCCTCCGGATGGAGACCTTCGTAGAAATCGGCCATGGAGACCGGCACGTCGGGCGAGAGGCCGAACATCGCCTTGACCCGCGCCGGCCAGAACAGGGTGTCGGCGATCGGGTCGACGTCCCACAGGCCGATCTCGGCGTTCTCGGCGGCGAGCCGCACTCGCTCCTCGCTCTCGGCCAAGGCCTGCTCGGCGGCGCGGCGCTCGTGGATGTCGACGACCGAGCCGACATAGCCGAGATAGGTCCCGTCGGCGGCGAATCTCGGGCTCGCGGAATCGATCGCCCAGCGGTAGCCGCCGTCGGCGTGGCGCAGGCGGTATTCGAGCCGGAAGCCCTCGCGCCGGGCGTTGGCGGCCAGGAAGGTCTCGCCGGACCAGCCGCGGTCGTCGGGATGGACGGCGTCGAGCCAGCCCGCGCCCAGCGCCTGCGCCTCCTCCTGGCCCGTGAACTCGTACCAGCGCCGGTTGAGATAGAGGCAGGCGCCGGCCGCGTCCGTGACCCACATCATGACGGGGGCGTCGTCCGCCATGGCGCGGAAGCGCGTCTCGCTCTCGGCGAGCGCGGCGTTGCCCTGCACCCGCTCGGTGACGTCCGAGCCCTCGACGAAGACGCCGGTGACGGTGCCGGCGGCGTCCCGCATCGGCTGGTAGACGAAGTCGAGATAGCGCTGTTCGGGCGCCCCGCCGGGCTCGCGCAGGATCGTCAGGGGCGCGGTGTGGGCGGTGTAGCCCCGGCCGCTGCGGAAGACCTCGTCGAGAAGCTCGAAGAAGCCCTGGCCCTCGATCTCCGGCAGGGCCTCGCGCACGGGTTTGCCCACCACGTCGCGGTGGGCGATCAGCTGGCGATAGGCCGGGTTGGCGAACTCGAAGACGTGGTCGGGCCCGGACAGCACCGCGACGAAGCTCGGCGACTGCTCGAACAGCCGGTGCAGCCGCTCGCGCTCGGCCGCCGTCTGCCGGCCGGACTTCACGGCCGCGGTGGTCTCGGCACAGGCGCAGAACATGCCGGCGACGGTGCCGTCCTCGGCCCGCACGGGGGTGTAGCCGAAGGAGAAGTGGGTCTCCTCCGGGTAACCGTTGCGGTGCATGACGAAGGCGATGTCGTCCATCTGCGTCGCCTCGCCCGCGAAGGCCGCGGCCAGGATCGGCTCCACCCGGTCCCAGATGTCGTGCCAGAGCGCCTCGAAGGCCCGCCCCATCGCCCGCGGATGGCGGGCGCCGCACATCGCGGCGTAGCCGTCGTTGTAGAGGGTGGTGTGGGCGGGGCCCCAGACGATCAGCATCGGCTGGTGCGAGGCCAGCATCAGGCCGACCAGCGTCTTGAGCGGGGCGGGCCAGCCCTCGGGGCGCCCGAGCGGGGTCGCGGCCCAGTCGAGCCCGCGCATCAGCGCCCCGCAGGCGCCGCCGCCCGCGAGGAAGCCGGGGGCCTCGGCGCGCGGGCCGGCGGCGGGAGGCGAGGGGGCGGCGGGGGAGGGAGCCAAGGAACCGGTGTGCCTGACGCGGGAACGCGGAAGGAGGAGTGGCGTGAACGTGAGGGTGGGCGTTCGGGTTCTTCAACGCACGAGAAGCGTCGCCGTGCCTTGCCTCGTAGGCCTGTTTCGCCGCCCCGGCCCTGCCTTGGCAGATCGGCCCCGGTGGGGGAAGGGGAGGGTGAAGTCCGGCTTGCGCCCCGCCGCCGGAGCGCCCAGCATCGCTCGCCCTTCGCCCGGAGCCCCGCTTGGACCCGCTGCCCCCGTTCTACGACGACCTCGCCGCCTTCCGCGCGGAGGCGTGGCGGCGCCTCGCGGAAGGGGCGGAGACGGGCCGCAGCCCGTTCCATCTGCCGGCGCTCGCCACCGTCGATCCGCAAGGGCGCCCGCGGCTGCGCACGGTGGTGCTGCGCGAGGCCGACGGGGCGGCCGGCACCCTGCGCTTCCACTGCGACGCCCGCTCCGACAAGGCCCGCGCGATCGAGGCCGGCTCGGGCGCGGCCCTCCACGTCTACGACGCGGGCGCCAAGCTGCAGGTGCGGATCGAGGGCACGGCCCGCCTCCACCGGGATGACGCCGTGGCGGAGGCCGCCTGGACCGGCTCGCGGGCGATGAGCCGGGTCTGCTACGGGATCGCCCCCGCCCCCGGCACGCCGCTGGCAGAAGGCGGCGCCTACGCCATGCCGGACGAGGACCCGGAGCGCCGCATCGGCCGCGAGAACTTTTGCGCGGTGGTGGTGCGGGCGACGCGCCTCGATCTGCTCTATCTCGACCGCCGCGGCCACCGCCGGGCGGTGTTTTCGCGGGACGGGGAGGGGTGGCAAGGGGGTTGGGTGGCGCCTTGACGCGCCTTCCGACGAAGCGGCCTTCGCTTCGCTGGAATGCGCTTCAGAGCTTACCTGAAGGGGTTGTTTCGATCGGCGGGCTTCTTGCCGTCAAACATCCGGAACAGGGTCCATTCTTCAACGATTTTCTTATCCGAAAGATAGCAGAGCCCGATTTCGTCGCCGCTCGGCAGCTTCGCTATGACTGAATGTCCCCCCATCTGCTCGCAAAAAATGGATGCGGGATTGCCCATGGCCATGGCTCCGACAGGGATGATGGAGCCGATGCACACAGCGATGAGAGCCTTTATCTTCATGGTTGAGCTCCGGTTGCGATGTTTTGCAGAACTATGCTGCTATTCCTGTACCCGCGATGAAAATCGGGGATCATGCCGAAAGGCAGCTCCTGGCCCGATGCGATCAGGTCGGATACGGCTCGAAGCGGAGGCCTGATCCGGTCCGGCAGCGGCAGGGCCGGACGCCCGGTCACGGCGTTCCGGCCGCTATTCTTGCTCTCGTACAGGGCCGCGTCCGCCACCCGCAGGAGGTCCGCGGCCTGGAGCCCCGGGCCCGGGACGACGCTGGCGACGCCGACGCTGATCGTGACGACGGATGCCCCGTCGGACCGGCCCGGATGGGCCCAGGCCATCGCCTCGACCGCCGCCCGCGCCCGCTCGCCGATGGCCAGCATAGTCTCCGGCGGGGCATCGGGCGCGAGGAGGGCGAATTCCTCGCCGCCGAGCCGCGCCACCGTCACGCCTTTCTCGGGAAACGTCCCGGCCAGACAGGCGGCGATGCCCTTCAGGCAGGCATCGCCCGCCACATGGCCCGCGGTGTCGTTGAAGCGCTTGAAATGGTCCACGTCGAGAATCGCCAGCCCGACCCAGCGGCCCCGGTGCCGCCCCCCGCTCCAGGGCCGCGGCGAGAACGTCCTCCATCAGCCGCCGGTTGCCGAGGCCGGTCAGGGCATCGGTCTTGGTGACACGGTCCAGCTCGCGGATGCGGTGATCGAGTTCCGCGTTCTTGGCGGCCAGGAACTGGACCCGAAGGAAGAACGAGCGGGCCGCGCGCTCGACCAGGTGGACGTGAATGGCGAGCGCCACGAGGCTGAAGGCCGCGATGAACCCCGCATAGCGGAACAGGCCGTACCCCGTCTTCGGACTCAAGCTGTATGTGGCCAGCACGAGCAGGACGACGACGAACCCGACCGTCAAGCCGGCGCTGCGCGTCCTCTGCCCCGTCAAGGCGCCGAAGATCAGGACCATGGCGCCGAGCACCGAGAAGTAGCGCTGCTGGATTTCCGGCTGGGCGGAGAGGCCGAGCGCCACCGCAACGCAAAAGCCGGTGCAGAACGACAGCGCGGAGGCGATGTCGAGGCGAAGATCGGTCCGGGCCGTGCGGGCCAGCACGAGGGCCAGGACCTTGAACGGGAGGGTCACGCCGAGGCGTAGCATCACCGTCGCCTGTCCGTAGCGGTGCTCCTGAGCGTCGATGGGCAGGACAGCGAGGGCGATCAGGCTCAGCAGCACGATCTCGAGGGCGACATGCTGTTTCCGGGCCGGCAGCATGGTGCTGCGGAAGGTCGCCTCGACCTCCCGGTCGAGGAAGGAGACCCGGTGCCAGGGGCGCCGAAGCTCCCTCTCCATAGCCGGTCCGGCGATGGGGGAACCTGTATCGGGCATGTCACGGCGTCCCCGGAACGGCATCGTGTTCCGAGTGCGCCCGTCGATGATAAATAACGGTTGCCGATTAACAATTGACATCCCCGCCGGCGCGCGGGCGGACCTCGGCGGCGTCGCCGAAGCGGGGCTCGCCACAATGTCTCTGTCTCTCGCAAAACTCCCGCTGCACCGTCGCGGTCGACGGAAACCCGGGAGTGACCGGGCGTTTGCGAGGCACTCTCAGCCGGCCGCCCGCATCCGCGCGAAACCGGCCTCCAGATCCGCCTTGAGATCCGCCATGTCCTCCAGGCCGATATGGAAGCGCAGGCACGGCCCGCCCGGCTGCCAGCGCGTCGCCGTGCGGTAGACGGTCGGGTCGAACGGGATCACGAGGCTTTCGAAGCCGCCCCAGGAAAAGCCCATCCCGAACAGCTCCAGCCCGTCGAGGAAGGCGGCGAGAGCCTCTTCCGAGACGGGCTTCAGGATCACGCCGAACAGGCCCGAAGCGCCGGAAAAGTCGCGCTTCCAGAGGGCGTGGCCGGGATCGTCGGGCAGGCCCGGATGCAGCACACGCAGCACCTCGGGCCTCCCCTGGAACCACGCCGCCATGTCGAGCCCGCGGACGCCGTGCTCGCGCAGCCGCAGGCCCATGGTGCGCAAACCCCTGAGTCCCAAAAAAATGTCCTCGGGGCCGGGGCAGTTGGCGAAATGCTCGTAGGTGCGCTTGAGCGCCGGATAATGCTTGGCGTTGGCCGAGACGAGGCCGAGCAGCAGGTCGGAGCCGCCGCTCAGGTACTTGGTGCCGGCCTCCACCGCGAGATCGACGCCGCGCGCGTGCGGCGGGAACAGCAGCGGCGTCGCCCAGGTGTTGTCCATCACCACCGTGCCGCCGCGGGCATGCATGGCGTCCGCGATGGCCGGCACGTCCTGCATCTCGAAGGTCTGCGAGCCCGGCGCCTCGACCAGCACGGCCTTCGTGTTGTCGCGCATCAGCGCCGCGATCCCGGCGCCGACCAGCGGGTCGTAATACTCCACCTCCACCCCGTACCGCTTGAGCACCCCATCGCAGAAGATGCGGGTCGGGCGGTAGGCGGAATCGGTCACCAGCAGGTGGTCGCCCGCGCTGACGCAGGTCATCAGCGCCAGCGTCAGGGCCGAGAGGCCGGACGGCGCCAGCACCGTGCCGGCCGCGCCCGCGACCTCGCTCCACGCCTTGCAGAGCGCGTCCATCGTCGGCGTGCCCGACGTACCGTAATTGTAGCGGCCGCGGCGGTGCTTGATGTCGTCGTAGGTCGGATAGAGGACCGTCGAGCCGCGATAGATCGGCGTGTTGACGAAGCCATGCTGCTCGGACGGATCGCGCCCGGCGAGCACGAGGCGGGTATCGGCCCCGAAGCGGGCACGGTCGCGGGGAGGGGACTTGGTCATGGGCCTCGGGGCGGGCGAGAGAGCGGCGTCGCCGCCCTTTCAGCCTCCCGAGGCGGGGAGCGTCAAGCCGGGCGCTTCAGCCCTTCTCGCCCTCGGGATCGTCGGCGGCGGCCTCCTCGTAGGCCTGGAGCCACGCCTGCCGATCCTGCGAGCCCTCGGGGTAGGGGCAGGATTCCGCGCCCTTGCCGTAGAGCCGGGCATTGCGCCCCTGGATGAAGGGGCTGTCGCTCGCGGTGGCCTGCTCGTTCATGGCGGAATTTCCGAAATGTCCTGAAAGGGGTCGGCACCGGGCCGGGCCGATGCTTCGGTTCGTTAACGGGGGCGACCCTATGGTGTTTCCGTTGCCCGTGTTGCGTCTTCGGGAAGTATCTCCAGTGAGTCTGTCGCGCGTCATCGCCTTCGGGACGATCACCGGCCTCGGCAGCCTGAGCGTCGTCTTCGTCGCCGCCGACCGCCTCGCCCATCCGGCCATCGCCGCCACGGCGCCGCCGGTGATGGCGCGGGCCGTCCCCGCCCTGCCGGAGCCCACCACCACCGGCACCGTCACCCAGGGGCCGGCGGTCGAGCCGCCCAAGGCGCGGGCGATGACCGGCTTCGACACCGAGCGCCTCAACGCCCTGATGCGGGGCGAAACCCCGACCGGGACGCGCAAGCGCTGAGGGTCCGGCCGAACCGGGGGCCCGCCGGCCCGCGTCCGGACCTTCCGCGGCCGCCCCTGCGGCGCAACCGCTCGAATCGCGCGATTGCCCGCTCCTACGACACGATCCCGGTTGAGCGCCGCCGCGATCCCGCTACATTGGATTCCGGCTGTGCGGGCGCCCGTGCCGCCGGCCCCGAGGGCGAGCCTTTCCAGCGTGACCAGCCACCCGCGCGACACCCCCCAGTTCTACCTCACGGCTCCCTCCCCCTGCCCCTACCTCCCGGGCCAGGAGGAGCGGAAGGTGTTCACTCACCTCGTCGGGCGCCGCGCCCGCGATCTCAACGAGATCCTGACCCAGGGCGGCTTCCGCCGCTCGCAGACCATCGCCTACCGCCCGGCCTGCGAGACCTGCCGCGCCTGCGTCTCGGTGCGGGTGGTGGTGGAGGATTTTTCCATCACCGGCAGCCAGCGCCGGGTGATGCAGCGCAATGCCGGGCTGATCGGCACGCCCGAGCCCAATCGCCCGGCCTCGGAGCAGTACGCCCTGTTCCGCCGCTACCTCGACGCCCGCCACGGCGACGGCGGCATGGTCGACATGACCGTGCTCGACTACGCCATGATGATCGAGGACAGCCACGTCGACACCCATCTCGTGGTCTATCGCGAGCGCGGGCCCGACTCCGCGATCCACGGCCGCGGGGTCGGCGCGCCGCTCGCCGTCTGCCTCACCGACGTGCTCGCCGACGGCCTGTCGATGGTCTACTCGTTCTACGATCCGCAAGCGGCCGACCGCAGCTTGGGGACGTACATGATCCTCGACCACATCCACCGCGCCCGGGCGCTCGGCCTGCCGTATCTCTATCTCGGCTACTGGGTCGATGGCTCCCGCAAGATGGACTACAAGGCCAAGTTCCGGCCGCAGGAGCGGCTGATGCCGCAGGGCTGGGTGCGGGTGGAGTAGGGCGGCGGGGCCGCGCCGCTCCCGATCAATCGACCCGCCGGATCAGCGCCGCGTCGAACGTCACGGTGCAGCCGGCATTCTGGGTGTTGCGCTCGAACCAGTTGCCGATGGTCGCCTTGATGACGACGAAGCGCGTCGTCGCCGTAACCGTGCTGACGCCTGCCGGCAAGGTGAGCGCCACCGCGGCCGTGTTCGCGGAAGTCGGGCCGACCGTGACGCTGCGGGCGAAGCCATCGACCCAGGTGCCGTTGTAGAGACCGGTCGCGCCGAATTTGCCGTTGCTGTTGGCCGTGGTCATCAGCATCGACGAGCGGGGCCCGAGGATGTGGAACGCATCCGCCGGGTCGGTCGTCGCGATCTTGGGGCGGTACTCGATGGTCCAGAAATCGCCGACCGCGGCGACCGTGGCGTTGGTGCAAGCCGAGTTGACCGCGCTGACGTAGAGTGTGCCCTGCCATGTCGGCGGGGCGGCTGCCGCGCAGCCCGCGCTCAACACCAGTCCGGCCGCCGCCAGGATACCGCGCGTGATCGTCATGAGCTTCGCTCGCGAGCCTCGGGTGACGGCCTTCGTCGGCCCGTGAGGCCGAGGTTTCAGCTCAGCCAGTCCGGAGCGTGGCGGTAAAGCCCCATTTCACGAAAACTTGCTTGCACGCCGGGATTAGATAGCTTTCGCCCACGTGGGGAGAGATGCTTGTTGTCCTTCGCCCGATCGGAAGACCACGGGTTGTCGAGGAGACTGCAGCATGGCCGGTTCGGCGCGTAGGATCGTCTCGGTTCCGGCTATGGCTTTGGCCAGCCTCGTCCCAGGTGATGACTCTCGTCTATCACCAAGCCGTGCCGACGATCTCGCGGTCACACAGGGCCGCCCTCGACGGGCTACCAGCCGCCGATGCCATGCAACGGCACAACATGCTTATCGTCGAATGGCCGCTGTTCGATGATAGCATCATGGAAATACTCGATGTGCTGCCGATCGGGCAGCTTCGATGCGCACAGTCCGCGCCTCTGTGGCTAGGCGTGACTGGCAACAGTTGCTCTGTCGAGAACGACAGAAAACGAAGCGGAAACCTTAGCTTTCGCGCCGGAAGCGGATGGTATGAGTGCTCATATTTGGCCCAGTGCACGTGTAAGCAAGGTCGAAAGAAAAGCGGCGATGTCAAACGATTCCAAGGTTCGATCATCCAAGAGGGCAAGAGGGCATCTCGATAGTGCGTTCGGGCGCATTTTTACCGTCATGGGTGGTGCATTTCTGCTCCTTTACATAGCAAGATATGCACAGCATCGGCGACCGGATATAAATTTTGTATTTATAGCTGAGATTGCTCTGCCTACAATCTTGATACCACTTATTTATTGGCCCTTAATTTATCTCAGGAGTAATTTTCCCTATGTGTATAGATACTTTGTGCTGAGATCAAGAGAATACAATAAATATTTAATTTGGTTTTTTATCTTCCCCGGCATGCTGATAGGACAGTTGATATGGATTTTTATTATGTTCGTAAGGTATCCTGGTATAATTGAAGATTTTTTTTATAGTGGCAATCCGCGGCCAATCTTTGGAGTTCTTGCTGGACCCCCTTTGGCATTTTTATTCATTATGGGAGGCCGTTGCATGGTTATCGCACGAAAAAGAGGTATCGCTCTGTAGCAAAAATTTACTCCGTGAAAACAAGCTCAGCGTCTTCGAGGAATTATTCATAGAAAATATCAGATTATCCCTTGGTTTTGGCCTCTTGTCGGACGGTTTCGGAATTGGAATTTCATATTACAATATAACAAGTAAGGTTCTAGAGGCGTTATCCGACCCAACGGGGTCGGGCACGGCTCTAGGATCGTGGCTTTCCATCGGCGATCGGCACCATGATCAAGGCTCTCTCCGTGCCACTCGCGATTCTCATGCTGGCGTCGAACGGGCCGGCCTCGGCCGAGACGTTCGACGAATGGCGGCGCAGCCTCGCCGAGCACATCCGCTGTCATCTGATCTATCCGAGGGGGCCGGGCCGGCCGGATTCGCCGAGGACGGCGCGGGTCGTGTTCAAGGTCGGCGCGAACGGCGCCCTCAGCGACGTCAACATCGAGCAGAGTTCGGGCGTGATGGTGTTCGACCGCGCCGCGCTCGCCGCCGTGGAGAGTTCGACGCCCGCCCCGCCGCCCCCGCCGGACATCAGGGTGCCGATCTCCGCGACCCTGCCGTTGCGCTTCGATCCGCCGCCCAAAGTGCCTCTCTCGGCGCCGTCTCAAGCCGAGACGCCGCGACCGGACGAAGCGAAGAAGGAGCCCCCGGTCTGCAGGGATATCGGGATCATGTGAGAGCCTAGCCGGTTCGTCCGACCCCGCCCCCTCATCCTGAGGTGCCCGCGCAAGCGGGCCTCGAAGGAGGGCTCCAGGGATCGCGCGATACGCTGGAGCCCTCCTTCGAGGCGCCGCCTTCGGCGAAGCACCTCAGGATGAGGGTGTGGGGTGGATCGATCGCGGTATCGGGCCGGCTCGGTCGAAGGGCCGAAGCGAACGGGCTCTCAGTTCCGCGCCGCCCGGAACGTGTCGCAGGACTTCGTCTGCCCGCTCTTGTAGCCGGTGAGGAACCAGCGCATCCGCTGCTCGGAGGAGCCGTGGGTGAACGAGTCCGGCACGGCGTAGCCCTGGGCCTTTTCCTGCAGCTTGTCGTCGCCGATGGCGCTGGCGGCGTTCAGGGCCTCCTGGATGTCGCTCTGGTCGAGGGAATTCCAGCGGTCGTTGGAGTTCTTGGCCCAGACGCCCGCGAGGCAATCGGCCATCAGCTCGACGCGCACGGAGAGCTGGTTGGCCTCGCGCTCGCTGCCCGCGGATTGCTTGCGGCTGTCGACCTTGCCGAGGATGCCGAGCACGTCCTGCACGTGGTGGCCGACCTCGTGGGCGATGACGTAGGCGTAGGCGAAATCGCCCTTCACGCCGAACTTCTGCTGCATCTCCTTGAAGAAGCTCGTGTCGAGATAGACCTTCTTGTCGAGCGGGCAGTAGAACGGGCCCATCGCGGCCTGCGCCTGACCGCAGCCGGAGCGGGTGCCGCCCTGGTAGAGCACCATCGTGGTGGGCGTGTATTGCCGCCCGGTCTGGTTCGGCAAAATCTCCTTCCAGACATCCTCGGTGTTGCCGAGGATCTTGGCCGCGAACTGGCCGGTCTGGTCGGTCGGCGCCTGACGGCGCTTGGCCTGCGTCTCGGGATCGACGCGCTCCTCGCGTGGCCCGCCATTCGTCATGCGCTCGGCGCCGCCCATCAGGATCGCCGGGTTGATGCCGGTGACCCAGGAGATCAGCAGCACGATGACGATGGTGCCGATGCCGAGGCCGCCCGCGCTGCCGCCGGGAAAGCCGAAGCCGCCGCCTCCGCCGCCCTCGCCGCGCCGGTCCTCGACGTTGTCGGAGGCGCGAAAGTCATCCCAGCGCATGGCGCTCCCTTACCCTCTTCGCCCGCGGGCGCGGCGTTCTGTAGAATGAATCCGCGGACGGTACGGTTCCGCTTCAACGCCCTTACGCGAGGCTCGAGGATCGTTCCAGAACGATCCTCTCGTTTCCCGGCCGCATCGGCTTTCCCGAAAGCCGGGCACCGCCTTTCGGGCCGATGCTCCAGATCCCTGAACCGCATCGGCTTTCCCGAAAGCCGGTTCCCACCTTTCGGGCCGATGCTCAGCGTCCCCCGTCGAGGGCCGCCTTGAGCATGCGGAAGTCGCGCCATGCGAGACGCTTCTGCACCGGCTGGCGCAGCAGGTAGGCCGGATGGAGGGTCGCAAGCGCCTTGATCTCGCGCCCGTCGCTCAGGCGGTAGGGGTAGAAGCGCCCGCGTGCCTTGAGGATGCCGTCCTTGGTGCCGGTGAGCGTCTGCGTCGCCGGGGCGCCGAGGCAGACGAGGAGTTCGGGATTGGCCAGCTCGATCTGCCGCTCGATGAAGGGCCGGCAGATCGCAATCTCCTGCGGGGTCGGGTTGCGATTGCCCGGCGGGCGCCAGGGGACGACGTTGGTGATGTAGGCCCCCGTCCGGTCGAGGCCGATCGCCGCCATCATCCGGTCGAGGAGCTGGCCCGAGCGGCCCATGAACGGCTTGCCGATCCGGTCCTCGTCGGCGCCCGGGGCCTCGCCCACGAACATCACCCGCGCCTGCGGATTGCCGTCGGCGAAGACGAGATTCTTTGCGGTGAAGCGCAGGCCGCAGCCCTCGAAGCCCCTGAGCAATGCCTCCAGCTCTTCCAGGCTCTGCATCTGCGCCGCCCGCGCGCGAGCATCGTCGGCGGCCTCGCCCGGCTTGGCGGAGGCGGCATTGCCGTAGGTGCGCGGGGGCTCCTTCGGCGGGGCCTCCCGGCTCGGCAGCTCGCGCCGGAACGGCGAGGCGTCGTCAGGCGCGGCGCGGCGGGGGGGCGCCAGCTCGCGCTGCGGGGCGGCCTCGGCCTCGCCGAACCGATCGTGCGGCTGCTCATCGAGCGCCGCGTCGACCCCCGCCTCGACGTGAAAGTCGAGATAGGAGATCAGGTCGGCCCTGACGTCGTGCTCGGGGTGGCTCGGATTCATTCATCCCATGTGGCGTGTCGCCGCCCGGCGGGCAACGCCCACGGGACGCCGCAGGTCCTCCTCTTCGTGTATATCGTATTCACGAAAGTCCGCGCGAGCGCTGGTCTTGGGTGACGCGGGCGCCGTCACGCCTTCCTCATGGCGATGCTTCACCATCGCGCAGAGCTGCCGCTACCCGGACGCGCTTGCCTTCCTACCTTGGAATCGATTGAGAGAAATCTAGACCATTGGAGCGGGCCGTAAGAGCGCGTCGGCGCCCCGGCACACCGCAGGAGGAACAGGATGGCGCTGCCCGAACGCGAAGGCATGGATTTCGACGTGGTGATCGTGGGTGCCGGCCCTGCCGGGCTCGCCGCCGCGATCCGCCTCAAACAGCTTTCCGCGGAGAAGGGCGAGGAGGTCTCCGTCGTCGTCGTCGAGAAGGGCGGCGAGGTCGGCGCGCACATCCTGTCCGGCGCCGTGGTCGATCCCATCGGCCTCGACACGTTGCTCCCCGAGTGGCGCAACGATCCGGACCGCCCGCTCAAGACCGCGGTGGAGCGCGACGAGTTCCTGTTTCTCACCAAGAACAGCGGCCTCACCCTGCCGAACGCGTTCTTCCCCAAGCTCATGTCGAACCACGGCAACTTCGTCGGCTCGCTCTCCAACACCGTGAAGTGGCTCGGCGCCCAGGCCGAGGGGCTCGGCGTCGAGATCTATCCGGGCTTCCCGGCATCCGAAGTGCTCTACGACGACCGCGGCACGGTCCAGGGCGTGGCGACCGGCGATCTCGGCATCTCCCGCTCCGGCGAGCCGCGCGACGACTTCACCCGCGGCATGGAGCTGCGGGCCAAGTACACGGTGTTCGGCGAGGGCGCGCGAGGCTCGCTGACCAAGACGCTGATCGAGAAGTTTCAGCTGAACCGGAACAGCGACCACCAGAAGTACGGCCTCGGGGTGAAGGAGCTGTGGCAGCTCGCACCGGACAAATTCCAGCCGGGGCTGGTGCAGCACACGATGGGCTGGCCGCTGCCGAACAAGGCGGGCGGCGGCTCGTGGCTCTACCACTTCGACGACCACCTGCTCTCGGTCGGATTCGTCACGCACCTGAACTACGAGAACCCGACCCTGTCGCCGTTCGAGGAGTTCCAGCGCTTCAAGACCCATCCGATGATCGCCGAGACCTTCGAGGGGGCCAAGCGCATCGGCTACGGGGCGCGGGCGATCATGGAGGGCGGCTGGCAGTCGGTGCCCAAGCTCGTCTTCCCCGGCGGCTGCCTCGTGGGCGACTCGGCGGGCTTCGTGAACGTGCCCCGCATCAAGGGCTCGCACAACGCGATCCTGTCGGGCATCCAGGCGGCCGAGGCCATCTTCGACGCGCTGGCCCAGGGCCGCCAGGGCGACGAACTCACGGCCTACGAGCAGGGCTGGCGCGACAGCCCGATCGGGCGTGACCTGAAGGCGGTGCGCAACGTCAAGCCGCTCTGGTCGCGCTACGGCACGCTGGTCGGCGTGGGCCTCGGCGGCCTCGACATGTGGACCAACGCCATCGCCAACGCGTCGCTGTTCGGCACGCTCGGCCACGGCAAGCCGGATCATGCCTGCCTCAAGCCGCTCTCGGAGGTGACGCCGATCGTCTACCCGAAGCCCGACGGCAAGCTGACCTTCGACCGTCTCTCGTCGGTCTACCTGTCGAACACCAACCACGAGGAGGACCAGCCGGTCCATCTCAAGGTGAAGAACCTGGAGCTGCAGAAGACCTCGGAGCACGATGTCTTCGGCGGCCCGTCGAGCCGCTACTGCCCGGCCGGCGTCTACGAGTGGGTCGAGGACAAGGCGGCCTCCGACGGCGTCCGCTTCCAGATCAACGCGCAGAACTGCGTCCACTGCAAGACGTGCGACATCAAGGACCCGAACCAGAACATCAACTGGGTCACGCCGGAAGGCCCCGGCGGCCCGAATTACACGAACCTGTAAGTCTGAGGCTGACGCCCAGTCCCGGTTTCGAAAGGACAAGTCCTTTCGCGGGTCCAGGGCGGAGCCCTGGTTTGGAAGGGAGACCGGGGCTCTGCCCCGGTGCCCCGCCAAAGGACACGTCCTTTGGGAACCTCGGACTACAGTTCGCGCCAAGCCGGAAGGTCGAGGCAGGGCAGCCGCGTCGCTTCGTAGACGCCGATCGCCACCGCCCGCGCCAGGGTGTCGGCGGCGGCGGAGGCGAGGCGGGCCATGCCGGCGACGGGGTCGGCCAGCGGCGTGCGGCCGGTCGAGACCGCGAACACCACGTCGCCGTCGAGCGGAGTGTGGACCGGGTGGATCGCCCGCGCGAGGCCGTCGTGGGCGGCCATGGCGAGGCGCTTGGCCTCGGCCTTGGTGAGCGCCGCATCGGTGGCGACGACCGCGAGCGTCGTGCTCGCCCCCGGCGGGGCCTCCCGCGGCCACGCGAGCAGGTCCGGCGGCAGCGGGACGGGGACGCCGAGGCCGCCGAACTCGCCGTTCCGCTCGAACGGCGCGGCCCAGAAGTGCGGGCCCCGCCCCATCGTCACCCGGCCGAAGGCGTTGACCGCCACCAGCGCGCCGACCTGCACGCCGTCGAGGCCGATCACGTCGGACGAGGCCGAACCGAGGCCGCCCTTGAGGTTGGCGGTGCGCGCTCCGTGACCCGCCCCGACCGAGCCCAGCGCGAAGGCGCCGTCGCGGGCGGCCTGCGCCGCCGCGTAGCCGAGGTCGCGGTAGGGCGGGAAGCGGCCCCAGGCCTTGTCGCCGCCGTTGAGGAGATCGAACAGGATCGCGCCCGGCAGGATCGGCACCCGCACGTCGCCCACCGCGAAGCCGCGCCCTTGCTCGGCGAGCCATGCGACCGCGCCGGCGGCCGCGTCGAGCCCGAAGGCGGAGCCGCCCGACAGCACCAGCCCATCGACCGCGGGCACGGTGGCGGCCGGGTCGAGCAGATCGGTCTCCCGCGTGCCGGGCCCGCCGCCGCGGACATCGACCGCGGTGACGAAGGGCTGGTCGAAGACGAGGGCCGTGACGCCGCTCGCGACTCGGGCGTCCTCGGCGTGGCCGACGCGAATCCCCGCAATGTCGGTGAGGCGGTTGAGCCGGATCATCGCATCCGCCTTTGCCGGTTCTGCCGCAGCGCGTCGGCGGCGTAGAGCACGAGAGCGATCCAGATCAGCGCGAACAGCACGATCCGGTCCTCGCTCAAGGTCTCACCGTAGGCGAGCGTGCTCAAGAGCATCAGGCAGGTCGGCGCGAGGTACTGCATCAGCCCGAGCGTCGCGAGCGTCAGGCGGGTGGCGGCCGCCGCGAACCAGATCAGCGGCAGGGCGGTCGTCACGCCGGTGAGGGCCAGCAGCGACCATGTGGCGGCATCGTTCGGCACCGGCGCCGCGGCGAGCCACAGGTAGCCGAGGGCCGCGGGCAACAGCAAAAAGGTCTCGGCGCAGAAGCCAACGGTGCCGTCGACGCCGACGATCTTCCGGGTCAGCCCGTAGAGCGCGAAGCTGACCGCGAGGCCGAGGGAGAGCAGCGGCAGGCGCCCGGCCATCACCACCGCGACGACGACGCCGAGCACCGCGATTCCGACCGCCATCGCCTGGAGCGGACGCAAGCGCTCGCCGAGCACGAGGGCGCCGAGCGCCACCGAGACCAGCGGGTTGATGTAGTAGCCGAGGCTCGCGTCGAGCAGGTGCCCGCTCTCGACCGCGCGCAGGTAGAGAAGCCAGTTGAAGGCGATCAGCCCCGCCGAGACGACGAGCAGGGCGTGGCGGGGCCGAAGGGGGAACGGGTTGGCGAGGCGGTGGCGCAAGAGCGCGATCAGCCCGGTGACGAACAGCGCCGACCACGCGATGCGCTGGGCCAGGATCGTCTCGGCGGGGATGCCGGCAAGCAGCCGAAAATGCACCGGGACGACGAGGCCCCAGCTCAAGTAGGCGGCAAGCGCGTAGAGGAGGCCCAACGGTCACGTCCCGGCGATGGCGGGCACCGCTTGTAGCGTGACCGCCGCCGCCGGTCAGCGCCGTCGGGATGCGCTCTCGGGGAAGGGGGCCCGCAGCGGCGACCGATGCCTCGAGACCAAGGTCCGGTTCGGGCTCAGACCCGCACCACCGCGAGCCCGAGCAGCACGTCGTGGCCGAGGCGCCGGTCGGCACGCACGAGGCCGAACAGGATGTCGAGGCACCACAGGAGGAAGGTCGAGATCGCGACGTAGAACAGCAGCGCGTGGACGGCCGCGGTCAGCATGTCGACCGGGCGCCCGCTCTCGGGGGCCACCACCCGAAGGCCCATCATCCGCATGCCGATCGTGCTCTGCTTATGCCCGCCGACGGTGATCGCGCTGTAGAGGATGCCGCTGATGCCGAGGACCGGAAACAGCGTCCAGCCGAGGCCGAAGGTGACGATGCCGACGAGGAAGATTGCCGTGCCGAGGATCGCGGTGAAGACGAGGATGAACAGCAGGTCGAGCAGGTAGGCGACCGCGCGTCCGCCGAGGCTCGCCCGGATGTAGGGCACCGGCATCCCGCCATAGGGCGGATAGCCGGCGGGGTCGGTGTAGCCCGGCCGGGGGCCGAAGGTGGGGTTGGTCATGGCCGGCGCTCCGCAGCGATGGAGAAGATCCCCCATGAGGTGGGGACCGTGGCCGGCGCTGCAAGAGACGCCGCCGACGGCATGCCACCGTCAGCGCGTCGCGGCGCCCCCCGGCGTCTTGGCCGCATTGTCCGCGTTGGCCGGGTCGGCGGCCTCGGCCTCCGGCGTCTCGAGGTAATAGTGCCGCAGCAGGTAGAGCGAGGCGCCGTTGACCGGCCCGCGCTCCGTGGCGAGCGCCGTCATCTCGGTGCCGGGGCCGAAGGCGCAGGCAAGGAAGCGCACGCGGGCCTCCTCACCCTTGAGGAGCGCGCCGTCGGCGCCGGCCAGCCGGTAATCGACGCGCACGCTGCCGGGCCCCGAGCCGGGGCCGACCCGCAGCAGCCGCGCCGTCGTGCCCTCGGGCGCGAGCGCGGGCAGGGCGCGGCGGCACAGGGCCGCGCGGCGGGTGTCGGTGGCGGTGTCGCAGCCGAATCCGGCGGCGAGCCAGCCCAGGGCAAGGCCGCCGGCGAGGAGCGCCCGCCGCGCCGCGGAACGCAAAGGGAGGCGCCCCGTCAGAGACCCGCGCGCAGGCGCTCGGCGACGCGCGGCGCGTAGTAGGTCAGCACCCCGTCGGCGCCCGCGCGCTTGAAGGCGAGCAGGCTCTCGGTCATGGCGCGCTCGCCGTCGAGCCAGCCGTTGCGGGCGGCGGCCTCGATCATCGCGTACTCGCCCGACACCTGATAGGCGAAGGTCGGCACGCCGAACTCGGTCTTCACCCGGGTGATGATGTCGAGATAGGGCAGCCCCGGCTTCACCATCACCGAATCGGCACCCTCGGCGAGATCGAGGGCGACCTCGCGCAGCGCCTCGTTCGCGTTGCCGGGGTCCATCTGGTAGGTGCGCTTGTCGCCCACCAGCGCCGCCTTGGTGCCGATGGCGTCGCGGAACGGCCCGTAGAAGGCGGATGCGTACTTGGCCGCGTAGGCCATGATCTGCACGTCGCGAAAACCCGCCCGGTCGAGGCCGGTGCGGATCGCGCCGACGCGCCCGTCCATCATGTCGGAGGGCGCGATGATGTCGGTGCCGGCCTCGGCCTGGATCAGGCTCTGCTCGACCAGCACCGCGACCGTCTCGTCGTTGAGGATGGCGCCGTCCTCGATCAGCCCGTCATGGCCGTGGCTGGTATAGGGGTCCAGCGCCACGTCGGTCATCACGCCGATCTCGGGCACCGCCTTCTTCACCGCCCGCACCGCCCGGCAGACGAGGTTTTCGCGGTTCAGCGCCTCGGAGCCGGTGGGGTCGCGTAGGCTCGGCTCGGTATAGGGGAAGAACGAGATCGCCGGGATGCCGAGGCGCGCCGCCCGCTCGGCCTCGCGCACGGCCTCGTCGACGCTGAGCCGCTCGACGCCCGGCATGGAGGCGATCGGCTCGCGCCGGCCCGTGCCCTCGATCACGAAGAGCGGCCAGATCAGGTCGTCCACGGTGAGCGTATGCTCGCGCACGAGGCGGCGCGACCACTCGGCCTTGCGGTTGCGGCGCGGGCGCTGGGTGAGGCTCAAGGGACCGGCGCCGGGCGCGGCCTCCCGCGCGGTCTCGACGGCGAGCGGACGCGGTTCGTTCGACATGGGCGGCTCCGAAGACTTCGGGTGAGCGAGAGGCGCTCTAGGTCCTTGTGCCGCATCGACTTTTTTCCCGAAAGCCGGCGGCCACCTTTCGGGCCGATGCTCTAGCACATCCCGAATCGCGCCCGAAAGCCGTCATCGCCGCAGGGCAGGGGACGTCTCGGGCCCGCACGGCGACCACGCATTGACGCCCCCGCCCGGACTTCGTCTAAGCGCACCATGGCAGAAAGTATCGGCATGGCGGACGCGGCGGAGCCCGAGATCACGTTCGAGCGGCGCGGGGCGGCGGGGATCGTCACGCTCACGCGGCCGAAGGCGCTCAACGCCCTCACCCTGCCGATGGTCGAGGCGATGCACCGGCAGTTGCGGGCCTGGGCGCAGGACGCGAGCGTCACCCGCGTCGCGGTGCGGGGATCGGGCGGGCGCGCCTTCTGCGCGGGCGGCGACATCCGCCGCATCCATGCGCTCGGCCAGGCCGGGCGACTCACCGAGGTGATGGCGTTCTGGCGGGCCGAGTACCTGCTCGACGCCTATGTGAAGACCTACCCGAAGCCCTACGTCGCGCTGATCGAGGGCATCGTCATGGGCGGCGGCGTCGGCATCTCGCTACACGGCGACGTGCGGGTCGCGGCCGAGACTTACAGCTTCGCCATGCCGGAGACCGGCATCGGCTTCTTCCCCGATGTCGGCGCGACCTACGCGCTGCCGCGCCTGCCCGGCCGCACCGGCACCTATCTCGCGCTCACCGGCAGCCGGATCGGAGCGGGCGACGCGCTTCAAGTCGGGCTCGCGACCCACTCGGTCCGGGCCGCGGATTTCGGGGATTTGCTCGATTCTCTCGCCGAGGGCGGGGACATCGCCGCGACGCTCGCCCGGTTCGCCGCACCCGCGCCGGAGACCGGCCCGCTGACGCTTGAGCGCGAGACCATCGACGCGTGCTTCTCCGCCGCCACCGTCACTGGCATCCTGGAACGCCTCGACGCGGAAGGCTCGGACTTCGCCAAGAATACCGCGGCGACGATCCGCACCCGCTCGCCCACCAGCCTCGCCATCGCCCTGACGCAGATGCAGCGGGGACCGTCCTTGAGTTTTCCGGAGGCCATGCGCGCCGAATACCGGCTGTGCGGGCAGGTGATGCGCGGACCCGATTTTTATGAAGGCGTGCGCGCCGTCATCGTCGACAAGGACAACAGGCCGGCCTGGAACCCGTCGACGCTCGAGGCGGTGGATTTCGCGGCGATCGAGGCCGCCTTCGCGGATGAGGGGAGCGGAATCCCCCGCTTCGACGGCAGCGAGGGACCGGCGGCATGAGGGCACTGGCCAAGGTCGGGACGACCAAGGACGGGCGTGGGCGCCCGAGCGCGGGATCGGGGCCGGTCGATCGCATCGAGGAGGCGGCACCGCGCCAGCAGACCCGCTGGGACGTGGTGCTGGTCTGGTTCATGCGCATCACGGCGCTCGCCTGGGTCGCCAAGGGGCTCGCCACCTGGGGGCAGATCCTCGATCTGTGGCCGGGCGCCACGCCGTTCGCCGACCTCCCCGCCGGGCGGCAGGCGGGAATCGTCTATTTCGCGGTGATCGATTTCGTGGCTGCGGTCGGATTGTGGCTGACCAGCGCCTGGGGCGGGGTGATCTGGCTGCTCGCCGCCACCTCGTCCCTGACGCTCGCGGCGCTGACGCCGCAACTCCTGCCGATGTCGGCGCCGCTCATCGCAGTGCAGGCAAGCATCGTCGCGATTTACTTCGTGTTATCCTGGCTCGCCGCGCGCGATGTTGGCTGAACGAGGGGTAAAAACGATCGCTTCATTTTGCATTTACCGACAGAAGTAAATCGGAAGTTCATCCTGTCGCTTAAATCGGCTTTCATTCGAGGCCCCTAGGTTCAGCCCATAAGCGATGCCGGACGAAGCAGCCGGCACGACCCGACAGAGAGGCAGGAACCATGAGCACGAAGGCCGCCAACACCGCCCGCAAGCCCGCCGAGACCGCCGCCCCCGAGACCGGCGCCGCCGGCTCCTACCTCGAGGCCCTGCACCTCGTGGAGCGCCTGCACCGCCGCCTGCTCGACGTGATCAAGGACGAGTTCGACCGCCGGGGCCGCGAGGACGTCAACAGCGTCCAGGCGCTCCTGCTCTACAACATCGGCGACAAGGAGCTGACCGCCAGCGAACTGCGCTCCAAGGGCTACTATCTCGGCTCGAACGTGTCCTACAACGTCAAGAAGCTGGTCGAGGCGGGCTTCCTCCACCACGCCCGCTCCAAGACCGACCGCCGCTCGGTGCGCATCAGCCTCACCACCAAGGGCCGCGAGATCCACGACGTGATCCAGGGCCTCTACGACAAGCATTCCCGCACGATTCAGCCGATCGGCGGCATCTCCGACGACGATTTCGGCCGCCTCAACCAGTCCCTGACCCGCCTGGAGCGCTTCTGGACCGACCAGATCCGCTACCGGCTCTGAGGCGCCCCATCACCGACGCGAAAAGGCCCGGACAGCGCGCGCTGTCCGGGCCTTTTCGCGTGGGGCCAGGCAACGAAAAGGGGCGCCGTCCTGTCGGACGACGCCCCTCGATCACCGGTCAAGTCCGGCGACAGCCTTCTTAGTTGAAGGTGTCGATCTCAGCGGACTCGTAGGAGGTGACTTCCATGCCGACGCAGATCTCGGCAACGACGGGGGCGGACCACTTCATGACGTTTCTCCAGATTGAGCGATGGGTTTCGGCGAGACCGGCCCGGGGGCCGAAGAGCCTTCTTAGTTGAAGGTTTCGATCTCGGCGGACTCGTAGGAGGTGACTTCCATGCCGACGCAGATCTCGGCAACGACGGGGGCGGACCACTTCATGACGTTTCTCCAGATTGAGCGATGGGTTTCGGCGAGACCGGCCCGGGGGCCGAAGAACCTTCTTAGTTGAAGGTGTCGATCTCGGCGGACTCGTAGGAGGTGACTTCCATGCCGACGCAGATCTCGGCAACGACGGGAGCGGACCACTTCATGGTGTATCTCCTGACAACGATTTGAAGACGAAGGTCGATCTCACGATCGGCCCTGCCCCGAACGGAGGCGGTGCCGTTTTCGTGCCGGCCCCTCGTGTTCGACGCCCTGGATATAGACAATCCGTTGGGCGCAATTCAAGCGGGCCCGTCACTTATATTTCTCATAGGGAGGGGGCCTGAAGACCGAATGGCGGGCCGATTTTCGGAGAAATCATGCAGAATCCGGGATGTGAGACGGCCGGGCCGTCCCGGCACGTGCGCCCCTGGGCTCGCCTTCCCGGCCCGAACGAAGCCGCCCTTCTCAACAAGGCAAACGCCGATGCGGCCTCAAAATTCCGTTCGCGTCGGCCGGCGTTTCACCTGCGATTTTTGCCAGACCCTCCCGGATTGCATTGCCGCATTGCACCATTTCTCCTATCGTAAGTTAAGCCCGCTGCTAAGCATGGCTGGCCGCTCGACGGCCGATTCCTCGTTCCTCCGGAGTCCTCCGACATGTCCCTGACCCGCAGCGCCGCGCTCGCTCTCGCCCTCGTCCTGCCGCTGGCCGCCGGCCCGGCCTTCGCCCAGAAGAGCGCCGTCATCACCGCCTTCGATCCGGACAAGGACGGCACGCTCGACCTCGCCGAGGTCAAGGCCGCCGCTTCCGCCAAGTTCGACGCGCTGGATCCGGACAAGGACGGCACCCTCGACGCCAAGGAAGCCAAGGGCGTGCTGAGCCCGAGCCTGTTCAAGAGCGGCGACCCGGACAACGACGGCACCATCGACAAGGCCGAGTACCTCGCCCTGGTCGAGGCCGTGTTCAAGGACGCCGACCCGGACAACGACGGCACGCTCGACGCCAAGGAGCTGAAGAGCAAGCCGGGCAAGGCCCTGGTCAAGCTCATCAAGTGATTCTTTGAGATTTTGCGGCCGGGGGCTTTCGCCCCGGCCGCATCCCGTGAACCCTCGGCCGCTCTTGTGATGCCGGGGGCGTTGCGGCAAAGCGGGCCCCGTTCGAGCCCCGAGAGCCGCCCATGCACGACATCCGCGCCATCCGCGAGAACCCGCAAGGCTTCGACCGCGATCTGGAAAGACGCGGCCTCGCACCCCTGTCGGCCGAGCTGATCGCCCTCGATGATGCCCGCAAAGGCGCGGTCTCGGCGGCGCAGGCCAATCAGGAGCGGCGCAACGCGCTCTCGAAGGAGATCGGCGGCGCCAAGAAGGCGAAGGACGAGGCCCGCGCCGCGGACCTGATGGCCGAGGTCGCCCGCCTCAAGGACGAGGCGCCGGGCCTCGAGACCGCGCAAGGAGAGGCCGCCAAGACCCTCGACGAGCGCCTCGCCGCGATCCCGAACCGGCCGAAGGACGACGTGCCCGAGGGCGCCGACGAGCACGGCAACGTCCTGTATCGCGAGTTCGCTTCGTCGCGCGAAAAACTCACGGAAGGCCGCCAGCATTTCGAGCTGGGCGAGGCCACCGGGCTGATGGATTTCGAGGCCGCCGCCAAGCTCTCCGGCTCGCGCTTCGTGGTGCTGAAGGGGCAGCTCGCCCGGCTGGAGCGGGCGCTCGGACAGTTCATGCTCGACCTGCACACGGGCGAGCACGGCTACACCGAAGTGGTGCCGCCGGTCCTCGTACGCGACGAGGCGATGTTCGGCACCGCCCAACTGCCGAAGTTCCGCGAGGACCAGTTCGCCGCCGGCGACGGCTACTGGCTGATTCCGACGGCCGAAGTCCCGCTGACCAACCTCGTACGCGAGTCGATCCTCACCGAGGACGCGTTGCCGCTGCGCCTCACGGCCCTCACCCCCTGCTTCCGCGCCGAGGCCGGGGCGGCGGGGCGGGACACCCGCGGCATGCTGCGCCAGCACCAGTTCAACAAG
This sequence comes from Methylorubrum salsuginis, assembly GCF_900114375.1. Lineage (GTDB taxonomy): Bacteria > Pseudomonadota > Alphaproteobacteria > Rhizobiales > Beijerinckiaceae > Methylobacterium > Methylobacterium salsuginis. The sequence goes on along the minus strand of NZ_FOSV01000001.1, from coordinate 390,390 downwards.
GTCGAACTCGTCTCGATCACCACGCCGGACAAATCGGCCGAGGAGCACGAGCGGATGCTGTCCTGCGCCGAGGCCGTGCTCAAAAAGCTCGACCTGACCTACCGGGTGATGACGCTCTGCACCGGCGACATGGGGTTCGCCTCTCAGAAGACCTACGACATCGAGGTCTGGGTGCCGGGCCAGCAGACTTTTCGAGAAATCTCGTCCTGCTCGGTCTGCGGCGATTTTCAGGCCCGGCGCATGGGTGCGCGCTTCCGGGCGAAGGAGGGCAAGGCGGTTAACTTCGTCCACACCCTCAACGGCTCGGGCGTCGCGGTCGGCCGCGCGCTCATCGCCGTGATGGAGAACTACCAGAACCCCGACGGCAGCATCACGGTCCCGTCGGCGCTCGCGCCCTACATGGGCGGCCTCACCCGGATCGAGGGACCGAACCACTGATGCGCATCCTGGTCACCAACGACGACGGCATCCACGCGCCGGGCCTGGAGACGCTGGAGGGCATCGCCCGTGCGCTCAGCGACGATGTCTGGGTCGTCGCGCCCGAGACCGACCAATCGGGCGTGTCGCACTCGCTCTCGCTCAACGATCCCCTGCGCCTGCGGCAGATCGCCGAGAAGCGGTTCGCCGTGAAGGGCACGCCGTCGGACTGCATCATCATGGGCGTGGCCCATCTGCTGAAGGACCATAAGCCCGATCTCGTGCTGTCGGGGGTCAACCGCGGCCAGAACGTCGCCGAGGACGTGACCTATTCGGGCACCATCGCGGGCGCCATGGAGGGCACGATCCTCGGCGTCCGCTCGATCGCGCTCAGCCAGGCCTATGGCGTGGGCGGGCGCGCCGGCATCAAATGGGCCTGCGCCGCCGCGCACGGGCCGCGGGTGATCCGAAAGATCCTGGAGACGGGCATCGAGCCCGGCATCGTCGTCAACGTCAACTTCCCCGATTGCGAGCCGGACGCGGTCGCCGGCATCGCGGTCTCGGCCCAGGGGCGGCGCAACCAGGAACTCCTGCGCATCGACGCCCGTGAGGATGGGCGCGGCAACCCGTATTTCTGGCTCGCCTTCGCCAAGGCGCGGTTCGAGCCCGGCAACGGCACCGATCTCAAGGCCATCGCCGAGAACCGCATCGCGGTGACGCCCTTGCGCCTCGATCTCACCGACGAGCCGGAGCTGACCCGCTTCGCCAAGGCGTTCGAGGAATAAGGGATGGCCGGGCCCGAGGATGAAGCGGGCCGGAGCCGGATCGGCAACGCCGCCTTCGTGCTGGCCTTGCGCGAGCGCGGCGTGCGCGACACCGCCGTGCTGCGGGCGATGGAGCAGGTGCCCCGCGAGCCTTTCGCGCCGCCCCACCTGCGGGACCATGCGCGGCGCGACATCGCCCTGCCGCTGGCGCACGGGCAGACCATGACGGCGCCCTCGGTCGCCGCCGCCATGCTCGGCGCCCTCGACATGCAGGCGGGCGCCCGCGTGCTGGAGGTCGGCACCGGGTCGGGCTACGTCACCGCCCTGCTGGTGCGGCTGGGTGCGGGCCACGTGCGCAGCCTGGAGCGCTACGCCCCCCTCGCCCGCGCCGCCCGCGACCGGCTCGGCCCCCATCTCAACGACGCCACGGTGGAAGTGGCCGACGGGCTCGGCCCCGGCGGGATCGAGCGGCAGCGATTCGACCGCATCCTGATCAACGGCGGCGTCCCGGCGCTTCCGCCGCACCTGCTCACCGCGCTGAATCCCGGCGGGCGGCTGGTCGCGGGTTTGTGGACCGGGCGGGGCTGCCGCCTCGTGACGCTGGCGCGCGACGGCGAGGCCCCGCCCGCGCGGCTGGACGGGCCCGCGCTACGGCTCGGACCGATGACGCCGGGGCGGGGGCGCGTGTCCTGAACGCCGCAAACCGTCCTGTCGGCGCACGAAACCGGGCCGCAGCGTATCGACGGGAACGGATGCTTAACCTGAATCCCGTTTGAATGTCCGCATCAGGTTGCGTCAGGTGGAACGGGTGCGTCGATGCGGGTTCGGGGTTCGGTTCTGGGCTTGAGGACGGTGTCGCGCTTCGCCCTCATCGCCGTCATCGGTGGCGGTCTCGCCGCCTGCTCTTCGGATGCCTCGCGACTGGGCGATCCCTTCGGCAACCCGTTCTCCGGGTTGATGGGCGGCAGCGAACCGTCGTCCACGGGAAGCCTCGGCGGGGACGGTGCGGAGGCCGACCTGGCGCCCGCGCCCGCGATCCGCACGCCGCGGGTCCAGTCGCAGGCCCTGCCGGCGCCGAACCTCTCGCCCCGCCCACTGGCGATCGGCCCGAGCCCGGCGACCACCGCCACCCGCGTGGCCTCGGCCGAGGCCATGAGCGCGACGTCCGGCGTCGTCTCCGGCATGAACCCGTCGGCCGCCGGCCTGAATCCCGATGCGGGCCGCGCCATGACCCCGCGCTCCGCCTCGCCGGTGCCCGCGCCTAAGCTCCAGTTCGGCAAGCCGGCGGACAAGCTCGCCGAGAAGAAGGCCGAGGCCGCCGCCAAAGCCGCCGAAGCCAAGGCTGCCGCCGAGGCGAAGGCCGCGGAGGCCCGCCGCGAGGCCGAGCGGCAGTCTGCCGCCGCCAAGATCGCCGAGGCCAAGGCCGCCGAGAAGGCCGCCGCCGCCAAGGCCGCGGAATCGAAGAAGCTCGCCGACGTGAAGAAGGCGGTCGAGGCCAAGAAGGCCGCGGAAGCGGAGGCCAAGAAGGCCGAGGCCAAACTCGCGGAGGCCAAGAAGCACGTGCGTCCGGGCCAGACCGCCAAGGCCGAGACCAAGGAGACGAAGCCCGACCCGAAGGCGGAGGCCAAGCGCAGCGCCGACGCCGAGGCCGCCCGCAAGGCGGAAGCCGAAGCGAAGCTCGCCAAGGCGGATGCCGCCAAGAAGCTCGCCGAGGCCAAGGCCGCGGAGACCGCCGCGAAGGCCGCCGCCGCCAAGGAGGCCAAGGAGGCGAAGGCTGCCGAAAGCGCCGCGAAGGCCACCAAGGCCGCGGAAGCCAAGCCGGCCGCTGCAGCGCCCGTGAAGGTGGCGAGCGCGGACGCCACCGCGCCGGCGCCCGCCCCGGCGGCCGAGGCCACGGAATCGTTCCGCTGGCCGGCCAAGGGCCGCGTCATCAACGGCTACGGCTCGTCCGGCAACGAGGGCATCAACATCGCGGTGCCCGAGGGCACGCCGGTCAAGGCGGCCGAGGACGGCACGGTGGCCTATGCGGGCTCGGACGTGAAGGGCTACGGCAAGCTGGTGCTGGTGCGGCACAACAACGGCTACGTCTCGGCCTACGCCCATAACGGCGAGCTCGACGTGCGCCCCGGCGAGAAGGTGAAGCGCGGCCAGACCATCGCCAAGTCGGGCGCGACCGGCAACGTCACCTCGCCCCAGCTGCACTTCGAGATCCGGAAAGGCGCGACCCCGGTCGACCCGATCCCGCACCTCGCCAGCAATTGATTTGTCAGACTGCAGAACACGAAGCGGCGGCTCCGGGAGGGGCCGCCGCTTTTCGTTCGGGAGCTCAGCCCGGAAAGAACACCAGTCCCAAGGCAACGAGACCGGCCATGCTGCCGGCCGTCGCCCAGAACAGCGGCATGACGAAGGAGCGCTCGCCATGCGGATCGACCGCCGCGCGGACCGAGGGCGAGGCACGGTAGCGGCGGGCCTCGCGAATCTCCTGCGGGCTCGGCGGCACGCCGCCGGCCTCTTCGCAGGTCCCGAGCGGGGCCGCACCGACATCGCCGTGCGGGGCCTTGTCGCCGGTGCGGCCGGAATCGATGTCGGCCTTCAGCTGCGCCACGTTCGGCGCCGCACTGTCCGGGGCGAGCCCGAAATCGAGGCTCGCCGGGGGCGGCGGCGTCTCGGAGCGGAGGGGAAGCATCGCGCCCGCGATCACTGCGGCTTGGGCGCTGGCGCCGGGTTCGGTGGCGTGGTCGGCGAGACGGCGGTGTGGCGGGCGGCCTCCTGGCTCAGGCTCGCGTAATCCTTCGGCGAATTCGCCCCCTGCCAGGACACGAGCCCCACTAAGGCCACCGCCAGCACGGCGAGGCTCGCGAGCAGGACGATGAGCACGGGCTGGCCCCGCTGGCCCTGACGCGCGGCGTCGGTCGGAAGCTGTTCCGGCATGATCTGACCTCGTGAGTGGTAAGAACGGCCCCAACGCCTGCCTTCCATCAAGGTTCTACACTGCGACAATTCGTCGAAACACGTAATAACGACTCAACTCTGCCTGTCCGGAATGCTGGACGTGCGACAATTGTGAACGGAACTTCACGGACGCGCGAGACGCGACATTTTTCGCCTGGACGGCTGGGACTTCAGCCCGATCTGTCGTGGCAACACGGGGGTGCCCCAGCTCAATTTTCAGCCGGTGCCCGACACATCAGCAGAAGGATGGAAACTTCGCGATGCGGACGATCGACAAGCTTTTCATGGTCTTCGCCGCCGGCGTCACGGTGGCCGGGCTCGGCGTCGCCGCCCTGTTCATGGGCACCGGCCCGACCGCCAACCAGATCCGGGCCATCGACGGCCCGACCGAGCCGGTCATTCAAGTCAGCCGCAGACCGTGAGGCCAACGGCATGACGACGCCTCGTCCGACGCCGGATTCGGCCGACCTGACCGTCTATTACGACGGCAGTTGCCCTCTCTGCCGCGCTGAGATCGACCATTACCGGAAGACCCGCGGCGCCGAGCGCCTTGCCTTCGTCGACGTGGCGGGCGAGGGCGCCGCCGCGCTCGGCCCGGACCTCGACCGGGACAGGGCTCTCGCCCGGTTCCACGTGCGCGGGCGTGACGGGCGTCTCACCGACGGTGCCGCCGCCTTCGCCCGGATCTGGCTCGCCCTGCCGGGCTGGCGCTGGCTCGGGCGCCTTCTCTCCGTCCGCGTATTCGGGCGGCGCCCGCTCCTCGTCCCGGCGGAAGCCGCCTACCGCCTGTCGCTCCCCCTGCGCCCGTTCCTCGCGCGGACGCTGCGCCGGCTGCGGCTGATCTGAGTGCCTCAGCCGTCGAGCCGCTGCCCCAGCCGCCCCGCCAGATCCTGGATGAACTGGAACGCCGTGCGGCCCGAGCGCGAGCCGCGGGTGGTGGACCATTCGAGCGCCTCGGCGCGCAGGCGCTCCGGGTCCACGACGAGGCGATGGCGCTCGACATAGGCGGAAATCATCGCCAGATACTCGTCCTGGCTGCACTTGTGGAAGCCGAGCCAGAGGCCGAAGCGGTCGGAGAGCGAGACCTTCTCCTCCACCGCCTCGCCGGGATTGATCGCCGTGGAGCGCTCGTTCTCGACCATCTCGCGGGCCAGCAGATGGCGCCGGTTGGAGGTGGCGTAGAACAGCACGTTCTCGGGCCGGCCCTCGATGCCGCCGTCGAGCGCGGTCTTGAGCGACTTGTAGGAAGTGTCGTCGGCATCGAACGACAGGTCGTCGCAGAAGACCAGCCAGCGATGCGGATCGTCGCGGAGTAGGCTCATCAGCTCGGGCAGCGCCTCGATGTCCTCGCGGTGAATCTCCACGAGCTTCATCGGGAGTGAGCCGTCGGCGCGGCGCCCGTTGATCTCCGCATGCGCCGCCTTCACCAGCGACGACTTGCCCATGCCGCGGGCACCCCACAGCAGGGCGTTGTTGGCCGGCAAGCCCTTCGCGAAGCGCTCGGTGTTCTCCACCAGGGTGTCGCGGGCGCGGTCGATGCCGGTCAGCAGGCCGATCTCGACCCGGTTGACCTTCGGGACCGGGATCAACCGGCGCTCGGGGCCCCACACGAAGGCGTCGGCGGCACGCGTATCGACCTTCGCGACGGAGGGGGGCGCGGAACGCTCCAGGGCGGCGGCGATCCGCTCCAGCAGGGGCAGCAGGTCGGCGGGCGTCGGCTTGGCAGCCATGGCGATGTCCGGTTCGGGGTCTGAGGAGAGGGCACATGCCCTCGGATCGCGCGGCTGTGTAGGCGCTTCCCGTGGAAATGGGGAGCCGCGCCGGAGCTATCGCCCGTCTCGCGCGGGAGCACCGCATGGCCGGGCGCGAAGAGCGCCCCACGGAGCGGGCCTCGGCGGCAGCCGAGGCCGTCCAGCGAAGCGAAAGCCCAAGGCCGCGGACGCGGCCGCCGGCGTTCGAGGCCGGGGCAGCATGAGATTGCTTTCGAATCGCCCGTGGCTATAGTCCGCGCGCTTTTCGACAGGCCCGTCGTCTCGCGAAGGTCCGCCCCTTCAGGCGCGGGCCCGTCCCCGTTTCAGGAGTCCGACAGCGTGATCACCCCCGCCTTCGCGCAAGCAACTGGAGCCGCGAGCGGCGCGGATGTCGCGTTGCAGTTCGTCCCCTTCGTCCTGATCTTCGTGATCATGTACTTCCTGATCCTGCGCCCGCAGCAGCGCCGGCTCAAGGACCACCAGAGCATGGTCAAGAACCTGCGCCGCGAGGACACCATCGTGACGACCGGCGGCCTCGTCGGCCGCGTGACGAAGGTGCTCGACGACGCCGCCGAGATCGAGGTCGAGATCGCCCCGAACGTCCGCGTGAAGGTGGTGCGCTCGATGGTCTCGGAGGTCCGCGTCAAGGGCGCCCCCGTCAAGGCGTCCTGAAGCACCGCTTGAGCGTGCCGGGCCAAAGCCCGGCACCAACGACAAAAATCGGAACCGGGCGGATGCTGCGCTTCTCGAAATCCAAGATTTTCGCGACCTTGGCGATCATCCTGATCGGCCTGAGCCTCGCGGTTCCGAGCTTCTTCTCGAAGGAGAAGCGTGACGCCTTCGTCGCCGCGCTGCCGAAGTCGATCCAGTGGATGGTGCCGACCCGGGCGATCGTGCTCGGCCTCGACCTCCAGGGCGGCTCGCAGATCCTGCTCGAGATCGACCAGCCCGACCTGATCCGCTCGATGGTCACGGGGCTGCGCGACGACGTGCGCCGGGTTCTGCGCGAGGCCGCGGTCTCGCCCGACGGCGGCATCCGCGTCATCAACCGCGGCGTCGAAGTCCGCATCCCCGATGCGGCCGCCCGCGCCAAGGTGATGCCGAAGCTGCGCGAGCTGGCGCAGCCGATCAACAACCCGCTCGCCGGCCCCGGCGGCGGCCAGACGCTCGCCGTCAACGAGAACGAGAGCGGCACGGTGCAGCTCACCCTGACCGATGCCGGCATCAACGAGCGGACCCGCCGGGCGGTGACGCAGGCGATCGAGGTGGTGCGCCGCCGCATCGACATCGGCGGCACCCGCGAGCCGTCGATCCAGCAGCAGGGTGCCGACCGCATCCTGATCCAGGTGCCGGGCCTTCAGGACCCGCAGGAGCTGGAGAACCAGCTCGGCAAGACCGCCAAGCTCGAGTTCCGCATGATCGCCGACTCGCCCTCGGGCGACGTCGACATGCTGCCCTCGAAGGACGAGGGCGGCGCCAAGGTGCCGGTCGAGCGGCGCGTGATGGCCGACGGCAGCGATCTCACCGACGCCCAGCCGGCCTTCGACCCGCAGACCCAGGAACCGATGGTGAGCTTCAAGTTCAACCTGCGCGGCGCCCAGAAATTCGGTCAGGCGACCTCGGAGAACGTCGGGCGCCGCATGGCGATCGTCCTCGACGGCGTGGTGCAGTCGGCCCCCGTGATCCGCTCGGCCATCACCGGCGGCTCGGGCCAGATCACCGGCAACTTCACCGTCAAGGACGCCAACGACCTCTCGGTGCTGCTGCGGGCCGGCGCGCTGCCGGCCAAGCTGACGGTGGTCGAGCGCCGCGTGGTCGGCCCCGGCCTCGGCCGCGACTCGATCGATGCCGGCACGAAGGCGACGCTGGTGGCCGCCGCGCTGGTCGTGATCTTCATGTTCGCGACCTACGGCGTGTTCGGCTTCATCGCCAACATCGCCCTGTTCGTCCATGTCGGCCTCATCCTCGGCCTGATGTCGGTCCTGGAGGCGACGATGACGCTGCCCGGCATCGCCGGCATCGTGCTCACCATCGGCACCGCGGTCGATTCCAACGTGCTGATCTACGAGCGCATGCGCGAGGAGGCTCGCTCCGGCCGCTCGCTGGTCTCGGCGCTGCAGGCCGGCTTCGACCGGGCGTTCGCCACCATCATCGACTCGAACTCGACCATGGCGATCGCCGCCCTCATCCTGTTCTTCATGGGCTCGGGTCCGGTGAAGGGGTTCGCCGTGGTGTTCATCCTCGGCATCCTCACCACGGTCATCACGGCGGTGACGCTGACCCGCATGATGATCGCGGTGTGGTACAAGACCTTCCGGCCCAAGGCCCTGCCGTTCTGATCGCTCCCGGCCTGCCGTGCGGCAGGCCGCCTCGCCGTATGTATGGAAGGCGCCCCGCCGCCTTCAGGCTCCGAGACCGACCATGCGCCTGCTCCGCCTCTGGCCCGACGAATCGCATTTCGACTTCATGCGGTTCCGGCGGCTCACCTTCCCGCTCTCGGCGATCGTCTCCGTGGCAACCGTGGTGCTGTTCCTCACCATGGGGCTCAACTACGGCATCGACTTCAAGGGCGGCACGCTCGTCGAGCTGCAGGTGAAACCCGGCCAGAAGTCGGACGTGGCCGAGATCCGCGAGACCGCCAACGGCTTCGGCTTCGGCGAGACCGAGGTGCAGGAACTCGGCGGCGAGGGGCAGGTGCTGGTGCGCTTCCCGCTCCAGGCCGGCGAGCAGGGTCAGACCGCGGTCATGCAGAAGGCGCACGCCGCCTTCGACGCGCATTACGAGTTCCGCCGCACCGAGACCGTGGGCCCCCGCGTCTCGGGCGAGCTGGTCCAGTCCGGCACCGTCGGCGTCGTGCTCTCGGTGCTCGCGGTGCTGCTCTACCTGTGGTTCCGCTTCGAGCGCGAGCTGGCGCTGGGCGCCATCGTCGGCACCCTGCACGACATCGTGCTGACGGTCGGCGTCTTCATCGTCACCCGGATCGAGTTCAACATGACCTCGATCGCCGCGATCCTGACCATCGTAGGCTACTCGCTCAACGAGACCGTGGTGGTGTTCGACCGCACCCGCGAGCTGATGCGCCGCTACAAGACCATTCCGGTGGTCGACCTGCTCAACCTGTCGATCAACTCCACGATGTCGCGCACGGTGATGACCTCGATGTCGACCACGCTGTCGCTGGTCGCGCTGGTGCTGTTCGGCGGCGAGGCGATCAAGGGCTTCGCCGTGGTGATGCTGGCCGGCGTCGTGATCTGCACCTACTCGGCGATCTTCGTCTCGACGCCGTCGCTGATCTATATCGGCCTGACCCTGTCCGGCGCGAAATCGGGCCAGCGCGAGACCCGCCTGGCGCGGCAGGCGGCGGAGTGAGCGGACGGTGAGCGCAGGCCCGCGCCCCGGCGGCTTCCTGCCCGGCCGCCACGGCATCGACGCCTACGGCAACGGGGGATTCCGCTTCGGCGACATGTCGCACCGGGGCTCGATCCTGATGCTGCCGTCCGGCGTCCACGCCTGGGCGGTGGAGCGGGCCGACGCCATCACGACGGCGAGCCTCGCCGCCGTGCTCGCCGAGCGCGAGGCGATCGAACTCCTCCTCGTCGGCACCGGCGCCGACATCGTGTTCCTGCCCGATCCCCTGCGGCAGCGCCTGAAGGCCGCGGGCATCGGCCTCGATGCGATGCAGACGGGGGCGGCGGCGCGCACGTACAACATCCTGGCCGCGGAGAACCGCAAGGTCGCGGCCGCCCTGATCGCCGTGCCGTAGTGCCTCGGACGCGTCCGGGAGAACCGGCCGCGCCGGGGCGTTTCCCGAGATGCGCCGCTCGCGGCGCCCGCATCCCACCCGACGCCGCATGAGCCCCGCTCCATGACGCGCCCCGAGACCCGCACCGCGCCGAGCCCCGCCCCCGAGAGCGGCGGCGGCCTCGCCTTCGCCTTCCGCCATTGTGAGGAGTTGGTGCGCGACGGCGACCCCGACCGCTACTTCGCCACCCTGTTCGCCCCGGCCGCCGTCCGGCCGCACCTGTTCGCGCTCTCGGCCTTCAGCCTCACGGTGGCCCGCGTAAGGGAGGCCGCGGGCAACCCGATGGCCGGCGAGATCCGCCTGCAATGGTGGCGCGACGCGCTTCAGGGCGAGGCGCGGGGCGACGTGCGGGCCAATCCCGTCGCGGCGGCGCTCGAAGACGCCATCGTCGCCCGCCGGCTCGGGCGCCAGCCCTTCGTCGATCTGATCGATGCCCGGGTGTTCGACCTCTACGACGACCCGATGCCGCGGGTGAACGATCTGGAGGGCTATTGCGGCGAGACCGCCGCCTCGCTGATCCGCCTCTCCGCCCTGGTGCTGGCCGACGGGGCCGAGCCCGGCGGCGCGGCGGCCGCGGGCCATGCGGGCGTGGCCTACGGCATCACCGGGCTATTGCGCGCCTTGCCCTGGCACGCCCGCCAGGGGCAGGTCTACCTGCCCGGCGACCTGTTGCGGAAGAACGGCGTCACCCGCGAGGACATCGTGTCGGGCCGCGGCGGCCCCGGCCTCGTGCGCGCCTGCGCCGAATTGCGCGCGCTGGCGCGCCAGCACCTCGCATCCTATCAGGCGGCGCGGGCCACCATCGCGCCCGCCGCACGCCCCGCCTTCCTGCCGGCAGCCCTGGTCGAGCCCTATCTCGCGGCGATGGAGCGGCCCGGCTACGACCCGCTCAACACGTCGGTCGAGATCGCCCGCTGGCGCAAGATCTGGCGGCTGTGGCGGACGGCCCGCCGCGCTTGAGCGCGTCCGGACATATTCCGAGACACGATCACAAATAAAAGAGCTTTACCGTCCGTTCACCCGGTTGCCGAAGGATCGTCGAATCCATCGGGAATGCAAGCCGTGAACGTTCGAGTCAAACACACGCTCATCGGTTTGGTGGGTGGGCTCTCCCTGGCGATCCTGGCGCAGGGCGCCTTGAGCCTTAGCCAGCTCCGCGCGGTCAACACCAATGCAATCGACCTGTCGGACAACTGGCTGCCGAGCGTGCGCGAACTCGGCGAACTCAAGTATCGGATCACCCGCCTGCGGCTGGTCGATGCCCGCTTCGTCGCGACAACGGAGCCTCACGCCGACTTGGTCAAGACCGGCGACGGGCGGCTCGCCGAGGCCGAGGCGGTGGCCGCCCGCTACGTCCCGCTGATCGCGAGCGAGGAGGAGCGGGCCGCCTGGACCACCTTCCGCCGAACCTGGGACGACTACCTCGCGGTGCGCGGTCAGCTTCAGGCCGCGGCGCTCGCGGGCGACGCGAGGCGGATCGGCGAGCTGTTCGCGGCCTCCCGCACGAGCTTCGAGGGCGCCGTGAAGATGCTCGATCGGGGCACGGCCATCAACATCGAGGGCGGCGACCGCGCCCGCATGGCGGCGGCCGGCACCTACGAGACCGCGATCTGGCTGACGGCTTTGCTCGGCGGCCTCGGTCTCGCGGCCGGACTCGCCGGCCTCGCCTTCGTGGTACTCGGCCTCACCCGCCCCCTCGACCGCCTGATCGCGCGGATGCGGGCGCTGGCCGCAGGCGACGCGCAGGGCGAGGTACCGTTCACCGGCCGCACCAACGAGATCGGGGCGATCGCGGGCGCGGTCGAGGCCTCGCGCGACAACATCCTGCGCACACGGCAGTTGGAGGAGGAGACGCGGCTCGCCCGCGCCTCGGCCGAGGAGCAGCGCAAGGCCGGCATGCGGCAGATGGCCGACGGGTTCGAGCGGGCGGTGGGCGGCATCGTCGAGACGGTGTCGTCGTCCGCCAGCGAGCTTCAGGCCACGGCGCAGCGGATGACGGCGAGCGCCGCGCAGACCGCCGCACGGTCCGGCACCGTCGCGGCCTCGGCGGAGGAGGCGGCCGCCAACGTCAACACCGTGGCGGCGGCAGCCGAGGAGCTGGGTTCCTCGGTGCACGAGATCGGCCGACAGGTCGGCAATTCGGCGGCGCTCGCCCAGACCGCCGTGGCCGAGGCCGACCGGACCGCGGCCTCGGTCCAGGCGCTGAAGCTCAGTTCGGCCAAGATCGGCGACATGGTCGGCCTGATCTCCAACATCGCCGCGCAGACCAACCTTCTGGCGCTGAACGCCACGATCGAGGCCGCGCGGGCCGGCGAGGCGGGCCGCGGCTTCGCGGTGGTGGCCTCCGAGGTGAAGGAACTCGCGAGCCAGACCGCGCGGGCCACCGACGAGATCGCAGGCCAGATCGGCGCGATCCAGGGGGCGACCGATCAGGCGGTGAGCGCCATCGGCGCAATCTCGGGCCGCATCCGCGAGATCGACACGATGAGCACCGGCATCGCGGCGGCGGTGGAGGAGCAGGGCGCCGCGACGCAAGAGATCGTGCGCAACGTCGCCCAGGCGGCGAGCGGGGCCAGCGCGGTCACGGGCAGCATCGTCGAGGTGGCCCAGGCCTCCGAGCGGACGGGTGCCGCAGCAGACCACGTGCTGTCGGCCTCCGCGGCGCTGTCGCGGCAATCCGAGCATCTCAGCGCCGAGGTCGCGAGCTTCCTCGCCCGCGTCCGCGCCGCCTGATCGGGCTACGCTCTCCGCCGGCCCGCGAAGAAAGCCTTGTCGGTCAGGGCAGCGGCGATCACCGCCGCCAGCCCGGCATGGACGCCGATGGCAGCCAGCCCCGGATGGGCCAGGGACAGCATCATCAGCCCGCCAGCGACGGAGAGCGGCGGGCCCGCGACGTAGGCGATCCCCCGCCAGCCCTCGGCGGGACGGCCGAGCCGCCACCACGACACGCCCAGCGCACAGGCCGCGAAGGCGAGCTTGAGCGCGGCCATGAATTGCAGCACGCGGGCGAGATCGGCCTCGACGGAAGCCTTGGCCGAACCGTCATACGTCGCCAGCACGGCCCCGGCGGCGAGGAAGGTCGCGGTAAGGAGCAGGGCGCGGGGGCCGACGCGCAGCCGGGATCCCGTGACGGGAGCCAGGATGGCCGGAGCCTGCATCGCCATGATCGCCTCCTGATGACGAGGGCGATCCTACGTCCCGGATCGGGGCCTGTCGAATGCTCGGGCGGAGGACCAAAGCCCCGCCCCTACCCCTCCGCCGTCATCCGGGGCGCTGATAAGCGAACCCGGAATGACGGCGATGCTCTCCTTCATTGTGCCGCATCGGCTTCTGCCGAAAGCCGGTTCCCACCTTTCGGGCCGATGCTTCAGAACCGCGCCGTCAGGAACAGCCGCAGGTTCCGGCCCGGCAACAGGATCTCGTCCTTCTTGAACGAGGCCGAGTTGCGGATGCGGTCGTCGAGCAGGTTGCGCCCCTGCAGCCCTAGGGTGATCTCGCTCGCGCCGTAGACCGCCGGATCCAGCGGCTTGGTGTAGCTGATCTCGGCGCGCAGATCGTCCCAGCCCGGCGTCGGCGTCTCGATCGGGGCGGTCTCGGTGTGGGCGAAGGCGTGGAGCAGGAAGACGCGGGCATACCAGCCGTCGGCCCGCAGATAGGCGCCGCCGCCGACCCGGTGGGGCGGAATGCGCGGCACGTAGCTGCCGTTGTCGAACTGCGCCCGGACGAAATCGTACTGCGCGTCGAGACCGATGAAGCCGTTGCCGACGGGGATCAGGTCGAGCTGGGCGCCGATCTCGGCCCCGTAGAACTGCGCGTTGGCCTGGGTGTAGACGATCTGGCGCAGCTCGTCCTCGGCGCCGCAGGTCGAGAATTCGTCGCCGCAGAAGGTGCCGGTCTCGCGCTTGTAGATGAAGCCGGTGTAGCGGGTGACGTAGCCGGTGGCGTCAAGGCGCAACGGCCCGACCGCCCGGCGGATGCCGAGTTCGAGGGTGCGGGCCCGCTCCAGCTTCAGGTTCGGATTGCCGATCTCGAAGGTCTCGGTCGCCTCGTGCGGACCGCGCGAATAGAGTTCGAGCACGGAGGGCGCGCGCTCGACGTAACTGCCCGTCAGGCTCGCGACGAAATCGCCCGGCAGGTCCTGCAGCACGCCGAAGCTCGCGCTCTTGGGGGCGAAGCGGCGGCGGCGGTCGTATTCCAGCGGATCGACCGGGCCGGGCAGGTAGTCGCCGGGGAAGTTCGTCGCCGTGCCGGTCGCGCGCGTGCCCTCGATGCGGCCCGCCGCCTGGAAGCGCGTGCCGGAGGGCAGCGCCAGTTCCTCGAACACGTAGAGGGCGTTGGCGCGCGCATCGGTCGGCGCCAGGAGCCCGCCCGCCTCGCCCGAGGTGCCGAGCACCCGCCGGTCCGACTGGACGCCGAGCGCGCCGGTGAGCACGCCGAAGCCGAGATCGACCGGCACGTGCTGCGCCTCGACCCGGCCCTCGACCTCGCGGCTCTTGAAGGTGGAGCCGATGGCCCGGAAGCCGTCCTCCTCCAGCCCGCTCTCGTTGTGCTTGTAGACCGAGCCGCCGGCCCAGAAGCGGATCACCGCGAACGGCCCTTCGAGCGGACGGTATTCGCCCCGCGCCAGCAGCCGGTCCTGAACCGGGTCGATCAGCACGCGGCGCTCCGCCGAGCCGCCGCCGGGGATGCCGTAGAGGGCGTCGTAATGGCTGTAGGAGATGCCGACGAAGCCGCGGTCACCGATCGCCGAGATGCCGACCGAGCCGCCCTGCGAGACGTATTGCGAGTTCGCCTGGATGCCGGCGGGCGTGTTGTAGCTGTCGCCCTGGCTGCGGAAGCCGTCGGCGTGGACGGCGACGCCGCCGCCGCCCGCATCCACGCTGGCCGCGGTGTTGTAGCCGTTGTCGACGCTCGAATAGCCCGTCGTCACCCGGCCGGCGATGCCGCCCACGGGGATGAAGGTCGGCACCCGGTTGTTCTCGGCCGCCACCACGCCGCCGATCGCCTGGCTGCCGTAGCGGAGCGCCGCGGGGCCGCGCACCACCTCGATCCGGTCGGCGGCGATCGGGTTGATCGGCACCGCATGGTCCTCGGACAATTCCGAGACGTCGCCGACGCCGACGCCGTTCTCCTGGATGCGCACGCGGGTGTTGTCGAGGCCGCGGATGATCGGGCGCGAGGCGGCGCCGGGCGCGAAGCTGGAGGCCGACAGGCCCGGCTTGTCGAACAGGGCGTCACCGAGCTGGGTCGGCTGCGAGCGCTCGATCTCGGAGCGGGTCAACACCGTCACCGACGAGAACGAATCGGTCACCACCGGCAGCACCCCGGTCGGCGTGCGGGCGGACGAGGTCGGGAGGGCGCCGGCCACGGGCTTGAGCGCCGGCTGGACCGGACTCGCGGTGACGCTCAGTTCCTCCAGCGTCGTCGCCTGCTGGGCGAAAACCGGCACCGTCCCGCCCGACAGGATCGTCCCGGCCAACATCCCGGCCGCGAGAAGTCCCTGTTCCGTCCGCATCTCACCTCCACCACGTTATAATGTTTCATCGCGTGGATGTGATACTGTTACAAGCGTGGAGTCGGCGCCGCGTCGCGAGCGGGCGCAAGCGTTGCCGTAAAACCTCACTCGCGCCCCGCGTGCGGGCGCGCACGGGGCTCACGGAGACGCGCCGGCCAAAGGCCGCAGGCGACCCCGCGCCGCTTGAACCGTGGCCGGCGCGCGGCAACATGGTCTGCCGATGACCGCCGCCCACGCCACCACCCTCTTGGCGAGCCTTCGCCTCGCCAGCCTCACCCTCCTCCTCGTCCTCGTGCTGGCCTTCCTGCTGCCGCTCGCGACCCATGCCCTGTGGTGGAGCGCGAGGGGCGGGCGCGCCGAGAGCTGGTCCTCCGCCGATTGGTCGAGCGCGGGCCTCCTGCCGCCGGCTGCCGCCGCGCCGGAGGCGACGGTGCGGGTCTACGCCGCCCGGGTCGGGCGCTGGCGGGGCATCTTCGCCCATCACAGCTGGGTGGTGACGAAGGAGGCCGGCGCGCCCCGCTATACCCGCTACGACGTGGTCGGCTGGGGCCAACCGGTGCGCAAGGACGCCTACGCCCCGGACGGGCGCTGGTTCGGCAACGACCCGGAACTCGTGCTCGCCCTCGACGGAGAGGCGGCGGCCCGCGCGATCCCGGCGATCCGCGCCGCGGTGGCCGATTATCCGCACCGCAGCCTCGGCTCGTACCGGGCGTGGCCGGGGCCGAACTCGAACACCTTCGCGGCCCACGTCGTCGCGGCGATTCCCGACAACGACGTGCCGCTGCCGCCGACCGCGCTGGGCAAGGACTGGACCCCGCCGGGCCGTTTCCTGGAAGTCACCCCGAGCCACACGGGCCTGCGCCTGTCGCTCCAGGGCTATGCCGGACTGACGATCGGCTGGGTCGACGGCTTCGAGATCAACCTCCTCGGCGCGGTCGCCGGCCTCGACTGGCGCCGTCCGGCGCTGAAGCTGCCGGGCTGGGGGCGGATCGCCCTCACGCCGGGCGGGAACGACACCGCCCGTCCGGAGCCAGCGGGCAAGATCGATCCGGTCTCCGGCTGACCGGGTTTCCAAAGGGGTCACCCCTTTGGCGGGTGTCGGGCCGCGCCCGACGAACCTCCGAAGACGGGCTTGCCGAAGCGACCCAGGCGCAGGCAAGCGTGCCCCATGACCGACCTCACCATCCGCTCCGCCGAGCCCACCGACCACGACGCGATCTGGGTGATCCTCGAGCCGATCCTGCGGGCCGGCGAGGCCTTCGCGCTGCCCCGCGATTGGGACCGGGCGCAGGCGCTGGCCTACTGGTTCGCGCCCGGCCACCACGTCCACGTCGCGCTGGACGGGGCGGACGTGGTCGGCTCCTACTACCTCCGCGCCAACCAGCTCGGGGCGGGCGATCACGTCGCCAATGGTGCCTACGCGACGCATCCGAAGGCGCTGGGCCGGGGCGTCGCGCGGGCCATGGGGCTGCACTCGTTCGAGACGGCGCGGGGCTTACGGTTCACGATGATGCAGTTCAACATCGTCGTAGCGACCAACACCCGCGCGGTCGCGCTCTGGACGGGCCTCGGCATGCGCGAGATCGGCCGACTGCCGGGCGTGTTTCGCCATCCCGTCCACGGGCCGGTCGATGCCTTGGTGATGCACCGGGTCCTGTAACCGCCGCCCCGTTGAAGACGGCCGAGCTTCGTCCAGATTGATCCTCGGCACGGCCGCGAGTCGGCGCGGAGGATGTGAGACGTGAGCTTCCTGATCTGCCTCGCGGCGCTCTTCTTCCTGATGGGGATCGCCTATCGCGGCTTCTCGGTGATCCTGTTCGCGCCGGTCGCCGCCATGGGCGCGGTGCTGCTGACCGATCCGTCCGCGGTGCCGACCTTGTTCTCCGGCCTGTTCATGGAGAAGCTCGTCGGCTTCCTGAAGCTGTATTTCCCGGTCTTCCTGCTCGGCGCCGTGTTCGGCAAGCTCGTGGAGATCTCGGGCTTCGCCCGCTCCATCGTCGGCGCGGTGACGGGGCTGCTCGGGGAGGGCAGGGCGATCGTCGCCATCGTGCTGGTCGGCGCGATCCTGACCTATGGCGGCGTCTCGCTGTTCGTGGCGGTGTTCGCGGTCTATCCCTTCGCCGCCGAGCTGTTTCGGCGCTCAGATATTCCCAAGCGCCTGATCCCCGGCACGATCGCCCTCGGCGCCTTCACCTTCACCATGGACACCCTGCCGGGCACGCCGCAAATCCAGAACATCATCCCGGCCTCCTTCTTCAAGACCGACGCCTACGCCGCCCCGGTGCTCGGCATCGTCGGTGCACTCTTCGTGTTCGGGCTCGGCATCGCCTATCTCGAATGGCGCCGCCGCCGGGCCGGCGACGAGGGCTACGGCGAGGGCCATGCCAACGAGCCGCAGGCGGTGGAAGACCGAGTCGTCATCCATCCGCTGGTGGCGATCCTGCCGCTCCTTATCGTCGGTGTCGGCAACAAGCTCCTGCTCGGCTGGATCACGTCGGCCTACGGCGAGACCGCGAGCGCGGCGCTGACCCCGGAGATGGCCGCCCATCCGGTCACCGTATCGGTCAAGGCGGTGGCGGCGATCTGGGCGGTGGAGGGCGCGCTGCTGCTCGGCATCCTCGCGACCGTTCTTTTGGGTTTTCGCAACCTCGCGCCCCGCTTCGTCGAGGGCTCGAAGGCGGCGGTGGCCGGCTCGCTGCTTGCCGGCATGAACACCGCCACCGAATACGGCTTCGGCGCCGTCATCGCCGCGCTGCCGGGCTTCAAGACGATCTCGGACGCGCTCTCGGCGATCCCGAACCCGCTGATCAACGAGGCGGTGACCGTCAACGTGCTGGCCGGCGTCACCGGCTCGGCCTCGGGCGGGCTGTCGATCGCGCTCGGCGCGCTGTCCGGCCGCTTCGTCGAGGCGGCGCAGGCGGCGGGCATCCCGCTGGAGGTGATGCACCGGATCGCCTCCATGGCCAGCGGCGGCATGGACACGCTGCCCCACAACGGCGCGGTCATCACGCTGCTCGCCGTCACCGGCCTGACGCACCGCCAGTCCTACGGCGATATTTTCGCCATCACCGTCATCAAGACGCTGGCCGTCTTCTTCGTGATCGGGGTCTACTACCTCACCGGCTTGGTGTGAGCCCGATGGCACCGCCCTTGCTGCCCGAGCCGGGACGTAAGGGGCTGAACCGATGACGACCACCACCGCGGCATCGCAGCCGGCCGCGCGCACGCCGCTCCACAAGTCGCTGTTCGCGCAGGTGATCGCGGGGCTGCTCATGGGCATTCTGCTCGGGCTCATGGCACCCGACTTCGCCAAGGGCCTGAAGGTGTTGAGCGACGCCTTCCTCAAGCTGATCTCGATGATCGTGGCGCCGATCGTGTTCTGCGTCGTCGTCCACGGCATCGCAGGCGCCGGCGACCTGAAGAAGGTCGGGCGGGTGGGCGTGAAGGCGCTGGTCTACTTCGAGACCATGACCACGGTCGCCCTCGTGCTCGGCCTCGTGCTGGCCTGGATCGTCGGACCCGGCCACGGCATGAACGTCGATGTCGCGAGCCTCGACGCCAAGGCGCTCGGCCAAACCGTCGACAACGCCCAGAAGCTTCAGGGCGGGGGCATCTCGGCCTTCCTGCTCGACGTGATCCCCAAGACCGCCTTCGACGCGCTCGCCCGCAACGACGTGCTGCAGGTGCTGTTCTTCGCCGTGCTGTTCGGGGCGAGCCTGTCGCTCGTCGGCGGCGAGAAGGGCCGTGCGGTCTCGGACATGATCGACGCGCTCTCGACCGTGCTGTTCAAGGCGATGGGGCTGATCGTGCGGGTGGCCCCGCTCGGCGTGATGGGTGCGGTCGCCTACACGGTCGCCCGCTACGGCATCGGCTCGCTGACGCAGCTCCTGTCGCTGGTGGCCCTGTTCTACGCCGCGGTCGCGCTGTTCGTGTTCGGAGTGCTCGGCGCGGTGATGCGGCTGTCCGGCCTCAGCCTGTGGAAGTTCCTGCGGTATCTCAGGGCCGAACTCACCATCGTGCTCGGCACCGCCTCCTCGGATGCGGTGCTGCCGCAGATCATGCGCAAGCTCGTGCATCTCGGCATCAAGGATTCCACCGTCGGCCTCGTGGTGCCGACCGGCTACTCGTTCAACCTCGACGCCTTCTCGATCTACCTGACGCTCGCCGTCGTCTTCATCGCCCAGGCGACCAACATGCCGCTGTCGTTCGGTGACCTCATGCTGGTGCTCGGCGTCTCGCTCGTCACCTCCAAGGGCGCGCACGGGGTGCCGGGCTCGGCCATCGTGATCCTGGCCGCGACCCTCAACGCGGTGCCGGCGATCCCCGCCATCGGCCTCGTGCTGGTGCTCTCGGTCGATTGGTTCATCGGCATAGCCCGGGCGCTCGGCAACCTGATCGGCAATTGCGTCGCTACCGTCGTCGTCGCCGCCTGGGAGGGCGATCTCGACCGGGAGCGGGCGCGGCGGGTGCTGGACGGGGCGGAACCGATGGACGTGACCGCGGGGTAGGGCGGGCTCAGCCTGCGGAACCCGCCTTCTGCCGGCGGGTCGGGTGGGTCATCGCTTCGAGTTCGAGCAGCTGGTCGAGCTGGGCGCGTGTCAGCAGGCCCTCCTCCAGCACGAGGTCGGCGACCGGGCGGTTCTCCTTGAGGGCGCGGCGGGCGACGCGCGAACTCGCCTCGTAACCGAGCGTCGGCGCCAGCGCCGTGACGAGGCCGACCGAGCCCTCGACGAGGCTGCGGCAGCGCTCGCGGTCGGCCTCGATGCCCTCGACGCAGCGCTTGGTCAGGGTGTCGATCGCCGCCGTCAGCATCCGGAGCGAACTCAGCACGCAGAAGCCGATGGTCGGCTCGAAGGCGTTGAGCTGGAGCTGGCCGCCCTCGGCGCAGAGCGTCACGGTGAGGTCCTGGCCGATCACCATGTAGGCGACCTGATTGACCACCTCCGGGATCACCGGGTTGACCTTGCCCGGCATGATCGAGGAGCCCGCCTGCACCGCGGGCAGGCGGATCTCGCCGAAACCGGTGCGCGGTCCCGACGAGAGCAGGCGCAGGTCGTTGCAGATCTTCGAGAGTTTGACCGCAACGCGCTTGAGCGTGCCGGAAAAGAGCACGAAGGCGCCGAGGTCCGAGGTCGCCTCGATCAGGTTGGAGGCCAGCACCATCGGCTGGCCGGCGAGCCGCGACAGCTCCTCGACGGCGAGCGCGGCGTAGCGCGGGTCGGCGTTGATGCCGGTGCCGATGGCGGTCGCGCCGAGATTCACCTCGCGGAACAGCCCGACGATATCGGTCAGCCGCGCCACGTCCTCCTTGATCGTGGCGTGGAAGCCGTCGAACTCCTGGCCGAGCGTCATCGGCACGGCATCCTGGAGCTGGGTGCGGCCCATCTTGAGCACGTCGGCGAACTCCACCGCCTTGCCCTTGAAGGCGTAGGCGAGGTCGTCGAGCGCCTTCACCAGGGGCGCGGTGGCGAAGATCACCGCGAGCCGCAACGCCGTCGGGTAGGCGTCGTTGGTGGACTGGGCCATGTTGACGTCGTCGTTGGGGTGAAGCGCGGCGTAGTCGCCCGGCTTCCGGCCCATCAGCCCCAACGCCACGTTGGCGATCACCTCGTTGGCGTTCATGTTGGTCGAGGTGCCGGCCCCGCCCTGGATCGCGTCGACCACGAAGGATTGCGCGTAGACCGGATCGGTCGCGACGCGGGCGCAGGCGGCGTCGATGACGGCGGCCTTGTCCTCGGGCAGGTAGCCGAGGCGGCGGTTGGCGCGGGCGGCGGCCTGCTTCACCAGGGCGAGCGCCCGCACGAGTTCGGGGAAATGCCCCACCGGCACACCGGTGATCGGGAAATTCGCCACCGCCCGCTTGGTGTGGATGCCCCACAGCGCGTCGGCTGGCACCTCGCTGTTGCCCAACAGATCGTGCTCGGAGCGGGTCCGCCCGGCCTCCATCGCGATGGTGCGCACCGTCGCGACCGCGAGCCCGTCAGTCGGCGGGGACGCGGCGGGCTCGGGCGCGGCGGAGGCGGCGGAAGCCGCCTTGGCCACCTTTTTGGCGACGCGCTTGGCCGTGCTGCCGGGTGCCTTCGCCATGTCGTCTCCCCCCGGTGATCTTGCCGATGGTCTTGTTCAGTCCTGCAAGCCCAGCACCGCGAAGCTGGTGCGGAGTTCGTCCGACATCGGGATGTCGAGGCGCTCGCCGTTGGGCAGCCGCTTGAGGAACCACTTGTCGTAGGTCCAGCGCAGCTCGCGCGATTCGGCCAGCCGCTGGAAGGTGGCGGTGACCAACGCCGCGAGCGCCGGGTCGTCCTTGCGGAAGGCGATGGCGTAGGGCTCGAACGAGAGCTTTTCCGGCAGCACCGTGAAGGCCGCGCCCTCGGCGCCGGCGGCGGCCTTGAGGCCGTAGAGCAGCACGTCGTCGGTGGCGAAGGCGTCCGCCCGCCCGTCCCGCACCATGGCGAAGGACTCGGCGTGGTCCTTGGCCACGAGGATCTCGGCGGTGATCGCCGCCTTGGCCAGCATGGTGCGCAACGCCGCCTCGTTGGTGGTGCCGGCCGTCACGACGACGCGCTTGCCCCCGAGGTCGCGATAGGACCGGATGCCGGAATCGCGCTTCACCAAGAGCTTCGTCGCGCTGAAATAGGTGACGGGGGAGAAGGCCACGCGCTTGCGCCGCTCGGCGTTGGTGGTGGTCGAGCCGCATTCGAGGTCGATCCGGTCCGTACTCAGCGCGTCGAAGCGGTCGGCCGAGGTCACGGGCTCGAAGCGGATGCGGACGTTCCGCCCGGTCGCCCGGCCGATGTCCTCGACGACCTCCCGGCACAGGTCGATCGCGTAGCCGACCGGGGCCCCCCGCTCCTCGAACGAGAACGGCACCGAGCTGGTGCGATAGCCGATCACCACCTCGCCGGATTCCGCGGCCTTGCGGATCGTGCCGGTCAGGACGAGGTCGAGCGCGGCGGCCGGGGCGGCGGCCAGCGCGAGCGTCAGCAGGAGGGCGATCCGGGCGCGCATCGCGGAAAGCCTCTACTCGGCGGCGGACGGCGCGGGGGCGGCGGCGATCTCCCGGTCGAGGCTCTGGTCGGTCTCGCTGAGCTGGCCCTCCCACTTGGCCACCGCCACCGTGGCGATGCTGTTGCCGAGCACGTTCGTGGCCGAGCGGCCCATGTCGAGGAACTGGTCGATGCCGATGATGAGCAGGAGGCCCGCTTCCGGGATGTTGAACTGGGCCAATGTGGCCGAGATCACCACCAGCGAGGCGCGCGGCACGCCGGCCATGCCCTTCGAGGTCACCATCAAGAGGAACAGCATGGTGAGCTGCTGCCCCCAGGTGAGGGGGATGTCGTAGGCCTGGGCGATGAACAGGACCGCGAAGGTGCAGTACATCATCGAGCCGTCGAGGTTGAACGAGTAGCCCATCGGCAGCACGAACGAGGTGATGCGGTTGGGCACGCCGAACTTTTCGAGGTTGGCCAGCGTCTTCGGATAGGCCGCCTCGCTCGACGCGGTCGAGAAGGCGAGCACGAACGGCTCCTTGATCAGGTCGATCAGCCGCTTGAGGCCGCCGACCCCGACGAGCAGCGCGCCGGCTGCCAGCAGCATCAGCCACAGCACCGACAGGCTCAGGTAGAACTCGACCAGGAAGGTGCCGTAGGTGACGAGCACGCCGATGCCCTGCGTGGTGATCGTCGCCGCCACCGCCGCGAACACCGCGAGCGGGGCGAAGTTCATCACGTAGCCGGTGACCTTCAGCATCACCTCGGCGAGCTGCTCGACGCCGTGGGCCAGGGCCTTGCCCTTCTCACCGAGCGCGGCGAGGGCGACGCCGAAGAAGATCGAGAACACGACGATCTGCAGGATCTCGTTGTTGGCCATCGCCTCGACGGCGCTCTTCGGCACGAGGTGGGTGACGAAATCCTTGAGCGAGAGCGAGGCGGTCTTGATCCCGGTGCCGGCCCCCGTATCGGGCAGCGGCAGGTTCAGGTTGTGGCCGGGCCCGAGCAGGTTGACGAGGACGAGCCCGAGCGCCAGCGAACAGAACGAGGCGCCGAGAAACCACAGCAGCGCCTTGCCGCCGACGCGCCCGACGGAGGCCGTATCGCCCATATGCGCGATGCCGACGACGAGCGTCGAGAACACCAGCGGCGCGATGATCATCTTGATCAGCCGCAGGAAGATGTCCGAGATCAGGGCGATGTAGCCGGCGATCTCCTTGGCGGTCTGCGGGTCGGGCCAGGTGATGCTGCAGACGTAGCCGACGAGGATACCGAGCACCATCCCGGCAAAGATCAGCGTCGTCAGCCGGGTGGACTTCATCGGGCCTCTCCACGGGCCGGCCTTGTCGAATGCGGCCGGCTCCTCGTGGATCAGCAGTGGAGCAGGAACGAGGCCAGACGCAAGCGCGCTCTAGCGCCGGGCCCCTCAACAATCGGGGACGGAGGGAGGCGGACGTTACGCCCGCCTCACGGATCAAGCCGCCCGCACGCCCGCCAGGAAGCGATCGACCTCGCTGCCGAGCCGCTCGGATTGGCGCGACAGCTCGGTGGCGCAGGCGAGCACCTGGGTGGCCGCCGCCCCCGTCTCCTCCGCAGCCGACGCCACGCCCGCGACGTTGCCGGTGACTTCCGCCGTGCCGAGGGCGGCCTGGGCGACGTTGCGGGCGATCTCCTGGGTCGCCGCGCCCTGCTCCTCCACCGCTGCCGCGATGCCGGTCGCCATGCCGCTGATCTCGCGGATGCGCCCGGCGATGCCGTCGATGGACGAGACCGCCTGACCGGTCGAGGCCTGGATGCGGCCGATCTGGTCGGTGATCTCGCCGGTGGCCCGCGCGGTCTGGTTCGCCAGCTCCTTCACCTCCGCCGCGACCACCGCGAAGCCCCGGCCCGCCTCTCCGGCACGCGCCGCCTCGATCGTGGCGTTGAGCGCGAGCAGATTGGTCTGGCCGGCGATGGCCGAGATCATCGTGACGATGTCGCCGACGCGGGCGACCTCGCCGCTCAGCTCCTTCACCAGGGCGGCGCTGCGGCCGGCTTCGCCCACGGCGGCCTGGGCGAGCGCCGCCGAGCCGTCGACCTGACGGCCGATCTCGCCCACCGTCGAGCCGAGTTCCTCGGCCGCCGCCGCCACGGTGGTGACGTTGGTCCCGGCCTCCTCGGCGGCGGCCGCGACCGCGAGCGAGCGGCGGGCGGTCTGGTCGGCGGTGCCGGCCATGCCCTGCGCGGTCGCCTGGAGCTGGGCCGCCGCGGAGGCGACGCCGCCGATCAGCCCGCCGACCGCCCGCTCGAAACCGTCGGCCATGGCCCGCGTCGCGGCGCGACGCTGCATCTCGGCCTCGGCGCGGGCGAGCGCGGTCTCCTCCTCCAGCGCGCGGGTGCGGATCAGGTTGTCCTTGAACACCTGCACGGCCGCCGCCATGGCGCCGATCTCGTCGCGGCGCCCTGTCGCCGGGATCGCCACGGTGGCGTCGCCCGCGGCCAGCCGCCCCATCGTCGCCGTCATGGCGCGCAGGGGACGGCCGACATGCAGCCCGAGCCCGATGGCGGCCGCGATCGCCGCGAGGCTCGCGAGGCCGACGAACAACGCCGTGAGCACGACGGCCTTCTCGTAGGCCGCTTCCGCCGCCTCACCGCTCAGCCGCGCCTCGGCCTCGTTGAGTTCGACGAGCTTCTGCAACGCGCCCAGCACCGCGCTGATGCCGGTGGACATGGTGGTGTTGTAGACGCGCTGCGCCCCGGCGAGGTCGCCGTCCTGAGCCTTGGCGGCGATCTCGGCCTGGAGGCCGGTATAGGCCTGCCACTGCGTCTCGAAGGCCCCGAACAGGGCGGCGGCCTCAGCCGTGGCGGGCTGCTTCAGGTACTCCGCCCGCAGCGTGGCGAGTTCGCCGTCGCGCTTGGCGATCGTCGCGGCGACCTCGTCGCGCAGCTTGGGCGTGTCCGCGGAGATGAGGCGCCCGCCGTTGACCCGCTGGCGCAGCACGAGAACCTGGATCTTGCCGAGCCGCTGCGTCACGGGCAGGCGCTGCGCGCGCAGATCCTCCGCCGCGGCATGGACCTGCCGCATCTCCCAGAGCGAGAGCGCCCCGAGCCCCGCCACCAGGGCGACCATGACCCCGAAACAGGCTCCGAGCTTTCCACGGATGGATGAAAGCCGGGCCATGTCGCGGTCTCCTGAGATGCGTGTTGATTCAGCACGATTGGTCGTCGCAGGGTTCTCGATCCCTTAACGGAGGCCCGGCGCAGGATAACCTTTGCCGCCTTTGTCAGCATTTGCCGCGACGATGATCAGGCGCCGCGACGCGGAACCGGCAGGACAGCCCTTCCCGTAGGCGATTCCGGCCGCTACGCTCGCGCCCTGCGCGGGGTCCGGCTGTCGCCGGGACGCACCTTCCGGCGACGCGCCGGGCGCCACCGTCACGAGAGACCCGAGACCGCCGCCGCATGGACGTGTTCGTACAGCAGCTCATCAACGGCCTGACGCTGGGCTCGATCTACGGCCTGATCGCCATCGGCTACACGATGGTGTTCGGCATCATCGGCATGGTGAACTTCGCCCATGGCGACGTCTTCATGGTCTCGACCTTCATCGCGCTGATCAGCTTCCTCGGGCTGACGGCTCTGGGCATCTCCTCGGTGGCTTTGGCTTTCCTCCTCGTGCTCATCGTCACCATGGCGCTGACCGCGCTCTGGGGCTTCTCCGTCGAGCGCATCGCCTACCGCCCCCTGCGCGGCTCGTTCCGGCTGGCGCCGCTGATCTCGGCCATCGGCGTGTCGATCTTCCTGTCGAACTTCGTGCAGGTGGCCCAAGGCGCGCGCAACAAGGCGCTGCCCTCCATGCTCGACGGCGGGCTGACCCTGTTCGAGCGCGACGGCTACGCCGTGACGCTTTCCTACAAGCAGATCCTGATCATGGCGGTGACCAGCGTGCTGCTGCTCGGCTTCTGGTACCTCGTCCAGCGCACGCCCTTCGGCCGGGCCCAGCGCGCCTGCGAGCAGGACCGGAAGATGGCCGCTTTGCTCGGCATCGACGTCGACCGCACCATCTCGCTCACCTTCGTGCTCGGCGCGGTGCTCGCGGCGGTCGCAGGGCTTCTCTACCTGCTCTATTACGGCGTGGTCTCGTTCTCCGACGGCTTCGTGCCCGGCGTGAAGGCCTTCACCGCGGCGGTGCTCGGCGGCATCGGCTCGCTCCCCGGCGCCGTGATCGGCGGGCTGATCATCGGGCTCATCGAGACGTTCTGGTCGGCCTACTTCTCCATCGAGTACAAGGACGTGGCCGCCTTCTCGATCCTCGCCATCGTCCTGATCTTCATGCCCTCGGGCCTGCTCGGCCGGGCCGAGGTCGAGAAGGTCTGATGGCCGCTGCGTCCTCGGCGTCCCCCGCCGCGATCCTCAAGGATGCCGGCCTGTTCGCCCTAGTGGCGTTCGGCCTGTGCGTGCCCATCGTCAGCCACCGCACCGATCTGGGCGCGGACGGCCTCGAACTGACCCCGCGCTGGGGCCTCGTCGCGGGCCTGTGCGCCGCCATCTTCGCCGTGCGGCTGGTCCAGCGCCTGGTGCTGGAGCGGCGCGCCGCGCGGGCCGTGCTCACCCCCTCGCCGCATCAGGCGACCGAGCCGGTCGGCGCGGAGCCCAATGCCGCCCAGTACCCTTCGAGTCTTGGCCTGCCGCGCCTCGGCCTGCCGCTCTTCGTCGGCTTTGCCCTGTTCCTGCCCTTGATCGCGGCGCTCGCCAGCGGCGGCCTCTCGCCCGCGCGCTACTGGATCGATCTCGGCATCCTGATCCTGACCTACGTGATGCTCGGCTGGGGCCTCAACATCGTGGTGGGCCTCGCCGGCCTGCTCGACCTCGGCTACGTCGCCTTCTACGCGGTCGGGGCCTATTCCTACGCCCTGCTCTCGACGGTGTTCGGCCTGTCGTTCTGGGTCTGCCTGCCGCTCGCCGGGCTGTTCGCCGGCCTGTGGGGGGTGATGCTGGGCTTCCCCGTCCTGCGGCTCAGGGGCGATTATCTCGCCATCGTCACGCTCGCCTTCGGCGAGATCATCCGCCTCGTGCTCATCAACTGGACCGATGTCACCGGCGGCTCGGCGGGCATCTCCTCGATCCCCCGCGCGACCTTCTTCGGCGTGCCGTTCAAGGCGGGACCGGACGGCTTCTCGGCGCTCGTCGGCCTGCCCTTCGATCCGATGCACCGCATCGTGTTCCTCTACTACCTGATCCTGGCGCTGGCGCTCCTCACCAGCCTCGTGACGTTGCGCCTGCGCCGCTTGCCGCTCGGCCGCGCCTGGGAGGCCCTGCGCGAGGACGAGATCGCCTGCCGCTCGCTCGGGATCGACACCACCAAGACCAAGCTCACCGCCTTCGCGCTCGGCGCCATGTTCGGCGGGTTCGCCGGCTCGTTCTTCGCCGTGCGCCAGGGCTTCGTCAGCCCGGAGAGCTTCAACTTCCTCGAGAGCGCGATCATCCTGGCGATCGTCGTGCTCGGCGGCATGGGCAGCCAGCTCGGCGTCGCGGTCGCCGCCGTCGCCATGGTCGGCGGGCCGGAACTCCTGCGCAACCTCGGCTTCCTCAAGGCCGTGTTCGGCGAGGGCTTCGACCCCAACGAGTTCCGCCTGCTGCTGTTCGGCCTCGCCATGGTCGCCATGATGATCTGGCGCCCCCGCGGCCTCATCTCGGACCGGATGCCCACGGTGGCGCTCGGCCAGCGCAAGGCGATCGGCAAGGACCTCGTGCGCGAGGGGCACGGCTGATGGCCACGCGCCGCCCGGACGACCCCGACGCTGTCCTCACCGTCGATCACCTCACCATGCGCTTCGGCGGGCTCACCGCCGTGGACGACCTCTCGTTCAAGGCGCGGCGCGGGGACATCACCGCGCTGATCGGCCCGAACGGAGCCGGCAAGACCACCGTGTTCAACTGCATCACCGGCTTCTACCGGCCGAGCGAGGGCATGCTGACGCTGCGCCATACCGATGGCGCCACGCACCTCCTGGAGCGGCTGCCGAACCACGCGGTGAACCGCCGGGCACGCGTCGCCCGCACCTTCCAGAACATCCGCCTGTTCTCCGGCATGACCGTGCTGGAGAACCTGATGGTGGCCCAGCACGCCCCCCTGATGCGCGCCTCGGGCTACACCCTGCTCGGGCTCTTGGGCCTGCCGGGCTACCGCCGGGCGGAGGCCGCGGCGGTCGCGAAGGCCACCGCGTGGCTGGAGCGGATCGATCTGCTCCGGCGCGCCGACGATCCGGCGGGCGACCTGCCCTACGGCGACCAGCGCCGCCTGGAGATCGCCAGGGCCATGTGCACCGGGCCGGAGTTGCTTTGCCTCGACGAGCCGGCAGCGGGCCTCAACCCGCGGGAATCGGCCGACCTCGCCCGGCTCCTGCGCCATATCCGCGACGAGCACGCCACCTCGGTGCTCTTGATCGAGCACGACATGGCGGTGGTGATGGAGATCTCCGACCACGTCGTCGTGCTGGATTACGGAAAGAAGATCGCCGACGGGCCGCCGCGGGAGATCCGCGAGGACCCGAAGGTCATCGCCGCCTATCTCGGCGTCGAGGACGAGGAGGTGGCGCAGGTCGATGCCGAGGTCGGGCTGACGATCCCCGTGGCCGAGGAGGCGCGCCCGTGAACGCCCCGCTCCTCAGCCTTCGCGGCGTCTCCGCGTACTACGGCAGCGTCGCGGCGCTCCGCGGCGTCGATCTCGACGTGAACGAGGGCGAGATCGTCACCCTGATCGGCGCCAACGGCGCCGGCAAGTCGACCCTGATGATGACGGTGTTCGGCGCCCCCCGCGCCCGCTCCGGCACGATTGCCTTCGCGGGCGAGGACATCACCGCCCGGCCGACCCACGCCATCGCCCGGCTCGGCCTCGCCCAGTCGCCGGAAGGCCGGCGCGTCTTCCCGCGCATGAGCGTGCAGGAGAACCTGCAGATGGGCGCCGCGCTGCACGGCGGCCGGTACTTCGGGCAGGACCTGGAAAAAGTCTGCACCCTGTTCCCCCGCCTCAAGGAGCGCCTGAACCAGCGCGCCGGCACGATGTCGGGCGGCGAGCAGCAGATGCTCGCCATCGGCCGCGCCCTGATGAGCCGGCCGCGCCTGCTGATGCTCGACGAACCCTCGCTCGGTCTCGCGCCGCTGGTGGTGAAGCAGATCTTTTCTGCGATCTCGGCGCTCAACCGGGAGGAGGGGATGACGATCTTCCTCGTCGAGCAGAACGCCTACCACGCCCTCAAGCTGGCGCATCGCGGCTCCGTGCTGGTCAACGGCCGCATCACCTTGAGCGGCCCGGCCCGCGCATTGCTTGACGATCCCTCGATCAAGGCCGCCTATCTCGAAGGCGGCCACGCCCCGACGGCGAGCGTGGGGGAGGGGGTCCAGGCGTGATGCAGGGCGTGCTGCACGAGTCGGAGTCGATCCTGCCCTTCCTCTTCGTCACCGGGGTGATGGGCGGCTGGGCCGGCTGGATGGCGGCGCGCGCCGTGGCGCGCAGTTGGCGGCCCTATCGCGCCTGCCTGCCGGCGCTGCTCGGCGTCGCGGCCGCCGTGCGCTTCATCCATTTCGCGCTGTTCTCGGGCACGCTGCTCTCACCCCACTACTTCGCCATCGACGCGCTCGTGGTGATCGCCATCGGCTCGGTGGCGTTCCGGATGACGCGGGCGCGGCAGATGACGACGCAATACCGCTGGCTCTACGCCCGCACCGGGCCGTTCACGTGGCGCGAACGCCAAGAGGGCCTATCGCAGGAAGCGGGGCGGCCGTGATTGTCGATTTTCGGGGGGACACCATGAAGCGTTTCACATTCCTGGCCGGCCTCGCGCTCGGCCTCGGCCTGAGCGGGGCGGCTCACGCCCAAATCAAGATCGGCGTCGGCAGCCCCGTGACCGGCAACAGCGCCGCCTTCGGCGCGCAGGTGCGCAACGGCGTCGTCCAGGCGGTGGAGGACATCAACAAGGCCGGCGGGGTGAAGGGCCAGACGTTCGAGCTCTCCACCGGGGACGACGCCTCCGACCCGAAGCAGGGCGTGTCGGTCGCCAACAAATTCGCCTCGGAAGGGGTGAAGATGGTGGTCGGCCACTTCAACTCGGGCGTCTCGATCCCGGCCTCCGACGTCTATCTCGATGCCGGCATCATCCAGATCACGCCGGGCTCGACCAACGTGAAGTTCACCGAGCGCGGCATGTGGAGCACCTTCCGCACCTGCGGGCGCGACGACCAGCAGGGCGCCATGGCCGGCGAGTACCTCGCGACCAAGCTCAAGGGGAAGAAGATCGCCTTCGTCCACGACAAGACCCCCTACGGCAAGGGCTTGGCCGACGAGACCCTCAAGGTCTTCCGCGCCAAGGGCGGCAAGGAGGTCCTGATCGAGGGCATCAATCCGGGCGAGAAGGACTATTCGGCGCTCGTCTCGAAGCTGAAGCAGAACGGCGTCGATCTGGTCTATTTCGGCGGCTACTACACCGAGGCCGGGTTGATCATCCGCCAGATGCGCGACCAGGGCCTCAAGGCGCCGCTGATGGGCGGCGACGGCATGGTCGACAAGGAACTCGTCGCCATCGCCGGCCCGGCGGCGGAGGGCACGCTCACCACCTTCCCGCCGGACGCGCGCAAGAACCCGGCGGCCAAGGACGTGGTCGCCGCCTTCAAGGCCAAGGGCATCGAGCCGGACGGCTACACCCTCTACGCCTATGCCGCGGTGCAGATCCTGGCCAAAGCCGTCGAGGCCACGGGCTCGACCGAGGGCGAAAAACTCGCCGCCTACCTGCACCAGGGCAAGCCGACCGCCACCGCCATCGGCGACATCGCCTACGACAAGAAGGGCGACATCACCCGGCCGGACTACGTGATCTACGAGTGGAAGAAGGGCCCGTCCGGCACCATCGACTACACCGGCAACGAGATCGCGCCGTAGCGATCCCGCATCAAACGCCCCGCTCGAACCGCGTGCGGTCGAGCCGGGCGCCGCGATAGGCGTCGGTCAGCGACAGGGCCCAGACGAAGAAGCCGCCGGCATGGCGCCCGACGAAGCTCGCCTCGGGGGCCGCGAATTTCGCCGTGAGCCAGCCGCCCAGGATGGCGAAGAGGGCGAAGCCCAGGCCGCGGGCGGCGCGGCCGGTCCAGACATGGCCCATGCCGGGCAGCAGGGCCGCGACCAAGAGGACGTGGCGCGGATCAGGCGGCGCGCACATGGTCGATCTCGTCCGGATTGTGCGACAGGGCGCGGGCGAGGCGATGCAGCCCGGCCAGCGTCTCGTCGAGGAGCGCCGGTGCGACGCCGTCGAGGTCGAACCGGCTGCCGCGGGTGAGCAGGTAGGCGCCGCGCGCGCCCTGCGCCGCCTGCACCACGAGGCGTAACCCCCGCGGCGTCACCAGCACCTCCTTCACGCGGGGGTCGGCCAGGATTTTTGCGAGGATGGGTTCGGCCCGTCGCAGCAGCGCCTCGGCCTCGGGGGTGCCGCGCACCAGCGTGTCGGCGGGCCAGCCGGCCGGGGTGTCGAGGCGCAGGGGCAGATCGGCGGGAGCGTAGAACTCGGCCCCCGCGGGCCGGCGCAGCACGTCGAGGGTGGCCCCCGTCGGCAACCGGCAGCGCAGGCTCACCGACAGCCAGAGCTGCGGCAGGCGCCGATGCACCAGCGCCTCCGGGATCAGCCGCACGGCGACCGGCAGGCTATCGTGAGAACCGTCGAGGGTGGCGAACCCGGCCCGGTCGCGCCCGAGCCGCGGCGCCTCCAGCCGCGGCGCGCATCCCGACAACAGACCGGCCCGCCACGCCGCCGACCGCCGTCCCTGCCGGAGGCAGAAGACGGCGGCGGTAAGCGCGATCAGGACGGAGACCGCGAGGAACATCGGCTCAATAGCCCTTGGGCTTGGGCCAGGGCATCGTGAACTGCTCGCCGCGGCGGACATACTTGTAGCGGTGCAGCACGAACCAGGCCGAGGCCGCGATGTAGAAGGCCATCATGGCGAGCAGCTGGGTGCCGTAGCCGAGGAACACCGCGAGATAGGTGACGGTGCAGAGCGAGAGCAGCAGCAAGGCCGGCAGCGGGTGGAGTGGGTGGACGTAGCCGCGGGCAATCGTGCCGAGCGGCCATTTGCGGCGGAACAGCACGATCGAGATGCCCATCAACGTGTACCCGAGCAGCCCCGATAGGATGGAGAGCGTGATGGTCTGATCGAGCGGGGTCGAGATCGCGAACAGGATCGCGATCGGCACGAAGAACACGATCGCCCGGTAAGGGGTGCGGTAGGTCGGATGCACCGCCCCGAACCAGACCGGCATGTAGCGGTCGCGGCCCATGGCGAACCAGGCGCGGGAGGCGTCGTTGATGCAGCCGTTGGCGGACGCCACGGTGGCGAACAGCGTGCCGAGGAACAGGAACAGCTCCAGCCAGCGGCTCCCGGTCAGCCGGGCCGCGTCGTAGAGCGGGGTGACGGCCTGACCGAGATATTCCCACGGCATCAGGCCGGTGGAGACGTACCACGTGAGGGTCGCGGCGATCAGCAGGGTCATCATGCCGGTCATGGTGCCGAGCGGGAGCGCGCGGGCGGGCGAGCGCACCTCTTCCGCGGCCTGGGTCGTGCCCTCGATGCCGAGGTAGAACCACAGGCCGAAATGCATCGCCGCGAGGATGCCGAGCGACCCATAGGGCAGGCCGACGAGCAGGCTCTCGTGCTGGAGCACCGCGCCCGGCGCCCAGGGCTGGGCGGCCACGAACAGCACCACGATGGCGGCAAAAGCGGCGGCCGTGATGACGAGGTTGAGGGTCAGCGTCGCCAGCACGCCGCGATAGTTGAGGAAGGCGAGCGCCACCACGGTCAGCACCATGAAGGCGCGCTTGTCGACCGTGCCCTCCAGATGCAGGCTGTGGGCGAAGGCCTCGATCAGGTCGCCCGTCACGATGGCGTTCGAGACCTCCAGCATGGTGTAGGCCATGACGAGGTAGAGGCCGACATTGAAGGCGGCCAGCGGCCCGATGATGTGCTTGGCCTGGGCGTATTGCCCGCCGGCCGCCGCGACCGTCGAGGTGATCTCGGAATCGATCATCGCGACGCAGGTGTAGAGGATGCCGGCGAGCCAGCAGGCGGCCAGCGCCGCGAGCGGCCCGCCCTTCCCGACGGCGAAGTTCCAGCCCATGAATTCGCCGACCAGCACGATGCCGACGCCGAGCGCCCAGACATGGCCCGGCCCGAGCACCCGCAGCAGCGCTATTTTTCGGGACTTTTCGGTCGCGACCTCGGCGGTCGGTGTTCCCGGTACGGCCGAGGGCGGAGCGGCGGCGGGTTGCAGGGTGCTCGTCATCACGACCTCGCCGCCGTCTCGCCGACATCGGCGTCCACGATCTCGCCCTCCTCCGAGGAGAGCAGGAAGCTCTCGTCGTAGGTGCGGTTGGTGCGCCAGAGGTCGAAGCCCATCCACAGGGCGAGGACGGTCGCGACCGCCCAGGCGCCCCAGTTCATCATGGCCACCATGGCAGGGTCCCCCGACTTTCGAACGCGGTGAAAGGGGTCGGACGGCTTCAGGAGCCGGCAACCTCAGTTGCGCGGCGGCCCGTCGAACCGCTCGGCGATGACCTCGCGGTACTGCTTGTCCGAGTAGCGGAACAGGAACACGAAGTAGCCGACGATGATGAGCGCGGTGAACGCCATCGCGCCCCAGTTGAAGGCGTAGTCGAAGCGCGTGCCGATGATCGTCGCGGCTTTTTCCGGGGTGAAGTCGAGCTTCTCCCACTGCGCCGCCATCACGGCGTTCTGGCCGAGCGACTCCCAGGTCGGGTTCTCGACCGTCTTCGTGGTGGTGCCCCCGCCCGCGAGCTTGAGCAGCAGCGGCAGGTAGAGGGTGATGACCACGAGCACCAGCATCAGCAGGGCGTCGACGACTTGGCCCGCGACCGACTGGGCCGGCGGCTCGTAGGGGGTGCGACCTTGAGGGAGGCGATTTGGGGGCTTGCGGCTCTGAGGAGAGGGAGCACCGGCCATGTCAGACCTCCCCCTTGCGGCGCAGCGCCCGCAGTTGGTCGAGATAGTAGAGGTCCATCCCGTAGATCGCGGCGCGGTCCTCGCCGTAATGGCGGATCATCGCGGCGATCGCGGCGGTGTTGAGCAGGACGACGCACAAGCCGACGCCGGCCATCAGCCCCGTGAGCCCGGCGGCCGCGATGGCCTCCCGCATGGTCCAGAAGGTGAAGGCGTAGACCATCCAGACGACGCAGACGGCCAGAATCGCCGCCGCCTTGTCGCGGCCGAACATGGCAGAGACCCGCGGATCCTGCACGGCGCACCTCCTCCGGCATGTATTCTTGAAAGGAATTGACCTTTCTTGCCGGGAAATATCCTGCCGCTCCGGACGGGCGTCAAGCCGGAAACGTCGCGGCGGCGCACCATTTGAGCACGATGGTTCCATCCCGCCTCCGCCCTTCAGCCGGACGGCTCGGAGGCTATCGGCGAGGAGGTGCGGCAGGCGCAGGAGCGCACCTGCTCCGGCGTCAGCGGGCGCGGCGAGGCGTGCGGAGCGGCGGCGGGGACGCGAGCGGCTCGGCAGGCGTTTTCTGTGCAACCGGGGCACCGAGTGCGGCCATCAACACGCGCAGGCCGTCCACCCATTCTTCGGCCTCCGCCAAGGTGGCGAAGCCATCACGCCGGAAAACCTTGTCGGGCTCGATGGTGGCGGTCACGTCGAACCGCCCGTCCGCTCGGTCGCTGATCGTGTAGGTCACGAGGCGAGGCATTCACGAGACTTAGAGCAGGAACGACGGGAAGGAAACCCCGTATCGCAAACGAAAAGCTTGACAAACCAAGGCGCTAGCGCGGAATCCAGCCACTTTGCCTTATATGGTATGCCACGAATACAGCCCCGCTTCGGCACCTCGACCGCTCAAGACATGGCCGGCTCTCTTGGTCTGCCCCTTCGAAAGGCAGTGATGACCGGGCTCGTTGCCCGGCCACCGACCCTCAGGCCGCCCCCTCAACCGACGGCGCGCAGCCGCTCAGGCTGGGATTTGATGACCTGGACGATTTGGCGACCGCGAAATTCTTCCGATTCCAAATAGCTTTTCAGCACATCGGCCAGATCGTTGCCGAGATGCGCTCGCGTGTGAACGCCGACTTCTTCCGAACTCGGCTCACGCCCGAGAATGATCCTGAAACACGCCGCAATATCGGCGAGCGTTGCCTTCGACATGATGAACCCCCACCCCTGGAGGCTGTGGGATAGCAAGATCGAGATTGATAATTCCATAACGAATTAGGGATTGGCTTACCATGATCGCCAGGTGTTGCCCTGCTGCACGGGCCGGCCGCGGCGCATAGATTGCCGGCTTAATCATTGATCCGAAGGGCGGTGTCGGTCTTTCGAAGAAAGACGTGTGGCGGAGGACCGGAAAGAGACGTTCTGAATCCAAGATCCAGAACGTTCCTCTCCGTTTTCGTTCGCCGCGGATTGCTCCGATACGCCGACGCCCCGGTCACCGATGCCCTCGGCGGCGGATCAGGCCCGGCGCCCGGCGAAGAAGCCGCGCAGCAGGGCCGCCGCCTCGCGCTCGCGGAAGCCCGAATAGACCTCCGGGGCATGGTGGCAGGTCGGCTGGTTGAACACCCTCGGCCCATGCTCGACGCCGCCGCCCTTCGGGTCGCTCGCCGCGTAGTAGAGCCGCCGGATGCGGGCGAAGGAGATCGCGCCGGCGCACATCGGGCAGGGCTCCAGCGTCACGTAGAGGTCGCAGCCCGAAAGCCGCTCGTCGCCCAGAGCGGCGCAGGCGGCGCGGATCGCCAGGATCTCGGCATGCGCCGTCGGGTCGCGGAGGGCGCGCGGGCGGTTGCCGGCGGTCGCGATCACCGCGCCGTCGCGCACCAGAACCGCGCCGACCGGCACCTCGCCGAGATCCGCCGCCTCGCGGGCGGCGGCGAAGGCGAGGTCGAACGGGTCCATCAGGTCGAGGGCGCCTCGTTCTCGCGCGCCACCGCCCGCCCGCCGATGTCGCGTCGGCAGAAGCCCTCCGGCCAGTCGATCCGGTCCAGAGCCGCGTAGGCGCGGGCCTGCGCCTGCCCGACGCTGGCGCCCAGCGCGGTCACTGCAAGCACGCGCCCGCCGTCGGACAGCAGCCGCTCGCCCTCGCGGCGGGTGCCGGCCTGGAACACGATGGCGCC
Organism: Methylorubrum salsuginis; assembly: GCF_900114375.1. Classification (GTDB taxonomy): domain Bacteria; phylum Pseudomonadota; class Alphaproteobacteria; order Rhizobiales; family Beijerinckiaceae; genus Methylobacterium; species Methylobacterium salsuginis. The sequence goes on along the minus strand of NZ_FOSV01000001.1, from coordinate 354,055 downwards.
GCCCTCGGCCTCCGCCGCCTCGACGCCGCGGATCTCGGAGCCGCGGGTCACGGGGCCGGGATAACCCTGCGCCGCCATCACCACGGTGAGCGCCGCCCGCGCCGGATCGAAGCCGATGGTCACGCCCGAAAGGTCGCCCCTGGCGGCAGCGAGCAGGGCGGGCACGAGATCGCCGGTGAGCCGCGGCATCAGCACCTGCGCCTCGGGATCGCCGAAGCGGGTGTTGTACTCGATGAGCTTGGGGCCCTCATCGGTCAGCATCAGCCCGGCATAGAGGATGCCGGAGAACGGCGTGCCCCGCTCGGCCATGCCGCGCAGGGTGGGGGCGATGATCGCCTCCATCACGGTCCGCTCGATCTCCGGCGTGACGATGGCGGCGGGGGAATAGGCGCCCATGCCGCCGGTATTGGGGCCGCGGTCGCCGTCATGGACGCGCTTGTGGTCCTGCGCGGTGCCCAGCGGAATCGCGCGGGTGCCGTCGCACAGGGCGAAGAAGCTCGCCTCCTCGCCGAACAGGCACTCTTCGATCACGAGAGCCCCCCCTTGGGCGCCGCCCGCCTCGCCCAGGATCGCGCGCACGGCCTCCTCGGCCTGTTCCAGGGTCTCGGCCACCGTCACGCCCTTGCCGGCGGCCAGGCCATCGGCCTTGACGACGATCGGCGCGCCTTGGCTCCGCAGATAGGCGAGCGCCGGATCCAATGCGGTGAAGCGGCCGAAGGCGGCGGTGGGGATGCCGTACTCGGCGCACAGATCCTTGGTGAAGCCCTTGGAGCCTTCGAGCTGCGCCGCGGCCTTGGTCGGCCCGAAGGCCGGGATGCCGGCGGCCGTCAGATCGTCCACGAGTCCCGCCACCAGCGGCGCCTCCGGCCCGACCACCACGAGCCCCATGTTCTCGGACCGGCAGAACCTCACGACGGCGTCGTGGTCGGCGACCGCGAGGTCCGGGCGGTTCTCGCCGTGCCGGGCGGTGCCGGGATTGCCGGGAGCCACGAAAAGCCTCTGGCAGAGCGGCGATTTCGCGATCGCCCAGGCCAGGGCATGCTCGCGCCCGCCGGAACCGACGAGCAGGATGTTGAGAGGGGTCTGGCTCATGGTCTCACCCCATCCCAAAAATCGCGGGCCGGGGGAAGGGCTCGGGAGCAATTCGGGCGCCGCTGATTTCGCGCCGGGGCGCGCCGCGACGCGGAACGCCGCGCCCGCTCGCCCGTTGATGCAGGCCATGCCCCTCTGCCGCCACTCGACCAGCCCCACGCTTCCCGCCCAACCCGGGCCGACGGCCGTGCGGCTGTCGCATTACGTGGTGGCGCGCCGCCTCGCGCCGCGGGCCGCCAACGACAACCGCCGCCCCCGCGCCGTCCCGGCCTGGCCCTGGGCCGTGATGATTGCGGCCGCGCCGGCGCTGACGGCGGCGCTCATCCTCGCGCAGTTGATCTGAGCGACGGAGGCGTCCCACGAGGTTGCCGCCGGCGCCCTGTGCCTCTCTGACGTGGCGCCCCCGCATCCCTCCCCAACCTGTGGCCCACCTGCCCTTTACCCGCCCCGGCCCGGTCCCGTAGCGTCCGGGCCATGCCACTCGTGCCCCCGCCGCGTCCCGCCGCCGTGCCGCCGCCTCCGCCGCCGGGGGAGGCCTCGCCCGCTGCGCTCCTCAACGCCAACGCCCCGGAATGGTCGGTCGGCGATCTCGCCGCCGCGCTGAAGCGCACGCTGGAGGATTCCTTCGGCCATGTGCGGCTGCGGGGCGAGATCTCGGGCTATCGCGGGCCGCACGGCTCGGGCCACGCCTACTTCTCGCTCAAGGACGGCAGCGCCAAGATCGACGCAGTGGTGTGGAAGGGCGTGCTCGGGCGGCTGCGCCAGAAGCCCAAAGAGGGGCTGGAGGTCGTCGCCACCGGCAAGATCACGACGTTTGCGGGAAAATCCTCGTACCAGATCGTCGTCGATTCGATGGAGCCCGCGGGCGTCGGCGCCTGGATGGCCTTGCTGGAAGAGCGCAAGCGGGTGCTCGCCGCCGAGGGGCTGTTCGCGCCCGAGCGCAAGCGGCCGATTCCGTTCCTGCCGGGCGTCATCGGCGTCGTCACCTCGCCGACCGGCGCCGTCATCCGCGACATCCTCCATCGGCTCGCCGACCGGTTCCCCCGCCCCGTCCTGGTCTGGCCGGTGCGGGTGCAGGGGGAGGGGGCCGCGCCCGAGATCGCCGCCGCCATCCGCGGCTTCAACGCGCTCGTGCCGGGCGGGGCGATCCCGCGGCCGGACGTGCTGATCGTCGCCCGCGGCGGCGGCTCGATCGAGGATCTGTGGGCCTTCAACGAGGAGGCGGTGGTGCGCGCCGCCGCCGAGAGCGCGATCCCGCTGATCGCGGCGGTCGGCCACGAGACCGACACCACGCTGATCGACTACGCCGCCGACCGCCGCGCCCCGACGCCCACGGGCGCCGCCGAGATGGCCGTGCCGGTGCGGACCGAGTTGCTGGCCCAGATCCACGATCTCGGCGCCCGGCAGGCCGGCACGGTGCTGCGGCGGATCGAGCGCGAGCGCTCCGACTTCCGCGCGCTGGTGCGGGCGATCCCCAACCCGGACGCCTTCCTGGCCGGCAAGCGCCAGCGGCTCGACCTCGCCGAGGCGCGGCTGCGGCCCGCGCTCGCCGCCAACGCCCGCGATTCCCGCGAGCGGCTGTCGCGGCTCGCCGACCGGCTCACCCGCCGCTCGCCGGCCATCGCGGTGGCCGAGGCCCGCACCCGGCTGGCCGGCATCGACCACCGCCCGCGCACCGCCGTGCTGCGGATGCTCGAGCGCCGCCGCGACCGGCTCGGCGCCCTGGACCGGATGCTCGGCGCCCTGAGCTACCGGGCGGTGCTGGCCCGCGGTTACGCCCTGGTGCGCGACGAGGCCGGCCTGCCGATCCGCTCGGCGGAGGCCGCCGCGACCGCGGCCCGGCTTCAGCTCCAGTTCGCCGACGGCGCCATCACCGCCCTGCCCGAGGGCTCCGCACCGCCGCCCCCGGCCAAGCCGAAGCGCGCCGCGCGCAAGCCGGCGCCCGAGGCGCCGAAGCCGGAGACCGCCGAGGCCGCGCCCGCCGCGCGGCAAGGCTCGCTGTTCTGAGGTTTCCCGACGGGCCCGCTCACGGCTCGCCCCACAGCCACGCGGCCGTGCCCGCCAGAACCGCCACCGCCGCCGCTCCGGTCCAGGCGAGGGCGGCCCCCTCGGCCATGTCGACGAGGCCGAGGGCGCGGACCATGAGCGGGCCGGCGATCTGACCGGCGGCGAAGGCGGCGGTCATGCGGGCGAGGAGCGGGGTCGGGTCGGCGGGATGCGCCGCGCGGGCGAGCTGGAGGCCGGCCATGGTCGCCACCATGAAGGTGCCGCCGACGAGGAGCGCCGAGGCGGCCACGCTCCAGAGCGACGGAAGCAGGAGGGGCAGGGCGGTTCCGAGCGCCATGACGCCCTGCGCCACCGCCCAGACCCGGCGCCGCGGCGCCCGCTGCCCCCAGCGGGCCACGCCCGCGACCGAGAGGGCGGCGGCCAGCCCGAACAGCGGCCAGGCCAGCCCGAACACCAGCGGATCGGGCGTGAGCGCCCGCGCCATGGCCGGCAGGAAGGTCGCGGGCAGGATGTAGCCGAAGCCGAAGGCGCCGTAGCAGACCACGAGGGCCGCCTGTCCGCCCCGGCGCTCTGCCGAGACCTCGGCCGTGTGCGGCGCGGCGCCTGCCTCGCCCGGGCCGCGCGAAAGGCCCCACACGAGCCACGTCCCTGTCGCCGCGATCAGACCGAGTTCGAGCCAGAGCCGGTCCGCCGGCTGGCGCCCGCCGAGCCAGGCCAGCATGCCGGCCAGCGCGACGCCGAGGCCGACGCCGGTATAGATCCAGGCACCCCACGCCTCGGCCCGGTGCCGGGCGAGTTCGGCGAGACACCAGCCGCTGGCGCAGACCAGCGCCCATGCGCTGAACACGCCCGCCGCCGCCCGCAGCCCGGCGCCGACCAAAGGACTTGGGACGGCGCCGATCCCCGCCATCGCGAGCGTCGTTCCGGCGACGCCGAGGAGCCCGAACCGCAGGCCGCGGCGCGGATCGGTGAAGCGGGCCGCGCTCAGGGCGCCGACGAGATAGCCGAGATAGTTGGCCGCCGCCCATTCGGCGCCGGTGGCGGCGTCGAGGCCGCCGTCGCGGATCATCAGCGGCATCAGCGGGGTGAAGGCGAAGCGGCCGATCCCCATGGCGACGGCGAGCGCCACGAGGCCGCCGACGAGCGGCCGGATCGCCGGATCGGCGGGGGAGGGCGCGCCGCTCACTCGGCGAGGGTGCCGACGCAGGCGAGGTCGCCCTCCTGGCAGGTGAGGTAGCCGGTCAGCCGCCGGGTCCGTTCCTCGGTGAGGGCGGTCAGGCAGCCCGCGCGCACCATCGGCTGGGCCGAGCCGCCCTCGGTGCCGAGGGCTTCGAGATCGCAGCTCTTGTCACGGTAGGGCAGCCAGGCGCGCTGTGCCTCCTTGAGGGCCGCTTGCGCCTGCGGGCCGATGCGCTTCATCAGTTTGAGATAGGCCGCGTTCATCGCCGCGTCGGCGCGCTTGAGGTCGGCGTCGGCACAGGCGTTGAGATCGGCCTGCGCCGTGCCCTTGCACTCCGCGGCGGCGGCGGACGAACCGAGCGCGAGACCGAACGCGGCGGCGGCGAGACACGCGCGAACCATTCTGGGCACTCCCGGCGGCGGCGGGCGGGGCGCCCGGCCGCTCCATTCCGCCCACGCCGAGGGTCCGGTCAAGAACCGGCTCGTGCACAAGCTCTTGTACGCCGTCGGCCCGAGCTCGCCGTCCGGCGCCCCATCACGCAACCCCCTCCCGCCGCGGGGGCGGCTTGACCCGCCTGACCGCCTCTGCGACCGACGCGGCACGGCCCGTGCCTTCCGGAATACGGGCAGGATACGGGCTTGGCGGCAGGAGAGGCTTCGTGACCACGGCGATCGATTCGGACCAGAAGCTCCACCTCGTGTTCGGCGGCGAGCTGGAGGATGTCTCGGGCGTGCGCTTCCGCGACCTGAAGGATCTCGACGTGGTCGGCATCTTCCCCGACTACGCCTCCGCCCAGACGGCGTGGCGCGCCAAGGCCCAGGCCACCGTCGACAGCGCCCAGACCCGCTACTTCATCGTCCACCTGCACCGCCTGCTCGAGCCGTGAGGGCTGCGCCCCAACGGGCGAAGCGATCCTCCGGCTTCCGTGTAATCGGGCGCGAAGAGCGCTCCGCCAGACGCCTCGGCATGAGCCAAGGCGTCTGGCGGAGCGAGCAGCCAAAGCCGCGGACGCGGCTGCCGGCGTTTGAGGTCAGCCAAAACCCTCACAACAGCTTCGCCCCGCGAAGCTGTTGTGACGACGCGGCCCCGCTGTTATGAGCCGGCGCGACCGGATTGCGGCGCGGTCTGGGACGTGCGTCGTCGTGCGCGTTCCGCCAGTTGAGAGAGCCGAGAGACGCCCGGCATGACGTCGTCGATCAAGATCATCGCAGGCAATGCGAGCCGCCCGCTCGCCGAAGCGATCGCCGCCTATCTCGAATTGCCGCTGGCAAGCTGCATGGTCCGGCGCTTCGCCGACATGGAGATCTTCGTCGAGCTGCAGGAGAACGTGCGCGGCGAGGACGTGTTCATCGTCCAGTCGACCTCGTTCCCGGCCAACGATCACCTGATGGAACTGCTCATCATGATCGACGCGGCGCGGCGCTCCTCGGCGCGGCGCATCACGGCCGTGATCCCCTATTTCGGCTATGCCCGACAGGACCGGCGCACATCGGGCCGCACGCCGATCTCGGCCAAGTTGGTCGCCAACCTCATCACCGAGGCCGGAGCCGACCGGGTGCTCACCCTCGATCTCCATGCCGGCCAGATCCAGGGCTTCTTCGACATCCCCACCGACAACCTGTTCGCCGCCCCCGTGATGGTGCGCGACATCAAGGAGCGGCTGGCGCCGGGCCAGCGCATGGTGGTCTCCCCCGATGTCGGCGGCGTGGTGCGCGCCCGGGCGCTGGCCAAGCGCATCGATGCCTCGCTCGCCATCGTCGACAAGCGCCGCGAGCGGGCGGGCGAGTCGGAGGTGATGAACATCATCGGCGAGGTCGAGGGCCAGTCCTGCATCCTCGTGGACGACATCGTCGATTCCGGCGGCACCCTGGTGAACGCGGCGGAAGCCCTCCTGAACGCGGGCGCCAGGGACGTGTCCGCCTACATCACCCACGGGGTGCTCTCGGGCGGCGCGGTCTCGCGCATCGCCGCCTCGCGGATGAAGGAACTCGTCATCACCGATTCGATCCTGCCGACGCAGGCGGTCAAGCTCGCGCGCAACATCCGCGTGATCTCGATCGCGCCGCTGCTCGGCGAAGCGATCGGGCGCACGGCCACCGAATCGAGTGTGTCGAGCCTCTTCACCTGAGGCGCGGGCCCTTCCGCGCCCGGCCGCCCCGCCGGCCGGAGAAAAATTTCTGTTCGGTCCACCGCGCGTTCCCTGCAGGGGCGTAGCCTAAAGCCTCGTCCCGAAAGGTGGTTTCCGGCTTTCGGGAAAAAGACGATGCGGCCCAACACCGGAGAGCATCGTCCCGGATCCGATATCCAGGACGGTGCTCCAGGGACGCGGTGGAATTATCCCACAGGGCGAAACGACTTTTCCGAACGGACCTCGCATGGCCGGGTCTGGTTGAACCCGCTATGGTGGTGGAGAAATATGGACGCACGGCCGAAAACACGCGGCCGTGCGGCCATGCACGGACCGAGTGGGTAGGCCGCGGACCAATGCCGCATCCTCAGTTGCTGCGCGACATGGCCCTCTTCGTCGAGGTCGCGCGCCGCAAGAGTTTCAGTCAGGCTGCGGCCGCGCTCGGCATGCCGATCTCGTCCCTGTCCCGGCGCATCACCCTGTTCGAGTCGGCGGTGGGCCTGCGGCTGCTGGACCGGACCACACGCAAGCTCGCCCTGACCTCCTACGGCGAGGCCTATCTCGCCCAGGTCTCGCGTCTCGTCGATGAGGCGCAGCGCACCTTCGACGACATGATGGCGGTGGCCAAGGGGCCGAGCGGATTCCTCAAGATCGCCGCGCCACCGGATTTCTGGGTGCTGCGCCATCTCTCCGGCGTCATCACCGAGTTCTCGTCCCAGCACGAGCACATCCACGTCCACGTCGATCTCAAGCCCGCACCGGTCGATCTCGTCGGCGACAATTACGACCTCGCCGTCGCCATCGAGGAGCCGCGGGAGACCTCGTTGATCGTGCGCAAGGTGGCCGAGGTCGAGAACGGCCTGTTCGGCGCGCCCTCCTATTTCGACGAGCGCGGCGAACCGACGACGCCGCTGGATCTGGAGAGCCATCAGGTCATCGTGCCGTCGCAGGGCACCAACGCCACGTGGTCGCTGACCCGCGACGGCGAGACCGTGGCGATCACCGTCGGCGGGCCGATCTCCTGCAACTCGCCGAGCCTCGCCCGGCGCTTCGCCGTCGCCGGGCAGGGGATCACCACCGCCAACGTCATCAACGTGGACAGCGACGTCTCCAACGGGCGCCTGCGCCGGGTGCTGCCGGACTGGACCCTGCCGGCGACGCCGGTCTATTTCGTCACCACCTCGCGGCTGCTGCCGGCCAAGTCCCGCAGCTTCATCGACTTCGCCACCAAGCGCCTCGCCACGGTGCTCGCGACCGCCTCCCGCGAGGGCCGCCGCTCCTGCTCCGGGCCCGCGCGGACGCGGGTCATCGAGCGCGCTCTGTCGTCCTGATTCCTTTGGCTGCCGTTCGCGACGGCAGATGAATCCGCGCCATCATCGCCAGCGCCGCGTGCCGGACATCGAATTCGGCACGAGGGCTTAGGCTGTTGTGCCGCATCGGCTTTTTTCCGAAAGCCGGTTCCCGCCTTTCGGGCCGATGCTCTAGGCTGTTGTGCCGCATCGCCTTTTCCGAAGGGCGGAGACCCGCGCGTCCCATGAAAAAAGGGCCGCGCCCGCAGGCACGACCCCTTCGACGCCCGATTCGGGCTCAGGCGTAGACGCTGCTCGGCGCCTGCGGGAATTTCTCGGCCAGAGCGCGGCGAAGCTTCTCCAGGGCGCGGTTCTCGATCTGGCGGACGCGCTCCTTCGAGATGCCCAGGCGATGGCCGAGCGCCTCCAGCGTCGCCTGATCCTCGGCGAGCCGGCGCTCGCGCAGGATGCGCAGCTCGCGCTCCGAAAGCACGGTGAGGGCCTGACGCAGCCAGATCAGGCGGCGCTCGCCATCGACGCGGGCCGAGACGGTCTCGTCGGGGAGCGCCGCGCCGTCCACGAGGAAATCCATCCGCTCGGACGAGGCCTCGCTGTCCTCGCCGACCGGAGCGTTCAGGGACATGTCGGGGCCCGACAGCCGGGCGTCCATCAGCGCCACGTCCTCGCGCGACACGCCGATGGCGGTGGCGATGCGGCTGTGAATCTCGGAGCCGACCTGCTCCTCGGTCGATTGCATCAGCCGGGCGCGCAGACGGCGCAGGTTGAAGAACAGGGCCTTCTGGGCCGAACTCGTGCCGCCGCGGACGATCGACCAGTTGCGCAGGATATAGTCCTGGATCGAGGCGCGGATCCACCACGTGGCGTAGGTCGAGAAGCGCACGTCCCGCTCCGGCTCGAACCGGGCCGCCGCCTCCATCAGGCCGACATGCCCTTCCTGGACGAGGTCGGCCATCGGCAGGCCGTAATGGCGGAAGCGGCCGGCCAGCGCGATGACGAGGCGCATATGGGCGGAGATCAGCCGGTGCAGGGCACGCTCGTCGCGCGCCTCCTTCCAAGCCACCGCGAGGCCCCGCTCTTCTTCCCGCGCAAGGAACGGCGCCTCCATCGCTGTCCGAACGAATTGACGCCGCATCCCCGCGATCTCTGCCATGCCCGCCTCTCTCGTGAGCGTTCTTGGATAGGACCGCAGGGTGACGGTTCGTTCGCGAGGAGCCCGCGGATGCGGACGCGAACGCACCCTGGGTCGGGCCATTCGTGGCTCAGGCACAACACATTGCTGCGGGGGTGGTTCCCTGCGAGCGCGTGGAACCGATCACAAGAAATTCAAGAGGCATGCATATCACGCATGAAAAAAGGGCCCGGCTTGCGCCAGACCCTCTCGTAGACATGAGCGAATCGTGAGGCCGGCGGCTTCGCCGCCCGGCCACCGCCTCAGGCGGCCTCCTCCACGTCCCCCTCGTCGCCCTCACCCTCGGCATCCGCATCGGCCTTGGCGCGGCGCGGCGACTTGGCGAGGCTCTGCTCGATCAGCTTGAGCGCCTCGGTCTCGGTGATCTTGTTCACCGAGGAGATCTCACGCACGACGCGGTCGAGGGCGGCCTCGTAGAGCTGGCGCTCGCTGTAGGACTGCTCGGGCTGAGCCTCAGAGCGGTAGAGGTCGCGCACGACTTCGGTGACCGAGATCAGGTCGCCGGAATTGATCTTGGCCTCGTATTCCTGGGCGCGGCGCGACCACATCGTCCGCTTGACGCGGGCGCGGCCGGTCAGCACGTCGAGGGCCTTCTTGACGAGCTCCGGCTCGGCGAGCTTGCGCATGCCGACGCTGTTGGCCTTCGCGGTGGGCACGCGCAGGACCATCTTGTCCTTCTCGAAGGAAACGACGAACAGTTCGAGCTTGTAGCCGGCGATCTCCTGCTCCTCGATCGCGGTGATCCGCCCGACGCCGTGCGCCGGATACACGACCGCCTCGCCGGTCTTGAAGCCTTGGCGGCCTGCCGTCGTCTTCTTGGCTGTGGTCATGCGGAATGAGCCTCCACTGTCATCCACGCGGGTCTCGAGCCCGCGCTCGTCGCTTCCGGGGTGGGACACCCGGCGCACGCCTCGCCCGGCGGGCCCGATCCGAAGGCCTGCCGGTTCCCGGGCATTGGTCCGCGCTGCCCACACCGCACGAGAGAACGCGCCGGGAGCGAAATGCTTCCGGCGGTCGATCGCAGCCAACCTCGTTTCCAGGAAGATGGAACCCGCCGGGGCGGTGACGGAGGAAGCGCATCGGGCGTGAGCGACGGCGGCCATCCGTATAGCACGAATGGCCGGCGAATCAAAGGATTGCCGGCGCGTCGGGCGCGTATCCGCGGGGGATGACGAAAGCAGGGCAGGGCCTCGAAGCGAGGCCGCCCGCGGGATTATGCGGTGGAGGCCGAACGCGCCGGCTCAGTCGCCGGAGCCCGGATTGGCCGAGAAATGCGCCTCGAACTTGCCGGCCACGCCGTCCCACTGCTTGGCGTCGGTGGGCGCATCCTTCTTCTGGGTGATGTTCGGCCAGGTCTTGGCGTAGTCGGCGTTGAGCTTGAGCCAGGTCTCGAGGTCGCCCTCGGTGTCGGGCTTGATCGCCTCGGCGGGGCATTCGGGCTCGCACACGCCGCAATCGATGCACTCGTCGGGATGGATCACGAGCATGTTCTCACCCTCGTAGAAGCAATCCACGGGGCACACCTCGACGCAGTCCATGTACTTGCACTTGATGCAATTGTCGGTGACGACGTAGGTCATGGGCCGTTCGGTCCTGCAATCCTCTCCGCGCCGCGAGGGACGCGCGCCCGGTCTCGGGCGGATTTCCCTGGCCGCAACACGGTTGTTCGTGTCGCGGGCGCCGCCCGGTCGGCCAAGCGCTCTAGACCCTGACCGGTGGGCTGACAAGCGCCGTTCAACCGCACCGGCCGTATCCTTGCCGGGCAAACCGATCGCGGGGCGCCGCGCCGACGGAACGCGAGCGGTCGCCCCCGCCGTCACGACGGCGGCATCGCGGTATCCCGCCGGCCGGCCCACCGGTTCCGACAAAGTCGAGGAATGCCGGAAAGGTCTGCGTAGTCTGAGTCGTTGGTTAATTTTACTGTCTTCGACAATCGAGCTTGTCGGCCACGCAACCTTGGCTGCACTTGTCGCGTCGAGAGGAGCGCGCGCCGGAATCGGCGGCGGCGCTCGACACCTCAAGTAACGCGTCTCGCCGAGGACTCTTCATCAGATGGCCGCCCTCCCTCTTCGTCCCGCCCTGTTCGCCGCGGCCTTCGCGCTGTCGGCGAGCGCCGTCCCGGCCCAGGCCGGCGGCGGCTGCGTCAGCGCCGAGTGCTACCGCCGCGTCACCACGCCGCCGGTCTACGACACAGTCTCCGAGCAGGTGCTGGTCCAGCCCGCCCGCACGGTCTACCGCTCGACCCCGCCGGTCTACGAGACCGTGTCCGAGCGCGTGCTGGTCGCCCCCGGCGGCCGCCGCTGGCAGACGAGCACCGACGCCTACGGCCAGCTCGTCGGCTGCTGGGTGACGACTCCGCCGCAATACGCCGTGCAGACCCGCCGCGTGCTGGTGCGCCCCGCGGAGGTGATCCCGCAGACCCTGCCGCCGGTCTACGCCACGACGCAGCGCCAGGTGCTGGTCCAGCCCGCCCGCGCCGCCTGGGTGCCCGCCGCCGCGCCGGCCTACGGCCCCCGCCCCGGCTATGGCCCCGGCTATGGCCCCTTGGGCGTCGGCTCGATCCCCGACGCCTTCGGCCTCGCCGGCGCCTCCGCCGCCGATATCGGGGTCGGCCTCGGCTTCTCCCGCGGCAGCGTCTACGACGGCTACTGATTCTGTTCGGGTGAACCGTGCCATCGCTCGGCCACGAGCGGTGGCTTCCGTATTCCGGGCGCGAAGAGCGCCCGGCGGAGCGGGCCTCGGCTCTGGCCGAGGCCGACTAGCGAAGCGAAAGCCTGAGGCCGCGGACGCGGCCGCCGGCGCTTGAGGCCGACAAGAGAAAAATCGGCCTTGAATCGGCTAGCCTGCGCCGTAGCTCCCTTCCCCGAGAGAGATCGGGGAGCGGGGCATGGCGGCGTTCAAGGCCTGGGTGATCGAGAAGGCGGAGGGCGGCCAGACCCTGGCGCTGCGCGATGTCGAACCGTCCGAACTGATGGACGGCGAGGTCACCGTACGGGTCTCGCATTCGGGCCTGAACTACAAGGACGGGCTCGCCATGACCGGCCGGATGCCGGTGGTGCGCCGCTTTCCCATGATCCCCGGCATCGATTTCGCCGGCACCGTCGAGACCTCCGGGCACCCCGCCTACAAGCCGGGCGATGCCGTGGTGCTGACCGGCTGGGGCGTCGGCGAGACCCATCTCGGCGGGCTGGCGCAGGTCGCGCGCGTGCGCGGCGACTGGCTGGTGCCGCTGCCCGAGGGCCTCACGCCCGCCCGCGCCATGGCGGTCGGCACCGCCGGCTACACCGCGATGCTCTCCGTGCTGGCCCTGGAGCGCCACGGCCTCACCCCGGAATCCGGCCCGGCCCTGGTGACGGGCGCGGCGGGCGGCGTCGGCTCGGTGGCGGTCGCCCTCCTCGAAAGGGCGGGCTGGCACGTCGTCGCCGCGACCGGCCGCGGCGACGAGGCGGATTACCTGAAGGAACTCGGCGCGGCCGAAATTCTGGAGCGCGAGGCGCTGGCCGGCGAGCCGCGTCCCCTGGCCAAGGAGCGCTGGGCGGCCGGCATCGACGCGGTCGGCGGCCGTGTGCTGGCCAACGCCCTGGCGATGACCAAGGGGGGAGGGGCCATCGCGGCCTGCGGCAATGCCGGCGGCATGGACCTGCCTTCCTCGGTGGCGCCGTTCATCCTGCGCGGCGTCTCGCTCCTCGGCATCAACAGCGTGACGACCCCGCTGGAGCCGCGCCGCGCCGCCTGGGCGCGGCTCGCCCGCGATCTCGATCTCGCGCTCCTCGATCGCATGACGACGACCATCCCGTTGGAAGAGGCCGGCGCCCGCGCCGAGGCGCTGCTCGCCGGCAAGGTGCGCGGACGCACGATCGTCGCGATGGCGTGACGCCTCCAGGGGAACCGCCCGCCGGTTCCGCGCATTGCCGCGCCCATGAGCAGAGCATTCGTCCGTGAGCCGGAGGGCGGCGAGGCCTTCGAGGAACTGCCCGACCGGCCGATCTCCCCCCACCCCAACTACGTCACGCCCGAGGGCCTCGCGCAGATCGAGGCCGAGGCGGGGCGGCTGGAGGCCGAATTGTCCGGTCTGTCCCGCGACGACAAGGCGGCCCATGCCCGCGTCTCGCGCGATCTGCGCTACTGGAGCCTGCGCAAGAATTCGGCCCAGCTCGTGGACGAGGCGTCCGACGGCGAGACTGTGCGCTTCGGCGCGACCGTGACGGTGCTGCGCGAGGACGACACCCGCCAGACGTTTCGGATCGTCGGCGAGGACGAGGCCGATCCGAATGCCGGATCGATCTCCTACGTGGCCCCGCTCGCCCGCGCGCTGACCGGCAAGGGCATCGGCGACACGGTCACGGTCAACGACCACGAATTCGAGATCGCGGAAATCCGCTGACCGCCGCCGCGGCGGACCCGTTCGCCGGCCCGCCGCGCGCGTCCGAGATCAGCGGGCCGCAGGTGCGGTGGTCGCGCCGTTGCTGTTGTTGCTCTTCGGATGGCCGATGGCGCCGGTCGTGTCCTGGCTCGGATTTCCGGCTGGGACCTGGCCGCGGCGCTCCAAGGTCCCCCCATCGGCCGCCCCGCCCTTGCCCCCCATGCCGCCCGGCTCGCCCCTGCTGCGCTCCGTCGCAGCGGGAGCCGCGGCTCCCTGAGCCCAGGCTCCGCCGGCAAGTCCGAGAAGGAGGGCGGCGGCCAGCGCCGGTGTGATGATCCGCGTAGGTTTCTGCATGGCGAGTCTCGTCTCTGTCGTCGTTGGATGCCCGGCGTAACGCGCGGTCGGGGAGGCGGGTTCGCGCTCGCCATCCCGGCCCGCACCGGGACCGCCCGCCGAGAAAAGAACCGCCGAACGGCAAAGACCCGCTTGCGACCCCGGAAAGTGCCAGCTATACACCCGCTCGCCGACGGCCTTCGGGGCGGGCGGCTTCGGAGTGTAGCGCAGTCTGGTAGCGCACCACGTTCGGGACGTGGGGGTCGCAGGTTCAAATCCTGCCACTCCGACCAAACAAGAGGAGATCACCCGAAAAGGGTGGCAAGACAAAACAAGGGCGCCCGTAGCTCAGCTGGATAGAGCACCAGACTACGAATCTGGGGGTCAGAGGTTCGAATCCTTTCGGGCGCGCCATTCATTCTTCGACAAAATCAAAGAGCAAGACAGCTCAGCGCTTGCTGCCCTCAGGCAGTCCGCCTCCTGGCCGCACCGTCGCGGGAAGCAAATCGGTTTTGCTCCGCGAGCCTCTACCGCTGCGGTTCTTCCCAACAGCGCACCACGCTCCCATGATGGCTCAAGTCGGCTGATGCCGGCACGGGTCTGGGCTCTACCTCCTGACCGATGGCGAGCCGCCAGCCCTTGAGAGTGCGCGGACCGGGCCCGGTTTCGTATCGAAAATCGGTCTGATCAATGTGCCGCCCACGAGGTCGGATCTCGGCAGACCACGAGACCGCGCGCGTTGTACCTCGCTCGCGATTGAGCCGTACAAGACGACGCGATCCGCTTGGCATTGCATCCGCTGCAGGGATTCGCGGCGGCGAGGAGGCCCGCGGCGGTAAGCACGAACAGCGCTGTCCGGGTCAGGGACGGACCGCCTGATGGGGCGGTGTTCTCCCCTCGACAGGGACATCGGCGCGGCAGGCCGGCTTTCGCCGACGCACCCGCAGACGGTTTTCGAACTTCTTTTCGGGGGCCGGCGCGGACCGGCTCATCGACCGCACCGAACGCGCCCGCTTGACATAATCGCAATTTACATCTTAGTTATTCGCACAATGCGAATAAGAGGCCGCCATGAGTGAGGACGCGTTTCTCGCGACCTACGACCCGTCTGCCTACGGGCGCCTCGCGCTCACCGTCGACGTGGTCCTGCTCGGGCTTCGCGACGGCCGCCCCGCCGCGCTGCTGTTGAAGCGGGATGAGCCCCCGCAGGCGGGGCTCTGGGCGCTGCCCGGCGGCTTCGTCGGCGTGGCGGAGACGCTCGAGGCGGCGGCCGATCGGGTGCTGCGCGAGAAGGCGGGGCTCTCGGGGCTCCATCTCGAACAGCTCTACACCTTCGGCGCGATCGACCGCGATCCGCGCATGCGCATCGTGTCGGTCGCCTATCTGGCCCTGTTGCCGGAGACCGCCTTCGCCGCGGCGGCCCGCAACGGCGCGGGCCTGCGGCCGGCGGTGATCGAGGTGCCCTGGGCCGGCGAGGCGGGGGGCCCGGTCGCGGTGCGGGCGCCCGAGGACGGCCAGGAGCGCGGCCCGCTGCCCCTCGCCTTCGACCACGCCGACATCCTGGCGCTCGCGATCCTGCGGCTTCGGGGCAAGCTCGACTACTCGAGCGTCGGCTTCGCCCTGCTGCCGGACCGCTTCACCCTGCGCCAGCTCCAGGACGTGCACGAGGCGATCCTCGGCACCGCCCTCAACAAACCCGCCTTCCGCCGCCGGATGCTCGACCGCGGCTGGCTCGAACCCACCGGCGCGCGCGCGGCCGGCACCTCGTTCCGCCCGCCCGAACTCTACCGCTTCCGCCAACCCCGCTGATCGTTTTCGAGGAGGATGCCGTGGCCACGATCCGCAATCTCGGTCCGGTCGCCCAGCTGCGCAGCGAGGCGAGCCGGCACGTCATCCGCTACCGCAACGGCCGCGTCCGCCAGAGCGGGCGGGGCCTCGTGTTCTGGTTCCGACCGGAGACGGCGAGCATCAGCGAAGTGCCGATGGACGACCGCGAGATGACCCTGTTCGTGCGCGGGCGCAGCCGGGACTTCCAGAGCGTCGCGGTGCAGGGCACGATCGGCTGGCACGTCGTCGATCCGGAGCTGCTGGCCAGCCGCATCGACTTCTCGATCGGCCTCAGGAAGGGCCAGTTCCAGGGCGAGCCGATCGAGCGGATCGAGGCCCGGCTCTCCGGCATCGCCGGTCAGACGGTGCTGCAGCACCTCGGCGCGAGCCCGGTGCGCGCCCTGCTCGATGCCGGTCCGGAGCCGCTGCGCCTCCTTCTCGAAGCGGTGCTGATGGAAGCCCCGGCGCTCGCCGAGATCGGCATCGCTCCGGTCTCGATGCGGCTCACCAACCTCGCGCCGACGAGCGAACTGGAGCGGGCGCTCCAGACGCCGACTTTTGAAGCCTTGCAGCAGAAGGCCGACGAGGCGACCTTCGCCCGCCGCGCGCTCGCGGTCGAGAAGGAGCGCGCCATCGCCGAGAACGAACTCGCGACCCGCACCGAGCTGGCGCAGCGCGAATCCGGCCTCATTGCCCGCGAGGCCGAGAATGCCCGCGACCGGGCGGCGGGGCTCGCCGAGGCGCGCGGCCTGGAGGCGGCGGCGGAGGCCGAGCGCATCCGCCTCGTCGAAGGCGCGCGGGCCGAGGCCGAGGCGCGCCGCGTGGCGGTCTACCGCGACCTGCCGCCGGCGACCCTGCTCGGCCTGGCGGCGCGGGAGCTCGCGGGCAAGCTGGAGACGATCGAGCACGTCAACCTCACCCCCGATCTCCTCGCCAGCGTGATCGGGGAGTTCCGCCGGGCGGCCCCCCTCACGGCCCCCCGCTGAGGAGTCGATGCGATGGCGGCGATTCCTCCGCGCGCCGTGTTCGTCACCCGCGACACGGATTACGAGTTGCTGCTGGCCCGGCACGCGACCCGCGGACAGGCCCAGTTCTTCCTGGAGAGCCGCGGGCAGTCCCTCGGCGAGGTCGAGGATCGCCACGCCCGGTTCCACGCGGTGCTGGCGCAGGCCCGCGCCGCGGTGCCGGGGGAGTGGCGGCAGGCGCTGGCGCGCCGGGCCGACCTCGACCGCTTCCTGTTCGCCCCGGAGGACGTCGTCGTCGCGGTCGGACAGGACGGGCTGGTCGCCAACGTCGCGAAATATCTCGACGGCCAGCCGGTGATCGGCCTCAATCCGGCACCGGACCTCTACGACGGCGTTCTGGCGCGGATCGCCGTCGAGCGCCTCGGGCCCCTGCTGCCGGCGACCGTGGCCGGCGCCGCCGGAATCGAGCGGCGCACCATGGTGCAGGCGGTGCTCGACGACGGGCAGCGGCTGCTGGCCCTCAACGAAATCTTCGTCGGCCACCGCAGCCACCAATCCGCACGCTACCGGATCGCGGCGGGCGCGGCGGCGGAGGACCACGCGTCGAGCGGGCTCATCGTCGCCTCGGGCACCGGGGCGACGGGCTGGGCGCGCTCGATCAGCGAGGCGACCGGGCTCGGCTTCCCCCTCGGCCCTGAGGAATCGGCCGTCGGCTACTGGGTGCGCGAGCCCTTCCCCAGCGTGGCCACCTCCACGCATCTGCGGGCGGGGAAGCTCACCGCGGCGACGCTCTCGGTGGTCTCGCGGATGAACGAGGGCGGCGTGGTCTTCGCCGACGGGATCGAGCAGGACTTCATCGCCTTCGACTGGGGCCGCCACGTCGAGATCGGCCCGGCCTCCCGGACGCTCAACCTCATCGCGGGGGACGGCGGCTGACGGATCGATGCAACGACACCGATCGTTGCAAGCGCACCCGCCTCAGCGCCCGTAGATGTCCTCGACGCGGATGATGTCGTCCTCGCCCGTGTAGGAGCCGACCTGCACCTCGATGAGTTCGAGGGGGATCTTCCCGGGATTGGTCAGGCGGTGCATCGAGCCGATCGGCAGGTAGATCGCCTCGTTCTCATGAACCAGCGCCACGCGCTCGTTGAGCGTGACCTCGGCCGTGCCCTTGACGACCACCCAGTGCTCGGCGCGATGGAAGTGCTTCTGCAACGAGAGGCGTCCGCCCGGCGTCACCATGATCCGCTTCACCTGGAAACGCTCACCGATGTCGATGCGCTGATACCAGCCCCAGGGCCGGTACATGCGCCGATGCGTATCGGCCTCCGGATGCGCCTTGGCCCGCAATCGTCCGACCAGTTCCTTCACCCGCCCCGACTGCGCCTTGGAGGCGACCAGCACGGCGTCGGGGGTCGTCACCACCACCACGTCCTCCAGGCCGACGACCGTGGTCAGCCCCTCGACCTCGCTGTGCACGAGGCTGTTGCGCGTGCCGATCACCTCGACGCGGCCGCGCAAGGCGTTGCCGTCCCCATCCCGCTCCAGAACGCTCCAGACCGCGTCCCAGGTGCCGACATCCGACCAAGCGAAGGACACCGGAAGCACGCCGGCGCACCCCGTGCGCTCCATCACCGCGTAATCGATCGAGATCTTCGGAATCGTCTCGAACGCCGCGGCATCGAGGCGCACGAAATCGAGATCCGTCGTCGCCGCCTCGAGCGCCGCGCGAGCGCCCGCGAGCACATCCGGAGCGAAGGTTTCGAGTTCGGCCAGCATCGTATCGGCGCGGAACAGGAAGTAGCCGGAATTCCACAGCGCGCCTTCGGCGATGAGGCGCTCGGCACCGGCCCTGTCCGGCTTCTCGACGAAGCGCTCGACCGCGCAAGGCCCCCGGCTTCCCCCGTCATCGGACAAGGCGGCGCCGCGGCGGATGTAGCCGTAATCGGCGGCGGGCCGGGTCGGTTCGATGCCGAGCGTCATGATGGAGCCGGTGCGAGCCGCGGCGGCGGCCGTCGCGACAGCCCGGCGAAAGGCCTCCGCATCGCCGATGACGTGGTCGGCGGCCAGGATCAGCACGATCGCCTCGGGGTCCGTCCGGGCGCCGTGAAGCGCCGCGACCGCCACCGCGGCGGCGGAGTCGCGCCCCTGCGGCTCGAGGACGATGTCGGCCGGCAGCCCGATCTGCGCGAGCTGTTCGGCCACGATGAAGCGGGACTCGGCCGCCGCGATCACGGTCGGCCGGGCGAAGAGGCCGGGCTCGGCGACACGGCGCATCGTCGCCTGAAAGGTGGACTGCTCCAAGTCGACGAGACGCGCGAATTGCTTGGGCATGCACTCGCGCGATGCCGGCCAGAGCCGGGTGCCCGCCCCGCCGCACAGGATCACGGGATGGATGAGAGCAGAAGACTTGCGCACCGTTTCGACGCCCCTTGTTTCGAGTCACCGCGCCTCTTGGGCCGCTCCTCAGCGCTTCGTCCTGGATAACGGATCCGGGCCGAAGCTCTCCTCTTTTTCTTGCAGCCTCGTCATTTTTCGAAAGGCTGAAGAACGCTCCCAGCAACCCGCCTTATTTTATCACGTCATTTTCTATAAACAGCGCCATTGATATTTCAAAACAAAATCACTACCATATGATATAAAAACCGACATCGATCTATCGCACAAAAATCTAAATTAAAAAATAAATAGTACAAAAATCACGTCTTTCGACAGGTCGACTGCATGCATTCTCGCACGACGGGGCCCAAGACATCCAAGTTCACGGGTTTTGCGAGAAACCAAGCCCCCAGAACGATGTCGCCGAACCGGGGCTGGCTCTGCGCGGAGGTGATGAGAATTGCGAGATGGGGAAACTCGCGGCTGGCGACCCGAGCCAGTTCGTATCCATCGACCTCCCCGGGCGTGATCACGTCCGTGATCAGGACATGCGCATCGCGGGCCCGGCGGAGATAGGCGAGGGCCTCATCGCAGGTCGAGACGGCCATCACGCGAAATCCCTCACGGGACAGCGCGGCGCAGGTCGTGATCCGGATGGCGACCTCATCGTCCGCGACGACGACGAGAGGGCTGCCCTCCACATCCGCGCCGCCTCGAGAGGATGGCGGAGCATGCGCACGAAGTTGGGACACGCTCGAACACCATCGGCCGGCCAGAGGGCATCTCAATCGATGGCCGACACGGTATCGATGCCGGCCAGGTCAGGGAATGGAACGGCATCCCCTGCCTTCATGGCGGCGAGAACAGCAATCGCCGTGCCACGAGACACGAAGGTCGTGAGCCTCATCGAGGCCGGCACGGTCGAGAGCGCGGTTTCGGCTCCGGGCTCGACACTGTGACCCAGGCTGTGCGCGCACCGGCGAAACATCCTCGGCAGGCAGCGGCTCCACTGGGCCTGAAGGCGATGCCGCGCCGTCACGGATCAGGAGACCGCACGCGCCTTCGTTGCAGTGCGGCAAATTCGGCAGGACGGGCCATCCGTCCAACTTGCGGGTCGTCGCCCGTCATGGGGCGCAGCGGACGGACTCGCGCGCTCTCGCGGCCCGGCACGCGACGCCCGCCACCCGCTTCAGGCACCGCTCCATCTCGGCGCCGGGGCCGATGATGTCGTTGTATGACTTGGCCGAATCAGCCACATATTCCCTAAAATCCAGCTTAAACTCCGAAAATCATACAAAATCATTCCAGACAGAAGCAACCGCTTCAAAGTTGACCGAAAATTTGAAATGAATATCGACGAAACTGTCAAGTCATATCGCTATCGGTCTTCGACTCACGGGCCCGATGCGCAGGAAATCGGCGCTGAACAAATGAGCCGAACTGCGTAGAAGACAGGCGTCCGACTGCGTAGAAGGCGGGCGCCCCGGATCGAAGACAGGACTAATTGCCTATACCACCAGAGAATGTGCCCAAAAAGAAATCGCGCGGATAAAAAGTTGTGCAGCATCTGCCCGCGCCGAGACTTGTCTTGCTGCGCTGCACCAGCAATTATGACGCCGTGTGGTTAACGATGTCTTTCGTCGATCCCGACATGAGGGAGGCCCGGGTGTCAGATCAAAACCTATTCGTCGTCAGCCCACATCTGAAGAAGCAGACTTTCCGGCCATTGGTGCGGCGCCCATCGGGGTCGCGCGGATTGGTGGATCGCACGCTCAAACGCGGTTTCGATGTGGGCACCGCGCTGACGGCCCTGATCGTGCTGTTACCTCTGCTGATCCTGGTCGCCCTGGCGATCTGGGCCTTCGATGGTGGCTCGCCCTTCTACAGTCATCGGCGTCTGGGCCGCCGTCAGACGAGCTTCGGCTGTCTGAAGTTCCGCACCATGCGGGTGGACAGCCAGGAGGCCCTGGCCCGCCATCTCGCCGAGAATCCGGATGCGCTCGCCGAGTGGAACCGGAGCCGCAAACTCAAGAACGATCCGCGCATCACCCCGATCGGCCGCGTGCTGCGCAAGTCGAGCCTCGACGAGCTGCCGCAGCTGATCAACATCGTCCGGGGCGAGATGAGCATCGTCGGGCCCCGTCCCATCGTCGAGGCGGAGGTCGAGAAGTATGGGGATGCGGCGTCCGCGTATTTCGCGGTGCGCCCGGGCCTGACCGGCGCTTGGCAGATCAGCGGCCGCTCGGACACGAGCTATGCCGAGCGGGTGCGCCTCGACCGGCAGTATGTCGAGTCCCAGAACTTCCTCAGCGATCTGCTGATCATCCTCCGCACGATCCCGGCCGTCTTCCTGGTGAAGGGCTCGTATTAGAGCGCTTCCCGACGAAGGGGATGCCGGCTCGGCGCAAGAAGGCGCGTCGAGACGAAAACCTGGAGCCGCCCGGACCCGACGGGGTCGGGCGCGGCTCTCGAAGGGCGAGGGGGATGTCCGCCGCTCGGCCTGCCGATCACGGGAGACGGGCCAGACCATCGCGGGTCGGCGCTCGCGTCCTTCCGCCTGTGCAGCGGCGCCCTGCTGCCCCCAGCCGTCCCGACCCGTCCGTCCCGGAGAAGCGTCATGCGTGTTGCGATCGTCCATTACTGGCTTGTCGGCATGCGCGGCGGCGAGAAGGTGCTCGAAGCGCTCTGCCGCATGTATCCCGACGCCGACATCTTCACGCATGTGGTCGTGCCGGAGGCGCTGTCGGACGATCTGCGCCGCCACACCATCCGCACCTCGTTCATCGCCAAGCTTCCGCGGGCGGCGCGGATGTACAAATCCTACCTGCCGCTGATGCCGCTGGCGTTGGAACAGCTCGATCTCAGCGGTTACGACCTGATCATCAGCAGTGAATCGGGCCCGGCCAAGGGCGTCGTCCCGCCGGAGGGCGCCGTCCACATCTGCTATTGCCACTCGCCGATGCGGTACATCTGGAACATGTACCACGATTACCGGCGCAGCGCCGGGCCGATCGCCCGGGCCACCATGCCGCTGCTGACCCATTACCTGCGGACCTGGGATGCCAGTTCGGCCGCGCGGGTCGATCGGTTCGTCGCGAATTCGAGCACGGTGTCCGGCCGCATCCGCCGCTACTACCGCCGGGACGCCGAGGTCATCCATCCGCCGGTCGATGTCAGCGCCTTCGCGCCGGTCGCGCCGGAGGAGGTCGGCGACTACTACCTGATGGTCGGTGAACTCGTCCGCTACAAGCGGCCGGACATTGCCGTCCGGGCCTTCAACGCGCTGAGACGGCGCCTCGTGATCATCGGCGGCGGCGAGATGCTGGGCGAGCTGCGCGCCCTCGCCGGCCCCACCGTGGAGGTTCTCGGGGCCCAGCCCTTCGCCACCCTGCGGCATCATTATGCGCGGGCGCGCGGCCTCATCTTCCCCGGCGAGGAGGATTTCGGGATCGTGCCCGTGGAGGCGATGGCGAGTGGTCGCCCGGTCATCGCCTACGGACGCGGCGGCGCCACCGAGACGGTGGTCGAGGCCCGCACCGGCGTGTTCTTCCACGAGCAGAGCGAAGAGGCCTTGATCGACGCGGTCGCGCGCCTGGAAGGTCTCGATCTCGACCCGGCCGAGATCGCCCTGCACGCACGCCAGTTCAATCCCGCCCGGTTCGAGCGCCAGATGCGCCAGGCCGTCGGCGCCGCCTGGATGGGCACCTATGGCAGCCAGCCGCCGGTCGCCGCGCCCGAGGCGGCCGGTCTGCCGGTTCCGCTGAGCCGCAGACGGCCGGCCTATGCGTGAAGATCGGGCGCTTCGCGGAGCGTGGCGGCGATGAGGGCCGCTTCCCCCCGAATGGCCGCCCGGCCGATGGCACGACCGATCTGGGGCGGTGAGCGCTCCGAGGAGGAGGCCTGGGCCGGCATCGTCTCGACCCTGAGGCTCCTGCGCTCGAAAAGGGTGTTCCTGGCGCTGTGGGTCGCGGCCTTCGTCGCGGCGGGCGCGGTCTACGTGAAACTGCTGCGGCCGGACTTCGTCGCCACGACGCAGGTTCTGCTGCAGCCGCGGGTCATCATCAACGACGGTCCCGAGGATGTCCGGCACTTCCACCAGTTCATGATCGACGGCGAGCAGTGCGAGACCGAACTGCGCGCCCTGCGCTCGGAGCAATTGCTCTATCAGGTCTTCAAGGCGCTGAACCTGTCCGAGGCTCCCGAGAGCCGCAGCGGCGCGGACGGGCTCTGGGCCTATCTCGGCGCCAAGATCCGCCGGTTCGAGCGCCTCATCGAGCCCGCCGCGGACGGTGTCCCGTCCTTCTACGCGTTCGCCAACCGCGTGCGCGCGCGCCGGCTCGGGCTGTCCTACGTCATCGAGATCTCCTACCGCGCGCAGAGCGCCAAACAGGCGACGCGGGTCGTGAACGCGATTGCCGTGGCCTACGCCGCCCACCGCCTGCGCGGCGTGCTGGCCCGTGAGAAGCGCCGGGGCGCCTATCTCGAGAGCCGCGTGAACAGCCTGCACACGCAGCTTCTGGCGGCCAGCGCCGGCCTGCGCCTGGGAAGCATCCCCGACGGCGGCATGCCCGATGCCGACGTGCGCCTGCTCGGGCCCGCCAAGCTCCCGCTGCGCAGCGCGTTCCCGAAGCCGGCGCCGCTGCTGGCGATGCTGGCCGGGCTCGGCGCGATGAGCGGCCTGCTCATCGTGCTGCTGCCGCAGTCCGTCTCTCGGCCCACGGTGCGGACCGCCCGCATCGGCCGCCCCATCGGACCATCGCCCGAACGCGTGAGGATCGCATGAGAACGCGTCTCCAGACCCGGTATGCCGCGGCCCGCCTGGCCCTGGTCCTGTTGCTCACCGCCACCGGCGCGGCCTCCGGTGCCGCCTGGGCCGACGAGCCCTACCGGCTCGGGCCCCAGGACCGGCTGGAGGTCAAGGTCTCCGACCTGCGGGCCGGCACGGGCGAGGCCTACCAGTGGCAGGCCTTCGACGGCGAGTTCACGGTGACGCCCTCCGGACAGGTGGCGTTGCCCCTGGTCGGCGAGATCGAGGCCAGCGGCCGCACGACGACGGAGGTCGCGGCCGAACTCACGGAGCGGCTGAAGGCCAAGGCCGGCCTCGCCACCAAGCCCGACGCCTCGGTCCAGGTCGTCAAGTTCCGCCCGATCTACGTGCTGGGCAGCGTCGAGAAGCCGGGCGAGTACGATTACCGGCCCCAGCTCAGCGTCCTTCAGGCGGTCAGCATCGCCGGCGGCATGCAGCGGGTGCCCACCGACCTCCTGCTGCGCTTCACCCGCGACGCCGTGCAGGCCCGCGGCGACATCGAGGAATTGTCGGCGACCCGTCTCGCGCTGATCGCCCGACAGGCCCGTCTCGATGCGGAGATCCGGGAGATCCCCATCGCCTTCCCGGTGGAGCTTCAAACCCGCGGCAAGGACCCCGAGATCGCCCGGATCCTGCGCGAGGAGCGCCTCACCCTCGACACCCGCCGGGCGGCGCTCGAGTCGCAGATCCTCAATCTCAAGCAATACAAGGAATTCCTGACGGAGCAGATCGCGTCGCTGACGGCGAAGGACGTCAAGACCGCCGATCAGCTCGAACTGATGAAGAACGAACTCTCCCGCATCGCCGGCCTCGTGGCGAAGGGGCTCTCGGCGATGCCGCGGCAGATCGAGGCGTCGCAGACCATCGCGACCCTCGAATCCAACCGGCTCGACATTCAGATCGCCGTGATCCGGGCCCGGCAGGACATCTCGAAGGCCGACCGCGACATCCTCGACCTGAGGGATCAGCGCCGCAACGTCGCCCTGCAGGAATCGGCCGAGACGCGGATCAAGCTCAACGAGACCGAGGCCAAGATCGGGGCGTCCAACAACCTCCTGCGCCAGGCCGAGATCACCTCGCCCGCGGCCGTGCTGGCCAATTCCGAGGCCTTCTCCAAGCCGGACTACGTCATCCTGCGCCGCCGCGGCGGCAAG
This sequence comes from Methylorubrum salsuginis, assembly GCF_900114375.1. Lineage (GTDB taxonomy): Bacteria > Pseudomonadota > Alphaproteobacteria > Rhizobiales > Beijerinckiaceae > Methylobacterium > Methylobacterium salsuginis. The sequence continues at coordinate 329,321 of NZ_FOSV01000001.1, read as the reverse complement.
GCGGAATCGCTGCCGGCCGACGAGGACGACCTGCTGCAACCCGGCGACGTGGTGCGCGTGCAGCCGCGGATGACCAGCCCGAACCCTGCGGTCGCCGACAGAGGCGCCCGGGCCTCCGCCGACTCGTCCGGCAATTACTGAGGCACGCCCGTGAGCTGGCCTGCCGCGCTCCTGTGGGTCCTGATCGTCGCGGCGGCCGCCTCGAACGGACCGGGCCTGCTCTACCTACTGATGGTCTGCGGCGCGTTCGGCTCCCTGCAGATGCTGCCGGGAAGCGGCGGGGCGACCCTGCTGCCGCAATCGGTCTGCGCCGCGGTCTTCGTCTGCAAGGTGCTGATCCAGCGCGGCAACGTCCTGCGCGGCGTCGAAGCCGCCCTCGACCCGCAGCGGCTCCTCCTGTTCACGGCCTTCCTCGTCTACGCCCTGTTCGGCGCCGTGGTGCTGCCGCGCCTGTTCGCCGGGATGATCGAGGTCGTGCCGGTCTCCGCCTTCCGGTTCGGCACGGACATCCTGAAGCCGGGAGCGGGCAACATCACCCAGTCCGGCTACATGATGCTGTCCTACGCCGCCACTCTGGCCTTCGCGATCATCGGCCAGACGGACGCCCTGCGCGCCCATTACCGGCGCGCGCTGCTCTACGCGGCCTTCGCGCTCGTCGCCACCGGCCTCGTCGATCTGATCACCTACACCCTCAACATCGGCGCCGTCCTCGATCCGTTCCGCACGGCGACCTACGCGCTCCTGACAGATGTCGAGGCCGACGGGGCCAAGCGCGTCGTGGGTCTGATGCCGGAGGCCTCCAGCTACGGCACGGCCTGCGTCGGCTTCGCGGCGGCCCTCATCTTCACCCGGCCGCTCTACCGTGCGGGCGTCGAGCAGCTCCTGGTGCTGGGTGCGATCGTCGCCCTCCTGCTGATGACCCTGCTCTCGACCTCGTCCACGGCCTATGTCGGCCTCGCGGTGCTGGGGGCGGTCTACGGCCTCGACCTGCTCGTGCGCATGCTCGATGCGGGCAATCCGCGCCGTGGGCAGATCGGCCTGGAATTCGGCCTCATCGTGCTCGCCGTCTTCGCGGTGTTCGCCGCCTTCGTGATCAAGCCGACGCTGTTCGACCCGGTCGTCGCGATGGTCGACAAGATGGTCTTCCAGAAGTCGAGCTCGGCCTCCTACGCCGAGCGCAGCCTGTGGAACCGGGTCGGCTGGCACGCCTTCCTGGATTCCGGCGGCCTCGGCGTCGGGCTCGGCTCGATCCGCGTCTCGAACTGGGCGATCTCGATCCTCGGCAGCACCGGCCTCTTCGGAGCGCTGCTGATGTTCGGCTTCATCGCGCAGCAGCTCGTGGCCGCCCCGCGGGGGGCTTCGCGCGAGGCCCTCCTGTTCGCCACGGTCACGAAGCTCGCCCTCGTGCCGGTGCTGGTGATGTACCAGCTCTCCGGGACCATTCCCGACATCGGCATCGCCGTCTCCGCGGCGCTCGGCATGATCGCCGCCACCCACACGCCCTCCGTCGGCCTGCGGCCGGTATCCCGCTCGCCGCGCGGGAGCTTGTCCGCATCGGGCGGTCCATCGGAGGTCCGGTCGTGATCGGGATCGCCGCACGCGACCGCGCAGGTTCGGCCGCCATGCCGCGCGGGGCTCTCCGCCCCCGCAGCCCGGCGGCACGGCGCAGGAACCGGGAACGGGTCGGCCGCGCCCTCGGGACCGGCCCTGAATTCCGAAGACACGAAAGCGTTACCTGCGCCGGAACGATCCGATCAAGACAAGACAAGTCGATGCATTTGGCACAATTGATGCGAAGCCGTCATCGATGGCACTATTCTGAAGTCCGCCCGCGTGTCGAAACCTCCGCTACGTTGCTCACTCGGCGAGGGGCCGATGTATTATGCCGACGCGCCGCATTTCACCCGCGGCCCGCCCCTGAGGCGCCCCGGCGTGTCTCCTGCGCTGGCCTTCGCGATCAACGGCCGCTTCTATGCCCAACCGGTGACCGGCGTGCAGCGCTATGCCCGGGAGATCGTCTCGGTGCTCGACGGCCTGCTGGACGACCGGGCTGCGCGGGTCCGGCTGATCCTGCCGCCGGCCGCGACCACCGTGCCGGCTCTCTCGGCGATCCGGACCTGCCACGCGGAGGGCGCCTCCGGCCATCTCTGGGAGCAGGCGATCCTGCCCCTGCGCACGGACGCGCCGCTGCTCAATCTCTGCAACACGGGACCGGTCTCGCTGCGCCGTCAGATCGTGTGCATGCACGACACCAACGTGTTCGACGCGCCCGGCAGCTACAGCCCCACCTTCCGCGCGCTCTACCGGGTGCTGCTGCCGAGCCTCGTCAAGCGCGGGGCGATGATCACCTCGGTCTCGCATTTCTCGGCCGGGCAGCTCGCCCAGCGCCTCGGCATCGCGCCGCGGGCGATCACGGTCATGCACAACGGGCACGAGCACGTGTACCGCTGGAGCGCGGCGCGCTCCGACCTGCCGGCCCGCCTCGACGGAATCCGGCCCTTCGTCCTGCTGCTCGGAAGCCGGGCCCGGCACAAGAACGCCGCCTTCATCCTGCGGCAGGCGGCGGCGCTCGACGCGCTGGGCATCGACCTCGTGGTGGCCGGCGGCTCGGCGGCGATCTTCTCGCCGACGGAATCCGTCAGGGCCAGCAACATCCACGGCCTCGGCTTCGTCACGGACGACGACCTCGCCTGGCTCTACGCGCACGCACTCTGCCTGGCCTTTCCCTCGCGCTCCGAAGGGTTCGGCCTGCCCGTCCTCGAAGCGATGGCCCTCGGCTGCCCGGTCGTGGCCTCGGACCAGTCGTGCCTGCCGGAAATCTGCGGCGCGGCCGCCCTCCTGGCGGGGCCGGACGACGCGCCGACGTGGCAGGCGCATTTCCGCAACCTCGTCACCTCGCCGGCCCTGCGGGCCGATCTGCGCGGGCGCGGACTGGAACGCGCGAAGGCCTTCTCCTGGCACAACGCGGCGCAGGGCTATCTCGCCCTGCTGCGCGACATCTAGAGCGCTTTCCGACGAAGTGGATGCCGGTTCGTCGAAAGAAAGCGCGACTCAACAAAGGCTTAGAGATGCGTCCCGACCCAACGCGATCGGACGCAGCTCTAGAGCATCGGCCCGAAAGATGGAAACCGGCTTTCGGAAAAAAGCCGATGCGGCACAACACCATAGAACATCGTCCCGGATCCCGTGTCTGGGACGATGCTCGAGAGCCGCGCCCGGCCACGTCGGGTCGGGACGCATCGCCGAGTCTTCGCGGCCGCGTGCCGTCTTTCGACCGAGCGGCCTCCGCTCCGTCGGCGCGCGCGCGAGGCCCCGGCCCGATCGCGACGCGATCCGGATCTGCACCCGGCGCGGCGGCGGCGCGCACGCAGATTGCTTGGCCGGGACGCCGGATCCGATCGTTTCATGCCAGCGAGAGAAGCCAGCGGTGATGAGCATCAGGCCCCTCCACAGCACCGACACCGAGCCGGCGCGCGTCTGCGTCGGCATCGCGACCCGCGGTCGCCCGGATCAACTCGCGGCGATGCTCGACCATCTCGCCCGCCAGACCCTCAAGCCGCACACGATCATCGTCTGCTGCACGGGCCCGGCCGATGTCGGCGCGGTCGCCGCGCGGGCGGACGTGACGGTGGTCTACGAACAGCCGGGCCTCGCCCGGCAGCGCAACGGCATCCTGCGGGCGCTGCCGGACGGCACGGATTGGGTCGTCTTCTTCGACGACGACTTCTATCCCGATCCCCGCTGGATCGAGACCGTGTCGCGGGCCTTCCGCGTCGAGCCGGGGCTCGCCTGCATCACCGGCCACGTGCTGGCCGACGGCATCCTCGGGCCCGGCCTCACCCGGGAGGAGGCGCTGGCGCACATCGCCGCCCACGATCCGGCCACGAGCGACTGGGTGATCCCGGGCTACAGCCCCTACGGCTGCAACATGGCCTTCCGCTGCGCGGCGATCGAGGGGCTGCGGTTCGACGAGCGGCTCGTCCTCTACGGCTGGCTGGAGGACCGCGACTTCGGAACCCGCGTCGAGCAGCGCGGCGGCCGGCTGATCAAGCTCGGGACCGCGACCGGCGTCCATCTCGGCGTCAAGGGCGGCCGGGTGTCCGGGCGCAAGCTCGGCTACTCCCAGGTGATGAACCCGGTCTACATGTACCGGAAGAGCACGATGACGACCGCCCAGCTGGTGCGCCAGATCGCCCGCAACGTCGCGTCCAACCTCGCGAAGTCGGCCCGGCCCGAGCCCTATGTCGACCGTCGCGGGCGCCTCGCCGGAAACCTCATCGCCGCCTGCGACCTGCTGCGCATGCGCCTGACCCCGGAACGGGCCGCCTCCCTATGAACTACACCCCCTTCTTCGTCCGCCCGGACGACCCGCACGACGACGCGCGCGCCGGGCGCGAACCGATCGACCCCGGCGGGCCCGGGCACGATCTCGAGACCACGCTGATCGGCGACCTGATCGCCGCGATCCGGCGGCGGGCGGTCCCTCTCGCGCTCTGGGTCCTGGTCTGTACGGCCGCCGGCGTCGCCTACGTGCTGATCGCCGATCCCGAATTCAGGGCCGCGGCGCAGATCGCGCTGGAACCGCGGGTGCGCCTGCCGCCGGGGGCCGATGCGGCCGCCGCCGCCGCCGCGACCGCCCCGACGCTCGACAGCGCCCAGGCGGAGAGCCAGGTGCAGGTCATCCAATCGGCGCGCAACCTGCGCTACGTCTTCGACACGCTCGGCCTCGACACCGATCCGGCCTACGCGGAGAAGCCGCCCGGCTTCCTTCGCCGGACCCTCGACCGCCTCCTCGCCCTGCTCCCGCTGCCGGCCCCACCGCCGCTCACGCCCGAAGAAAAGGCGATGCGCGCCCGCGAGATCGCGTTCCAGAACTTCTCCGATCGGGTCCAGGTCAAGCGGCTGGGACAATCCTACGTTCTCGAAGTGTCCTTCCGGGGCCTGACGCCGCAGGATACCGCCCGCCTGACGAACGCCATCGCGGCCGCCTATATCCGCGACCAAGTGCTGGTCCGCGCCGCCTCGGACCAGCGCGGCACCGAGTTCCTGCAGGGCCGGATCGCCCTGATCCAGGCCCAGAGGAAGGCGGCCGACGAGGCCGTCGCCACCGGTGTGATCACCGACTTCCAGTTCCCGGACTCGGATGCCCGCATCGTCGGCGCGGCGTTGCGGCCCCTCGTGGCGGCTTATCCGCAGACCAAGCTGATCCTCCTGCTCGGCGCCTTCTTCGGCCTCGTCAGCGGCGTCGGCGGCATCGCGGTCCTGCACAGCTTCGACCGCACCGTGCGCTCGCCGGCCCAGATCCGACGCGTGTTCGGTCTCGAATGTTTCCTCGTCCCGCGCTTCAAGGGCGGGCGGCTGATGGAGACCGCAACCCCCAAGCGGCGCGACGCCGCGTTCGCCCTCGCCCTCAGCCAGTTGCGCACCGTCCTGTTCTCTTCCGAGGGCGCGTCCCGCTCCGTCTCGATCGGCTTCGTCGCCTGTCGGAAGGGCACGGGCTGCAGCACGCTCAGCGCCCATCTCGCCCGCCTGGTCTCGGCATCGGGCGACCGGGTGGTGCTGGTGGATGCCGATCTGCGCGAGCCCGAACTCACCCGCCGCTTCGCCCCGCAGGCGACGGCCGGGCTCGAAGACTTCGCCCTCTCCTGCGGCACCGACGCGGACCTCCCGGAAGTCCCGCTCGACGCCTCGCTCAGCTTCGTGCCCGCCGTCGCGGCCGGGCGGACGGCCCACCCCGACGCCTTCCTCGGAACGCAGGCGTTGCGCGCGGCGCTGGCGCGGTTCGGCGGCAAGAGGCCCCTCGTCCTCGATCTGCCGCCGCTCGACGCGTCCGCCGACGCTCAGGCGATCGGGCCGATGCTGACCGGCATCGTCCTCGTCGCCCACCTCGACCGGACGAAGCTCGACGAGCTCGCGGACGCGATCCGCGCCCTCGGCTCGACCCATTGTCGCGTCCTGGGGATCGTCCTCAACGATCCGGCGCAGTCTCGCACCGCCTGGAGGCGCATCCGTGCATCGGCCTAGGGCGCTTCTCGACGACATCGACACCGGTCCGGCGGCGGCATGCGCGGCGACGGAGCCCCGTGAGGCCTCCCGATCCGACGGGATCGGGCCCGGATCCCGCGCGGAGCATCGGGCGGGGGGACTGCGGATCGGCCTCTTCAACGTCAAGTACAGCCCGAACCTGGGCGACGGCCTCCTCGCGGAATGCATCGAGGCCGAGCTCAAGCGCGTCCTGCCCGGCCTCACCGTGGAGGCCTTCGATCTGGCCGGCCGCACGGACTACGTCGAGGGCGGGCGCCTGCGGGGGACGGCGTTGCGCCTGCTTCAGAGCTGCCCGACCCCCGTGCGCCACGGCATCGCGCGCACGCTGCTCGGCCGCTCCATGAGCCGGCAACGCCCGGTCTGGCGCGCGCGGCTCGCCGGCATCGACGCCGCTGTGACCGGCGGCGGCAACCTGTTCAGCGACGCCGACCTCAATTTCCCGCTCAAGATCGAGGCCGCCTGGGGCGAATTGCGCGCCGCCGGCATCCCGACCGCGGTGTTCGCCGTCGGCGCGGCCGACAACTGGTCCGAGACCGGGGCCGCCCTGTTCCGCCGCGCGCTGGCGGGCACGCGCATCCTCGACGCCTCGGTGAGGGACGCGCGCTCCGCCGAGATCTGGAACCGCCGGCTCGGTCCGTCCGGCGCGCCCCCGGCGCGGGTGGTGCACGATCCCGGCCTGCTGGTCGCCCGCCACGTGCCGCAGGTCCGCAGGCCGGGCACGACGCCGCGGATCGGCCTCGGCCTCACGCATCCGACCACCCTGCGCTACCATTCCGACGAGGCGGCGGTGAGCGAGCGCGACCTGACCGCGTGGTATGCCGCGCTGGTCCGCGGCTGCGTCGCGCGGGGATGGGCCGTCGATGTCTTCACCAACGGCAGCCCGGAGGACGAGGCCTATCTGCGCCGCCTGCGCCCGACCCTGGCCGAGGCCGCCCCGGCCGGCGGGCCGGCGATGACCTTCGCCCCGCGCTTCCGCAACCCGAGCGAGCTCGCGACCTTCGTGTCGGGCCTCGACCTGCTGATGGCCCACCGGCTCCACGCCAACATCGCGGCCTATTCCTACGGCATCCCCCAGATCGGCTTCACCTGGGACCGCAAGCTCGTCAGCTTCTTCGAGCTCGTCGGGCGCGGCGACTTCGTCCGCACCGCCGGCCGCGAGGCCCCCGAGACCGTGCTGGCGCTGGCCGAGCGCGGCCTGCGCGAGGGGCTCGACCGCCGCCGCCACGCCGCGATCCTCGACGAGGCCCGCGCGGACATCGCCGTTCTCGCCGAGGCGCTGCGGACGGGCGCCGGGGCCGGCGCCGCGACCCGCCGTGAGGCGCACGCATGAGCGCTCTGCCCGCCGCCGCCGCGCCTGCCCACGCCGACGAGGCCGTGCCGGCACGTCGGAGGGAATCCGGCCCGATGCCGAGCCGCGTCGTCGTGATCAACGACCGCTCCCTCGCCTTCGGCGGCGCCACGGGCCTCGCGCTGCTGAGCGCGGGCCTCCTGCGCGCGCGCGGCCTCCCGGTCACCTACCTCGCCGGCGACGAGGGCCGGAATCCCGTCCTCGACGAGGCCGGCATCCCGGTCCACGCGCTCGGAGGCCGGCGGCTGCTCGAAGCGGGCGCCCTGGCGAGCCTGCGCCGCGGCCTCTACAACCCGGCCACCCTCGATCTCGTCGGCGACCTGATCCGCCAGGACGATCCCGGTACGGTCTACCATCTCCATACCTGGAGCCAGATCCTCTCGCCCTCCGTGTTCCGGGCGCTCGAGCCCGTGCGCGAGCGGTTGTTCGTGAGCGCACACGACTTCTTCCTCACCTGCCCGAACGGCGCCTACGCCTTGTTCCGGCAGGGCGAGGCCTGTCCGCACGTGCCGCTGGGCCTCGCCTGCCTCACGACGCAATGCGACCGCCGCAGCTACGCCCACAAGCTCTGGCGGGTGGCGCGCCAAACGGTGCAGGCCCGAACCCTGCACTATCGGGGCGGGGGCCCGCGCGTCCTGGCCATCCACGCGGCGATGCGACCGCTGCTGGTCCGCGGCGGCGTGCCGGACGAATCGATCACCACGCTCCCGAACCCGATCACGCCCTGGAGCCCCACCCGGATCGCGGCCGAGGGCAACCGCACCTTCGTGTTCGTCGGACGTCTGAACGAGGAGAAGGGCCCCGACCTCGCGGCCCGGGCCGCGCGGAGGGCGGGCGTCCCGCTCATGGTGATCGGCGACGGGCCGCTCCTCGAGACGCTGCGGCGCGCCCATCCCGAGGTCGTGTTTCCCGGCCGCCAGCCGGCCGAGACGGTGGCGCGCCTCGTCTGCGACGCCCGCGCACTGGTCATGCCCTCGCGTTACCCGGAGCCCTACGGACTCGTGGCGGGCGAGGCCCTGTGGAGCGGCCTGCCGGTGATCCTGACGGACCAAGCGCTGCTCGCCGCCGACATCGTGGCCCGCGAGGCCGGGCTCGCCTGCGACCCGCGCGACGAGGCGGCGCTGGCCGGGGCCATGGCGCGGCTGGCGGGCGACGACGCGCTGACCGAGCAGATGAGCCGCAACGCCTTCACCCGGACGGCCGATCTCGGCCACAGCGCGCAGGGCTGGACCGACGCCCTGCTCGACGCCTACGCCACGGCCCTCTCGGCGGGCCTCTCGCCGGCGCGGGCCGCTTTGCCCGCCTGACCGACCGTCCCGTTCATCGGAGAGCCGCCGCCCCGTGAACATCCAGGCCAAAATCGAGCAGGTCCGCCGCATCTACGGGGCCAGCGGCGCTCCGGCCCCCTGATCCTCGATCTCCTGCGCGTGAAGCGCTCGGACTACCGGGCGGAATGCGCCGGCCTGCGCTTCGATCTCCAGGCCGGGTGCCATGAATGGTACACGCTCTACGAGAACGTCATCCGCGAGGATTATTTCGACCATGGGATCACCGTTCGCGAGGGCGATACGGTGATCGATATCGGGGCGAATTTCGGATCGTTCACCGTGCTGGCCGCCCGCAAGGTCGGGCCGACCGGCCGCGTCATCGCCTTCGAGCCGAACCCCGATGTCTGCGCGCGCCTCGCCCGCAACGTGGCGATCAACGCCCTCGGCAACGTCGCCGTGCGCAACGAGGCGGTTGCGGGCGAGGACGGCGAGATCCTCCTGCTCCTGCAGAAGCGCTCGTCGCTCACCACCGCCTATTCGAGCATCGACCAGCGCGTGAGCGAGGGCACCCGCCCGGTCACCGTCAAGGCGGCGGCGATCACGTCCGTCCTGCGCTCCGTGGGTGGCCCGGTCGCGCTCCTGAAGATCGATTGCGAGGGCGCGGAATACGACATCTTCGACGGCTTGGACCACGCGTCGATCGCGGGGGTCCGTCAGATCACGATGGAACTCCACACGGTCGAGGGGCGCTGCGAGCGCGAGATCGTCGAGAAGCTGGAAACCTTCGGCTTCGCGGTCCGCCACGCCTCGCCGATGCTCACCGCCATCCGGCGGTGAGGGCACTCGCGCAAGGAAGCAGCTTTATCGTGATGCGCCGGGGGCAGCTCCGGACGCGACGAACCGACAGAGAGCTGTCGGCCCGATACAACCCAGCCGGATATGGCTGTCGATATCTTAATATGATCTTTGGTCCTATCGTAACCGCTGCAAAGCGACCAAGGACTTGAACTAAAGCATCCGCTGCTCCACACCAGCAGGCTCCAGCCGACCGTTTTTGTTGAGGCGCATCAAAAAACGCCTCACAGGAACATCGTAATAACGCAATACAACCCAAGAAACGCATAGCAAGGCTATGGTGACAATCACCATTAAAGCACCCGAATTGCGGCATCCGAGTAGCTGCTGATAAACTCCATTCATCCAAAGAAACACAGGGAATTGCAAGGCATAAACAGGATACGAAATTTGCCCAAGAAAATTACTTGCCCAACGGATCGATCCGCTCAAATTCAGGCGTGCACCGCAGACAATGATAACAGGAGATAAGGCAAAACCCCATATGATCCCCACGCCATTTGGCAAGGATGTCGGCCAGTAAAAAATTGACAATGTTGTAATGCATGATGCAGCGAATAAGGCCCTAATCTGCCGTAAACTCAATTGACGAAATTGGCTATCAAGCTCAAATGCAATAACTCCTAGGTAGTACGCACCAAATACTCGGGGAAACCCCATCCAGAAAGTTTCCGCTGTGTCGCCGCCAACACCGCAATAAAACATCAACACAACGCTAATTAGTATTATGGCAATATTTATTTTAATTGCACTATACCGATACGTCATGATCCAGAATAAATTTACCACCAGCTCAAGAAACAAGGTGTATTGAGGTCCATTAAGCGGGAAAACCTGTGGGCCGCCGATGATTTTTGGGGCATCGAAAAACGGCAAATTGAGCAGTCCCAGCAAAGTGGCGAACGAGAGCAGGCCCGGATCCAAAGGATATTTGAGGACTAAAATACGCACAGCATAGTACAGGGCACTTATCGCAGTACCAAGAAATATAATTGGCATAAGCCTTATCAGTCTTGTCCTTATTAAATCGAATTTTTTCAAATCGCAACCTATCCGATGGACATAAGCTGCGGACAAAACATAGCCGCTGAGGCAAAAAAAGAAATCGACTGCAAATCTTGCATTCGGCGCAAGCCATTTCTGACCAAGCCATTCGTGAAAATGATAGAACAACACTGAAATTGCAGCAATGCCACGCAATGCATCAAGTGCTGCATAGTGGTTGCCCGTAGTTTTTGATCTATTGTTCAAAACGGCACTGCCAAAATATGTGACCAGCTATCTCGCGATGAATTTTTCGCCGCAAGGAAGGCAAAGCAAGATGCTGGCCACATATCAATTTGGTTACGGCAGGCGCGGTCGCTGCGTTCGGAGAATCGAGTGCCGAAAACATGCTCTCGGCCCGAGAGCGTATTATAACCCGGCTGTTCACCGGGTGAGATGTTCAAGCTCAAGTCAGACGAAGCTGACCATTTGAACACTTAACATTGTATTAGCTTGGCGTTCGCAATCTTCTCCCGGCGGTCGGCAGCGGTGGGTCAAGGCGAGCGGGCGTTCGACGACTCAGACGCTCATTCATCCGACCGTTCGACATCCGAGGAGTGCCTCACAAAGCGCCCGTTCACCGTCGGTGTTGTCTTCAAGCGCGACAGCGCGGCGGGCATTTTGTGAGAGACGCTAAGCCACCGCCTCGGCCAAGGCTGGAAACGCGTTTGCCGGGAAGTCGGACAGTGTCTTGATGGTCCTGGCCGGGACCCCGCCGACCAGAACCCCTTCGGCGACATCCTTGGCCACCACGGCTCCCGCCGCGACGATGGAGTTCCGGCCGATCGTCACGCCGGGCAAGATGATACATCCCGCCCCGATCCAGACATTGTCCTCGATCGTCACCGGCTTGTGATAGGAATGCCTTTTGTCTGCCTTCCGATTGAACCAATGACCCGCCGTTTCTATCGAAACATTGGGCCCAATATTACACTTGTTTCCGATACATACCTCCGCCTTCGATGCAGAAATTCTACAATTATACCCTAAAAAGCAGTCATTTCCGATCGATATATGCTTCACGGTTGCGCGCCGAAGGCTGAACTCAAGCACAAGGTGTCCGGATATACGGCTCTTTTCGCCGATCTTCAGCCCTGCCCATCGAAGGATCGAGGTTCTGACGAAGTCCAATGTATGAAATCGAGGAATTTGGTTTGCCGCGCTGACGAAGACGTACCGAAGCGTTTCTCTGGCAAAGATCATGACGAGGTCCCGCATCGTTCAGATCGTTTTCGAATGCAACCTCTCGCGTCGCGCCGGGCGTGCGATCGAGATTGGTCGTGGGGCAACATCCGTGCCAATATGAGCCAATTACAACCATAGGTGAAAACATCGATGCGATTATCGGCGCACTTCCCGCTTGGGTTATTTGTATTTTGCACATTCTAGTCTGAATTACCGCAGGCGGGCGCCGGTCCGCTCCGCCCCGTGGATCGGAGCCGCACTGCCCCTCGACGAGGACGGCACGCATCGTCCGTTGCCCGCCGCGCAAAGGGACGCGACATGGGGTCAACGGTCGGGCGCCGGATGCATGTGATCCCCATCGCCGATGATCGTGACGCATCGCCGATTGCCCCCCGCGACGGCGGGGCGGCGGGCCTCCGCCGGACGCTCGGAACAGGACCATCGGTCCGGTCCCGTGCCGCTTGGGATGAGGCCCTCTGTCGTCTTCCATGCGGCTTGGCATGAAAGGGCGAGCCGCGCCGATCCGGGGGCGTCCGGGACGGCGCGGGCCATGGGAGCCCCACCATGGGAGCCCCGGACCATGGGGCCTCGGGACACGCCCCGATGGCAACCCGCGCCGTCTTCGCCGCCCGAGGGGCCGGTGCCCGGACGGGGGCGTCATCAGCGCCCCGGGCAGCGCGCCGCCCGGCCCTCGGGATCGGGGGCGTAGACATGCACGTAGTCGACGAAGAGCACCGAGGGGTTGGGCGTCCGGTCGATCGGGAAGCCCGAGCCGAGGGCGAGGTTGACGAGGGGGAACAGCGGCTTGTCGAGTTCGGGCGGCGTCGGGCGCTGCCAGACCGGCGCGCGGTCGAGATAATAGGTGATGGTGTCGGCCGTCACGCGCACGCCGTAGGTGTGGAAGGCGTCGAGGAGCGAGCCGGCCGGCACCGGAATCTTCTGCACCGTGTTGGTGGTGCGCTCCTTGTCCTTGCCCTTGTACCAGACGTGCAAAGCCGCGGAGTAGGCGGCGTCCGAATGGCCGTAATACTCGATCACGTCGATCTCGATGCTCGGGGTCTTGTCGCTGTTCGGGCGCTGCGTGCCGAGCCAGAAGGCCGGCCAGGTGCCCGGCCCCGGCGGCAGGCGCATCCGGGCCTCGAAGTAGCCGTAGCGCAGGCCGAAGCCCGCCCCCGTGCCGTCCGAGGCGGCGAGCAGGCCGGAGCGCCACTTGCCCGCCTCGTCCCGGCGGGCGGTGATGTGGAGGATGCCGTCCTTGATCGCGAAGGGCCCGGCGGGCGCGTCGTCGACGAAGCGGGCATCGCCGAAATCGCCGTTCCAGGGCGTGTGCGAGATCCAGCGCGCCGCGTTCAGCACCCGCGGGGCGACGCTGAGGCTGTCGAACTCCTCCATGAAGGCCGGCTTGTAGGCGCACAGGTCGAGCGGCTCGTCGGCCGCCGCGGACGGGTGGGGGGCGAGCAGGGCCGCGAGCAGCAACGCGGCGTGGGCGGGGCGTCCCAGGGTCGGAGCCTTCATCGGTCGAGCATCTCCCGGCTGATCTCCACATGGCGGCGGATGTAGGTTTCGGCCCCGATCCCGGCCTCGATCATGCGCGCCTGCGCCCGCTCGGCGCGGGCGCGGGCCGCCTCGGGATCGGCCGCGATCTCGAGGAGGGCCGCCCGCAGGGCCGCCGGATCGCCGGGCGGCACGTAGCGGACGGCGTCGGGGCCGAAATAGCCCTCGAGCCCGCCGGTGGCGGTGGCCACCACGGGCAGGCCGGCGAGCACGGCCTCCTGGATCACCGTGATGCCGCTGGCGTGACGGTTGGGCTTCAGCGGCACGCAGACCACGCTCGCCTCGGCGAAATGGGCGGCGAGTTCGGCCTGGCTGCGGGCACGGCCGACCCGCAGGTTCGGCCGCCCGCGGGCGAGCCGGCGCGGCGCCGTGCCCGACAGGATGATCGCCGAGGCCTCCGGCACGCCGTCGAGCGCCGCGGCGAGACAGGCCCAGTCGCGATGCCGGTCGCTGCCGAGCGCCAGGACGCGCAGCGGGCGGCCCGGCCGCCGGACGGGCGGCGTGATCCGCTCGGACGGGATCCCGAAGGGCACGTGCAATACCCGTTTGCCGGGAAACAGCGCCCGGGCCACGGCGAGGTTCTCGGTGGAATGGACCGTGAGCACGTCCACGTCCCGGATCAGGCGGCGGTACAGCATCCGGTGGAGCGGGCCGAGGCGCTCCCAGCGATCGAACAGCCAGACGCTCTGCCCGATCAGCTGCGGCCGCTGCGCCCGGAAGGCGAGGGCGGCGGCCACCGCGAGGAACTGGGATTCGGTGTGCGTCCAGACCACGTCGGCCTCGCGGAGCGCCCGGCCCTGGCGCAGGGCGTGCAGCAGGTCGAACCCCGCGAGCACGCGCAGCCCGAGCCGCAGGAAGCGTACCGCCGGCTTCTCCGGAAAGGCCCGCGAGAAGGCGAGCGTACAGCCCATGCGCTCGGCGCGGCCGTAGCCGTAGGGCGTCTCCTCGTTGACGCCGACCAGGGTGCCGGCCTGCCAAGCCCGGCGCCACGCCGCCGCATCCTTGTCGGTCGCGAGGTGGACGAAGACGCGAAGGGACGGCGCGAGGGAAGGCGTCCCGGCACGATCCGATTCGGCACGAAGGGGCTCCCGCACGTCCGCCTGCACCTGCACACCTGCCTGAAGGCGCCCGCGCCTTGCGGGGTCGAGCGCGCCCGGGATCGGGGGCCGCTCGCCTTGCAAAAACCGCCCGCGGACCATCCGCAGCCGGACGCGTGCATGGATTTTGCAATGCATCATCGGCAGAATTCGCGAGGATGCAAGGCATGCCGGATCAGATCTTCCCGTCATGAACGATGTCCGACCGGCCCCGTGCCGGTCGATCCATCGAAGAAGTCAGATGTTTTCGTCCGCCCCGACCGTGTCGCAGGGCGCAGGACTGTGCGTCTCTTGCAAAACCTCCGCGGCGCTGGCCGGGGCCGAAGGCGCGTCGGCAGCGAACGGGCGGCTTGCAAGGCACGCTCACGATTGGGCGAGGCGTGCGCGTCCGCGCGCCGGCGGCCCGGGTCTTGCCAGTCCAAGTCTTGCCAGTGAGGCATCCGCCCCGGGGATCGTTCGGTCGCGGCAGCGGCAGGCCGTCATGGAGAACGCTTCAGGATGAGGGAAGAGAACGAGCGTCTCCGGGATCACGCCGTCGCGCCCGATCCGGAAGAGGCTGCGCCGCCGGAGACGGCCGTCCCGCTTCCCGATCCTCCGACCCAGCCGGTGCCGGACCAAGCCGCGATGGCGGCCCAAATGGCGCAGGCGGCCCCCGGCGGCGCGCGCACGCTTGCGGTCAACGTGCTGGCCGGGGGCGGTGCGAACCTCGTGAAGATCGGCCTGCAACTGGCGATGCTGCCGCTGATGGCGCATCTGCTCGGGCCGGCCGAATTCGGCGTCTACGCCCTGGCCCTGCCCACCGTCGCCTTCTTCATGACGCTGGCCGACGGGGGGCTGGGCGCCTCCCTGGCCCGCGAGCCGACGCAATCGCGCGAGATCTGGTCGACCGCCTTCTGGCTGGTGCTGATGGTCGGGGTCGGCCTCACGCTCACCGTGGCCGGCTGGGGCGCGATCCTGGCGCAGCTGTCGCACGAGCCGCGCGTCGCGGGCGTGATGGGTCTGCTCTCCGTGAGCTTCGTCTTCGTCACGGTCTCCGTGCTGCCCTATGCCCGGCTGACGCGGGAGCGCCGGCTCGCGGCGATCTCGGGCGCCGATCTGGCCGGCAGCCTGGTCGGCGCGGCGGTCGCCGTGGCGCTCGCGCTGCGCGGCGCGGGGGCGCTGAGCCTCGCCGCCCAGTACGTCGTGCTCTACCTCGTGCGCGGATGCGTCCTGAACCTCCTCGCCTTCGTGCGTCCGGGCCTCGTGTTCCGGCCGTCGGTGCTCAGGGCGCACGTCTCCACCGGCAGCGCGCTCGTCTGCAGCCGGCTCGTCGACTTCGCCGGCCGGCTGGTGGAGAACCTCCTCTTCGGCCGCCTGTTCGGCCCGGCGGCGCTCGGCACCTTCACCTTCGCCAACCAAGTGCCGCGCTTCCTCTGCGAGGCGGCGTCGGGTCCGCTCTGGGGCGCCCTCTACGCCCACGCCCTGCGCGAGGACGAGGCGCAGCTCGCCGCCCTGCACGCCAAGCTCGTGCGCCTGCTCTGCATCCTGCTGGCCCCCGTCGCCTTCCTCACCTCCGCCCTCGTGCCCGGCCTGATCCTGCGGATCCTCGGACCCGCCTGGAGCGACGCCGCGACGATCCTGAGCATCCTGATCCCGTTCTATGCCCTGAACGCGGTGGCGCATCAGAGCGGCGCGCTCATGCTCGCCCGGGGGGCCGGCTGGGCGCTCTTCCGCCTCTCGCTCCTCCTCGTCGTCGCGCGGGTGGCCGCGGTGCTGCCCGGCCCCTGGCTCGGCCCCTTCGGCGTCGCCTGGGGCATCGGCGTCGCGCAGATTCTCTTCGCCGTGCTGATGCTGCGGGCGCCCGGCCGGATCGGCCTGTCGTCGATCGGGCCGCTGCTGCGGGGGATGTGGGCGCCCACGCTCGGAGGCCTCGCCGCCGGCCTCGCCTGCCATTTCGTGGTGCAGGGCGCCCCGACGGAAATTCCGCGGATCGCCGCCGGCCTTCTGGCCGGGCTCGCGAGCCATCTCGTCGTCCTGCTTCTCCTCGAAGGGTCGCGCCTGCGGGAGGATCTCCTCGGCATCCGGCGCCTGGTCCGCCGATGAGGGCAGGGCGCTGCCCGCGTCTTGCAAGGGGCAGGCGCTTGCAAGGACTCACCCATCGGTCGGGCGGCGAGGAGCGCGATCCGCCCGACCCCATCAACGGGATGCAACCGGAATGATCATTGCCCCCCTTCTCGACGCCATCTGGCAGCGCCCGGCCCTCTGGGAGAAGATGCGCGGGATGCTTCGCAGCACCGGGTACGACACCACCGACTGGGTCCGCTCGGCGATGTACCGCGACTGCTTCGACTTCATCAGCGGGCTCGGGCCACAGCGACTCGACGTGCTGGAGATCTCCGGCGGCAACCAGTGGACGCGCGATCTCAAATTCAAGAGCTACACGAACACCGAGTATCCGGGCTTCGACATCTGCGCCGAGACCCTGCCGCAGCAATTCGACCTGATCATCGCCGATCAGGTCTTCGAGCACCTCCCCTGGCCCTATCGCGCCGGCCGGAACGTCTGGTCCATGCTCAAGCCCGGCGGACATTTCGTCATCGCCACGCCCTTCCTCGTGCGCGTCCACCGCGTGCCGATCGACTGCTCGCGCTGGACACCGGACGGGCTGAGCTACCTGCTGCAGGAATGCGGCTTCGCCGCGCAGGACATCCGCGCGCAGGCCTGGGGGAACCGTGCCTGTCTGGTGGGCAATCTACGGACCTGGCGCAAGCGCGGCTTCTTCGGGTCGCTCGCCAACGAGCCGGATTATCCCGTCATGGTCTGGGCCTTCGCCCGCAAGGCGCCGGACGCCGGCCGACCGGCGGAGGGAGAGCGTCCCCTTCAGTCGTGATGGATGTGCAGGTCGCCCTTCTCGACCTGCCGCAGATCCTTCTTGGACACGAGGCGCGCCACGTGGCGGGTCAGGGCGAGCACGACGAGGCCGGTGAAATAGCCGACCTGCAGAGCCACGAACCCACCGACCAGCCTCCCGGCACCGAAGGGGCCGCCCTCCGTCAGGGCGTTCGTCACGGCGAGGAGCGCGATGATCCCCACGGCGGTCAAGGCGAAGCCGATCACGGAGACATAGCGGGCGCAGATGCCTCCGAAGAGGGCAAAGAGCGCCCAAATCGTGATCGATCCCATCACTCTCTCTCCGTCTCCCAGCGTTTCACGGCCGCGATCCCACGCCAAGACGCCGACCGACGGCCGCGCACGGAACGGTGACGGTGCCCGCTGGCGTCGCGAGAATGCCGGTCACCCATGAACAAATCTTTCTTGCGCCGAAGCGATGGCTCCTCGGCGGGGCAGGGAAACATAGAGGAGATTTGCCGCGCGGCGAAACCGTTCCGTGTCGAGCCGCTCACCGCACCCCTGCGGGGAAGGGCGGTTCGTTCCGGAGAAGCCGCGCCATCATCCGTCGCGTCCCGCCGGGCATGCGCTCGGGCATCGGCCCGCGAGGCGGATGCCGGCTCTCAAAAAGTCGTTTTTGTAAAAAGACTTAAACCGAACGGTGCGGACCAGGACCGCGGGCCCCGTTCCGTGCGTCCGGCGGACGACCGCCGCCGCGCAGTCGCCGGGGCAGTCGGCGACGAGTCGGGATCATCGCCGATCGGTATTAAGCCGATTGGACTTGGACAGCCACGGAGGTCATCCGTCTGCACCTGTTTTCCCGTTCGGGCTCGACAGGGCGTCGGGCGGGCCGCGAGAGGCATTCGGTGGATCCGCCGGAAGGGTGGATGCCGCCCCTCGAAGCGGGAGGATCATCCTGGATATCGGATCCCGGGCGATCCTCAAGATCCTTGTGCCGCATCGTCTTTTTCCGAATGCCGGCATCCCCCGTTCGGGAGGATGCCCCAAGCGGCACGATGACGGGGAGATGCGACTCGTCGGCACCGGCCGTAAGCCGCGGCCGTTCAAGGCCGCGGGGCGGTCCGGAAGGCCCGGCGGATGAACCGGTCCGCGAGCGTGCGGCAGAGGCGATACGGCATGCCGTAGAGCTTCAGCGCCCCCACGAACAGGATCGCGGCCGATGTCAGCAGAAGCCCCGGCTCCTCGTCAGGCTCGGCGCGGTCGTACCAGAGCGGATCGCGATCCTGCATGGATGGACTCCTCGTCCGACGCCGGCTCCCGGACATCGTAAGGAATTCCTTTACCATGAACCGTGCCAACCGGCGCCCCCGCCCGCCCCTCGGGTCACGTTGCGCCGCGCAGACCGTCGAGCCGGCCCCTTCCGTCGGAGGGCGCTCTACAGGATCAGCATGTCCGCCATCAGGATCTTCACGCCGAGGAGATCGATCGCGAAGTCGGGCCGCAGGTCGCCGTTGACGTCGCCCGAGAGGACGCCCTTCTCGAAGCGGAGCTGGCCGGGCGCCGTGAACGCATCGGAGCCGATGAAGGTGAAGTGCTGGTTGCCGGCCAGGAGCGCGTTGGCGTCGATCTGCGCGAGATCGACACGATCGCCCTGCGCGGCGGAGAAGCCGACGATGGTGTCGCGCCCCGAAACCGGACTGTCGTGGACGCTCTGGAACACGAACCGGTCGGCACCGGCATCGCCGTAGAGACGGTCGGCCCCCAGGCCGCCGATCAGGACGTCGTCGCCGTTCTGGCCGGCCAGCCGGTCGTCACCGGCCCCGCCGATCAGCACGTCCTTGCCGCCCCCGCCGAAGATCCGGTCGTTGCCGTCGAGACCGGAGAGGACGTTGGCCCCCTCGTTCCCGTAGATCTCGTTGGCGAGACCGTTTCCGGTTGCCCCGAGATCGGACTTGCCGAGGAGAACGATCTTCTCGACGTTGTCGGGCAGGGTGTAGGACACGCTGGTGCGGACCGTGTCGTTGCCGCCCTTCGCGGCCTCGACGATCCGCGTGTTCGCGTCGGTGACGACGTGGACGTCGTCGCCGCTCGTTCCCTTCAGCGTCGGCCCGTCCGTCTTCGTATCGAGGGGCGCGCCCGGGGGCTTGGCCTCGTAGGCGCGAAAATAATCGACGTACAGCGACGCGTCCTTCAGTTTCGGATCGATCGTCCAGCCGCCGCCGGCCGCGAGGTTGATCATGAACATCGGGTCGGTATCGAGGGCCGCCGGCGTCGCCTTCGTCCAGTAGGGGCGATCGTCGAAGTAGAACGTCATCCGCTCGGGCGTGATCTCCACGCCGTAGGTATGCCACCCCGACGCGACGACGCCCACGCCCGGATTGGCACGGGCATAGGTGCTGGCGTGACCTTCCAGGGTCTTGTTCGCCCAATCCCACTCGTGCACCACGCTCGAATACTGGCCCGGCATCGCCGTGCCGTAATTCTCCATCACGTCCACTTCGACCACACGGTCGCGCGTGGGGGACAGCCGCTCCGATTCGAGCGCCCAGAAGGCCGACCAGACGCCCGTCCCGTCCGGAAGCCAGAGCCGGGCCTCGTAATAGCCGTAGGGGTTGCCGTCGCGGACGGTCTTGCTGGTGCCGTCCGGGAAGGTGTTGGAGATCAGTCCACTCGACAGTTGCCCGCCCGCATCGCGCGTCATGTGGATGCGCAGGGCGGTCTCGCCGCCCTTGTCGACGATGGAGAAGGGCGATTTGGCGGCATTCGCGGGCAGGAAGCGCGCCTCCCCGAAGGACCCGCCCCAGGCCTGCCCGCTGTACCAGTTCGCATCCGCCGTTCGGCTCGCCGAGACGCTGAGCTGGTTGAACTCGTCCGCATAAACCAGTTGGTATCCCGCCGGGGCCGGCATGATCTATTCCTCAGCAGTGCGATGTTTGGGCAAGTTGTTCCTTCGAAGCGTGGCGGCCGGGATATAATAAAATCTAAATGCGCCCCGACCCGAATGCGGAATGTGCGCAGAACCCCGAACGCCTGAGACAATGGTTTCTTGGAGATCAACGCAACGCAGCGCATTCGCCCGGCCCACTGCCGGCGTTCAACGCGGCCTGGCGGGGTTTTCGGTTCGGGCCGGAGCGTCGGAACGGCGTTTCGGCTCAGGGCCGCCCCGCTTTGCGTGAGGCGACGCCGCCGCAGCACGCCCCGCCCGCGCTCGGCGGGGCAGGGGGGAGCGGGAGCGGGAGCGGCCGATCGCGATCAACATCATGCGACGACGCGACGGTGAGCGTCACGCTTCATACGCGTGTCACGAACCGCTGTTTTAGCAGCGCATAGACGAAGAAGATCGGCCAATCCTGCACGATGCGGCACAGTCATGTGCTTTCCGTCGCGCACAATACTGCCAAAACATGCCGGATCTTTGAAAGAGATGCCGGGATCAAGCCGACCTATTTGCCGGCTTATCTTGCGGCCTTCGGGAGGACGACGCCGGTGCGCACCTACGAAATCCAGGGATCGGGCACGCGCTCGCCGGTCGCCGGCAGCAGCGTGACGACGAGCGGCATCGTCACGGCCATCGATTCGAACGGCTTCTACATCCAGGACCCGACCGGCGACGGCGACGCCGCCACCTCGGACGGGCTGTTCGTCTTCACCCGCACCGCGCCCGCCGTCACGCTCGGCCAGCACGTCGAGGCCACCGGGCTCGTCAGCGAGTTCACGCCGAGCGGGGCCGCGCCGGGCAGCCTCTCGATCACGCAGCTGACCGCGACCGCGTCGGGTTCGGTGCAGATCCTGGCCCAGGCCGATCAGGCTCCCGACATCGCCCCCGTCCAGATCGGCGGCGCGGGCGGGCGCCTGCCGCCGACCGAGAGCCTCACCGAGGGCGTCGCCTTCTTCGAGAGCCTGGAGGGCATGCTGGTCACGGTGAAGGCGCCGGTCGCCACCGGGCCGACCAACGGCTTCGGCGAGATCTTCACGGTCGTCGACGACGGCAACGCCGCCAACGGCGCGAGCGCGACCGGCCTGACCGCCCGCGGCAACCTCCTGACCGAACTCGGCACGCCGCGCTTCGGCGACACCGATACGGTGGGGGGCGACTTCAACCCCGAGCGCATCCAGATCGACGACGATTCCGGCCTGCTGCGCGGCTTCACCACCCCGGCGGTGAATGTCGGGGCGCACCTCTCCGACGTGACCGGCATCGTCACCTACGAGTTCGGCAATTACCAAGTCAGCGCGACGCAGGCCTACACGGTGGCCGCGCCGAGCCCGATCGCCCGCGAGGACGGCACCCTGTCCGGCACGGCCAGCCGCCTGCTGGTGGCGAGCTACAACGCCGAGAACCTCGACCCGACCGACGGGGCCGCCCGGTTCGAGCGGGTCGCCGCCGAGATCCTGGGCGCGCTCAACGCCGCCGACATCGTCGCGCTGCAGGAGGTGCAGGATGGCGACGGTCCGACCAACTCGACGCTGACCAGCGCCGCCGCGACCCTCCAGGCGCTGGTGGACGCCCTCAACGCGGCGGCGCCCGCGGGCGTGACCTACGCCTATGCCGACAACCCGTTCATCGGCGACGACACCAATGGCGGCCAGCCGGGCGGCAACATCCGCACCGCCTTCGTCTACCGCACCGACCGGGTGTCCCTCGTCGAGGATTCGCTGCGCACGGTCGCGGCCGACGGCAGCCCGCTCAAGGCCGCCGATGCCGGCCAGCAGAGCGATGCCCAAAACCCCTTCTTCGGCTCGCGCCCGCCGCTTGCCGCCGACTTCACCTTCAACGGCCAGACCGTGACGGTGGTCAACAACCACTTCACCTCGAAAGGCGGCAGCGCGCCCCTCCTCGGCTCCGACCAGCCGCCCTTCAACGCGGGTGAGGTGCAGCGCGCGGCCCAGGCCCAGGCCGTCAACGGCTTCGTCGACCGCCTGTTGGCGCAGGACCCGGACGCCAAGGTGATGGTCGTGGGCGACCTCAACGAGTTCCCCGGCGAGCAGCCGCTGAGCGTCCTGAAGGGCGAGGCGAACCTCTCCGGCTACACGGTGCCCGGCACCGACCCGATCGACGCCACCGCCACCTACAGCCTGGGCGGCACCGCCATCCTGTCCGACCTCATGGACGCGCTGCCGGAGGCCGAGCGGTACGACTACGTCTTCGAGGGCAATTCCCAGACGCTCGACCACGTCCTGGTCACGGGCGGCCTGCTTCAGGGTGCGGAGTTCGACATCGTGCACATCAACGCCGAATTCGCCGACCAGACCAGCGACCACGACCCGCTGCTGGCGAGCCTCGTCGTGCCCGCCGCCACGGTGAACGGCGTCGCGATCCTGGAGCAGGGCGACTCGACGCTGACCGGCTCGACCACGACGCCCGTCGCGACCGACAGCCTCGTCACCCGCCTGCTCGGCACCTACGCCACCGGTTCGGGCACCGGCTCGGCCGAGGTCGTCGCCTTCGAGGCGTCGAGCGACCGTCTGTTCGTGATGAACAACGTCACCGACCGGGTCGAGATCGTGAACCTCGCCGATCCGACCGCGCCCGCCAAGATCGGCGAGATCGACGTGGCGGCTCTCGTCTCGGGCTACACCTCTGAGAGCGGCATGAACTCGATCGCCATCGCCAAGGGCGTGCTCGCGGTCGCGATCGAGGCGCCGGTGAAGTCCGATCCTGGCACGGTCGCGCTGTTCTCGACCGCCACCGGCCAGCTCATCAAGACGCTGACCGTCGGCGCGCTGCCCGACATGCTGACCTTCACCCCCGACGGCACCAAGCTGCTCGTCGCCAACGAGGGCGAGAATCCCGGCGCGGGCGAGGTGGAATCGGCGGGCTCGGTCTCGCTGATCGACCTGTCGCAGGGTGCGGCCAACGCCACCGTCGCGACCACGGGGTTCGGGGCGCTCGACGGCTCGGAGGACGGCCTGCGCGCGGCGGGCGTGCGGATCTTCGAAGGCCTCTCGGCCTCGCAGGGCCTGGAGCCCGAATACATCGACGTCTCGGCCGACGGCACCCGCGCCTACGTCACGCTGCAGGAGAACAACGCGGTCGCGAGCTTCGACATCACCGGCACCGGCCCGGTGCTGCTCTCGATCCTGCCGCTCGGCTTCGTCGATCACGCGCTGGCCGGCAACGAGGGCGACTTCTCCGACCGCGACGGGCCCGGCACCGGCTCGAACAGCCAGGGCAAGATCAACATCGTCACCGCCCCGATCAAGGGCCTGCTGATGCCCGACGCGGTCTCGACCTGGACGGTCGGCGGCGTCACCTACTTCGCCACCGCCAACGAGGGCGATTCGCGGGTCGACGGCTCGGACGAGGCGCGCCTCTCCGCCCTCGATCTCAACGACGCGGTGTTCGGCAGCCAAGAGGCCGCGCTCAAGAGCGAGGATTACGCCGGCCGCCTCACCGTCTCGAACATCGACGGCGACACCGACCCGACGCAGGCCGGCGTGGAGGAGATCTTCACCTTCGGCGGCCGCGGGATGTCGATCTTCCGCCAGAACGCCGACGGCACCATCACCAAGGTGTCCGACACCGGCGGCGAATTCGAGAAGATCGTCGCCGCGCTCCCCAATGCCGGCACGGTGTTCAACCAGAACGGCGAGAGCAACGGCGTCAGCTTCGACACCCGCTCGGACAACAAGGCGGGCGAGCCCGAGGGCATCGACGTCGCCCAGATCGGCAGCAAGACCTACGCCTTCGTCGGCCTGGAGCGCCAGGGCGGCGTGATGATCTACGACGTCACCGATCCGGCCGACCCGACTTACGTGAAATACCTCGCGCCGGCCGAGGGCGATAAGGCGCCGGAGGTCGTCAAGTACGTGCCGGCCGGCGAGAGCCCGACCGGGGCCGGCATGCTGCTGGTCGCCAACGAGGTCAGCGGCACGGTCACCGCCTACGAGATCGACCTGCCGGAGGTCACGCCCTATCGCCTGCAGATCCTGCACGGCTCCGATTTCGAGGCCGGGCTGAACGCCGTCGATCGCGCCGGCAACTTCGCCGCCATCGTCGATTACCTCGAAGACACGCAAGCCAACTCGATCACCCTGTCGTCGGGCGACAACGTCCTGCCGAGCCCGTTCTTCAACGCCGGCAGCGACCCGTCGCTGAAGGAGGTCTACGAGACCGCGCTGGAGACCTATTACGGATTGGCCGCGGGCACGCTCAACATCACGCCGGGGCTGGGCACCGCCGACATCGCGATGCTGAACATCATCGGCATCCAGGCCTCGGCGATGGGCAACCACGAGTTCGACGCCGGCACCAGCGCGCTGGCCTCGCTGATCCGCCAGACCGGCAGCTATCCGGGGGCGCAGTTCCCCTACCTCGCGGCCGATCTCGACTTCTCGGGCGATGCCAACCTGCGCGGGCTCTACGCGGACACGATCCGCAATGCCGCCGACTATTCGGGCTTCCCGCCGGCGGCCGGCATCGGCACCAAGATCGCGCCCGCTACCATCATCGAGGAGGGCGGCGAGAAGATCGGCATCGTCGGCGCCACCACCCAGATCGTCCAGAGCCTGTCCTCGACCGGCGGCGTCGAGGTGATCGGCCCGAACGCCGACGACATGGCGGCGCTCGCCGCCATCCTCCAGCCGACCATCGACGCCCTGATCGCGCAGGGCATCGACAAGATCGTCCTCGTCTCCCACCTGCAGCAGCTTGCGCTGGAGAAGGCGCTGGCGCCGCTGCTCAAGGGCATCGACGTGATCGTGGCCGGCGGCTCGCACACGCTGATGGCGGATTCCGAAGACGTCGCCCGCGGCCTCCAGCCGGGCGACACGGCCGCCGAGACCTACCCCTTCGTGACGACGAATGCCGACGGCAAGACCACGGTCATCGTCAACACCGCGAACGAGTACGCCTATGTCGGCCGCCTCGTGGTCGCGTTCGACGAGAACGGCGACGTCATCGCCGGCAGCATCGACTCGAGCGTGAGCGGCGCCTACGCCACGACCGACAAGGTGGTGGACGACCTCTATTCCAAGCCGATCGACATCGACGGCGACGGAACGGTGGACACCGATCCGTTCGCGCAAGGCACCCGCGGCGACCTCGTGAACGACATCGCCGAAGGCGTCGGCGCGGTCATCAACGGGCAGGATTCCAACATCTTCGGCAAGACCGCGGTCTATCTGGAAGGCCGCCGCGGCGAGGTGCGCACCGAGGAGACCAACCTCGGCAACCTCTCGTCCGACGCCAACCTCTGGTACGCGCAAAAAGCCGACGACACCGTCCTGGTCTCGATCAAGAACGGCGGCGGCCTGCGCGACTCGATCGGCACGATCAGTTCCGATCCGGCGAACCCCGCCGAGCTGCCCCCGGCGGCCAACCCCGAGGCCGGCAAGGCCGAGGGCGACATCTCACAGCTCGACATCGCCAACTCGCTGCGTTTCAACAACGCGCTCTCGCTCGTCACCGTGACGGCGGACCAGCTCCTGGCGGTGCTGGAGCACGCGGTCGCGGCCGTCGCGCCGGGCGCGACGCCGGGTCAGTTCGCCCAGATCGGCGGCATCAGCTTCAGCTACGATCCCGACTTGCCCGCGGGGGAGCGGGTGGTCTCGGCCTCGATCATCGACGCGGCCGGCAACCCGACCCGCGCCCTGGTCGAGAACGGCGCGGTCGTGGCCGATGCGCCGGCCGCCATCCGGGTCGTGACGCTGAGCTTCCTCCTCACCGGCGGCGACGGCTATCCGTTCAAGAATTTCGTCACGGCCAACCCGAGCTTCGCCAACGTGGTGGCGCTCAACGCCGACACCGTCCCGGATGGGGGCCAGGTCGCCACCTTCGCCGCCGAGGGCACCGAACAGGACGCCTTCGCCGAGTACCTCGCCGCCTTCCATCGCGGCACGGCCTACGGCACGCGCGACACCGCCCCGACCCTGGATCAGCGCATCCAGAACCTCGATGTCCGCAACGACACCGTTCTGGCGGCTTCGGAAGCGACCGTTTCGCTCGAGCAGGGCAGCACCGCGGCCCCGCTGGCGATCGAGGCGCCGGGCACGGCGGGCACCGGCTACACCGTCGCCGCGCTGCCCGAGGCCGGGACGCTCCGCCTCGGCGACGCGGCGGTCGCGGTCGGCGACACGCTGAATGCCGCGCAGCTCGCGGCCCTGACCTACACGGTGGCCGACAACGCCCCGGTCGGTCGGCAGACGCTCGGGCTGACCTATGCCGAGGGCGGTGCCGCCCGCGGCTTCGCGATCCCGTTGGCGATCACCGCGGCGGTCTCGGCGACCTATCGCGGCACCGACGGCGCCGACCGGCTCGACGGCGCGGCGGGCGACGACACCGTCCTCGGGCTCGGGGGCGACGACCGCCTGCTGGGTGGATCCGGTACGGACCTGCTCGATGGCGGCGTCGGGCGCGACGTGCTCGTCGGCGGCACCGGGGACGACCGCTACATCGTCGACAACGCGGGCGATCAGGTGATCGAGGCCGCCCGCGGCGGCACCGACACCGTCTTCTCCTTCACGAGCTACACCCTCGCGGCGGGCCAGGAGATCGA
>NZ_FOSV01000001.1:0-302019 GCF_900114375.1 Methylorubrum salsuginis | reverse complement strand
ACCAAAGGCAACTTCGACCTCACCGGCAACGAGTTCGGCAACAGGCTGGTCGGCAACAACGGCGCCAACCTCCTCAACGGCGGGGCCGGGGCCGACCTTCTTGTCGGCCGCGGCGGCCATGACACCTTCGCGTTCTCGACGGCGCTCGGCAACGGCAACGTCGACACCCTCGCGGACTTCGCCGCGGGCGACACGATCCGGCTCTCGGCATCGATCTTCACGGCGCTGAGCGCGGGTGAACTCGATGGCGCCGCGTTCAAGGACATCGGCGCCGGCGGCAAGCTCGATGCGGACGACCACATCGTCTACGACAGCACGACGGGCGCGCTGTCCTACGATGCGGACGGCGCCGGCAAGGCGGCGGCTTTGCGGTTCGCGGTGGTCAACACGAAGGTGCCGCTGACGGCGGATGACTTCCTGATCGCTTGAGCGAACTCTCTGGAGCGAGCGTGCGTCCGAGGCGAGAGACGGATCGCCTCGGAGGGAGGGGAGGGCGGCGGACGCCCGCCGCCCCGCAATCGCGGGGGCAATCGGCGATGAGTCAGGATCGTCGCCGATTGGTGTAACTTGATCCTTGTTGCGGCGCCGCATCGCGGCCCGAACCATGATGGCCGTCCCTGCCCTTCGCGGACGCCGCCGATGATGAGTTCCGACGTGCCGCCGCTGCGGTGCCGCTTCCTCCACCAAATGGTCGGCCTCCTCGCCGAGACGATGCCGCTCTCCCCGGCCCGGCACGAGCGGGAAATCTTTCGGCGCCTGATCGAACTCGAGATGCAGGCCGAAGCGGGCGGCGCCTCCGAGACCTCGTGCCGGGTCATCGCCTCGGTGCGGCGCATGGCTGGCAACGCCATCATTCGGGCGGAGTTGCCCTTGATCCGCGGGTAGAGCGGCCGCCCGACAGGAGAAGCCTCCGGGCTAGAGCATCGTCCCGAAAGGTGGTTTCCGGCTTTCGGGACGATGCGATTCAAGGATCTGGAGCATCGGCTTTATCCGATGACTGGCGACCACCTTTCGGCCTGATGCTGTCGCTCCCCGTCGGCAAAGCCACGCTTGCCGTATCAAGACGATGCGCCCAGGGCGCACGGCAATCGTCCGCCGATCCGACGGCGGCTTCGGGGCGCTTCAGGAAACATTCAGAAACAATATCCCAAAACGCCACCGCTATGAGCTGTGGCATTAGCTTCTATTTGACCGCGAAACACGTTGAAATCGTGCGGATTCGCACGAAGATATGCTGAAAATCATCGATACTGGTACATCGGTATCAGTGACATCGCCCCCCGGCCAACCATTTCCCGGTCCTGCCGACGCCGCCGCGGGTCCTGCCCGGACGGCTCGTATCGGTCCCGTTCCCGATCACCCACCCCGAACACTCACGAGGAGATCCGCCTTGGCCGTTTCGGCACCTGGCACCGCGACCCGTCCGATCCATCCCTGGCCCGTCCTCGGCGCGCGCAGCGAAGGCGCGTGGCACCCGTCGATGGCCCGCGTCGCCGCGCCTGCCGACACCGTCTTCTGCGAGGACGTGGACGCCTATGCCGGGACGGCCCTGCGGGAGGCGACCGCGGCGGGCTTCACCCCGCGCGAGGTCGCCGTGCTGCTGGCGGGCCGACCGGTCACCGCCCTGGTGCCGCCGCATCCCGACGAGCCGCTCGCGGCCTACGCGGATCGGGCGACCAGCGAATTGTTCATCCGCTACATCGCCGCCGGCCCCGACGTGGCCGCCGGCTGGACCTGAACCCGAAACCGTCTTCCATCAAGGAGTTGCCTCGATGACCGCCCGATGCCGGCTGACCGGATTCGGTGCCCCGCTTCTCGCCCTGACACTCGTGTCCCTGCCTTCGCTTCCCGCCGCGGCGGCGGGTCCGTTCGACGGCGCATGGTCGGTCCAGGCCGTGGCCGAGACCGGCTCCTGCACCGGCCCCTACCGCTACCCGATCGCGATCCGCGACGGCGTGCTGGAGGATGCCGGCACTCACGGCGTCGATGCCTCGGGCCGGGCGGGCGCCGACGGGCGCATCAGCGGCACGATCCGCACCGGCCTCGCGCGGATCGCGGTGTCCGGGCGCCTCCGCGGCAAGAGCGGCGCGGGCGAGTGGTCGCTCGGGGGACTGAGCGCCTGCTCCGGTCGCTGGACCGCGCAGCGCACGGGATGAGACGGCGCTCGGCCTAGCGCATCGTCTTTTTCCGAAAGCCGGAAACCACCGTTCGGGACGATGCACTAACCCAGATCCTGCAGGTGGCGCGCGGCGATGATCGAGGCGGCGGTGCGGTTCTCGACGCCGAGCTTGGCGTAGATGCCTTCGAGATGCTTGGTGATCGTGCGCGGGCTCAAGCTGAGGATCTCGCCGATGTCGCGGTTCGATTTGCCCCGCGCGAGCCAGAACAGCACGTCGGCCTCCCGCGCGGTGATGGGCAGGCGGGTGCGCAACAACTCGATGCCGGCGGCGGTGGCATCGCGGGAGAGGCGCAGCAGCACCTCGTTGCCGGTGCGCCCGACGAAGCTCACGGTGTGGGCGGCCCCCGACAGGTCGGTGAGGGCGAAGGGCGCTCCCTGCGTCCCGTCGAGGCAGCCGCGCAGCCACGCGCGGCCCGCGGCCGGAAGCCCGTAGGCGTCGTCGGCGCGCGGCGCGCAGGCGGCGAGCACCTGCGAGGCCTGCGGCGTCGCCCAGAGAACGGCGCCCGCCGGATCGACCGCGAAGAGGGTGCGCCCCGTGGTGTCGAGCGCCGCGCGCAGGCTCTGCGCCGCGCGCGCGCCGGCCACGTGGACGCGGATGCGCGCCAAGATCTCGTCGGGGGCGATCGGCTTCGTCACGTAATCGACGCCGCCGGCCTCCAGCCCCTCCACGATATGCTCGGTCTCGGACAGCCCGGTCATGAAGATGACCGGCACGCTTGCGACCGCGGGCTTGGCCTTGAGGCGGCGGCAGGTCTCGAACCCGTCCATGCCCGGCATCACCGCATCGAGCAGGATGATGTCGGGGGTGATCTCGTCGACGAGGGCGAGCGCCGCCTCGCCCGCCACCGCAACGAGGACCGTGGCACCGGAGCGCTCGATCGCCTCGGTGAGGAAGCTCAGCGTATCGGGGGAATCGTCCACCACGAGGACGATATCGCGCTGGCCGGGTGCCTCAGGCATCGCTGGCCTCCCGGACGGATTTTTTGGGGGTGAGGGCGGCTTCAGCGCCGGCTTGCTCTGCGGCGTCCTGAAGTGCGCGCATGTAGGTCGGCAGATCGAAGGCAGAGACGAGTGTTTGCAGGCGCTCCGCGAAGGCGGCGGCAGCCGGCTCCGTACGGGCGATCTCGGCGAGCCGGGCCTCGATGGCGCGGACGTGGCCGATGCGGCCGAGGCGGAGGAGTTCGTTCAGGACGGGGAGGGGCAGTCCGCGCTCGGCAGTTGCCGGGTTTGGCGCCTCTCCTCCCCCTTGTGGGGAGGAGGTGGGAGGTGGGGGTGGTGCCGGATGAGGCTCGGCGGTGCCTTCTGCACCACCCCCACCGCGAACCTCTCCCCACCCAGATCGGGCCTGCCCGATCTGGGCAGGCAAGGTGCGGATCTCGGGCAAGCCCGAGATCCGTGGGGAGGGGATCTGCGCCGTACTCGTCTCCGTCTCCGTCTCCGCAGCGGAAGACACCGGCGGCGTCCCCTCGACCCAGTCGAGCCCGAGCAGGCGGGTGACCTGATCCAGAAAATCGCGCAGGTCGAACGGCTTGGCGATGATCGCGTCGTGGCGGGCGTCGATGCCGCGGGTCGGGCTGATCTCGTGGACGTTGGCCGACATCATCGCGATGCGCGTCCCCGGCGCCCGCACACGCAGGCGCTCGGCGACCGCCCAGCCGCTCAGGCCCGGCATGGCGATGTCGAGGAGGACGAGATCGGGCGCAGGCTCGCCCGCATCGAACAGGGCGAGGCAGGCCGGCCCGTCGGAGACCTCGGCGACCGCGATGCCCAGCGGTTCGAGGATGTCGCGCATCAGGGTGCGATGGGCCGGATCGTCGTCGACCACGAGGACGCGGCGCTTGCGGCCGGCATAGCGGCGCGGCGTCGCCGCCGGGGCCGGCACCGTGGGAGCCGCGGCCGGGGCAGGGCGGTTCACCGAGGACAGCATCAGCCGCACCCGGAAGCGGGTGCCGCGCCCGACCTCGCTCTCCACCGTGATCTCGCCGCCCATCACCTGGGCCAGGAGCCCGGCGATGGTCAGCCCGAGGCCGGTGCCCGGCTGGCTGCGGGCGGCCGGGATCGAGCCGCGCTCGAACGGCTCGAAGATGCGCTGCAGGTCGTCCGGGCGGATGCCCAGCCCCGTGTCGCGGATGGTGAAGACCGTCACCTGGCTGCGATAGGCGACGTCGAGGCCGATCTCGCCCGACGGCGTGAACTTGATCGCGTTCGACAGGAGGTTGAGCAGGATCTGGCGCAGGCGCTTCTCGTCGGTGGCGACCACCGCGGGCAGGGTCTCGGGCCGGGTGAAGCGGAATTGCAGCCCCGCGGCCTCGGCCTGGAGGCGGACCATGTCGACGATCTGGTCGAGGAAATCCGACAGCCGGATCTCGTTGCGGTGGACCTGGAGCCGCCCGGCCTCCATCCGCGAGATGTCGAGGAGCCCGTCGATCAGGCCCGACAGGTGCTGGGCGCTGCGGCGGATCACCTGCAAGCCGCGCCGCCTCTGCGGCGGGATCTCGGGATCGACCTCGAGGAGCTGGGCGTAGCCGAGTACGGCGTTCAAGGGCGTGCGCAGCTCGTGGCTGATGCCGACGACGTAGCGGCTTTTCGCGAGGTTCGCGGCCTCGGCCGTCTCCTTCGCCTCCTGCAGCTTGGCGTCGGTGATCTTGTGGGCGGCGATCTCGGCTTGGTAGAGCGCGGTCTGGCGCTCGGTCTCGGCCTGGGCGACGCGGCGGCTCTCCTGGGCGAGCACGAACAGCCACGCGACGATGCCGAGGATCAGCACGAGGATGAAGAACACGCTGGTGAGCGCCGCCCGCAGCGTCTCGCGGTGTTCGGGATGCCCGCTGCTCGCGCCCGCGTGGACGATGCCGAGGATCAGCCCGATGACGCCGACGAGGCAGGCCATCACGGCGAGGTAGCGCCCGAGCGGCGCGCCGATCCAGGCGGCGAGCGGGGCCGGCACGAACCGCCCGAGGCTCGCCTGGGCCTGGGCGTCGAGGCGCCCGTGCGGCTTGCAGAGATCGCCGCAGCGGGCGTCGAGGGAGCAGCACAGCGAGCAGATCGGCCCGTCATAGGCGGGGCACTGCGCCATGTCCTCGCCCTCGAACGGCAGCTCGCAGACCCGGCAGACGATCTCGCCTTCGGCCGGCAGGGGGTCGGGCTTCCGCGCGATGTAGAAGCGCCCGCTCGTGCCCCAGGCGATCAGCGGGGCGGCCGCGAACGCGGCGGCGAGCGCCAGCAGTGGCGCGAAGGCGGAAGCGAGGCTCCCGAACGCGCCGGCATAGGCGAGCCAGCCCAGCGCCAGGCCGAGCGCCATCGCCCCGGTGCCGACCGGATTGACCGCGTAGAGATGGGCGCGCTTGAACTCGATGCCCGGCGGCGACAGCCCGAGCGGCTTGTTGACGGCCAGATCCGAGGCCAGCGCCCCGACCCAGGCCGAGACGACGACGGCGTAGAGCGGCAGCGTGCTCTCGATCGTCTTGTCGATGCCGAGCTCCATCAGCATCAGGGCGATGGCGACGTTGAAGACGAGCCAGACCACGCGCCCCGGATGGCTGTGGGTGAGGCGCGAGAAGAAGTTCGACCACGCGATCGAGCCGGCATAGGCGTTGGTCAGGTTGATCTTGATCTGCGACAGGGCGACGAAGCCGGCCATCAACAGGAGCGCGCCCTCCCGCGAGGGCGAGACGTAGCCGAAGGCGACCGCGTACATCCGCGTCGGCTCGGCGGCCTGCGGCGCCGGGATGCCGTGGCCGAGCGCCAGCACGGCGAGGAAGGCCCCGAGCAGGATCTTGAGCATGCCGGGCACGATCCAGCCGGCGCCGCCGGCCAGCACCGCCGCCCACCAGCCGGGATCGCGCTTGCCCCGGGCCGGAGGCACGAACCGCAAGAAATCGACCTGCTCGCCGACCTGGGCGAGGAGCGCCAGGAGCACGCTGGTGGCCAGCCCGAAGCGCAGCGGATCGAACCCGACGGCTGCCCCGTCGCCGAGGCCGGGGAAGGCGGCCAGCGTGCCGAGGGAGGCCGGGGCGTCGGGGCTTGCCGCGATGAAGCCGAGCGGCAGGAGGTTGAGCGCGACCCAGACCGGCTGCGTCCAGATCTGGAAGCGGCTGATGAGGCGGATGCCGTAGACCACCAGCGGGATGACGAGGCCGGCGCAGACGATGTAGCCGAGCCAGAGCGGCAGGCCGAAACAGAGCTGCAGGGCCAGGGCCATGATCGCGGCTTCGATGGCCAGGAACAGGAAGGTGAAGCTCGCATAGATCAGCGAGGTCACCGTCGAGCCGAGATAGCCGAAGCCCGCGCCGCGGGTGAGCAGGTCCATGTCGACGCCGTGGCGGGCGGCGTAGACGGTGATGGGCGCGGCCGACGCGAAGATCAGCGCGCCGACGAGGAGCACCGCGGCGAGCGTGTTGGGGAACCCCACGGCCAGCACCAGCGTGCCGCCGATCGCTTCCAGGGCCAGGAACGAGATCGAGCCGAGGGCGGTCTGCGCCACCGCCAGCGGGCTCCAGCGCCGCGCCTTCTTGGCGGTGAAGCGCAGCGCATAATCCTCCAGCGTCTCGTCGGCGACGAGGCGGTTGTAGGCGCGCCGGATCGGGATGATGTGCTGGCGGCCGTTCATCGTGACCGGTGTCGTCGGACCCATACGCAACCGCCCGACTTGGCCCCGACCGGACACCCGCCTGGGCGTGAGGGCAGGATGCGCGCCCCGCCGCCACGCAGGCAAGAGCCGTGCGCGTCGGGCGGACGTGCCGGAGGATTTCGATCGAAGGACGGCCATCCTGCGCTTGGGCAGAGCGCCGAACCATACGCAGAACAGCGTATAGGCTGCGACGCAATGTGCGGCCTAGCCTGCACCTCGTCGATCCGCGGCCGTCCCAAGAGCCGCCGGACGAGAGGTCACAGGGCTGGCAGAATGGCGAAGGACATTTCCGACACCGAGAACGGCCTGCGCTCGCCGCTGCGGCGCAAGCTCCTGATGGGCATGGCCGGCCTGCCCGCGCTCGCGCTGATGCCGCGGCCGTCGTTTGCCGCCGCTCCGCCGACCTCGGCCGTCAACACCACGGGTCTTGCCGTCACCGACACCGAGGTCACCGTCGGCATCCTGCACTCGGCCACCGGCACGATGGCGATCTCCGAGACCGGCTCGATCCAGGCCGAGAAGCTCGCCATCGCCCAGATCAACGAGGCCGGCGGCGTGCTCGGGCGCAAGATCAAGGTGATCCAGGAGGACGGCGCCTCCGATTGGCCGACCTTCGCCGAGAAGGCCAAGAAGCTCCTCGTCAACGATCATTGCGCCGCGGTGATGGGCTGCTGGACCTCGGCCTCGCGCAAGGCCGCGCTGCCGGTGTTCGAGCAGTATAACGGCCTGCTGTACTACCCGACCTTCTACGAGGGCCTGGAGCAGTCCAAGAACGTCATCTATACCGGCCAGGAGGCGACGCAGCAGATCCTCGCCTCGCTCGATTGGGTCCACAAGGAGAAGGGCGCCAAGACCTTCTTCATGATCGGCTCGGACTACATCTGGCCGCGCACTTCGAACAAGATCGCCCGCAAGCATGTCGAGAACGTGCTCAAGGGCTCGGTGGTCGGCGAGGAATACTTCCCCCTCGGACACACGCAATTCAATTCGGTGATCAACAAGATCAAGCTCAAGAAGCCGGACGTGATCTTCGCCGACGTGGTCGGCGGTTCGAACGTGGCGTTCTACAAGCAGCTCAAGGCGGCGGGCATCGATCTCTCCAAGCAGACCCTGCTGACGATCTCGGTCACCGAGGACGAGATCGACGGCATCGGCGGCGACAACATCGCCGGCGCCTATTCCTGCATGAAGTACTTCCAGTCACTCAAGAACCCGAACAACGAGGCCTTCGTCGCCGCCTTCAAGAAGATGTGGGGCGAGAAGACCGTCATCGGCGACGTGACCCAGGCGGCCTATCTCGGGCCGTTCCTGTGGAAGATGGCGGTCGAGAAGGCCGGCTCGTTCGATGTCGACAAGGTCGTCGCGGCCTCGCCCGGCATCGAGTTCAAGCAGGCGCCGGAAGGCTACGTGAAGATCCACGAGAACCATCACCTCTGGTCCAAGACCCGCGTCGCCAAGGCCCTGCCCACGGGCCAGTTCGAGGTGGTCTACGAGAGCCCCGAGCTGATCGAGCCGAACCCCTTCCCGAAGGGGTACCAGTAGTCGCGACATTTCCCCTCCCCACGGATCTCGGGCTCGCCCGAGATCCGCACCTTGCTTGCCCGGATCGGGCAGGCCCGATCTGGGTGGAGAGGGGAGACGCGTGGCCCACCTCTTGCTGATTCCCAAAAATCCTCCGCCGGAGACGCCTTCCATGTTCGGCGAATACTCGCTCGCAGACCTCAGCTCGATCTTCGTGATGCAGGGCTTCGCGGGCCTGATCCTGTTCTCGGTCTACGTGCTGATGGCGCTGGGTCTCGCGATCATCTTCGGCCAGATGGGCGTCATCAACATGGCCCACGGCGAGTTCATGATTCTCGGGGCCTACGTCACCTATCTGTGCTCCGGCTTCTTCCAGACGCACCTGCCGTCGCTCTTCGGCGCCTACTTCTTCATCGCGATGGCGCTCGCCTTCCTGGCCTCCGGGGCGCTAGGGATGCTGGTCGAGTGGGCGTTGATCCGCCACCTCTACAAGCGCCCGCTCGACACCTTGCTGGCGACCTGGGGCCTGTCGCTGATCCTGCAGCAGGCCTACCGCTCGATCTTCGGACCGCGCGAGGTCGGCGTCGAGCTGCCCTCGTGGATGATGGGCTCGATCCCCGTCACCGACTCGATCGAGGTGCAGATCAACGGCCTGTTCGTGATCGCGGTCACCACCGTCATCACGCTCGGCGTCGCTCTCCTGATCTACCGCTCGCGGTTCGGCGCGCAGATCCGCGCCGTGATGAGCAACCGCCCGATGGCCGGCGCCGTCGGCATCGATACCGAGAAGGTGGACCGTTACACCTTCGGGCTGGGCTGCGGCATCGCCGGCATCGCCGGCTCGGCCTTCACCATGATCGGCTCCACCGGGCCGACCTCGGGCCAGCTCTACATCGTCGATACCTTCCTGATCGTGGTCTTCGGCGGCGCGGCGAGCCTGCTGGGCACCATCGCCTCGGCCTTCTCGATCTCGCAGACCCAGTCGACCCTCGAATTCTTCCTCTCCGGCTCGATGGCCAAGGTGCTCACCCTGCTCGCGGTGGTGGGAATCCTGATGCTGCGGCCGCAGGGCCTGTTCACCCTCAAGGTCCGTCGCTGAGGAGCGCCCCCGATGACGAGCCCCATTCAGTCCCTGTCGAAGGCCGTGACGGTCAACGACAATCCCTTCATGAAGCCGATGGAATGGGTCAGCCTCGCGCTGCTGGCCGGCGTCGTCCTCGTGGTCCTGCCGCTCGCCCTCGACGGCTTCCGCCTCAACCTCGTCGGCAAGTACCTCACCTACGCCTTCGTGGCTTTGGGCCTCGTCATCTGCTGGGGCTATGCCGGCATCCTATCGCTCGGCCAGGGCGTTTTCTTTGGATTGGGCGGCTATTGCATGGCCATGTACTTGAAGCTCGAAGCTTCAAGCGTTGAAAATACGAAAATCCAGTCGACGCCGGGCATCCCGGACTTCATGGACTGGAACCAGATCACCGCGATCCCGTGGTTCTGGCAGCCCTTCAAAAGCCTGCCGCTGACGCTCCTCCTCGTCGTCGCGGTGCCGGTGGCCTTCGCCTTCCTCATCTCGGTGGCGATGTTCAAGCGCCGCGTCGGCGGCACCTACTTCGCCATCATCACCCAGGCCATCGCCGCGATCCTGACGATCCTGATCGTCGGCCAGCAGGGCTATACGGGAGGCATCAACGGCATCACCGATCTGCGCACGCTCCACGGCTGGGACATCCGCACCGACAGCGCGAAGGTCATCCTCTACTTCGTCAACGGCGGGCTGCTGATCGGCTGCATCCTGATGGCGCAGTACGTGAAGCGCTCGAAGCTCGGGCGCATCCTCGTGGCGATGCGCGAGAAGGAGGACCGGGTGCGGTTCTCCGGCTACTCGGTGGCGGGCTTCAAGGTGTTCGCCTTCTGCCTCGCGGCGGCCTTCGCGGCGGTGGGTGGGGCGATGTTCACCCTGCAGGTCGGGTTCATGTCGCCCTCCTTCGTGGGCATCGTGCCCTCCATCGAGATGGTGATCTACGCCGCGGTCGGCGGGCGCCTGTCGCTGTTCGGCGCGGTCTGGGGCACGCTGCTCGTCAACTACGCCAAGACCTCGTTCTCCGAGTCCTTCCCCGACCTGTGGCTGTTCGGACTGGGCGCCCTGTTCATCGCCGTGGTGCTCGCCTTCCCCAACGGTCTCGCCGGCCTCTGGCGCGAGCATGTCGAGCCCCGACTGTTCCGCAAGGCCAAGGGATTGACGCCGACCCCTACCCCCGTGCTGCCGGCCCACGGCGCCCCCGCCGAGTGAGGACGAGACCCATGAACGCGGCCCTTCTCCCCTCGACCCTCATCGGCACGCCGGCGGACGACAAGAACTTCCTGCTCGCAGTCGAGGGGCTCACCGTCTCCTTCGACGGCTTCAAGGCGGTCAACGACGTGTCGTTCTACGTCGATCCGGACGAGATCCGGGTCATCATCGGCCCCAACGGCGCCGGCAAGACCACGGTGCTCGACCTGATCTGCGGGCGCACCAAGGCCAGCTCCGGCTCGATCAAGTACAAGGGCCAGGAGCTGACGAGGCTCTCCGAGAGCGCCATCGTCCAGGCGGGCGTGGGGCGCAAGTTCCAGACGCCGTCGATCTACGACGACCTGACGGTGTTCGAGAATCTCGAAATCTCGTTCCCCCGCGGGCGCTCGGTGTTCGGTGCGCTCACCTTCAAGCGCGATGCGGAGGTGCGCGACCGCATTCACGAGATCGCGCAGACCATCTTCCTGAAGGACCAGCTCGACGAGCGGGCCGAATTCCTCAGCCACGGCCAGAAGCAGTGGTTGGAGATCGGCATGTTGCTGATCCAGGACCCGGAACTCCTCATGCTCGACGAGCCGGTCGCCGGCATGAGCGTGGGCGAGCGCATCAAGACCGCCGAACTCCTCAACCAGATCATCAAGGGCCGCTCGGTGCTGGTGATCGAGCACGACATGAAGTTCGTCGAAGACATCGCCCACCGGGTCACGGTGCTGCACCAGGGGCGTGTCCTGTCGGAGGGCTCGATGGAGCGGGTCAAGACCGACCCGAAGGTCGTCGAAGTCTATCTCGGTCACTGAAGGACAGGCGAAGATGCTTCAGACCGCCCCCCATACCTCCCCCGTGCCGCCGGTCCTGGCCGGCGCCGCGCCGATGCTGGCGATCGCCGACCTTCATTCGGCCTACGGCCAGAGCGAGGTGCTGCACGGCATCGACCTCTCGGTCGCTCAGGCTGAGATCGTCGCCGTGATGGGCCGCAACGGCATGGGCAAGTCGACGCTCATGAAGACCCTGATGGGCATCGTGCCGACGAAGTCCGGCCGGATCACCGTCGAGGGCACCGACGTGACGGCGATGAAGAGCCACCAGCGCGTGGCTGCCGGCCTCGCCTACGTGCCGCAGGGCCGGATGATCTTTTCCACCATGACGGTGCAGGAGAACATTGAGACCGGGCTGACCGTCACCAAGTCGCGAAAAGTGCCGCAGGACCTCTACACGATGTTCCCGGTGCTGTTGGAGATGAAGGGCCGGCGCGGCGGCAACCTCTCGGGCGGGCAGCAGCAGCAGCTCGCCATCGCCCGGGCGCTCGCCTCGAACCCGAAGGTTCTGCTCCTCGACGAGCCGACCGAGGGCATCCAACCCTCGATCATCCGCGAGATGGGCCGGACGCTGAAGAAGATCCGCGACGAGCGCGGGCTCTCGATCGTCGTCTCGGAGCAGGTGCTGAGCTTCGCCATGGATGTCGCCGACCGGGTGCTCGTCATCGAGAACGGTTCGATCGTCCACGAAAGTCTACGGGCCGACATCGACGAGGCGCAGGTCGCCCGCTTCCTGTCGGTCTAGCGCCGCCATTTCCCCTCCCCCTTGCGGGGAGGAGAGCGCGTCGGACGACGCCGAGTTCACGACTTCACCAAGAGCGGCCGGCCCCACCCCGGACACGCAACGGGGACGGCTGTCTAAAATCCAGAGGAGCGCGCGAAGGACATGCCCGAGACGCTGATCAAGGTCGATCTCACGCAATCGGCCTACGACAACGACATGGTGCACAATCGCTGGCACCCCGACATCCCGATGGTCGCGACCGTGAAACCCGGCGACGACTTCATCGTCGAGACCTACGACTGGACCGGCGGCTTCATCAAGAACAACGATTCCGCCGACGACGTGCGCGACATCGACCTGTCGATCGTCCACTTCCTGTCGGGCCCCATCGGCGTCGAGGGCGCCGAGCCCGGCGATCTGCTGGTGGTCGATCTCCTCGACATCGGCGCCAAGCCCGAATCGCAGTGGGGCTTCAACGGTTTCTTCTCGAAGAACAACGGCGGCGGCTTCCTCGACGAGCACTTCCCGCAGGCCCAGAAGTCGATCTGGGACTTCGAAGGGATGTTCACCAAGTCCCGCCACGTGCCCGGCGTGCGCTTCCCCGGCCTGATCCATCCGGGCCTGATCGGCTGCCTGCCCGATCCGAAGATGCTGGAAACGTGGAACACCCGCGAGAAGGCGCTGTTCGACACCAATCCGGAGCGGGTGCCGGCGCTCGCCACGCTGCCCTTCGGCCCGACCGCGCATATGGGCCGCCTGAAGGGCGAGGCGAAGGAGGCCGCGGCGGCCACCGGCGCCCGCACGGTGCCGGGGCGCGAGCACGGCGGCAATTGCGACATCAAGGACCTGTCGCGCGGCTCGAAGATCTACTTCCCGGTCTACGTGCCAGGGGCGGGCCTCTCCATGGGCGACCTGCATTTCAGCCAGGGCGACGGCGAGATCACCTTCTGCGGCGCCATCGAGATGGCCGGCTGGGTCCATCTCAAGGTGAGCCTGATCAAGGACGGCATGGCCAAGTACGGGATCCGAAACCCGATCTTCAAGCCCTCGCCGATCACGCCGAAATACGACGACCACCTGATCTTCGAGGGCGTGTCCGTCGATGAGTACGGCAAGCAGCATTACCTCGACGTGACGGTGGCCTATCGCCAAGCCTGCCTCAACGCGATCGAGTACCTGAAGAAGTTCGGATATTCGGGGGCGCAGGCCTACTCGATCCTCGGCACCGCCCCGGTCCAGGGCCACATCTCCGGCGTCGTCGACATCCCCAACGCCTGCGCGACCCTCTGGATACCGACCGGCATCTTCGACTTCGACATCAACCCGTCCGCGGCCGGGCCGACGAAGTTCTTGGATGGGTCCGTCCAGATGCCGCTCTCGCCGGATCTGTAGTCTTCTTGGTTTGCCGCGCTCTCCGGGCGGCAAACCGCACACACTTTGCCTGAGAGCGCTTCCGATGCCCGTCTACGACTATTCCTGCGAGTCTTGCGGCCCCTTCACCGTCCTGCGCCCGATGGCGCAGTTCAAGGACCCGCACGACTGCCCGGATTGCGGCGGGGCATGCCAGCGCGCCTTCCTCACCGCCCCGCGCATCGCCGGCATGGATGCGGGGCTCAAGGCCGCCCACGCCACCAACGAGCGCAGCCGCCACGAACCGCGGCGCTCGGGTGCCCACGGCGCGGGCTGCGGCTGCTGCTCGCCCAAGAAGACGGCCTCCGCCCCCGCGGCGGCCAAGAGCTTTCCGAACGCCCGGCCCTGGATGATCAGCCACTAGGACCGCGCTCTGACTTCCAGGCGGCCGGCGCCATCCGGCCGCCTTCCGCGACGAGCCCGAACCGGCCGCCGCATCCAATCCGGGAGGAACATTCCGAAAAGATCGCTCCGCGAGGGAGCCGCCGACCGCTCACGACAAGCGGGGGACCACCCCGTGGTGACCGGCCGGCGCAGAGCACGGGTTGGGGACCGACAATGCGCAATACGACGAGACGAGCACGACGACACCGCCGGGGCACCGGCCTCATACTGGCAGCCGGCCTGGCCTTGAGCGGGACGGCGGCGCAGGCGCAGCAGCCCTCGCCGGTCGGCCAGTTCAACGATCAGACGCAGCCGCGCACCGATCCCGCCATCGCCGCCAAGCCCACCGACCCCGTCCGCGTCGGCCCGCTCGCCCCCTGGGCGACCGACATGGCCGCCCGCGGCCTCACCTTCGACGTCAACATCTACGACTTCTACCAAGCCAACCCGACCGCCGGCCTGCGCACCGGCGAGCAATCGAACTCGGCCTATTTCGTGCTGTCGATGAGCGCCGACATGCAGCGGCTCGCCAACATCAGTGGCGGCACGATCAAGTTCACCCAGACCTTCTTCGGGCTTGTCCGCAACACCAACCACGCCGCCGATATCGGCGACACCACCGTCGGCTACCAGCCGCCCTACACCCCCAACGACAACCGCCTGTCGCTGCTCACCTACGAGCAGAAGCTGTTCGACGACCGCCTCGTGGTGGAGTTCGGCCGCACCCACCCGGACCGGTATTACGGCCTGCCGCCGTGCAACTCGATCAACTCCTGCTTCCAGGACCTGTTCTACTTCAACGCCGGCTTCACCTCGCCGCTCTTCGCGGTCTGGGGCGCCAACGTCGCCTACCAGCTCTCGCCGACGAGCTACATCCAGGCCGGCGCCTTCACGGTGAACCCCAACACCAACGTCCTGTCCGGCTACGACTGGGGCTACGAGCGCATCGCCGGCGCGCTGATCATGACCGAGATCGGCACCAAGACCACCTACGCCACCAGCGCCTATCCCGGCCGCGTCTCGCTCACCGGCTTCGTCAACACCGCCGACCACGACGACAACTTCAAGACCGTGTTCGGCACCTCGAAGGGCCTCAACCCCGGCGATCCGGTGCTGCAGAAGTCGGGCACGTCGGGCGTCGTGCTCACCGGCGCGCAGACGGTGTGGCGGGCGGACGGCGGGCTCGTCACCAAGGGCGACCTCAACCTGCATCCGACCGCGATCTCGGTCTACACCGGCACCGGCTACGCCTTCGACCCGACGATCCCGATCCGCTTCAACTCGTTCGCGGGCGTGCTCTTGGAAGCCCCCGACCAGAGCCGGCCGAACGACACCTACGGGCTCAAGGTCAACTGGCAGCGCCTCAACGAGAACTACACCCAGTTCCTGGCGGACGCGAACTTCATCTCCGGCGGCTCCGGCGCCCCGTATTCCCGCGACAAGCTGATCTTCGAGGCCAACGCGCATCTCGACATCGGCAAGGGCGTGATCCTCGAGCCCGTGGTCCAGTACGTCGTCAACCCGAACTCGTTCTGGAACCCCTACACGGCGCGCCGCGCCAAGGACGGCTTCTACGGCGGCTTCACCCTCGTCGTGCCGCTGGGCACCCTGCTCGGCCTCGCGCCGGGCTGAAGGCTCGATACGGGCCGCGGGCGCGATCCCGCGGCTCCTCTTCGAAGCAAGTGGCAGGACTGCCGACCGATGGTCGGCAGTCCTGCGTTCGGCGGACGCCCCGCAGTCGCGGGGGCCCAAGAATTCATGAGTGGAGGACAACGCCATGATGCACGGCGACATCTCATCGAGCCAGGACAGCGTCGGCGTGGCCGTCGTGAACTACACGATGCCGCGCCTGCATACGAAGGCCGAGGTGATCGAGAACGCGAAGAAGATCGGCGACATGATCGTCGGCATGAAGGCCGGCCTGCCCGGCCTCGATCTCGTGATTTTTCCGGAGTATTCGACCCACGGCATCATGTACGACGCCGAAGAGATGTACGAGACCGCCTCGGCGATTCCGGGAGCGGAAACGGACATCTTCGCCGATGCCTGCCGGAAAGCGAAGGTCTGGGGCGTGTTCTCGCTCACGGGCGAGCGGCACGAGGAGCACCCGCACAAGGCGCCCTACAACACCCTCATCCTGATGAACGATGAGGGCGAGATCGTCCAGAAATACCGCAAGATCATGCCCTGGACCCCGATCGAGGGCTGGTATCCGGGTGATCGCACCTACGTCTCGGACGGGCCGAAAGGCCTCAAGATCAGCCTCATCATCTGCGACGACGGCAACTATCCCGAGATCTGGCGCGACTGCGCCATGCGCGGGGCCGAACTCATCATCCGCTGCCAGGGCTACATGTATCCGGCCAAAGAACAGCAGGTGCTGATCTCGAAGGCGATGGCGTTTGCCAACAAC
Source organism: Methylorubrum salsuginis (assembly GCF_900114375.1). Taxonomy (GTDB): domain Bacteria; phylum Pseudomonadota; class Alphaproteobacteria; order Rhizobiales; family Beijerinckiaceae; genus Methylobacterium; species Methylobacterium salsuginis. The sequence goes on along the minus strand of NZ_FOSV01000001.1, from coordinate 285,662 downwards.
ACCTACGTCGCGGTGGCGAACGCCGCGGGCTTCGACGGCGTCTACAGCTACTTCGGCCACTCGGCGATCATCGGCTTCGACGGCCGCACGCTCGGCGAATGCGGCGAGGAGCCGATGGGCATCCAGTACGCGGCGCTCTCGAAATTCCTGATCCGCGATTTCCGCGCCCACGGCCAGTCGGAGAACCACCTCTTCAAGCTCTTGCACCGCGGCTACACGGGGATGATCAACTCGAAGGAGAACCGGCACGGCCTGTCGGAATGCCCCTACGATTTCTACCGCCGCTGGATCGAGGACCCCGACGCCACCCGCGACGCGGTGCGCGCCATCACCCGCTCAAGTGTGGGCACCGAGGAATGCCCGATCGAGGGCATCCCCTTCGTCGGCAAGGGGGAGGGGCCGCCCGACCCGCGCTAGGGGCGTCGACCGGTTGCCCGGCGGGCGCGGCCGCGCCAGGAAGGGAAGGGGCCGGACGGCCCCGTCATTGCCTGAGGGCCCGAACCATCCACGCTGCCCCACCCCCTCCCGCCCCCCCATCGCGGCAGCGCTCGCGCGGAAGCATCGATCTCCATGTCGGGCCGGCCCTGCGCGGCGGCCCGACGCGGCTGCGCGACATCGCCGAATCCGGCCCCTCGCGCCTGCGCTTCCCCCGGGAGGCCGGGACGATGGAGGGCATTCTGGTCAACACCGCGGGCGGCATCGCCTGCGGCGACGATTTTTCCGTCTCCGCCCGGCTCGATCCGGGCGCCGACCTCGTGCTGACCACCGTGGCGGCGGAAAAGGTCTACCGGTCCGACGGCCCGGTCAGCCACGTGCGCAACCGCCTCGATCTGGGGGAGGGTGCCCGCCTCGCCTGGCTGCCGCAGGAGACGATCCTGTTCGACCGCGCGCGGCTCAGGCGAAGTTTCGAGGCCGATCTCGCCGCCGATTCCGCCCTCCTCGTCGCCGAGATCGTCGCCTTCGGCCGCGCCGCGCGGGGCGAGACGCTGCAGGAGGCCCTGTTCGAGGACGTCTGGCGGGTGCGGCGCAACGGGAAACTCGTCTACGCCGACACGGTGCGGCTGGAGGGCCCGGTCTCGGACCTGCTCGCCCGCGCGGCGCTCGGTGGCGGGGCGCGGGCGATGGGCACGATCCTCGATTGTTCGCCCGGCGCGGAAGCGCGGATCGAGGAGGCCCGCGCCCACCTCGACGCCGCCGGCCCCGGCCCCGGCCCCACCGAGGCCGCCGCGAGCGCCTGGAACGGACACCTTGTCGTGCGCCTGCTCGGGCCCGAAATCGGGGCGCTCCGCGAGCTGACGGCGCGTTTCCTCACCGCCTATCGCGGCGTGCCGATGCCCCGCGTCTGGCAGAGCTGAGGGTAGCGCTCTCGCACGCTCCATGCATGATCCGCGCGAAATCGAACAAGAATCCGGAGAGCGCCCGTGCTCCTCACCCCCCGCGAGAAAGACAAGCTGCTGGTCGCCATGGCGGCGCAGGTGGCACGCAACCGGCTGGCGCGGGGCGTCAAGCTCAACCACCCGGAGGCGGTGGCGCTCATCACCGATGTCGTGGTCGAGGGCGCCCGCGACGGGCGCTCGGTGGCCGAACTGATGCAGGCCGGCGCCCACGTGCTCACCGCCGATCAGGTGATGCCGGGCATCCCCGAGATGATCCACGACATCCAGGTCGAGGCGACGTTCCCTGACGGCACCAAGCTCGTCACCGTCCATCACCCGATCCGCGGCGCGGCCTCCGACGACGTGCCGGGCACAGTGACGACGCTGCCCGGCGAGATCGAGCTCAACGCGGGCGCGCCGCGCACCGTGGTCACGGTCGCCAACACCGGCGACCGACCGATCCAAGTCGGCTCGCACTACCACTTCTACGAAGTGAACCCCGGCTTGCGCTTCGACCGGGAAAAGGCCCGCGGCCAGCGCCTCGACATCGCGCCGGGCACCGCCGTGCGGTTCGAGCCGGGCTCGACCCGCGAGGTGACTTTGGTGCCGCTGTCGGGCACCCGCACCGTCTACGGTTTCCGCGGCGAGGTGATGGGCCGGCTGTGAACACCTTTCCCCACTGGCGCCTGAAAACCTCCGGCGAGGTCGCGCCCGACGAGCGGTTGCCCACCGGGCAGACGCTGGTGCTCGGGCTCCAGCATGTCGTGGCCATGTTCGGCTCGACCGCGCTGGCGCCGATCCTGATGGGGTTCGATCCCAACACCGCGATCCTGTTCTCCGGCATCGGCACGCTGCTGTTCTTCGGGCTGACGGGCGGGCGGCTGCCGTCCTATCTCGGCTCCAGCTTCGCCTTCATCGCCGTGGTGATCGCCGCCACCGGCTATGCCGGCACCGGGCCGAACCCCAATATCGGCGTGGCGCTCGGCGGCATCGTCGCCTGCGGCGCGCTCTACGCCGCCATCGGGGTCGCGGTGCACCTGTCGGGCACCGCCTGGATCGAGCGGCTGATGCCGCCCGTGGTCACCGGCGCCATCGTCGCGGCGATCGGGCTCAACCTCGCCCCCGTCGCCGTGAAGAGCATTTCGGGCTCCGGCTTCGACACCGCAATGGGGCTGGTGACGGCGCTGCTGGTCGGGCTCGTGGCGGTGCGCGGGCGTGGGATGGCGCGGCGCCTGCCGATCCTGATCGGGGCGGGCATCGCCTACGGGCTCTACCTCGTCCTCGCCAACGGGCTGGGGCTCGCCAAATCCATCGACTTCGCTCGGCTCTCCGAGGCCGCCTGGATCGGCCTGCCCCTCTTCTCGGCGCCGGTTTTTTCTGCGCCCGCGATGGTGCTGATCGCGCCGGTCGCCCTCATCCTCGTCGCGGAGAACCTCGGCCATATCAAGGGCATCGCCGCGATGACGGGGCGCGACTACGATCCCCTGATCGGCCGCGGCTTCCTCGCCGACGGGCTCGCCACGATCCTCTCCGGGTTCGGCGGCGGCACCGGCGTGACGACTTACGCCGAGAACATGGGCGTGATGGCGGTCACCCGCATCTACTCGACGCTGGTCTTCGTCGCTGCGGCGGGCTTCGCGATTCTGCTCGGCTTCTCGCCGAAATTCGGCGCCCTGGTGCTGACGATCCCCGGGCCGGTCGTCGGCGGGCTGGCGCTCGTGGTGTTCGGCCTGATCGCCGCCACCGGCGGACGCATCTGGGTGCAGGACCGGACCGACTTTTCCGACGCCCGCAACCTCGTCACCGCCGCGGTGGCGCTGATCGCGGGCGCGGGCGACCTGACGGTGCGGCTCGGCGATTTCGCGCTCGGCGGCATCGGCACCGCGACCTTCGGGGCGATCCTCGTCTATCACCTGCTCGGGGCCGGGCCCCGCGACGGGGGCCGCGCCGACGAGGTGACTCCCGCGCCCGCCTCCGTTACGCGGGCCGCGTAGAGCTGTGCGCGGTGGACAAGGCATGGCGGTGATCGAGGCAGAGGCGAACGGGGACGCTCCTTCGCCGCAACCGGCGAAGGCCAAGCGCGGCGTCTGTGCCCTCAGCGGCGTCACGATGAACCGGCGCAACCTCGTGCGGGTCGCGACGCTGCGCCCGGCGCTCGCCGACCATATCCGCGCCGACTTCCCCGACCTGACCGACGACGCGCTGATCGGCCTCAACGAACTCGCCAAGTACCGCAGCCGCTTCGTCGCCGAACTCTTGGCAGAGGAGCGGGGCGAGTATTCCGACCTCGACCGGCAGGTGGCCGAGAGCATCGCGGCGCAGGACATCATCGCCGAGAACATCGAGGAGGATTACGACGAGCACCGCAGCTTCGGCGAGCGGGTCTCGGACGGGCTCGCGGCCTTCGGCGGTTCCTGGGCTTTCCTGATCAGCTTCGCCGTCGTGCTGCTCACGTGGATGGCGGTGAACGTCGCCATGGGGGCGGCGGCGGCGTTCGACCCCTATCCGTTCATCTTGCTCAACCTCGTCCTGTCCTGCCTCGCGGCGATCCAGGCGCCGATCATCATGATGAGCCAGAGCCGGCAGGAGAAGAAGGATCGCTTGCGCTCGAACAACGACTATCAGGTCAACCTGAAGGCCGAGCTGGAAATCCGGCACCTGCACGAGAAGATGGACCATCTCGTCACCAAGCAGTGGGAGCGGCTGGCCGAGATCCAGCAGATCCAGCTCGAGATGCTGCAGGAGATGCGCGCCCGCGTCGCCCGCAAGCCCACCGTCAAGGTGAAGAAGGTGGTGCGCCGCAAGCGGCCGAAATCCGCCCGCGCGCCGCAACCGGAGGCGGCGGGTGCCGATACGCTCGACGCCGCCCCGGCACCCTCCCTGCTTGGTCGATCCGGCCCCCTCTGAAGCGAGCCCGCCCATGTCCGCCCGCCTTCCCCGAAGCGCCTACGCCGCCATGTTCGGGCCGACCGTCGGCGACCGCATCCGGCTCGCCGACACGAGCCTCACGATCGAGGTCGAGCGCGATCTCACCACCTACGGCGAGGAGGTGAAGTTCGGCGGCGGCAAGGTGATCCGCGACGGCATGGGCCAGAGCCAGGTGACGAACGCCGCGGGCGCGGTCGACACCGTCATCACCAACGCGGTGGTGCTCGACCATTGGGGCATCGTGAAATGCGATGTCGGCCTGAAAGGGGGCCGCATCGTCCGGCTCGGCAAGGCCGGCAACCCGGACATCCAGCCGGGCGTGGACATCGTCGTCGGACCGGGCACGGAAGTCATTGCCGGCGAAGGGAAGATCCTCACCGCGGGCGGCTTCGACAGCCACATCCACTACATCTGTCCGCAGCAGATCGAGGAGGCGCTCTGCTCCGGCGTCACCACCATGCTGGGCGGCGGCACCGGGCCGGCGCACGGGACGCTGGCCACCACCTGCACGCCGGGGCCCTGGCACATCGCCCGGATGATCGAGGCCGCCGACCATTTCCCGATGAACCTGGCGTTCGCCGGCAAGGGCAACGCCTCGCTGCCGGGCGCCCTGAAGGAGATGGTGCGGGCCGGCGCCTGCGCGCTGAAACTCCACGAGGATTGGGGCACGACCCCGCAGGCCATCGACACCTGCCTCACGGTGGCCGACGCCCACGACGTGCAGGTGATGATCCACTCCGACACCCTCAACGAAGGCGGCTTCGTCGAGGACACGATCGCCGCCTTCAAGGGCCGCACCATCCACGCCTTCCACACCGAAGGGGCGGGCGGCGGCCACGCGCCGGACATCATGAAAGTAGCGGGGCTCGAAAACGTCCTCCCGTCGTCGACGAACCCGACGCGCCCCTACACCAAGAACACCATCGACGAGCATCTCGACATGCTGATGGTGTGCCACCACCTCGACCCGGCGATCCCCGAGGATCTGGCCTTCGCCGAGAGCCGCATCCGCCGCGAGACCATCGCGGCCGAGGACATCCTGCACGACATCGGCGCGCTCTCGATGATGTCCTCGGACAGCCAGGCGATGGGCCGGGTCGGCGAGGTGGTGATCCGCACGTGGCAGACCGCCGACAAGATGAAGCGCCAGCGTGGCGCCTTGCCGGGCGACGCTTCGGGCAACGACAACCTGCGCGCCCGCCGCTACGTCGCCAAGTACACGATCAACCCGGCGATCGCCCACGGCGTGTCGCGGCACATCGGCTCGGTGGAGCCCGGCAAGCTTGCCGACCTCGTGCTGTGGACGCCCGCCTTCTTCGGCGTGAAGCCCGACCTCGTGCTGAAGGGGGGCATGATCGCCACCGCCCCGATGGGCGACCCCAACGCCTCGATCCCGACGCCCCAGCCGGTGCATTACCGCCGGATGTTCGCCGCTCACGGCCGGGCGCCCTTCGCCACGGCGCTGACCTTCGTCTCGAAAGCCGCGGTCGAGGACGGCCTGCGCGCGCGGCTGGGCGTGCAGAAGGAGCTGGTCGCCGTCGAGAACGTGCGGGGCGGTATCTCGAAAAAGAGCATGATCCTCAACGACGCGACACCGGTGATCGAGATCGACCCCGAGACCTACGACGTGCGCGCCGACGGCGAACTCTTGGTCTGCGAGCCGGCCGAGGTGGTGCCGATGGCCCAGCGCTACTTCCTGTTCTGATGCTGCGCGCCCGAACCCTCATCCGCCGCGACGCCCTCACGAGCGGCGAGATCGTCGACCGCGTCGTGCTCGACCACGGCGACCGGCATCGCCGCCGCATCGCCATGCGCGGGGTCGGCGGCACCGCGTTCCTACTCGATCTGCCCCACCCGATCCTGCTCGATGACGGCGATGCCCTCGTCCTCGACGACGGCCGTCTCGTCTGGGTCGAGGCGGCGCCCGAGCGCCTGCTCGAAATCCGGGCGCCCACCGACCACGCCCTCAAGCGCCTGATCTGGCATATCGGCAACCGGCACATCCCCGCCGAGATCGGGGCGGAGGCCGTGTGGATCGCGCAGGACCACGTGCTGGCCGAAATGGTGCGGGGCTTGGGCGGCAGCGCCGAGCCGGTGGAGCGGCCGTTCCGGCCCGAGGGCGGGGCCTACGAGGGCGGTCACGGCCACGATCACAGTCACGATCATGGCCATGATCACGGTCACGGCCATCACCACCATGATTGAGGCGCTGCGGCTGATGGCGTGGCTGTCGCCGGCCTATCCGGTCGGGGGCTTCGCCTATTCGCACGGGCTCGAATGGGCGGTGGAGACCGGTGCGGTCGCCGACGAGGCGAGTCTGTCGGACTGGCTTGGCGACGTGCTGGAGCGGGGCTCCGGGCGCAACGACCTGATTCTGGCCTCTCACGCCCATGCTGCGGCCGGCGACGCCGCCGCCCTGGAGGCCGTCAACGACCTCGCTTTGGCGCTGGCGCCCTCGCGCGAGCTTCATTTGGAGACGAGCCAGCAGGGCCGCAGCTTCCTCGACGCGACGCGGGCCGCTTGGCCCTGCCCGGGCCTCGATGCGGTCGCCGAAACCTTGGCCGGACCGGTGGCGCTGCCGGTGGCGGTCGGCGCGGCGGCCTCCGCCCACGGCATGGCGCGCGGGCCGGTGCTCGCGGCCTACGGCCTCGCCTTCGTCCAGGCCATCGTCTCGGCGGGCCTCCGCGTCGCGCCGATCGGGCAGGGGGCCGGCACCCGAATCGTCGCCGCCCTCACCCCGCGGGTGGCGGCACTTGCCGAAACGGTCGAGCCGCTCGGCCTCGACGCGCTGGGCTCGTGTACGCTCAAGCTCGATCTCGGCTCGTTCCGGCACGAGACCCAGTATTCCCGGATCTTTCGCTCATGAGGGATACCATGACTTCCGCGAACGGCCCCCTGCGCGTCGGCATCGGCGGCCCCGTCGGCTCCGGCAAGACGGCCTTGATGGAGCAGCTGTGCAAGCGGTTGCGCGATGCTTACGACATCTGCGCCATCACCAACGACATCTACACCAAGGAGGATGCCCGCCTCCTGACCGTGGCCGGGGCACTGCCCGAGGAGCGGATCATGGGCGTCGAGACGGGCGGGTGCCCGCACACGGCGATCCGCGAGGACGCCTCGATCAACCTCGCGGCGGTCGCCGAGATGCGCCGCCGCTTCCCCCGCCTCGACGTGGTGCTGATCGAATCCGGCGGCGACAACCTCGCCGCGACCTTCTCACCGGAACTCGCCGACATCACCCTCTACGTCATCGACGTGGCGGGCGGGGAGAAGATCCCGCGGAAAGGCGGCCCCGGCATCACCCGCTCGGACCTCCTCGTCGTCAACAAGACCGACCTCGCGCCCCTGGTCGGCGCGGATCTGACCGTGATGGAGGCCGACACCCGCCGCATGCGCGGGACCCGGCCCTACGTGTTCGCCTCTCTGCGCGAAGGCCACGGGGCCGACACCATCGCCCGCTTCGTCGTCGAGGCCGGGGGCCTTGCCCCATGATGCCGACAACGATGCCGACCATGATGCTCCACCGGAGAAACCGCATGACCTTCCGCTCCCTGGTGCCGGCCGCGGCGCTCGTACTCCTGCCCGGCGCGGCTTTGGCCCATCCGGGCCACGGCGAGGCGATGGGCTGGGCCGCGGGCTTCGCCCACCCCATCGGCGGCGCCGACCACGTCCTGGCGATGGTCGCGGTCGGGGTCATCGCCGGCCTCGTCGGCGGGCGGGCGCTGTGGCTGCTGCCCGCCGCCTTCCTCGGCATGATGTCGGCGGGCGCGGGCGCGGCAATCGCCGGCCTCGACCTGCCCTTCGTCGAGCCGGCGATCCTCGCCTCGGTCGCGGCGTTTGCCGTGATGGCGGTCTGCGCCCGGCTGATCCCGCTGGCCGCGCTCGCCGGGCTCGTGGGCGCCTTCGCGGTGTTCCACGGCGCGGCGCACGGGGCGGAGATGCCGGAGACCGCCTCCGGGTTCGCCTACGGCCTCGGCTTCCTCGCCGCGACGACCCTGCTCCATGCGGTCGGCCTCGCCGCCGGGCTCGTCCTGACGCGGATCCTGCCGAAATCCGGCACAGCCGCGCGGACGTGACGCTCCGAGTGACGCTCCGGGTGTCGCAGGCACGACACAACCCTGACGGATCGCGGCAGCGGCTCGGTGCGGCACGTTGACGATGCGGGCGGGCGCCGTGCTAACGCAAGCGTGACGGTTCCCCTCGGGGATCAAAAGGGAACGCGGTGAGGGCGCAAGCCCGATGCCGCGGCTGCCCCCGCAACTGTAAGCGGCGAGCCTTCCGCCACCTTAAGTCACTGGATGCGCCGCATCCGGGAAGACGGTGAGAGGGCGCTGACCCGCGAGCCAGGAGACCTGCCGTCAGCCGTGGTCACACGCGAGGCGCGTCGGGCGGGGTGCACCGATGGGTTGCCGGGGGCGGCAGCGATCCCGCGCGGGTCGATGCCTGTCCGCGGCCTCGTTCGCGGTGACGTGCCACTGCCGTTGCCCGAGGCCTCCTGCCCGTGTCCGATTCCCGTTCCCCGACCGCCCTCCGTCTGGCGGCGCTCGCCGTCGCGCTGCTGCCCCTCCCTGCGAGCGCGCAGGAGGCCGTCACCCTCGATGAACTCTCCGTCGCGGGCGAGGCGCAGCCGGCCCCCACGACCTTCTCGGCCAGCGCCGGTTACGTCGGCGGCGTCACCGGAATCGGCGGCGCGCTTGCCCCGGTGGCGTCGGCCAGCGGCGGGATCGTCTCCGGCGCGCAGGTCAACGCCCGGCCCGTCACCCGCCCCGGCGAGGTGCTGGAAGCGGTGCCCGGCCTCATCGTCACCCAGCATTCGGGGGAGGGGAAGGCCAACCAGTTCTTCCTGCGCGGGTTCAACCTCGACCACGGTACCGACATCGCCCTGTTCGTGGACGGCATGCCGGTCAACCTGCGCACCCACGCCCACGGCCAGGGCTATGCCGACCTCAACTTCCTGATCCCCGAACTCGTCGGCGCAGTGGAGTTCCACAAGGGCCCCTACTTCGTGCGCGACGGCGACTTCGCCTCCGCCGGCTCGGTGCGGATCGATTACCTCGACACGGTGGCCAAGACCGTCGCGCTGACCTCGATCGGCTCGTTCGGCTACCGGCGCGCGCTCACCATCGGCTCCGCGCCGCTGGGCGAAGGCAACCTCCTCGTGGCGGGCGAGGCGCAGACTTATGACGGCCCGTGGGACGTGCCGGACCGCCTGAAGAAACTCAACGGCGTGGTGCGCTACAGCCAGGGCACGGCCCTCGACGGCTTCTCCGTCACCGGCATGGCCTATTGGGCGAAGTGGAACGCCACCAACCAGATCCCCGAGCGCGCGGTGGCGGAGGGCCTGATCGGCCGCTTCGGCAGCCTCGATCCATCCGACGGCGGCGACACCGGCCGCTTCTCGCTGTCGGGCCGCTGGAGCCACACGGGCGAGGCCGGGACCACGAGAGCCAACGCCTACCTCATCCGCTACCGGATGAATCTGTGGAACAACTTCACCTATTTCCTCAACTTCGACAGCGTGACGACGGGCGACCAGTTTCGCCAGCTCGACGACCGGGTGCTCGGCGGGGCGGAGGTCAGCCACACCGTCCCCGGCGACCTGTTCGGGATGCCGATGGAGAACGAGGTCGGCCTCCAGACCCGCACCGACGCGATGCGGGTCGGCCTGTTCGACACCACGCGGCGGCAGTTCCGCCGGGCCGTCATCGACGATCAAGTGCTGGAGACGAGCGCGGCGTTCTACGTCGAGAACCGGGTGCGCTGGACCGACTGGCTGCGCACCAGCGTGGGCTTCCGCGCCGACGGCTACTACGCCGATGTCCGCTCCGACACGCCGGCCAATTCGGGGCGCGCCCGCGACGGCATCGTCAACCCGAAGCTCGGCCTCGTGCTCGGACCGTGGGCCGACACCGAATTCTACCTGAACTACGGCGGCGGCTTCCACTCGAACGACGTGCGCGGCGTGACCGCGACCGTCGAAGCCTCGGACACGCTTGCCCCCGTGGTGCGCGCGCCCTTCCTCGTGCCCTCGACCGGCACCGAGGTCGGCGTCCGCAACCGTTCCATTGCCGGATTGGAGACGGCGCTCGCCCTGTTCCGGCTCGATTTTGCCTCCGAGAACCTGTTCGTAGGCGATGCCGGCACCACCGAACCGAGCCGCCCGACCCGCCGCTTCGGCGTCGAATGGACCAACCGCTACGCGCTCACCCCCTGGCTCCAGCTGGAGGGCGACCTGACGGTGACGAATGCCCGCTTTTCCGACCGCGACCCGGCGGGCGGGCGCGTGCCCGACGCGCCGACCACCATCGCCTCGGCCGGGATCAGCTTCGGCGAAGGGGAGGGCTGGTTCGGCTCCCTGCGCTTCCGCTATTTCGGCCCGCGACCGCTCGTCGAGGATAATTCGGAGCGCTCGAAGGCGACCGCGCTCCTCAACGGCCGGATCGGCTACACCTTCGCGAGCGGCATCAGCCTGTCCCTCGACGTCCTGAATCTCACGAACGCCAAGGCCGACCAGATCACCTACTTCTACGAGTCGCGGCCGTTCGCCGGCGGCGAGGCGCGGGACGACCGCCACTTCCACCCCGTCGAGCCCACCGCCGTGCGGCTGACGCTGGCCGGGCGGTTCTGAGGGGCGGGCAGGGGCGGCTGAGGCCGCACCTGCATCATCATTCAGGTACGGCATCCGGACGCAGCTCGAAGCGGCCGGATCACGAACTATATATCCGCCTCCCAAGACAGGAGGCCGCCGTGAGGAAGCCGGAGAAGCCGGGCACGCAGGACAGCAAGACGCAGGAAGGCGGCGCGCTCGGCAATATCGACGAGCAGACCGGCCATCCGGGCAAGGGCACCTTGGGGGCGACGATGCGCCCGCAGGACAACCCCGACCCGTCGAAGGACCCGAAGCCCGAAAAATCCGGCGACGCCGACAAGCCCGCCTGAGCGCCGGGCTTAGAGTGCCTCACAAAACTCCCGTTCACAGCCGGTGTCCTCTCCGGGCGCGACGGCGCAGGGGGAGTTTTGTGAGAGACACTTACTCCGCCGCCCGCAAGGGCGTCTCGCCCTCGCCGAGCCAGGCGGCGAGGGCAGCCCGCGCCCGGTCGGTGAGCGCCCGCTTCTTGAGCGCCGCCTTCTCGGGGCCGCGCAGGCGCTTGCCCGTTTCGTTGCGCGGCATCCGCTCCAGCGGCGGAAACAGGCCGAAATTGACGTTCATCGGCTGGAACGAGCGCGGCGCGTTGGCTTCCGCCTCCGCGCCCGCCTCGACATGACCGCCGGTGATGTGGGCGATCAGCGCGCCGAGCGCCGTCGTCGGGGGCAGGGGGGCGAGGGTCTCCCCCGCGGCGTCTGCCAGCGCGTAGCGGCCCGCCATCAGCCCGACCGCGGCGCTCTCGACATAACCCTCGCAGCCGGTGATCTGGCCGGCGAAGCGCAAGGACGGCCGCGCCTTCAGCCGCAGGGTCGCGTCGAGCAGGCGCGGGGAATCCAGATAGGTGTTGCGGTGCAAGCCCCCGAGGCGGGCGAACTCGGCGTTCTCCAGCCCCGGAATCGTGCGGAAGACGCGGATCTGCTCGGCGTGGCGCAGCTTGGTCTGGAAGCCCACCATGTTGAACAGCGTGCCGAGCGCGTTGTCCTGGCGCAGCTGGACGATGGCGCAGGGCTTGACCGTCGGGTCGTGCGGGTTGGTGAGCCCCACCGGCTTCATCGGGCCGTGGCGCAGGGTCTCGGGGCCGCGCTCGGCCATCACCTCGATCGGCAGGCAGCCGTCGAAATAGGGGGTCGTGGCCTCCCATTCCTTGAACGAGGTCTTTTCGCCCGCGATCAGGGCGGCGATGAAGGCGTCGTACTGGGCCCGGTCCATCGGGCAGTTGAGATAATCGGCCCCGGTGCCGCCCGGCCCGGCCTTGTCGTAGCGCGACTGGAACCACGCCTTGCCCATGTCGATCGAGTCGCGATGGACGATCGGGGCGATGGCGTCGAAGAAGGCGAGCGAGTCCTTGCCGGTGAGCGCGGCGACCGCCTCGGCGAGGGCCGGGGAGGTGAGGGGGCCGGTGGCCAGGATGGTCGGGCCCCATTCCTCGGGCGGCAGGCCGGCGACCTCTTCGCGGACGATCTCGACGTTCGGATGCGCTTCGAGCGCCGCCGTGACGGCCTGCGAGAAGGCATCGCGGTCGACCGCGAGCGCCCCGCCCGCGGGCACTTGGTGGGCGTCGGCCGCGCGCATGATCAGCGAGTTCAGGCGCCGCATCTCCTGATGCAGCAGGCCCACCGCGTTGCCGTTGGCGTCGTCCGAGCGGAACGAGTTCGAGCAGACCAGCTCGGCCAGCCCGTCGGTCTGGTGGGCCTCGGTGGCGCGCTGCGGCCGCATCTCGTGCAGCACCACGCGCCCGCCGCCCTGCACGATCTGCCACGCGGCCTCGGAGCCGGCGAGCCCGCCGCCGACGATATGAATCGGATCCGTCATCGCGACGGGATAGGATTTCGCGCGCCCGCGATCAATGCGGCCGATGCCCCACGCGCTCGACGCGGGGGCCGCATAGGCGTTGCCCGAAGCCTGCGCGGCGGCGGAATCGCCACGGCGATCGCACCCGTGCCTTGTCAGGGCGGGCCGGCGGCGTCATCGCTGTTCGTCACGGTCCGGCGAGGCGCCGGGCAGCGTCGGGACCGCATCATGTCGGACGATCCCCATCCCCATTCCCCCGCCGACGCGGGCGCCGAGACGGACCGGGGCGGCGCCACCGAGCCCCGCCCGGAAGGCGACGGGCCGTCGAGGGCGGGCGAGGGGGAGGGTCAGCCCGCGGCCACGGAGGCCGCACCGGTCGCCGACGATGCGCCGGTCGCCGAGGCCGTGAAGGTCGCCGAAGACGTGCCGGCCGGTGCGTTCGGCGGCTTCGTCGCCGGCACGCATCTCGCGACCGCGGACGGTCCGGCGGCGGTCGAGTCCCTGAGCGTCGGCACCGTCCTCGTGACCGCCGGGGGCGTCCGGCGCCCGATCCGCTGGATCGGCCAGCGCACGGTCTCCTGCCACGGCCGGACCGATCGGCAGCCGGTGCGCATCGCGGCCCATGCCTTCGGCGAGGGCCGCCCGGAGCGCGACCTCCTCGTCTCGCCCGGCCACGGCCTCTGCCTCGACGTGCTCGGCGAGGTGCTGATCCCGGCCGCCCGCCTCGTCAACGGCACGACGCTCGCCCGGATCGCCCTGGAGAGCGTCACCTACTGGCACGTGGAACTCGGCGGCCACGACATCCTCCTGGCCGAGGGCCAGCCCGCCGAGAGCTGCCGCGACACCGGCCATCGCCGCCTCTTCACCGCGGCCGGGGAGGGCCACGTCTCCCCATCGGAAGCCGCGATCCGGCTGGCGGCGACCGGTGCCTGCCGCCCGATCCACGAGGAGGGCGTGATGATCGAGGTGCTGCGCACCCGGCTCGCGGACCGCGCCCGGAGCCTGGGCTGGCACCTGTCGGAGGCGTCGCTGGCGGGGCTGCACCTCGTCGCCGACGGACGGACGATCCAGCCGGACGTCAACGGACTCGTCGTCCGCTTCGTGCTGCCGACGGAGGCGCGCGACGTGCGCCTCGTCAGCGACGCCAGCATCGCGGCCCACGTCCTGCCGGGCTCCACAGACGAACGGCAGCTCGGCGTGGCGGTGGCCGAACTCAGCATCGACGACGGCCTGACCGGCCTGCGCCGGATCGCCCTCGACGATCCCCGGCTGGAGACCGGCTTCCATCCGCTCGACGGGCAGGGGGGAGACGACAACGGGGCGCGCTGGCGCTGGACCGATGGCGGCGCCGTGCTGCCGGCCGCCCTTTGGGAGGGGTGCCGCGGCACGGTGGTGTTCCTGCGGATCACCCTGTCCTGCCCACCCCTGCCCCGCTGGATCGGCCCGCGGGAGGCCGCCGGGGTGGTCGATCTCGCCGGGTTCCGACGCCCGCAATGAGGCGCGCCGGCAACGGCTCTTTTCCCAAAGCCGGTTTCCGCCCTTCGGGCCGATGCTCTCGACCCGATGGGATCAGGTCGCGGTCGGCAAAGGCGGAAAATGCTCCATGAAGCGCACGCCGTCCCACAATTCGACGGTGGCCGCGCCGGATCGGCGGCGCGCCAGCACCACCGCTTCGCCGTCGTCGGCGGCCGCGATCGGCTCGTTCAGGAGGATGTGTCCGCTCGCGCTCAGAATGAGCACGCGGTAGGCGGCGGGGAGCTCTGGGCAGATCGGCGGGCCGACGAAGAGAGGCAAGACCAGCTCCGTGTCCGTTCAGGCGGGAGCGCGAGGTCTCTCAGCCGCTGGCGCCCGGGATATCCCTGCCTACGATGAAACGAGTGTAAACCCTCGTAACATGGATGCAAGCGAAGCAGGCGCCGTACATGCCTTCGTGACGTGCGGCGCAACCGCTCATACCCAATCCGGTCGATCCCTTCGGGATGGCGGATCTAGGCTTCGCTCAAGGGCCGCGCGGGCTTGCCGATACGGTCCCCGCTCGAATCAAGCGGGGACCGTATCGGCCCCGCATCAATGCAGCTTGGGCCCTACGAGGAAGCGATCGCGATCGACCGAGGTCAGCGACAGGCGCAGGGGACGGCCGTCGCGGCCGATCGTCAGCGGCACGCGCACGCCGGCCTCGCCGAGCGCCCAGACCTGCCGGAAGAAGCCGGCCAGATCCGCCACCGGCTCGCCCGCCACCTCCGCCAGCACGTCGCCGGGGCGCAGGTCGGCGACCTCCGCCGGGCCCCCGTCGGTCAGGCCCATCACGACGACGCCGTCCTCGGTCTCGGTGGCGTAGAGGCCGAGCCAGGGCCGGGGCGGTCGGTCGGCCCGGCCGCGGGCCTCGAGGTCGGCGAGGATCGGCGGCAGCAGCTCGATCGGCACGACCATGTTGATCGCCCGCGCCCCCGCGCTGCCGCCCTGCTGGAGCTGAAGCGAGCCGATGCCGACCAATTCGCCGTCCGGCCCGATCAGGGCGGTGCCGCCCCAATGCGGGTGGGAGGGTGCGGTGAACAAGGCCTCGTCGAGGACGTACTCCCAGTAGCCCGCGAATTCCTGGCGTCCGACCAGCTCGACCGCGAGGCTGTGCCCGCGCCCGCCCGCCCCCGCGATCACGGCCCGGTCGCCGATCCGCAGGGCATCCGAGCTTCCGAGCCGCAAGGCGGGCAGGCCGAGATCGCCCAGCGCCTGGACGAGGCCGAAGCCGGTCACCGCATCGTAGCCGACGACATGGGCGGGCACGAAGCGCCCGTCATGGGTGGTGAGCCAGACGCTCTCGGCCTCGATCACGAGATAGCCGATGGTCAGCACGAGGCCGTCCTCGCGGATCACCACGCCGTTGCCGGCCCGCTCGGTTCCGAGCGTCTCGGCGGTGAAGGCCTCCGCGGGCGCGCGGGAGGACAGGGAGACCACCGAGGTCAGCGCCCGTTCGAGATCGTAGGCGTAGTCGCCCGATTTCGGCTGCTGGGCGGCCGGGATCCTGAATTCGCCGTGCGCGGCCATGCGCTCCCTCTCCCGCGACGTCCCGAAGCCTGCCCGGTCACGTTTCGAAGAGCATCGGGCATGCCGGATAAGATAGGCGGCCCCGCCGCCGCCGACAGGCGGCGGATCGTTTGCACGATCGCCGCGGTCCATGCCCGCCCCCGGCGCGGCCGCGGCCTCCGCGGACGTGACGCCTCCTCGAGGCCGGCGCTCCGCAGGGGACACTTCGGGCTGGACCACGAGGCCGGATCGATGGCGCAGGCCGTTGCCGTCCGGTAGATTGCCCGCAACGTTTCCGCCGGACGCACGAGCCCGCCCGCATGTCCCCCCCATCGCCGACCGAGACAGGAGCGGGCCGTGCTGCCGCGTGACATCGACGGCGGCGAGGATGCGGTGCTCGCGGGCCTCCTCGAAAGAATCGCCGGGCGGGACGAGGCGGCGCTCAAGGCCCTGTACGACCGCACGGCGGCGAAACTTCTCGGCCTCATCCTGCGTATCCAGCGCGACCGGAGCTTGGCCGAGGACGTGCTTCAGGACGTGTTCCTGCGGATCTGGCACGCGGCCGGATCGTATGCGCCCGCGGCGGGGGCGCCGCTCCCCTGGCTGTGCGCCATCGCGCGCAACCGGGCCATCGACGGGGTTCGCCGCCGAAGCGAGGTCGCGATGCCGTCGGGCGAAGCCGGCGAGGCGTATTGGGAACGGCTGAGCGCCCCGGGCGGCGGCGAGGACGCGATCCTCGACCGCGACGCCCTGGTCGCCTGCCTGTCGCGGCTCGACCCGACCCAACGGGACTGCGTGGTGCTGGCCTATTGCGAGGGCTGGTCGCGGGAAGAGCTGGCCGTGCGCTACGGCCGTCCGGTCAACACCGTGAAGACCTGGCTGCACCGCACCCTGGCCTCCCTGAAATCCTGCCTGGAGACGGGAGCATGAGCGGCGGCCGGGACGACGAGGGCCTGCGCGATCTGCGCGCCGCCGAGTACGTGCTCGGCACGCTCGATGCCGGTGAGCGGGCGGCGTTCGAGCTGGAACGGACGCTCGATCCGGCGACCGAGGCGGCTTTGCGCGGCTGGGAGCGGCGGCTTTCCCCCCTGGCGCGGGCGGTGCCGGCGGTCCGGCCCGGTCCGGCGCTGTGGGGCCGCATCGCTGCGGCGCTGCCGTCGGGCGGGGCGGGGCGGGAGGGCGCTCCCCAGCACGATGCGCGTCTGGCCGCCGCTGGGGAGAGCCTGCGCGCCCTCACCCGGCAGGTTCGGTTCTGGCGCCGTGCGACCGCGGCGGCGGCAGGCGCGGCGGGGCTCGCCGCCGCCGGCCTTGCCCTGGTGCTGGCCGGGCCCCTGCGGCCGGTGCCCCCGCCGGGGGGACGTTCCGTCGCGGTGGTGACGAGCGGCGGCGACCTGCCGGCCCTGATCGTCAGCGTCGATGCCGCCAGCGGCACCGTGCGGGTGCGCCCCCTCGCCGCCCGCGCGCCCGCGGGCCGCAGCCTGGAACTCTGGTATATCGGCGCGGGCGCCGCGCCGCGGCCCCTCGGCCTCGTCGGCACCGAGCCGGCCCGCCTCGCCCTGCCCTCGGAAGCGGGGTCTGCCGCGGGCGGCACCCTCGCGGTGTCGGTCGAGCCGCCCGGCGGCTCCCCCACGGGCCAGCCGACCGGACCGGTGGTCTATACGGGCAAGCTGATCCCGGAGTGAGGCGAAGGCACCGGCCAATTGCTTTTCGATCTCAGAAACTTGCCATCGTATGTTGAGGTAAAGTGCAAGGTGGCCTGTTCCCGTTCGGCCTGAGCAGCGGCCCGAAAGGTGGGAACCGGCGTTCGGAAAAAGGCCGATGCGCCCCACACGCGAGAGCCTCGCTCGCGATGCGATCTCCCGCACGGCGCCCTCCGCGCCTGCGAAGCCGGAAGCGACCGCCACAAACAAAAAACCGCCCGGCCCTACGGCCGGACGGTTCCACCCGTATGGGTGTGGGGACGCCGCTTGCGGCGTCCCCGGTTCGGATCAGTACTTGCGCACCAGCGGGGCCGGGGCGACGGCCACGGCGGCCGGCGGGGTGTAGAGCGGGGCCACGATGCGGAACCAGCCCTCGGTCGAGTCGAAGGAGTCCGCGGTGCGGGCGACGGTGCGGGCCACGTAGAACTGCGTGGTGAAGGCGCCGAAGTCGTAGCCGACGAGGCCGCCGAGGAGGAAGCGACCACCGCGACCGATGCGGCCCGAGCCCAGATCGCCGACGCGGTTCAGAAGGTTCGGGTCGAGGTTGACCGTGCCGTAACCGATGGCGCCGATCTCGAACTTGCCGAACTTCTTGGTCGCGGTCAGGTCGAGGTTGAGGGCGTCGGAGATGTTGAACGGGCCACGGGTCCCGAAGGTGTTGTTGCCGCTGAAGGTCGCCGGCGAGTCGTAGAAGTTGTAGGTCAGGTTGGCGGTCACGTTCCAACCGTCGCCGGTGTAGCTGCCGGCCACGCCGAAGCGGTAGGTGTTGGAGGCCAGGAACGGCAGGACCGGGTTGACGGCCACGGCGCCGCTGTTGAAGCGGGCCACGCCGCGATCGCCGTTCAGCTCGTTGAGGTAGACACCGCCGAGCAAGCTGACGCCGAAGTTGCCGCCGAGGTCGAACGCCCAGATGCCACCGACGAAGGTGCCGACGTTGACCGAGAAGTCACGGATGCCGCCTGGGCCGCTGTTCTTGCCGAAGGCGAACACGGTCGGGGGGGCAACGACGAACTCGAGACGGCCGCCGAGCGGAACCCACGGGGTCGCCCACACCAGGATCGGAATGTTCACGCCGACATCGAGCGCGCCCTGATCACGACCACCGTAGGTGAAGGTGTTGATGGCATACACGCCCTCGGGCAGCGGAGCGCCGACCGCGAGGCCGACCTGCTCGCCGGGGACCGTGGTGGTCTGGGCCTGCGCGACGGTCGTCGTCATTCCGGCCGTCAGCGCGATCGCGCCAGCGGCGAGCCAGTTCTTCATCATTTTCTCGTTCCTTCCCAAGGATTTCAGGCGTCCGCCCCGTAGCCCCCGCATCCCTCGGCTCCCCCCCGCTCTCTCTGGAGCGGGACCAACCGATCCGATGCCGACGCCCCCTTACGGCCGCACCTCAAGTCTCGACGACGGGAACTATTCTACAGACCGGCTCCGAATGACAGGGGATTGCCCGCAATCTCGGCAGTTCGGGTCACACCGTTGCGCAAAAGCCGCATTTTCGCTGCGGAGCACCGGATTCCTTAACGATATCTTACTGAAGGGCCGCCGCGTCGATCCAGGCGACAGGGCCGCATTGAGATGCGAATTGCCAAGCTCAATCAAGCCGTTGGGCGCCACCGATCGGCGGGCATGTTCGGCAGGAGAGGCGGGGCGATTGCGCAAGCCGCCGACGGCTTCCCGCAGCGCAGCAAGCCCGAACCGGGTCCGGCGGCCGGTCGGGAAGGGGAATCGGGGGGCGAATCGTCGGACGCGCCGCCCCGGTCGAGCGGCTACTCGGCCGCCTGACGGCCCCGGCCGGCGCCACGCCCCCGCGACGCCGCGGCCTTTTCGGGCGTGGTCTTTTCGGGCGTGGTCTTGGACGACGCCTTGGCGGCCGCCTTCGCCCCCTTGGCCATTGCTGCGGGGCGGCGGGCCAGCACCTCGCGCAGGAAGCGTCCCGTGTGGCTCGCGGTACTCGCGGCGATCTGCTCGGGCGTGCCCTGCGCCACCACCCGGCCGCCGCCGTCTCCACCCTCGGGGCCCATATCGATCACCCAGTCGGCGGTCTTGATGACCTCCAGGTTGTGCTCGATCACCACCACGGTGTTGCCCTGGTCCACCAGCTCGTGGAGCACCTCCATCAGCTTGGCGACGTCGTGGAAGTGCAGGCCAGTGGTCGGCTCGTCGAGGATGTAGAGGGTGCGGCCGGTGGCCCGCTTCGACAGCTCCTTGGACAGCTTCACCCGCTGCGCCTCGCCGCCCGACAGCGTGGTGGCCTGCTGGCCGACCCGGACGTAGTGCAGCCCGACGCGGGCCAGCGTCTCCATCTTCTCGCGGATGGTCGGCACCGCCTTGAACAGGTCGGCGGCCTCCTCCACCGTCATGTCGAGCACGTCGGCGATGGACTTGTTGCGGTAGCGCACCTCCAGCGTCTCGCGGTCGTAGCGCTTGCCCTTGCACACGTCGCAGGTGACGTAGACGTCGGGCAGGAAGTGCATCTCGATCTTGATGACGCCGTCGCCCGAGCAGGCCTCGCAGCGCCCGCCCTTCACGTTGAACGAGAAGCGCCCGGCCTGATAGCCGCGGGCCTTGGCCTCGGGCAGCCCCGCGAACCAGTCGCGGATCGGGGTGAAGGCGCCGGTATAGGTCGCCGGGTTCGAGCGCGGCGTGCGGCCGATCGGCGACTGGTCGATGTCGATGACCTTGTCGAGATGCTCCAGCCCCTCGATCGAATCGTGGGGGGCCGGATGCTCCAGCGCGCCGTTCAGGCGCTTGGCCGCCGCCTTGTAGAGCGTGTCGATGATGAGCGTCGACTTGCCGCCGCCGGACACGCCGGCGATGCAGGTGAAGGTGCCGAGCGGAATCTTGGCGGTCACGTCCTTCAGGTTGTTGCCCCGCGCGCCGACGACGGTCAGCGTGCCACGGCCGGGATCGCGCCGGACCTTCGGCGTGTGCACCGAGAGTTCGCCGGTGAGATACTTGGCGGTCAGCGAGGCGGGATCGCGCAGAAGCTCCTGCGGCGTGCCCTGAGCGATGATCTGCCCACCATGGATGCCCGCGCCCGGCCCGACATCGACCACGTAGTCGGCCTGCAGGATCGCGTCCTCGTCGTGCTCGACCACGATCACCGAATTGCCGAGATCCCGCAGGCGCTTGAGCGTGCCGAGCAGGCGCTCGTTGTCGCGCTGGTGCAGGCCGATCGAGGGCTCGTCGAGGACGTAGAGCACGCCCGTCAGCCCCGAGCCGATCTGCGAGGCGAGGCGGATGCGCTGGCTCTCGCCGCCCGACAGCGAACCGGAGCCGCGGGCGAGCGTCAGGTATTCCAGGCCGACATCGACGAGGAAGGTCAGCCGGTCGCGAATCTCTTTCAGGATGCGGACCGCGATCTCGTTC
Source organism: Methylorubrum salsuginis (assembly GCF_900114375.1). Taxonomy (GTDB): domain Bacteria; phylum Pseudomonadota; class Alphaproteobacteria; order Rhizobiales; family Beijerinckiaceae; genus Methylobacterium; species Methylobacterium salsuginis. The sequence goes on along the minus strand of NZ_FOSV01000001.1, from coordinate 264,831 downwards.
TGCTTGTCGCTCAGCTTTTCCGAAATCTCGGAGAACCAGCGATGGGCGTCGCGCACCGACAGCGCCGTCACCTGCCCGATATCCTGGCGATCGATCTTCACCGCCAGCGCCTCGGGCTTGAGGCGCTTGCCGCCGCAGGCCTGACAGGGCGTGGCGCTCATGAAGCGGCCGATCTCCTCGCGGGAGGCGTCGCTCTCGGTCTCCTTGTAGCGCCGCTCCAGGTTCGGGATGACGCCCTCGAACGGCTTGTTGACCGAGTAGGAGCGCAGGCCGTCGTTGTAGTCGAACCGCACCGATTCCGTGCCGGTGCCGTAGAGGATCGCCTGTTTGGCCGAGGCCGGCAGCGCCGACCACGCCACCGTCGTCTTGAAGCCGAAATGGCGCGCGAGGGCCTCCAGCGTCTGGTCGTAATAGGGCGAGGTCGATTTCGCCCACGGCCCGACCGCGCCGCGCTTCAGCGACAGGGCGGGGTCCGAGATGACGATCTCGGGGTCGATCCGCATCTCGTGGCCGATGCCGCCGCAGGTCGGGCAGGCGCCGAACGGGTTGTTGAACGAGAACAGCCGCGGCTCGATCTCGGGGATGGTGAACCCGGAGACCGGGCAGGCGAAGCGCGACGAGAAGGTGATTTTTTTCGGGGTTTCCCCCTCCGGCGTGTCGGCGAACTCGATGTCGGCGATGCCGTCGGCGAGTTCGAGCGCCGTCTCGAACGAGTCGGCCAGCCGCGAGGCGATGTCGGCGCGCACGACGATGCGGTCCACCACCACGTCGATGTCGTGCTTGAGCTTCTTGTCGAGCTTCGGCACGTCGTCGATCGGATAGTACTCGCCGTCGATGCGCAGGCGCTGGAAGCCCTTCTTCTGAAATTCGGCGATTTCTTTTCGATATTCGCCTTTCCGCCCCCGGACGACGGGGGCGAGCAGGTAGAGCCGGGTCTTCTCCGGCAGCTCCAGCACGCGATCGACCATCTGCGAGACGGTCTGGCTTTCGATCGGCTCGCCGGTGGCGGGCGAATACGGGATGCCGACCCGCGCCCAGAGGAGGCGCATGTAGTCGTAGATCTCGGTGACGGTGCCGACCGTCGAGCGCGGGTTCTTCGAGGTGGTCTTCTGCTCGATGGAGATCGCGGGCGAGAGCCCGTCGATCTGATCGACATCGGGCTTGGCCATCATCTCGAGGAATTGGCGGGCATAGGCCGAGAGCGATTCGACGTAGCGGCGCTGGCCTTCCGCGTAGATCGTATCGAAGGCCAGCGACGACTTGCCCGAGCCCGAGAGCCCGGTGAACACCACCAGCTTGTCGCGGGGAATCGTCAGATCGACGTTCTTGAGATTGTGCTCGCGGGCGCCCCGCACCGAAATCACGCGGGTGTCGCGCGCGGGCGGCGGGGCGGCGTCGAACAGCGCGGCGAGGCGGGCGTCGGCCGTTTCTTCCTTGCCGGCCGCGGTCTCGGCTGTGCGGGCTTTGGCTTTGGCCATGGGCGACAAATTCTCTGACGGTCGAGCCGAGGTGACGGCGCCGGGCGCGGCCGGGCGAACGAAGCTATGCCGCACCGGGAACAGGTTCGAAGGAACGCAGATGGGTTCCGGGCTGCGCGAAACCACTAGAACGGAACGGGTACGACGGCAACGCCGATCCCGACGTCACGCTGCGCCGCCCTCGGCGTTGCGCGCCATGAAGGTCGCGGGCGTCCCGTCTTCCGGGTTCACGAACACGATGTCGGTGGGCGCGCGGCGCGGGGTGTCGACCGAGAGGAACACCAGCGGCTCCTCCAGGATCTTCGGCAGCGCGTGGACGGTGTTGCGGTCGAACAGCAGCAGGTGGCCGGGGCCGAACTCCGCCTCGGACGCGGCGTCACCCATCCAGAAGGTGCCGCGCCCGGAAAGGCAGACCAGCACCTCGTCGCAGGTGGCGTGGGTGTGCGGCGGGGTCGGGCGGTAGACCCGGAACACCCGCACGCTCGCCGCCGGGCGGTCGGACAGGTAGGCATCGACCAGCAGCGTCGCGGCCGCGTCGGGCAGGCCGCGGGCGATGGCGTGGATGTCGAAGCGGCCGTCGCCGTTCGCGCCGCCGCCCTCTTCGGATGCCGCCATGCTGGTCTCCCGTCGCGCGCCGCCTCGCGCGTTTCAAGACGGCCGGTCCCGCCGGGTTCCGCGCCCGATGGGACGGGCAACGTGAGCCGAGGACGCAGCCCTTTGCCTCCGGCAAGTTATCTAATGATAGATTGTGCGGTTCAGGCTACTCATTACTGCCTATTTTTGCATCGTTCGGCACATTAAGCAGGCAAATACCTCAATCGTCAGCCAAGTTCGGCAGAACAAGCATTTCTTTACCGAGGGACATCACAACTGCGACAGAAATTCCTCAAGTCCGGCCGTTCGATGTCCGCTACCTCGACCGAAAGATCTTCCGCTCTTGGCTCCCCGGGCGCAAATAGGCTCGGCGGGCGAATTCTCGGCTCGCTGCGCGGGCGCATCGTCGCCGTGGCGCTGATCCCCTGCCTCGCCTTCGCCGGGACGGCCGGGGTGGCGGTGTTCGAGCGGGTCGGCGAGGGCCGGGCGATGGCCCGGATGGAGGCGCTGGTCGGCCTCTCGGCCCGGATCAGCGCGATGGTGCACGAGGCGCAGAAGGAGCGGGGCGCCACCTCGCTGTTCCTCGGCTCGAAGGGGGCGCAGTTCGGCACCGAACTCGCCGCCCAGCGCCGGCTCACCGACGCCGCCCGCGCCGAGCTGAGGGCGGCGCTCGATCATGCGGAGGGCGGCGCGGATTTTACCCGCAAGGCGGACGCGCTGCGCACCGCGCTCGGGCGGATCGAGGCGCATCGCGGCGCGGTCGATCGGCTGGAGGTCACGGTCCCGGCCAACCTCGCCCTCTATACCGGGGTGATCGGCGAGGCGCTGAACCTCGTGCGCGAGGTCGGCCAGATCGCCGCCGACCCGGCGGTGGGCGCGCGGATCGCGGCCTATTCGGCCTTCCTGTCGCTCAAGGAGATGGCGGGCCAGGAGCGGGCGGCGGCCTCCGCGGTGTTCGCCGCGGGCAGCCTCGATCTGGCGGGCTACCGGCGGCTCGCCGGCCTGTCGGCCGATCAGGACACCTACGCCCGGCTGTTTCGGGCCGCGAGTCCGGCGGAGGACACGGCCGGTCTCGACGCGGCCGAGGCCGAGGCGCCCGCCCGCGAGGTCGCCCGCATCCGCGGGATCGCGCTCGGCACGCTGCCGGGGCAGGCGCCGGCCTTCGCCGACGCCAAGGGTTGGTTCCGTCTCGCGACCCAGCGCATCGACGGCCTCAAGGCCATCGAGGACCGGCTCACCGCCGCGCTCGCGCGCGAGGCCGGCGCCGCCCGCGCCCGCGCCGAGCGGGCGGTCGCGGTCTGGTCCGCCGGGATGTTGGCGATGCTCGGGCTCTCGGTGGCGCTCGCCTTCGCCCTCGGCTCGGCCATCGCCAAGCCCTTGGCGCGCATGGCCCGCGCGCTCACCGCGATCGGGCAGGGCGACACCAGCGTGGCCGTGCCGGTGAAGGGCCCGCACGAGCTGCGCGCCATCGCGGCGGCGGCGGCCGAATTCCGCGACAGCGTCGCCGAGCGCGCCCGCGCCCGAACGGAGCGGGAGCGCAGCGCCGGGGAGGAGGCGGCGCGCCGCCACGCCGCGATGATGGGCGTGGCCGACGGCTTCGAGGCGCGGGTCGGCGGCATCGTCGCCGCGGTCTCGGCCGCCGCGCAGCAGTTGGAGGGCGCCGCCCGTGCCATGAGCGCGAATGCGGGCGACACCTCGTCCTTGAGCGGTTCGGCGGCGGCGGCCTCCGAGAAGGCGGCGCGGGCCTCCGACTCGATCGCGGCGGCGACCGAGGAGCTGTCGGCCTCGATCCGCGAGATCGGCACCCAGGTCGTCGCCTCGGCGGACGCCGCGGCCAGCGCCGAAGCGGACGCCGCGCGCACCGCCGCCGAGGTCGAGCGGCTGGCGGGTGCTGCGAACGGCATCGCCCGGATCGTCGGGCTGATCTCGGACATCGCCGGCCAGACCAATCTTCTGGCCCTCAACGCCACCATCGAGGCGGCCCGCGCCGGGGAGGCGGGCCGGGGCTTTGCCGTGGTGGCGTCCGAGGTGAAGGAACTCGCGGGCCAGACCGCGCGGGCGACCGAGGAGATCGCGGGCCGCGTCGCCGAGATCGCCGCCTCGGGCGAGGCCTCGGTCACCGGCATCGGCGGGATCGGCCGCTCCATCCGCGAGTTGGCGCGCATCTCCGGCGACATCGCCGCCGCGGTCGAACAGCAGGGCGCGGCCACAGCCGAGATCGCCCGCACCACGGTCGAGACTTCGCACGGCGTCCGCACGGTGTCGGACACCATCGCGGGCGTGGCGCAGGCCGCCACCGGCACCAGCGCCGGCTCGGCCCAGGTGCTCGGTGCGGCCAGCGACCTCGCCCGGCAGGCGGCGGCGCTCCGGCAGGAGGTCGGGGGGTTTTTGGAGCAGGTGCGGGCGGCGTGACCCGCGTGTCAGGTCAGGGCGCGTCGAGCGCCACGATGGCGTCGTAGGGGCCGCTGCCGCCGAGGGTGGCCTCGACCGCCGAGTTGATGGCGGCGCTCACCAGCAGCAGCACCGCGAGCAGGAGCGCGGCCTCGGTCAGCACGCGGGCGAGCGCCGCGGCGTGGGCGCGGGCAGCGTGGATCAGGGCACAGCCCGCCACGAACACGAGGGCCTGCACGGCCGGCATGGTGAGTAGCGTCATGATCTCCGTCTCGCTCGCCTTGTCGATCCAACGCCTGTGCCGCCGTCCGAGCCGGTGCGCCTGCACACGCGTCGTGGTGCAAGCCCCGGACCTTCCTGTCTCCGACCCATCATTCAGTGCCGCGCCTCGCCGGAGGCGGGGGTGTTGTCGGCGGCCTTGACCGGCTCGGCCGCCTGCGGCTCGACCTTGAGGTTCTGGCGCAGGCTCTGGAGATGATCGACCACCACCCTGGTGCCGGGCTTGAGGCCTTTGAGCACCGCGGTGGTGTCGCCGTAGGCGTCGCCGGTCTCGATCGCGGTCATGTGGACCTTGTTCTCGTCGTCCACGGTCCAGACCACCTGCTGGTCGAGCTGGGCCGAGAGCGCGATGGTCGGCACCAGGAGCCGCTCCTGGCGGCCGACCTCGATGCGGGCGCGCACGAAGCGGCCGGGCAGGTAGCGCTCGTCGGCATTGTCGAGCCACGCCTGGATCAGGCGGCGCCCGGTGCGGGGATCGAAGCGGTTGTCGAGGCGGTAGATCGTGGCCTCGCGCACGGGTTCGCGCTGGACGTCCAAGAGCTGGACCTTGGCCCGCTTGTCGTGGAGCGCCACCCGCACGGCCTCGGCGTCCTCGGAGGAGAGCGCCATCTGCACGTCGATCGGGTTCACCTGCACCACCGAGACCAGCTTGGTCTGGTTCTCGATCACCATGTCGCCGATGTTGACCATCGACAGCGACGAGCGCCCGTCGATCGGCGCGCGGATCACCGCGTAGTCGAGGTTGAGTTTTTGCCGGGCGATGGCCGCCTCCGCCTCGTTGAGCTTGGCGGTCGCGGTCGCGAGATTCGACTGGTTCTGCTGGGCGCGCTGCTCGGTGGCAAAACCCTTGTCAGCGAGCTGCTCGGTACGGTTCACCTCGGCCTGGGCGAAGTCGAGGGTGGCCTTGGCCTGGTCGCGGAGCGCGGTCGCCGATTGCAAAGCCACCTCGAACGGGCGCGGATCGATGCGGAACAGCACCTGACCCTTTTTCACGTGGCCGCCCGGCTCGAAGGCGCGCTCCACCACGATGCCGGTCACCCGCGCCTGCAATTCGGCGTCGCGGGGCGAGAGGATCGTGCCGGTATATTCGAACGCGACCGGCACCTCGGCCTGCGCGGCGGGCACCACCTTCACGGCGAGCGCGGGCTCCTCCCGGTCCTTGGCCTTGGCGCGCTGATCCACCTTGAGGTGGTGGGCGAGGAAGCCGGGGATCGGATGGCCCATCCCCCACCACGCGCCGCCCGCGATCCCCATCGCCCCGATGACGATCCCGGTGATGACGAAACCGACGCCTGACCGCACGAAGCCCCCCTCCCGACGCCGCCGGCCCGTCACGTCGCGGCGCCGCGGCAGGTGGGGAACACGCAGAGGCCCAAGACGTTGCACGCGGGCTCTTCACGGCCGTCGGTCACAGCCCCCGGCCGCCTCACCCAAACGCATCCGGAGACGGCCCCGGCCCATGTTCGCCACGTTCGTCGACCGGCCGATCCTCGCGGGCGTCATCTCGGTCATCATCACGACGATCGGCATCGTCGCCGGGCTGACCCTGCCGGTGGCGCAGTATCCCGAGATCGCGCCCCCCGTCGTCAACATCCAGGCGACCTATCCGGGCGCTTCCGCCCAGCAGGCCTACGAGTCGATCGCGATCCCGCTGGAGCAGGAGATCAACGGGGCGCCCAACCTCATCTACATCCAGTCGACCTCCTCGGCCGACGGCAGCGTCTCGGTGGACGCGACCTTCGAGGTCGGCTCGAACCTCGACGCGGCCGCCGCCGAAGTGCTGACCCGCTCCAGCCGCGCGGAGGCCAAACTACCGCAGGCCGTCCGGGATCAAGGCCTGGAAATCCAGAAGTCCTCGCGCCAGCGCCTCGGCAACGTCGTGCTCTACGCCGACGAGGGCACCGGCTTCGACGAGCTGTTTCTCGCCAACTACGCCGAGACGCAGGTGATCAAGCCGCTGCGCCGCGTCACCGGCATGGGCCGCATCCTCAACTTCTCGAACATGCGCTACGCCATGCGGGTCTGGCTCGACCCGGTGAAGATGGAAGCGCTCGGCATGGCGACCGAGACGGTGCTCGCGGCGATCCAGGCGCAGAACGCGCAGGTGACCACCGGCTCGCTGGGCAAACTGCCGATGGACCGGGCGACGCCCTTCGAGCTTCAGCTCGTCACCAAGGGCCGGCTGGTGAAGCCGGAGGAGTTCGGCAACATCGTGCTCAGGGCCAATGCCGACGGCTCGGTGGTGCGGGTCTCGGATGTCGCGCGGGTCGAACTCGGCTCCGAGCAGTACGGCGTCACCTCGAACTTCGACGGCAAGCCCTCGGCGACGCTCGGCATCTTCCAGAACCCCGACGCCAACGCCGTCGAGGTGATGAACGGGACGCGCGAGACCATGGCGGACCTCGCCAAGCGGTTTCCGCCGGGCCTGCACTACAAGATCGCGCTCGATTCCACCGAGTTCGTCAAGGAGGCGATCTACGAGGTGGTGCGCACGCTGATCGAGGCGATCCTGATCGTCACGGTCGTCACCTACCTCTTTCTCCAGAACTGGCGCGCGACGCTGATCCCGACCATCGCGGTGCCGGTGGCGCTGATCGGCACGTTCGGGCCGATGGCCTTGCTCGGCTTCTCCTTCAATACGCTCAGCCTGCTCGGCCTCGTGCTGGCGGTGGGACTGGTGGTGGACGACGCCATCATCGTCGTCGAGAACACCGAGCGGCTGATGGCGGAGGGCGAGGCGCCCAAGCCCGCCGCGCGCGCCGCCGTCAACGAGGTCGGCGGGCCGGTCATCGCCACGACGCTCGTGCTCGCCGCCCTGTTCGTGCCGGTGGCCTTCATTCCGGGGCTGACCGGCCAGCTCTACAACCAGTTCGCGCTCACCATCGCGATCTCGGTGCTGATCTCGGCGGTCGTCTCGCTGACGCTCACGCCGGCGCTCTGCGGCCTGCTGTTGCGCCCGCACGAGCCCGGCCATCGCCGCCCGTGGTGGCAGCGCCCGCTCGACTGGTTCAACACGGCGCTCGAACGGGCGGCGGGCTTCGTCGTCGCGGCGATCGGGTTCCTGTCGCGCCACGTCGTCCTGACGCTGGTGGTCTTCGTCCTGTTCGCCGGGGCCACCGTGCTGCTGCTGATGCAGCGCCCGACCGGCTTCGTGCCGGAGGAGGACCAGGGCTATCTCTACGCCGAGGTGGCGATGCCGCTCGGCGCCTCGGTCCAGCGCACCGAGGCGATGAACGCCCGCTTCGGCGAAGCCTTGCGGGCCCGCGACGATGTCGATCACACCATCGGGGTGTCGGGCCGAAGCTTCCTCGCCGACACGGTTGCCCCGTTCTACGGCTTCAACATCCCCGTCATGAAGCCCTGGGACGAGCGCAAAACGACGGTCGACGACCTGATCCGCGACATGGAGGAGCGGTTCAAGCACGACCCCGACGGGCAGGTCCGCATCGCCAACCCCTCGCCGCTGCCGGGGCTCGGCAGCCGCGGCGGGCTGACGCTGGAGATTCAGGATCGCTCCGGCAATGGCGGCCTCGGACTGGCGAAGACGGCCAACGAATTCATCGAGAAGATCAAGGCGCTGCCCGGCGTCAGCGGGGCGACGCCGACCACCGAATGGGGCGTGCCGCAGATCCGCCTCGACATCGACCGGGCCAAGGCCGAGCAGCTCGGCGTGCCGCTGTCGCGGCTGTTCGAGGCGCTCGGGACCTATGTCGGATCGAGTTTCGTCAACCTCTTCAACCGCTTCGGCTTCGTCTACCAAGTCTACGTCCAGAGCGAGGCCTCGGGCCGGCGCGTGTTCCAGGATCTCGAGGCGCTCACCGTGCTGAACGCCGAAGGCCAGCCGGTGCGCCTCGGCTCGCTGGTCCAGGCGAAGTTCACCACCGGGCCGACCGCGGTCCTGTCCTACAACACCTATCCGGCGATCGAGGTGGCGATCACCATCGAGCCGACCTCGTCCTCCGGCACCATCCTCGAAGAGGTCGAGCGCCTGTCCTCGGAGCTGCCGCGCAACTTCTCCATCGAGTGGACCGAGGTCGCCTATCAGGAAAAGATCGCCGGCAGCTTCGCGCCGCTGATCTTCGGGCTCGGCGTGTTCATGATCTTCTGCTTCCTCGCCGGGCAGTACGAATCGGTGCGCCTGCCCCTCGTCATCCTGCTCGCCACGCCGCTCGCCATCTTCGGCGCGGTCGGCTTCCTGGCGCTCCGCGACATGCCGCTCGACGTGTTCGGGCAGATCGGGCTGCTGCTGCTCGTCGGATTGGCGGCCAAGAACTCGATCCTGCTCGTCTCCTTCGCCGAGGAATTGCGGGCCAAGGGCGAGGACGCGCTGGAAGCGGCCAAGCACGCCACGCGGATGCGCATGCGCCCGATCCTGATGACCTCCTTCGCCTTCATCCTCGGCGCGGTGCCGCTCGCCATCGCCAGCGGGGCCGGGGCCAATGCCCGCCTCTCGATGGGCACGGTGGTGATCGGCGGCCTCGTGGTCGCCACCGTCCTGACCCTGTTCGTGACGCCGGTCTTCTACGTCGCCGCCGAGCGGCTGCGGGGGGAGGCGAAGGGCAAGGCAGGGCGCGGGGAGGGGCAGGCGGTGCCGGCGGAGTGACGGTTTGGGCTTTGGCCGCCGAGCGCGATCAGATCCGGGCCGTCATGTATCGGGCGCTGGCGCCGTAGCTCGACAGCTTTTCCCGTAAGCCCGGATCGTCCTGCGCCGCGAAGCCGAGCCCCGACCACAACCCGACGGTGCCGTAGACCGAGACGCAGGCGAGATACGCGATCCCGCATCCCCGCGCCTGCGCCGTGAGGCCGGCGATGAAGCGGGCCGCGGCCTGCCGGCCGCGCGCCTCGGGCAGGATCGCGACGTCGTGGAGGTAGAGGCAATCCGGCGACGGCGGCAGCGCGGTCAGGAACGCGTCGAGGGGCGGGATGTCGCGCAGCATCCATGGGTGAGCCAGCCCGTATCCGACGATTCTCCCGTCGCGCTCGAGCTTCAGACAGGTCGCGGGCGAGAGGTCGCGCTTCTCCGCCAGCACCGCGGGCCGCTCCGGCAGGCCGGCATGGATCAGGGCGGCGATCCGATCGACCTGCGCCATGTCGGCGGCCAGGAGCGGCTGCCACCGCGCAGGCGATCCCGGCTCGATCACGCGAAACGTCCTCCCAACCTCTCGCGTGCCTGTCTTGCCACCCCCGCCCCGAGGGGCTTGGCGGCAAACCGCGCATCGCAGGGCAGGGCACCCGGCTCCGGGGCCGGGCCGGCGGAGACCGCCATCAGGGTCAGGCCGGGCCGCAGGCGGGCGATGGCGTGGATCAGGGCGAAGCGCCCGTCCGGATCGGGCAGGTCGGCGTCGATGACGACGAGGCGCAGTTCCGGATGGCGCTCGATCTGGCGGAGCGCCGTCGGCCCGTTCCAGGCCTCGATCACCTCGAAGCCGGCCTCCGCCACGCAATCCGCGGTCCCGATCCGCTGGATCGCGTCGCCCTCGACGACCAGGGCGAGCGGGCGGTCGCCATCGCCGGGGGAGGGGGGAACGGGCTCATCCATCGGGGTTCCTATGACCGGATCCCTCGGACAAACGGCGAGACGCCGGTTCGTTGCCCCTGCAGGCGCGCAAAATGCCGCGCCGCGCCGGCTCCGGAAGAACAATCTACTCCTTCTCCAGCAATCCCCCGAGCGGGGCGGTGATGCGGCAGATCACGCCGTCGGCGGCGTAATCGGTCTGGGTCGCGCCGCCGACGGCGCCGGACAGGCCGCGCTCGATCAGGCGCGAGCCGAAGCCCTTTCGGGTCGGCACCTTGACCGGCGGGCCGCCGCGCTCGGTCCAGACCATCCGGACAAGGGCGTCGGGGCTCGGCCCGCCCTCCTCCCCGCCCTCGATGGTCCATTCCACGACGACGCGCCCGCCCGGCACCGAGAAGGCGCCGTACTTGGCGGCGTTGGTGGCGAGTTCGTGGATCATCAGCGAGAGCGAGAGCGCGGCCTTCGGGCCGACCTCGATCGCCGGGCCCGACAGGCGGATGCGCTCGGGCTCGCCGTCGTCGTGGATGGCGAGCGCCCCGGCCAGCACCGCCTCCAGCCCCGCGCCCTCGTCGCCCTCCCCCGAGAGCAGGATGTCGTGCGCCTTGCCGAGCGCCACGAGGCGGGCGACCAGGGCCTCCTTGACCGAGCCGACATCGGTGACGTTGCGCAGGGTCTGCGAGGCGATGGCCTGGGCCATGGTCAGGGTGTTCTTGAGGCGGTGGCTCAGTTCGCGGTTGAGCACGCGCTGCTGCTCCTCGGCCTGGAGGCGACCGAGCGCCGCCCAGACCCGGTCGGCCACCTCGCGCACGAAGCCGACCTCGCCGGGCTCCCATGCGCGGGGGGCGGCAGCGTGGGCGAACAGCAGGCCGACGAGGTCGCCCCGGCGCAGCAGCGGCACCTTGACCTGGGCCCGGATGCCGTGCGCGGCGTAGCTTCCGGCATCCGGGGCGAGGCCGGCATCGGCGGCGATGTCGGGGACGATCAGAACCTCGCCCCGCCGCAGGCGGGCCACCGTCGCGCCGAACAGGGCGAGCGGATGGATTCCGGCAAGGCTCGCCACCGTCCCGTCGGTCCGGTCGCGCTCGACCCGGAAGCGGCCGGCGGCCCCGTCGATGGCGGCATAGCCCGCCCGCGACAGGTCGAGCGTCCGCCCCAGAATCTCGGCGGCGACGCCCGAGACCGCGGCGGCATCGGGGGCGTCGCGCAGGCGGTCGCCGAGTTCGATGAGCGCCCGCTGGCGCGCCTCGACCCGCTTCTCCTCGGTGATGTCCTCGATCATCGCGGTGGTCAGCAGCGCGTCGCCGTTCACCTGCGAGACGAGGTTGACCCGGCCCCAGATCAGGCGTCCGTCCTTGCGGCGGTAGCGCTTCTCCAGGGTCTCGCGCATGATCTCGCCCGCCGCCAGGCGCTGATGCAGGCGGTCGCGCTCCTCCGCATCCTCCTCCGGCGTCCATTGGGCCACCGAACGGCCGACGATCTCGGATTCCGCCGCGCCCCAGATGGCGCAGAGCTTGGCGTTGACTTCGAGGGCGACCAGCGTGCGCGGATCGATCTGGACGATGCCGACATTGGCGCCCTCGAACACCGCCCGGAGCTGGCCGGAGACGCGGTTGCGCTCGGTCAGGTCCAGCATGGCGCCGATCATCCGCAGCGGCGCGCCCCGGGCATCGCGCACCATCGAGCCGCGGTCGAACACCTCGGCATAGGAGCCGTCGGCGCGGCGGAAGCGGTATTCGTGGCGCCAGTCGTCACCGCCGCCGTCGATCACGGAGCGGATGTCGGCCTCGACCCGCGCCCGGTCGTCCGGGTGGATCCGCTCCAGCCACCAGCCGCCGGTGGGCCGGACGGTCTCGGGCGCCCAGCCATAGGCCGCCTCCAGCGCCTCGTTCCACAGCACGTGATCGCGGACGAGGTCCCAATCCCAGATCGCATCGTTGGTGGCCCGCGTCGCCAGCCGCAGGCGCTCCTCGGTGGCCGCGAGCGCGGCTTGCGCGGCGCGCTCGGCGGTCACGTCGCGCACCGTGCCGACGAAGCGGAGCGTCTCGGCTCCCTCGCGGATGACGGCGCCGCGGGCGGTCAGCCGATGGAGCAGGCGGCCGTCCGCGGCGACGGTGCGGTACTCGCAATCGAACCGGCCGTGGCCCTCGGGATCGAGGGCGGCGCGGACCGCCGCATCGGTCCGCGCCCGGTCCTCCGGGTGGAGGCGGGGCAGGAACGTCTCCGCGTAGCTCACGGGCTCGTCCGGGCCGACGCCGAACAGGGCGCGGGTGCGCCCGTCCCAGCGCAGCATGCCCGTGGCGAGGTCGTAGTCGAAGGTGCCGATATCGGTCGCCTCCACGGCGAGCCGCAGGCGCAATTCGCTCTCGGCCAGGGCGGCGATCTCCGCCCGGCGGGACAGGGCCGCCCGGCGCAGCGCGAACTGGGTCATCACCGAGCGGGCGAGGGCGGCGAGCCCCGCCTTCTGCGCCGGGCTCAGGCCCTCGGGCCGGGGCGCCGTGTCGAGCACGCACAGGGCGCCGATGGCGACGCCCTCCGGCGTGATCAACGGGGCGCCCGCATAGAAGCGCGCCCCCGGCGGCCCCGTGACCAGCGGGTTCGCGCGGGTGCGGTCATCCGCGGTGAGGTCGGGGATGACGAGGACGTCGGTCAAGCCCAGCGTGTGCGAACAGACCGAGCGGTCGAGCCCGGTCTCGGTCGCCGTGAAGCCGAGCCGCGCCTTGAACCATTGCCGGTCCTCGGTGACGAGGCTGACGAGCGCCGTCGGCGCGGCGCAGAGCTGCGCGGCGAGCGCGACCGCGTCGTCGAAATCCTGCTCCGGGGGCGTGTCGAGGATGCCGTAGCGGGCAAGCGCGGCGCACCGCTCGGCGCCCCCGGTCGCGATCCCCGGCGCCGCGGCGTCAGACGGTCGGCTCATCGGCGCGGACAGGTTGGCTGTCGGTCATGGCGTCGTGTCGCCCCTTGCATCCCGTCCCCGCGGGCTCGGCGGCTCGGCCCCATCGAAGGCAGCGCCGCACGGTGGACCGGCGTCACCCTCTCGTGACAGAGCGTTTAGGTCGGCGGATCGATCGCGACAAGGCGACCGTTTGGACCATAGACCGCACCGAGCACCGTCTCGAAGTGACGTTTGACGCAGGCATGGCACTCGCAGGCCACCGCCTCGGTCTCGGCGCGGTCCACGATGGTGATGCGCCCGCGCCCAACCTCGATCAGCCCCTGCTGCTGCAACATCCGCAGGATGCGCGTCAGGTAGGTGCGCTGGACGCCGAGCATCGCGGCCAGCGATTCCTGGGTGATCGGCAACACGTCGCTCGCCAGCCGGTCCTGCAGGGTCAGGAGCCAGCGCAGGCAGCGCTCCTCGATCGGATGGAGCGCGTTGCAGGCGACCGACTGCAGCACCTGCGCCAGCAGGCAGTCGGAGTAGCGGGTGAACAGGTTGCGCAAGTGCTCCGAGCGGCGCTTGGCCTCCTGGAGTCGCACCGAGTCCATCCGCAGCATCGGGCCGGCGATCTGGATCGTGGCATGGGTCGAGGCGGGCAGGCCGCCGTTGCTGACGACGCCGCCGACCGCGCCCTCTCGGCCGATCGTGGCGGTCTCGGCGCTGCGTCCGTCGATCATCGAGATCAGCAGCGTCACGACCGTCTGGTCGAGGGGGAAGCTGATGAAATCGACCTCGCGGCCTGCGGCGAACAGGGTGGCGCCGCGGGCGTACTCGACCCGCTCCAGATGCGGGAGCAGCAGCGCGCGATCCTCGGGACGCAGGGACTTGAGGAGGAGGTTGCCTTCGAAGCAGCGCTCCAGGGCCGAAGGCATGGGGTGGCTCGGGTCCGTCGGATGATGCGGCGCTCCTAGCGCGAGCTCCGATGCGATGTCTGTCTATAAGTAGACACAACCACCGCCGGTCATCGAAAAACCCGCGCCGAACCGCCCTCTCTCAGGCTCGATAAGTTCAGGCGCGGACGAGGCGATAACATAGGTTACGCCGGCCGCGCCCATCGATCGACAATCGTCCGCTCCCGGCCCGGCGACACTATTTGGCGCTGCACAGCCCCTGCGAGGCGAGGCGGCGATGCTCGCGCGGGTCGCAATCCGTGGCGAGGAAGGAAGCCCATTCCCGCGGGCTGCCGTAGAAGGCGTTGCGGTCCACGTCGCCGCGCACGCCGGGCACGCGTCCGGTCGAGGTGAACTGCCACAGCATCCACTTGCGGTTGGCGTAGCGCTGCTCCGGCTCGGCGGCGGTGGAGCGGACCCAATGCGGGTAATCGGGCAGCTCGTCTTCCAGCACGTCCTTGTGGAAGGTGATGTCGGTGTAGATGATCGGCCGCTTGCCGGTGTAGCGCTCCATCTCCTCCAGCATGTAGCGGGTCATGGCGAGCGCCTGGGCCTTGGGCAGCTTCTTCGGACACTTGGCCGAGTGGCCGTTCCATTCCACGTCCAGCACCGGGGGCAGGGCGGTCGGATCGTTCGGGACGTTGCGCTTGAACCACGCCATCTGGTCCTCCGCCGAGCGGCACCAGAACACGAAATGGTACGCGCCCCGCGGCACGCCGGCCCGGCCGGCCCCGTCCCAGTTCTCGCGGAAGCGCTCGTCGACGTGGTCGCCGCCCTCGGTCGCCTTGATGAAGGCGAACTGCGTGCCCGCGCCCTTGACCGAGGCCCAGTCGATCGGGCCCTGCCACTTCGAGATGTCGATGCCCTGGATCGGGTGGTTCTTGGCCTTGGCCACGCCCGGATGGGGCTTCACGTCACCCTTGGTGGGGTAGAAGTCGCTCTGCGAGGCGCAGGCCGCGAGCCCGGACAGCAGCGCGGCGGCGAACCCCCGCTTCAGCCAGGCGCGCGGAGCCGCAGGGCGTTGAGAGGTATACCCGGTGTCCTGCGACATCGATGGCCCGCCACTTCCCGCGTGCGAAATCAATGGGTATTCGATGCCCCGCGGGCGGTTAACAGAGCTTTGCCAGCATTGCGGCGGATTTCCGGAAGCCGTTGCAAACCGGGCACATAGGCCGGCCTAGGCCGCCCCGGCGGTATCGAGGTCCCGCGCTAATGCCTTCATCCGTCTCGGATTTCGATCGAGCGTTCCATGCGCAACACTCTGTTCACCATCGGATACGAAGGCTTGGCCCCCGAGCGGCTGCACGCCGCCCTGACGGAGGCGGGGGTGAGGGTGCTGGCCGACGTGCGGGCGGTGGCCAACTCGCGCAAGCGCGGCTTCTCGAAGGGCGCGCTGAAGGCGGGCCTTGAGGAGGCGGGCCTCGGCTACGAGCATTTTCGGAGTCTCGGCACCCCGAAGTCCGGCCGCGAGGCCGCCCGCGCCCACGATGCCGGGCTGATGCGCAAGATCTACTGCGACGAGGTGCTCGACACCGCCGATGGCGGTCTCGCCCTCGACGGGCTGGCGGAGCTGGCCGCCCGCGCGCCCACCTGCCTGCTCTGCTTCGAGCGCGACCCCGCCCGCTGCCATCGCAGGGTGCTGGCCGAGCGCTTGGCGGAGCGGGGGTTCGAGACGGTGGACCTGTACGGCGCGTTTTTGTGATTCTTTTT
Organism: Methylorubrum salsuginis; assembly: GCF_900114375.1. Taxonomy (GTDB): domain Bacteria; phylum Pseudomonadota; class Alphaproteobacteria; order Rhizobiales; family Beijerinckiaceae; genus Methylobacterium; species Methylobacterium salsuginis. Next base: position 249,036 of record NZ_FOSV01000001.1, on the reverse strand, counting down.
TGATGTGAGCGTCTTCGTAGGTCTCCCGGCGAGCCGGACGAGTCGTTCTCCTCCCCCCTGTGGGGAGGGGATAAGCGTCAGCGCATCAGCCGGGGCGCCCCGAGCCGCGGCTGCACGCCCTCGCGCATGACGAGGCGGCGCAACGGGGCGACCGAGGAGAGGACGACGAGGCCGAGGCCCCGCAGGGCATCGACCGGCACGAGGTCGGTCAGCAGCGAGCGGTTGAGCATGTCCACCGCCGCCCCGCGCAGGCGGGCGTCGATGCCCCGGCCACGGGCGAAGCCCGCGAGGGACGCGGACGTCCCCGGATCGCGCCCGGCCTCGCGGGCGGACAACACGGCGTCGCGGAGCGCCGCGGCGTCGCGCAGGCCGAGGTTCAGCCCCTGCGCCCCGATCGGCGGGAAGACGTGGGCGGCCTCGCCGATCAGCGCGAGGCGCTCGGCCACCGGGCTTGCCACCGACAATCCCCGCATCGGCACGAGGCCGCGCGGCCCGTCGATCCGCATCGCGCCGAGCATCGAGCGGGCCTGATGCTCCACCGCCGCCGCCAGTGCGGCATCGTCGAGGGCGGACAGGCGCTTGGCCGCCCGCTCGCCCGTGACCCAGACGAGGCTGGAGCGGTGCCCGCCGGGCAGCGGCACCAGGGTGAAGGGCCCGTTGCGGGTGTGGAACTCGGTGGAGACGTCGCGGTGGGGCCGCTCGTGGGCGAGCAGCGTCGTCAGCGCGCCTTGCGGGTACGACCATTCCCGCGTCCGCAACCCCGCCGTCTGCCGCAGGGGCGAGCGGCCCCCGTCGGCGCCGACGACGAGCTGCGCCGCGAGGCTCTCCCCATTCGCCAGGGTGAGGATCGCCGCGCCCTCGGTGCGCTGCATTCCGGTGGAATCCGCCTCGAACAGGGTCAGGCCGGGGGTGACGCGGGCCTGGCGCCGCAGGGTCTCGACGAGGCGGGCGCTCTCGACGTTCCAGCCGAACGCCTCGAGGCCGATCTCGGCGGCCGAGAACCGGGCCGGCGGCGGGCGAAACAGGCTGCCCGTGTCGTCGACGAGATGCATCTCGGCGAGCGGCGCCGCATGGGGGCCGATCTCGCTCCAGGCGCCGAGGGCGGTGAGCAGCCGCACCGAGCCGTCGAGAAGCGCGACGGTGCGCCCGTCGGCGACCGGCGCGTGGCGCCCGACCAGGGCGGTCGTCACGCCGTCGCGGGCGAGCGCCAGAGCGGCCGCGAGTCCGACCGCCCCGGCGCCGACCACCGCCACCTCGAAGCGCGGCGGGAGAGCGGGGAGGGGGGAAGTCGGATCCGGGACCGTCACGGCGACAGGGCTCCTTGTGCGGGGAGGGGGTGACTCTCTTCCCTACAGAGGTTGCCCCGAGGTCGGGTCAAGGGCGGCGGCGTCTCCGCGCAACGTCCGCGCGGCGCCGGAGCGGCGACAAGACGACGCGATGACATGAAACCAAATCGCCCCACGCGCATTGCCAAACAAATGTTGGTTCGACTCGGCGCCGTCCGCGGGGCGCCGGGCACGACGCGTCGCCGAGCGGCGCGAGACACGTCTGAGGGGCGTTCCATGCGGAAATTCATCGCAGCCCGGCCCGAGGTTGCCTCGGGCGCTTTCGGCTCTCCCTACGATCCGGTGCTGGCGGGTGTGGCCCAGGGTCTGTCGCGCCTGTTCCCACCGGTCCGTCAGGCGTGCGCGCCCCGCGCCGACCGTTCCGCCTACGAGAGCCATGGGGAGCTTCCGCGCCCCGCCGCGGCGGCGAGCGAGGGAGAGCGCGAATGAGCGGAGGAGCGTCCGGCATGCGGCCCGACCTGATCGACCAGCACATCGCGGCGATGACCACGGCGAGCAGCAACCTGTTGCGGCAGATGCGCGACGAGGGTCTGCGCTACCGCGTGATCGTGCGGCCCGAGGACACCGCGACGATGCATGTCCACGTCCACCAGCTCACCCCGGAGATCGCGGAGCGCATCCACCGCTGCCTGTCGGGCATCGGCATGCGTGTGGACGTGCTGGAGGAATAGCCGGAGGACGAGGCGAGGGGGCAAATCGCACCCGATCCGCGCAAAAGCGCTTGCCGACGGCGCTCCGCCCGATATCTCCCGCCCGGACGAGGGCGGGCGGCGGGAACGGAGAAGGCGCGATGGCGAAGGCGATCCGGGTGCACCAGTACGGCGGCCCCGAGGCGATGGTCTACGAGGACATCCCGACGCCGGAGCCCGGCCCCGGGCAGATCCGCGTCCGCCAGACCGCCATCGGCGTCAACTTCATCGACATCTACTTTCGCTCCGGCCTCTACAAGGCCGCCTCCCTCCCCTTCACCCTCGGCAAGGAGGGCGCGGGTGTGGTCGACGCGCTGGGCGAGGGCGTCACCGATTTCCGCGTCGGCGAGCGCGTCGCCTATGCCGGCGCCGTCGGCACCTATGCCGAGGAGGTCGTGGTCGACACCAAGGGCGTCGTCCACGTGCCCGACGCGATTGCCGACGAGACCGCCGCCGCGATGATGTTGAAAGGTCTCACCGCCCACTACCTGCTGCGCCTCACCTACCGGGTGCAGCCCGGCGATACGATCCTGTTCCACGCGGCGGCCGGCGGCGTCGGCCTCATCGCCACGCAATGGGCCAAGCATCTCGGCGCCACCGTGATCGGCACCGTCGGCACGCCGGAGAAGGCGGAGCTGGCGAAGGAACACGGCTGCGACCACGTCATCCTCTACCGCGACGAGGACTTTTCCGCCCGCGTGAAGGAGATCACGGGCGGGAAGGGGGTTCCGGTGGTCTATGACGGCGTCGGCAAGGCGACCTTCCCGGCCTCGCTCGATTGCCTCGCGCCCCGCGGCGTCTTCGCCAGCTTCGGCTCGGCGTCGGGCCCGATCGAGGCCTTCGACATCGGCATCCTGGCGGCCAAGGGCTCGCTCTACGCCACCCGCCCCACCCTCTTCACCCACATCGCTACCCGCGAACAGCTCGACGCCAACGCCGCCGAGCTGTTCGAGGTCGTGGCGAGCGGCGCGGTGAAGATTCCGGTCCATACGCGCGCCAAGCTCGCCGACGCGGCGCAGGTGCATCGCGATCTGGCGGATCGGCAGACGACCGGCGCCACGGTGATGACGCCGTGATTCCGGGCTCCGCCCGGCCCCGCCGAGGGACTTGTCCCTCGGAACCCTGGGACTTGGCCTGATGCTGAGCAAGACCGGCGTTCTGCTCGTCGTCGATGTGCAGAACGACTTTCTGCCCGGTGGGGCGCTCGCCGTACCCGAGGGTGACGCCGTGATCGGGCCGGTCAATCGACTGGCAGAAATCTTTCCGCACGTGGTGCTGACCCAGGACTGGCACCCGCCCGGCCACGCCTCCTTCGCCTCGCGCCATCCGGGCCGCCAGCCGTTCGACACGGTGACGATGCCCTACGGCGAACAGGTGCTCTGGCCGGACCATTGCGTGCAGGGCAGGCCCGGCGCCGCCCTCGCCGCGAACCTGCGGGCGGAGCGGGCCGAGCTGGTGATCCGAAAAGGCTATCACCCGGACATCGACAGCTATTCCGCCTTCCTCGAGGCCGACCGGCACACCCGCACCGGGCTTGCCGGCTACCTGACGGAGCGCGGCCTCACCCGCCTGTTCGTCGCCGGCCTCGCCACCGATTACTGCATCCGCTGGACCGCGCTCGACGCCCGCGCCGCCGGCTTCGACGTGACCGTCGTCGAGGACGCGGTGCGCGGCATCGACCGCGACGGCACGATGCGGGCCTGGGCCGAGATGGAGCGGGCAGGGGTGCAGCGCGCGAGCAGCGCCGCGTTCGGCTGAGCGACGGTCTCCCGCCCGCGATTGCGTCCCGAACGGGGATAGCGGGATAACAGGATCACGGCGTCCCGTGATCCTGTTATCCCCGGATCACGGGTTCAGGGCATCCGGCTCGACGCCGCACGAGGCCGCCACCGCCGCGCGCAACGCGGCCCACAGCCTCTGAACGGTCGCGTGCCCGGCGCTGTCGTAGGTCGTGCCGCCGATGGCCGCCACGGGGGCGATCAGGCGCAGGGAGTTGGTGACGAACACGGCCTCCGCCCGGTCCAGATCGGCGGGGCGGAGCGGGCGCTCCTCGACGGCAAGGCCGAGCCCCGGCGCGATCTTCGAGAGAAGCGCACCGCGGACGATGCCCGGCAGCACGCCCTCCTCCGTCGGCGGCGTCACCAGCGCGCCCCCGAGAATCCCGAAAACATTGCCGGTGCCGGCGCAGGCGACCCGCCCCTTCGTGTTGAGGAACAGGGCCTCGTCGAACCCGGCCGCCTGCGCGGCGCGGGCGGCCAGCACCGCGTCGAGATAGCCGAGCGTCTTGAGCCGGGAGGCCGGCGAGGTCTCGTTGCGGGCGATTTCCGTGGGCAGGAGGCGAAGGGCTGAGAAGAACAGGCCGGCCCGCGCTGGGGCGGCGCTGGCGAACAGGAACGGCGCGGGCTCCTTCGGCGGGGCGAGGCCGCGCGGGCCGGAACCGCGGGTTAGGGTGGTGCGGATCGCCGCGAGCGGCTGCGTGTCGGCCAAGTCCCGCATGGCCTGTCGGATCGCGTCCGGATCGGCGGGATAACCCAGGGCCGCCGCCGCGGCGACGAGGCGGTCGATATGGGCGGCCTCGAACGCGATCCGGCCCTGCACCGCGAGCGCGGTGTCGAACACGCCGTCGCCGAGCAGCAGCCCGCGGTCGCCCATGTCGAAGGGGAGCGTGCCGCCCTCGACGAGGCGCCCGTCAGACCACAGCATCGGCCGCTCTCGTCTGGGCCGCCCCGCGCCACGCGCGGGCGCCCTTGAGGAAGTTGGAAAACAGCGCGTGGCCGTTCTCGGTCAGCACCGATTCCGGATGGAACTGGATGCCCCAGGTCGGGTGCGTCCGGTGCGACAGAGCCATCACCTCGCCCTCGGACGAGACCGCATCGACGCTGAGCTGGCGCTCCATCTCCGGGGTCGGCGTCACGATCAGCGAGTGGTAGCGCCCGACCTGCATCGGCTGCGGCAGGCCGTCGAACAGCCCCTCGCCGCCGTGGCGGATCGGCGTCGCCTGCCCGTGCAGCGGGCGCCCGGCCCGCTCGACCCGGCCGCCGAAGGCCGCCCCGATCGCCTGATGGCCGAGGCAGACGCCGAGGATCGGCAGCTCGCCCGAGAGGTCGCGGATCGCCGGCAGGCTCACCCCGGCTTCCGCCGGCGTGCAGGGCCCCGGCGAGATCACCACCGCCTCCGGGTTCAGGGCGCGGATGCCGGGAACGTCGAGGGCGTCGTTGCGCACGACCCGAACCGTCTCGCCCAGCTCCTCGAAGTAGCGCACGACGTTGAAGACGAACGAGTCGTAATTGTCGATGACGAGGATCACGGGGTCTCCTCGAACGCGGCGAAGACCCGGGCGGCCTTGGTCAGCGTCTCCTCGTACTCGGACGCCGGATCGGACAGCAGCGTCACGCCGCCCCCCGCCTGGAGCACGGCCTGCGCCCCGTCCATGAACACGGTGCGGATCGCGATCGAGGTGTCGAGCGAACCGTCGAAGCCGAGCGCGCCGATCGCCCCGCAATAGAGCTCGCGCGCGTCGCCTTCGATCTCGGTGATGATGTCCATGGCCCTGAGCTTCGGCGCGCCGGTGATCGAGCCGCCGGGAAACGTTTTTTGGATGAGGTCGAGGGCGTCCGCTTCCGTGCGGAGCGTGCCGGTGACCACCGAGACGAGATGGTGGATGCCGGCATAGGATTCCAGCCCGCACAGGACCGGCACTTGGACGCTGCCGGGCTCGCAGACCCGCGACAGGTCGTTGCGCAAGAGGTCCACGATCATGATGTTCTCGGCCCGCTCCTTCGGGTTGGCCTGGAGCGCGGCGGCCACCTCGGCGTCGCGGGCCGGATCGGGATCGCGCCGCACCGTGCCCTTGATCGGCCGGGTCTCGACCGCGCGGCCCTGCAACTTCAGGAAGCGCTCCGGCGAGGACGAGGCGACCGTGAGATCGTCGAAATCGAGATAGGCCCCGAAGGTCGCCGGATTGGTGGCGCGCAGGCGCCGGTAGAAGGCGAAGGGGTCGAAGCCGGGCGGCAGGTCGGCCACGAAACGCTGGGCGATGTTGGCCTGATAGATGTCGCCCGCGCGGATGTAATCCCTGACGGTTTCGACAGCCTTTTCATAGTCTTGCCGTGACAAGTTCGTGCGCCACGCGAGCTTGACCGGGGACCATGCGGGCGGCGCCTCGGTGGGCGCGGCCAGGAGCGCGGCGAAGGCGTCGAGCCGTTCCTCCGCCCGGACGCGGCGCGCCTCCGGATCGGTCTCCGGGAAACCCGTGGCGATCAGCAGGCAAGTGCCGCTGGCGTGATCGACGGCGAGCAGCGTGTCGTAGAGGTTGAACGCGATGTCGTCGGTCAGCCCCGCCCGGCGGGCGGGCGGCACGACCCGCTCCAGGCTCGCGCCGAGATCGTAGGCGAAGTAGCCGATCGCCGCGCCGGGAAAGGCCGGCAGGTCGGGCCAGGGCGCGAGCCGGTAGGGGGCGAGGCAGGCCCGCAGGGCGTCGAGCGGCGCGCCGGGCACCGGCCGCCCGTCGAGGGTCGCCTGCCCGTCGCGGTACCGGAAGCGCCCGAACGGATCGGCGGCGAGCACCGAGACGCGGCCGAGCGTGTCGTGCGGCATCGCGCTGTCGAGAAAGGCGAGCCCCGGCAGCCGGGCGAGGCGGGTGGCCGCCGCGACCGGGTCGAGGATGGGAATCGCGCGGGTCCAGACCATCGTCTTCTAGGGTGTCATGCTTCGCGCGCGTCGCGGCAGCGCCTCCGCCCACTCAAGGGCGTCCGGCACCGCGCCGTCAATCGCCTCGCACGGTCCGGGCCTGCGGGAGGGGTATGCGTCACTCCCGTCGTGCGTTGATGCAATACATGAGGATTCCAACGCAAAGCATTGCATCAAATCAGTTTCATGTCACTCGTCCCTATCGCTCTCGTAGAGGTCCAGCGACAAACCGATCCCGAGCCCACCGAGCTGCGCCAGCAGCTCCGGCTCGAACACGTCGCCGACGTTACCCCCCTCCATGAACCAGCCGACGAAGAACTCGATGTCGCCGCCGCTCGCCCGCCACAAGGCGAAGCACTCACGGCAGGGCTCCATCCGCTCGGCGGCCTCACCGAGGGCCTCGGCGAGGTCGTTCTCGCCTCTGCTCACGAAGAAGGTCGCGAAGGTCTCCGTGTTGAGCCCGCCGAGCAGCCGGCCATTCGGGGCTGTGCGGGGCGCACCGATGTCCTGTGGCGGATAGGTCGGCTTCAGCGGCAGAAGGGCAGCGCAGATCGCGGAGGACGTCACGCTGGGATGACGGAGACGCAGGGAGATCCGGTAGCGATAGGGGTGCATCGTCTGTCTCCGGGCTCATCCGCCTCCGCGCATGAGCCGTGTGAACGGCTCCGCTCGCAACCGCGCCTCAATGCGGCTATATCGGCGGCTTCACCGCCCTTCGCTTAAAGCGCACGCGGCCCTCTCCGAAGAGGCGCCGCCCACGACGAGCCGTCATGACCGCCACCGCCTCCCCCTCGGACACCAAGAGCGCTGCCGCGCCGCGGATCTCGTTCGTGTCGCTGGGCTGCCCCAAGGCGCTCGTCGATTCCGAGCGCATCCTCACCCATCTGCGCGCCGAGGGCTACGAGCTGAGCCGCCGCCACGACGGGGCGGACGTCGTCATCGTCAACACCTGCGGCTTCCTCGATTCGGCCAAGGCGGAATCTTTGTCGGCGATCGGCGAGGCCATGGCGGAGAACGGCCGGGTGATCGTGACCGGTTGCATGGGCGCGCAGCCCGACGAGATCCGCGAGAAGTATCCGAACCTCTTGGCCGTCACCGGCCCCCAGGCCTACGAATCGGTGGTGGCCGCCGTGCACGAGGCGGTGCCGCCGGCCCACGATCCGTTCCTCGACCTGATCCCGCCGCAGGGCGTCAAGCTCACGCCGCGCCACTACGCCTATCTGAAGATTTCCGAGGGCTGCAACAACCGCTGCAGCTTCTGCATCATCCCGTCGCTTCGCGGCGATCTCGTCAGCCGCCCGGCGGCGGACGTGCTGCGCGAGGCCGAGAAGCTGGTGAAGGCCGGCGTGAAGGAGCTGCTCGTCGTCTCGCAGGACACGAGCGCCTACGGCCTCGACACCCGCTACGCCCCGAGCCGCTGGCAGGACCGGGAGGTGCGCGCCCGCTTCTACGATCTCGCCAAGGAGTTGGGAGAACTCGGCGCCTGGGTGCGGCTGCACTACGTCTATCCCTACCCGCACGTGGACGAGGTCATCCCGCTGATGGCCGAGGGCAAGGTGCTGCCCTATCTCGACATGCCGCTCCAGCATGCGAGCCCGTCGGTGCTCAAGCGGATGCGGCGGCCAGGCAATCAGGAGAAGCAGCTCGACCGCATCCGCCGCTGGCGCGAGATCTGCCCCGATCTCGCGATCCGCTCGACCTTCATCGTCGGCTTCCCCGGCGAGACCGATGCGGAGTTCGAGGAACTGCTGGAGTGGATCAAGGAGGCCCGGCTGGAGCGGGTCGGCTGCTTCGAGTACGAGCCGGTGAAGGGCGCCGCCGCCAACGAGTTGGGGGCCGCCGTGCCGCCCGAGGTGAAGGCCGAGCGCAAGCGCCGGTTCATGGCCGCGCAGGAAGTGGTCTCGCTGCGGCTGCAGCGGGCCAAGGTCGGCAAGCGCATCCCGGTCATCATCGACGAGGTCGGGCCCACCGTGGCGCGCGGGCGCTCGAAGTCGGACGCGCCGGAGATCGACGGCACGGTCCACGTCGCCTCCCGCCGCCCGGTGCGGCCGGGCGACATCGTCACCGTGAAGATCGAGCGGGCCGAGGCGCACGACCTGCACGGCATCGCGGTCTGACGAACCGGCGGCCCGCCGCGGCGTTGCCTCACCGGATCAACCGGGAGGCCGAGCATGGCGGACGAGCAGCGCGACCAGGACAACGAGGCCGCCGTCTCGCCCAAGGACCCGGTGACGGGCCGGGTCAAGTCGCAACAGGGGCCGATGGAGCGGGCCGGCACCGAGGCCGAGGAAGCCGCTCGCGGCAACACGCCCTCGGGCGAGCCACGCCAGGAGCCGAAGACCGACCGCTCCGCCTGAACCATGACGGACGACCGCCGCTGGCTGCGGCTCGGCCTGATCGGCCTCTACGGCTTCATCGGCGCCGTGCATCTCACCGCGCCCGACAGCTTCCTGCCGATCATGCCGGATTGGGTGCCTGAGCCGCGCGGCGTGGTGCTCGTCACGGGCCTTTGCGAGATCGCGGCGGCCATCGCCTTGATGCTGCCGTGGCCGGCTTTGCGCCGGGCGGCGGGGATCGGGCTGGCGCTCTACGCGGTCTGCGTGTTTCCGGCCAACCTCAAGCACGCGGTCGAGGGGATTTCGGTCCCGCCGATCCCCGACACGTGGTGGTACCACGGCCCCCGGCTGGCGTTTCAGCCGGTGATGGTCTGGTGGGCGCTCTACGCGACGAAGGTAATCGACTGGCCGCGGCGCAAGCACGCCTAAGTCCCGGTTTCGAAAGGGCTACGTCCTTTCGCGGGTCCAGGGCGGAGCCCTGGTCTTGGAGGGAAACCGGGGCTCTGCCCCGGTGCCCCGCCATCAGTTCGCGTGGCCCAGCCGCATGCGGTAGCCGCCGTCGGGGGCGCGCTCGAACACCTCGTTGATGCCGGCATGGCGCAGGGCCTCGCCGGAGGTATCGGGCACGAGGTTCTGCTCGGAGACGTAGGCGACGTACTCGCTGTCCGCGTTCTCGGCGAGCAGGTGGTAGAACGGCTGGTCCTTGCGCGGGCGGACCTCTTCCGGAATCGCCAGCCACCATTCCTCGGTGTTGGCGAATTCCGGATCGACGTCGAACACCACGCCCCGGAACGGGTAGATCCGGTGCCGGACCACCGCACCGAGGCCGAATTTCGCGGTTCTCATGCTGGTCTGCTGGGTCATGACCGACAAGATAGGCCTCGCGCCGGCTCCCTGCCAATGCGAGGCCACCATGCGCGACGATCAGGGCAGATTGTAGACCTTGGCGAGGTCCGGGTCCTTGTCGGCCACGAGCCGGGCGAGGTCGACGATGACCTTGGCCTGCTTCCACGTGGCGTCGTCCTGCATCTTGCCGTCGATCATCACCGCGCCGGTGCCGTCGGGCATGGCCTCGACGATACGGGAGGCGAAGTTCACCTCGGCCGGATCGGGGGCGAACACGGTCTTGGCCAGCGCCACCTGGCTCGGATGCAGCGTCCAGGCGCCGGCGCAGCCCATCAGGAAGGCGTTGCGGAACTGGACCTCGCAGGCGGCCGAATCCGAGAAATCGCCGAACGGGCCGTAGAACGCCTTGATGCCGTTGGCCATGCAGGCATCGACCATCCGGGCGATGGTGTAGTGCCACAGATCCTGCTGGGCGGACGAGCGCTCGGCGTCGCCCTTCGGGTCGGACAGCACCTTGTAGTCCGGATGGCCGCCGCCGACGCGGGTGGTCTTCATGCCGCGGGAGGCCGCGAGGTCGGCCGGGCCGAGGCTCATGCCGTGCATCCGCGGCGAGGCGCAGGCGATGGCATCGACATTGGCCACGCCCTCGGCGGTCTCGAGGATGGCGTGGACGAGGATCGGCTTCTTGACGTTATGCCGCGCCTCGAGCTGGGCCAGCAGCTGGTCGATGTAGTGGATGTCCCACGGACCCTCGACTTTCGGCACCATCACGACGTCGAGCTTGTCGCCGACCTCGGCCACCAGGGTGAACAGGTCGTCGAGGATCCAGGGCGAGTTCAGGGCATTGATGCGCGTCCAAAGGCCGGTGCCGGAGGCGGCGAAATCGGTGGCCTTGGCCATCTCGACGAAGCCCTTGCGCGCCGCCTCCTTCTGGTCGGCGGGGACCGCATCCTCCAGATTGCCGAGCACCACGTCGACGGTCTTGGCGAGCTCCGGCACGCGGGCGCGGACCTTCTCGTTGTGGGGCGGCACGAAGTGAATCATCCGCTCGAGCTTGATCGGCAGCTCGCGGAACGGCTCGGGCGCGCCGGCGGCGAGCGGCTGGAAGAAGCGGCGGGGCAGTTTCATCGGATGTCGGGCTCCGGTTTCGGCGTCTGGAGAACCGGTTAGAGCACCCCGGCCCCCGCCGTAAAGCCGGGCTTTCGGCGAAGGGTGGCGACTGGCCGCAGGACCCGACGCGGTCAGGACGGAACAGATACGGACAACCGTTGCGCCGGATGCATTCGAGCATTGCGCGATACCGTTTTCGCGAAGATCATCGGCGGGAAAGCGCAAGATTCGGTCAAGGATTCGGGTGTGCCCGCGCACCGCATCCGAGGCTGGTCCGCAGCAGATTGGCGAGGATTGCTGGTCCGGCAAAGCTTGGCGGCCTGGAACGCTCCGGGCCGGGCCGTGTTTTCCGGCCGAGGCGGGCGTGTGGATTTCCGAAACGCCTGCCGGTCGCGCGCGACCGGCAGGCGACATCCGATGAGCGGATGCATCGGGGGTCCACGCAGATCGAACACCGTCGAGGGACGTGCGTCGATGCCGAAACGGATCACGATTTCGAACGAGCGGGCGCTGCCGGCCGCCGGGCGGATGCGCCGGGGCCTCGTGCTCACTTTGCTCGGCAGCGCCATGGCGCTCGGCTCGCCCGCCTTCGCGGCCGAGCGAGCGACGGCCAAGAAGATGCTGGCCGAGAAGCCGGTCGAGAGACCGGCCGAGAAGGCGCCCGAGGAGCGGCCGGACTATACCGCGGCCGAGGCCGCGAGCGCCCGGCCCGAGGGATTGCCGTCATCGGTGCGCCTCGCGGGCGACGACGCGGCGGCCTTCAAGGCGCTGCTGGAGACGGCCGACAAGGCCTCCGATCCCTGGCTGGTCCTGTCGGGGGGCGGGGAGAACGGCGCCTTCGCCGCCGGCCTGCTGGCGGGCTGGAGCGAGCGCGGCGACCGGCCGGTCTTCGGCGTCGTCACCGGCGTCTCGACCGGCGCCCTGATCGCCCCCTTCGCCTTCGTCGGGCCACAGGCCGACGGGGCCTTGAAGCAGAACTACACCGAGATCTCGGCCGCCGACGTGTTCGAGTTCGGCGGCACGCGGGATTCGCTGACCGACACGTGGCCGCTGAAGGAGCGGATCGAGCGTTCCGTGACGCCGGCCCTCCTCAAGGCGGTGGCGGCCGAGCACGCCAAGGGCCGGCGCCTGCTGATCGCCACCACCCAGGTCGACAGCGAGCGGCCGATCCTGTGGGACATGGGCGCGATCGCGACCCTCAACGCCCAGGGCGAGGCCCGCGCCCTCAAGCTGTTCCGCGAGATCGTGCTGGCCTCGACCGCCGTGCCCGGCGTGTTTCCGCCGGTGCTGATCCCGGCGAGCAGCGGCGGCAAGAACTTCGAGGAGATGCACGACGACGGCGGTGCCATGGGCCCGTTCTTCCTCGCCCCCGCGGCGGCTGTGGCGGGCGAGACCCGGCTGATCCTGCCGGCCTCGCGCATCTACCTCGTGGTCAACAACCGGCTGGAGCCCGAATTCCAGATGGCGGGCCGCTCGGTGCTCTCGGTGCTGGGCCGGACCATGTCGGCGGCGATCAAGGCGCAGACCCGCGCGGCGCTGGCGCTCACCCGTTCCTACGCCCAGCGCACCGGCCTCGACCTGCAGGTGGCGCTGATCGATCGGCGCTTCACCCAGACCTCGGAGCGCCCGTTCGACCGGCCCTACATGCAGGCCCTGTTCGCCCACGGCCAAGCGCTCGGCCGCAACGGCACCGCGTTTGCCGACAATCCCCAGGGCGACGGGGGGCATGCGGAGGGCACGGGCTCGGTGGGGACCGTCGCCGGGCGGTGACGCGATGGGGGAGGGGGTCCGGCACCGGGTCTCCCGCCCTCCTTCGCGATCCGGCGGGCGATGACGGCACCGTCTCGCCAGAGGCTCGAACCCTCGACAGGGACGATCCGCGTCACCCCTCCTCCGCCTCGGCCGGGGCGTAGACGGCGTCGCCGAGCCGACGGAGCGGGCCGCCAGGGCCGGAGCGCTTCCACAGACGCGTGTTGAGGGCCGCCACCGGATCGGCGCCCGGCAGGGCAAAGCCCTGATCGGACAGCCGCGCCCAGATCTCGCTGGCGTGGAGCGGCCGCCCGGCCTCCTCCAGGGTGGCCAGCGCCGCCTCGATCAGGGCCCGGCCGTAGCGGCGCGCCTGCACCGTCTCCGACAGGCCGCCGGGCTCGGGCTCCGCCCGTGCGGCGGACGGAGCCGGGGAGGGCGGCGCGGGAGCCCAAGGCGCGGGCGAGGCCGCGGGCGAGGACGCCCGGGCCGGCTCCGCGGCCGGAGGCGGCGGGGCAGGGTGGAGCGGAGCGGGCGCGTCCGCCGCCTCGCCGAAGGCCGCCGCGCTCCCCTGCCCCGCGAGGCGGCGGCCGAGATCGAGATAGAGGACGAGGTCGGCGATCTCCCGCTCGATGGCGTCGCGGCGGCGGCGCAGCTCCGCCAACCTCGCCTCGGCCTGCGCTTCCGACAGCCCCATGTTCCGAACGCTCCGACGGGCCCCGATGCGGAAGGGGGGCGATGAAGGGAAGATAGCGCAGATTGGAACGGAATGGAATATAAGGATCGAGGCGCTGCCTTTATTCCCTTACTTTCAGAATTTTGGAGTTCTGGACATTCCATATTCCGTAAAGCAACGCGCGCGATCCGCGTTCCGCTGTCGTCTTCCGCTCCCCGCGATCATCGCGAGGCGGAGACGAAGACATCCAGGGATCGACCTTTTCGAAAGGAGTGAGACCGCGCCGGAGCGGCTGCCGACGCGGTCCTTCCGAGGACAGCGGAGTGTTGGATCGCTTCGATGGAACGAGGCAGACGCATGAGGCATGGAATAAGGAATATTCCATGCCTCATCGTCTAACTCATGCTGGGAATTTGCGTCAGGGATTTCTCGCCTGGGAATGTGCGATGTTCCGTTCCTATACGGAACATGCCCTCACCCCCGCGCGGCCTTGGCCGTACGCGCCGCCTTGGGCGGGACCAGCAGGCTGCCGGGATCGGCCGGGTGGAGGAGGAGGCCGCCCTCGTCGAGGTCGATGCGGAGTTTGGGAAACACCTCCAAGAGGCCGGCGAGATCGGCCTTGAAGGCCTGGCGGAAGCTGCGCAGGCTGGCATTCTCGGCACCGAACTGGCGGTGCAGGTTCTCCCAGGTGAGCCTGAGTGGCCGCTGGAGGGCGCGGAGGCGATAGCCGGTCCAGAACAGCAGGTCGAGCTTGCGCGCCGAGCCGGAGAAGGCGCGGGCGGCCCGGATATCGACCGGCAGGGCGTGGCGGATCAGGCTGTCGTAGAAGTCTTGGTGGAACGAGACGGTCTTCTGCCAAACGAGGCCGTCGTCGCCGCGGCGCCACAGCTCCAGGGAACGGAAGGGCGGCACGTTGAGGGTCGAGGCCTGGCCCTCGCCGTCCCACAGCCCGATCTGCATCGAGCAGGCGGCCAGCCGGTTGAGCTGGTCCTTGAAGGCGCCGATCGTGCCGCGCTCGCCGCCGGTGACGGCAAAGCCCATGGCCTTCATGAAGCCCGAGAGGCTGTCGGCGACCTCGATCGTCGGGCTCCTCTGGCGCACCGCCTCGGTGCAGAGATGCAGCAGCACCAGCCGCGCCTTGGGGCCGTAGGGGAGGCCCTGCGGCTCCATCTCGCCGGTCACCGGGTTCTTCAGGCGCCCGGCCATGAGGCTGAGCGAATTGCGGCCGTATTCCCGCACGAATTCGCGGGCTCCGCCGGGATCGCGGTAGGGCAGGCCGCAGAGCGCCAGGACCGAGTGCAGGTGCTGGAGGTTTTCCGGGGCCGTCGGCTCGTTCTCGATGACCTCGCGCACGGCCTCCCGGCGGCGGCGGTCGCGGCCCATGGCCTCGCGGCGCTCGGCCTGCGCCCCGGCGGCGGCCCGCTCGGCGTCACGCTCGCGCTGGCGGTAGAGCAGGTGCTCGACGATCGGCGCGAACAGGAAGCCGCCGCGCGCCGCCTCCAGCTCGGCGCGCAGGTCCGCGTCGCGGATCCGGTCGATCTTGGCCTCGAGCCCGGACATGGCCGGCGCCTAAAGCCCCGCCGCCGGAACGCGGGTGAGGAGGGAAGGGGAGGTCACGGGTTCGACAATCCTGAGGTTCCAGCGCGGCCGAGCTTCGATCCGCGCTTCTGCCGCCAACCACCCTGTCGCGATTCGGCTCCGCGGAGTCCCAGGCGTCGAACGAGTTTTCCCGGCAATTCACGCATCCCCGGCCCGCTCTGCACAGGCAGGCGGGAAAAGGGCCGCGCAGAATTCGATACGGGGGCAACCGGGGTCACGCAGAGTTCGATACGCCCCTGCGCCCCGCCTTGTCCCCACGATCCACCGGCGGGCCCCGCGATCCACGCCGAATCCCGTGCAGACCCGCGCAGAATCCGATGCGATTCCCCGTTCGCCGCGCGCAGAATCCCATGCGGGTCCACGCAGAGTTCGATGCGCATCCACGCAGAGTTCGATGCGCGAACAGGGTCCAAGCCACGGGCCGGACGGGGGAATTCGGCTCCCCCTATAACTTGCCGAACTGACTCTCGAAGAATCCTTTACAGATAGCTTTCCTAAGGGGGTTGGAGCAGCGTTCGGCAAAACGAACACGCCGGATACCCTGATTTTCAAAAGGAATTAAGGGAATTTTGCACAGGGTCGGACCGGATTCGCCCTGGTTTGTCCCCGCCGTCGGCTGCTGCCGCAGCAGCGCAGGAGCGGCTATGAGCGACTTCGAAAAACAGCCGGAGGCCGGGCGGATGGCGGAGCGGGACGGGACGGCGATCGACAGGCTGCGGGGGCTGATGGCGCGTCTGCGCGATCCCGAACGGGGCTGCGCCTGGGATCTGGCGCAGACGCCGGAGAGCATCGTGCCCTACACGATCGAGGAGGCCTACGAGGTCGCCGACGCGGTGGAGCGCGGCGACGCGGACGACGTGCGCGACGAACTCGGCGACCTGCTGCTGCAGGTCGTGTTCCAGGCCCGCCTCGCGGAAGAGGCCGGCGCGTTCGGCTTCGACGACGTGGCCGAGGCGATTGGCGCCAAGCTGATCCGGCGCCATCCGCACGTGTTCGACGCGGACGGCGCCTTCCTGCCGCCCGGCGAGCGGCCGGCTGATCCGGCGGCGATCGAGGCGGCCTGGGCCAGGATCAAGGCGCAGGAGCGGGCGGCGAAAGCCGCTTCCGGCAAAGAGAAGGCCGAGCCCGGCCCGTTCGCCGACGTGCCCCGGGCGCTGCCGGCGCTGGCGCGGGCCGACAAGGTGTCCCGCCGGGCGGCGGCGACGGGCTTCGACTGGCCGGACGCAGGCCAAGTGCTCGCCAAGGTGCGCGAGGAAACCGACGAGGTCGAGGAGAGCTTGAGTGACGGCGACGCGGAGGCGGTGGCCGAGGAGATCGGCGACCTGCTGTTCTCGGTCGCCAACCTCGCCCGCCACGCGGGCGTCGATCCGGAGGAGGCGCTGCGCCGGGGCACGCGCAAGTTCGAGCGGCGCTTCGCCGCCATGGCGGCCCGCCTCGACGGCGGCCTGGAGGCGAGCGACCTCGCCACCATGGAAGCCGCGTGGCAGGCGGTGAAGCGCGCGGAAGCATGAAGAGCGCCGGGGCGTGCCCGCCCCGGCGCTCTTCATTGGATCGTGGTCACGACCGAGTCATGGGTTTCGAAAGGACGGCGTCCTTTCGCGGGTGCAGGGCAGAGCCCTGCGATCGTCGGGGCCTTGCCCCGACACCCCACCAAGGGCCTGAGGCCCTTGGGACCCCGGCCTCTTTGGGACCCCGGACTCTTACGAGATCAGGTCGAGCTTCGAGGCCTCGAAGCCGGCGCTGCGCAGGCCGTCGGGGAGGGCGGCGTAGTCGGCGTAGCCGGCCTCGCGGGCCATGGCGTCGAGGGCGGTGCGCTCGTCGTCGGCGCTGCCGGTCCAGAGGACGGCGCCGCTGGTCTTCTGGCGGATCTGGAAGATGCTCATGCCGGGAACCTCGGTGAGGGGTGTGTCGTCGGTTCGGCCGGCGGCTCTCGGGGAGACGCCGCGAATCCTGTGATGGGACAACCCGCGTGAGCGGCCGCGGTTGCACTGCGACGTTGGGGCGCGCCATCAAATCGCCCGCCGTTGTAGACAAGGGGAGGGTGGCCCTTGCCCGTCCTCCGTCGAAGCGAAGCCCCATGTCCGCCCGCCTCCTCGTCCTGCCGGTCGCGGCCTGCCTGAGCTTCGCCCCCGGCGTCGCATGCGCCGCCGAGGAGGCGCCGCCGACGGCCGCCGTGCCGGACCCGGCCTCGCTCCTGCCGGCGGTGAGCGTGGTGCCCGCCGAGCGGCGGGAGATCGTCGAGCGGGCGATCGTCACCGGCACGCTGGTGCCCCGCGACGAGATCCTGGTCGCCCCCGAGGTCGAGGGCCTGCGCATCGTCGAACTCGCGGTGGAGGAGGGCGACCGGGTCGAGAAGGGCGCGGTGCTGGCCCGCCTCTCCCTGGAAATGATCGAGACGCAGGAAGCCGCGAACGCCGCCGCCATCGCCAAGGCGGACGCCGCGATCCTTCAAGCGAAGAGCCAGATCGTCCAGGCCGAGGCGGCGCAGGTCGAGGCGCGCCAAGCTCTGGAACGGGCGCAGGCCTTGGTCAAAACCGGCAACGCCACCGCGGTCACCCTGGAGCAGCGGGTCTCGGCCGCCGAGGGGGCGGCCGGGCGCCTCGATGCGGCCCGCGCCGGTCTGGCGCTCGCCCAAGCCGACCGCGCCGCGGCGAAGGCGCAAGGCCGCGAGATCGCGCTCCGGCGCGCCCGCACCGAGATCCGCGCGCCCGAGGCCGGCATCGTCAGCCGCCGCACGGCCCGCGTCGGCGCCACCGCGAGCGCCGTCGGCGAACCCTTGTTCCGCCTGATCGCCCGGGGCGAGATCGAACTCGAAGGGGAGGTGCCCGAGACCGCCCTGCCCCGGCTCAACCCCGGCGATCCGGCGCGCCTCGAAGGGGAGGACGGGCGCACGATCCCCGGCGCGGTGCGGCGGGTCTATCCGGAGGTCGATCGGGCGACGCGGCTCGGCCGTGTCCGCATCCGCTTGGCACCGGATCCGGCGCTCCATATCGGCGCCTTCGCCCGCGGCCGGGTCGAGGTGGCGCGGCGCGAGGGGGTGGCGGTGCCGCTCACCGCGGTGCTCTACGCCGCCGACGGCACCGCCACGGTGCTGGTGGTCGCGGACGGTCGCGTCGCCGCCCGCCGGGTCGAGACCGGACTCTCGGCCGAGGGCTTTACGGAGATTCGCTCCGGCGTGACCGCGGGTGAGACGGTGGTGGCGCGGGCCGGCTCGTTCTTGCGCGACGGCGACCGGGTGCGGCCGGTGCTGCCGGCGACCGCCGCGGCCCGCTGAGGGGAACTCGCCATGCGCCTCAACATCTCGGCCTGGGCGATCCGCAAGCCGATTCCCTCGCTCGTCCTGTTCCTCGTGCTGATGGTGCTCGGCCTCGTCAGCTTCCGGAGCTTGCCGATCACGCGGTTTCCCAACATCGACATCCCGATCGTCTCGGTGACGATCACGCAATCGGGCGCCGCCCCCTCCGAGCTCCAGACCCAGGTCACGAAGTGGGTCGAGGATTCCGTGGCCGGGGTGAAGGGCGTCAAGCACATCCTCTCGACCATCTCGGAGGGCGCCTCGATCACCACGATCGAGTTCCGGCTGGAGACGGATCAGGACCGCGCCGTCAACGACGTGAAGGATGCGGTGTCGAAAATCCGCATCAACCTGCCGCGCACCATCGACGAGCCGATCATCAGCCGCGTCGAGATCGCCGGCCTGCCGATCATGATCTACGGCGCCTCGGCGCCCGCGATGACGCCGGAGGACCTGTCGTGGTTCGTCGACGACGTGGTCGCCCGTCAGGTCCAGGGGGTGAAGGGCGTCGGCGGCGTCGAGCGCTTGGGCGGCGTCGCCCGCGAGATCCGGGTGACGTTGAAACCCGACCGGTTGCTGGCGCTCGGCATCACCGCGGCGGACGTGAACCGCCAGCTGCGCCTGACCTCGGCCGACATGGCGGGTGGTCGCGGGGAACTCGCCGGCTCGGAGCAGTCGATCCGGACATTGGGCGGCTCGGCCAGCCTGGAGACCCTGGGGGCGACCTCCATCGTCGTGCCGGGGGGGCGCAAGGTGCGGCTCGACGAACTCGCGACGCTGATGGATTCGGCGGAGGAACCGCGCACCTTCGCCCGCTTCAACGGTGAGCCGGTGGTGGGCTTCGCGATCTCGCGGGCCATGGGGGCGAGCGACGCCGAGGTCTCGGTCGCGGTCGCGAAGCGCATCGAGGAATTGCACGCCGCCCATCCGGGCGTGCGCTTCGACCTGATCGACACCAGCGTGGTCAACACGGTGGGCAACTACCATTCGGCGATGATGGGCCTGCTCGAAGGGGCGGCGCTCGCCGTGATCGTGGTGTTCCTGTTCCTGCGGGACTGGCGCGCCACGCTGATCGCGGCCATCGCGCTCCCGCTCTCGGTGCTGCCGACCTTCTGGGTGATGAGCGCGCTGGGCTTCTCGCTGAACGCGGTGAGTCTGCTGGCCATCACGCTCGTGACCGGCATCCTCGTCGACGACGCCATCGTCGAGATCGAGAACATCGTCCGCCACATGCGGATGGGCAAATCGCCCTACCGCGCCGCGCTGGAGGCCGCCGACGAGATCGGGCTCGCGGTCATCGCCATCACGGCGACCATCATCGCGATCTTCGCGCCGGTCTCCTTCATGCCGGGCATCGCGGGCCAGTACTTCAAGCAGTTCGGCCTCACCATCGCGGCCGCGGTGTTCATGTCGCTGCTCGTCGCGCGCCTGATCACGCCGCTCTTGGCCGCCTACTTCCTGCGGGACCACGGCCCCGAGGACGAGCGCGAGGGGCCGGTGATGCGGCTCTACGGCCGGGTCGTGGCCTGGTCGGTGCGCCACAAATACCTGACGCTGATCCTCGGGCTCGCCTGCTTTGCCGGTTCGATCGCGTCCACCCGGCTCCTGCCCGCGGGCTTCCTGCCGGCGGAGGACGCGGCGCGCACCATGTTCGTGGTGGAACTCCCCCCCGGCGCCCGGCTCGACGACACCAAGCGGGTCTCCGACGGCATCGTCGCGACGATCCGGGCCCTGCCGGAGGTGAAGTCGGTCTTCGTCGATGGCGGGCGTCAGCTGCCCGGCAAGAAGGAGGTGCGGCTGGCGAGCCTCACCGTCAACCTGACGCCGAAGAACACGCGCCACCTCACCCAGAAGCAGGTCGACCTGAAGATCTCCGACATCCTGCGGCAGGTGCCGGACATCCGCTTCTGGTCGCTGCAGGAGGGCGGGCAGCGCGAACTCGCCCTGATCGTGTCGGGCCCCGACAAGGACGTCGTGGCCGACGTCGCGGCCCGGCTCCAGCGCGAGGCCGCGGGCGTGCCCTACCTCGTCAACGTGATGTCGACGGCGCCCCTCGACCGCACCGAGATCCGCATCACCCCGAAGCCCGGCGTCGCGGCCGATCTCGGCGTCTCGACCGACCTCATCGCCGAGACGGTGCGAGTCGGCACCATCGGCGACATCGCGGCCAACCTCGCCAAGTTCAACGCGAAGGACCGGCAGGTGCCGATCCGGGTGATGCTGCCCGAGACCCTGCGCGGGCAGCTCCCCGAGATCGAGACCCTGAAGGTGCCGGTGAAGGCGGGGGCCGCGGTGCCGCTCGCGACGGTCGCCGACCTCAAGCTCGGGCGAGGGCCCACCGCGATCGAGCGCTACGACCGCACGGTCCGCGTCGCCATCGAGGGCGACCTCCAGGGCTCGGACGCGCTCGGCACCATCATCGAGCAGGTGATGGCGCTGCCGGCCGCGACCAACCTGCCGGACGGCGTCACCATCAAGCAGACGGGCGACGCCGAGGTGATGGGCGAGGTGTTCGAGGGCTTCGCGCTCGCCATGGGCGCCGGCTTGATGATGGTGTTCGGGGTGCTGGTGCTCTTGTTCGGCAACTTCCTCCAGCCGCTGACGATCCTGTTCTCGCTGCCGCTCTCCATCGGCGGAGCGATCCTGGGGCTCCTCATCTTCCACATGCCGATCTCGATGCCGGTGGTGATCGGCATCCTGATGCTGATGGGTGTGGTGACGAAGAACGCGATCATGCTGGTCGACTTCGCCGTCGAGGAGACGGCCCGCGGCGTGGATCGCGTCACCGCCATCGTGGACGCGGGCCGCAAGCGGGCGCGCCCGATCGTCATGACCACCATCGCCATGGCGGCCGGCATGGTGCCCTCCGCCATGGCGCTCGGCATCGGCGGCGAGTTCCGGGCGCCGATGGCGGTGGCGGTGATCGGCGGGCTGATCGTCTCGACCGGGCTGTCGCTGGTGTTCGTGCCGGCGATCTACCTCCTCGTCGACGATCTCTCGCGGCTGTTCGTGCGCCTGTTCGGCCGCTTCGTCGGCGCGACCGACGAGCCCGGCCCGGAGGAGGAGCCCTATCGCGCAGCACCGCCGGCCAACGAGCCCGCTTCGTTCGGACGGCGCGTCGCCGCCGAATAAGCGTCTCTTACAAAACTCCCGCTCGGACCGATCGGGCGCCGTGGTCGTATCGGCGCCCGGCCCCGCGATCCGCGCGAATGCGTCGGATCCGGATACGTAGAAATCGCCAAGTTTTTCTCAACACATTTATTACAGTCTCGCCGATGCCGCTTTCCGAGTCCGAAGGCTCGCGGCCGACGGATGCCCCATGAAGGACCACCCACAAGGCCGTCAGGAAGGTCGCCAAGACAGCCGCCGAGAGGGCCGCTACGTCTGCCTCGTCTCGGATCGCCGGGCGCGGGCCGAGCGTCTGGCCTCGGGCATCGCCCTGGTCCAGCCCTGCCGGATGATCGAGCCGGGCGCGGCCCTCCCCGCCGGGCAGCCGGTCGCCTTCGTCATCGACATCGCCGCCGACCGGGCCGAGGCCGAGGGCGGCGTCTGGATCGAGCGGCTCGCCGGGCTGATCCGCGCGCGGTCGGTGCCCTGCCTCTATCTCGCCCGCGGCAGCGCCGCCCAGGATGCGGCGGCCCGGCGGCTGTTCGGCTCCCCCGTGGTGATCGATCCCCGCCGCTCCGCCGGCATCGTGCCGACGCTGATGCGCCTCGTCGAGGAGGCGCAGGCCCGCACGAATCCGGTCGCGGCCGGCAGCGGGCCGGGGGCGCGGGTCGGGACCGCCACCCGCCTCGTCACCCGGATGTTCGACGCTGCCGCCTCGGGCCGCCCCCCGAGCCCGGCGACGGTGGAGGAGGGCACCGAGATCGTGCTCGACACCGTGTCCGAGGTCGGCATCCGCGCCTGGCTCGACCTCGTCTGGCGCCACGACATCTCGGTCTACCAGCATTCCCTGAGCGTGGCGGGTTTCGCCGCCGCCTTCGCGGCCGAACTCGGCCTGTCCGGTGCCGACAGCCGCCGCCTCGCCCGCGCCGCCCTGCTCCACGATGTCGGCAAGGCGCTGATCCCCCACGCCATCCTCGACAAGCCCGGGCCCCTCACCCCCGAGGAGATGCGGGTGATGCAGACCCATGCCGATCTGGGCGCCGACCTGCTCGGCCGCGAGGCGGCCTACGGCCCGGAGATCCTCGACGTGGTGCGCCATCACCACGAGCGGCTCGACGGCTCGGGCTATCCGGAGGGCCTGACGGGCGCGCGGATCGGCGACCTCGTGCGGCTCGTGGCGATCTGCGACGTGCATTCCGCGCTCACCGAGCGGCGGGTCTACCGGCCGCCGATGACCCACGCCGAGGCCTTCGCGATCATGGAAGCCCAGTCCGGGCAACTCGATCCCGACCTGCTGCGGGCCTATCGCCCGATCGTCGGGCGCGCCGCGACGGCCGCCCCGAGCCCCGCCGTCGTCCCCGCCCCGAAAGGCCGATGAGACCGATCAAGCCGTGCATCCATCGATAAAGGACGTCGTTCCACGGGCCGTTGCTTGGCCGTCGATGGAAGTATTCTGCAAGCCGTCGGGGTTGCACGGAGTAGGGAGCCGTAACGCTCGCGAAACACCTTTTCGTAACGAACCCGGAAATAGGATCGCCATGGGGCCGGCCGAGTGCCGGGAGGCCCGAGCCGCGAACCGTCCGGGCCTTCCATGCGCGACACGAAAAGGGTCTACTCGCCGCCCCGAACACGGCTCGGGCGGTGGCTCGCCGAGCCCGGCCGCGATGTGCCCGAGCCGATCCGGCTCGCCCTGATCGCGAACCTCTACGGCACGCTGCCGATCTTCGTGGGCGGCGTCACCAATACGATCCTGGTCGCCGGAGCGATCACCGCCCGCCTGCCGCAGCCGTCGATGCTGGCATGGCTCGCCCTGGAGATCGGGATCTGCCTGAGCCGGCTCGCCGTGCTGGTGGTGGCCAACCGCGCCGCGCGCGAGGGGCGCCCGACGCCGACCGACCTCAACCTGCTGCTCGCCGTCGCCTGGGCCGGAAGCCTCGGCTACGGCACCTTCGTCAGCATCGTCTCGGGCGATTGGACGGTGGCGACCCTCGCGTGCCTGTCATCGGCGGCGATGGTGGGCGGCACCTGCTTCCGCAACTTCTCGGCCCCGCGGCTGACCGCCGTGATGATCGCGCTGACCCTCGGGCCCTGCTGCTTCGCGGCGGCGCTGACGGGCGAGGTGCTGCTCGCCGTCACCTTCTTGCAGATCCCGTTCTACATCCTGGCCATGACCAGGGCCGCCTACCGGCTCAACGGCCTACTGGTGGCGACCATGCGGGCCGAGCGGGAGAACGCCGCGCTCGCCCATCACGACGGGCTGACCGGCCTCGCCAACCGGGCCGGGCTGAGCGCGGCGTTCGAGCGCCACGCACGCCAAGCCCCCGGCCTGCTCTATCTCGACCTCGACGGCTTCAAGGCGATCAACGACACCCACGGCCACGCGGTCGGCGACCGGCTGCTGCGCAGCGTGGCCGAGCGCATCGCCGACGCGGCCGGTCCCGACGCGGTGCCGGCCCGGATCGGCGGCGACGAATTCATCGTGCTCTGCCCGGGGCAGGGGCGCGGCGCCCTGATCGACCTCGGCGAGCGGCTGATCGCGGGCATCTTCGCCCCTCACCCGGTCGGGCCGGAGGGTCGAGCCCTCACGGTCGGCGTCAGCGTCGGCATCGCCACGGCGCCCGAGCACGGCACCGGTCTGGCCGCGCTGATGCGCGCGGCCGATTCCGCGCTCTACCGCGCCAAGTCCCTCGGCAAGGGCCGCTGCAGCGTCGCCTCGCGCAAGGCCGCGGAGATCGAGACCGCGGAGATCGAGACCGCAGACATCTCGGAGGAAACGCCCGAGGCGCGGCGGCTCAGCGCGTGATCCGCCGCTCCTGAAGGCTCCGCCTCGGCGCGGCCTGCGCGGAGGGGAGCGGAAGCGGCCTTAGGTCTCCAGGCGGAGACGATCCTGCGGCGCGGCCTCGGCGGCGAGATCGGTCAATGCGCGGACCATGGCCTGCAGCACGCGGCGGGACATCATGACGCCGACGCGCCGACAATCGGCACCCTCGAACTTCACCACGACGGTGTCGCCGCCGTCGATGATCTCGTAATCGACGAAATCCTTGGTCGAGAGCAGACACAATTCGTCGGACAGCCTGGCAATCATGGTCAACCCCGGTCCCGTGATCGGCTCGTCCCGGAAGCGTCCCGGACCTCGGATTCCGGCCGATGCTCTTGCGGCGCGTGCCGCAGCGCCGTCTTCCGAAAGCCGAAACCACCTTTCGGAACGTTGCTTGGGAACCGCAGGCCCCGCCGTGTGCGGTGGCTCACCGATTCTCGCGAAATGTCTATCGGCAATCCCTTGCCAAATTCTCCCCGGTGCCGCGCCTCTGAGGGGGAGGGAGCCGGAATCCGCAGTCCGCTCGACGCAAAAGGCCCCCCGCTTCGCAGCGGGGGGCCTTTTGCGTCATCCGGTGATGTCTCGGTCCGACGATTCAGGAATCCCTCAATCCTCGTCGTCCTCGTCGATGCGGCTCATGCCCTTGAGCTTGGCGAAGACGGCGTCGGCGTTGAGATCCTCGTCCTCGGCGTCTGCCTCCGCCTCGGCGGCGGGCGCGGTCGAGACCTCGGTCGGCAGGAGCTTGGCGCCGGCATCCGGCTGGACCACCGCCGGGCGGTCCTTGGCGGCGCGCTGGACCTCGAAGTCGAGGTCGATCTGCGAGCAGAGACCCAGGGTCACGGGATCGAGCGGGGAGAGCTGGCTCGAATTCCAGTGAGTGCGCTCGCGGATCTGCTGGATCGTCGACTTGGTGGTGCCGACCAACCGGATGATCTGCGCGTCCTTGAGTTCCGGATGGTTGCGGATCAGCCAGAGGATGGCGTTCGGGCGGTCCTGGCGGCGCGACAGCGGGGTGTAGCGCGGGCCCTTGGTGGTGCGCTTCACCTCCGGCAGCTTCACCTTCGAGACCGCCACCTTGAGCTTGTAGTTCGGAGCGCGCTGCGCCCGCTCGATCTCGTCGCGGGTGAGCTGGCCGGTGGTGATCGGATCGAGCCCCTTGATGCCGGCGGCGACCTCGCCGTCGGCGATGCCCTTCACCTCCAGCGGGTGCAGCTTGCAGAAATCGGCGATCTGCTCGAAGGCCAGCGAGGTGTTCTCGACGAGCCACACGGCGGTCGCCTTGGGCATCAGCGGACCTTGGGACATCGGGCAAACTCCAGACGGATCGGGTGTCGAACGGGGCCTCGCGCCGGGGAGCGGAAACGGGCTTCCCGCGACCTCCGGCTTCGAAGCCCGGAGGATCCCGTGTCGCGATGAATGAGGGGATGGAGGCTTATACAGGCGGAAGCGCCCCTGGCGCAATTGTATTAGATGTCTCTTCGATGACCTCGGGCACCGGCGGTCGCGTGCGCGGCCTCTGGATGTCCTTGCGGCAAGGCTCACGCTTTTGGTGGGGCCGCTCACGCCGTGGCGCCGTCCGGGTGCTCGAAACACCTTTCCGCCCTCCGCCCCTCCAGGGCCGCCCGCAGCGGCGCGATCTCGGCGGCGGCGTGCTCCAGGAAGGCGCGCACCCGCACCGAGCGGCGCAGGTCCGGATGGGTCAGGAGCCAGAGGCCGACCGCGAGGTCCGGCTCCGGGCCCGAGAGGCGGCGCAGGGCCGGATGGCGATCGGCGACGTAGCAGGGCAGCGCGCCGATGCCGATGCCCGCCGCCACCGCCTCGCACAGGCCCTGCACCGAGTTGAGCCGCAGGGCCACCCGCTCGGGCGCGGCCCGCGCCGCGACGAAGCGGGCGAACAGGCCGCCCGCCACGCCCTCGTCCGGGCTGACCCAGAGCGGATCCGCCCCCGGGCTTCCCGCGGCCGGGCCGTAGACCGCCCAGGCCACGCCCGAGAGGCGGCGCCCGACGAGGTTGTCCGGCGGCTCGCGGGTGGCGCGCAACGCCACGTCGGCATCGCGCCGCGACAGGTTCAGCGCCTCCTCCGACACGACGAGATCGAGCCGCACCCGCGGGTAGAGCCCGCGGAAGCGGGCGAGCATCGGCATCAGGAGATCGATGGCGAGCCCG
This sequence comes from Methylorubrum salsuginis, assembly GCF_900114375.1. GTDB lineage: Bacteria > Pseudomonadota > Alphaproteobacteria > Rhizobiales > Beijerinckiaceae > Methylobacterium > Methylobacterium salsuginis. Next base: position 222,609 of record NZ_FOSV01000001.1, on the reverse strand, counting down.
GCCGGCGCGGTGATGCGCAGCACGCCGGAGGGCACCGAGGCGCGGTCCGCCACCTCACGGTCGAAGCGGGCGGCCTCCTCCTCCATCCGGGCGGCGGCGGCGACCATCGCCTCGCCCGCAGGCGTCGGCACGTAGCCGGCGCGGTGGCGCTCGAACAGACGCGCCCCGAGTCCCGCTTCCAGCGCCGCGAGCCGCCGGAAGGCGGTGGACGGGTTGATGCCGAGCTGCGCGGCGGCCGGCGCCAGGGCGCCCCGCTCGGCGATCGCCCGCACGAGGCGGAACTCGTCCCACGCGACCGCCACCGCTCCCCCTCCTTGCATCGACGCAAGGATGATCTTGCACGCGAGAGCATTTCTGCAAGCGGGCCGAACCCCCATACTCCGCCCGTATTCGAACGGGGCCGCAGATCCGCGGGCCCATGCGAGGAGTGACGCGCGATGGCGAAGGTTCTGGTTCTCTACTACTCGTCCTGGGGCCACGTGGAGCGGATGGCGCAGGCCGTGGCCGAGGGCGCCCGCGAGGCCGGGGCCGAGGTCGCGGTCAAGCGCGTGCCCGAGCTGGTGCCGGAGGAGGTGGCCAAGCAGTTCCACTACAAGCTCGACCAGCAGGCGCCGATCGCGACCGTCGAGGAACTGGCCGATTACGACGCCATCATCTTCGGCACGCCGACCCGCTACGGCAACATGGCGGCGCAGATGAAGCAGTTCATCGACCAGACCGGCGGCCTCTGGGCCAAGGGCGCGCTGGTCGGCAAGGTCGGCTCGGTCTTCACCTCGACCGCCTCGCAGCACGGCGGCCAGGAGACCACGCTGACGAGCTTCCACACGGTCCTGTTCCACCACGGCATGGTGGTGGTCGGCCTGCCCTACAGCTTCGCGGGCCAGAACGGCGTCGAGCAGGTGAAGGGCAACTCGCCCTACGGCGCCACCACCATCGCCGACGGCGACGGCTCGCGCCAGCCGAGCGAGGTCGAACTCGACGGCGCCCGCTTCCAGGGCCGGCACGTGGCCGGCATCGCCGCCAAGCTCGCCGGCTGATTCTTTTGGCTTTGTGGGGATCGAGCGACATCGCTCGGTCCCGCATCGCCCTGCACGGCGCGCAAGAAAAAAGGCTCGGATTGCTCCGAGCCTTGAAGGGAAAAGGCCATTGGGGGCTGAACTGGCCTTCGTGAACGGACAATGCCCTCGGCGCCGATCGGTTCCGAGAAATCCGCGAAAAAGATTCAGCGCGGCGCGGCCGCCCGGCGCAGGCGATCGTTGATGGCTTCGCCGAGGCCGGTCTCCGGCACCGGCGCGACCGCGATCACCCCCGCGCCCGAAGCGTCGAGGCGGCGCAGGGCCGAGAACAGCCGCGCGGCTGCTTCCGCCGGATCGCCGCCCTCGCTCAGGTTCTCGACCGCGCGGGCCTCCGCCAGCCCGTCGGGCGGGAACGCCCCGAACAGAAGCGCCGCCTCGCCGGGCCCGATCCGGGTGGCGTCGAGCCGCACGCCGGCCCGCGGGGCGTAGTGCGAGGCGAGCAGCCCCGGCCCGACCGGCTTCGCCCCGGCTTCTCCCCCCGTCTCCGGCGAAAACCCCAGCACGGCGGCCAGCGCCGCGCGGGTGACGCCTCCGGGCCGCAGCAGCCGCGGCTTGCCGCCGAGGCAGGCGACCACGCTCGATTCGACGCCGACCGGGCAATCGCCCCCGTCGAGCACGGCGGCGATGCGCCCATCGAGATCGGCCAGCACGTGGTCGGCGCGGGTCGGGCTCACCCGCCCCGAGCGGTTGGCCGAGGGCGCCGCCACCGGCCGCCCGACCCGCGCCAGGAGGTCGCGGGCGAGTCCGTGGCCCGGCACCCGCAGGGCGACGCTGTCGAGCCCGGCGCGGGCGAGATCGCAGACCGTGCCGCCGGGCGCCACGGGCACCACCAGGGTCAGCGGCCCCGGCCAGAATTCTTTTGCGAGTTTCTGCGCCGCCTCATCGAACAGGCCTTGAGCGAACGCGGCCTCGCGCGTCGGCAAATGCGCGATCAGCGGGTTGAAGCTCGGGCGCTCCTTGGCGGCGTAGATCGCCGCCACCGCCGCCGGATCGGTGGCGTCGGCGCCGAGCCCGTAGACCGTCTCGGTCGGCAGCGCGACGAGCCGCCCGGCCGCGAGGAGGGCGGCGGCCTCGGCGAGGCCGGCCTCGTCGGCGGTCAGGCGCCGTGTCGCTGTTGACGGGAATCCGTCCATGTCGGAGGGGAACGCGATCTCGTGCCAGGGGATCAGCGGCCCTAGCCTCCCCCGGTGCGGGCCGTCAAACGGTCCGCGCCGTCCGTCAGTGCCAGACACCCGTGCAAGTCAGGTTCACGCCCCCATGACCTATCGCGCCCCCGTCGAGGAGATGGTCTTCACGCTCCGCCATGTGGCCGGGCTCGATGCGGTGCTGGCCGAGGGAGGGAGCGATCTCGCGCCCGAGGACGCGATCGCGATCCTGGAGGAGGCGGGCCGGTTCGCCGCCGGCGTGATCGCGCCGCTCAACCGCGCGGGCGACCGGCACGGCACGCCGTTCTCGGAGGGCGCCGTCACCACCCCGCCGGGCTGGGCGGCGGCCTACCGGGCCTTCGTCGCGGGCGGCTGGAACGGCGTGCTGGCTTCCCCCGAGCATGGCGGCCAGGGCCTGCCGCACCTCGTCGCGGCGGCCTGCACCGAGATGTGGAACGGGGCGAACCTCGCCTTCGGCCTGTGCCCGCTGCTGACGGCGGGCGGCATCGAGGCGCTCGCCGCCCACGGCTCCGACGACCTCAAGGGCCGCTACCTCGAAAAGCTGGTCTCGGGCGCGTGGACCGCCACGATGAACCTGACCGAGCCGCAGGCCGGCTCGGACCTCTCCGGCTTGCGCACCCGCGCCGAGCCGAACGGCGACGGCAGCTACCGGATCACGGGCGCCAAGATCTACATCACCTACGGCGAGCACGATCTTGCCGACAACATCTGCCACCTCGTGCTGGCCCGCCTCAAGGACGCGCCCGCGGGCACGCGGGGCATCTCGCTGTTCCTCGTGCCGAAGGTGCTCCCCGACGGGGCGCGCAACGACCTGCGGTGTTCGGGAATCGAGCACAAGCTCGGCATCCACGCCTCGCCCACCTGCTCCATGGCCTTCGGCGATGGCGGCGGCGCCACCGGCTGGCTGATCGGCGAGGAGAACCGGGGCCTGGCCTGCATGTTCACGATGATGAACTCGGCCCGGCTCAATGTCGGGCTGCAGGGCGTCGGCGTGGCCGAGGCCGCGACCCAGAAGGCGTTGGACTACGCCCGCGAGCGCCGCCAGGGCCGGGCGCCCGGCGCCGCGGAGCCCGTCAGCGCCATCGCGGCGCATGCCGACGTGCAGCGCATGCTCCTGACCATGAAGGCCTACACGGCGGCCTCGCGCGGGATCTGCTACCTCACGGCGCAGGCTCTCGACGCGGCCCACGGTCCGGAGGGCAGAACGGCCTACGACCGCGCCTCGCTGCTGACGCCGGTGGCGAAAGCCTTCGCCACCGACATCGCCAACGAGGTGACCTCGCTCGGTGTGCAGGTCCACGGCGGCATGGGCTTCGTCGAGGAGACCGGCGCGGCCCAGCTCATGCGCGACGCCCGCATCCTCGGCATCTACGAGGGCACCAACGGCATCCAGGCGATCGACCTCGTCACCCGCAAGCTGCCGCTGAACGGCGGCACCACGGTGGGCGCGCAGATCGCCGCGATCCGGCGGGTGGCGGAAGGCCTCCTCAAGGACGGCAACCCCGGCTTCGGCCACGCGGCGGCGCGCCTGCGCGAGGGGATTTCCAGCCTCGACCGCGCCACGGGCTTCCTGCTCAAGGCGCTGGGCTCGAACCGGCCACAGGACGCGCTGCCCGGCGCCACGCCCTACCTGCGCCTGTTCGGCCTCGTGCAGGGCGCGGCCTGCCTCGCGCAAGCCGGGCTCGCCTCGAGCGCGGCCCTGACAGCCGGCGAGACCGATCCGGCGCATGCCGCCCGCATCGCGCTCGCCCGCTTCTTCGCCGAGAACCTGCTGCCGGCCGCCTCCGGCCTCGAACAGGCGATCCTCACCGGCGGGAGTTTTGCCGACGATCCGGCCTTCGCGCTGGCCGGGTGAGGGGAGGGTGGCCCCTCACGGGCGCCGTCAGATCGCCGCCGCCGGATCCTCGTCGGCGCTGCGCTCCGCGCGCTCGCGGCGCGGGCGGCGCTCCATCAGGGCGCGGCCGATGGCCCGCAACGGGGCTGTGAGGCGGCGGGCATCCTCGGCGCGCTCCATGAAGGTCTCGCCGCGGCGGATTTCCCGGTCGAGCTTGGCCATGGTGCGGGCCAGCGCCGGATCGTCGTCGTCGAGCCAGACCTCGACGGTGCGGGCGAAGGCCACCACCGTGCCCTGGATCTTGATCCGCCCCAGCGGCCCCTCAGTGTCGATCCCGGCCGCCGCCAGCATGTAGCGGTGCGAGTTGAGGGCCACGCCGTTGAGCGCCAGCATCGACAGCGGGTCGCCGCGCAGGGCGAACGAAATGCGCCGCAGGGCCGGCTTGTAAGGGGTCATCGCATCGAGGCGGCGCATCAGCACGTCGAACAGGCGCTCGCGGGCCGGCTCGTCGGCGAGATCGCTCGAATCGCCCTCCAGCACCGCCCGGTCGATGAGCCGCGACAGGCCGCCGAGCACCGCGCCCTTCGACGGGAACAGCTCGCGCAATTCGGCGAGCGAGAGATCGGCCTCGCGGGCGATGTCGCCGATCTCGATGTCGTTCCAGGGCTGTTCGGCGGCGAGCCGCATCAGCGCCTCGACCGCGGCCTCCCGCGGGTTCGGCTTGGCGTGGGACTCGGACGCGGCGGTCTGCTTCGCCTGACCGGTCTTGGCGCCAGCCTTGGCACCGGATTTCGGGGCGCCGGATCGGGGCTCGCCGGTCTCTTTCATGGGATCAGGCTCCGTGTCTTGCTTCGCCTTCCATGTAGGTGCCGCTCCGCGGGCTTGAAGCGTTGTCCGCCTCACCCGGACAATTCGCCCGCCCGGCGCCGGTTGGCCTCGACCGCCTCGTCCATGAGATCGGGCAGGCCGCCGTCCCGCATCAGCACCGCGAGCGCCGCCGCGGTGGTGCCGCCCGGCGAGGTCACGTCCTTGCGCAGTTGCGCCGAGGAGCGCGGATCGGCCTCGAGCAGCGCGCCGGCGCCGGCCACGGTGGCGCGGGCGAGATTCTGGGCGAGGTCGGCCGGCAGGCCCGCCTTGATCCCGGCTTCGGCCAGGGCTTCGGCCAGCAGGAACACGTATGCCGGCCCTGAGCCCGAGACGGCGGTGAGCGCGTCGATCAACGCCTCGTCCTCGAGCCAGGCGACGAGGCCGGCACGGGCGAGCAGGGCGTCGGCGGCCGCGCGCTGGCCCGCATCGACCTCGGGGCTCGCCACCGCGCCGGTGGCGCCCCGGCCGATGCTGGCCGGGAGATTGGGCATCGAGCGCACCACCGCGCGGGCGCCGGGCAGGCGGCGCTTGAGGTCCGCGATGGTCTTGCCGGCGAGGATCGAGACGACGAGCGTGGCCTCGCCGATCCAGGGGGCGAGCGAGGGCGCGGCGGCCTCCAACCCCTGCGGCTTGAAGCCCAGCACCAGGGTGCCGGCGGGCTCGGGCCGGTCCGGGTTGAGCCGGATGCCGCGTGTCGCGCAGAGTTCGGCGATCTCGGGGGAGGGAAGCGGATCGACGATGACCGTGGCGTGGGGATCGAGCCCGCCCGCGAGCCAGCCCTGCAACAGGGCGCCGCCCATCTTGCCGGCGCCGACGAGGACGAGCGGGGTGGGCAGGGCGGCGAGAGAGCCGGAAAGGGGAGCGGGCGTGTCCGTCATGCCCCCTCGATCCCACCGGATCGGAAAAGGATCAAGCCTCGCCTTCTGTCTCGAACAGAACCGCGTCGAGGGCCTCGCGGGCGGACTTGCCGGCCCAGAGCACGAACTGGAACGCCTGGTAGTAGCGCTCGCAGGCGTCGGTGGAGGCCTTCATCAGGGCCGCGCACTGGCCTTGCGTCGGGGCGAGGCCGTCGTTGAGCAGGAGCGAGTGGCGGAACATCACCACGCTGTCGGACGACCACAGGTCGAAATGGCCGATCCAGAGCTGCTCGTTCACCAGCGAGACGAGGCGCAGCATCTCCGCGCGGCGGCGCTCCGGCACCTTCAGGTCGAAGGCGGCGGCGACATGCAGGGCCTCGACCTCCTCGATCCACGTGAAGGCGACGTGGTACTCGGCCCAGCGCCCCGAGACCGACACCGACATCTCGTCGGTCTCGATGCGGTCGAAGATCCAGTCACGCAGGGAAGCGAGACGCTCGACCACGTCGATCGGGTGCTCGGACCGGTCGTTGTCTTCGATGAGGCTGAGCTGGGTCATGGTGATCCACGTTGTCGGCACGGTCGGACCAAGTCCGATCGGGCCGGCGGGCAAAGCAGGGCCGTGGCGGAACCCGGACGAGTTCCGTCATGCTCCGTCCTGCGGAGGGTTTCGGTCGGATTTCATGGTCGCCCCGCGGTCCGGTCGGTCTGTCCCGACGGGGCGAATCGTCTTGTGACTTGGTTATAGCCCGCAGCCCCGGCGGGCTTCAAAGCGTCGCCTCGGCATCAGCGGTGGGCAACAAGCGCTTTCCACCGCTGCTTCCTGTGCAAAGAAAATTCGAATCCGGACGGTGTTGCCGCGCGCCGACACGCGAATCGGGGCGAAGCGACAGGGGGAGAATCGAGGAAAAGGCTCCCGGTTTCCCTCTGCCGCGGCGGCCGGGCGCCAAAAATCAGACCGCTTCGGTGCTACCCGCGGTGCCGGCTTCCGCGCCGAGCCGGGCTTCGAGCGCGGTGACGCGGGCGGCCAGTGCGTCGTTCTGGCTGCGCAGGGCCGCGACGAGATCGCGCAGCACGTCGACCTCCTCGCGAGTGGCGACGTCCATGTCGCGGATCAGGCGCTCGGCCTGTCCCTTGATCAGGGTCTCGGCCTCGCGGCGCACCCCCTGGGCCGCCCCGGCGGCGTCGGTGAACAGCCGGGCGACGTCGTCGAAGAGGCGGTTCGGGCTCTGCATGGGGTTCTCCTCCCGGGCCCGAGGGTGTCCGGGCGCGTCGTCCGACATAAGAATCCACGGGCGGCGGGGCAATCGAAGGACCTCGCTCCGTTGCGGCATGTGTCTGTTCGGCGCCGCCGAAAAGCACAGTTACAATCCTCCTCGCACCCCCGCTTCCGGCGCGGACGCAAGCAGGCCTAAGACTCTCCCCGCCATGAGCGCGAACGCCCCCACCCCCCACATCCTCGTCGTCGAGGACGATCGCGAGATCTCTGCGCTGGTCGCCCGCTACCTGCGGGCCAACGAGTGCCGCGTCAGCGTGGCCGGGGACGGGCGCGAGATGGACCGGGTGCTGGCGGATGCCCGCGTCGATCTGATCGTCCTCGACCTGATGCTGCCGGGCGAGGACGGCCTCAGCCTGTGCCGGCGCCTGCGGGCGTCCTCCCAGGTGCCGATCCTGATGCTCACGGCGAAATCCGAAGAGATCGACCGGATCGTCGGGCTTGAGATCGGCGCCGACGATTATCTCGGCAAGCCGTTCAACCCGCGCGAACTCCTGGCGCGCATCCGCGCGATCCTGCGGCGGAAGGGGGCCGAGCCGCAGGACGGCGACGGGGTGCGCCGCTTCCACTTCGCCGGCTGGACGCTGGATGCGGGCCTGCGCCAGGTGCTGAGCCCGGAAGGGGCGCGCCTCTCGATCACGGGCGCGGAGTTCGACTTGCTTCACGCGCTGTGCCTGCGGCCGGGCCGCGTGCTGTCGCGCGACCAGCTTCTCGATCTCACCCAGGGGCGGGCGGCGGGGCCGTTCGAGCGCAGCATCGACGTGCTGGTCTCGCGCATCCGCCAGAAGATCGAGCGCGATCCGCGCAACCCCGAGATCATCCGCACCATCCGCTCCGGCGGCTACCTGTTCGCCCCGGAGATCGCCCGCTCATGAGCGCCCCCCGCGGTTCCGCCGTCGCCGTGCCTCCGGCGGAGACCGCTCCGCGGCGGCGGCGATCGCTTCCGCGCCGGTTGCCTTGGCCGCGTCCGAAGAGCGCGGCGGGTCAGATCGCGCTCCTCGTCGTGGCGGCGATGCTGGCCGCGCACGTCCTCGCCACCGTCGCGGTGATCGCCCTGCGCGAGCCCTGGCGGGCGGACGGACGGCCCGGCGTCGCCGCGACCCGGCTCGCGACCGTGGCCCGTTTGATGGATGCCGCCGCGCCCTCCGAGCGCGCGGCGATCCTGCGCGCGGGCGCCCGCACCCTGCCGACGCTTCGCATCGCCCCCTGGGACGGGGAGCCGCCGCCGGCCGAGGCGAAAGGGCAGGTCAATGGGCAGGCCAATGGGCCGGCACAGGAGCAGCTCATCGCCCACCATCCCCTGGTCGAGCGGCTGGTGGACGGGTTCGGACGCGGCCTCGTCCTGACCGATCTCGCGCCCGAGGGGCACGAATCCGGCTTCCTCCAACTCGGCCTCGCCACGCCCGCGGGCGCGCGGCTGCGGGCGACGCTCCCCGACGACAACCCGCGCCCGCCGATCGGGCAGGGCGCCCTGATCTTCACCTTCGTCTTCCTCGGCGTCAGCCTGCTGCTGCTGTTGTTCTGGGCGACCCGGGCGCTGACCGCGCCGCTGGCCGGTCTCGCCGCGGCGGCCGAGGCCTTCGGCACCGCCGAGGAGGCGCCGCCCCTGCCCAGGCGCGGCCCGGAGGAGGTGCTGGCGCTCGCTCGGGCGCTCGACCGGATGCGCGCCCGCGTGCTGCGCCTCCTCGACGACCGTACCCAGATGCTGGCGGCGATCAGCCACGACCTGCGCACGCCGATCACGCGGCTTCGCCTGCGCGCCGAGTTCATCGAGGACGAGCGCGCCCGCGAGATGACCCTGCGCGACCTCGACCAGATGAACGGCCTCGTCGAATCTGCGCTCTCCTACGTCCGGGACGGGCAGGGCGGGGCGAGCGAGGGCGAGCCGACGCTGATCGACCTCGCCTCCGTGGTCCAGACCGTCTGCGACGGCTTCTCCGACATCGGCGCGGCGGTGAGCCTGGAGCGCAGCCGCCACGTCCTCGTGCGCGGCCGGCCCGACGACCTGCAGCGGGCGCTCACCAACCTCGTCGACAACGCCGTGAAGTATGGCGGCGGTGCCCGCATCCTGATGGGGCCGTCAGGGCAGGGGAGCCGGCCCGGCGTCGCCGTGGAGGTGCTGGACGACGGCCCCGGCATCCCGGAGGCCGAGCGCGATGCGATGCTCCAGCCCTTCGTGCGCGGCGACCGCGCGCGCAATCTCAACGCGGCCACCGGCTTCGGGCTGGGCCTGTCGATCGTGCTCGCCATCGTCGAGGGCCATGGCGGGCGTCTGACCCTGGAGAACCGGGAGGAGGGCGGCAAGGTCGTCGGATTGTGCGCCCGCATCGAATTGCCGCTCGCCGCCTCCAGCCGGCCGGCCGAGGGCCGGTCGGAAACAGTCTGAAACCATTTCGCCCCGGCGCGGCAACGCTCCGTTAAGCACGTGCGGCTCTCCTGGCGGCATCCGGCGTGGGAAAAACTCCCGCGCCGGATGCGCCCGCCGCCCGCACCGGGAGAGTCTGCCGTGACCGCGATTTCAGGAAGCACCGCCGCGCACATCGTTCGCCCGCCGCACGGCGGCCGCGAGCGGATCGACGACCGCCTCGAACAGGGCGTCTCCTCCGGGACGATCAGCGCCACCGACGCGACGGCGCTGAGTTCGGCGCTCGATTCGATCGATGACAGCCTGTCCTCGGACAGCACCGGCAGCACGGGTTCGTCGGCCCGCGCCGCCCGCCCCGACCCGGCGGCGATGAAGGACAGGATCGACGGCCTCATCGCCGATCAGGTCAGCGCCGGCACGCTCACCAGCGATCAGGCCGACACGCTGAAAGCCCTGTTCTCGGGCGGCGGCGACGAGGCGAGGGGACCGGACGGCCCCGGAGGTCCGGGTGGTCCGGGCGGCCCGCCCCCGTCCGGCGCGGCGGGCAGCGGCGACACCAGCGACAGCGCCGCGAGCGATGGGAACGCGGCGGCCTCCAAGCTGATCTCGGACTTCCTGAGTCAGCTTCAGTCGAGCCTCGGCACCGGCGGCGGATACGGCGCGACCGGCGCGTCGAGCGGCAGCCGCACGGCGACGAGCCTCGTCATGGATTTCGACGCCTGAGCCCGTTTCGGGCGATCCGCGGTCATCGCCGCGCCTCCCCGCCGATGCGGTCGTGCCGCAGAGGGGGAGACGCGCGCGTCAACCGGCCTCGGCACGCTCCAGAAACGCCGCGTAGGCCGTCGTCACCGCGCCGGGCCGCTCGAAATGCGGGAAGGCGCCGGTCGGCAATCGGAGAACCGTCCAGTTCGGGCGGCCCACGACCTCGCCGACATGGCGGTAATCGACGAAGTCGCCCCGCGCGCCGTGGACCATGAAGACCGGGAGCCGCAAGGCCTCGTAGACCCGCGTGGTGTCGTCCGGGAACAGGTAGCCTGAAATGAACGAGAACGGCGCGTGCTCGGCGCCGGGCTGGTGGGCCGAGAGCTGATCGTAGGCGAGCAGCCCCTCGTCGATGTCGCGGCTGCCCCAGGTCTTTTCGAGGAAGAAGCGCATGCTGGGCGCGCTCACCAGCGCGTCGAAGAGCGGGCGGCCCCAGAGCGGGAAGGCGGTGAGCTGCCGGGCCCATTCCTTGCCGCGATGGCGGTCGAGCGGGCCGTCGCCGGAGAGGCGGGCGTCGAACCCGGTCGGGCTGATCAGGCCGAGGGTGGCAAACAGCGCCGGCCGGTCGAGGGCGGCCCGCGCGAGGTACGCGCAGGACAGGGACAGGGCGATGGCATCGACCGGAACGCCGCCGTGCCGGGCTGAAATCTCGGCCGCTGCGTCGAGGATCGCGTCGGCCATGAGGCGGGGCGTGTAGATGCGGTTCTTTCGCTCGGACGAGCCGAAGCCCGGCAGTTCGAGGGCGTAGACCGGACGCGACTCGTAAAAGTGCTCGTAGAGCGGCCGGACCTCGTAGGCGTTGGCCGCGGCGTTGATCGAATGGATCAGCAGCAGCGGTCGCCCGGCCCGCGCATCCGCCGCGTAGAGGCCGACCTCGCCGGCGCGGGTGCGCAGGCGCGTGCGCCGCCCCGGCAGGGCCGGGGGCAGCGGGCCGCCGCGGGCGAGGCCGAGATGGCTCCAGGCGATCCAGGCGCCCGCCGCCGCCAGGGGCAGCAGGGCGGCGGCCTTCAAGGCTTGGCCGCGTCCGCCCGATCTCCGTGTCCGATCCACCTGTCTTCTCCGGCCTCGCGATGTCCGGCGACAACGCGAGGCAGCGAAGAGGTTTCCGTCAGGCCGAAGCCAGCGGCTTCGACACGTCCTCCAGCGACTTGCCCTCGGCCGCGGTGGCGTAGATCCCGCCGACCACCGCCGCGACCGCCATCAAGGCGGCGCCGATGAGGTAGCCGACCAGCACCCAGTCCCGCGAGCCGGTCTCGACCAGCGTGCCGAACAGGAGCGGGCCCGACACGCCGCCGATGCCGGTGCCGATGGCGTAGAAGGCGGCGATCGCCAGCGCCCGGATTTCCAGCGGGAAGGTCTCGGCCACCGTGAGGTAGGCGGAACTCGCCGCGGCGGACGCGAAGAAGAACACCACCATCCAGGCCGCGGTCTGGCCCACGGGGCCGAGGACACCGAGCTGAAACAGGTAGCCGACACCGGCCAGAAGCACCGCCGAGATGCCGTAGGTCGCCGCGATCATCGGGCGCCGGCCGACCGTGTCGAACAGACGTCCCAGCAGCACCGGGCCGAGGAAGGAGCCGAGCGCGAAGGGCAGCAGGTACCAGCCGACATCGCCGCCGGGCACGTCGTAGAACCGCTCCAGCACCAGCGCGTAGGTGAAAAACAGGGCGTTGTAGAAGAAGGCCTGGGCGATCATCAGCGCGAGCCCCACCAGCGTCTGGCGGCGGTTCGTCACGAACATCGCGCCGGCCACCTCGGAGAGCGGGGTGTGGCTGCGGACCTTGAGCTTCAGGCGGCGCTTCTCGTCGGGCGGGGGCAGGGTGATGCCCTCATCCGTGAAGCGCTTCTCGATGCCCGACACCACCCGGTCGGCCTCCGCGGCGTAGCCGTGGGTGACGAGCCAGCGCGGGCTCTCGGGGATCCAGGTGCGCAGCAGCAGGATCACGAGGCCGATGCCGCCGCCGACGAAGAAGGCGATGCGCCAGCCCCAGGCCGGATCGATGACTTCCGGGCGCAGCAGCGCGATCGACAGGAACGAGCCCAAAGCCGCGCCGATCCAGAACGAGCCGTTGATGACGAGGTCGGTCCAGCCGCGCACGCGGGCCGGAATCAGCTCCTGGATGGTCGAGTTGATCGCGGTGTACTCGCCGCCGATGCCGGCCCCCGTGAGGAAGCGGAACAGGCAGAAGCTGTAGATATTCCAGGAGAGACCCGTGGCCGCCGTCGCCATCAGGTAGAGGGCCAGCGTGATGAAGAACAGTTTCTTCCGGCCGATCCGGTCGGTGAGCCAGCCGAAGCCGACGGCGCCGGTCACCGCGCCGATCAGGTAGGAACTGGCCGCCAGCCCCACGTCGAACTCGCTGAAGGACATCGGCTCCTTGCGCAGCGCGCCGACCAGCGCGCCGGCGAGCGTCACCTCCAGCCCGTCGAGCACCCAGGTGATGCCGAGCGCGACGATGACGAGGGTGTGGAAGCGGCCGAACGGCAACCGGTCGAGCCGGGCGGAGATGTCGGTCTCGATGACGGTTCCGGCCGCCACCCGCTCGGGCGCCTGCGCGCCGGCCTGACCTTCCACGCGGCTCGTCATTGGGCCCCCGTTTACCGTGAATCCGGACTCTTGTTCGCAACGGCCCACGAGGCGCGGCGCGTATCGGATTCCTGCAACGCTTGAAGGCGCGAAATGGCCCCATTCCCCGGGCCTGCCGCCATGAACTTTTCCGTCATCGGGTTTTCGAGATTCGCCTTCCTCCCGCTCGCTGCGCTGGGCGGGCTCCTCGCCGCCTCGGCTCTGGCCTCGGACCGGCCCGCCTCGGGCGCCGAGCGCTGGACGTTGCGGCCGGTGCGAAGTCCGGAGCCCGCGCCGGCGCTCGTTCCGGTGCTGCGGGGCGTGAAGGCGATCCCGCTCTCGGACCTGCCCGGCGAGCGGCGCTCGGTGCGGGTGATCTATCAGGGCTACGGGCCGGTCGCCGCCGCCTCCGAGCGCTGAGACGGCCCGACCAGCGCGTAGTCCCGCCGCCGCAGCCGCCGCGCGGCGCGGCGATAGGCCGTGGCGGTGCCGGGCCAGAGGGTGCGGTTGCGGCCCTTCCCGTCGAGATACCAGCTGCCGCAGCCGCCGCGCGCCCAGATGCTGTCGGCGAGCCGGGCATCGACCGCGTCGCGGAAGCGCCGTTGCGCCTCCGCGCGCACCTCCAGAGCCCGCCCCGGATTGCTTTTCAGCCACCGCAACGCCTCGAGCACGTGGGCGACCTGCGCCTCGACCATGGCGAGCACCGAGTTGTGGCCGAGGCCGGTATTCGGCCCGAGCAACAGGAACAGGTTCGGAAAGCCGCTCATCGCGAGGCCGTGGAACGCGTCCGCCCCGTCGCGCCACGCCTGCGCCAGGCTCCGCCCGTCGCGGCCGGTGAGGGCGAGGCGGTCGAAGCTGCCCGACGGGGAGAAGCCGGTGGCGAGGATCAGCACGTCGAGGGCGTGTTCGGCCCCGTCCGCCGTGACGATGCCGTGGGGCGTCACGGCCCGGATCGCCTCGGTGACGAGGCTGACATCGGGCCGGGCGAGGGCGGGGTAATAATCGTCCGACAGGAGCACCCGCTTGCAGCCGAGCCGGTAGGACGGCGTCAGCCGCCGCCGCAGATCGGGATCGGGGATCGCGCGCTTCAGGTGCGCGCGGGCGAGGGCTTCCGCCCCCGCGGTCAGCCGCGAGACCCGGGTGAAGCCGAACAGAGCCGTGAGTTCCCGCCGCCAGAACAGGCTCGCCCGGTAGAGCCGGCGCAGGGGGGCGATTCCGAGAAGCGCCTTCGCCAGGGCGCCGTAGGGCCGGTCGTGGCGGGGCAGGATCCAGGGCGGGCTGCGCTGGAACAGGGTGAGATGGGCGGTGCGACCGGCGATTTCCGGCACGATCTGCACCGCGCTCGCCCCCGTTCCGATGACGCCGACGCGTTTCCCCGCAAGGTCGCAGCCGTGGTCCCACGCGGCGGTGTGGAAGCAGGGGCCGGCGAAGCCATCGAGGCCGGGCAGGGCCGGCCGGGCCGGCGCGTGCAGGGCGCCGACCGCGCCGACGAGGATGCGGGCTTCGACCACGCCCCGGTCGGTCTCGACCCGCCACAGGCAGGCCGCTTCGTCGTAGGCGGCGCCGAGAACGGTGGTGCCGAGGCGCAGACGATCCGCCAAGCCGTGCTCGGCGACGAGGTCTCGCAGATAGGCCTGGATCTCCCCCTGGCGGGGAAACAGCCGCGACCAGTCTGAGCGGGGGGCGAAGGACAGGGAGTAGAGATGGGCCGGCACGTCGCTCGCCGCCCCCGGATAGGTGTTGTCCCGCCACGTGCCGCCGATCCGGTCGGCCTTCTCCAGGATCCGAAACCGCGAGAACCCGGCCCGGTCCGCCCGGATCGCCATGGCGAGGCCGGAGAATCCGGCGCCGACGATGACCAGATCGAGCGGCCCCCCGCTCACGCCACCGCCTCCGGGGCCGGCACCGCGTCGAGCGCGCGGCGCAGGAAGACGGCCGCCTCGGTGAGCGAGGCCTGGGCCTCCGGCAAGAAGCTCTCGGCGAGCTGCCAGGCATGGGGCACCACCGGAAACACCCTGAGCGAGACCGGCACGCCCGCGGCGCGGGCCTTGTCCGCCAGCCGCAGGGAATCGTCGCGCAGGATCTCGCGGGCGCCGACATGAATCAGCAACGGCGGAAACCCCGACAGGTCGGCCTCGATCGGCGAGGCGCGGGGATCGGCCGGGTCCGCCCCGTCGAGATAGGCCGGCACCAGCCGGGTCAGCGCCTCGGGGCGAAACATCGCGTCGCGCCGGGCATTCGTGCGGAAGGACGGGCTGCGGCCGACGAGGTCGGTGGCGGGCGAGAACAGGGCGGCCGCAGTTGGCAGCGGCAGGCCGAGGCGGCGCGCCTCGACCAGGGTGGCGAGCGAGAGGTTTCCGCCCGCGGAATCCCCGGCGATGACGGCCGGCCCCCGCGCCGAGAGCGCCCGCCAGGCCGCCGCGCAATCCTCGACGCCCGCCGGAAACGGGTCTTCGGGGGCCAGCCGGTAATCGGGGGCGAACACCCGGAAGCCGGCACGCGCGAAATGGCCGGTGATCGGCCGGTACATCCGGGCCGAGCAGGCGATGAAGCCGCCGCCATGGAGATAGAGCAGGGCAGGGCGCCCCTCCGCTCCGTCCTGCGGCCCGCCCTCGGATTGCGCCCACTCGCCCGGGACGCCGCCGAGTTCGCCGGGCGTGAAGGCGATGCCCAAGGGCGAGGGAAAGGTCTCGCGGTCGAAGGCCCGGCGGATCGCCCCGATGTCGGATTGCCGGCCGACGCGCGCCTTCACGGCCACCCGCACGGCGATGTCGTAGAAATGCGCGCGCAGGCTCGCCATGCTCTTCACGTCTCTCCGACAGTGCGGCGGATCAGGGACCAGTAACGCACCGGCATCAGGCGCTGGATCATGAGGGCGCGCCGCGCGTCCTTGCCGATCACGAGGCGGGGCGCACGGGCCTCGACGCCGCGCAGGATCGCGGCGGCGACGGTTTGCGGGTCCATCGTCAGCAGGCGCTCGAAGGCGGCCAGCCCACGGGCCGCCTCGTCCGGATCGAGGCCGCGGGGGATGCGGGCGCTTTTCGCGATGCGGGTCGCGACCCCGCCCGGATGAACCAGCGTGACGCCGAGCCCGGTGCCCGCGACTTCGTGGGCCAGAGCCTCCGAAAAGCCGCGCACCGCGAACTTGCTCGCCGCATAGGCCGCCTGCCCCGCCGGCGCGACGATGCCGAACACGCTCGACAGGTTGACGATCTGCGCCTGGGGCTCCGCCCGCAGCAGCGGCAGGCAGGCGTGGGTGAGGCGCATCACCGCGTGCAGGTTCACGTCCATCAGCCACGCCACGTCGTCGAGGTCGGTTTCCTCGAACCGCCCGGCGAGCGCCACCCCGGCATTGTTGATCAGCAGCTGGAGCCCGCCGTGGCGGGCTTGCACCGCGGCGGGCAAGGCCGCGATAGCGGCGGCGTCGGTGAGGTCGATGACGTGCTCGCTCACCGCCACGCCCCGGCCGCGGGCGCTCGCCGCCACGAAGGCCAGCCCCGCGCCGTCGCGGTCGGCCAAAGCCAGGGCGCAGCCGCGGTCGGCCAGGGCGAGGCTCAGCGCCGCGCCGATGCCGCTGGCCGCCCCGGTGACAAGGGCGGTGCGGCCCGAAAAGACGAAGCGGGCCGCCATCACGAAGCCTGTCGAGCCTGCGCGGGGCCGCGATGAGGGGAGGGGGATACGGACAGGGCAGGGGCTCCGGCGCGGCAGAGGGTGAGGTCGGGCGAAAGCCCGCTTTCGTCAAGGCGATGACAAGGGGGAGGGCGGCCGGAGCGGGCGGCTCGCCCGTCGCGCCGGACGTGCCCCTGCCCTGGACCGCCCTACATCGACCGGGCCATTGAATGGGATCCGCCCTTCGGTTGAGTCCCTGAAGGGACGTTCGCCGCCCGGCCCGCTCACCACATTCGGACATCACGACAGTGCAGGCAGATTCCAGCCGGCGGCGCGGCTCCACGGCCACCGCCTACGCGATCCTGACGCTGACCGCCCTGCTCTGGGCCGGCAATGCGGTGGCGGGGAAATGGGCGGTGGGCGAGGTGTCGCCGCAGGTCCTCACCACGCTCCGCTGGGCCTTCGCCCTCGCGCTGCTCGCCGTCATCGCCCGGCGGCAGGTGGCGGCGGATTGGCCCCGGCTCAGGGCGCGCTGGCGCTACGTGCTGCTCATGGGCGCCAGCGGCTACACGGTGTTCGCCAGCCTGTTCTACGCGGCGGGCGCCCACACCACCGCGCTCAACGTCGCCCTGATCCAGGGGGCGGTGCCGATCTTCGTCATGCTGCTCAACTTCCTCGTCCGCGGCGCCGGCGTCAGGGGAGGGCAGGCGGTGGGTGCCGCGGTGACGCTCGCGGGCGTGGCGGTGGCCTCCTCCCACGGCGATCTCGGCGCCCTGCTCAGCCTCACCTTCAACCGCGGCGACGGGCTGATGCTGGCCGCCTGCCTCGTCTATGCCGGCTACACCGTGGCGCTGCCGTCGCGGCCGAAGGTGTCGGGGCTCGCCTTCTTCACCGGGCTGGCGCTCGCCGCCTTCCTCTCCTCGCTGCCGCCGCTCGCCGTGGAGTGGGCGGCCGGGCGGTCGATCTGGCCCTCGCTCCCTGTCGGATGGCCGCTCGTCGCCTTCGTGGCGCTGGGGCCGTCTCTGCTGGCGCAGCTCTCCTACATTCGCGGCGTCGAGCTGATCGGGCCGAACCGGGCCGGGCTGTTCGTCAACCTCGTGCCGGTGTTCGGGGCGGGGCTCGCCGTGCTGCTGGCGGGCGAGCCGTTCGACGTCTTCGACGGGCTGGCGCTCGCCCTGGTGCTCGGCGGCATCCTGATCGCCGAGACCGCCGGGCGCAGGACTGCGGTGACCGCTGCGGCGCGATAGACAACAAAAAGCAACCATCGCGGCGCTGCGGCCACAGGTTCGGCCCGTCGATGCGCTAAGGACGATGGCGAATCACCGCCCCGGGACCGCTCCCCACCCATGTCCCAGCTTCCCGCCCCCCCGCCGCGGGCCGGCGCCCCGGTCGTCCCGGCCCCGCGCCTGCCGTCCTGGGCGGGCGAACTCGTGGCCGTGGCGGCGGCCGCGCTCGCGACGGCCCTGCGCTTGCTGCTCGATCCGGTGCTGCCGCCGGGCTTCCCGTTCCTCACCTTCTTCCCGGCCGTCATCCTGACGACGTTCTTCCTCGGCCTGCGGCCGGGCATCGTCTGCGCGGTGCTGTCGGGGCTGGCGGCGTGGTACTGCTTCATCAGTCCGGCCAATACGTTCCTGCTGAACGGGCCGACGGCGCTGACGCTCGCCTTCTACGTCTTCATCGTCACCGTCGACATCGCCCTGATCCACCTGATGCGGGTGGCCGGCGCCCGGCTCTCCGCCGAGCGGGCGGTGACGGCCGACCTCTACGAGCAGCAGCGCACCATGTTCCAGGAGCTGCAGCACCGCGTCGCCAACAACATGCAGTTCGTGGCCGCCCTGCTCGCCCTGCAGAAGCGCAAGATCGCCGACGACCCGAAGGCGGCGGCGCAAGCCTTCGACGAGGCGCAGGCCCGGCTGGAGACCATCGCCCGCATCCACCGCCGCCTCTACGATCCGAGCCGGATCGACCAGCCGGTCGGCCTCTACCTGCAGGAGCTCTGCGCCGACCTCTTGGACGCCACGGGGGCGCGCAACATCGTCTGCCTCGTGGACGTGCCGCCGTTGAATCTCGACCTCGCCCGGCTGACGACCCTGTCGCTCCTCGTGGTCGAGGTGGTCACCAACGCCCTCAAGCACGCCTTCACCGAGGCCGGGCGCGGCACCATCACGATCCGCCTTCAGCCGATGGAAGGAGCCATGGCGGCGCTGACCATCGCCGACGACGGACCCGGCATCCCGGCGGGCTTCGACCCGGCGGCGAGCCGCAGCCTCGGCTTCCGCATCGTCCAGGGGCTGGCCGCCCAGCTCGACGGCACGCTCACCTACGCCAACGAGGGCGGCACGGTGGTGCGCCTAGTGTTCCCCGCCCTCCGCGCGGCGGTTTGAGAAGGGCGCCGCCGCCCCGCCGCCGCGGGGGGCGATCGGTGATGCTCTCAGCTCTCGTATCGCATCGACCTTGCCCGAAAGCCGGAAGCTGGCTTTCGGGATGATGCTCCGGGCATCGCGGATCGAATCAAGGCAGCGCCTCCTGCTCGCGGCCGAGGGGCGCGAGCGTCGTGCGCAGGCGTCGGCCACGTGTTGAGCCGCTCCGATTCCTCAATGACGGTGGCGAGCAACTCGCTCCGCGCGCTCTGAGGGGAGGGGGATGAGGCTCGCATCAGGATCGGCCGGGGAGGGGGTGGCTTTGGGGATGTGGGCGGGCGCCCTACCCCGGAGGACGGGAGGTCGAGCAGGCCAGCTGACGCCGCCATCGCGAGGCGGAGCCGCAGCGATCCAGGGCTCCGCATTCACCGAATGCTGTCGCGCCCTTGAAGCCGACGGCTCGAGCCCCTTCGCTTTCCTCCGTGACATGACGCCCTGGATCGCTTCGGCTCCGCTCGCGACGATGAGAAAAGTCTGTCCCAACCCGCACCAGAACCGTTCGCATAAGATATATTATGGAACTATAGACTGCCTCCAGCCCGCACACGCCCTCTTATGGTTAATTCTATTAACCATAACCCCATCGCATTTTATCGAATTCCGCCAGGGAATCGGATCGGTTCGGCCGGATGATGCCCATACGGATCGCTCGACGATCCGGCATGAAATTGCACCCCGATCCCTCTGCCGGCAAAATCGTGCATAACGTATCCAATCCGGTCGGTGATGACGGCGCGACCCTCGCAATCGTCACATTTCCCGGGCAACACGGCCGAATCGATGAACCCGCTCAAGCGCTTCGCCATATCGGTCCCCGTCATGCCGGTCCCCATGCCGCTCCGCCTGCTCTCCGGACTGATGTCGGTCGCTGCGTGTGCCGCCCTCGCTGGCCCGGCGCTCGCCCAGCCCGACGCGCCGCCGGTCGCCGCCGCGGTTTCGCAGGAACGTGCACCCGAGCGGGTGCCGACCAAGCTCGCCCGGCTCGCCTCGCTGCTCGGGCATGACGGCGACGTGCGGATCGTGGCCTTCGGCTCGTCCTCGACGGAAGGGGCGGGCGCATCCTCGCCGGCCATGGCCTACCCTGCCCTGCTGGAGCGCGACCTCGAGGAGCGGCTGCAGATCGGCGCCTCGAGCCGGCGCTCCATCACCGTGATCAACCGCGGCAAGGGCGGCGACACTTCCGAGGAGATGGCCGCCCGCCTGGAGCGCGACGTGCTGGCCGAGCGGCCCGACCTCGTGGTCTGGCAGACCGGCAGCAACGACCCCCTGCGCGGCGTGCCGGTGGAGCGCTTCGTCGAACTGACCCGCGCGGGGATCCAGGCGATCCGGGCCACCGGGGCCGACGTGGTGCTGATGGACCAGCAATGGTGCCGCAAGCTCTCCGGCGTCGAGGGCGCCGAGCGCTACGGCGAGGCCCTGCACGCGCTCGCCGCCGAGCTGAACGTGCCGGTGATCCGCCGCCGCGCCCTGATGCAGTCCTGGGTCACCCACGGCCTGATGACGCCCGCGCAGATGATCGGCCCCGACGGCCTGCACATGACGGATGCCGGCTACCGCCAGCTCGCCAAGGCGGCGGCCGCTCAGATCCTCGTCGGCGCCGGCCTGATCCAGCCCTCGCTCGCCCGGAACTGAGTGTCTCTCATGAAACGCGCCCGAGGCGCGTTTCATGAGCACTCCGAGCCGGAGGAGGGCGCCGTTCCCGACCCGTGGAAGCCCCCTCCCCGCCCATCATGCCCCACACCGAACTGACCGAGGCGATGCTCGCCGCCTTCCTCGACGCGTTCTACGGCAAAGTTCGCCGCGATCCGCTGATCGGGCCCGTGTTCGCCGGCAAGATCGCGGATGCCGAGTGGCCGCACCACATGGTGCGGGTGACCGATTTCTGGTCCTCGGTGCTGCTCAGGACCGGCCGCTACAAGGGCAACCCGTTCGGCCGCCATCTTGGAATCGGTGGTCTCGCCCCGGACCATTTCGCCCGCTGGCTCGGCCTGTTCGAGGAAACGGCGGCGGAGTTCTTTTCTCCGGAGCTGGCCGAAGAAATCGTCGGGCGGGCGCACCGGATCGGTGACAGCCTCAAGGCCGGCTTGTTCTTCCGGCCCGATCTCGCGGGCGTGCGGGCCTAAAGATCCACCGCCACGCTCAACCCATCATGGGCCGGCACCACCCCCGGCGGCAGCTTTTTGGCCAGCGTCGCGTAGTCGAGATCGGTGTGGAGGTTGGTCAGGATCGCGCGGCGCGGCGCGACCTCCTCGATCAGGGCGAGCGCGTCCGAGACCGAGTAATGCGACGGGTGAGGGGTCTCGCGCAGCGCATCGATGATGAGGAGATCGAGGCCGCGCAGCATCGCCTTGGCGGGCTCCGGCATTCGGCTCACGTCGGGGGCGTAGGCGGCGGGGCCGAAGCGGAAGCCGTGGGCGGCCTCGTTGCCGTGCTCCATCGCGAAGGCGACCGCCTCCAGGGTGCCGCCCGCGCCGTCGATCCGCACCGGCTCGCCCGCGTGCAACTCGTGCAGGTCGAGGATCGGCGGATAGGCGCTGCCCGGCGGGGTCTCGAAGGCGTAGCCGAACCGGGCCGTCAGCAGCGCGCGGGTGAGGGGGTCGGCATGGACCGGGATGCGGCGGCGCATCTGGATCACCAGGGGGCGCACGTCGTCGATGCCGTGGGTGTGGTCGGCATGCGCATGGGTGTAGAGCAGGGCATCGAGGCTGCTGACGCCCGCGTCGATCAGCTGCTCGCGCAGATCCGGCGAGGTGTCGATCAGCACCGTGGTCGGCGCCCCCTCCCCTCGCTCGCGCCGCTCCACCAGCAGCGAGCAGCGGCGGCGGCGGTTGCGCGGGTCGGTGGGGTCGCAGGCGCCCCAGCCGGAGCCGACCCGCGGCACGCCGCCGGATGAGCCGCAGCCGAGGATGCGCAAGCTCAGGCTGGCCATGCGCCCTCCCGGCCCGCCATCGCGTGGCCCGGCGTCATGCGGACACACCGTCGAGCGCGGCGGCCTTTGAAAACAGCCGGTAGAAGTTGGCCGTGGTGAGCGCGGCAAATTCCTCGAACGGCAGGTCGAGGGCACGCGCCAGCACGCGGGCGGTGTCGGCGGTGTAGGCGGGCTCGCAGCGCTTGCCCCGATGCGGCTCCGGCGCCAGGAACGGCGCGTCGGTCTCCACCAGGATTCTTTCACGCGGGACCGAGCGGGCGATATCGCGGAGCGCGTCCGAGCGGCGGAAGGTGACGATGCCGGAGAACGAGACGTAGAGCCCGAGTTCGGCCCCGGCCTGCGCGAGCCGCGCGCCCGACGAGAAGCAATGCAGCACCGCCTTGAACGGGGCGCGGGCCATCTCGTCGGTCAGCACCGTCTCCATATGCGCATCGGCGTCGCGGGAATGGATCACCAGCGGCAGGTCGGACAGGCGCGCCGCCTCGATATGCGCGCGCAGCACCCGCTCCTGCACCGCCTCCGGCGCGGCATCCTCGTAATGGTAGTCGAGCCCGGCCTCGCCGATGCCGACGCAGCGCGGGGCTTTCGCCAACTCAGCGATGGTGTCGGCGGAAACGTCCGGCTCCTCGGCGGCGCCGTGCGGATGGGTGCCGACCGTGTACCAGACGGCGGGGTTGGCCTCACTGATCGCCCGGTAGGTGTCGGCCTTGGCGACCCGCGTCGAGATGGTGACGAGCCGCGTCACCCCGGCGGACGCCGCGCGGGCGATCACGCCCGGGATGTCCTCGGCGAAGTCGGGGAAGTCGAGATGGCAGTGGCTGTCGACCAGCATGGATTCTTTTGATCGGGGAGGGGCAGGGAGGTCGGGGCCGTCAGGCCGCGGCCTCCGGCTTCTCGAAACGCGGGAAGATCGGGGTCGGTGCCGGCAGCGCGGTGCCCGGCTGCAGACGGTGGGCCTCGTCGGCAAAGGCGAAGCTGCGAGCGTCCGCCGGCACGGCAAGGAGATCGAGCAGAGCCGCGCCCGCCGTCGGCACGAAGGGCTGCACCATCAGGCCGACCCGGCGCAGGGTCTCGACGGTGACGTAGAGCACGGTCGCCATCCGGGCGGGGTCGGACTTTCGCAACTTCCACGGCTCCTCGCCCGCGAAGTAGCGGTTGGCGTCGGCCACCACGGTCCAGATCTCGGACAGGATCGTGTGCAGCGCGAGATCGCGCATCAGCCCCCTCGCCTTCTCCGGCAGCGCCGCTGCGGCGGCCAGCAGGCGCGTGTCGGCGTCCGAGAAGGTGCCCGGCTCCGGCACGGCCCCGTCGAGATTCTTGGCGATCATCGACAGCGAGCGCTGAGCGAGGTTGCCCAGATCGTTGGCGAGGTCCGCGTTGATGCGGTTGATGATCGCCTCGTGGCTGTAATTGCCGTCGCCGCCGAACGGCACCTCGCGCAGCACGAAGTAGCGCAGGGCATCGACGCCGTAGGTCTCGGCCAGATCCATCGGATCGACGACGTTGCCGAGCGACTTCGACATCTTCTCCCCGCGCGACAGCAGGAAGCCGTGGCCGAAGACGCGGTCCGGAACGGGGAGCCCCGCCGACATCAGGAAGGCCGGCCAGTAGACCGCGTGGAAGCGGACGATGTCCTTGCCGATCACGTGCACGTCGGCCGGCCAGGAGCGGAAGCGCGGGTCGGTCTCGTCGGGGAAGCCGCAGACCGTGAGGTAGTTCGTCAGGGCATCGACCCAGACATACATGACGTGGCCCGGATGCCCCGGCACCGGCACGCCCCAGTCGAAGGTGGTGCGGCTGATCGAGAGGTCCTTGAGGCCGGAGCGCACGAAGCTCGCGACCTCGTTGAGGCGCGTCTCGGGGCTGAGGAAATCGGGCCGCTCGGCATAGAGCGCGAGCAGCTTGTCTTGATACTTCGACAGGCGGAAGAGGAAGTTCTCCTCCTCCATCCACTCGACCGGCGTGTCGGTCTTGATCGAGCGCCGCTGGCCGTCGGGGCCGACGACCGTCTCGGCCTCGTCGTAATAGGCCTCGTCGCGCACCGAGTACCAGCCGGCATACTTCGCCAGATAGATGTCGCCGTTGGCCTCCATGCGCCGCCACAGCGCCTGGGCGGCGGCGTAATGGTCGGCCTCCGTGGTGCGGATGAAGCGGTCGTAGGCGCAGTTCAGCCGGTCGGCCATCGCCTTGAAGCGCCCGGCCATGTCGTCGACGAAGGCGCGCGGGCTGATCCCGGCCCTGGCCGCGGTCTGCTGGATCTTGAGGCCGTGCTCGTCGGTGCCGGTGGAGAACAGCACGTCGCGCCCGTCGAGGCGCTGGAACCGCGCGATCGCGTCGGTGGCGATCACCTCGTAGGCGTGGCCGATATGCGGCACGCCGTTGGGGTAGGAGATCGCCGTGGTGATGAGGAAGGGTTTTTCCGGCGTCTCGCTCACGTGTCGATGGTCCCGGATGGTCTGGAGTGGCGCGCGGGGGCCTGCCCGACGGGGCGGGCCGCTCGTGATCGCGCGGCACGGGTTTCGGCTCGACATGCCTTGTGGCGCGCATCGTCCCGCAGCGCAACCGAAGCCGCGAGGCCCCGGGGTGTTGCCGGAATCCGAGGGGCGGCGGGCACGGAGCGCCGGAAAAGGTCGGGGCCGCACGATTGCGGCCATGTTTCCCGGTATGGCTGCGCACGAACCCGCCGGTCTGCCGGGATGCACACCATGATCGCCCGCCTCGTCCGAGGGCTGCCTCCTTCCCTGCCGGCCGGGCTCGTCCCCGGCCTCGCGCCTGCCGACGCGCCCGCCGCGTCGCCGGCGCGCGCCGCGGCGGGCTTGCCCAACATCCAGGTCCTGCGCGGGCTCGCCGCCGTGACCGTGCTCGTCCATCACGCGACCTTCTACGGCCAGTTCCTGCGCGGTGCCGACCGGCCCCTCGCCGGCCTCGACGCCATGATGGGGCTGTGGGGCGTGGCGGTGTTCTTCGCGATCTCCGGCTTCCTGATGGCCGGGCTCGTCGTGCGCGACCGGCCGTTCGCCTTCCTGGCCCACCGGATCGTGCGGATCTTCCCGACCTATCTCGCGGTGGTGGCCCTGTTCGCCGGTCTGTTCGCCGCGCTCGGCCTGACGTTGGGCGGTCTCAAGCCGCTGGCCCTCTCGCTCGCCCCGGCCGGGGCGCGCAGCTACCCGCTCAACGTCGAGTGGACCCTTGTCTTCGAGACGAGCTTCTATGTCGGCCTGTTCGTCGTCGCGCTGGCCGGGCTCGCCCACCGGATCGTGCCGCTGGCGCTCGGCTGGCTCGGTCTCATCGCCGCCGCCGCCCTGCTGCTGCCGCGCGGCTCGATCGACCTCACCGCGCCGCCGCTCTACGCGCTGGCGCTGTCCGGCGCCTGCATCCCGTTCGCGGGCGGCCTGCTTCTGCCCCGCCTGATCGCGGGCGGCCGGCTGAGGCCGTTCCTGGGCCTGCTGGCGCTGCCGCTCGGGGCGGCCTGCCTGCTGGTCGAGACCGAGGCGGCGCGCTGGCTCGGCGGGATCGCGGCGGTGCTGCTCGTCGGCGCCGCCGCCTCGGGCCCCCAGATGGGGGGGAGCCATCCCCTGTCGCGGGTGGCGCTCAGGCTCGGGGATTGGAGCTACGTGCTCTATCTCGTCCACGTGCCGGTGCTGTGGCTCACCGCATCGGTGCTGCCCGCGGATTGGTCCGGCCTCGCCTACGGGGTGACGGGCATCGCTGCGGCGCTGGGGGTCGCGGCCCTGCTCGGCCCCCTCGACGTCGCCCTCTACCGGCGCCTGCGCCGCCGCATCGACGCGGCCTCCCCGCGCGCCCTGCGCCGTGGTCTGACCCTGTACCTCGCGATCTTCTTCGGCTGCGCCGCCTGGGGCAGCGCCGAGACCGCCCGGAACGACCGGCAGGAGAGCCGGGCCCGCGCGGCGCTGGCCGCCCTGCCGCCCGAGACCTGGGCGAGCCGGGATCTCGCCGAATCCGCCCTCTCCGGCCGCGGTCTCGCTCTGCCGGCCTCTTTGCGCGGGGAGCTGGAGGCGATCGAGGCGCTCTCGCCGACGGACATCGTGGTGAGCGCCTTCGTTTTCGATCCCGCGCGACCGAAGCGCGAGGCGATGCTCGCCCTGTTCTGCAACGGGCGGCTCGCCGGGCTCGACCGCCCGCGCCGCACCCGCAAGGACCTCGCCGCCCGGCCCGGCCTGGACGGCATCGCCCGGCGCCGGACCGGCTACCGGATGCGCTTGCCCCTCGCGGCCTGCCCGGCGGGCGCCGTCCCCCTCGCCGTCGCCGTCGACGAGGACGGGCGCATGGCGGTGCTGCCCGGTACGGCGGGCCGCTGACGCACCGGGCCGCGGGGCCTCAGCGCCCAGCCGCCGCCAGCGTCTCGAAGGCGGCGAGCACCAGCGGGCGGCGGTCGAGGTTGTAGATCGCGGCCTCGCGGGCGACCGCTCCGATGCGCGCGGCGGCCTCGACCAGGGCGAGGAGCCGGGCCGGCCCCTCGCCCTGGCGGCGGTCGATCTCGGCGGCGACGTGGCGCTGGATCGCGTCGAGCACCGCCGTCAGCAGGGGCTCGGCGTCGCGGGCGGCCAGACTCTCGCCGAGCTTGAGCACGCGCCGCCAATCCGGATCGGGCAGGGCGGCGAGCAGGCTCGACACCTCCGCCTCGATCGCCTGCGTGGAAGGATCGAGCAGGGCCACCGCGCGGGCGACCGAGCCCTCGCTGAGCGCGGCGGCGCGGGCCAGCGCCGCCGGTTCGGGCCGGGGGAAGGGAGCCGGAAACCCCTCGATCACCGCACGCACCTGTTCCCCGGCCAGCGGGCGCAGGGTGAGCGCGCGGCAGCGGGAACGGATCGTCGGCAGCAGCCGCCCGGGCGCGTGGGACACGATCAGGAAAATGGCCCGCGGGGGCGGCTCCTCGATCATCTTGAGGAGGGCGTTGGCACTGTTGGCGTTCAGGTCCTCGGCGCTGTCGACGATGCAGACGCGCCAGCCACCCTCCCCGCCCGCGGTGGTGGCGAACAGGGCGAGCGCCTCCCGGGCGGCATCGACCGAGATGCGGGTCGGCAGGGTCTTGGCGCCCGGCGCCTGGACCCGGCGCAGCGCGATCAGGTTCGGGTGCGACAGCGCCGCGACCTGGCGGGCCGCCGGGTGATCGTCCGGCAGGTCGAGCTTTTCGGAAACGGGCAGCGTGCGGGGATCGGCCACCAGCCGCCGGGCGACCCGGTAGGCCAACGTCGCCTTGCCGATGCCGACGGGGCCGCCGATCAGCCACGCATGGTGCAGGCGTCCCGTGGCCAGCGCTTCCGCAAACGCCGCCTGCGCCGCCTCGTGGCCGACGAGGCGGCTCTGCTCGCGCGGGCGCGGCACCTGGGCGAGGTCGCCGGCCTCGGCCTCCGAGACGGCGGGCGCCTCCTTGCGGGCGCGGCCTCCCTCAGGCGGCATGATCGCGGTCCCCGGAGGCCGGTTCGCCCGGCAGGAGATCGGGGCGATGGGCCGCCACGGCCGTACGGATCGCCGCCTCGACGGCGTCGGGGCCGGGCTGCGCGTCGATCACCCGGCAGCGCGCCGGCTCGGCCTCGGCGATGGCCAGAAAGGCCGCGCGCAGGCGCTCGTGGAAACTCAACGCTTCCGCCTCGAACCGGTCCGGTCCTTCCTCTTGCCCCTCCCCGCCCCTGCGCCGGGCGCGGGCGAGGCCCCCTTCCGCCGGCAGATCGAGGATCAGGGTGAGGTCCGGGCGAAGGCCTTCCAGCGTCACCCGCTCCAGGCTGGCGATCAGCGCCGGATCGAGGCCGCCCGCCGCGCCCTGGTAGGCGCGGGTGGAATCGGCGAAGCGGTCGCACAGCACGATGGCGCCGCGGGCCAGCGCCGGGCGGATCAGACCGTCGACGTGGTCGATGCGGGCGGCGGCGAACATCAGCGCCTCGGCGAAGGGCCCGAACGGCTTGGCCACGCCCCGCAGCAGCGCCTCGCGAAACCCTTCCGCCCGCTTCGTGCCGCCGGGCTCGCGCGTCGTCACGACCTCGCGTCCGCCCTGGGCCCGCAGGGTGGCGGCCAAGCGCGCGATCTGGGTGGACTTGCCCGCCCCCTCCCCGCCCTCGAAGGTGATGAAGACGCCCCGCGGCGCATCGCTCGACATGGACAGCGGGCTAGCACAGGGTGGGCCGGTGGGACAGCATGGGCAATGTCGGATGGTTTTCGGGTGACGCGTCGAGTGCCGCCGAGCCCCCCTTTCCCCGCGTGCGGGGCGAGGGGATGGCGCGGGCATCGAAGCGATCACAAAACCCGGATCAAATGGCCGGCCCCGTCGTCAGCCAAACCCGCATCGCCTCGAACGTGGCGACGCCGGACGCGAACGCCGCCGCCTCCTGATCTGCGGCCAAGCCGTCCAGCCGCTCGCGAAAGGTCCGCCACAGCGGCCCGGCCTCGCGGCCGCGGCCGGAATAGTAGGCCAGCGGCGTCCCCTCCCCGTGCAGGCCGCCGACATGGCGGCCGATGACGAGGCCGCCCAGCGTCGAGCCCTCCAGCACGTAGAGCGCGCCGAAGGCGGCCCCCTCCCCCGCGAGCCGGGGGGCGAGCGGGACCGGCAGGGCGGCGCGGGTGGCATCATCGAGGCCGAGGGCGGAAAGGTCCGCGTCGAGGGCGGCGAGACGGCGGCGCGGGGCGAAGAAGGCTTCGTCGGAAAGCCCCAGAGCGATGACGGGCTCGTAGGCCGCGTGGAAGCCGCGCAGGCGCGCCAGCAGCGCGCGGTAGCCGGGCAACGTCGCCACCCTCCCCTGCCAGTCGAGATCGCGCTCCAGCGCCTCGTGTGCGTCCGCCGTGGCCGCGCGCAGGCGGGCGTGCAGAGTCTCG
Organism: Methylorubrum salsuginis; assembly: GCF_900114375.1. Taxonomy (GTDB): domain Bacteria; phylum Pseudomonadota; class Alphaproteobacteria; order Rhizobiales; family Beijerinckiaceae; genus Methylobacterium; species Methylobacterium salsuginis. The sequence continues at coordinate 194,054 of NZ_FOSV01000001.1, read as the reverse complement.
GGCTGTGTCAAGGAAACTCCGGCTCAGGCGTGGACGGTGAAGCAGGCGCCGCCCGCATTCTGCGCCTCCAGGCGGGCGCCGATCTGCTCCAGCATGGCCCGCACCAGCTTCATCCCGAGGCCGGTGCCCTGGGCCTTGCCGCTCTCCCAGTCCGGCGGCATGCCGTCGCCGTCGTCGCAGACGGTGAGCCGCACGGCCTCGCCCGCCTCGCCGGCCGCCGGCAGCGAGCCGTCCTTGCGCTCGCCCTTCACCGTCACGGTGATGTGGGCGCCCTTGTCGGGGCGGCCGGCATATTTGAACGCGTTGGTGACGAGTTCGGTGGTGATGAGCGAGAGCGCCACCGCGTGGCGATAGGGCACCATCAGGCCGGTCTCGGCGGTCATCTCGACGCTGTGCGCGTCGCCGGCCATGCCGGCGAGGTCGTCGCACAGAGCCTGGATGGTCTGGCCGAGATCGACCTCCTCCAGGCTGTCGCCCTGGTACAGGCTGTCGTGGACGCGGGCCACGCTCATCACCCGCGCCGAGGTCTCGGAGAAGGCCTGGCGGGCGGCCGGATCGGCGATCTGGCGGCGCTGCATGTGCAGGAAGGCGGTGACGATCTGGAGCGAGTTCTTGACCCGGTGGTCGATCTCGCGGGTCAAGAGGTCCTTCTGCTCCAGCAGGCGCTCCTTCTCGGCGAGGAGGCCGGTCAGCTCGGCGATCTTGCGGCGCTGGCGCAGGACCACGCCGTCGACCGCCTCCGCGAGTTGCTCGGCGAGATCGACCTTCCAGGCCGCCCAGGGGCTCGAATGGCCGTGCCGCTCCTCGACCCAGCGCTCGAACGAGCGCCGCGGCAGCACCGCCACCGGCCCGCTGCCGGGCAGGACGGGTTTCCTCGGATCGCCGCCCCAGGTGACCGTGCTGGGCATCTCGGGCTTGAACCACAGGAGCAGGTGGCGCCGCTCGGCGCCGACGAAGACGGCGAGCAGACCGCTCGCGGTTTCGGTGTAGGCGGCGGCCGGCGCATGGTGCAGCACCAGCGTGTCGGTGACGAAGCTGCGGGCCTCCGCGGGGACGCTGGTGCGCAGCCAAGCGGCGAGCGCCCCGATCTCGGCTCTGCCCGGCGTCGCGCCGGCCTGCCGGACGGCGGCGTCGGAGACGATCGCGACGCCGGTGGCGCCGAACAGGTCGATCAGGGCCGGCTCGCCCTGCATCAGGCTGTGGGCGAAATCCTCGGTGCGGGTCAGGCGCCGCACCAGGCGGCCCTGGATGTCGAGATGGTGCTGGCGCTCGCTCCAGAGCGCCTTGCCCTCGATCTCCTGCACCCGCATGGCGAAGGCGTCGGTGAGCACGGTGGCCGCCGCGCGGGTCTCGGGGGCGACGTAGTGCGGGCGGCGGTGATGGCCGATCATCAGGCCCCAGAGCCGGTTCTCGACCATGATCGAGATCGACATCGAGCCGTCGACGCCGAGATTGCGCTGATACTCGAGATGGATCGGCGAGAGCGTGCGGTTCTGGGCGAAGGTGAGGTCGATCGGTGCGTTGCCGGCCGCCCGGTCGGCCACCAGCGGCACCGGCACGCAGTCGCGGTCGATCACGAAGCGGCTCTTGGCCTTGGTGTAGAGGGCCCGCGCCTGGGCCGGGATGTCGGAGGCGGGAAAACGCAGGCCGATCAGCGGGCGCTGCCAGTCCGGCACCATGTCCTCGGCGATGGCCTCGCCGTTCCAGTCCGCGTCGAAGCGGTAGACCAGCACCGATTCGAAGCCGGTGACGGCGCGGATCTCGAGTGCGGCGATCTGGGCCGCCTCGGTCAGGGTCTCGGCGGCGCGCAGGCGCGCCATGGCGAGTTCGGTGTCGAGGGGACTCGCGGCGGAAAAGTCCTCCGCCCGCTCGGGCGCGAGTTCGAGTTCGACGATGACCCGGCCGAGATGGACATGGGCGACGAGGTGGAAGCGTTCGCCGTGAGTCGGGTCCCCGGCCCCCTTCTCGGCCCCGTCTCCGACCCCTTGCCCAGCATCGTTCCTACTGAGCGGCAGGGTGACGGTGCGGCGCAGGGCCCGCCCGTCGGTGAGGCTGTGGGCGGCGATTCCGTCACGGATCGCGGAGACGATCCCCGCCGGCAGCACCGCGTCCAGGCGGTGCCCGCTCGGCGGGAACAGGGCCGGCGGCAGCACGTCCGCGGCATTGGCGCTGAAGGCCAGGATCTCGAACGAGCCCGCATCGGCGGCGAGCATCACGGCGTTGGGCTGGATCGAGCCGGGGATGTGGATCGGCTCGCGCTCGCACAGGCCGGGATCGACCGGCTCGGCCCGGCTGCGGCGAGAGATCGCCGCGAGCACCGCCTCGCGCGAGGGACCGGCGGCGATCTGCGCCAGGGGGCTGACGACGAGCCAGACGCGCCCGCCCGCGCCGGGCCGCAGGGCGATGCGCGCCCGCAACGGAGCGGGCAGGCGCCCGAACATGAACTCGAAGTTCTGCGCGTCGAGGCCGCCGCGCCGGGTCGCGAGGAAACGGCCGTAGAAGCCCGGCACGCGGGCGCTCGGCACGAGCTCGCGGAAGAAGTCGCGCCCGATCATCGCTTCGGGCGCGAAACCGCAGAGCACCGCCGCGGCGCGATTGCAGGCGAGCACGGTGCCGACGGCGTCGAGGGCGAGGAGCCCCGCTTCGACCGCGTCGCGCTCGCCCGCCGTCAGGGCGTCGAGATCGACGGACGGGTCGATCAGGGCATGGTCCAGCCCCCTGGTGTGCATCTGCGACGGATCGACCATTATGCCGTCCGATATGCCCGCGGCGCGCCCTTTGCGCAATGCTCCGGCGGGTGGGATTCGGCGTCCGGGAACGGCCAAGCTCTTGTGCTCTCGGCGTTTTGTCTGAAACCACACAGAACGCGCATGTCGAACCGACCCGCCTCCTGCGGCTCTCGTCAGGCCCCCGCCGAACCGGTCGGGCGAAGGAGCCATCGAAACCTTAACGATTGAGCGGAGCGGATCGTTCATCGGCGCGGGCGGGCGATGCGTTCGGATCGCCTCCGGTTGTCGGGCCGGATGCTGCCTCACGCCGCCTCGCAATGGCGGAGAGGCAGAACGGACCGAGCAGGGGCCGGTATCAGCCGTCCCGCTCGATCAGGTCGGCGAGCGCGGTGTCCAACGCCTCCTCCAGGGTCGGATGATAGAACGGGCGGTCGCGGAAGGTCTTGGCGTCGAGCCCGTCCTGAACCGCGTGGGCGACGAGGTGGGCGAGGTGCTCGACCTCCGGGCCGATCATCTCGGCGCCGACGAGGCGTCCGCCCGGCTCGGCGTAGAGGCGCAGGCCGCCCTGCGCCCGGTCCATCACCCGGGCCCGGCCCTGGTCGCAGAAATCCGCCCGCCCGACCCGGTAGCCGGCCTCCGGATCGAACCCGCCGCCGACCGAGGCGATCTGCGGTTGGCTGAACACCATCGCGAGCATGACCCAGCGCTCCGGCCGCTCGACGCCCTCGCCCGCGGCGAGGCGGGCGGCGTTGCGGCCCGCGATCCGGCCCTGGCGGCTCGCCTCGTGCAGGATCGGCCGGTCGGCGTTGGCGTCGCCCGCGATGAACAGGCGGGTGTCCTCGCAGCGCTGGGAGCGGGAATCGAAGGCGGGGCTGCCGCGCTCGTCGAGCGTCGCGCCGGTCGCCTCCAGGCCGAGGCCGTGGACGTTCGGCGGGCGGCCCGCGGCGGAGAGCACGCGGTCGAAGGGCCCCGAGCCGCCCTTCCACGACAGGCGCACGCCCTCGCCGTCCGGCTCGCCGGCCTCGATCTCCGTGCCGAGATGCAGATCGAAGGCGCTCGAAAAGATTTCGCGGGCGGCGCCGGTCAGGTCGGGATCGCGCAAGCCGCCGAGGCTGTCGCCGGGATCGAACACGCTGACCCGCACGCCGAGCCGGGCCATGGCCTGGGCGAGTTCGAGCCCGACCGGGCCGGCCCCGAGGACGGCGAGCGAATCCGGCAGATCCTCGATCTCGAACACGGTGTCGGTGGTGAGCACGCGCTCACCCAAGCCGCGCAAGGGTTCCGGCACGCTCGGGCTCGATCCGGTGGCGATCACCGCCGCCTTGAAGCGCAGGCGGGTGTGGTCGTCGATGCGCAGCGTCTCCGGCCCTTCGAACACGGCCCGCCCCATGAGGCGCGATTCCGCGGGCAGGTCGTCGAGCCCCTCGAAGACGGAGGCCACGAAATCGTCGCGCAGGCGCCGCAGCCGCTTCAGCACCGCCGGCCCGTCGACCCGTACATCGGCGACGCGCAGGCCGAACGCGTCGGCGTTCCGCGCCGTGTGCGCCACCTCGGCCGCGTGGATCAGGAGCTTGGAGGGCATGCAGCCGACCCGGGCGCAGGTGGTGCCGCCCGGGCCCTGCTCGATCAGCACCGAGCGAGCGCCGTCCGCCAGGGCGGCGCGGTGGGCGGCGATCCCGGCGGTGCCGGCGCCGATCACCGCCACGTCGCAGTCGATCTCGCGCATCCGCTCAGGCCGCCATGGTCAGGACGGCGCCGCCATCGACCCGCAGGTTCTCGCCGGTGATGAAGCTCGCCTGCTCGGAGCAGAGGAAGGCGACCGCGGCGGCGACCTCCTCCACCCGCCCCCGGCGCTTGGCGACGATGCCGGGGCGCTTCTCCTCCAGGAAGCTCTCGATCGCCTCGTCGAACGAGACGCCGAGTTCCTCGGCCCGCTTCTCCATCATGGCGTCGGTCATCGGCGTGGCGACGAAGGCCGGCGCCACCGAGTTCACCAGCACGCCGTCCGGCCCGTAGGCCTTGGACAGGCCCTTGGTGAGGTTCATCAATCCGGCCTTGGCGGCGCAGTAGGGCAGTTCCTCGACATAGGGCTGGACCGCATCCTCGGAGGTGAAGAACACGATCCGCCCCCAACCCGCCTCACGCATGCCGGGGATGAAGGCGCGGGCCGTGCGCACCGCCGCCATCAGGTCGGCCTGGAGGGTCGAGAGCCAGCCGTCGTCGTCGATGTCGAGGAAGTCGCCGGTGGCTCCCGTGACGCCCGCGGCGTTGACGAGGATCGTGGGCTTGGCATCGAACGCGGCGTTCGCGAAGTCGCGCAGCTTCAGGGCGCCCTCGTTGGAGGAGAGATCGGCTTGGCAGGCCTTCACCTCGCCGAGCGCGGAGAGGCGCTGGGCCGCCTCCTGCAGCTCCTTCTCCTTCAGGTCGGACAGGACGATCCGGACACCTTCCCGCAGAAGATATTCCGCGCTGGTGTAGCCCATGCCGGAATCGCCGCCGGTGATCACCGCGACGCGGCCGCTGATACCGAGATCCATGGGAGTTCCTTTATGGCGGACGCCGACGCGACGGGCTTGTGATGGGAAATGCGCGGGCCAACGGGAGGCGTTTGCGATCGTTCCGCGCCCCGCCGCCTCTGCGGCGATCCGACCGGGATGAGGGGGCATCTTTGCCCGTGGAGCGCGCGGCGGTAAGCTTCGGGCGAACCGGGAGGGCGTGACGATGAGCGAGACGGAAACCGGCCTGCCGCCCGCGTTGCCTCCGACACGGGGCGGCGTGGTCGCCTACCTCACGGTGGACGGGGCGATGCGGGCCTCGGCGTTCTATCAAAAGGCCTTCGGGGCCGAGGTCGCCGCCGCGATCCCCCCGGACGAGAAGGGGCGGACCATGCATGTCCACCTCTACCTCAACGGCTCGTCGCTGATGCTCTCGGACGCGTTTCCCGAATACGGCCACCCGCTCCAGCCGCCGCAATCCTTCAGCCTGATGCTGCCGGTGGACGACATCGCCGCGTGGTGGGACCGGGCGGTGGCGGCCGGCGCCACGGTGGTGATGCCGTACCAGGAGATGTTCTGGGGCGACGTCTACGGGCAGCTGCGCGACCCCTTCGGGGTCACCTGGGCGATAAACCAATCCAAGCAGCCGGGCTGACCTCAAGTCCCGGTTTCGAAAGGACAAGTCCTTTCGCGGGTCCAGGGCAGAGCCCTGGCCGGCGGAGCCATCCATGGGGCTCCGCCCCAAACCCCGCCAAGGGCCTGAGGCCCTTGGATCCCCGGATTTAGGCCGGCTCGACGCGGTAGCGGAGCCAGACGGTGCCGTCGTCGAAGGGCTCGCAGGCCGTGCGGGTGAGGCGCAGGCGCGACCCCATCGAGTCGGCCTCCTCGCCGTCGAAGTCGAACAGGGCCGGCGTGCCGAACACGCCGTCGACGGCGGGCGCGAGCAGCAGGCTCAGTTCGTCGATCAGCCCGGCCTTCAGGAGCGAGCCGTTGATGCGCCCGCCGCCCTCGATCAGCAGCCGCTCGATGCCGAACAGCTGTTTCAGCTTGCGCAGGGCCAGCGCGAAATCGACCTCGCGCTCGCCCGCGACGATGTAGGACTGGCCGCCGGCCCTGAGGCGGCGCAGGCGGTCGTCGGAGACCTGCCCCGTCGTCACCACGACGACGTGGTCGCCGGTGATGTCGTTGCGCGCGCCCCAATCCATCGCGCCGCGGGCATCGAGCGCCACGGCGTAGCCGGAGGCGTCGGACTTCGCGACGTGCTCCTCGCGGGAGACCGGCTCGTCGGAGGGCGCCTCGGTGAGCGGCTTCGCGCTGTCGGCGTAGCCCTGCATGGTGATGCGCCCGCACATCCAGGCATCGCCCCCGAGCTGCCCGTGGACCTCCTCGTAATGGGCGTCGGCATCGACCGTCTTCCAGCGCCGCACCTTGATGCGTCCATCGACCGAGGTGGTCATGTGACAGACGGTATAGGGGCGATCCGGGTTCTGCTCGCTCATCGGGCCTGCTCGGGTTGACATTTCCGCCCCGAACTAGGGCGGGCCGGGGCGATGTCCCGGCGCCGCCCGATCACATCAGCCGCGGCGGCTCATCCGACCCGAGGACATGCCCTCGCAGCAGCAGCCCTTGCCCTTCTCGGCACGGCTCATCGACATCCCGGCTTTCATGCCGCCCTTGGCGCACATCGCCGCCTTGCCCTTGGAGCCGCCGCAGCAGCTCATCGCCAGGACCGGGCTCGCGCCCATCAGCAGCAGGGCGGCCGCAGCCGCAACGCAGGTCTTCACGAAGCTGTCTCCCTCATCCGGACCCGCCTATGCGGGCCGGAACGGTCTGCACCTTCCCATCGTGGCAGGGTCAAGCGCCGTGCACCACCGGCACCGCGGGCGCGCCCTCCCACTGCGAATGGGCGGGGATCGACTCGCCCTTCATCACGATGGTGAGCGGGCGCAGGCGGGCAAACGCGCCGACATGGCTGTCGTAGAGCACCGTCGAGAAGGCGCCGACCGAGACGCCGTCGCCCACTTCGACGCGGCCGACCTTCATGATGCGGTCCTCGTAGAGGTGGGTCTGGAGCGCCGCCGAGCGGTTGATCGCCGCGTAATCGCCGATCGAGACGCAGTCGAACTCGGTGATGTCGGTCATCAGAAGGCAGGCGCCCTTGCCGACCTTCACGCCGAACAGGCGTAGCACCCAGGGCAGGAACGGCGTGCCCATCAGGTGCTCCAGCAGCACCTTGCCGGCCAGGCCCCAATAGGCCACCGCGATGGCCTCGGTGCGCATCGCCCACCACGACCACATCGGCCGCATGCCGGGCCGGTAGCGGCCCATCAGCAGCCACTTGAGGGCGATGACGGTGGAGGTCTGGATCAGCGCGATGACGACGCTCGCCGTCACGAACGAGACCGCCAGCCCGAGCCAGTCGCCCTCCAGGATCGCCGGATAGAACACCCAGTCGATCGCGCAGATGGCGAGCGAGAGGTAGAGCATCGGCGAGAACGAGGTCGCGAAGGCCTCGAACAGGCCGCGCCGGAGCTTGGCCCACACGCTCGGCTGGAAGGTCTGGGCCGACGAGCCGAGATCGACCTTCTGGCGCACCGGCAGGCGGATCGGCGGCGAGCCGAACCACGTCTCGCCCGGATGCATGGCGTCGTTCTTCGGCGGCTTCGACTTGATGCCGATCAGCACGTCGTCGGGGATTTTTGCGCCGGGCGGCAGCACGCCGTCGTTGCCGACGAAGACGCGGGCGCCGGTCTCGACCGTATGGAGGTGCATCCAGCCGCGGCGGATTTCCTCCTCGCCCACCACCACCTCGTCGGCGACGAAGTTGTTGGCGCCGACCGAGACGAGGTCGTGGCGCGAGCCGAGATTGGTCGAGATCTCGGCGCCCTTGCCCATGCGGGCGCCCATCAGCCGGTACCACGCCCGCATGTAGACGGTGGCGAAGAGCGAGGAGAGCGTCTCCAAGGTCACTTCGGCCGCCAGCGCGACCAGCCACTTGCGCAGGTAGAAGCCCGACCAGATCGAGTAGGTGCCGGACGTCGCCCGCGGCAGCACCGCCCAGCGGATGCCGGAGATCAGCAGCACCGTGCCCGCCGTCATCAGCATGGCGGTGGGCCAGGTCAGAAGCGGCAGATAGGTGTGGTAATCGACGTCGGTGATCTCGGAGAGCCGGTCCGAGATCTGGTCGAAGATGTAGAAGGCCGGGAAGATTGGCAGCAGGCCGACGGCCGGCACCGCCGCGAGCAGGAAGGCGTAGACCGCGCCGAAGGCGGCGCGCCGCGCGGGCGAGGCGGTGGCGGGTTCGGGCAGGTCGGCGAAATCGACGGTGCCGACCCGCCGGCCCGGGGAGCCGTCCCAGGATTCGGCGGTGCCGACGGTCGTGCCGGCCGGCACGGTGGTGAGGTCGGCGATCTCGGCATGGTCCTCGATCACCGTGTTGTGGCCGATGACGCAGGAGGTGCCGACGGCGACGTCGTCGCCGATGGTCACGGGGCCGATGACGAGTTCGTTGCCGACCACCTCGGCATTGGCGATGACGAGCCGCCCGCCGAGCGAGGCGCCGCGGCCGATGGTGAGGAGATCGGGCGCGCCGACATCGAGGTCGGAGATCAGCACGTCGTCGCCGATCTTCGCGCCGAGCAGCCGCAGATAGGTGGCGAGGGCGGGCGAGCCCTGGAGCCACTTGATGTGGACCAGCGGGGCGAGGCGCTGCGCCAGCCACCAGCGGTAGTAATAGGCGCCCCAGAGCGGGTAGCGGCCGGGCTTGGTCCGCCCGAGGATCAGCCACTTGGCCGCGATGGCCACGGTCGCGGTGACCGCGTTGATGCCGATATAGACCAGCAAGAGGACGGCGAGTTCGCCCCAGAAGCCGAGCCCGCCGCCGGTGAGCAGCAGGTAGGTGACGAAGATGCCGAGCCACTGCGAGGTGGCCAGCGCGATCACGAAGGGGAGCGCGACGGCCTGAGCCAGTCCGCAGAGCGCGCGCCGCAGCAGCGGGGGCGGATCGAAGCTCAAATCGCGCACGGCGGTCTCGGCGCCGACGCCGCCGCTGCGCTCGATCAGGTTCGCGGCCATCACCCGGAGCGTGCGCCCGGCATAGACGTCCTGCAGGGTGATGCCGGCGAGCGCGGGGGTCTCGCGCACCGCGCCGACGAAGCGGGCGGCGAGCAGCGAGTGGCCGCCGAGTTCGGAGAAGAAGTCGGCCTCGAGCCCGATCGGCTGCTCGCCGAAGATTTTTTTCGCAGCCGCCAGGAGGGCGGCCTCGGTCTCGTTGTCGGGTTCTTCCTGCTCGCCGTCGCTCGCCGCGACGGTGAGGGGCGCGAGCTTGAGGGCCTTGCGATCGACCTTGCCGGAGGTCAGCCGCGGCAGGGTCTCGACCGTCTCGAAATGGCCCGGCACCATGTAGGGCGGCATCTGCGCCGCCAGATCCTTTCGCAGTTTGCCTCGGTCGATCTCGACGCCGCGCTCGGGCACCAGGAAGGCGACGAGGCGGTCGACCTCGTCGTCGCGGCGCAGCACCACCGCGGCTTGGTTGACGCCCTCCTCACCCCGGATGCGGGCCTCGATCTCGCCGAGCTCGACCCGGAAGCCGCGGATCTTGACCTGATCGTCGATGCGGCCGTGGAAGAGGATGTCGCCGTCCGCCGTCATCGAGACGGCATCGCCCGAGCGGTAGAGCACCGGGTCGGTGCCGTCGGAGGCGTAGGGGTTGGCGACGAACTTCTCCGCCGTCAGCTCGGGGCGCTTGAGATAGCCCTTGGCCACGCCGGGGCCGCCGATCAGCAGCTCGCCTTGTTCGCCGGGTTTCAGGAGGTTCAGCGCCTCGTCGGCGACGTAGACGGAGTAATTCGGGATCGGGCCGCCGATGGTGACGGGCACGCCCGGCCGCATCTCGGCGGCGGTCGCCACCACCGTCGCCTCGGTCGGGCCGTAGGTGTTGAACAGGCGCCGCGTCGGCGTCGCCCAGCGCGCCACCAGCGGCTCGGGCAGGGCCTCGCCGCCGAGCAGGACGAGGCGGACGGTGGGCAGGTCGCCGGGGATCATGGCGAGCAGCGTCGGCACCGTATCGAGCACGGTGACGCCGGCCCGCTCGATCAGGCCGGGCAGCGCCTCGACGTCGCCCATCATGGCCGGGCTCGCCACGTAGAGGCAGGCGCCGACGAGATAGGGGACCCAGATCTCCTCCATCGAGAGATCGAAGGCGACGGAGGCGCCCTGGAACACCACGTCGTCCGGGCTCATGCCGTAGACGGCGTTGCCCGAGCGCAGGAAGTGGCAGATGTTGGCGTGGCTGATGACGATGCCTTTCGGCACGCCGGTCGAGCCCGAGGTGTAGATCAGGTAGGCCGGGTGCTCGGGGGTGAGCCCGGCGGCGTCGAGATCGGGGGCGGATGCGTCGTCGGCGACTTCGCCCGACAACGCGGCGGTGGTGACGGGCGGCACGCCTTCCGGCGCCTGCGGGCGCAGATTGTGCGAGACGAACAGGGCTTTCGCCGCGGCGTCCGAGAGGCAGACCGCGACCCGGTCGGCGGGGGCCTCGGCGTCGAACGGGAGCCACGCCGCGCCCGACTTGGCGATGGCGATCTGGGCGATCAGCAATTCGGTGCCGCGGGCCATCCACAGGCCGACCACGTCGCCCGGCCCGATCCCGCGGGCGCCGAGCGCGGCGGCGAGCCGGTCCGAGCGGGCATCGACCTCTCGATAGGTCAGGACCGGCGGGCGCCCGTCGGGGCCGCTCCCGGCGGCGTCGATCAGGCAGGCGGCGTCGGGGCGCGCCCGCGCGGAATCGCGGAAGATCGCGGCCAGGGTCTCCCGGCGGATCAGGTCGGGCCGCGCCGGCCCGCGCAGGACCGCCCGGCCCGTCGGCGGGGGCGCCCCCTCGCCGTCCTGCCGGGTCGGGCTCATCTCGGCGAGACCGTCCATCCGCTGCTCCGTGCCGGCCCCTCGGCCGATCGATTGTCCGTCCGCCCCCCGGCGTCGGCGCCCCAGTAGCGCGGCGCACGGGGCGCTTTTGCGACGGGATCGCGCCGCCGTTGCGGCCCCACCCCGTCAGGGGCGTCCCATACACCCGATGAACGGCGAAGGAACCGGGGGGCTTCCGCGGGCGGGCGGTCGAAGAGCTCAGGTCCAGCGCCAGCCCTTGCCGTCGAGCACGAGGACGCTGCCCTGGCGGATGCCCATGCGGACCGCGGCGTGGATGTCGAGATGGCCGAGGATGACGAGGAGGGCGCGGGCGACGCCGCCATGGGAGACCATCACGGTGGGGCGGCGCAGCTCGGCCACCACCTCCTCGACCCGGGCCTCGACCATGGCGTAGCTCTCGCCGTTGTCGCCGCGCGGGCGGTAGCCCCAGCGGTCCCGGTCGCGGTCGCGGGCGCCCGTGGGGTCGCGGCGACGAATCTCGGCCCAGGTATGACCCTCCCAATGGCCGAAGCCGATCTCGCGCAGCCGCGGCTCGGCGCGGTAGCCCGTCGGCGGCAGGCCGATGCGGGCCCGCACCGTCTCCATGGTCCGGCGGGTGCGCAGGAGCGGGCTCGCGACGTAGTCGGCGGTGGGCAGGTCCGCCCCGGCGATGCGGCGCAGCCGGTCGGCCGCCTCCCCGGCCTGGGCGAGGCCGTGGGCGTTGAGATCGATGTCGCGATGGCCCTGCAGGCGCCCTTGCGCGTTCCAGTCGGTCTGGCCATGGCGCAGGAACCAGATCGTCGGCGTCTCGCTCACGCGGCCGGCTTCCCGGCGATCGGCCCCGCGGCCCGGCCACGGGAACGGCGGGGGCGGCGCATCTGTTTGGGGCTCAACGCTTCCCCTCCCCGCGGGCACGGTCCCGCGATCGGCTCACGAGCGAGTGATCTTCGGTATGAGCAAGACGAACGGCAAGGATGCGGACGGCCCGGAGCCGGGAAAAATCCGGGAAACAGCGTCGCAGGGTGACGCCGGACACAGGACGAAGGGCAAGGAAACCGAGAAGAAGGCCGAGAAGAAGGCCAAGCGGAGCGCCAAGAAAGCCGCCAAGCAGGAGGCACGGACGAGGCGGCTCGACGACCATCCGCCCTCCTCCGCCGCCTGGGCGCGGGCGGCGGATGCCGGGATGGGCACCGCGCCGAGCCTGTCGCCGCATCGGCATCCGCGCCTGGCGCGGGCGGCGCCCGGCATCGTCACGGTGGAGCCCGGCACCCGCTTCGCCCTCGCCTCGGTCGACGCGGACGCGACCGGGGGCCTCGACAAGGCCGAGGCCAAGGCGGCGCTGGCCGACGAGCGCGAGCGGATCAAGGCGTTGCAGGAGAAGCTCTATGCCGAGCACGCCCGCTCGCTCCTCGTGGTGTTCCAGGCGATCGACACCGGCGGAAAGGACGGCACCATCCGCTCCGTGCTGGAGGGCGTGAACCCGCAAGGGTGCCGGGTGTGGTCGTTCAAGGTGCCGAGCGCGGAGGAGCTCGATCAGGACTTCCTGTGGCGCTACCACGCCCGCGCCCCGGGCCGCGGCCTGATCGGCGTGTTCAACCGCAGCCATTACGAGGACGTGCTGGTGGTGCGGGTGAAGGGGCTCGTGCCGGAGGAGACGTGGCGCGAGCGCTACGGCCTCATCAACGATTTCGAGCGGCTGCTGACGCTGTCGGGCACCACGATCCTGAAGTTCTTCCTCCACATCTCCAAGGACGAGCAGAAGGAGCGCCTGGAGGCCCGGCTGGAGGATCCGGACAAGCACTGGAAGTTCGACCCGGCCGACCTCACCGAGCGGAAAAGCTGGGACGCCTACCGCACCGCCTTCGACGACGCGCTGTCGCGCTGCTCGACCCCCTACGCCCCCTGGCACGTGGTGCCGGCCAACCGCAAATGGGCCCGCAACCTGATGGTGGCCCGCACCATCGCCGACACCCTGGAGGCGATGGACCCGCGCTTTCCGCCGGCGCGGGAGGGGCTCGCGGGGCTGAAGGTGCCGGATTGAGGCGGGTCGCTCCCCTTGACGCGCAGCCCGAAAGAATTTCGTGCTGCGGCCATGTCCCGTAGCCCTTCCTCCGCCTCCGGCCCGCTCAGCGGCCGCCGCGTCCTCCTCGTCGTCGGCGGCGGCATCGCCGCCTACAAGGCGCTCGACCTGATCCGGCGCCTGCGCGATCGGGGGGCGGCGGTGCGCCCGCTGCTGACCGAGTCGGCGCAGGAATTCATCACGCCGCTCGCCGCCGCGGCGCTGGCGGGGGAACGGACCCATACCGACCTGTTCGACCGGGAGAGCGAGGCCGAGATCGGCCATATCCGGCTGGCCCGCGACGCCGACGCCATCGTGGTGGCACCGGCCACCGCCAACATGATGGCCCGGATGGCGACCGGCCACGCGCCGGATCTGGCCGCGACGGTGCTGCTCGCCACCACCCTGCCGATCCTGATCGCCCCGGCCATGAACGTGCGGATGTGGCTGCATCCGGCCACGCAACGAAACCTCGCGACCCTGAAGGCCGACGGGGTCACGGTGGTCGGCCCCAACGAAGGGGCGATGGCCGAGGCCGAGTTCGGCCCCGGCCGCCTCGCCGAGCCGCACGAGATCGCCGACGCGCTGGAGGCGATGCTGGCGCAACGCGCGCAGGCCGGCGGTTTCGGCTTCCTGGCAGGCCGCGAAACCCCGAAAAGACTCGCCGGGCGGCACGTGCTCGTCACCTCCGGGCCGACCCACGAGGCGATCGATCCGGTGCGCTACCTCGCCAACCGCTCCTCGGGCCGCCAGGGCCACGCGGTCGCCGCCGCCGCCGCGGAAGCCGGCGCCCGCGTCACCCTGGTCTCGGGGCCGGTGGCGCTCCCCGATCCGGCGGGCGTCACCGTGGTGCGGGTCGAGAGCGCCCGCGAGATGCTGGCCGCGGTCGAGGCGGCGCTGCCGGCCGATCTCGCGATCTTCGCCGCCGCGGTCGGCGACTGGCGCCCGGCCGAGACGCGCGGCGCCAAGATCAAGAAGGACGGCCACACGCCCGCCCCGCTGACGCTCGTCGAGAATCCCGACATCCTCGCCACGATCTCCGCCCGCACGGAAGGGCGCCCGCCGCTGGTGGTGGGCTTTGCCGCCGAGACCGACCAAGTGCTCGACAATGCCCGCAAGAAGATCGCGCGGAAGGGCTGCGACCTGATCGTGGCCAACGACGTCTCGGCGGAGGGCGGCGTGATGGGCGGGCTCGACAACACGGTCCACCTCGTCGCCCGCGACGGCGGCGTCGAGACCTGGCCGAAGCTCGGCAAGGAGGAGGTCGGGCGCCGGCTGGTGGCGCGGTTTTCGGAATGGTTGGCGGCCCGACCGGGCTAGAAATCCGTCTCAAGTCCCGGGTTCGGGATGAGCCTCCAAGATCTTTTGCCACATCGGATTTTTCGAGATCCGGTGCTCGCTTCGTCGGGCCGATCTCCCGGGGTCGCAAGACCAGGGGCCGGCCCGGCAAGGACGGGGCGCGATCCCCGAAAGCGCTCGTCCCGGACGGTGATCTTTCCAAGATTCGCCGTCCGATCGGCTTTGCGCCCGCGAATCTTCAAGTCATCAATTCTTAAGGCGATCCGCTCACATCTCGACGATCGAGCGAGAACGCGAAAAAATGTCGTCCTTCGAGCGGGTTCGCGCACAGGTCCATCGTTTCTTGGGCGAGGAGATGTTCGCCCGCTCCTCCGGCCCCGTCGCCGTCCGGCAACTGGTCGAGTTGCGGACCCAGGTCATCTCGCTCTACGCCCTGCTCTCGGTGAATGCCTGCGCCCTGGCCTTCACCCATTTCGGCCTCGCGCCGGCTTGGCTCACCCTCGTCTGTCCGGCCGTGTTCGTGAGCATCTGCGCGGCCCGCGCCCTGCAATGGTGGCGGATGCGGCCCGCGACCTTCTCCGAGGCGCAGGCCGAGCGGCACCTGCGCCTGACGACCGCCCTGGCCCTCGTCTTCGCGGTCTCCTTCGTCGGCTGGGCGATCGCGCTCGGCGTCCATGGCGGCCCCTACGAGCAGGGGCACGTGGCGATCTTCATCGCCATCACGGTGATCGGCTGCATCTTCTGTCTGACCCACCTGCCGCTCGCCGCCTTCGGGGTGACGGTGATCGTGACGGTGGCGTTCCTGATCCATTGCCTGACGAGCCGCAACGGCGTCTTCATCGCCATCGCCCTCAACACGACCTTCGTGACGGTCGTGATGGTGCGCATCCTGGCCAACAACTTCCGGGCCTTCATTACCCTCATGCGCGCGCAGTTCGAGGCGCAGCGCCTCGCCGAGGAGAATGCGCGCCTCGCCCTCAGCGACAGCCTGACCGGCCTGCCCAACCGCCGCGCCTTCTTCAGCGAACTCGAAGTCCTGACCGAAGGCGAGCCCCCGTTCGCGCTCGCGATCTTCGACCTCGACCGCTTCAAGCCGATCAACGACACCTACGGCCACAAGGCCGGCGACCGGGTGCTGCAGGAGACCGGACGACGCCTCGCCGGCTTCGCCGGGAGTGGGGTGAGCGTGGCGCGGCTCGGCGGCGACGAGTTCGGCGCGCTCATCCGCCCCTCGTCCGAGGGCGACGACGGGGCAGCGGTCTGCGCCCGCATCTGCGAGGCGCTGCGGGCGCCGATCCGGCTCGGGGAGACGTGGGTGACGGCGGGCTGCTCGGCCGGCCTCGCCCTCTATCCCGCGGCCGGCCGCGATGCGGCGGCGCTGTTCGACCGGGCCGACTATGCCCTGTACCATTCCAAGCTCAACCAGCGCGGCCACACCACGATGTTCTCGCAGGAGCACGAGAACGCCATCCGCACCGAGCGCGCCATCGAGGCGGCGCTCCACAGCCCCGACCTCGTCCGGGAGATCGAGGTGCAGGTCCAGCCGATCCTCGACCTGCGGACGAACCGCGTCGTCATGGTCGAGGGGCTGGCGCGCTGGACCCATCCGACGCTGGGCCGGATCGCGCCCGACCGCTTCATCGCGGCCGCCGAGCGCTGCGGTGCGATCCACCGGCTGACGACGACGCTGCTGCGCAAGGCGCTTGCCGACGCCGCCCGCCTGCCGCCGGGCATCGGCCTGTCGTTCAACCTCTCCTCGCACGACCTCGCCTCCCCCGAGACGGTCATCTCGATCATGGAGATCGTGCGGGCGAGCGGATTCGATCCGCGCCGCCTCACCCTGGAACTGACCGAGACGGCGCTGATGCGCGACTTCGAGCGCGCCTGCGACGCCATCACCCTGCTGCGGGCGCTCGGCATCCAGATCGCGCTCGACGATTTCGGAACGGGCTATTCGAGCCTCAGCTACGTCCACCGCCTGCCGCTGGACAAGGTGAAGATCGACCGCAGCTTCATGGCCGACCTGCACGCGCCCCGCGGCGAGCGCATCGTCGCCACCATCCTGGATTTCTGCCGGAATCTGGACCTGCCCTGCATCGTCGAGGGCGTCGAGACCGAGGGCCAGCTCGCGATCCTGCGCCGCCTCGGCTGCCGCTCGGTCCAGGGCTACCTGATCGGCCGGCCCATGCGGATGACCGCCCTGCTGCAGCGCCTCGACGAGATCGAAGCGGGCGCGGTCGAGGCCCCTCCGGCCCCGCGCCTGATCGCCTGATACGGTCCCCGCTTGATTCAAGCGGGGACCGTATCGGCAGCCCGCGCGGCCCTTGAGCGAAGCCCAAATCCGCCATCCCGAAGGGATCAACCGGATTTGGTATGAGGGGGCTGATTCGGCGGGGCAATCTGACGCCGGGGCCTTGCGGCCGCCGGCCCGGCCCCCACCTCCGCCCGCTCACGATACCGTGAGCGAACAGGAGCGAGACCATGGCCAAGGCCGACCGGCACAGCATGGGGCCCGGCGCGCAGGGCAAGGGCGACGGCACCGGCGCCATGACCGAGCTGCCCGAGGGCATGCTCGGCGAGAACGCGGTGCTGAGCAATCGCGACAAGTCCCGCCACTCGGACGAGCGCGGCCTCGACAGCCGCAACGTCCAGACCGAGCAGTACCACGACCATGTCGGCGCCCGGCAAGGAGACGCGGATGCGGAAGAAGCGAACACGAGCGGCGCGCCGGGCCGGATGACGGACGGCTCGGGGGACGAGAGCGGCCTGCGCAAGCAGGGCGGCTGACGCGGGCAGGCGTCGGAGCATCGCCCCGGAAACCGAAACCGGGGTGGTGCTCGCGATCAGGCCGCCATGTCGGGCTTCCACGAGCTGTCCAGCCACTTCCGCTTGCTCTCCTCCCGCGCGATCTTCCCGCTCGTCGACTTGATCAGGAAGCCGCGCGGCAGCACCGCGATGTAGGTCGGGGCGATGCCGCAGATCGCCAGGACGGCGTCGCGCAGGCTGGCCTTGAGGGCGGCCTCGTCCGCATTGTCGCTCGGCTCGGCCAGCAGCGACAGCCGGTCCGAGCCCACCGCCTGATCGTGGGGCGCGCAGAGCAGGACGCGGCCGGGCGCGACGCCGGGCAGGCGGGAGACCTCGTCCTCGACCTCGTGGGCGATGATGTTGCGGCCGTTGACGATCAGCATGTCGTCGTTGCGGCCGTAGACGGTGAGCTGCCCGTCCTTGACCCGGCCGATGTCGCGGGTGTCGTACCAGCCGTCGTGGAGACGCTCGGCCGTGAGCTCGGGCTGGGCGTGATAGCCTTCGAACAGGAACGGGCCGCGTAGATGGATCGCGCCGACCTCGCCCTCCGCCGCGGGCTTTCCGTCCTCTCCACGGATCTCGATCTCGACGCCGGGCAGCGGCGTGCCGGACGAGAGATAGGGCGAGGCGGGATCGCGCGCCGTCGGCACCCCGAGGCCGGTCTGGGTGACGGCGAAGACGTTCTCCGCCATGGCATAGCTGACGCCGAGCTTGTCCGGGCCGCAGCCCATCGCGGCGTAGCGCCCGGCGAAGGCATCGAAGCTCGCGCTGCGGGCCGGCTCCGAGCAGCTGATCACCCCCCGCAGCGAGGTCAGGTCGAACGTCCGTGCGCCGTCATCCGCCCGGACGATGTGGTGGAACGCGAAGTTCGGCAGCCAGACGAAGGCCGTGCGCTGCCGCTCGATGTGGTGAAGCAGCAGGGTCGGGTTCGCGACCCATTCCATGGCATCCAGGCTGACGATCGGGTTGCCCATGATCGTCGGCATCAGGAAGCTCGTGATGAGGCCCATGTCGTGAGAGAGGGGCAGCCAGGAGGCGATCCCGTCGCGCGGCCGCAAGCCGATGCTGGCGGCGTAGGCCGTCACATGCCGCCGCACGGTCGCGTGGCTCAGCATCACCCCCTTCTTGTGGCCCGTCGTGCCCGAGCTGTGCTGAAGGAAGGCCGTCGCGGCCGGATCGGTCGCGGGCAGGGCGTTCACGTCCGCCACCAGCGTCTCGGCGGAGACCGGCTCGATGTCCTCGATCCTCTGGACGGGCACCCAGCTCGGCAGGGTGGCCTCCAGTGCCCGCGTCGTGAAGAGGGCGCCCGGGCGGACGCGCTGGAGCAGGACGTCCATCGAACGCCGAAACACCTCCGGATCCTGCTTCGACGTGAGCGGCGGCAGGATCGTCGGGATGAGCCCTGCCAGAACGCAGCCGATGAACGTGCCGTAGATGTGCTCGCAATGCGGGAGCATGATGCCGACGATCGAGCCGCGCGGCAGATGTTCGAGGCGACGGGCGGCGCCCAGCGCATGGCGGAGCATCCCGCCGCAATCCAGGGGCCGCTCGGTGCCCCGGCTCACGAAGAGCGCGAAGCGCGTGTCGGGCGTCCGCAGGGCCCGAGCGACGAAATCGGCGAACAGGTTGGTGTCGGGGAGGCGGACCTGGAACAGGTCGGCCGGAGGAAGCTTCGTTCGGGATTCGAGCGCGACGTCCGGCCCCGACGGCGGATCCTGCGTGATCGCGGCCGTGATCGACGCCCCGTCAGGTTCGTCCGACGCGACGATGCCGAGATGGCGCAGCGCCTCGCGAATGGTCTGGACGGTCTTGGCGTCCGTTATGTCGTCGAAGGCGAACTGGATGCCGAATACCTTTTCCAGATGCGTCATGATGTTGAGCTGGCTCAAACTGTCCCAGCCATCGACGGTATCCGTGCCCGACGCCTCGTCGACGACCGTCGGCGCGACCTTGAGGTAATCCGCGACCGCCTCGGACAGCGAGATCGCGACGGTTCGAACCGTGGCCGCGGCCGGGCCGCGCCCATAGCTGCGGATTCCCATCGGGATCGTGTTCGCCTCGGGGGGCTCGGCCGCAGCCCGCGCGACCGTCTCCTGCGGAGGCGGCGGCAAGGGCTCGGGGCGAACGGAGATGCCGTCCGCCTCGCGAGGGGCCGGCGAGGCCGGAGCCTGAACGGAGCCGATCGGGTTCGCCGGCAATCCATCGAACTTCGCCACGGTGGTGAGGTAGAGGTGCCCCGCCAGAGCCCGGTAGACCTGACCCTCGAAATGGTCCTTGTCGGGCAGCTTGTAGAGAAGGGACGGCAGCTCGATCGGCGGAATCACGGCGACGCCGGACCCGGCCATCCGCTCGGCGAACAGAGGATAGAACGCCCGCGCACGTTCCTGCCGCACCGGATCGTCCGCCGCATTGTGGTAATGCGTGCAGAAGAAGACAATCCGTGCCCGGGGCTGCAGCTTTTTCAGATAACCGATAATCTTTTTCCAGCATTCGACCGACTGCGCCGTCTCGATGAGCGGAGTGTAGCGACACAGCGGCCAGAACGCTTGGCGTCTCGGACTTTCCCCCACGGCGGAGTTCACCTTGAACGTGCCCAGCTCGGGATTGACGCAGTGCACCAGCTTGCGCCCGACGTCTCCCAGATTGTCCATCAGCAGGAGGTCGAACTCCTCGTGCATCAGATTGTGCAGGAAGGGTTTCGTCTCCGGCGGCATGTTATTCCGGCCGCATAACTCCCTATAGTTTTCCGCAAGTTCGCCATGGAGCCAATCGGCTTTCGGATGATCCTGATACGCAAAAAATTCCTTCAGAGCCTCGATGTTCGGAAGCTTGCTTCGCTGCTCGATAAAATATTCAAGAAAGTGGTCGCTGCGAATGACGTTGACGTGATTAAGTCGCGTGCAGCCAAGTTCTGTCATCAATGCTGCCGGTAGGCTGGAAAGGCACGTTCCCAACGATGCTATCTTGAGCATGATCGTCGCCAATTTTTTGGTAGATCAATTTGCTGCAGCGAGGCCGGCGCTCCGTGCGGTTTCGTAGAGCACAATTCGGTGATGGCCGAAAGGGAGGCGCCGCCCTCGGCGCGGGGCGGCCTTTGCGGGTATCCTCGGCGGTGCGGACGAAACCCTTCCGGAGAGGCGGCATGACGGCGAACGCGGACGACGCACGACGGGAGCGACTGGCCCGGTTCCGGCCGGCTTCGGGCATGGAGACGCCGCGCTTCTCCGGCCTCGCCAGCTTCATGCGGCTGCCGGTGCTGGCGCCCGAGGCGGCGCCGGGCGCGGTCGAGATCGGGCTGATCGGCATCCCGTTCGACGGTACCACCACCAACCGGCCCGGCGCCCGGCTCGGCCCGCGGGCGGTGCGCGAGGCCTCCACCGGCACGCGGGCGCTCAACCACGCCACCGGCATCGCGCCCTACGCGCTGGCCGCCTGCGCCGATCTCGGCGACGTTCCGGTCAATCCCGTGGACGCCGCCGAGACCGACCGGCGCATCGAGGCGTTCTACCGCCCCCTCGCCGAGGCCGGCCTCGTGCCGCTCTCGGTCGGCGGCGACCACTTCGTCAGCTTTCCCATCCTGCGGGCGCTGGGGGCGGGGCGGCCGCTCGGGCTGATCCATATCGACGCCCACAGCGACACCGACGACAGCCAGTACGGCGGCTCGCGGCTGACCCACGGCACCCCGTTCCGCCGCGCCGTGGAGGCGGGCGTGCTCGACCCCCGGCGCTGCGTGCAGATCGGCATCCGCGGCAGCATGGATGCGGCGGACGAGCGCGACTGGGCCAAGGATCGGGGCATCCGCATCGTCGAGATGGAGGAGGTCTGCGCCCGCGGCCTGCCGGAGGTGGCGGCCGAGGCCCGCGCCGTGGTGGGTGACGCGCCGGCCTATCTCAGCTTCGACATCGACGCCCTCGATCCCGCCTTCGCCCCCGGCACCGGCACGCCGGAGATCGGCGGCTTCACCACGCGGGAGGCGCTGCACCTGCTCAGGGCGTTGCGCGGACTCGATCTCGTCGGCGCCGACCTCGTCGAGGTCGCGCCCCCGCTCGACGCCGGCGGCGTCACGGCGCTGGCGGGCGCCGGCCTCCTGTTCGAGATCCTGTGCCTGCTGGCCGAGCGGGTCGCGGCGCGGGCGGCGGCCTGAGCCGGCTTCCTCGCGTTCCCGGCGTCACGACGGCAGCCGCTCGATCAGTCCCTGGATCTCGCCCGGCAGCGGCACGCGGTCGTGGCGGTCGTAGAGGTCGCGCAGCTGGCGGCCGATCTCGGCGAGACTCATCGAGCCCTTCACGATCAGCCGGTCGGCCTGTCGCCCGAGGCTCTCCTTCTCGGAGGGCGTGATCTCCTTGGCGGTCAGCACCACCACCGGCACGTTGCCGTCGGGCCGCCCGCGCAGCGCCCTGAGGAAGGCGAAGCCGTCCATCACCGGCATCATCAGGTCGAGCAGGATCAGGCTCGGCCGCGCCGCATCCAGGCTCTCCAGCGCTTGGGCGCCGTTCTCGGCCTCGCGCACCTGCCAGCCGTCGCGCTGGAGCGTGCGGCGCACCCGCTCGCGGGCATCGGCATCGTCGTCGATGACGAGCACGCTGCCCTCGCACCCGGCCGGGCGATAGCGCTCCATCGCCTCCTTGAGGGCGCTCCAATCGACCGGCTTGACGAGGTAGTCGGTGGCGCCGAGCACGTGGGCGAGGCTGAACTCGTTGACGACGCTGGTGATGATCACCGGGGTCTCGGCGATGTCCGGGTCGGTGCGGATCGCGTGCAGCACCGCCCAGCCGTCCATGCGCGGCATCTCGATGTCGAGCAGGATCGCCCGCGGTTTCAGGGCGCGCGCCAGCGTCAGCCCGGCCCGGCCGTCATTGGCGGTGCGCACGCGGAACCCCTCGCGCTCGAGGAAGCGCTGGAGCAGGTCGCGGGCGGCGGGGTCGTCGTCGACGAGCAGCACCACGTCGTGCAGATGCGCCTCGCCCTCGGTGATCTCGTGGATGCGGGCCGCCACGCTCTCGGCCGCCTCCTCCTCCTCGTGCAAAGCCAGTTCGGCGGGCAGCCGGATCGTGAAGGTCGCGCCCTTTCCGTAGGTGCTGGCGACCTCGATCGCGCCGCCCATCCGCTCGCAGAAGGCGCGGGTGATGGCGAGGCCGAGGCCCGTTCCGCCGAACTGGCGCGTGGTCGATTCGTCGGCCTGGGAGAACCGCTCGAACAGCCGCCCCATCTGCTCCTCGGTGAGCCCGATGCCGGTGTCGGAGACGGCGAACGTCAGCCAGTCGGCGCCGTCCGCGCGGCTGCGGCGGACGCTCAGGGCGATGTCGCCATCCTCGGAGAACTTGGCGGCGTTGCCGATCAGGTTGATCAGCGATTGGCGCAGCTTCAGCTGGTCCTGATGCATCGCGCCGAGATCGGGGGCGAGGTCGAGGCGGAAGCGGTTGCGCTTCTTGGCGATCAGGCTTTGGGTCGCCGCCGACACGTCGTCGATCAGGCTCGCGACCTCGAAGGTCTCGGCGGCGAGCGTCATGCGCCCGGCCTCGATCTTCGAGATGTCGAGCACGTCGTTGATCAGCCCCAGCAGGTGGCGGGCCGAGGACTCGATCTTGCGCAGGTCGGGCAGCAGCTCGGCCTGGCCCAGATCCTCCAGTTCCTCGCCGAGCATCTCGGAATAGCCGATCACCGCCGAGAGCGGCGTACGCAGCTCGTGGCTCATGTTGGCCAGGAACTGGCTTTTGGCGAGGTTGGCGGCCTCGGCGGAAGCGCGGGCGCGCTCGACCTCGGCCTCGGCCTCCTTGCGCACGGTGATGTCGATGTTGAGCCCGACCCATTCGCGGATCGTGCCGTCCTCGGCTAGCACCGGCACGCCGCGCACCTCCGTGTCGCGCCATGCGCCGTCGTGGCGGCGCAGGCGATACTCGACCTCGTAGGGGCGGACCTGCTCGACGCATTCGGCCCAGACCTCCGCCGCCCGCGCCCGATCCTCGGGATGGACCGCATCGACCCAGCCCCAGCCCTGATAGGCCTCCTCGCTCTGGCCGGTATAGGCGGCCCAGCGCGGCTGGGGCGGCAGGAGCTCGCCCTCCGCGTTGGTGTTCCAGATCACCGCCGCGGAGGCGTCGATCAGCGCGCGGAAGCGTTCTTCCGAGAGGCGCAGCGCCTCTTGCGCCTCGCGCGTCTCGGTCACGTCGGTGTTGGTGCCGTACCAGCGCTCGACCGTGCCGTCGGGCCCCCGCACCGGCTCGGCGAGCGACAGGAACCAGCGGTATCGCCCGTCCTTCCCGCGTAAGGGGAAGGTGTCCTGCCAGGATTCGCCCGCCGCGATGCAGGCGGAGAAGCGCGCGGCGGCCCGCTCCAGATGGTCCGGGTGGTGCAGCTTGCGCCAGCCGTGATCGGCCATTTCGGCGGGCGTCGTGCCGGTATAGTCGTGCCAGCGGCGATTGTACCAGAACAGGTTGCCCGCCCCGTCGGCGATCCAGGCGAGCTGGGGCAGCGCGTCGGCGAGGTTGCGGAAATCGGCCGCGCTCGGCGGGGAGGGCTTCGCGTCCTGAGCGCTCATGGTGTGGTCCTCCATCGTCCGTCCCCTTCAGCGCCGCAGCCGGTTGCCGAGCACGAAGCCGAACAGGCCCATCAGCACGATGCCGACGGCGCCCTGCACGCCGACGAGCAGGTTGGTGATGCGCCCCTCCGGCTTCACCCCGATCTCCGGCGGGTTGGCGGTGAGCATGTTGAGGGCGCTGTAGCTCACGAGGTCGAGGGGATTGTAGGTGGGCACGCCCGTGCCCTCCCGCGACAGCCCTCCGGTCGCCCCGTAGGCGCCCGCGAACAGGACGATGCCGATGGCGAAGGCGCGGGCGATGCGCGAGAGGCTTTCGCCGTAATCGCACAGCCACTCGACGAAGCGGTCGGCGACCCAGCGATAGCCGTGGGCGAGGCTTCCCCGCAGATCGCGCCGGGCCAAAGCCTTGCGGGCCTGCTGGCCGGCATGGCGGCGGCCCATCCGGCGCCCGCGCTTGTAGGCCCAGCTCGCCCCGGCATGGCTGCCGATGCTCTGGAGGTTGCGCTCCAGCGTCAGGTAGCTCGCCTGCGCCGCCTCGTATTCGCCCGCGGCCTCCTCCCCGACCGCGCCGCCGAGTTGCTCGTGCGAGAGCCGCACGCCCTCCAGCCACGCGCCCGCAAAGCGCGCATGGTGGAGCTTGCAGGTCGTCAGATCGAGCCGCACCAGGCTGGTGCGCGAGAAATCCGCCTCCGACAGGTCGGCCCCGTCGAGGCGGCAGCCGGCGAGGTTGGCGCCCCGCAGGCGCGAGCCGACGAGCCGCGCCTTCTTCAGGCTGGCCCCCTCGAAATCCGCCCCCGTCAGGTTGCAGTCGGACAGGTTCGCCTCGTCGAGCCGGGCGGCGCGGAACACGGAATCGTCGGCATCGGCCCCGGTGAAGTCGGTGCCCCACAGGTCGGCGCCGGGAAAGCGCGCGCCGTCGAGCAGCGCTTTCCCGAATGTCGCGAAGCGCATCACGGCGTCGGAGAAGTCGGCATCCTCCAGCATCGCCTCGCCGAAGACCGCTTGGCCCCCCGCGACGCCGCGAAAGCGCGCGCCCGAGAGGTCGGCGCCGGAAAAGTCCGCCTCCTCCAGGCAGGCGCCCTCGAAGCCGGCCGAGCGGGCGAGCACGCCGGGCAGCCGCGCCCGCCGGAGGTTGGCGCCCGACAGGTCGGTCTCTTCGAGGTCTGCTTGCGCGAGGTCGGCCCCGCCGAGATCGAGCCCGCCGGTCTCGGCGGTCCACCACCGGGGCGCGGCGTTCGCCTCGATGCGCGGGGCGAGGGCGGCGCGCCCCAGGCGCATTCCGGCGAGCCCGCCCCGGCCCGCTCCGTCGAGGACCGCCGCCCCGGCGCCGAGCTGCGCCAGCAGGGCGGCGACGCGCGGATCGTCCTCCGTCCCGCCATGTTGCACCGCCGCGTCCCGCACCATATCCCCCCTCGCACCGCCGACCTGAGCGATACAGGCAGGCGGGGGCGGATGGCGAGACGCTTGCACCGCGGCGATTGTGCGACCCGGCGGGCGTTCCGTGCGTTGATGCGGGGCGCCGTGGCGGCGCGAGAGGGGATGGGCGGGCGTGTCGGGCAAGATTCTGCTGGTCGAGGACCACGAGGAGATCTGGGACTTCCTGTCCCGGCGCCTCAAGCGCCGCGGCTACGAGGTGGTGCTGGCCCATGACGGCGAGGCCGGCGTGCAGCAGGCCCGCGCGGCCCAGCCCGACGTGATCCTGCTCGACATGAACCTGCCGGTGCTCGACGGCTGGTCGACTGCCCGTGCCCTGAAGGCCGGTGGCGACACCCGCGCGATCCCGATCATCGCGCTCACCGCGCACGCCATGTCGGGCGACCGCGACAAGGCGATCCAGGCCGGCTGCGACGATTATCATCCGAAACCGATCGATTTCCCCAAGCTGCTGAGCCAGATCGGCGCGGCGATCGGGGCGACGTCCTGAGCGCGGGCGCAGGGCCCGGGAGGCATCGGTCATGAGCGAGGATCCGGTCACGGCGCGCCTGATGCGGCGGGCGCTGCCGGTGGTGACGGCGCTCGCCTCGCTGCTCCTCGTCGTGACGCTGGCCGGCTCCCTCTATCTCGGCCGCGACATCCTCGTGCCGGTGGCGCTCGCCATCCTGCTCAGCTTCGTTCTGCTGCCGGCGGTGCGGGCCCTGCGGCGCCTCCGGGTGCCGCGGGCGGCGGCCGTGCTGGTCGTGGTTCTGCTGGCCTTCGGCATCCTGGCCGCGGTCGGCGGGCTGATCGCCCGCGAGGCGGCCCAGCTCGCCACCGACCTGCCGCGCTACTCCATCACCCTGCGCGACAAGATCACCGCCTTGCGCACGGCAACCGCCGAGCGCGGCGGGCTGTCGGATACCTTCTCCGGCTTCTTCGACATGGCCGAGGAGATCGGCAAGGAATTGCAGCCGCCGACCCCCGAGAGCGCGGACGAGGCCCGGCTCGGCACGGCCGAGCGGCCGATGCAGGTCGAGATCCACGCGCCGCGCTCCGGCGTGCTGAAGACGCTGGGCTCGGTGGCGGGCGGTGTGCTGCATCCGCTGGCGACCCTCGGCCTGATCCTGCTGTTCACGATCTTCATCCTGCTCCAGCGGGAAGACCTGCGGAACCGCGCGATCCGGCTCGCCGGCTCGAGCGACCTGCGCCGCACGACGGCGGCGATCGACGACGCCACCGGCCGCCTCAGCCGGTTTTTTCTCGCGCAGCTCGCCCTCAACCTCGCCTTCGGCGTGGTGATCGGCTTCGGGCTCTGGGCCATCGGCGTTCCGAGCCCGATCCTGTTCGGCGTCATCGCCGGCATCGCGCGGTTCGTGCCCTATATCGGCGCGGTCATCAGCGCGGTGCTGCCGCTCGCCATCGCGGTCGCGGTCGATCCCGGCTGGTCGATGGCGATCCAGGTCGCGATCCTGTTCGTCGTGGTCGAGCCGATCGCCGGCCACGTGGTCGAGCCGCTGCTCTACGGCCACTCCACCGGCATCTCGCCGATGGCGGTGATCCTGGCCGCCACGATCTGGACCTTCCTGTGGGGGCCGATCGGCCTTCTGCTCGCCACCCCGCTCACCGTCTGCCTCGTGGTGCTCGGGCGCCATGTCGAACGGCTCTGGTTCCTCGACGTGATCCTCGGCGACCGGCCCGCGCTCGGGCCCCAGGAAATCTTCTACCAGCGCATGCTGGCGGGCGATCCCGACGAGGCGATCGAGCAGGGGCGGCTGTTCCTGAAGGAGCGCGCGCTCGTCACCTACTACGACGAGGTGGTGCTGGCCTCCCTGCGGATGGCGCAGGGGGACGCCGCCCGCGGCAGCCTCGACCGGGAGCGGCAGGGGCAGGTGGGATCGAGCGTGCGCGCGGTGGTCGAGACGCTCGGGCAGGTGCGGGCCCGCGGCCTGCCGTTCCTCGGCCGGCGCCAGAAAACCGCCAGCGCCGAGGCGGAGGCGGCGTTTGCCGCCGTCGGGCCGGACCGCAGCGACGCCGCTATCGTGCTGCGGCCCGAGGATCTGGCGCCCGCATGGCGCGTCGCGACGCCGGTTCTGTGCGTGACGAGCGGCGGCGCCTTCGACGAGGCCGCCACCCTGATGCTGGCCCAGACCCTGACCCGCCACGGGCTCACCGCGCGGGCGGTGTCGCGGGACGCGCTGCGGGACCTGACGCCGGAGGAGCGGCCGGCGATGATCTGCTTCTCCTATCTCGACCCGATCAGCCTGTCGCAGATCCGCCTGACCCTTCGCCGTGCCCGCCAAGCGGTGCCGGGGGTGAGCGTGATGGTCGGCTTCTGGCGCGAGCGCGATCCGGCCTCCCTCGGGCGCCTGCGCCGCCAGATCGCCGCCGACCGCCTCGTCACCTCGCTGGGCGACGCGCTGGGCGCCGCGCTGGAGCAGGCGCGGGCGGCGCCGGAGGCGGTGCGGCAGGCCGCCGAATAGGGCGATCCCCTCCCCGCAAAGGAAGGGACAACCCGCGCTGGACCGCCGCCCGGCGCGAAGATACTCCGGCAGGACGCGTAAAAACGGCGGGAGATGCCCGGGTGACATCCGACGACACGCCCGAGATCCTGCTGATCCGCCAGACCCGGCCGGACGTGGCCGAGCGTCTCTCGGCCCGCTTCCGCCTGCACCGGCTGGAGGCGGCGCCCGACCGCGACGCGTTCCTATCCGAGGTAGGACCGCGTATCCGGGGGCTGGCCGTCGGCGCGATGACCCCGATCGATGCCGCCCTGTTCGACCGGTTGCCCAAGCTCGAGATCGTGTCGAGCTTCGGCGTCGGCTACGACACCATCGACGTCGCGGAGGCCGCGCGCCGCGGCGTCTGCGTCACCCACACCCCCGACGTGCTCTCCGACGAGGTGGCCGACCTCGCGCTGGGCCTCCTGCTCGCCACGGTGCGGCGCATCCCGCAGGGCGACCGCTACCTGCGCGAGGGCCGCTGGCGGCAGGCGAGCTTCCCGCTGACCACCAGCCTGCGCGAGCGCCGGGCCGGCATCCTCGGCCTCGGCCGGATCGGCCGGGCCATCGCGACGCGGCTCGACGCCTTCGGCGTGGCGGTCGCCTATCACGGCCGCACGCCGCAGGACGTGGATTATGCCTATCACGACAGCCTGATCGGGCTGGCGCAAGCGAGCGACATCCTGATCGTCGCCGCCCCCGGCGGGCCGGAGACCAAGGGGATCGTCGATGCCGCGGTCCTGGAGGCGCTCGGGCCGGAGGGCATCGTGATCAACATCGCCCGCGGCAGCGTGATCGACGAGGCGGCGCTGACCGCCGCGCTCCAGGCCGGCACCATCCTGGGCGCCGGGCTCGACGTGTTCGAGAACGAGCCGCACGTGCCGGACGCTCTCGCCGCCCTCGACAACACCGTGCTGCTGCCGCATGTCGGCTCCGGCTCCCACTACACCCGGGCGGCGATGGGCCGGCTCCTGACCGACAACCTGTTCGCGTGGTTCGAGGGGAAGGCGCCGCCGACCCCCGTTCCCGAGACGCCCTTGCCCGAGACCCCAGTGCCCGAGACGCCCGTTCCGGGCCCCCGATGAGGCTTTTCGAAGTGCCGCGCCTGCGCTCCGCGTCCCTCGCCCTCGTCGCCCTCCTGCCGCTCGCCGCCGCGGCGCAGGAGACCGCGCCGCCGCCCGATAGCGGGACGCCCGCCCCCTTGCCCTCCGCCCTGCCTGCGACCTTGCCCGACACCCTGGCCGGGGCGGCCGGGAGCTGGGACCTCGCCATCGCGGGCGGGCAACGGCGCTGCGTGCTGACGCTCTCGGCCGACAGCGGCCCGGCCGGCCGGATCGTACGCTTCCCCGCGGGCTGCCGCCGGGCGCTGCCGGTGATGGCCGGCATCGCCGGCTGGCTCTATGCCGAGGACGGCATCCGCCTCGTCGATACCAATGTCCGCCCGATCCTCGCCTTCACCCGCGAGCCCGACGGGCGCAGCCTCGGCGCCACCGCCGGGAGCGGCGAGCGCTACAGCCTCGTGCCCCTTCAGATCGCCGCCATGCGCCCGGCCTCCGAGACGCCCGCGTCCCCGGTCTCACCCGCCGCCGCGACGGAGCCGGCCGCCGCCCCCGCGCCGCCGCCGGAGGGCCCGGCGCCGGGCCTCTACGCCCTCGACCGCGCCACGCAGAAGGACATCTGCCGCCTCGAATTGTCGCCGCCGGATGCGGCGGCCAAGGAGATGGCGCCGGTCCGCCTCCTGCCCGGCTGCCGCGACAGCGGGATCACGGTGTTCGATCCGACCGGCTGGCGCTTCGCCGCCGGCCACCTGACCCTCAAGGCCCGCCGCGGCCACGCGGTGAACCTCGTCGCCCTCCCGGACGGCCGCTGGCGCCGCGACCCGGATGTCGGGGTGACGCTAGTGCTCCGGAAGGTGGAGCCGTAGGGCATCGAGTCCACGCCCGGCCGGCTCCGCATCGGCCTTGTCCGAAGTCGGTTCCCACCTTTCGGGCCGATGCTCTATGCCGAGAGAAACCGGCCGACCTGTTCGCAGAAGAACGCCGGCTCTTCCTCGGCCACGAAATGTCCGCTCCCCTCGGCGACGAGGCTTTCCAGCCGTGTCGCCCGCGGCCGCATCGCGGCGGCGAGACGGTCCCCGACGCTGTGGCGACCGCCGATCGTCAGCACGGGCATGTCGAGCCTGCGCCGGCCGAACGATGCGGCGAGCGCGGCATCGTCCGGCAGGGCGCGGTAGAGGTTGAAGCCGGCCGTCATGCCGCCGGGCGTCGCGTAGTGCCGCGCATATTCCGTGATCGCCGCCTCCGTCACCGCATCCTGACGGTGCGACCACGCCTTGATCTGCGCGCGGATGTAGTCGCGCTCGCGGCCTTCCGTGAGCAGCTCGGGAAATCCGGGCGCCATGTGGAAGCCGTAGTGCCAGGCGCCGCCGTGCAGGGCGTCGCCGCTCTCGGTGCCGGGCACCGCGCAATCGACCAGGACGAGCCGCTCGACGCGCTCGGGATGCAGGTAGGCCAGGGCGAAGGCGACCTTCCCGCCCATGTCGTGGCCGACGACATGGGCCCGGCCACCGGCCGCCTCGACGATCAGCGCCGCGATGTCGGCGGCGAGCGTGCGCTTGTCGTAGCCCGCTACGGTCCGCTCGGAGAGGCCGATGCCGCGAAGGTCCGGGGCAATGAGGGTGAAGGAGCCGGATAGCCGCTCCATCGTCTCGCGCCACGCGAACCAGGTCTGCGGCCAGCCGTGCAGCAGGACGACCGGCGGGCCCTTGCCGAGGGTGACGGCGTGGAGCCGGATGCCGTTGGCCTCGATGAAGCGACGGCGACCGCCCGGCGGCAGCGGCGCAGCCTCCGCCTCGCGGTCCGGAGCGCTCTCCGCCAGCGCCCGCCTTCGCGGCAGCAGGGAGCCGGCCATCGCGCCGAGCAGAAGGGTTCGACGTCCGAGAGTCACGGGCCTGCTCCATCGGTTTCGACGGCGCGAGTTTGATGATTTCCGCGACTCCGACTATCGGTGGCGGGGGCATGGTTTCCATAACCCGTGGTTATCGATGAACGCCGTCTCCGCCCTGCGGGTCTTCGTCCGCGTCGTCGAGCGCGGCTCCATGACCGCCGCTGCCCGCGACCTCGGCATCTCGCAGCCCGCCGTCAGCAAGATCCTGCGCGACCTCGAAGGGCAGCTGGGGGCGTGCCTCCTGCAGCGAAGCTCCCGCGCGATGCGGCTCAGCGAGCAGGGGCGCGTGCTCTACGAGGCGACGAGCGGCGCGCTCTCGACCATCGATGCCGCCATCGAGGATGTCCGCGGCGGCGCCGGCGCGATCACGGGCGATCTGCACATCCACGGCCCCGTCTGCGTCGGGGAGCGCCATCTGAGCCGGATCGTCTTCGACTTCCAGGGCCGTCACCCCGCCGTGAGGGTCTCGCTGACGCTCGAAGACCGCGCGATCAATCTGATCGAGGCCGATATCGATCTCGCCCTGCGCGTCGGTCGGCCCGAGGCGCAGGACCTGATCGTGCGGCGCATCGGAGCGAGCCGGCGCCTGCTGGTCGCGTCGCCCGACTATCTCGCGCGGAACGGGACGCCCCGGAGCCGCTGCGACCTCGCGCGCCACGGGCTGATCGTCTCGACCACGATCCTGTCTCGCCAGGGCACGATCACCCTCTGCCGCGGGCGGTCGACGACGGAGGTGCAGGCGCATCCCGTTCTCACGACCAACAACCCCCAGGTGCTCGTCGGCGCCCTCGAAGCCGGCCGCGGCATCGGCACCGCGCAGCACCTGCTCGTGGCCGATCACCTGGCATCGGGCCGCCTCGTCCGCGTCCTGCCCCAGGACGAGGTCCGGGCGAGCGAGCTGTTCCTGACCTATCCGCCCACGAAGTTCATGAGGCCGGTCGTCCGGGCCTTCATCGACTTCATGGTCCCGGCGCTGCGCAGCATCGAAGGAATCGTCTGACCGCGCGAGGGGAGCCGAGCCCGCCCGCCCCTCACAACACCGCCCGCGCGGCGAGATGCGCCCCGAGTCCGAGCAGGCCGACGAAGAAGCACTTGCGGAACACGGGCTCGCTGACCCGGCCGCGGACCCAGCCGCCGAGGAACATGCCGCCGAGCGCCGGCAGCAGCGCCAGGAGCGAGACGCCCGCGATCTTCGGCCCCAGCACGCCGGTTCCGGTGAGCGCGACGGCCAGCGCGATGGTCGAGACGGTGAACGACAGGCCGAGCGCCTGGATCAGGTCGTCCTTGGTCAGCCCGAGCCCGCCGAGATAGGGCGCGGCCGGGAAGGAGGAGACGCCGGTCGCCGCCGTCACCACGCCGGTCGCGGCACCGACGAGGGGGGCGAGCCAGCGCTCGGTGGCGGGCGCCACGGCCAGCCGCAGGGCGGCGAGCCCGTAGGCCGCGTAGATCATCAGGGCGAAGCCGAGGGCGATGGTGGCCTCCCGGCCGTAGCGCCCGTGCAGCAGGGCGCCGGCGGCCAGCGTCGTCAGCGTGCTCGCTACCAGAAGCGGCCACAGCCGCCGGGCCAGCGCGCCGAAGCGCGGCCCCGCCACGAGCTGCCAGACATTGGTGACGAAGGCGGGCACCACCAGGATCGCCGCGGCCTCGGCCGGGGTCATGACGAGGCTGAGCAGCCCCACCGCGACCGGCGGCAGCCCGAGCCCGACCACGCCTTTGACGAAGCCGGCCAGCAGGAAGGCGAAGGCCGCGATGGCCAGCGCCGACGGATCGAGGGGGAAGGTCATGCGAGGGTCCGGTGGGTCGTCTTGATGGGGCCGGCGCGATGACGGCCCGGAAAAATCCCGCGCCGTCAGGGTGAGGCGATACTGAGGCTCTCGGTCCATGAACCGCATCGTCTTTTGCCGAAAGCCGGAAACCACCTTTCGGGACGATGCTCCAGGGCGCGAGGAGGCCGGAGCCAAGCGTCGTCGGCGCAGGCATCGACGTCACAAAAATCAGTCGCCGAGCAGCATCGCGTCCCGGAAATCGATCGCCGGCTCGGCGCCGGCCGCGGCGGCGGGCGGCTCGATGCGATGGGCCGGGATGGAGCAGCTGCGCCCCGCGTCCGACCGGGTCGCGAAGGCCGCGAGGGCGAGGAGCGCCGCGAGAACGATCGCGGTGCTCTCCAGAAGCGTCTGTCC
This sequence comes from Methylorubrum salsuginis, assembly GCF_900114375.1. Classification (GTDB taxonomy): domain Bacteria; phylum Pseudomonadota; class Alphaproteobacteria; order Rhizobiales; family Beijerinckiaceae; genus Methylobacterium; species Methylobacterium salsuginis. The sequence goes on along the minus strand of NZ_FOSV01000001.1, from coordinate 161,188 downwards.
GGAGACGAGGGTGGGTGCCTGCCGTGCCATGGGCGAAAGCTTCGGCGGGACGGGCACGGGGGACAATGCGGAACTCGCCCCATTCAGCCTTCGGCTCAGCCGAAGGCTCTTGCGGTCGCGCGCCGGGCGGCGGATCCTGGCCCGATGCGCTTCGATCTCACCGATCTCCGCCTGTTCCTGCACGTGGTCGAGGCCGAGAGCATCACCCACGGTGCCGAGCGGGCCGGCCTCGCCTTGGCCTCGGCGAGCGAGCGCATCCGCGGGATGGAGCTCGACGGCGGCGTGCCGCTGTTGGAGCGTTTGCCCCGCGGGGTTCGTCCGACCCCGGCGGGGCAGGCGGTGGCGCACCATGCCCGCACGGTGCTGGCCCAGCTCGAGCAGATGCGCGGCGAACTTGGCCAATATGCCCGCGGCCTGCGCGGCCATGTCCGTCTGCTCTCGGTGACGGCGGCGATCGCCGCCTTCCTGCCGGAGGCGCTCTCGGACTTCCTCGCGGCGCATCCCAGCGTCGACATCGATCTGGAGGAGCGCACCAGCCGCGAGACCGTCGATGCCGTGGCCGGGGGGCTCGCCGATCTCGGGGTCGTGGCCGACACCACCGAACTCGCCGACCTGGAGACGCGCAGGCTGCGCCCCGACCGGCTCGTCCTCGTGGTGGCGCAAGCGCATCCCCTGGCGGCGCGGGAGGCGATGCCCCTGCGCGAGGTGCTGGACGAGCCCTTCGTGGGCCTGAGCCACAGCCGCTCGCTCCAGACCTATCTGGCCGGCCACGCGGCGCGGGCGGGCCGTCCGTTCAAGCTGCGGGTGCGGCTCAACGGGCTCGACGCGGTCTGCCGCATGGTCGCCCGCGGGGTCGGCATCGCCATCGTGCCCGAGGCGGCGGCGCTCCGCGCCCGCGAGACGGCGGCGATCCGCATCGTGCCGCTCAGCGACCCCTGGGCCTGCCGTCACCTCGTGCTGGCCGCCCGCAGCTTTTCGGGGCTGCCGGCCCATGCGCGCCAGCTCGTCGATCACCTGACCGCGGAATCGGCCGGCTGATCCCCATCGGCGATGGCCCGCGCGACGGCGCGGCGGTCTTTCAGAACCGCGCCGGGTCGAGTTCGAAGGTCGGCGGCAGCGCCTCGAACCATTCGCCGTAATAGGGATCGCGCGGCAGTTTTTTCGCCCAGCGCGCCCGAAAAGCGGCGTGCTCGGCCGGATCGACGGTGCGGGCGCGGTTGCGGCTCTCGTAATGGTAGAGCTGGGCCTCCGCGCAATAGACGCTGCGCAGGCCCCGCTCGTAGAGGCGCAGGCACAGGTCCACGTCGTTGTAGTTGACGGCAAATCTCTCGTCGAAGCCGCCGACCGCCTCGAAATCCGCGCGGCGCACCATCACGCAGGCGCCGGTCACCGCGAGGTAGTTGCGGTTGCCGGCCGTCGAGAAGAAGTGGCCGGGGTCTTCCCGCGGGTAGGTGCGGCGGGGATGGTCGGGCGTCGCGTCGATCACGCTGACGCCGACATGCTGCAACTCGCCGGTCTCGAACAGGAGTTTGGCCCCGACCGCGCCGACGCCGGGGATGAGGAGAAGCGCCAGCATCGCCTCGATCCAGTCCGGGGTGATGACCTCGACGTCGTCGTTGAGGAAGACCAGCACGGTGCCGGTGGCATGGCGGGCCCCGAGATTCATCTTGGCCGCGACGTTGAACTCCGGCCGGTCCCACGTCACCGCGCGGGCGCCGTGGCGCGCGAGCGCGGCTTTCGTGCCGGGTCGCAGGTCGCCGTTGTCGACCGCGACGATCTCGATGGATTCGTAGGTGCTGGTGTCCCGGATACTGGCGAGGCAGGCGGCGAGCAGATCGACCGTTTTACCCCGCACCACGCTGTCGCGCCCCGCCGTGGGGATCACGATCGAGACCAGCGGGCGTTCCTTGAGCACGCGGCGCAGATGGAAGCTGCCGGCGAACGCCGTGGGGCGGACGACATCGAGCCCGCCGGTGCGCCGCGCCCGGTCTTCGAGCGCGCGGACCGCGGCGGCCACCACGTAGCCCTTGTTGTCCATGGCCTGCGCGGTCGAGCCGGGGATCGCCCGCCAGTGGTAGAGCACTTGAGGCACGTGGCGCACGTGGCGCGCGTGCTCGGTGTAGCGCAGCACGAAGTCGTAATCCTGCGCGCCCTCGCATTCGGCCCGGAAGCCGCCGATGCGCGCCACGATGTCCATCCGGTAGAGCGCCAGATGGGCCGTGTACATGCAGGCCTCCAGCGTCTCGGGCGACCAGTCGGGCTTGAAGAACGGCTCGTAGCGCTCGCCGTCGACCGTGATCTTGTCCTCGTCGGAATAGACGAAATCGGTCTCCGGGGCGTCGTTCAGGGCTGCCACCAGGGCGAAGAGGGCGTGGGGGGGAATCGTGTCGTCGTGGTCGATCAGGGTGAGCCAGTCGCCCGTGGCGAGCGCCAGCGCATCGTTGCTCGCCGCGACGATGCCGCCGTTTTTTTCGCGCGTATGCAGGCGCACCCGCGGCTCCTCGGCGGCGAGGCGCGCCAGCATCGGGGCGATGTGGGGGGCGGTGGACGCATCGTCGCACAGGCACAGCTCCCAGTCGGGGTAGCTCTGCGCCCGGATGCTGGCCAGCGCCGCCGCGAGATAGGGCGCGGGCGTATTATAGACCGGCATGACGATGGAGATGCGCGGGCGGATCGCGAAGCCTTCGATGGCCTCCCGCATCGCCTCCGGGCTCGGCAGGGCCGGCCGCTCGACCCGCTCGATCCAGGCGGCGTAGGAGGCGGCAGCCCGGCGCGGCCGGGCGCTGTCCCAGAAGGCCCGCCACAGGGCGGCGGGCGGGCGCGACAGGGCGAGCCGGGCGAGATTCGGGATCAGGGCGGCGGGGCGGCGCTCATGGTCGGGCAACGGCCTGAGGAGCCGCCGGGCGATCTCGAACGCGGCGCGGGGCCCGCTCAGGGGTTCGAGGCTGGCGCGCGACAGCCGGAACCGGCCGCTGGCGGCCAGCGGATCGAGGCGCAGGCCCCGCACCCGGCGCGGCAGGCGGATCAGGTCGTCAACGCCGCCGTCTTCCCGCCATTCGAGGCGCAGGGCCGCATCCTCGCGAAACCCCGACCCGTCGTCGACGTAGAGCAGCGGGACGAGCTTGGTCGTGCCGACCGGTTCGAGATCGAGCCGCAGCCGCACCCAGCCGCCGGTGAGGCGGAACCGAAACAGCCGCCCGCCCCCGGGGCGGGTGAGGCGGAACTGCGGATCGGCCCCGGTCGAGCGCCACAGGCCCTCGCCCTCCGGCTCCAGCTGTCCCTTCGGTTCGATATGACAGGCGATCATGCCGGCCGGGTTAGCCTCTCGCGAGGTGAACCGCGAGCCAGATCGTCGGATCGGCGGTCGCCTCGACCCGGTGGCGGCGATGCGCGGCGATCCAAACGTGGTCGCCGGCCGTCAGGTTCAGGGGCGCGGGCGTGTCTTCGAAGCGCAACGTGGCGGCGCCCGCGAGCACCGCGACCCACTCGTCCTCGTCCTGATCGTACCAGAAGCCCGGCGGGCTCGCCTGCCCGCGGGAGACGATCCGCTCGATCCGCGCGCCGGGCGCGGTCAGCAGCGTGGCGAAGGCCTCCTCGGCGGCGCCCTCCGGCGGCAGGTCGGCGAACAGGTTGGACATGTCCTGACTCATCCGCCTCGCCCCCGTGATGCCTCGGCCTGCCACCGATGCGGGCCCGGCGGCGTTGAGGGACACGCACGCACCGCCCGGAAGCCGCGCCATGCCCGACAGAGATCCCCCGCCGCTCCCGCCCGCCGACCCGGATGCGGGCCTGCCGACCCCGCCGAGCCCCGGCCGGGTGCCGCCGCCGCGGTTGCCGCCGGAGCCGGCCCCCAAGGAGGACGAGGCGGGTGGTAAGGACGGCGCCGCTTGAGTTCGTTGGCCCGGCCTCAGCCGCGCGCCGCGAGCAGTTCGTCGAGACGCTGCCGCGCCTCCTCCGAGGGACCCGCGAGATAGTCCGAGGCGGCCGCGACGAGCGCATCGATCGTCGCGTCCGGCAAGGCGGCGGTGATGCGCTCATTCTCGGCCTTCGCGGATGGACGGGCGATGTTGAGCAGGGTGAGGGCGCTTCGACGCCGTTCGGCCCGCTCCCCCATCTCGAAGGGACGACGGAAGACCGGATTGCGCTCGTAATCGATGTTCAGGGCCTCGATCATCTCGTGAACTCCTGGTGGCAGCGAAACGGGGTCCCCCCGCAGCTCGATCATCCGCCCGAGCATCGAGAGGAGTCGATCCCGCCGGTCGGGGCTCTGTCCCACGACGGTGGCGACGATCCGAATCAAGTTGTCCGCGCGGACGCCGCCCTTCCCGAGGATGCCGATCAGCATATCGGAGGCGTTGCCCCGTTCGAACAGAGAAGTCACGTCGACGGTCCGGAACTCCGTGACGGGAATGCGGACCTTCCGGTCTCCGACCCAATCCTCGATCACCCAGGCCCGGGGGGCCTTGCCGACGAGAATGACGTCGGAGCGGATGCGGGCGGCGGCATCGACCTTGTTGCGGACGAACACCCAGTATTCCAGCATCCGCCGGAACATGTCGGGATCGCGCGAACGCCGACATCGTGAAGGCGAACTGCGTGTCGAGCCGTTCCACGATGTCGGGCAGGCCGAAGACCGTGTTGAAGGCCTGCGCGTCGGCGGTGCATTCCCGCAGCAGGGCATCGGCGTTGCCATCCGTCGGCGGGAACGGAGCGATCTCGTCGGGCGCAGACATCACCGCCCTACCGCCGCCCGAACAACCGCTCGATATCGGCCAATCCCAAACTCACGAAGGTCGGGCGGCCGTGGTTGCACGAGCCGGAGAGCGGGGTCGCCTCCATCTGGCGCAGGAGCGCGTTCATTTCCTCGGGCTTGAGGCGCCGCCCGGCGCGAATCGAGCCGTGGCAGCTCATGCGGGAGAGCAGCGCGTCGAGGCGCCGGCTCAACGGATCGGGATCGCCCGCGCCGGCCGGGCCGCCCTCCTCGACGCCGCTGGCCTCCAGCGCGTCGAGCACGTCGAGGACGAGGGTCTTCACCGAGCCGCCGGCGAGCGCCGCGGGGACGGCCCGCACCAGTACGGCGCCGGGGCCGAAGGCCTCCAGCGACAGGCCGAGCCGCTCCAGTTCGGGGGCGGCCTCGACGAGGCGGTCGGCGGCCTCGGGGGGCATCTCGACCACGTCGGGGATGAGCAGGCCTTGGGCGAGCACGCCGCCGCCGGCCCGCTCGGCCTTCAGGCGCTCGTAGACGAGGCGCTCGTGGGCGGCGTGCTGATCGACCAGCACGATGCCGTCGCGGGTCTGGGCCACGATGTAGGTGCCGTGGATCTGGGCCCGCGCCGCGCCCAGCGGATGGGCCTCGGCCGCTTCCGTCTCGGCTTCCGGCCGCAGATCGGCGGAGGGGGGCGCGAGATCGGACGGGGCGTGATCGTGGGTGAACGCCGCCTGCGGCGTCTCGGCGAAGCCGGAGCGGTCGGTCGCCGCGGGCATCGCGGACGCGGGCGCGCGCCAGCCCGAGGGGGCGGCGAGCGAGGGTCCGGAGAACAGGGTGCGGGCCGGGCGCGGCATCAGGCTCGGGGCGGCGGCACCGGTATGCACCGTAAAGCGCCCCTCCCCCGCCGGCGCGCCGATCCCCTGCGCCCCCGACCGCAGGGCGTCGAGGGCGGCTTGCGCTCCCGTCGTGGACGAGCGGGCGCCGGCCCGGCGCAGGGCCTCGTGGATCGCGCTGACGACCAGCGCCCGCACCAGCCCCGGCTCGCGGAAGCGCAGTTCCGTCTTGGCCGGATGCACGTTGACGTCGACGAGGCCGGGCTCGCAGGCGAGGTAGAGCGCCAGCACCGGATGGCGGTCGGAACTCATCGTGTCGGCATAGGCCCCGCGCACGGCACCCAGCAGCAGCCGGTCGCGCACGGGGCGTCCGTTGACGACGAAGTGGATATGCGTGCCCACGCCCCGGTGGAAGGTCGGCAGGCCGACATGGCCTTCGAGCGAGAAGCCCTCGCGGGCCATCGACAGCGGCACGGCATTGGCCGGGAAATCCGGCCCGAGTACGCTGCCGAGCCGGCGCAACAGGGCGGCCTCGCCCCCCTCGTTCTCGGCCGGGAACACGGTCGGGCTGCCGCTCTCGGTGCGCAAGGTGAAGCGCACCCGGGGCTGGGCGACGGCCAGGCGCCGCAGCACCTCGGCGATGGCCGCCGTCTCGGCCCGGTCGGATTTGAGGAACTTGAGCCGGGCCGGGGTCGCGGCAAACAGGTCCGTCACCTCGATGCGGGTGCCCTTCAAGGCCGGCGCCGGCCGGACCGGGCCCTTGGCCCCCGCTTCGACCAGAAGGCTCACGCCCTCCCCGTCCGCGGTGCGCGAGGTGAGGGACAGCCGCGAGACCGCCCCGATCGAGGGCAGGGCCTCGCCGCGGAAGCCCAGCGAGCCGATCCGGGTCAAGTCGCCGTCGGGGAGCTTGGAGGTGGCGTGGCGCTCGACCGCGAGCGCGAGGTCGTCCGCCCCCATGCCGATGCCGTCATCGACGACGCGGATCAGGCGCCGTCCACCCGCCTCGATCGTCACCTCGACCGAACGCGCGCCCGCATCGACGGCGTTCTCGAGCAGTTCCTTGACGGCCGAGGCCGGCCGCTCGACCACCTCGCCCGCGGCGATGCGATCGACCAGGATCGGATCGAGCCGGCGGACGCCGGCACGCGGCGGCGGAAGGGCGGAGGCGGCGGACATTTCACGCGAGAATATAGGCTGTGCCGACCCGGCTCGATAGGCGGCGAACCCGCCGCCCACCGCCTATCCCCGCGGCAGCATCCGGTCGCTGATGATGCGGCGCTGGATCTCGCTGGTGCCCTCGAAGATCGTGGTCAGCCGGGCGTCGCGCCAGTAGCGCTCGATGCGGCGCTCGGTTGTGTAGCCGTTGCCGCCGTGAAGCTGCATCGCCTGATTGGTCACCTTCACGGCCATCTCGGTGGCCAGAAGCTTCACCGCCGCCGACTCGCTCTCGGCGGGCAGGCCCTCGTCGAGCAGATGGGCGACCTGTTGCCAGTAGGCGCGGGCCTGGGCCACTTCCGCCGCCATGTCGGCCAGCGCGAAGCGCAGGGCCTGGAACTGGCCGATCGGCCGGCCGAACTGCTCGCGCTCCTGCAGGTAGGCGGTGCAATCCTCGACCGCCGCGCGGGCCACGCCGACGGCGCGGGCCGCGGTGTGGACGCGGGCGATGTTCAAGCCGCGCTGGACCGAGGCGAAGCCGCCCGCATCCGCATCCGCCCCCTCGTCGCCGTAGAGGCCGGTGAGGCGGTCGCGCTCGGGCACCCGCACCCGGTCGAGCGTCAGCTCGAAGGTGAGGAAGCCGTGGTAGCCGATCTTGTCGATCACCGTGCCCTGCATTCCCTCGGGGAAGGTGCCGGGCTCCTTGACGACGAGGAAGGGTTCGAGCCCGGCCGAGCGCGATTCGCCGGGCTCCGGGTCGCGCACGCGGGCGAGCACCTCGATGAAGTCGGCGCCTTGCGCGAAGCCCGCCCAGCGCTTGGTGCCGGTGAGGTACCAGTGGTCGCCCTCGCGCACGGCCCGGGTCTGCACCCCGGCGAGATCCGAGCCGGCTTTGGGCTCGGACAGCGCGATCGAGCCGATCCATTCGCCGCGCGCCGATTGGCCGAGCAGCGCCTTGCGGCGGTCGTCGTCGATCGTCTGGGTGCCGAGCCCCTGGCCGCGGGCGAGGATCGAGCCGGTGGAGAGCCACGCGCGGGCCAGTTCCTCCGAGATCAGGCAGTACTCGAAGACGCCCAGCCCCATGCCGCCGTACTCGGCGGGGATGGTGATGCCGAACCAGCCCTTCTGCGCCATCGCGTCGATGAGCGAGCGGGGCATCTCGCCTTTTTGCGGATCGAGTTCGTCGGCGAGCGGCAGGATGACGTCGCGGGCGAACGTGCGCGCCTCTTCTTGGAGGGCGACGCGGCGGTCGGTGCGCCAGGGCGAGAGCAGTTCCGGCGGGCGCGGCTCCATCGTCTCGGGCTTGCCCATCGTCCTTCCTCTCACGGCACAGGTTGCTCGTGGGAGCCGAACGTTCGAGTCGGCAAAACGTTCGCGCAGGCCGCGAAATCCTGCCGTCTTGCGGGCTTGCGCCGCGGGCGCGCCGCCCTCAGAACGCGGCCATGCTGCGCGTCAACGATCTCTCCTACCGCATCGGCGAGCGGGTCATCCTCGACTCCGCCACCTTCGCGATTCCCGACCGCGCCCGCGTCGGGCTGGTGGGCCGCAACGGGGCGGGCAAGACCACCCTGTTCCGGGCGATCCTCGGCGAACTCCCGGTCGATACCGGCGCGGTCTCGGTGCCGAAGGGCATGCGCATCGGCGCGGTGGCGCAGGAGGCGCCCGCCGGCCCCGAAACCCTGCACGAGGTCGTCCTCGCCGCCGACACCGAGCGCGCCCGGCTGATGCGGGAAGCCGAGGGCGCCGAGGGACTGGCGCGGGCCGAGATCGAGACCCGGCTCGTCGATATCGGCGCCCACTCGGCCCCGGCCCGGGCGGCGGCGATCCTGCACGGGCTGGGCTTCGATGCGGCAGCCCAAGCTCGCCCCTGCTCGGACTTCTCCGGCGGCTGGCGCATGCGCGTGGCGCTCGCCGCCGTGCTGTTCTCCGAGCCCGACCTGCTGCTGCTCGACGAGCCCACCAACTACCTCGACATCGAGGGCACGCTCTGGCTCTACGACTACCTCGAAAAATATCCGCGCACGGCGATCATCATCAGCCACGACCGCGAACTGCTCGACACCAGCGTCGATCACATCCTGCATCTCGACCGCGGCAAGCTCACGATCTACCGCGGCGGCTTCACCAGCTTCGCCCGCCAGCTCGCCGAGAAGAAGGTGCTTCAGGCCAAGGCGAAGGTGAAGCAGGACGCCGAGCGGGCCCATCTCCAGAGCTTCATCGACCGGTTCAAGGCCAAGGCGACCAAGGCGCGTCAAGCCCAGTCGCGGATGAAGCGGCTCGCCAAGATGGAGCCGATCGCGGCGCTGATCGAGGACGACGTGCCGGTGATCCACCTGCCGAGCCCGGAGAAACCGCTCTCGCCGCCGATCGTCGCGATGGAGCGGGTCCAGGCCGGCTACGGCGAGCGCATCGTCCTGTCGGGCCTCAACCTGTCGCTCGCCCCCGACGACCGGGTGGCGCTGCTCGGCGCCAACGGCAACGGCAAGTCGACCTTCTGCAAGCTGATCGGCGGGCGGCTGCCGCCGCTCGCGGGCGAGATGAAGCGCTCCTCGAAGATGGAGGTGGCGTATTTCGCCCAGCATCAGCTCGACGAGCTGCGCCCTTCCGAGAGCGCGGTGGCGCATGTACGCGACCGCATGCCCGACGCGCCCGAGGCGCGTGTGCGCTCGGCCGCCGCGCGGCTCGGCTTCCCCGCGACCAAGGCCGACACGCCGGTCGAAAAGCTGTCGGGCGGCGAGAAGGCCCGCCTGCTGATGGGGCTGGCCGCCTTCGACGGCCCCCACCTCCTCATCCTCGACGAGCCGACCAACCACCTCGACATCGAGAGCCGGCAGGCCCTGGTGGAAGCCATCAACGACTACGAGGGCGCGGTGATCCTCGTCTCCCACGACCGCTTCCTGATCGAGGCCTGCGCCGACCGGCTCTGGCTGGTGCGCGACGGCTCGGTGAAGACCTTCGACGGCGACATGGACGATTACCGCCGCCTCGTGCTCGCCGGGCCGGAGCGGGCGGAGGCTGCGGGAGACTCCACCGGCGGCCAGAAGGCCGAGGCGCGCCGCTCGGCGGTCGAGCGCCGGGCGGCTTTGGCGCCCCTCAAGAAGCGCCTCGACGGGATCGAGGCCAGGATGGGCAAGCTGTCGGGGGCGATCGAGAAGATCGACGCGGCGCTCGCCGACGGCACCGCCTTCCTCAAGGACGCGGCCAAGGCCGGCGACCTCGCCCGGATGCGGGCGGAGGCCGCCGAGGCGCTCGCCAAGGCCGAGGAGGAATGGCTGGAGGTGAGCGGCGCGATCGAGGGGGCGGCGTAGGGCCGGGCCGCATACGCTGCGCGTTGCCGTTGTGCGATAATCGGCCCATGCACGCGCGACCGACCCACCGCCACACCCTCACCGCCCATGCGAGGCGCCTCGTCGGAGTCGCCCTCGCGACCGCCGTGCTCCTTCGCAGCGTCGATCTGGTCCGGGCCCTCTCGGCCTCGGACGAGGGGCCACTCCTGGCCTATCCGCTCTCGGTGATCTTTCCCGCCCTGTTGGTGGTCGCCCTGATGCGCATGCCGCCCGCGGTCTCGCGCGAGGGAATCCTGATGCGGCTGGGCACCATGATCCAATGCGTGCTGATCGTGGCCCTGCCGCCGCTGGCGCTGCATCTCGCCCTCGGTCTGCCGGTCGTCTTCCTCGTCGTCGAGCTGTTCGAGACCCGCTGTCCGCCCGCCTTGCGCGACGCGCTCGCCCGGCGGGTCGTGGCATGATCGCCCTCGAACTGCCCGTCCCGGTCCTGTGGGCGCTGCGCTGGGCCCTGTTCCTCGGCCCGCTCGCGGCCTGCGCGATCCTCGTCCGCCGCGACGGGCACGACCGGCGCACCCTGGTCGGCTGCCTGTTCGCCTTCCTCTACGGGCTGGGGCTGATCTTCGGGACCCACATCCTCGCCGCCGCGATGGGCTGGTGGCGCTACGGCGGGCAGACCCTGATGCTGCAGGGCATCCCGGCCGACATCTGGATCGGCGGGGCCCTCCTGTTCGGGCCCGTCCTCTTCCTCGCCTTTCCGCGCACGAATCCCCTGTGGTTGCTGCCGCCGATCGTCGCCGGCCTGCACGGGCTGTTCTTCCTGTCGCTCCCGCCGCTGGTCCATCCCGGCCCCGGCTGGTTCCCGGGCGTGGTGACGGTGTTCGCGACGGCGCATCTGCCGGCCCTCGCCCTCGCGCGCTGGACGGCGCAGGACCGGCGGCTGCCCGAGCGGGCGGCGCTGCTGGCGCTCGGCTACGGCTTCCTCGCCTTCGGCGTCCTGCCCTGCCTGATCCTGCGGGCGATGGGGGGCGAATGGGACCTGGCGGGCCGCCCGCCGCTCCTGACGGCGTTCTGCCTCGTCCTCCTGGCGCCGCTGTTCGTGCTGGGCCTCTCCGCGGTCCAGCTCTTCGTGATGTACGGCGAGGGCACGCCGATCCCCCTGGACCCGACCCAGCGCCTCGTGCGGACGGGCGTGTTCGCCTACGTGACCAACCCGATGCAGCTCTCCACCGCGGCGAGCTGGGTGGTGATGGGGCTCGCCCTCGGCTCGCCCTGGATCGCCGCAGCGGCCCTGATGGCCTGGGTCTTCGTGCTCGGCATGGTGCGCTGGCACCACCGCCACGACCTCCTCGTGCGCTTCCCGCAGGGCTGGCCCGAATACCGGGCGCATGTGCCCGAATGGCGCCCGCGCTGGCGGCCGTGGATCCCCGAGGCGGCCCGCCTGACGCTCGATCCGGCCAGGCCCCTCCACCGCCGCCTGAAGGCGTGGCTCGCCCGCCGCGAGGCCGTCGGCCTTTCGCTCGAGCCGCTGCCCGGCGCGCGGCTCGTCTACGACGACGGCCTCGTACGCCTGAACGGCCCCCTCGCGGCCCTGAAATGCCTGGAGCATGTCCACTTCGCCTGGGCGCTGGTCGGCGCCGCCGGCCTGCTCGTGGGATGGCCGCTCGCCGGACTGCGCCGCCGCTGGCAGGCCCGGTCGCGCGGCAGGGGCGCGACGCACCATGCCTGAACCGGCCAGGCCTGAACCGGCCATGCCCGGACGCGCCTCTGGACGCATCGGACAGCCGCGCCGCTGGCTCCTCGGCGTCGATCATCTCGTCCGCATCAAGTTCGACCAGCTCGCCTTCTACGACGACCTGCGCCGCCGCCACGGGGACGTCGTCCGGCTGCGCCTCGGCCCCTACCGGTCCTGGCTGCTGTTCCATCCGGATCAGGTCGAGGCGCTGCTGACGCAGCACTGGGCCTCGTTCATCCGCTTCCGGCGGCTGACCGAGGTCGTCGCCCAGTGGAACGGCGACAGCCTGCTGCTCGCCGAGGGCGAGGCGTGGCGCGAGCGCCGACGCAAGGTCCTGGCGGCCTTCCAGACCCGGCGGCTGCCCGGCTACGGCGCGGTCGCGGTCGCTCATGCCGCCCGCCTCGCCGACCGCCTGACCCGGCAGATGGGCGAGGCGGGCACGGCGACCCTCGACACCGACGCGGTGATGGCGCGCCTGACCCTCGACATCGCGGCCGGGACCCTGTTCGGCGCGGACCCGCCCGAGAACGGCGACGAGATCGAGGCCGCCCTTCAGGTCCTCTCGGACACCGCGTTCCGCGAATCCACCGCGCCGATCCGGTTGCCCGACTGGCTGCCGCTGCGGGCCAAGCGCCGCAAGCTTTGGGCGATGGGCGTGATGGACCGGCTCGTGGTCGGGCTCGTCGCACGCGGGCTCGCCCGGCCGACCACGGACGGCGGCGACCTGCTGTCGATGCTGATCGCGCAGCATCGCGGCGACGCGCGCGCCGTGCGCGACGACGCGATGAGCCTGCTGATCGCCGGGCACGAGACCTCGGGCGCGCTCCTCTCCTGGACCTTCGCGGCGCTGGCGCGCGCGCCAGCATGGCGCTCCCGCGTCCTGCACGAGATCGACGATGGTCTCGGCGGGCGGCTGCCGCAGGCGGAGGACCTCGCCGGGCTCCCGCTGACCCGCGCCCTAATCGAGGAGGCGCTGCGGCTCCACCCGCCCGCCTACTCGCTCTTCCTGCGGCAGGCGACGCAGGCCGTCGATCTGGCGGGCGTCGCGATCCGGGCCGGCGACCTCGTCCAGATCGCGCCCTACGCCCTGCACCGGGACGGGCGCTGGTTCGCCGATCCCGACACCTTCGATCCGGCCCGCTTCCTCGGAAAGCCGACCTGGCCGCGCTACGCCTACCTCCCCTTCGGCGCGGGTCCGCGCGTGTGCATCGGTCAGAACTTCGCCCTGATGGAAGCCTGCCTCGTGCTGGCCACGCTCCTGCAGCGGGTGGTGCCGGAGCGCCTGGAGCAGGACCCCGTCCCCGATCCGAAATTTTCGCTGCGCCCGCGCGGCGGGCTGCCGATGCGCTGGAGGTCGCGCCGCGACAGCATCGGCCCGAAAGGTGGGAACCGGCTTTCGGACAGAGCCGATGAGGCACGATAAACGAGATCATCGGCCCGAAAGGTGGGAACCGGCTTTCGGGAAAGGACGATGCGGCCCGATGCTCTAATCTTGAATGAAGCGGTCGCGCGAAGGGGCGGGCGGGACGAAGCAATCGTCCTTGCGGCCGAACCACGCGTAACGGTTGTCGGCGACCCATCCGTAGAGGCGGTCCCGGAGACTGGCGGGGACCAGGGCGAACACGCCGAGCCAGCGCCAGGGGGCCCGCAGATGCCCGAACAGCGCCAGGGTCGCGGCCGACCGCAGGAGGGGCCGCCCGTTCTCGATCAGCAGGTAGGTGCGGTTCAGATCGGCGGCGTCGAGGCCGTGCCGCGCGGCCAGGGCGCGTCCCGTCGCCGACCACGCCCGGACGAAGACGAGGGTCGGCCGGCGCTCCCGCGCGAGCAGGAAATGCACCCATCGGCTACACAGGACGCAGTCGGTGTCGAAGACCACGACCGCGCCGCGTTCGAGATCGGCAAGGCTCGGACGATCCGGCATGGGCGTGGGGTCCAGGACATCGGCCCGAAAGGCGGATACCGGCTTTCGGAGAAAAGCCGACGCGGCACAAGAACCTAGCGCTTCGTCGGCGGCGTCTCCGCCCGCCGCAGCCAGATCGCGGAGGCGACCGTCAGCGGCTCCAGCGGTAGGGTCACGGCGCCCTGGCGCTTGCCCCATAATTCGATCCCGCCGAAGCCGACCCGGCGGACGGTGAGCCACGCGCCGAACGGAAACACCGTGTCGTTGCCCTCGCCCGCTCCGAAGCATTCCTCGAAGGCAATCGGATCGACCATCAGGGCGTCGTAGTGCGCCAGATGCGCCGCCATGCCGACCTTGGAGCGGAAGGGCCCGCGGTCGCGGTGGAAGGCGGCAAAGCAAGGCTCGTAGGCCGAGAGCGACAGGCGCAGGCGCCCGCCGATGCGGAGATACGGCGGGTTCGGCCCCTCGCGCCCGAATTGCGCCGGTCCCCAGCCGGCCTCGCGCATCAGCGAGTCCGCCAGCGTCACGGGCGACGGCGCGCCGCCCGCCGCCGCGCTGGTTCCAGGCTCGGCCACGCCGCCCTCGGCCATGTCACGCCCCTCGCCCCCCGCCCACGATGCGGGCGATGCCGGTACTATCCTGCATCGAACGCCGTCCGGCGACCGGATTTTTTTGCGAGCGCGACCCGGCCTCTCAAAACCCCCCGCCGGTCTGGTCGAAGTCGAGATAGGCGGTCTCGATCACGATCTGGGTGCGGCTGATGACTTCGAGCTTGCGCAGGATCTCGGAGACATGGGCCTTCACGGTCGAGTCGCCGACCTGAAGCTCGTGGGCGATCTGCTTGTTGAGCTTGCCCTGGCGGATCATCGTCAGCACCCGCATCTGCTGCGGCGTCAGCCGGGCGACGCGCTCGGCGAGCGGCGCTTTCTTGCTGCTCGGGCGGGCGGGGGCGGGGGGCGCGGCGCGGTCGGCCGGCATGAACAGGGCGCCCCCCAGGACCTCGGAGATGGCGCGGGTCAGCGTCGCCTTGTCGACGGCCTTCGGCACGAAGCCCGCCGCGCCGTGGCGCACGGCCTCGTGCATGATGCGCGGCTCCTCCAACCCCGAGACGATCAGGATCGGCACCCGGGGAAAGCGGGTGCGGATGGTGACGAGCCCGTCGAAGCCCGCCACCCCCTGCATGGTCAGGTCGAGCAGCGTCAGGTCGATCGCCGGATGGCGGTCGAGGATCTCGCAGGCCCCGCGGATGCCGTCGGCCTCGTGCAATTCGGCGCCGGGAAAGGCCAGCGCGATGGCGCTCGCCAGCGCCTCGCGGAACAGCGGGTGGTCGTCGACGAGGAGAAGCCGCAAGGCGCCCTCCCCCGTGCGCGGGGCGGCGTCGTTGCCGGGATCGGTTGCTGCGCTGGCCATCATGTCCGGGTCACGCCTTCCGGTGGGCCGATACGGCCGGTTGCCATCGCGAATCCTAGGACATTCCGGCCGGTCTGACTTCCCGTGCTTTCGTCCAATCGCCGTTTCGCGTCAGCCGCCCTCCCAGGCGAGCTGGCGCCGGCCCGGCCGGTGCCCCTCCGTCCCGGTCTCGCGAAAGCCGAGCTTGTGCAGCAATCCCCAGGAGGCGACGTTGCCGGGGCGGCATTCGGCCAGGATCGCCCGGCGGGGGAAGCGCGTCCGCAACAGGGCGAGGACGCCGCCCACCGCTTCGGCGCCGAAGCCGCGCCCGCGGGCGGCCCCCCCGACCCAGTAGCCGATCTCGAGGGCGCCCTCCCCGCGCAGATGCGCGCCGACGACGCCGGCGAGCGTCCTGTCGTCACGCAGCCACGCCCCGAGGAAGCGGTCGCGCCCGTGCCGCCCACCCGCGATCAGCCCCTCGGCATCCGCCAGGGTGAAGGGATCGGGCAGGAAATCGATGGCGCCGGTGATCGCCGGGTCGTCGGTGAGGCGGTGCAGGGCCGCCGCGTCGGCGCGCTCCAGCGGGGCGATGGCCAGCCGCTCGGTCTCGATCCGGGGCAGGTCGAGCAGGCTGTCGCCGCGGGCACGCCGAAAGAACATCGTCCGCATGTGGGGGCGGGCGCCGGAAGGGAAAGGCACGTCCGGAGCGCCGCCCTAATCCCGGCCCGGACTCGTATGCCAGCCGGGTGAAGCCGACCCTTGCCGGGATGTCGCGGGGGGGTGATGTGAGCGAACCATCGGCGCCGGGTTCCGTTGCCCCGACGAAGCGAGGTTCGATGTCCGATCCCACCTACACGCCCCAGTCGCCGATCGCCTGCGCCGTGCGCAGCGCCTGCCCGCGCTGCGGGCGCGGCCATCTGTTCAAGGGATTCCTGCAGGTCGCGCCGTCCTGCGACGCGTGCGGGCTCGACTTCTCCTTCGCCGACCCGGCCGACGGGCCGGCCTTCTTCGTGATGATGACGACGGCGATCCCCGCCGTCGCCTTCGGGCTGTGGCTGGAGCTGACCTACGATCCGCCGGTCTGGCTCCACTTCGTGCTCACGCTGCCCATCGTGCTGATCACCTGCACCCTGCCCTTGCGCTTCTTCAAGGGCTGGCTGGTGGCGAGCCAGTACGTCCACCGGGCGGAAGAGGGGCGCCTCGCCCGCCCGGCGCCGGCCAAACCGGGCTCGCCCGGGCCGGCTTGAGCGGGCCTCATACCAATCGGCGATGATCCTGACTCATCGCCGATTGCCCCCGCGACTGCGGGGCGGCGGGCGTCCGCCGGACGCACGGAAGGGGACCATCGGTCCTGTTCCGTGCCGCTTGGTATAATCCCGAACGAGAAAGGCCCGCCCCGTCGGAACGGGGCGGGCCTTTTCATGGGTTCCGCTCAGGCGGGGCTCAGTGCGCGCCCGCGGCGGCGGGGGCGTGCAGCACCATCTCGGTGAAGGGCGACACGTAGGCCTGGAGCATCACGAGGCCGCCGACGAGGCAGGCCAGGATGATGGAGTGCCAGAACACGAAGCGCAGGATCTTGCTCTCCTGGCCGAAATACCCGGTGGCGGTCGAGGCGACGACGATCGACTGCGCGTCGATCATCTTGCCCATCACGCCGCCCGAGGAGTTGGCCGCCGCCATCAGCACGCCGTTCAGCCCGAGCTGCTCGGCGGTGATCTTCTGGAGGTTGCCGAACAGCACGTTCGAGGCGGTGTCCGAGCCCGTCAGCGCGACGCCGAGCCAGCCGAGCAGGGTGCCGAAGAACGGGTAGAGGATGCCGGTGCCGGCAAACGCCAGACCCAGCGTCGCGTCGATGCCGCTGTAGCCGGTGAGGACGCCGAGCGCGAGCATCGCCACGATGGTGATGAGCGAGTAGCGCAGCACCCAGATCGTCTCGAAATAGGCGGTGATCAGGCGCAGCGGCGAGAAGCGCATGATGAAGCCGGAGATGATCGCGGCGAGCAGCACGCCGGTGCCGGTGTAGGACATGTAGGTGAAGGCGAAGACGGCCTTCTCCGGGATCGGCTTGTCGACGACCGGCGGCACCTTGAGGATGACGTTGTGCAGGCCGGGCACCTCGTACTTCCAGGTGAAGAGCGGATCGACGATGTCCTTGAACCACTTGGTGCCCCAGAAGCCGAGGATCACCGACAGCACGATCCACGGCACCCAGGCCATGAGGATCTCGGAGGACGAGGCGGTGCGGGTCGGCGAGACCGGGCGCGGCAGGTCGCCGGGCACGCCGGCGCCCAGCGACTTGGGGCTGTTGTAGCCGATCGACGGATCGTGGCCGCGCAGGGCCGGCGACGTCCAGATCTGGGCCGGCTGCCAGAACTTCAGGAACAGCACGAGGCAGCCCATCGAGATCAGCGAGGCGCCGATATCGACGATCCAGGGGTTGATGTAGTTCGAGATGGCGAACTGCGCGACCGCGAACGAGGCGCCGCAGACCAGGATCGGCGGCCAGATCGCGAACATGCCGCGGAAGCCGGCGAAGACCGCGATCAGCCAGAACGGCACGATCAGCGAGAAGAACGGCAGCTGCCGTCCGATCATCGCGCCGAGGATGTAGGGATCGTAGCCCGTGACCGAGGCCAGCCCCTGGATCGGGGCGCCGAGCGCGCCGTAGGCCACCGGCGCGGTGTTGGCGATGAGCGAGAGGCCCGAGGCGGCCAGCGGCGAGAAGCCCAGCCCGATCAGGATCGCGCCCGTGACGGCGACCGGCGTGCCGAAGCCGCCCGCGCCCTCGAAGAAGGCGCCGAAGGCGAAGGCGACGAGCAGGAGCTGCAGGCGCCGATCCTCGGTGATGCCCGCCACCGATTGCTGCAGCGTCGAGAACCAGCCCTTCTCCACCGTCAGGCGGTAGAGGAAGATGACGTTGAGGATGATCCAGCCGATCGGAAACAGGCCGCGAATGCCGCCGAACAGGGCCACGCGCCACGCGAGGTCGGCGGGCATGGTGAAGATGAACACCGCCACCGCCAAAGCCAGGATCAGCGAGAGCACGGCGGCGATATGCGCCTGGACCTTGCCGCTGGCGATCATGCCGAGCAGCGCGATGACCGGGATCGAGGCTGCGAATGTCGACAGCCACGCATTGTTGAATGGGTCGTAGACCTGGTTCCACGTCTGCATGGACGCGTCCTCCTCCACGCCCGGATTCTTGTGGCCCGGGCCTTGTCGAAGGGTGCTAGCAGAGCCGTAGGGTCCGCTCAACGCGTGGCATTCTGTATCCAGGGGAAGTGTCGTGGGTTTGCAACAGGTTAACGCCGGCCCGCGAATTTAACCTGCGTCAACCGGGTGCAGGCTCGGATACCGGGCGCCTGCCCGGGGTTCCCCCGCCGCGTCCCCCACGGGCGCGACGGCGAAGGAGCCCTTCCCATGTTCATGCGCGTCGATCAGTTGCAGGCCGAACTGCCCGCCCCCAAGCGCCGCGATCCCAACGCGGCGGCCGCGCTGCAGGAGCTGCTCGGCGGCAAGTACGGCGAGATGTCGACGCTGGGGAACTACATGTTCCAGAGCTTCAACTTCCGCAGCAAGGACAAGCTCAAGCCGTTCTACAGCTTGGTGGCCAGCATCACCGCGGAGGAGCTGGGCCATGTCGAGCTCGTCAGCAACGGCGTCGCCATGCTCAACAACGGGCCGGACGATGACGGCGACACGGGCGACGGCGGCGACATCTCGGGCGCGCCGTTCGAGGACATGAAGGACATCCGCCTGGCGGCGGCCTTCCTCTCGAACGGCGGCGGCGCGGCGCCGATCAACAGCAACGGCGCCTCGTGGAACAACGACTTCATCACCTCGACCGGCAACGTCGTCGTCGACCTCCTGCACAACTTCCATCTCGAATGCGGCGCGCGGCTGCACAAGCTGCGGGTCTACGAGACGCTGACCGATCCGACCGGGCGCGAGGTCTGCGGCTACCTCTTGGTGCGCGGCTCGGTCCACGCCCACGCCTACGCGCTGGCGCTCAAGAAGATCACCGGCGTCGAGATCGAGAAATTCCTGCCGACCCCGAACATCGACCTCTCGAAGATTCCCGAGAGCCAGAAGTACCTGCAGGAGGGCTCGCACCGCCGGCTCTACACGTGGAGCCCGAAGGATTACCGCGAGATCGCCGGCCTGTGGGGCAACGGCGAGCAGGCGCTGCCGGGCGATCCGCCGGGCGAACTGGAGGTGGTCGAGGGCATGCCCGATGGGGGCAAGATCCACCAGCTCACCGGCGTCCCCTCGGCCTTCACGCCGGACTACGCGCCCGAAGAGATGTTCGAGATCGCCCAGAAGCTGACCAAGAAGGCGCGCTGACGCAGGCCCGCTGACGCAGGCGCGCCGACGCCGAGGCCGGGGAGGCCCCTCCCCGGCTACTTCTTGGATTTCGCCGGCGCGGCCTTGGGTTCGGGCGGCGTCACCGTGCCGGCCACCACCCAGTGGCAGACCGCCGTCCCCTTGAGGGCGAGGCAGTCGTAGGCGCGCCCGCCGAGCGCGGCGTGGTCGGTGATCTCGGTCACCGTCGCGCGTTCGACCGTGCTGCAGCCGAGGTCGGATTTCGGATCGCGGATCGTCGCCAGCGCCTTGCCGGTGTCGCCCTTGGTGTCGCGCAGGAGGCTGCGGAGGTTGGCCAGGGACGTGCAGCCGATCACCGGCTCGGATGGTCCCTTGGCGGCCTTGTCGGGCGCCCCCTGTGCGGCAGCACCGGTGGCCGCGACGAGGACGACGAAGGGCAGAAAGCGGCGCATCGGAGCATTCCCGGACGAGGGATTCGATCTTATCACGCCCCCGTCGCGGCCGAGCGAGGGCGGGCGCCGGGCCGGTGCGCTCCCGCACGCTCGTTCACGCGCTTGTCACGCGCCGTTGCGCGCCGCCTGCCCCTTCAGCTTGGCGAAGCGCTTCAGCGCCTTGTCGCGGCGCAGGCGGCTGAGGCGCTCGGTCCAGAACACGCCGTCCAGCTGGTCGATCTCGTGCTGGAGGCAGGCCGCGCGCAGGCCGTCGGCCTCCTCCTCCCGCTCCACGCCGTCGAGGTCGCGGTAGCGGACGCGCACGCGGGCGGGCCGCTCCACCGGCTCGATCACGCCGGGCATCGAGACGCTGCCCTCCGGATGGGCGGCGCGCTCGTCCGAGGCCCAGGCCACCACCGGATCGACATAGGTGACGGCCGGCTCGTCCGGTTGGAGGCGGATCACCACGATCCGCTCGGGGATGCCGAGATGCGGCGCGGTCAGCCCCATCGCCCCGACGGCGCCCAGCGTGTCGAGCACGTCCTCGGCCAGCGCGCGCACTGCTTCGGGCGACAGCGCCATCGGCCCGGCCGGACGGTTCAGGCGGGGATCGGGATGGAAGACGAGCGGACGGACGGGCATGGCGAATTCCGGGGCCGGAGATCTTTGGGGCATGGCGAGGCGCGCCATCCCCTGCGGCGCGGTGCAACGCACATCCCCGATCGCGGGGGAAGACGCGAGGCCGAGTCGCACGGCGAAGACCGCAGGCGCCCCATGCGCCGGGCGAAGGGGGATTCGGCGGGGCGGCCCTCTCGGCTCTCACAAACGTTATTGCGAATCGGCCTGACAATCATGCCGCGGCGAGCTTGGCGGCAAGAAATGATAGGCTGATCCGTTCTCTTCCGCCGCGCTGCTCCGGCGTAAGCACGATTCCGTTACGAACGGCCAAGGTTGTGTCGACAAGAGGACAGCCGTGAAGAACCGGCGCGAGGCCGTGAAACCTTCGCACGGGTTGCAGGTTTGCCTCTTCGATCATACGTTTGCCCCGTCGATCGAAGGCCGGTCTTTGCGAGACCGTCCCGATATCCCGGACGGGATGCGGCTCCGGCACCACTCCCCTCGCTCGCTTCGACGATCGGGACGGCCTTGAGGCCGGGACGCAACCCGTGCGGCCCCCGACGACGGGGAAGGAGAGACCCGCATGAGCAACGGCACCGTGAAGTGGTTTGATGAGATCAAGGGCTATGGGTTCATCCAGCCCGACGACGGCGGCAAGGACGTGTTCGTCCACATCTCCGCCGTCCAGCAGGCGGGCCTGCGCGGCCTCGCCGAGGGGCAGAAGGTGACGTTCGACATCGAGAACGACCGCCGCAGCGGCAAGCCGGCGGCGATCAACCTTCAGGCCGCCTGAGGCGTATCCGGGGCACGCGCCTGTCCCCGCGGCGGTCGCGATTGATCGCCGATGTGCAGCAAATCGAAGATTTGCCGCAACAGGCGCGGAAATGTTACCGCAACCGCACACGGAACCTTGCATCTCTGTTGCGTGTTGCGGCGCACTGGTGCATCGACTGCGCCGGTTGCATAAGGCTCGCGCCGAGTCCCGGCCGCCCGGCACATTCTTCGGTTCGCGTGCTTCGCATCACGCGTGAGACATCCGGCGGCCGGCCCGATCAACACACGAGAAAGGCCATATGAGCGCATTCGACTTCAGAAACTTCGAGGATCGTCGTCAGAACTCCCAGGCCGCCAAGGCGGCCTTGCTCGAGAAATTCAAGGCCCGCCCGCCGTCGGACGATCCGGAGCTGGTCGCCAAGGCCCAGGCCCGCGCCGAAGTCGCCCGTGCCCGTGAGGAACGGGCCCGCGAGCGTGAGCGCACCCGCATCGAGGCCGAGCGCAAGGCCGCGGAAGAGAAGCGCCTGCGCGAGGAGGCGGAACTCGCCGCCCAGCTCGCCCGCGAGGCTGCCGAGGCGGCGGCCACGGCCGAGCGCAAGGCGGCGGAAGCCGCCGAGAAGAAGGCCGCCCGCGATGCCCGCTACGCGGCGCGCAAGGCCAAGGTGAAGATTCGCCGCTGACGGGCGGTCTTCACGCCAACCACGATCGCACGCGCCGGACGCTTCGAGCCCGGCGCGTTTTCTTTTGGCCTGAACACGACGGCGCGAGGCGCCGCCGTTCTCCGGTCAAACTACGCAATCCCAAGGGGATTTCGCCGGACGGCGCTTGGCAAGGCCGTTCTTTGGCGGCACCACTTCCCCAAAGACGCGGCTCCGTCGCGACCGAGGGAGAAGATCCTTGCGCATCATTCGGCGAATCGCCCGAGAGCAGGCCGGAACGCCGGTCCGGGGGCTCGTCCTGGCCGCGGCGGCCGGATTGTCGCTTCTGGCGACGAGTGCGCGGGCCGAGCCGCCGATCCGCAGCGCGGAGGACGCCTTCTGCCGCAGCGAGGCGAAGGCGCAGGTGTTTTCGGCGCCCGATCCGCTCAATCTCGGCCTGCACGAGATCGGCCGCCGGATCTGGGCCTCCTGCATGCAGCGCAAGGCCGGCGGCCCGGCGAAGAAGAGCCCGCGCCGACGGCGTCACCGTTGAGGCGGCGTTCCGTCATCGCGAGGTGAGGCGACGGGCGGGGATCGTTCCCCATCGCCTCGACCGACCGCTTCGAGAGCCCGATACGAATCGGCCTCTGCCGCGAACGGCAAAGGCCTGTGTCCGTGCGAGAAACTGGAAAAGATCAGGCGCCGAGGGGCGCGCCGATGCGGGCGCGCAGACGTGCGCGCAGGTTCTGGTTGGCGGGGCTGCGCTCGGCGTCGAGCGCCCACATCAGGCGCAGCAGCCGGCTGATCGGCAGGGCCCGGTCCTCGATCGCTTCGGTGACCTGCTGGTGCAGGGATTTCCCCGAGAAGGAAGAGGACGGCGCAAGCGTCTCGGCAGTGGTCGGCATCGAGTGCATCCCAAAAGCGGGCTTTGCCCCCCCGCGGGGCGGGCTGATAGACCGTTCCGGCGCGGATGGCCATAGGTTTGCCGGCTCGCGGTTACCCGCTTGCGTGCATGGTAGCCGCGCTCTTCACAGCTTCTTTACCGCGAGCGGCGAGCCGGCATAACCGTCGAGCAAGTCCTGCGGGTCGCGGTAGATCGCGATGCAACCGGCGGCCGAGAGATCGGCTTCGGGGAAGCCGCCGCAGAGGAGCCCGATGGTCCCGATGCCCGCCTTCCCGGCGGCTTCGGCATCGTAGGGCGTGTCGCCGACGGCGATCACCGCCGCCTTCGGTAGGTCCGGGAGCTTGGCCAGTGCCGCCTCGAAGATGTCCGGATGGGGCTTGGAGCGGTCGGCGTCGTCCGAGCTCGTCACCGCATCGACCAAGTCCTCGATGCCGAGAATCTTCTGGTAGTTCGCGACTTCCGAGGCCTTGCCGGATGAGGCGAGCGCGATCGTCAGGCCCTCGTCGCGCAGGCGGGTGAGGAGGTCGCGGACACCGGGAAAGGGCCGGACCCGGTCGAGGTAGCGCCGCTTGAACAGGTCGGAGCGGTAGCGCTCGATGGTCTCGCCCTCGCGGGCGAGGCGATCGGCCTCGACGAAGACCGGCAGGAGCTGGTCGCCGCCCTTGCCGATCTGGCGGCGGACCTGTGCCTCCTCGGTCTCGATTCCGAAATGCCGGAAGGCCTCGACCCAGGCACGGGCATGCTGATCGACGCTGTCGAGCAACGTGCCGTCGATGTCGAAGACGACGGCGCCTCGGGGGGATGCCACGGGCGCGCCGCTCAACGCGGAAAGATGTGCAGGCCGTCGTCGGGCAGAAGGTTGCGGGCCGGGCCGCCGGTCTGCTGGCCGCGGCCCTGCTGGTAATAGGGCAATTCCGGGCGCCGGTCGTTGTCGCTGCCCGAATCGTATTCCCACGGGGTGTTCCAGGGCGCGCGTCCGCTCACCGCCGGCACGGCCGGTCCCTCGAACACCGCCTCGCGACGCGGCCCGGCCTCGGCCGAGCCCGCGGCCAGGGACACGCCGAGGGTGGCGGCCAGCAATCCGATCGTCAGCGCGCGCATGGCTCTTCCTCGCGAGGCACCGCCCCAGGCGGGCAGCATGGATCAAACGGTCGAGCCTGCCCGGCGTTCCCGAAGTCGGCTCCCTCCGAAACGGCGAAGCCCGCCGTCCCCGGAGGACGGCGGGCTCTCGAACCGTACCTGCCGAAGGGCGGGTTCAGTGCAGGGACACGCCCTCGGCGGCGGTACGGGCCTTCGCCCGCGAAGCGGCCTTCGGCGCCGCCGCTTTGGCAGCGGTTTTGGCAGCAGCCTTGGCAGCAGTCTTGGCGGGAGCCTTCGCGCCCGCCGCGTCGGCCGATTTCGTCGCGGCCTTGGCAGCGACCTTGGCCGGCTTCACCGCCGCACGGGCGGCGGGGGACTTGGCCGCTTCGGTGACGCCGGCCAGCGCGTCCACGGGGGTGCGGATCGCCGACTTGGCGGCGCGGGGCTTCGACACCTTCGCCGCCTTCGCCGGGGCCGCCTCGGCCACGACCTCCGCCGACGCCGCGACGGTGCGGCTCAGCTCGGCCTCGGCCTGGAGCCAGTGGATCTCAGCCCGGCCGAAGCCCCGCCCCTCGTCTTCCCAGATGTAGTAGGCGCGCTCGCGCACCTGGTGCTCGCACAACGGCATGAAGCCTCCTGATGGTCGTCCGGCGTGAGGCCGAACGATGGGAGGCCATGGTTAAGGGGCGGTTAACGATCCCCGCCGATCAGCCCCGCGAGAGCCGCCGGTGGTTCGCCCGCACCTTGCGGCGATAGCCGGCGACCACCGCGCCGGTCGAGGCGCCGGCGGCGATCTGCATCGCCGCCTCGCCGGCGGCGAGGACCTTCTCGCTCACCATGCGCTGCGCCTCGGCCTGGGCGGCGCTGCCGCCCGCCGCGAGCTTGGCCAGCCGCAGGCCGATCACTGCCTGCGCCTCGAAGGCGAGGAGGGTCGTGTCGACCCCGAGCTGCCACCACGGTCCGAACATTCTTCTACGCGCTCCCGAAGCGCTTTCCGACGAGGCCGAACTCGACTTCGCCGAAAGAAAGCGCGTCAAAACATGGGGTTCGGGTCAGTCGAAGCTGCGGCCCTTGGCGGCCGAGCCGCCGAGGCTGATCTTCTTCGGAGCCGGTGCCGGCCGGCCGCGGCCGGTGGGGGCCACGGTGGGCTCCGCCGCCATGGGGGCGGCCTTCAGATGCGCCTGCCCGTGGATCACCGAACCGATCTCGCCGGCCGCCCGGATCAGATCGTCGCGCTCGCAGGCGCGGGCCACCTTCAGGCCGAGCTGGTGCATGTGGCTCTTGCCGTAGAGGTAGGTGGCGAGCTTCGCCCGGGTCAGCGCCGGGATCGTCTCCAGGATGTAGGGCAGGTCGTAATCGTCGGCGCGGTAGACCTCACCGAGCAGTTCGAGGGAGACCGGACATTCCGGATCGACGGTGGCGCCGGTGGTCGGGTGGGCCTGGCTCATGGGTCACCTGCTGGCGAGGGGTTGGACGATGGGGTGGCGTCCTCCGCCGCGGCCAGGGCCGCATGCGGGGGACGGGACGCACGCACGAGCGGGGCCGGCGCCTCGACCGGACGCGCGAGAAAGCGCGGATCGAGGCATCCGGCGCAGACCGAGGCGATCGCGATGCGGGCACGCCGGTCGGCGCGCTCCCAAACGGATTCGCGCCCCGAGTCCCGCCCCTGCCCGGCCGTCCGCCCCTCCCCCGATCCGGTCGACGCCTCGGGAGCCGGGTTGGGACGAATCCGCAGGTAGAGCGGTCCCTCCGCGCGGACAGCGGCGGGCATAGCCGAGAGCGCGGCGACGGCAAAGAGCGCGATGGCGCGGGGCCGCCCCCGCATCCGCGCCGCCCGATGGTCCCTTGCCTGTCTCACCGGATGCACCGCCTCGCCCTGGCATTCGCCGAATCCGGCGAGCCCATCGACGAGCATCCGGACCGGCAGCATCGGCCGGTATGGTAAACCGGACATGAAGGCCGGGACACGGCGGCGGCGCGGCGCAGACACGAAAAGGAGCCCGGCGCGGGGGCGCCGGACTCCGAGGTGATCGACGGCCGGGGGCCGTCGGGCCTGGGAAGGTGTCGAGACTTCCCGGATCCGCCCTGGGGCGGGCTCGATCGGTCTTAGTACGAGCCGAACTTGTAGTTGATGCCGGCGCGGACGACGGCGAACTCGGTGCTGCGGTCGCGGGCAGCGCCGCCGGAGACGAGGATCACGCCGGGGCTGTTGGTGTAGACGAGGCCGCCGGCCGGGGTCGCGCCGAAGGCGCCGGTGGTGCGGTTGCCGCGGTCGAGGTTCACGTACAGGCCTTCCACCTTCAGCGTCACGGCCGAGGAGCGGAAGAAGTTCAGGAACGAGTCGGTCGGGAGAGCGTACTCGATACCGCCGCCAGCGGCCCAGCCGGTGCGGAAGTCGTTGCTGGAGCCGTTCGGCAGGCCGAAGTCGCGGCCGCCGCCGGCGCCGTAGGCGAAGCCGCCGGTGCCGTAGACCAGGGTGCGGTCGAAGGCGTAGCCGAGGCGGCCGCGGACGGTGCCGAAGTAGTCGAGACCGGACACGCCGTTCGGGTTGAAGATCTGGGTGCCGGCCAGGAACGGCGAGGAGCCCGGGGCGACGGCGAAGCGGTTCCGGTCACGGCCGAAATCGACGTACTGGGCGTCGGCCTCGACGCCGACGACGAAGCCCGAGCCCGGCGTGAACTGGTAGTTGTAGCCGATCTGACCGCCGCCGACGAAGCCCTCATTGGCGTTGCGGCCGTTGCTGAAGCTGACCACCGCCGCGCCGGGGGCGGCGACGAGGCCGGAGGCACCGTTGACGCCGATCACGGTCGGGTCGCGGCGGTTGTCGTTGGTGCCGAAGCCGTAACCGGCGTTGAAACCGGCGTAGAAGCCGGTCCAGGTGAAGACCGGCACCGGCTGGAACACCGGCGGCGGGGCCATGCGGCGGGGAAGGTCGGCGGCCGAAGCCACGGCGGTGCCGGCGACGAGGGCGGTGGAAGCGAGGAGAAGGGTCTTCATGTCGGGTTCCTGCAAGTTCGGCGGGAGCCGGCGCGCCGCGCGCTCCGGATGTTACGGCCTGCATCCTGGCCTGGTGAGTGCCGGGGACCTTCCCCGGATGTCGTCGCCCTCCTGCGATGAACGAAGCAATTAAGCCGAACCCGTCAACGAAACGTGAAGCTTACGCGCCCGTTTGCACCCGGTCAGAGCCGATGTGTCGTCCCGCACATCTTGTCGGTCCGGGTCTTTGTCGAAAGGCAAGTCAAGACTTGATCGGATGTCGATCGCGTCGCGTGGTTAATGAAAGCTTTCGGGCATCCATCTCGATGCCGTGCCTGACGCATCGCGCGCCTCATCGCGCGCGGGCGCGGGTGAATCCGCTGCCGAGGCGGCTGCGAGGCAGGCGGGTGAAGGCTGCCTTAACCACGTTCGGGCAGGGTCGAGCACCCGCCCCACCGGGGCCGAACCCGCCCGGACGCTCAGCCCATGTCCCTCGAACCCGAACCGCGGGCGACGCGCGGTCTTCTCTCCTGGACCGTGAAGGTGACGCTGGCCGCGGGCCTCGCCGCGATCGTGCTCGGCCAGTATGTCGCCCGCACCGTCGATGCCGATGCCGGGCGCGTGGCGGCCCTCGGGATCGACCCGGCGGTGACGGGCTCGATCGAGCCGTCGGCGCGGGCCGCCACTCTCGATCCCTGCCTGCTGCGCGGGCGCTGACGATCAAACGGGCGCGCGGTGCCGGCGGATCTCGTGCGGGCCGCCGTGCCCGGCCCTGCCCGAGGGGGCGAAGCCCGATCCACCGTGTGGCCGGGCGCCAAAGGGTGCCGCGGTCGGTCGGCTGCCGCTCCGGCGAGGCGTCCGACGGAGCGGAACGCCCGAGGGGCCTCTGCGGGGCCTCCGCGACGGCTGCCGGCCTTCGGGTCCAGGCATGCTCACCGCTCGATTGACAAGCCCGCCCAGCCCACTAAGTGTCGCGCGCGTCGGGATGCGCGACGACGGCTTGCGCGACGGCACCGCGAGGACCGGCGGAACGCGCCCGGCCCACGACCGACCGGCCGATCCCACGCGCGATGGTTCCCTGCCCCAGATGTCTTTTGCCGATCTCGGACTGAGCGACAAGGTCCTCCAGGCCGTCACCGCCGCCGGCTACACCGAGCCGACGCCGATCCAAGCCCAGGCGATCCCGCATGTGCTGGCCCGCCGCGACGTGCTCGGCATCGCCCAGACTGGCACCGGCAAGACCGCGGCCTTCACCCTGCCGATGCTGACCATGCTGGAGACCGGCCGCGCCCGCGCCCGCATGCCGCGCACGCTGATTCTGGAGCCGACCCGCGAACTCGCCGCCCAGGTCGAGGAGAATTTCGAGCGCTACGGCACCAACCACAAGCTCAACGTCGCGCTCATCATCGGCGGCGTCTCCTTCGCCGACCAGGACGCCAAGCTCACCCGCGGCACCGACGTGCTGATCGCCACGCCCGGCCGCCTGCTCGACCATTTCGAGCGCGGCAAGCTGCTGCTCACCGGCGTCGAGCTTCTCGTCATCGACGAGGCCGACCGCATGCTCGACATGGGCTTCATCCCGGACATCGAGCGCATCGTGAAGATGGTGCCGTTCACGCGCCAGACGCTGTTCTTCTCCGCGACCATGCCGCCGGAGATCGAGCGGCTGGCCGACATGTTCCTGTCGAACCCGCAGCGGGTCGAGGTCGCACGCCCCTCCTCCACCGCCTCGACCATCGAGCAGCGCCTCGTGGCGACGGGCTCGGAGGGCCACGAGAAGCGGAAGGTCCTGCGCCAGCTCATCCGATCGGCCGATGAGCTGCAGAACGGCATCATCTTCTGTAACCGCAAGCGCGACGTGGCGCTGCTTCAGAAGTCGCTCGCCAGCCACGGCTTCAACGTCGCCGCCCTCCACGGCGACATGGACCAGCGCGCCCGCACGGCCGCGCTCGACGGCTTCCGCAGCGGCGAGGTGCCCCTGCTCGTGGCCTCCGACGTCGCCGCCCGCGGCCTCGACATCCCGGCGGTGAGCCACGTCTTCAATTTCGACGTGCCGCACCATCCCGAAGACTACGTCCACCGTATCGGCCGGACCGGCCGCGCGGGCCGGGCCGGCAACGCCTTCACCCTGGCGAACCGCTCGGACGAACGCTCGCTCTCGGCGATCGAGGCGCTGATCGGCCAGCCGATCGCGTGGCTCGACGGCGACCTCGCCAGCCTGCCCGAACCGGCGGAGGACGAGGCCGAGCCGCGCCGCCGCCGCGGCACCCGGCGTAGCGCGACCAAGGAATCGGCGGACAGAGCGTCGTCCGACACGGGATCCGAGCGGGAGAGCGGTCGCTCCGAGGGCCGGAGCCGCGCCGGCCGGCGTTCGGGCGGTGAGCGCGCCCGCTCCCAGGAGCCTCGCCGCGAGGCGGAGCCGCGCCGCGAGGCCGAGCCCGTCGCCCCGGTCCGCGAGCCCCGCCGCGCGCCCGAGCGCAGCCGCGGCGAACCGCGCGGGCGCCACCGCGACGAGGACGACGACACGCCGGTCGGCCTCGGATCGCACGTGCCGGCCTTCCTCCTGAAGCCCGCGGCGCCGCGCAAGAGCAAGGACTGATTGCCTCCCGGGCGCCGTGGAGGCGCTCACGGGTTATGTCCGCCAATGGACATTGCTTTTCGGAGCGTTTCTCGGGGTTTCCCCGGTCCCTCTTAACGTCCTGGCGAGGTTCGTGAGGCGATACTCGCTCAAGGACGATCCTCGTCCGGAGGAGCGGATTACGCCGGATGAGCCCCGACCTCGACCGTGAGCGCAGTCTCGCCCTCGCGCAGCGCAGCTTCGAGCTGATGCGCGACTATTGCAGCACCGCGACGCCCCGCGCCTATGCGGTCTGGTACACCTATGTGGCCGGCAGCCAGCCGCTGATGAACGATGCCATCAAGCGCCTGACGACGCAGAATGGCACGCTGACCAGCGCCGACATCGACCAGTTGCACGACACCTATATCGACGGGCGCCGCCTCGCGATGGAGGTGGACCGGATGAACTCGAGCCTCATCGCCGAGGTCGAGGGCATCATGGACATGATCGACGTGTCGATCCACTCGACCGCGCAGTACGGCGAATCCCTCCAGGCCTTCACCCACGACATCACCAACGCGGCGACCAGCCGGGCGCGGCTGAAGGAGGTGGTGACCGCCATCATCGCCAACACCCGCGACGTGACCGCCAACAACCGCACCCTCGAAGCGCGCATGCGCGAGAGCCGCAACGAGATCGAAACCTTACGCGAGACGCTTGAGGCGACGCGGCTCGAGAGCCTGACCGACCCGCTGACGGGGTTGGGCAACCGCAAGAGCTTCGAGGAGGGCTTGCGCCGGGCGATCGAGGCGGGCGCCGGGCACCGCCCGTCGAGCCTGATCGTGCTCGACATCGATTATTTCAAGCGCTTCAACGACCTCTACGGCCATCTCACCGGCGATCAGGTGCTGCGCCTCGTCGCCATCGTGATGCGCGAGCATGTCGGCCAGAAGGGTGCCACCCTCGCCCGCTTCGGCGGCGAGGAATTCGGCATCGTTCTGCCGGAGACCGACCGGGCCGCCGCTCTCGAGATCGCCGAGCGGGTGCGCACCAGCGTGACCGGCCGCGAATTGGTCAAGCGCTCGACCGGCGAATCGCTCGGCAAAGTGACGGTGTCGCTGGGGGTTGCGATGCAGCGCCCGGACGACAATGCGGTGTCGCTACTGGAGCGCGCCGATTCCTGCCTTTTTGCCGCCAAACGGGCCGGCCGCAACCGCACGCTGGACGAGAACCAAGCGGCCGCCCTGCCAAACGTGGCCTGATCCGCTCTTCCTTCGTCGAACCCGGCCATGGGCCGGGACCGGGCGAGAGCATCGTCCCGAACGGTGGTTTCCGGCTGTCGGAAAAAGACGATGCGGCCCAATCACGGAGAGCCTCGTCCTGAATCCGATATCCAGGACGAGGCTCTAAAGGCGCTGCCGCGTTTTGGGTCGATGCGGCATGACAACCGAGAGGATCAAGCCGGGAGCGGCAGCCGGTCCGGGCTGACGGGCGTGATCGCCACCGACTCGCCGCAGCCGCAGGCCGAGGTCTGGTTCGGGTTGTTGAACACGAACTGCGACGACAGCTTGGTGGTCTGGAAGTCCATCTCGGTGCCGAGCAGGAACAGCACCGCCTTGGGATCGATGAACACGGTCACGCCGCGGTCCTCGATCACGTCCTCGCCGGCCTTGCGCGCCTCGGCATATTCCATCGTGTAGGACATGCCGGCGCAGCCGCCGTTCTTCACGCCGACCCGCAGGCCCGCGATCGGGCGCTCGGCATCGGCCATGATCGCCTTGAGCCGCTCCGCCGCGCGGTCGGTCAGCGAGATCACCTTGAAACCTGACATCGTGCTCTCTCTCCTGCGGCCGGGTTCAAGGCCCGGGCGGGTGAGTCCTCTTGGGGTTTCGAAGATAAGCATCCGGCGGGCGGGGGTCTACCGCAGGGCGCCTGCGCGGCACGCATTCCGGCGTCCTATGCTCGCCCTGTCACGGACGGACGTGCGCGATGGCCGGGGGGCTGGCCCTGCGACCGATGACGGCGGAATGGTGGTGGGGGCCGCCTGCCGCTGAGGCGGCCGTCGCCGATCGTCGGGGGAATCGGTTGCGAGGCGAACTCTGAGGCCGAAGACGACGTCCGAGGACAGGATGAATCTGCCCGGCCTAGAGCGCATTCCGGCAAAGCGGATACCGGTTCGTCGCAAGAATACGCGGCAGAACAAGGAGCGAGAGCCGCCGGCCTGATGCAATCAGGTCGGATGCGGCTCTGGAGCATCGCCTTTTCCCGAAAGCCGGTATCTACCTTTCGGGGCGATGCTCTAACCGGAAAGAGGGGCGAAATAATTTTGCACTACAGATTGTCGGTAGAACTTGCCTGATCGCCCTCAAGTTCTGCCTGAGGACTGACGATCCACTCTCGCTGACAGGGAGGCACGGCCCTGGCATGTTGACGAGAGCGCGCATACATGGTCAATGCCTCATTGCAGAAGAAATTCTTGCCGTTTTTCAAGCGCATATGCTGATCGAGGCGCGTGATGGGATCAGAGTACAAATTGCGTGATCGCATCATATCAGTACACTTTCCGAAGGCGGCGGGATCATCGCTGAAAGACCAGTTCGTTCGTTTTCTCGGAGATGCGGTCTACTTGGACTATGCGCGTGGCCCACTGGCTGGCGACGATCCGGGTATTTCTGACTTTCCGGAGGGTAAGACCCTCGTACATGGGCATTTTCCAGCCGCCCGATACGCATCGTCTTCTGCGACCATGATCACATTCTTGCGCGAGCCGGTCGACAATCTGGTTTCGATCTACTTCTTCTGGCGTAACTTCAAGAGGCCAAAAAACGTGCTGCACGCTCGCTTCCTTGCCGGGCGTCCGTCTCTTGTCGATTTTGCGCGGTATCCGAAGATTCGCCAGTTGATGTCGCAGACCTATTTCGGAAATATTGATTTGCAACGATTCAGTTTTATTGGGTTCCATGAGACCCGCGAGGCGGACATGCCGAGGCTGTCCAATCTGATTGGGCTTCCGCCCGACTCTTCATTCTATCTCAACAAAACCGCGGAATCCACCGACCGGCCTATCATATCGCGGGATTGAAACGTGACAGATGCACTCGAGAGCTTGCTGTCTGAGGATGTCGCATTTTACTGGAATGCAAGACGCAAATTCGGCCTGTCCTGATCGAGCCTACACCGAAACGCGGCATGCCTGACGCAGGATCGGCTCATCGTCTACAGTGATTTTTGCCTCCAGTGCCTTTCCGTTGGTGGCTTGGGTCGCCGGCACGGTTTCGAAGATGGCCATGATCTGATTCAGGCAGGTTCCGATCAGGAAACGTCCCGATGGATCGAGGTCCAGCCCCTTGATTCCACCGACCAAGGGGCGGAACTCTTCGGGAACCGAGTGCTTTGTCTTGTAGAACGCCGCGTCGCCGATGCTTGGTAGGCTGAACGCGCTACGGTCCATCGACCGCTCCCAAGTGCCGTCGGCACTTTCGAAGACGTGAAGCAGGCGCTCGCCTGCGTCCGATACATACAGTCGCTTGTGGGTCGGATCGAAGCAGAGGCCGTGCGGATATCCGAGATCTTTGTCCCGCAACTCGCAGGCCTCGGAATGGTCGTCCCCCCGGAAGATGGCGACGCGTCCATGGGCCGAATCGCTGACGGCGATCCACTGCCCGTCTCGGCTGATTGAAATTCCGTCGATCAGTTCCAGGCCTGTCTCCACGACCAATTCGCCGGATCCGATTTCGATCCCGCCACCGCGGACGGCAAAGGGATGCTTGCTGACCGTATTGGTGTGGTTGGCGCAGATATAGAGATGGTCGCGATGCCTGCGGATGGATCCCGGCCCGCACCTCACCCCCCGCCCGTCGCTCAACCGCGACGCCCCTTTCGGTCCGAACCATGAGGATGTAAATTCAGCGATCGCCTCGATTTGTGTTACATCCTGCCAGTCCTCGACGCTTGGTAGCCTATAGAAGGTGACCGCCGCTTCGCGGTTCGCGACGTCGAGAAGGTCTTCAGACAAAAATTCGATACCGTGCGGAAATTCGAGGCTCGGCGACCGCAAATGGGTGTGGCGCCCGATCTGGATCGGATCGGATTGCACATCGATCTGCAGTAGAACGAGGCCCTGCTTCGGCGCCAGCACGAGAAGGCGGCCCGATGGTGAAAAGCGTGCATCTTGTGTTCGCAAGGATGCATAGGCATCGGGAAGAAGTCCGGAATTTGTACAAGCTTTGAGTATCAATGCACACCGCTTTCGCAGATATCGGAGCACCTGATTGGATTCTTATGACTTGATTTACAGCAGCATGGATTGTATGTCTACGATGCCTTGCTAAAGCACTCCGAAAGTCCGGCGCGACACGATTTGCAACCGAACGAGCATCGGTCTGATACGGCAAGGGCGGATTTCCGAAAAAGGCGGTGAGCTTCAATATTTGCGACGGATGATCCGCAGATTTATTCGAAATAAAGATCTGGGTGGTTGCATCGGGCAAGTCATGATGCGGCCTATATGCGGCGTCCGGATGTCTCCGCGGCAGCAAGACGTATCGTCATCTGCGATCTGCGTCCGAGCGCAGAAATTCCTGACGTCAGCGGGGTCTCAAGGTCGGATGCCGGTGCAGCTGGATGCTCTCGTTGGCCAGCGTCACCGCTTCTTTCTCGGCCGGCTTCAGCGGGAACGGAGGGGCCAGCATGCCGATTGGATCCAGCGTATCGTGATAGTGTAGCAGCGCAATCGGGCGGGATGCGTCGAAGCGGCTGTGCTCGACTTGCGCGTGCAGGAAGTAATTCACGTTCGCCGGGGCGTCCGCGTAAGGAATCATCGAGCGTCGAAAGGCGAGCGCCGCACGGATTTGATCGACTTCTTCATCCGCCCGGCCCGCCGTAGGGGCTCGTCATTCTCGAACAGCCACACGGCCCAGCGCCGCCATTCTTCGCTGTAGCTCTCGGCCAATGGGCGCGGTACGGCATAGAAGCCGCCGTTGCAGTTGCCATGAAGCGTCGGCGCGTCGATTCCGTCGGTCCGTACGATCGGTGGTTCGTCGTCTCCCCCCGCCGGACTGTAGAGTTCCCTGAGAACCGCCAGTGATGGATTGGGGAAGTCGACCACCTTCGCTTGCACGAAATCGCTGCAGAGAAAGGTCCGGACATCCGCGACCGCGATCATGTCGGTGTCGAGCAGGACAGCGATGTCGAACGTTTCGCCGAGAAGGTTCGGCAGTTGTGCAAGCTTGTTGCACCATTTGCCATCGCCAAAGGGGCTCAGGCGGTGGGTGCGGTAACCGCACGCGGCAAACAGCCGGACCGTCTCGGACGGGACCGCGTCCGTGAGTTGGACGTGTATGGTGTCCGGCGCGGCCGCACAGCGCAAGCACAGCGATTTTGCCAGATGCCAGCCCTGATAGGGAAACGCAGGCGCGGTATCGATGATGAAGCTGTAGATCGTCCGCGACATCACGAAGAGCGTTCTAATGGGTCACCGAAGACCCTATTCGGCTGACGCGTTTGATCGTTGTCTCCGAATGCCCGGCCGCCGGATGATCCGGCTGGTCGGCTATCGAAAAAGACCGGCACGACAATCGTGTTCCTGGGGATGGTCCCGGGTCGCCGGTCCGTAGGCGGTAGCCCCAGAGTGATCCGGGGCCACGGCCGACAGCCTGCGTCGAGCATTGTCCTGGATATCGGATCCAGGACAATGCTCTCTGTGATTGGGCCGCATCGGCTTTTTCCGAAAGCCGGAAACCACCTTTCGGGCCGATGCTCTAGGACAGGATCATCGCTCAAGGCGTAGAGACTTTCCAGTCTCGTGCCGCGGCGCGCGGCGGCTTCCGCGCCGAAGAGGCGAGCCGGTGACGGAGTGTATCGGCCGGCCCACGCCGTACCAGGGTGGCAGGCACAGCCGGGCTCCGTCCGAGATTTTCTGAGGCGTCAGATCGGAGCGGGCGATATCGATCCCGTCGCGCAGGCCGTCCCGGTCGAGGGCGCCGATGCGCCCGGCGGGATCGTGCCGACGCCTCGACGCGACCGCAGCGGTACCCTGGCATCAAAGGGTCGGACGGTACGGTAGGCAACGTCCTCGAAGGGGTGCGGCCGGCCAGACTCCTGCGACTTCGTGCCGAAGCCCGGGTAAAGCGGCGCCCCCTCTACCACATGTCGAGCGCGACGCGGGCCTCGTCGGACATGCGGCTCTGGTCCCACGGCGGGTCGAACACCATCGTGACCTGGCAGGACTGCACGCCCGGCACCGCGGTCACCGCGTTCTCGACCCAGCCCGGCATCTCGCCGGCCACCGGGCAGCCCGGGGCGGTGAGCGTCATGTCGATCAGGACGCGCCGGTCGTCCTCGATCTGGACGCGGTAGATCAGGCCGAGCTCGTAGATGTCGGCGGGGATCTCGGGGTCGTAGACCGACTTCAGCGCCGCGACGATGTCGTCGGTCAGGCGGTCGATCTCCTCGGCCGGGATCGCCTGGGCCGCCGCGAGGGCGGGGGCGTTGGTGCCGCCGGTGATGGTGGCGTCTGCGCTCATCGGATCACTCCTCCGGTCGCCGGGCTCCGGCCTGTGCCGGAAGCCAACGACCGAGACTCCCAAAAATTCAAGAGAACAGCATCTCGGCCTTGGTCAGCGCCTCGGCCAGCGCGTCGATCTCGTCGGTCGTATTATACAGGCCGAACGAGGCGCGACAGGTCGAGGTGACGCCGAAGCGGTTGAGGAGCGGCATGGCGCAGTGGGTGCCGGCCCGCACCGCCACGCCCTGCCGGTCGATGATGGTAGCGACGTCGTGGGCATGCGCGCCCTTCATCTCGAAGGCGATGACGCCGCCCTTGTCCCGCGCCGTGCCGATCAGGGTGAGCGAATTCATCGCGCCCAGCCGCTCCTGCGCGTAGGCGGTCAGCGCCGCCTCGTGCGCCTCGATCCGGTCGCGCCCGAGCTTCATCATGAATTCGAGCGCCGCGCCGAGGCCCACCGCCTCGATGATCGCCGGCGTGCCCGCCTCGAAGCGGTGGGGCGGGTCGTTGTAGGTGATCGCGTCCTGGCTGACGGTGCGGATCATCTCGCCGCCGCCCTGATAGGGGGGCAGCCGCTCCAGCCATTCCTTCTTGCCGTAGAGCACGCCGATCCCGGTCGGCCCGTAGACCTTGTGGCCGGTGAACACGAAGAAATCGCAGTCGAGCGCCTTCACGTCCACCGCCCGGTGGACGGCGCTCTGCGCCCCATCGAGCAGCACCGGCACGCCGTGGGCATGGGCGATGCGGACGATCTCTTCGGCCGGCGTCACCGTGCCGAGCACGTTCGACATGTGGGTGATCGCGACCATCTTGGTGCGCGGGGTGAAGAGTTTTTCGTACTCTTCGACCAGGAAGTTGCCTTCGTCGTCGACCGGCGCCCACTTGATGACGGCGCCCTTGCGCTCGCGCAAGAAGTGCCAGGGGACGATGTTGGAGTGGTGCTCCATGATCGAGAGGATGATCTCGTCCCCCTCCCCGATCAGCCCGGCCTGCCCCATCGACGACGCCACGAGGTTGTAGGCTTCCGTCGCGTTGCGGGTGAAGATGATCTCGTCGGTCGAGGCGGCGTTGAGGAACTGGCGCGTGGTCTCGCGCGCGCCCTCGAAGCCTTCGGTGGCGGCGTTGGCCATGTAGTGCAGGCCGCGATGGACGTTGGCGTAGCCGGTCTGCATGCACGAGACCATGGCGTCGATCACCGCCTTCGGCTTCTGCGACGAGGCCGCGTTGTCGAGATAGACCAGCGGCTTGCCGTAGACCTTTTCCGAGAGAATCGGGAATTCCCGGCGGATCGCCTGGACGTCGTAACTCATGGTGCCTCGATCGGTGCGCAGCGGCGCGTTCGCGTTCATGACATCAATCACGGCGCCTTCTTCCCGACGATGGTCGTCGCCTCGTCGGGGATCAGCGCCTTGTAGAACCCGATGCCGCCCACGGCAGCGATGCCGCTCGCGACCGTCGCGAGGATGACCGAGCCGAACGTGCGACGGGTGGCGGCGCGGGCATCGAGCCCCGTGGCCTCGGACAGGCAGAGTGCGGTGTACACCGTGCACAGGCCCAGGAACAGGATCGCTCCGGCAAGGTCCAAACCGGTGACGGACCCGATCAACGTGGCGACGACGACCGGTGCCGTCGAGACCCAGCTCGCGACGGCGACCACCGAACGCAGGACCGCAAACGGAGGCTCGGCGGCCCCTCGTCGGGTCAGCAGCCACAGGGCTCCAGCCATCAGGACGTAGAAGACCAGGGCAAGAAGGAGGGACGCGGCTCCCAGCAGGGCGATCTGCCCGAGCGTGACCGCCGATGTCCCCGTGTTCACGGCCTTCGCGGCGACAAGGCGTACAAAGCCGTTCTCGCTCGGATCCGTCAGAACGACGAAGGCGGTGGACAGCAGGACGAGGCAGAGCCGTCCTCCCTCGTCGATCCCCGCCGCCTCGCGCATGGCGGCGCGCGGCCATCGCCAGCCGAGCACCAGATGGCGCCCGGCTGTCGCGGCATCGTAGCCGTGCGCGCTCACCCCCGCGCCTTCAGCCAGGCCTCGATCCCGCCGATCAGCGCATCCCGCGCGCCCTCGTGGGTCACCGCCTCGACCGCCTCGCCGACGAAGGCCTGGACGAGCAGGCTCTCGGCGGTGGCGCGCGGCAGGCCGCGGGCCATGAGGTAGAACAGCAGCTCCTCGTCCGGCGCGCCGCAGGTGGCGCCGTGGCCGCAGGCGACGTCGTCGGCGAAGATTTCGAGTTCCGGCTTGTTCATCATCTGCCCCTCGTCCTTGAGGAGCAGGCAATCGGACTTCATCTTGCCGTCGGTCTGCTGCGCGACCTGGCGGACGATGATCTTGCCCTGGAACACGCCGGTCGACTCGCCGTCGATCACCGTCTTGAACATCTCGCGGCCCACCCCTCCGGTCGCCGCGTGGTCGGCGAGCAGGGTCGAGTCCGCCAGCTGGCCGTCGCCCAGCAGGGCCGCGCCGTTGACGACGGCGTTGGCATCCTCGCCCGCGATGTGCAGGTAGAGCTGATGGCGCGAGAGCTTGGCGCCGGTCACGAGGTTGACCGTCTCCAGCTGGGCCCGCGCGTCGAGCCGGGCCGACAAGGTGGAGAGCGCGATGGCCGCGTCACCCTCGCGGTTGATCCGGCTGTGGCGGAAGGCGGCGTCCTCGCCGATGCGCACGTCGAGCGCATCGTTCGGCTGGTAGATCAGCCCGGACGGCCCCTCGTGGCTCTCCAGCAGGAAGAACTCGGCGCCCGCGCCGACATCGACCAGCACGCGGGTCGCGGTCGAGAACGACGTGTCACCGGTGCCGACGAAGCGCAGATGCACGGGCGTGGCGGGCTTGGCGCCGGCCGCGACCGAGATCAGCGCGCCGTCCGCCAGGAAGGCGGTGTTGAGCTGATAGACCGGGTTCTCGCGCACTTGCTCGACGGGGGCGAGCAGCTTCAGGCGCTCGTCGCCCTTCGACAGCGCCTCGTTGAGGGCCGTGACGGTGACGCCCTCGGGGACCCGGTCGAGGTCCGACAGGGCCGGCACGAGATGACCGTTGACGAAGGTGAGGCGCACGGCCTCGACCCCGACAAAGCCCGTGGCGCCCGCGACCGCTTCCTTGGCGGCCGCCTCGGAGGGTGCTTCCGCCGGCGGAGCGGCCTCGGTGATGGCGGCGCGGAGATCCGTGTACTTGAACGCCTCGACCCGGCGGCTCGGCAGGCCGGTCGCCTCGAAGAAGCGGAACGCCTCCTCGCGGCTGATCGCGGATTCGCTGGCGAACGCCTTGCGCGAGGACTCGAACAGCTTCGACAGCCCGGCCTCGGCGGGGGAGCGGAGGTTGGTGACGTCGGCCATCACGCGGCCTCGCTGGTGCGGTACTCGGCGTAGCCGGAGGCCTCGAGTTCGAGCGCCAGCTCCTTGCCGCCGGTCTTCACGATCTGGCCCTTCGACATGACGTGCACGGTGTCGGGCACGATGTGGTTGAGCAGCCGCTGGTAGTGGGTGATGACGAGGAAGGAACGCCCTTGCGCCCGCAGCGCGTTCACGCCCTCGGAGACGATGCGCAGGGCGTCGATGTCGAGGCCGGAATCGGTCTCGTCGAGGACGCAGAACTTCGGCTGCAGCAGCGCCATCTGCAGGATTTCCATGCGCTTCTTCTCGCCGCCGGAGAAGCCGACGTTCAGCGCACGCTTGAGCATCTCCTTGTTGATCTCGAGCTTGTCGGCGGCGCCGTTGACCGCGCGGATGAACTCGGGCGTCGAGAGCTCGTCCTCGCCGCGCGCCTTGCGCTGTGCGTTGAGGCAGGCCTTGAGGAAGGTCATCGTGCCGACGCCGGGAATTTCCAGCGGGTACTGGAAGGCCAGGAAGATGCCGGCGGCGGCGCGCTCGTCGGCCGCCATCTCAAGGATGTTCTGTCCGTCGAGCAGGATCTCGCCGTCGAGGACCTCGTAATCCTCCTTGCCGGCGATGACGTAGGAGAGCGTCGACTTGCCCGAACCGTTCGGGCCCATGATCGCGGCGACCTCGCCGTCGTTCACGGTGAGATTCAGGCCGTTGAGGATGCGGTTGTCCTCGATCTGTACGACGAGGTTCTTGATCTCAAGCATGTTCGTTCACGTCCTTCAAAACCATTCCTGATGCATCGCCCGCAGGAAGGTGGCGTTCCGGATTGGATATCCGGACATCTCGCCGATTACTGCGTCGATGCCGCACCGGGGACACAGAGCGGTCGAGCTCTTGTCGATCCACTCCATGATTTCATCCGGCGCGAAGATTTCCAGGCAATAGAAGCAGCCGCAGAGCGGGCTGCTCCTCACCTCATCCCCGTGCCACACGCTGTGCCGGTGGGCTGCGCGCAGCACGTCCGGGTCGTAGCCCTCGATCAGCCTACCGAGCCTTCGAGGCTGATCGAGATCAGCTTCTGGGCCTCCACGGCGAACTCCATCGGCAGCTGCTGGAGCACGTCGCGGACGAAGCCGTTGACGATGAGCGCGGTCGCCTCCTCCTCGGAGAGGCCGCGCTGCAGGCAGTAGAATTTTTGATCTTCCGAGATCTTGGACGTCGTCGCTTCATGCTCGAAGACGGCCGAGGCGTTCTTCGACTCGATGTAGGGCACGGTGTGCGCCCCGCACTGGTCGCCGATCAGCAGCGAGTCGCAGTTGGTGAAGTTGCGGGCGCCCTTGGCCTTCTTGTGGGCCGAGACGAGGCCGCGATAGGTGTTCTGCGAGCGGCCGGCGGAAATCCCCTTCGAGATGATCCGGCTGGTGGTGTTCTTGCCCAGATGGATCATCTTGGTGCCGGAATCGACCTGCTGCATGCCGTTCGACACCGCGATCGAGTAGAACTCGCCGCGGGAATCGTCACCGCGCAGGATGCAGGACGGATACTTCCACGTGATCGCCGAGCCGGTCTCGACCTGCGTCCACGAGATCTTCGAGCGGGCGCCGCGGCAATCGCCGCGCTTCGTCACGAAATTGTAGATGCCGCCCCGGCCCTCGTTGTCGCCGGGGTACCAGTTCTGGACGGTCGAGTACTTGATCTCGGCGTCCTCCAGCGCCACCAGCTCGACCACCGCGGCGTGGAGCTGGTTGTCGTCGCGCTTCGGGGCGGTGCAGCCCTCGAGATACGAGACGTAAGAACCCTTGTCGGCGATGATGAGGGTCCGCTCGAACTGGCCGGTGTCGCGCTCGTTGATGCGGAAGTAGGTCGACAGCTCCATCGGGCAGCGCACGCCCGGCGGGATGTAGACGAACGAGCCGTCGGAGAAGACCGCCGAATTGAGCGTCGCGAAGAAGTTGTCGGTCACCGGCACGACCGAGCCGAGATACTTCTTCACGAGGTCCGGGTACTCGCGGATGGCCTCGGAGATCGGCATGAAGATCACGCCGGCCTTCTCGAGCTCCTTCTTGAAGGTGGTGGCGACGGAGACCGAGTCGAACACCGCGTCCACCGCGACGCGACGCTCGGGGGCGATGCCCTCCAGAGCCTCGACCTCACGCAACGGGATGCCGAGCTTCTCGTAGGTCTTGAGGATCTCGGGATCGATCTCGTCGAGCGATTCCGGGCCCTTCCGCTTCGGCGCGGCGTAGTAATAGATGTCGTTGTAATCGACCTTGTCGTACTCGACGCGCGCCCATTCCGGCTCCTTCATCGTGAGCCAGCGCTTGTAGGCGTCGAGGCGCCATTCCAGCATCCATTCGGGCTCGTTCTTGCGCGCCGAGATGAAGCGGATCACGTCCTCGGAGACGCCCTTCTCGGACTTCTCCATCTCGATGACGGTCTCGAACCCGTACTTGTACTGGTCGATGTCGATCGAACGGACCCGATCGATGGTCTCCTGCACAGCAGGCATTCAGCCTCTCCTGACCAACTCCGGTTTCAAGGACCGGGGGTTTCAACGACAATGATGGGCTTGGGCGGGCGGCGCTGAGCCTCGGCTCAGGCGGCCTGCCCTCGCCGTTGATATAGGGACGACACGACCCGTTCGAACCCCTCGAGGAAGCGTCGCAGGTCGGCGTCGTCCGAATTCCAGCCCAAACTCACGCGCAGCGCCCCTGCGGCCAGCGCAGGGCTCACGCCCATGGCGGCGAGCACCGGCGAGCGGGCGACCTTGCCCGAGGCGCAGGCCGAGCCCGAAGAGACGGCCACGCCCGCGAGATCGAGGGCGATCAGCGCGGTCGCCGCCTCCAGACCCGGCACGGAGAAGCTCAGGGTATTGGGCAGGCGCGAGGCGCCCTCGCCGAACACCACCGCGCCGGGGGCGAGCGCCCTTATCCGATTCTGAAGGGCATCGCGAAGGCCCGCGAGGCGCACGGCCTCGGCGTCGAGCGCCTTGCGGGCGATCTCGGCCGCCTCGCCCATTCCGACGATCCCGACAAGATTCTCGGTGCCGCAACGCAGCCGCGCCTCCTGGCCGCCGCCGCGCAGGAAGGCGGTCTCCAGCGTCACGCCCTCGGCCAGCACCAGGGCGCCGATGCCCTTGGGCGCGGCGAACTTGTGGCCCGACAGGGTCAGGGCATCGAGCCCGAGGGCGTCGAGGCCCACGGAGATCTTTCCGACCGCCTGCACCGCGTCGCTGTGGACCAGCGCCCGGCCATGGGCGCGGGCGAGGCGCACGATCTCGGCGAGCGGCTGCACTACGCCGGTCTCGTTGTTGGCCGCATGCACCGAAATCAGCACGGCTTCGTCGCGGCAGGCATCGAGCCGCGTGGCGAGCACGTCGAGGCAGAGCCGCCCGGCCGCGTCCACCGGCAGGACCTCGACCGCTTCTTGCGGAAAGCGGTGGCCCGCGGTGACGCAGGGATGCTCGGTCGCCGAGATCATCAGTCGGGTCGGCGCCGGGCAATCCCGGCGGCGCAGGGCCCCCGACAGGACGGCGTTGGCGGCCTCGGTGCCGCCGCTGGTGAAGACGACCCGCTCCGGCGCCGCGCCGACGAGGGCGGCAAGGCGCGCGCGCGCCTCCTGGAGCGCGTGGCGGGCGGCGCGGCCCTCGGCGTGGATCGAGGACGGGTTGCCCGGCAGGCTCAGCGCGCGCGCGACCGCCGCCGCCACCTCCGGCCGTGCCGGGGAGGTTGCGTTATGGTCGAGATAGCTGCGCCCTGCCCTATCCATTCGTCCTTGCCATCCGCTGCCTGAACTGTCCTTGCCGCTTGCCGCGTCTTCGATTTCCTTGATTTGTCCCCCCGTCCCCATGCTAAGGCGCCCGCAACGGCGCCTTCCTGACGGGGTCGAGGCTTCGAAATCCTCTTCTTTAGAATGATTCTAATTACCTAGAATTATTCTAAGACCGCTTTTAAGAGGCGCGCCGAGCGAGTCAAGGCAGGGTCGGCGCGTGCCGGCCCCCGAGACTGTGCCTTCGCCCGTGCCCGTCCGGCCTCCTCCGGACAGGCCTGGGAGTCACCTGAGGACACCATGCCCGAAGTCATCTTTTCCGGCCCCGCCGGCCGCCTCGAAGGCCGCTACCAGGCGCCCAAGAAGAAGGGCGCACCGATCGCCATCGTGCTGCACCCGCACCCCCAGTTCGGGGGTACGATGAACAATCAGATTGTGTACAATCTTTTCTACACCTTCGCCAATCGCGGCTTCGCAGCCCTGCGCTTCAATTTCCGCGGGGTCGGGCGCAGCCAGGGCGCGTTCGATCACGGCTCGGGCGAGCTGTCGGATGCGGCTGCGGCTTTGGACTGGGTGCAGTCGGTCAACCCGGAGGCGAAGTCCTGCTGGATCGCGGGCGTGTCGTTCGGCTCGTGGATCGGCATGCAGCTTCTGATGCGCCGCCCGGAGATCGAGGGCTTCATCTCGATCGCCGCCATGGCCAACCGCTACGACTTCACCTTCCTGGCGCCCTGTCCGTCTTCGGGCCTGTTCGTCCACGGCTCGGAGGACCGCGTGGCGCCGGCCCGCGAGGTGATCCCGGTGATCGAGAAGGTGAAGACGCAGAAGGGCGTCATCATCGAGCACCAGATGGTCGAGGGCGCCAACCACTTCTTCGACGGCAAGGTCGATGAGCTGACCCAGACGGTGGACACCTATCTGGACAAGCGGCTGGGCGGGAAGACCGAGGCGGCCTGAGGGTTCGTTCGAAACGCCGGCCCGGAAGGCGGTTCCCGCCTGTCGGGCCGGAGGCGATCAGCCCGCGATCCGCTGCTCCGGCATCGCCGGGCGCTCGCGCGAGGCGGCCCAGTCGCGCCGGACGGTCCGGGGCGAGGCGGCGTGGTGGTGCGGGTGCGTCGGCGCCATCTCGGTGGGGACGAGGATCGGGCGCGGCTCGGCCTCCATCACCTGCTGGACGGTGGGGGCGACGCTGCGCTCCATGAAGGCGCGCATCAGCGGCACGATCTCGGCGCGGAAGCGCGAGCCGTTGAAGATGCCGTAATGCCCCGCCCCCGGCTGGAGATGGTAGGCCTTGGCGCTCTCGGGCAGGTTCACCGCGAGGTCCAGAGCCGCCTTGGTCTGGCCGATGCCGGTGATGTCGTCCTTCTCGCCCTCGATCGCCATCAGGTGACAGCGGCGGATCGCACCGAGATCGACCCGCTCGCCGCGATGCCGGAACACGCCGCGGGGCAGCTCGTGGTCGATGAAGACGCGCTGGATCGTCTCGAGGTAGAACTCGGCGGTGAGGTCCATCACGGCGAGATACTCGTCGTAGAAGGCGCGGTGCCGGGCGGCCGAGTCGCCGTCGCCGCGCACGAGATGGTCGAACATCGCGTGGTGCGCGTCCGCGTGGCGCTGCAGGTTCATGCCCATGAAGCCGGCGAG
This sequence comes from Methylorubrum salsuginis, assembly GCF_900114375.1. GTDB lineage: Bacteria > Pseudomonadota > Alphaproteobacteria > Rhizobiales > Beijerinckiaceae > Methylobacterium > Methylobacterium salsuginis. Next base: position 116,642 of record NZ_FOSV01000001.1, on the reverse strand, counting down.
CTGCAGGAAGCCCGGATAGACCGCGCGGCCCGCCCCGGGATAGCCCGGCGGCACGGAGTGGATGCAGTTCCGCTCGAACCAGGCAAACCCCTTCTCGGCGGCGAGCGCGTTGACCGCGGTCGGCGAGCGGCGGGTGTCGATCGGGCCGCCGATCACGGTGGCCGAGCGCGGCACCAGCGGGTTGTGCTCCGCCTCCATGCGGGCGATGGCGGCGAGCACCGGCACCGAGGGCTGGCACACCGCGGCGACATGGAGATCGGGCCCGAGCGCCTCGAACAGCTGGATGCAGGTGTCGACATAGTCGTCGAGACCGAAGCGGCCGTCGCTGAGCGGCACCTGCCGGGCGTCCATCCAATCGGTGATGACGACCTGATGGGTGGGCAGGAAGCCCTCCACCGTGCCGCGCAGCAGCGTGGCGTAGTGGCCCGACATCGGTGCGACGATCAGCAGTTTCGGGCGCGCGGCGAGTTCCGGACCCGGCTCGCCGAAGGCGATGGCGCGGCAGAACGGGTTTTTCCAGACGATGCGCTCGGGCACGCCGAGATCGAATGCGGGCTTGGCGTAGACGCGGGTGGCGCGCTCGAACATCTCGCAGGAGGCGGCGACGGTGCGGCTCTGCGGGGCGTAGGCGAGCGGGTTGAACGGATTCTCGCAGGCGATTCTGGTGGCCTCGGCGGCCAGGCGCATCGGCGCAAGCCACAGATGTCCGGCCTCGTAGAGAGGATACAGCAAGCGAGCACTCCCCGGAGCAGCTCGCAGACCCAAGCTGTCCTTATCTTCAGGTGGTGGGGGATTAAACTCACATGCCTGCAGGAAGTTTCATTTGATGACGCGTGGGCTGGGGACGATCGGATTTATTGTGCAGCGCGGTAGGGCCGGGCCAAAGGCAGGTTTGAGCGTCTGCGCCCTCTCCTCCAACCTTCACGGCCGTCATTCCGGGTTCGCCTCCGGCGCCCTGGAATGACGGTGTGGAGGAAAAAAGACCTCAGGCGCTGGCCTGCGTGACGAACTTCGTCACCAGATACGCCTCGATCGCCTCCGAGCCGCCCTCGCTGCCGTAGCCGGATTCCTTGACGCCGCCGAACGGCGTCTCGGGGAGCGCGATGCCGTGGTGGTTGATCGAGACCATCCCGGCTTCGACGCCGGCGCCGACGCGGGTCGCGCGGGTGGCGGAGCGGGTATAGGCGTAGGCCGCCAGGCCGAAGGGCAGACGGTTGGCCTCCGACAGCGCCTCGTCGTCGGTGGAGAAGCGCCGGATCGCGGCGATGGGGCCGAACGGCTCCTCGTTCATGATGCGGGCGTCGAGCGGCACGTCGGTGAAGACGGTCGGCTCGAAGAAGTGGCCGCGGTTGCCGATGCGCTTGCCGCCCGTGGCGAGGCGCGCGCCCTTGGCCTCGGCATCGGCCACGAAGGCCTCCATCGCCTCGACCCTTCGGCCGTGGACCAGCGGCCCCATCCCGGTCTCGGGATCGAGCCCGTCGCCGACGACGAGGGCCTTGGAGGCCGCCACGAAGCCGTCGACGAAGCGGTCGTAAACGCGCTCCTGCACGAGGAAGCGGGTGGGCGCGACGCAGACTTGGCCGGCATTGCGGTACTTGTTGGCCGAGAGCACGCGCACCGCCTGATCCACGTCGGCGTCGTCGAAGACGATCGCGGGGGCGTGGCCGCCGAGTTCCATCGTTGCCCGCTTCATGTGGCGGCCGGCGAGTGCCGCGAGTTCCTTGCCCACCGGGGTCGAGCCGGTGAAGGTGATCTTGCGGATGACCGGATGCGGGATGAGGTGGCCGGAGATCGCCGCCGGATCGCCGTAGACGAGGGAGAGCGCCTCAGGCGGCACGCCCGCATCGAGGAAGGCGCGGACCAATTCGGCGCAGGAGGCCGGCGTATCCTCGGGGCCCTTCAGCACCACCGAACAGCCGGTGCAGAGCGCGGCCGAGATTTTTCGCACCGCCTGATTGATCGGGAAGTTCCAGGGCGTGAAGGCCGCGACCGGGCCGACCGGCTCGCGGGTGACGATCTGCAAGACGCCCTCCGCGCGGGCCGGGATGACCCGGCCGTAGGCGCGCCGGCCCTCTTCGGCGAACCACTCGATGATGTCGGCGGCGACCCCGGTCTCGATGCGGGATTCCGCCAGCGGCTTGCCCTGCTCGCGGGTCATGGTGTGGGCGATCGCCTCCGTGCGCTCGCGCATCAGGGAGGCGGCCCGGCGCAGCACCTTTCCGCGCTCGAACGCGGAGACCTTGCGCCATGCAGCAAAACCCCGCTCGGCGGCGGCGAGCGCCGCGTCGAGGTCGTCCCGCGTCGCCACCGCGACCCGGCCGATGCTCTCGCCGGTGGCGGGATTGAGGATCGGCAGGCTCTCACCCCCGCCGCCCCCGCGCCACCGGCCGGCAATGTGCAGCGAAACGTCGAGATCCATGAGGCCGTCTCCTCGGGCAGGAACGGCCCTTATCTAGGCGAGCCGCCCCGGCTTGGGGACCGGGGACGGTGGGAGGCTGCAATTACGAACCATCAAGCCGCCGCGCGGCCGGCCTCCGGCAGTCCCACCACGGCGCGAAACCCCCGGCGGGCGCGCAGCGTGCCGCCCTTGGGCACCACCTGCCAGCCGTCGCGGCAGCCGTCGATCGGCTCGGAGACGACGGTGAGGCCGCGCTCGCTCTCGCGGAAATAGAGGCTCGGCGGGCGCCCGTCGCAGGCCCAGCGGAAGGCGGTGAGGCTGTCGCCGTCGGTCAGCACCGCGGTGAAGCGGAAGGCCTCCGTGATCCGGGCGGCCTGCATCAGGTCGCGGACGGTGGCACAGGTCGCCTCCATGGCACCGACCGGATCGGCCTCCAGCCCGTTGGCCAGCGCCAGCAGGAAGATCGCCTCGGAATCGGTGGTGCCGCGGCGGGTGTCGTAGAGGTCGTCGGGGATCAGCGCCTCCAGGCGCCGCTTGATCCGGTGATAGCCGCCGATCTGGCCGTTATGCATGAACAGGTGGCGGCCATGGGCGAAGGGATGGCAGTTCGCCCGCGTCGTCGCCGTGCCGGTCGCCGCCCGCACATGGGCGAAGAACGTCTTGGCCCGCACCTGCCGGCACAGGTTGACGAGGTTGTCGTCCGACCAGGCCGGGCAGACGTCGCGATAGAGGCCGGGCTCGGCGTGCTCGCCGTACCAGCCGATGCCGAAGCCGTCGCCGTTGGTCTCCGTCTTCGCCTCGGCCGCGTGGAGCGACTGATGCACCAGCGAATGCGTCGGTGCGCAGACGAGCTCGTTCAGGAAGACAGGCTCACCGAGATAGGCGAGGAATCGGCACATGGCGGGACAGCGGCCTCCTTTGCCTCCTGGCTCCGGCTAAGCAAGACTCGGTCCGAACGGAGCGGTCCGCGTCACCGGACTGTTACAATCTGCTCCCTTGCGTGAACAGGCCGTTAAGAAAGATCATTGCGGCGGTGGGACGCCGGGATGCGATCGGTCCCTGAACCATTCATCCGCGCACCTGTTGTCGCAAGGCAACCCGCTTGGAAACCGTTCGGCAACCATCGTCGACCCGCGTCGCGTTCCGCCCTCCGGCGCGACTCTGCCGCGCCGGCCCTTCGTCACCCGAGGAGACCCCATGCCCCAAGATGCATCCGTCGCCCCATCCGACTGTCCCGTCGCGCTCGTCGTCGAGGACGACGAGGCCGCCCGCGATCTCGCCGCGGCGCTGATCGAGGAGACCGACCTCGACGTGATCGCCTGTTCGAGCGCGGAGGACGCGCTGGCGGTGCTGGAGCGGGACGACGTGACGGTGGCGATGGTGATCGCCGACACGCATCTGTCGGGGAAGATGGACGGGGCCGAACTGGCCCGCACGGTCGGGGACCGCTGGCCGCAGGTGCGGCTCGTGGTGACCTCCGAGGGCGCGGCGCGCGCCGACCTGCCGCCGCGAGCCGTCTACATGAGCAAGCCCTGGCTGCCCCTCGACCTGCTGCGGCAGGCCGAGCGCGCCACCCTCACGGCCCGGGCGGCCTGACGCTTCGGACACGAAAAAGGCCCCGCCGACGGCGGGGCCTTTTTCGTGTCGCGTCGAGAGCATCGGCTTTTTCCGAAGGCCGGTTCCCACCGTTCGGACCGATGCTCTCGAACCGGCCGGGGCCGGCGAAAAGCTTAGGACGCGGCGGCGGGCGTCGCGGCGGGAGCGGCGGCCGGCTGCTGCGAGAAGCTCGGAGCGCCGGGACGACGCGGGCCGCCGGTGCGGGGCTTCGGCTTCGGCGCGGCGATCAGGCCCTCGCGGATCGCGGTCTTGCGGGCCTGCTTGCGGGCGCGGCGGACGGCCTCGGCCTTCTCGCGAGCCTTGCGCACGGACGGCTTCTCGTAGGCCTTGCGCTGCTTCATCTCGCGGAAGATGCCTTCGCGCTGCATCTTCTTCTTGAGGACGCGAAGCGCCTGATCGACGTTGTTATCGCGGACGAGTACCTGCAACGGAATCAACCCCTGAGTTCTGCTGTTTCGGACCGCGCCGGCCTCAGATTCCCGGCTGAACCGGGAAAAAGCCGTCAGGCGCCCCGGTCCCCGGTTTCCTTCCGGGGGAGGCGTCGCGACGGCGGCCGAGTCGGCGCGAATGAATTGCACCTGGGCGCGCGACTTACACGAAGCCGGCTCCGGTTGGAAGTGCGCGCGGAAGACAAGGCCTCCCGAAAGTTTTTCCCCACGCGGATTTTGCGCTTCCGTGGGGGACCCGCCCGAGCGCCGAGGCCCACCGCCGTCGTTCCGGGTTCCGCTGCGCGGCCCCGGAACGACGGCGGTGGAGGATTTCGAAGGCCGTTCGGCCCCCGCCTCACGCGTGCGCGGCGATGAAGTTGCGCACGAGCGGGTAGGTCTGGCTCTCCCACTTGCGGCCGGAAAACACGCCGTAATGGCCGACCCCCGCCTGGAGGTGGTGGCTCTTCATGTGCGGCGGCAGGCCCGAGCAGAGGTCGTGCGCCGCCATGGTCTGGCCGACCGCGCAGATGTCGTCGCGCTCGCCCTCGACCGTCATCAGGGCGGTGCGGCGGATCGCGCCCATGTCGATCCGCTCGCCGCGATAGGTCAGCTCGTTGCGCGCCAGCGTGTAGTCCTGGAACACGGTCTTGACCGTCTCGAGGTAGAACTCGGCGGCCAGATCCAGCACGGCGAAATACTCGTCGTAGAAGGCCTCGACGGCGCGCGCCTTCTCGGTCTCGCCGTCGACGTAGTGCCAGAACAGGTTGGTGTGCGCGTCCTGATGGCGCTGGGCGTTCATCGCCACGAAGGCCGTCACCTGCATGTAGCCCGGATAGACCCGCCGGCCCGCGCCCTTGTGGCGGCCCGAGACGGTGGCGATCAGGTTGTCCTCGAACCACTCGATCGGCTTCGAGGTGGCAAGCTGGTTCACCGAGGTCGGGCTGATGCGGCAATCGACGGGCCCGGCCATCAGCGTCATGCTGCGGGGCTGGGCCGGGTTCCTGGTGTGGGCCATCACGGCGGTGGCGGCGAGCGCCTGCACCGCGGGCTGGCACACCGCCATGAGGTGGGCGCCCTCGCCGATCGCCTCCATGAAGCGCACGACGTGATCGACGTAGTCGTCGAAGCCGAAGCGCCCCTCCGAGAGCGGCACGTCGCGGGCGTTGTGCCAGTCGGTGATGTAGACGTCGTGGTCGGGCAGCAGCGTGCGCACGGTGCCGCGCAGGAGCGTGGCGAAGTGGCCCGAGAGGGGGGCGAGCAGCAGCACCTTGGGCTGGGCGGTGTCGATGTCCTTGCGGAAGCGCAGGAGCGTGCCGAAGGGCGTAGCCAGCACCGGCTCCTCGATCACCGGCACCTCGCGGTTGCCGACCGTCACCGTGTTGATGCCGTAGGCGGGGCGGACGAAGGTGAGCCCGGCGCGCATCATCATCCGGGCGCCCGCGGACCACCATTTGGCGTTATGATGCCAGGGCGTGCGCAGCCAGGGCGCGGCGGCGTCGTGGAGGAGACTCCCCCACTGGCGCGTCTGCCGGGCGATGTCCGACTGGACATCGAAGGCTTGATACAGCATCGGGTCACACTCCCCAGCACGAACGTCCCGATGCCCGGCGTCGTCCGTGGCACTTTTCAAGTCGCGGCCGCTGCCCTCACGCCGCGATGTCGGACGGTCCAGGCTAAGCCGTTCGTAAAACCGCGCAACCGACCAAAAGTACACAGATGCAGCCTGTGGCGTGGATGCATCACATCGGGCGGACGGCTTCCGGGAGAACGTCCGTTCCTCGTTTCGCACGAGTGGCTTGAGCCGGGCTTGCGCCGGGCCGTGCGTCCGGCCCGCACCGTCCCTGGCAAACGGCTTGCCAAGTTCTTCGTCGAGCATCTTGCCAAGCATCCGGCACAAGTCTTGGATCGCCCCCGCCGGGACGAAGCGGGGGAACACCATGGCCGAGGCGACGCTCACGATCTCCAGCCGGAATTATAGTTCTTGGTCGCTGCGCGGCTGGCTGCTGTGCCGGATGGCCGGGCTCGATCTCGCCGTGGAGCTGCTGCCCGGCACCGACGCCTCGACGCGGGCCGAACTGCTCCACCTCTCGCCGTCCTTCCTCGTGCCGCGGCTCGATCATGGCGGCATCGCGGTCTGGGACGCGCTCGCCATCGCCGAATATCTCAACGAGATCAGGCCCGAGGCCGGGCTCCTGCCGGAGGCGCCGTCGGAGCGCGCCCGCTGCCGCTCGGTCTGCGCGGAGATGCATGGCGGCTTCATCAACCTGCGCTCGGCCCTGCCGATGAACCTGCGCAGCCTGCATCGCGGCTTCAAGATCTTCAACGGCGCCAAGGGCGACATCGAGCGCATCTGCGCGATCTTCGAGGATTGCCTGTCGCGCTCGGGCGGGCCGTTCCTGTTCGGCGCCCGGCCGACCATGGCGGACGCGATGTACGCCCCCGTCTGCACGCGTTTCCGCACCTACGACGTCGCCCTGCCCTTCACCGCCGCGACCTACCGCGACACGATTCTCGGCTGGGATCTGCTCAACGAATGGGCAGCCCTGGCCGAAGAAGAGCCGGACGAGATCGAGGAACTCGACATGGAGTTCTGAGGGGCGATCCGAGGGGCCTAAAAGAAACGTCCCGGATCTCGGATCCGGGACGTGTCGCTCATGTCTCGCGCCGCACGGACCTTTTCTCGAAGGCCGGCATCCATCTGTCGAGCCGGGGCCCTACCCCTCGTTCCCCAGGCACCACGCCAGGATTCCCTTCTGGGCGTGGAGCCGGTTCTCGGCCTCGTCGAACACCACCGATTGCGGGCCGTCGATCACCTCGGCCGTCACCTCCTCGCCGCGGTGAGCCGGCAGGCAGTGCAGGAAGATCGCGTCCTTGGCGGCATGCGCCATCAGGGCGGAATCGACCCGGTAGGGCGAGAGCAGGTTGTGGCGGAAATGCTCGTCGTCGTCGCCCATCGAGACCCAGCAATCGGTCACGACGGCGTCCGCGCCTTTCACTGCCTCGAAGGCGTCCTTGGTGGCGTGAACCCGCGCGCCCTCGCGCTCGGCCCAGGCGACGAGCGCCGGCGGCATCGCCAGCTCGTCCGGGGCGGCGACGGTGAGGGTGAAATCGAATCGGGCGGCGGCGTGGACCCAGCTCGCCAGCACGTTGTTGGCGTCGCCCGACCACGCGATGGTGCGGCCCTTGATCGGCCCGCGATGCTCCTCGAAGGTCATGATGTCGGCCATGATCTGGCAGGGATGCGAGACCTTGGTCAGCGCGTTGATCACCGGCACCTCGGCGTGTTCGGCGAGCTCCAGCATCAGGGCATGGTCGAGGGTGCGGATCACGATGGCGTCGACGAAGCGCGACAGCACGCGCGCGGTGTCGGCCACCGTCTCGCCGCGGCCGAGCTGCATCTCCTTGCCGGTCAGCATCAGGGTGTCGCCGCCGAGTTCGCGCATGCCGACGTCGAACGAGACGCGGGTGCGGGTGGACGGCCGGTCGAACACCATGGCCAGCATCTTGCCGGTGAGCGGGCGCTCGGTTGCCTGCCGGCCCTTCACCCGCGCGCGTTTGATGGCCGCGCCGGAATCGAGGATGCCGCGCAGGGTCTCGGCGGAGAAATCCTTGAGGTCGAGGAAGTGGCGAACTGCGGGTCCGCTGCCGTTCAGGGTCGTGCTCATTGAATCTTCGCTTCGCGAGGCGGCCGGGGGCCCTCGAGTCGCCGCTCAAGGCGTCTCGAGGGAAAAGCCCGTTAGGCCGCGCCGCGCATCTGCGCCTCCAGATCGGTCGCCGCGGCCTCGAGCCGGGCCACGGCCTCGTCCACTTCCGCCTCGCCGACGATGAGCGGCGGCAAGAGGCGGATCACGTTGTCGCCCGCCGGAATCACCAGGAGGTGCCGCGCGCGGGCGGCGGCCGCGAACTCGGTGTTCGGCAGGTTGAGCTTCAGGCCGCGCATCAGGCCCTGGCCGCGCAGCTCGGCGAAGACGTGCGGATGGCGGTCGATGAGGCCGGCGAGCTTCTGCGTCAGCAGCAGCCCCATCCGCTCGACATGCGCCAGGAAGCCCTCGCCCAGGACCACGTCGAGCACGGCGTTGCCCACCGCCATGGCGAGCGGGTTGCCGCCGAAGGTGGTGCCGTGGGTGCCCGCCGTCATGCCGCGGGCGGCGTCCGCGGTCGCGAGGCAGACGCCGAGCGGGAAGCCGCCGCCGATGCCCTTGGCCGCGCTCATGATGTCCGGGGTCACGCCCGACCATTCATGCGCGAAGAACTTGCCGGTGCGCCCGACGCCGGTCTGGACCTCGTCCATGATGAGGAGGAGGCCGTGCGCGTCGCACAGCGCGCGGAGCCGCCGCAGGGTCTCGCCGGGGATCAGCCGCAGGCCGCCTTCCCCCTGGATCGGCTCGATCATCAGGGCGGCGGTTTCGGGCCCGATCACGGCCTCCAGAGCCTCGAAGTCGCCGACCGGCACCTGATCGAAGCCCTCGACCTTGGGGCCGAAGCCGTCGATGTATTTCTGCTGCCCGCCCGCCGCGATGGTGGCGAGCGTGCGCCCGTGGAAGGCGCCCTCGAAGGTGACGATGCGGTAGCGCTCCGGATGGCCGCCGGCCGCGTGGTACTTGCGCGCCATCTTGATGGCGGCCTCGTTCGCCTCGGCACCGGAATTGGCGAAGAAGGCCACGTCCGCGAAGGTCGCGTCCACGAGCCGCCGGCCAAGCCGCTCGCCCTCGGGGATCTGGAACAGGTTCGAGGTGTGCCAGAGTTTTTGCGCCTGGTGGGTCAGCGCTTCGACGAGGTGCGGATGCGCGTGGCCGAGGGCGTTGACCGCGATGCCGGCCCCGAAATCGAGATATCGCTCGCCGCCCTCCGTCACGAGCCAAGCGCCCTCGCCGCGCTCGAAGGCGAGCGGCGCGCGGGCATAGGTCGGCAGCAGGGCGGAGGTCGCGGTCATCCGGCTTCCTCTGAGAGGACTTCCCAAACGAAAGTGCCGCCTCGGGGCGCGGGCGGCACGGTCGCGATTACACTGGAAAAGGGGGTAACCGCAACGTCGCGGAGCGGCGGTTGTGTCTTGACAGTGTCCTTTGCCGGCTCAGTCGTGACGCGGTCGATCAGGCGCTGCGCAGCCGGGCCATGGCGGTCGGCGAGCGGCCCGTCACCTTGCGGAAGGTGCGGCCCATGCGGCGCGCGTCGGGAAAGCCCGAGCGGGCCGCCGCCTCGCTGAGCGAGACCGTGCCGGAGCGGATCAGCGATTGCGCGAGCGCCACGCGCTCGCGCAGTACGTATTGGTAGGGCGTCACCCCGAACGAGCCCTTGAAGGCGCGCACGAAATAGCCCTCGGAGAGATCCACGGCCCGCGCCATCTCGCCGAGCGTCAGCGGCGTGCCGATCCGCGCGGCGACGAGCTCGCGGATGCGGGCCGCTTGGCGTCGGGTCAGCGTCGCGCTGCGGCGGGCCGGCGCGGCCGGCAGCGCCCCGGAGGCGCGCAGGACCGCGAGGCCGACGCTGTCGAGCAGCAGCGTGTCCGTGGGGCTCCCCTCCTCCGCTTGGCGGCCGAGGGCGGCGAGCAGATGGAACACCGTCATCCGCTCGGTCAGGTCGCAGGCGGTCGAAGGGACGGGAATGTCGGTGAGCGGCGTTTCGGTCATCCGCTCGACCGCGCCGGGGGAAAAGGCGATGTAGCGGGCGCGGTACCGCCCGCTCCAGCGGGTGCGGCCGGCATAGCCCGGACCGCGCAGGACGAAGGTCTCGCCCGACCATTCCTCGGTCGCCTCGCCCTCCGCATCGCCGGAGAAGGTCAGCCGGGTCCAGGGCTCGCCGTGCCACGTGCCGACCAGGAGGCCGCCGACCTGATGCGTGCTGTGCCCGGGTGCGCCGTAGGCGTAGTCGATGAAGGTCAACCCTTCGACGCCGCCGGCCTCGATCCGCCCGAACACCCGGTCGGGCGGTGCGCTCACCTCTCCCTGCACGCATCCGTTGGCGAAGGGCACGCCCATCGTTCGCATCGCTCCCGAATGTCGGCGCCGACGGGCGCGTCGAGAGGCCCCGGCGTTCTTCGATCAACGTCGCGGTGCCCGTTCACGGTCGGGCACCCATCTCTCCGGTCTCCTGCGGGCCGGCCGGCCACGCTTTCGATGACAGGCAACGGAAGCGCGCGGTTCGCTGTTCCGCCGCCGATGCCGCTCGCCGGAAGCGGCATAGGCCCGCCCGCGCAGCGGGTCTGGTCGCGCTGCGCGGGCGGGCCGGGTCTGACCCGTCAGGTCTTAGAGAAGGCCGCCGGCGGCACCGAGCACCTTGTCGAGCACGCCGCCCACGAGGCCGCCCACCTGATCGACCGTGCCGGACACCGCGCCCAGCTCCTGGCTGAGGTCGACCTCGAGGCCGAGGCCCAGGGACAGCCCGCCGCCGACCTGATCCAGCTCCGCAGCGTCGAGCTCACGGATGGTGTCAATGTTCTGCTGCATGGTTTTCTCCTGCGTGTCGCACGATACTGAGAAAGACGTTCTGTATTTCTGTCTTCCCATGGAATAAGAGCGGCGCTGTGCGCTGCTCTGCTATGGAAGGTACGGATATTGTTTCGGGAGGCAACCCTTGCCGCAGCCGATACCTGCCCCATACGGCTCTGGATCGGGATCGGTGGTCACATTTTGCCCTTCGCCCGCCGCGACCGGGGAGGGTGGCTCCGCTCGGACCGCATTGACGAAATGTCGCGGCGCGCGCGCCGAGGGATCAAAAATTGACCTAGGGGCTGAAGCCGGTGCCGATGCCACGAGGGTAAGGTCTAATCGTTTGAAGAATATGGGGTTTACCGGGATAATGCGACAGAACAACGCAGGTTCGGAGTGCCGAATCGCTGCCGAGGGAGGCCTCCGGTGACCAAGCCCCTGTTCCGTCGCGAGGTCGCCGAAGCCCGGCGCAGCGCGTGGCTCGGCGAGGCGCAGATCGTCCAGCCGCTGCCGGTACGGATCGTCGTCCGTCTCTGCCTCGGCTTCGTTGCGGCGGTCGCGCTGTACGTGTGGCTCGGCACTTATACCCGCCGCGTTCACGCCGACGGCCTGCTGGCGCCGGATGTCGGCCTCATCACAGTCGCGAGCCCGCTCGCAGGCCGGGTCAGCGCCTCGGGCGTGAAGGAGGGCGAGCGGGTCGAGCGCGGCCAGCTCCTCTTCACCATCGACCTCGACGCGGTCTCGGCCAGCGGCCCGACCCAGGAGCGGGTGATCGCTCAGCTCGCCCGCCAGCGCGACAGCGTCGAGCGCCAGCGCGCCGCTCGCGCCGCCATGGCCGAGGCCGAGAAGCGGGGGCTCACGGAGCAGATCGCCAACCTGGAGGAGCAGGGCGCGCGCGTCGCCGAGCAGGTCGAGCTCCAGGAGAAGCTGGTTCCCCCGCTCAAGACCCGCGCCCAGGAACTCGCCGACGCCGTCGCCAAGGGCTTCGCCCGCGCCGCCGACTTCCAGAGCCAGAACTACCTCTATCTCCAGGCGACCTCGCAGCTCGCCCAGTTCCGCCAGAACGGCTTGCAGGTGGCGGGCAAGCTCGGCGACCTGAAGGCCAAGCTCGCGACCTACGACGAGACGCTCGCCCGCGACCTCGCCGAACTCGACCGCACCGCGGCGCAGCTCGAACAGCAGCGGGCCGAGAGCGAGGCGCGCCGGGCCATCGAGGTGCGCGCCCCGGAGCGCGGCATCCTCACCTCGATCCGGGCGCAGGCCGGGCAGACGGTGGCGGCGGGCGCGAGCCTGCTGACGCTGCTGCCGAGCGAGGGGCGATTGCAGGCCAACCTCTACGTCGATTCCTCGGCCATCGGCTTCATCGAACCGGGCGCCACCGTGATGCTGCGCTACGCCGCCTTCCCGTTCCAGCGCTTCGGCCTCTACGGCGGCCGCGTCACCGAGGTGACCCGCGCGCCGCTGGAGGACGGCAACGCCGCCCCCGATGCGGCGAGAGACCCCTCGAAGAAGGCCGGCGGTGGCGTCTACCGCATCGTCGTGCGGCCGGATGCCGACAGCGTCACGGCCTATGGCGAGAAGCGGCGGCTGGAGGCCGGGATGCGGGTCGAGGCCGACATCGCGCTGGAAAAGCGCCCGCTCTACCGCTGGCTCCTCGACCCCATCACCCACGTCAAGCGCAGCGTCGATCTCGTGACGGACGGAGGCATCCGATGAGCCTGATCGCCGACCTCAAGTTCGGCTTCGGTCGCCGCCTGCCCGTCCTGCTCCAGGCCGAGGCCGCCGAATGCGGCATGGCGTGTCTGGCCATGGTGCTGGGCTATCACGGCCGCGCGGTCGATCTCGGCACGATGCGGGCCCGTCATGCCCTCTCGCTCAAGGGCATGACGCTCAGAAACCTCATCGACCTGTCGGGCACGATGGGCCTTTCGGCCCGCGCGCTCCGGGTCGAACTCGACGATCTCGGGCGGCTTCGCACCCCGTGCATCCTGCACTGGGGCCTCAACCATTTCGTCGTGCTGGCGGAGGTGCGCCGCAAGGACATCGTCATCCACGACCCCGCCCGGGGCCGCCGAACCTTGAGTCTGGTGGAAGCCTCCCGCGAGTTCACCGGGGTGGCGCTCGAGGTCCAGCCGAACCAGAGCTTCGTGCGGGAGAAGGCCGAGCGCCGCTTCGGCATCCCCGACCTGTTCCGGGGATTGGCCGGCATCCGCGGGGCGATGGCGCAGATCCTGGCGCTCTCGCTCGGCATCGAACTCGTCTCGATCCTGATGCCGATCGCCTCGCAGATCGTCATCGACGAGGTCATCGTGAACGGCGACCGCGACCTGCTGCTCGTCGTCGGCCTCGGGCTCGCCCTCCTGCTGCTCCTGCAACTGGGACTGGGCGTCACCCGCACCTGGGCGATCATGCTGACGGGCTCGAAGCTGAACTACCAATGGTCGGGCTCGCTGTTCGACCACCTGTCGCGGCTGCCGCTCGACTATTTCCAGAAGCGGCACGTCGGCGACGTGATCTCCCGCTTCGGCTCGCTCGCCACGATCCAGAAGGGGCTCACCACCGACCTCGTCCAGGCGGCCCTCGACGGCATCATGTCGGTCGGCATGCTGATCATGCTGTTCGTGTATGGCGGCTGGCTGGCGCTCGTGGCGCTCGCCTCCACCGCGCTCACCGTGGGGCTGCGCGTCATTGCCTACAAGGCGTATCGCGAGGGCACCGAGGAGGCGCTCGTCGCGGAAGCCCGCCAGCAGAGCCACTTCATCGAGACCGTGCGCGGCATGGCGAGCGTGAAGCTCCTGAACCTGCGCGAGCGCCGCCGCGGCGTGTGGATGAACCAGTTCGTCCAGGCGCTGAACGCCCGGCTGCGGCTGCAACGGCTCGACCTCGTGTTCGGGCGCGGCAACGAGTTCCTGTTCGGCACCGACCGACTCCTGCTGCTCGTGCTGGGCGCGGGCGCCGTCATCGACCAGCGGATGTCGCTCGGCATGCTGGTGGCCTTCCTGGCCTATCGCGACCAGTTCTCGACCCGCATCGGCAACCTGATGCAGGCGGGCTTCCAGCTGCGCATGCTCAACGTCCAGACCGACCGGCTGGCCGACATCGTCATGACCGAGCCGGAGGAGAGTTTTTCCGCGCTGCCGGCTGCCCCGGAGGCCGCTCCCCCCGCCGCCCCGGCGCTGGTCGGCGGCGAAGTGCGCGGCGCGGCCTTAAGGGCGGCGGGCCTGTCGCTGCGCTACGGCGCCGACGAGCCCTGGGTGTTTCGCAACCTGAGCCTCGCCGTCCCGGCCGGATCGAGTCTCGCCATCACCGGCCCCTCGGGCTGCGGCAAGAGCAGCGTGATGCGGGTGATGATGGGATTGATCGCGCCCACCGAGGGCGCGGTGCTGGTCGATGGCCGCGACATCCGGGCCGGCGGGGCGGCGGCCTATCGCTCCCGCATCGCCGGGGTGATGCAGGACGACGGGCTGTTCGCCGGCTCGATCGCCGAGAACATCGCCTGCTTCGACGAGCGCCCCGATCCCGGCTGGATCCGCGAATGTGCGGCCCGTGCCGCGATCCTGGAGGACATCGCCCGCACGCCGATGGGCTTCGAGACGCTGGTCGGCGACATGGGCTCGACGCTGTCCGGCGGCCAGCGCCAGCGGGTGATCCTGGCCCGCGCCCTCTACCGGCGCCCCGAGATCCTGTTCCTCGACGAGGCGACGAGCGCGCTCGACGAACCCACCGAGGCGGTCATCGCCGCCGCCCTCCGCGACCTCAGGATGACCCGCGTCATCGTCGCCCACCGGCCCGCGACCGTGGCGCACGCCGATTTGCGCTACGATTTTTCGGCGAGCCGGGAGGCGGCGGAGGCAGCGCGAGAGGACGCCTCTCTCCCGGCAGCCGGATGAGGCGTTCTCCTCCCCTTTGTGGGGAGGGGAAGCGGCCCCCTTGCGCCCTGCCCTGCCCCCGTGCTGAGACGCCGGCCACGAACCGAAGCGGGAGATGCATGGCGATGAACTCGGTCAAGGAACGCCTGGAGGCCCTCGGGCTCACCCTGCCGAAGGCGGCGGCGCCGGTCGCGAACTACGTGCCGTTCGTGCGCTCGGGCAACCTCGTGATCGTCTCCGGCCAGATCTGCTTCGGGCCCGACGGCAAGCTGTCCGAGGCCCACAAGGGCAAGCTCGGCGCCGAGGTCTCGAACGAGGCCGGGATCGAGGCGGCCAAGCTCTGCGCCCTCAACGTGCTGGCCCAGATCGAGGCGGCGGTGGGCGATCTCGACCGCGGCGTCGTGCAATGCGTCCGGCTCGGCGGCTTCATCAACGCCGTGCCGAGCTTCGCCGCGCTGGCGCCGATCATGAACGGCGCCTCCGACCTGATGGTCGCGGTGCTGGGCGACAAGGGCCGCCACGCCCGCTCGACGGTGGGTGTGGCCGAACTTCCCCTCGACGCCGCGGTCGAGGTCGAGGCGATGTTCGAGGTCGCGTGAGCCGCGCCCTCAACGCGCCGGACTGGCTGACCGCGCGGCCGATCGCCCATCGCGGGCTGCACGACCGTGCGGCCGGCGTGCCCGAGAACACCCTCGCGGCGGCGGAAGCCGCGGCGAGTGCGGGCTACGCCATCGAGTGCGACGTGCAGATCAGCGCCGACGGCGAGGCGATGGTGTTTCACGACGCGACCCTGGGGCGGCTGACGGGCGCGGAGGGGGCCGTCGAGGCGACGAGCGCGGCGGATCTCGGCGGGCTGACGATCTTCGGGACGGCCGAGCGCGTCCCGACGCTCGCCGAATTCCTGCGCCATGTCGGCGGGCGGGTGCCGGTGGTGGTCGAGATCAAGAGCCGCTTCGACGGCGACCGCCGCCTCACCCGCCGCACCGCCGAGGTGGTGGCCGGGTTCTCGGCGCCGATCGCGCTCAAATCCTTCGATCCGGGCATCGTCGGCACCCTGGCCGCGATCGCGCCGACCGTGCCGCGCGGCATCGTCGCCGAGGCGAGCCAGGACGATCCCGAATACGAGCGGCTGAGCCCGTCGCTGCGCACCGCCCTCTCGGGTCTGCTCCATCTCGACGAGAGTCGGCCCGACTTCCTGTCCTGGCGCGTCGGCGACCTGCCGGGGCCGGTGCCCTATCTCTGCCGCCGCCTAGGCGGCATGCCGGTGATGACCTGGACCGTCCGCACGCCCGAGCAGCGGGCGTTGGCGCAGGCCCATGCCGACCAGATGGTGTTCGAGGGCTTCCGCCCCTGACGGAGGGCTGCGCAACCATACCTGTGTTAAGATCGCGGGGCCGGACAGGAGCCGGCGGTTGCGACCGAGGGACAGGGACGAGATGGCGTCGATCGACGAGATCGCGGCCACGCTGCGCAGCGTGGCGACGGCCGGCATGAAGCCGAAGGACTTGCTGGGCGCCGTGCGCGAGCGGCATCCCGAGGCGAGCAAGAAGGAGGTCGTGCGCGCCGCCTTCTACGCGCTGATCGAGGGCCATCAGGAGCCGACACCGGCTCGGGCGCACGACCTCCACGCCTTCGCAATCCACGAGCGCGCCACCGACGAGGAGGCGCCGATCAGGCGGCGCAAGCTCCGCAAGAAGGCGGCGCCCGCCCCCGAAGCCGCGAGCGTCGAGCCGCCGGTCTTCTGAAATCCCGGCTCAGGCCGCCCGCACGGTGTCGAGGAAGCGGGCGACCTCGGCGCCGAGCTGCTCGGACTGGCGCGACAGCTCGGTGGCCGAGGCGAGCACTTGGCTCGCGGCGGCCCCCGTGTCGTCGGCCGCGGCGGCGACGCCCGCGATGGTCGCCGTCACCGCGCCGGCGCCGGTCGCGGCCTGGGCCACGTTGCGGACGATCTCCTGCGTCGCCGCGCCCTGCTCCTCCACCGCCGCGGCGATGCCGGTGGCGACGCCGCTGATCTCGCGGATCCGGCCCGCGATCCCGTCGATGGCCGTCACCGCCTGACCGGTCGAGGTCTGGATGCGACCGATCTGGCCGGTGATCTCTTCGGTGGCCCGCGCCGTCTGGTTCGCCAATTCCTTGACTTCCGCGGCGACGACCGCGAAGCCGCGCCCCGCCTCCCCGGCGCGGGCCGCCTCGATGGTGGCGTTGAGGGCCAGAAGATTGGTCTGGCCGGCGATGGTGGCGATCATCGCCACCACGTCGCCGATGCGGGCGGCCGCATCCGACAGGTCGCGCACGAGGATCGCGGTCTGCCCGGCTTCGCCGACGGCGGCTTGCGCGAGCGCGGCCGAGCCGTCGACCTGTCGTCCGATCTCCTGCACCGAGGCGCCGAGTTCCTCCGCCGCCACGGCCACGGTGCCGACATTGGTCGCCGCCTCGTCCGCGGAGGCTGCGACCGAGCCGGACTGGGCCGCGGTCTGGGCGGCGGTGGCGGTCATCGCTTTCGCGGTCGCCTGCAACTCGGTCGCCGCCGCCGAGACGCCGCCGATCACGCCGCCCACCGTCCGCTCGAACGCGTCCGCCAACTCGCGGGCCGCCGCCTTGCGCTGGGCCTCGATCCCGGCGCGGGCGAGCCCGGCTTCCTCTTCGAGGGCGCGGGCGCGGATCAGATTGTCCTTGAACACCTGCACGGCGGCCGACATCGCGCCGATCTCGTCGCGCCGGCCCCGGCCCGGCACGTCGAGGGTGGCATCGCCCGCGGCCAGCCGGCCCATCGCTTCGGTCATCCCCTCGATCGGCCGCGAGATGCCGAGCCAGCCGAACAGCGCGGCCAGGAGCGCGGCCAGCAGCGTCACCGCCATGGCGACCCAGGCGGTCGTGGCAGCGGAGGCCGCACTCCCGACGGTGTGCTCGACGCTGTCCTTGGCGCTGCGCTTGTTCAGGGCGAGATTCTCCTGCAGCGTCTTGGTGGCGGTCTGGGCCAGCGCGAGCGTGTCGGCGCTGGCGAGCAGGGTCAGCGCCTCGTCCTTCCGCCCGGCCTGCATCAGCCCGATGATCTCTTCCAGCCGCGCGCTGTAGGTCGCCCAGGTGGCGGAGAAGCGCTCGTAGATCGCCCGCTCCTCCGGCGAGGAAATCAGCGGCTCGTAGGCCTTGCGCAGATCGGCCAGCGCCTTCTGACTGACCCGCACGCTCTTCTCGTTGGCGGCGAGCAGCTCCGGCGTGTCCGAAGTGGCGACGTAGCGATAGGATTTCACCCGCTCGTCGCGGGTCGCCGTGCTGATGTCGCCCAGCAGCCCGACCGAGGGCAGCCAGTCGGTGGCGATCTCCCGCACCTCTCGGTCGATCGTCGCCAGCTTCACGATGCTGAGCCCGCCCTGAACGGCCGCAACGACGGCGAGCAGGCTGAACGAGCCGGCGAGGGCCGCTTTGAGAGAGATGCGCATGCTGTCGTCCGGTCGAGTCGGGGGCGTTTCCGTGACCGAACTAACAATTCGAGCGTTAATTTTTCGTCGCGGATGCGTCGATGATAGTCATCGCTCCTTGAGTGGTCGGGTGAACGCACGTCACGCCGCCGTGATCGGCGTGAGCGTGGAGTGAAGAAGCGATCATCCGCTAAAATTATGACAGAACGACTTCAGGCGTCTTGCGTATTTTGCCTGCCGTCTCAGGTGAACGTGCCCGCCGGCCTCAGCGCTTCGCCGGCCCCTCCGGCGAATTATCCCCTTCGGTCTTCGCCTCGGGCGAGCCCAGAAACTCGGCCAGATGCCGCTTCCACAGGGAGGCGTAGCGCAGCGACGGATGTCCGTGGGTCTCGGGCGATGGCGCCGTTCATCCCGTCGAGCCGGGCCGGGCTCGGCCCGACATCCCAAACGTCGCAGCGGTGAATCCGGGATCGGCGTCGTATGCCGCGTCCTCGATTCCGAGCTTGGCCCCTGCGCGCGATGCCAGAATCTCATGGTTCGTCCCGGACTGGCCGAGCCATCCGGGACGATGCCGTCTCATTGGATTTCAGGTGCTTCGGTGATGTCGATCCAAACTGAACATCTTAAAAGATGTCGAAGTGATCGGCGGTAAGCTTCAAGTTGCTATCGAGGGTAGCAAACTGAACGGCGGCCTGGCCGCCTTTACCGTCGGCATCGTACAGCAAGGCGCCTGTTTTATTGTTATAGATAATCCGATCGCTCGCGTCATGGGCAGCCGAGCCGATGTAAAAAGCGCCAGCGGCCAAGTCGCCGACCTTCAAGCTCTTGAAGATCGCGTTTTCCAGCGCAATGCTGTCGCTGGCGACCGCGAAGTCGGTGATGCGATCCACATTGGTTTTCGCGTTCAAAGCGGTGTCGAAGACGAAGTCGTCGTAGCCATCGCCGCCGATCAGCCTATCGTTTCCAAGCCCACCCGCCAGCCTGTCGTTGCCCGTGCCGCCCTCAAGGCGGTCGATGCCAGCCAAGCCCTTCAACGAGTCGTTTCCGCCCAAGCCCAACAGGACATTGTTGCCGGACGAGCCCTTCATCAGGTCTCGAAAGCCCGTGCCGAGCACATCCTCGATCGAGACCAGCGTATCCTTATACCCATAGGAGTCGAAGGCAAAATAACGCTCAAGGTCTACGGTGACGCCCTGAGTGCCATTCTCAAATGAATAATTGATTGTGTCGATTCCGAGGCCGCCGTTGATGTCGTCAGAGCCGCTCAATCCCGTGAAAGTATTAGCCTCGGCGGAGCCGACCAGTGTGTCCTGGCCATTAGTTGCAATGATATCTTGGATTCCGATCAGCGTATCGACATCTCCATAATAGCCAAACTTCCCATAGCCCGTCCCATCCGGGTTGCCCGCGAGGTTCACGTCGATGCCATAGTCGTTGTCATAGTCGTAACGGACCGTGTTGTGTGAACCGCCGCCACCGTTGATGGTGTCGCCACCGCCGCGGCCGCTGAACGCCTCATAGGCGGCTGTCTTGGAACCAACGAACGTGTCGACCTCGTCGGTCCCGACGATCAACTCCATATTCTTGACCGTGTCGACACTGCCATACGTATCGACGACCGTGTTCTTTGTCAGATTAACCTTGATGCCGCCGCCGCCGTTTTCCTGGGAATAGTTGACGATATCGTAGTCGCCCACGCCGCCGTCCATCTGGTCTCGGCCGCCATTGCCGACGAACGTATCGGAGCCGACCCCACCGAAGAATTTGTCGTTCTTCTGGCCACCGATGAAGTTGTCGTCGAGCGTTCCCCCGGAAACGATCAGCGGCACGTCCTTCAACAGGGTCAGGAGCGGAGACAGGTTCGAAGAGTAGGCATTGCTGACCGCCGTATTGAACTCGTTCGCGTTGAGGCTGAGGCCGGACATCGTCCAGCGCACGGAGCCGTCGGTGTTAAAGATCGTAATGCCCTTGATCCTGCCGGATTCAAGTCCACCATAGTAACTATCACTATATGTAAAATTCGATCCACTAAGCTCTATTCCGTACGACGTGCTTTCGTCGACGACGACGCATTTTGTAGAAGTTTGTTTGTCGAATGTTCCTTCCCAGGCAGAATCAATTGCAGCAATGGAAAATGCGCCATCAATGATGCGAACAGTGGCCATGGTCGTTCCCGCTTCAAATCGAGTCACCCTTGTAGAGGGTGTGAAATCCATTCATCCATAAGACTCGCAGGGGGCGACTGAAAATTGCAACCAGCGTTGCAGATTTGCACTCACGAATGCGTCAGGAATCCTGATCCGAGCGGCGGGCCGCCAAGGGGAGCAACTACCGGCTGAGCGGCCTCTCCAGCGAGTCCGCTCCTTCGGTCTTCGCCTCGGGCGAGCCCAGAAACTCGGCCAGATGCCGCTTCCACAGGGAGGCGTAGCGCAACGATTGATGTCCGTGGGTCTCGGGCGAGGTCGGCACCAGCACGAAGCGGCCGTCCTTCACACGCGCCATCGCGGCGTTCATCACGTCGAGCTGGGGCGGGTTCAGTTCGTCGTCGGCGAAGTTCACCGCCAGCACCTTGGCCTCGATCTTCCCGAGATCGGGGAAGGGATCGTAGTCGAACGAGGAATCGAACCAGCGCAGCCAGTCGTTGGCGTCGGCCTTGTCGGCGTAGCCCGCGACCATCTTGTCGTAGACGGCGTCCGACGCGGCGCGGGTCGGGGCCTGCTTCTGGAGGCTGAGCACGCTCTCGGTCATGATGTTGAAGATCGGCAGGATGCGCTCGAAGCTTTTGGGCTGCTTCGTGTATTCGCCGTTGTTCCAGTCGGGGTCGGAGCGGATGCCCTCGATCAGGAGGCGCCGCCACAGGGCGTTGCGGCCGCTCACGGGAATCGGCTGGCTCGCCACCGCCATGATCAGGTCCATGCCCTTCGGGTAGCGGATGCCCCACATCCAGGCCTGCATCCCGCCCATGGAGGTGCCGAGCACGAGGCGCAGGCGCTTGACGCCGAGGTCCTCGACCACCCGGTGCTGACCCGCGACGACGTCGCCGTAGCCGTAGCGGGGGAAGCGGCCCTTGAGCCCGTCGGACGGCTTCGACGAACCGCCGCGCCCGAGCCCGTCGGGCAGGATCACGTACCAGTGCCGCGCATCGAGCGGCGCCCCCTCGCCGAACAGCTCGGGGCCGAGCGTCGGGATCAGGAAGCTCTTTCCGGTGCCGGTGGTGCCGTGCAGGACGAGCACCGCGTTGTCGATCTCGCCGTCGGCGCCGCGATGGGGCGTGCCGAGCGTGGTGTAGTGCAGCTTGGCCTCGGGCAGGCTCTCGCCGCCGGCGAGGCGGAAATCCCGGACGACGACGTCGCCCTCGCGCTGGCCCGGATAGGTCTGCGGTGCGGCCAAGCCGCTGCTCGCGCTCGCAAAAAGCAGACTCATCGCCAGGAATGCCGCTCGGCCCGTCCTCATGCCTCGTCCTCCACCCAGCCGAAGGAGCGCTCCACCGCCCGGCTCCAGCCGGAGAACAGGGCCGCGCGCCGCTCCGCGTCGAGATGCGGATGCCAGCGCCGGTCAACCGCCCAATTGTCCGTGAGGTCCGACAAACCGCCCCAGAATCCGGTGGCGAGGCCCGCGGCATAGGCGGCTCCCAGGGCCGTGGTCTCCGACACCTTCGGGCGCAGGGTCTCGCGGTCGAGGATGTCGGCCTGGAACTGCATCAGCAGGTCGTTGACGGTCATGCCGCCGTCGCAGCGCAACTCGCTCAAGGTGATACCGGAATCGCGCTCCATGGCCTCCAGCACCTCGCGGGTCTGGTAGGCAGTGGCCTCGAGACACGCGCGGGCGATGTGGCCCTTGTTGGCGTAGCGGGTCAGCCCGATGATGAGGCCGCGGGCGTCGTCGCGCCAATGCGGCGCGTAGAGGCCGGAGAAGGCCGGCACGACGTAGACGCCGCCATTGTCCTCGACGCTGCGGGCCAGCGCCTCGATCTCGGAGGATTCGCGGATCAGTCCGAGATTGTCGCGCAGCCACTGCACCAGGGCGCCGGTGATGGCGATGGAGCCCTCCAGCGCATAGGCCGGGGCTTCGTCGCCGATCCGGTAGGCCACCGTGGTGACGAGCCCGGCCTTCGAGGCGACGGGCTCCGGGCCGGTGTTCATCAGCGCGAAGGCGCCGGTGCCGTAGGTGTTCTTGCCCTCGCCCGCCGCGAAGCAGGTCTGGCCGAAGAGCGCCGCCTGCTGGTCGCCGAGGATGCCGGCCACCGGCACGCCCTCGAATGGGTCGCAGGTCTCGGCCAGCACCGCGCTCGACGAGACGATCTTCGGCAGCACCGCGCGGGGGATGCGGAACACGCCGAGCATGCCCTCGTCCCAGTCGAGGGTCGCGAGCGACATGAGCTGGGTGCGGCTGGCGTTGGTCACGTCGGTGACGTGCAAGCCCCCCTCCTCGCCGCCGGTGAGGTTCCAGACCAGCCAGGAATCGATGGTGCCGAACAGCGCCCGCCCGTCCTCGGCCTTCTCCCGCGCCCCCTCGACATGGTCGAGCAGCCAAGCGAGCTTGGAGGCGGAAAAATAGCTCGCCAGCGGCAGACCGGTGAGGGCGCGAAACCGGTCGCGGCCACCGTCGCGGGCCAGCGCGGCGACGTGCCGGTCGGTGCGGGTGTCCTGCCAGACGAGCGCGTTGTGCAGCGGTTCGCCGGTCGTGGCATCCCACAACAAGGCGGTCTCGCGCTGGTTGGTGATGCCGATGGCGGACAGGTCGGAGGGCTCGAGTCCGGCCCGCACCAGCCCCTCGCGCATCACCGTGCGGGTGTTGCGCCAGATCTCGCGGGCATCGTGCTCGACCCATCCGGCTTTGGGAAAGATCTGCTCGTGCTCGCGCTGGGCCTGCCCCAGGATGGCGCCGGAGCGGTCGAACACGATGAAGCGCGTGCTCGTGGTGCCCTGGTCGATCGCCCCGACCGCTTCACGCGCCGCGTGCCCCATGGCGTCCCTCCCCGGCCCGGATCGTCACGTCCGGGGCCGTCGAGGGCGATCCTACACGACGATCAGGAAGTCGGAAGCGGCGAGCGCCGCGACCTTGTCGAGCACCGCGATCCTGATTTGGGCCTGCGCCCCGGTGCCGTCGGCATCGTAGAACAGGGCCTTGGTCCTGGCGTCGAAGATCAGGCGGTCGTCGGCATCGTGGGCGCTCGTGCCGGCGTAGATTTGCCCCTCGGCCAGCCGCCCGGCCTTCAATGCGGTGAACACGTCGTCGTCGAGCCAGAGCACGTCGCTGCCGGCGGTGAAGTCGGTGATGCGATCGGCCTCGTTCGCACCGAGCTTCGTGTCGAACACGAACCGGTCGGCGCCGGCCCCGCCGGTGAGGATGTCGGCGCCCGCGCCGCCCTTGAGCGTGTCGTTGCCGCCGCCGCCCGCGAGACGGTTCGAGGCCCCGTTGCCGAACAGGGCGTCGGCACCCGAGCCGCCGACGGCGTTCTCGACGTTCAGCAGCACGTCGCGGCCGATCTCGGCGCCGATGGCGTGGTAGACGGCATTCTTGCTGCCGACGGTCTCGCGCATGCCGTTCAAATCGACTTGGATCGCCTCGGTTGTCGCGCCGTAATCGGCGGTGTCGCCAAGGATCTCGCCGCCGCGGCCCCCCTCGATCGTGTCGTCGCCCCCACCGCCCACCAACCGATCGTCCCCGGCCTCGCCGAAGAGCCTGTCGTTGCCCGCGCCGCCCAGGAGCGCATCGTTCCCGGCCCCGCCTTCCAGCCGGTCGGCGCCATCGCCGCCGTCGAGGAGGTCGGCACCGTCCTGACCCTTGAGCCCATCGTTCCCGCCCCCGCCCGACAAGCGATTCGCGGCTGCGCTGCCGGTCAGCAAATCGGATCCGAGGCCGCCGGTAACGTTCTCGACGTTCTTGAAGGTGTCGCGGCCGATCTCGGTCCCAACGGCGTGATAGCTCACGGTCTTGCCGCCGACGGTCGCGCTCATACCGTTCAGATCGACCCGGATCTGCTGGCGCGCGTCGCCGTAATCGACCGTATCGCCTCGGACTTCGCCGCCACGCCCGCCGTCGAGCAGGTCGTCGCCCGCGCCACCCGTCAGCCTGTCGTCCCCGGCCTCGCCGAAGAGCGTATCGTGGCCCGCACCGCCCTTGAGCGCGTCGTTTCCGGCCCCGCCGGCCAGCCGGTCGCCGCCATCACCGCCGTCGAGGAGGTCGGTGCCATCGCTGCCCCTGAGCACATCGTTGCCCGCGCCGCCGACCAACCTGTCGTCCCCTGTACCGCCGTCGAGCGTATCGCTGCCCGCCTCGCCATGGAGCAGGTCGTTCCCGGTTCCGCCGTCCAACCGGTCGCCGCCGTCGCCACCGACCAGCCTGTCGTCCCCATCCTGGCCCAGGAGCGTGTCGTTGCCCGCGCCGGCTTCGAGCCGGTCGTTGCCCGCGCCGCCTTCCAATCGGTCGCCGCCTTTGCCGCCATCGAGGACGTCGTCGCCGTCCCGCCCCTCGAGCAGGTCGTCGCCGGCCCCACCCCAGAGGCTGTTTGCACCCACATCGCCGGTCAGCACGTCAGAACCGTTTCCGCCGACGACGTTCGCAATACCCGTGAGCGTGTCGCGGCCAATCTCGGTCCCGGTGGCATGATAGACCATGGCCTTGCCGCCGACGGTCGCGCGCATGCCGCCCAGATCGACCCGGACCTGCTGGCGTGCGTCACCGTAATCGGCAGTGTTGCCGATCCGCCCGGCATCGCCGCCGTCGAGCGTGTCGTTACCTGCGCCGCCGGCCAGCACGTCGTCGCCGGCTCCGCCGATGAGGAGGTCGTCGCCCGCTCCGCCATCGAGGTAGTCGTCGCCCGCCTCGCCCTTCAGGACGTCGTCACCCTCGTCCCCGCCGAGGCCGTCGTCCCCGGTGCCGCCGAAGAGTGCGTCCTTGCCGGCTCCGGCATGGAGGACATCGCCGCCATCGTCGCCGTAGACAGTGTCGTCGCCATCGTCGGCGAAGACCACGTCGTCGTTCGCACCGGCGAAGATTCGGTCGTCGCCTGCACCGCTGAACACGAGGTCGTCGCCGGCTCCGGCCCGGATGACGTCCCTGGTCGAGACGCCCCGGATCGTGTCGTCTCCAACGCCGCCAGTCTGGGTCAGAGTGTAGGTCTTGTCGTCCCAGTTCCAACTGGTGACCTGAGTGCCGTCCGCCCTGTCCGAGCCGTAGAGGTAGGCGACGGCCGCCTCGTCGAGATCGCCGAGCTTGGGGAGCGTCGAGGGCACATCGCTGTAGCTCATCACCGTGTGGGCGACGGTATCGAGGGTCGGATCGAGGAGGACATCGCCTTCGAAGGGATGCTTCAGGCCGATCGCGTGGCCGATCTCGTGCGTCAGCACGTGGATCTCGCCGTAGAACGAGTAATCTTCGACGGTCAGGTCGATGAAGATGTCACCGCCGGGCGCCAGATCATAGGACCCACTGCGGTCGATCGTGGTGAAGGGATTGTACGCAAAGGCCGCGGCATCGGAGGTGTCCGGGTTCTTGCCGAGGTCGTAGCGCCCGAACCGGATGTCGCCCTGCCCCGCCGGAACCTCGAGGAACTTAATCCCGCTCGCCCCGTCCCAATGCAGGAGAGCGAAGAAGGCGGCTGACTCCTCCATCTGGCCCAGCGGCCTGAACGAGTCCTTGAACTCGGCCGAAAATCCCAGATCCGAGAGGTAATCGTAGGCTTCGGTCTCGAACGAATAAGTAATGAAGACCGGCTTGCCGACAGTCTTATCCCCCCACCAGCTCGACCCCGAGAGCAGGGCCGTATAATCGCTGACCGTCTTGGACATTGTCGCATCACCTCTGCACTTGGCCTAGGTGATGACACTCGGCAGTTCAAGCAAGCGTTGCATATAGATCGAAAGAACACTCGTTGCGTGGCGTTTGAGCGACACCGGTTCGGGTGGACGACCTCAGCCCGCCGCCCGCTCCAGCAGGGCCGGGGTCTCCTTCGCGCCCATCTGCCGCGCCAGTTCCGCGGCGTTCATCCCCGAGGCGTCGCGGCGGGCCGCGTCGGCGCCGCGGGCGAGCAATTGCTCGACGATGGCGACGCGGTCGAACATGGCCGCGAGCATCAGCGCCGTGCGCGCGCCGTCGGCCGTGCCGTCCACCGCCGCGCCATGGTCGAGCAGGAGATCGACGATACCCGCATCGCCCTTGAAGGCGGCGCCCGCCAGCGGAGTCTGGCCGCGGTCGTTGGCGAGTTCCGGGTCGCCGCCGGCCTCCAGCACCACCCGCGCGGTTTCCGCCTGGCCGTTATAGGCGGCGAGCATCAGGAGGCTGTCGCCCTTGTCGTTGCGCAGGTTGGCCGGCAGCCCCTGCGCGAACAGCCCGGCCAGTTCCTCGGCATGCCCCATCCGGGCGTACTGGAAGACACGGGCCGCGAAGGCGAGGGTCGCGTCGTCGAGGGCTGCGGGGGAATCGGCGGGGGGATCGGCCTGCATCGAAGGTCTCGTCGAGATGTCCTGAAGGGGGCGTGATGTGGGGCCCGGGTCGAGGTCGTCCAGCGCGTCGTCCGGTCAGCGCCGCCGTCCCGCGTGCCGCGCCGCCTCGGCGTCCTGGGCGGCCTTGGCCTCCGCGATCCGGCGCAGGGTCAGGAAGCGGGTGATGTCGAACTCGACGTCCCGGATCGTCTCCTCGATCAGGTGGCGCTGCAGCAGGATGCCCGGATCGTCCGCGGCGAGGCCCTCGCGCTCCTGAAGCCGTTGCACCGCCGCCCGGACCACGTTGTAGACCTCTTCGCGCTCCTCCCGGCTCATCGCCGGGCTCACCGCGCGGGCGACGAGATCCGAGAAATCCGCCATGGGCCTGCTCCTGTGACACGTTCCGCCGGCGCTCGCGGCGGACCGAGACCGCTCCGGCAAGGCGAGGGACATCGCCTGCGGCGGCTGCCCGATCAAGGGGCGGCCCCCTCGAGCCAGGGCAATCGCGCGGGCAGCGCCGTATATTCGGGCATGAAGCGAAAGCTCGAGTACCGTCCTGAATGTCGGATCCAAGACGGTTCCCAGGTTCCTGTGCTGCATCGTCTTTCCCGAAAGCCGGTATCCGCCTCTCGGGACGATGCTCCGAGGCCGCGCAGGCGGCCGTCGGCGTTTGGGGCCAAACAATCAAAGTCGGTTGTCGACGACGGCGGCCCGGATCAGGGAGAGGGCGCTCCAGAACATCGTGAACAGGAACAGGGCCACGCCGACGGCGTAGAACGGTGCCGGATAGGCCGAGTAACTCGGCAGCAGCGGCTCGACATAGGTCGCCAGATAGATCTGTTGCTTCGAGGCGGCGACGCGGGCTCGGTCGAGGATCATGTTCATCGACGCGTTGAGCTTCTCGGCGATCGTCTGCTCGACCATCAGGCCCTCGTATTCGAGCAGGGCCTGGGTGAGATTGTGCGAGGCGTCGCTGACGAGGCCGTCGGTGGTGAGGCGGTTCTGCAGGTCCTTCATCTGGCCGTCGATGGCCGCGACGGTGGCGACGAGCACTTGGATGCTGCGGGTCTTCTCGTCGAGCTTGGAGTCGCGCAGGACGCGCAGGTCGTTCTCGGCCTTGATCTTGTCCTTGCGCAACAGCTCGATCGTGGTGGCCGTCGCCTGGGCGGACTGCGACGGGTCGATGATGCCCCAGCGGTTGCGGAATTCCTGCAGCGTCGTGCGAGCCCGCTTGAGTCGCTCCACCGCCTTGTCGACCTCCTTCTGCGCCTGGGTCAGCATATCCTGCTGGGCGCGGCGGGAGATCGTGTTGATGAGGGTCTCCGACTGGGCGATCACCTCCTTGGAGATCGCCACCGCGTCCTGGGGCGAGAAGGCCCGCACGGTCAGCCGGATCACCCCCGAGACGACGTCGATCTGTGGCGTGACGTGGTCGCGCCAGTAGCGGACCAGCCTCTCGACCGGTTGATCGGAATTGTAACGTGCCCAGAAGTCGATCCCGTCCTGCGAGAACATCGTCTGGAGGCCGAGCTTGGCATCGACCGCCTCCACCAGCGGCCGGCTTCTGATGTAGTCGCGCAGGATGAAGCTGTCCTGGCTGTTATGCTTCTGGATCAGCTCCTGATACACGCCGAGCGAGGTGTTCGCCATCGGCTCGATGTCGCCGCGCACGGCGAACTGCGATTCGGCGACGTATTGCGGCGTGGCCAGCACGAAGACGTAGAATCCCACGGCCGCCGTCGGCACCAGCACGAACAGGGCGTAGCTGCGGACCAGCCGCACCAGCAGCCGCGGCTGCGGGCGCGCCTCCTCCCGGCGCCGGAGGCCGGGCAGGCGGGTCCAGTCGAGGGTCCGGCGCACGCGGGCGACCAGGGGCCCGCCCCGGCGCGCGGGCACGGGCTCGATCGTCTCGGCATTGCGCCGCAGATCCGGCACGGAGCGGCGGGCGAGGTCGATGAGCGACTGGACGCTCGGGTTCGACCGGACCTTCGTCTCCTGCTTGACCTCGTCCGAACTCATCGAAGAGACATCCTCGCGGGAAAACCGCCGCCGGCCGTCTGCCGGGCTCCTGTCGCGCCCGGCCGCGAAGCGTCGGGCGGGCGCTCGCCGCCGGGGCTGAGGTCCCGTTCTTTTCGGCCCTTTTTAAGGCGCGGCGATCCGCCGGGATTGCCGGGCGCAGCCGGGCTGCGATAGGCCGCCCTCACCTCGCGAGGGCGGGGCGAAGCGGGAGCGGAGGGGCGATTGGGACGCCGTCAGGAACCGCGCGGCCCGATCCGCACGGCGCAGGACTTCACGGCGAAGGCGCCCGAGGCGGTGCCTGCCAAGGCCCGCACGGCGAAAGCCGGCTTCGCAGAGGTCGTGCTGGTCTGCGGCAAGTGCGCCAAGCG
The DNA here is from genome assembly GCF_900114375.1 of Methylorubrum salsuginis. Classification (GTDB taxonomy): domain Bacteria; phylum Pseudomonadota; class Alphaproteobacteria; order Rhizobiales; family Beijerinckiaceae; genus Methylobacterium; species Methylobacterium salsuginis. The sequence continues at coordinate 87,673 of NZ_FOSV01000001.1, read as the reverse complement.
CCAGGGTGTGGACCGCAAGCGCCTCGGCCGCGTCCTCAAGCGCGCCGCGGGCCGGCCCGAGGGGGAGGCGGTGCTGCGCCCGGACGCCCGCCAGCAGGCCCGCCAGAAGACCCGCAAGGTGAAGATCGTCGAGACCGGCTGCCTCGGCCCCTGCCCCAAGCGGATGCTCACGGTGGCGACCGCGGCCTCCTTGGCGCGGGGCCGCGTCGTGCTGCTCGATCCCGGACTCGATGCCGTCTGCGCCGCATCCCTCTCCCTCGACGCGCCCGCCCGCCCGGCGCCGGATTCGCCCGATGCCGATGGCTGACCCCGCCTCCCCGCCGCGCCGCCTGCTGCGGGGCTTCGCGCGCCGCCTGCCGCTCCTCGGAACCCTCGCCGGACTGGGGCTGGGCGGCTGGCTCGTGGCCACCAACGACCTCGCGTCCATCGGCGACGCGTTCGGGCGGATCGGCGCCCTGGGACTCGTGGGCATCGTCGTCGTGCGGGCGCTGATCGTGCTCCTGTGCGGGCTCGCCTGGGCCCGCCTGCTCGCCGGGCTCGGTGCCGCCGTGCCGGATGGGGGACGGGTCGAGACCGGGGCCTTCGTGATCCTGCGCTTCGTGCGCGAGGGGGTGAACGTGCTCTTGCCCGTCGCCTCGGTCGGCGGCGAGGTGGTGGGCGGGCGCCTGCTGACCTTCTGGGGCGTGGCCGGCAGCTTCGCGGCGGCCTCGCTCTTGGCCGACATGCTGATCCAGGTCGCCACGCAGGTCGGCTTCACGGTGCTCGGGGCCGGGCTCCTGTGGCGGCTGCCCGGCGAGGCCGCCGCGACGCTCGCCCGCTGGACCGTGGAGGTGGCCGCCGTCGCGGTGGCGGCGGTCGCGGCCTTCTTCGCCCTGCAGCGCCTCGGCTCCGCCCGCGGTCTGGAGCGGCGGCTCGCCGGCCTCCTGCGCCGTGTCCTCGGCGGGCCCGAGCCGGGTGCCGCCGCCGGCCCGTCCGTGCGCGACGCCCTCGACGCGGTCTGGGGGCGCGACCGCCGCGGCCCGCTGGCCCAGGCGACGCTGCTCCACGCCGCGGGCTGGCTCCTGGGCGCCGCCGAGATCTGGATCGTGCTTGCCTCCATCGGCGTCGAGGCGAGCCTGACCGAGGTTCTGGTGTTGGAATCGCTGTCGCAGGCGATCAAGTCGGCGGCCTTCCCGGTGCCGAGCGGACTCGGCGTCCAAGAGGGCGGCTTCGTCTTCGTCGGCGCCCTGTTCGGGCTGGACGCGGGCATCGCCATTGCCCTGTCGCTGGCCAAGCGCGTCCCCGACGTCGTCCTCGGCCTGCCCGCGCTCCTCGTCTGGCAGACACTGGAGGCGCGGCGCGCCCAGGTTCTGGCGCCACCGGGATGAGTTCTACGCCCCCCGCCGCGCGGTCAGCCAGGACGCCGCCAGCACCACCAGCCCCACGGTCGCGATCATCAGGGTCGAGGCGGCGTTGATCTCCGGGTTCACCCCGAGCCTAACCTGGCTGTAGAGCCGCATCGGCAGGGTGGTGGCGCCGGGGCCCGAGACGAAGCTCGCGATCACGAGGTCGTCGAGCGACAGGGTGAAGGCGAGGAGGAAGCCGGCCGCGACGGATGGGGCGATCAGCGGCAGGGTAATGCCGAAGAAGACGCGGGCCGGCGACGCGCCGAGATCGGCGGCGGCCTCCTCGAGCGAGCGGTCGAGGCCCTTGAGGCGCGCGCCCACCACCACGGCGACGAAGCCGGTGGCGAAGGTGGCGTGCGCGATCACGATGGTCCCGATGCCGCGATCGAGCCCGATGCCGACGAACAGCAGCAGCAGCGACAGGCCGGTGATGACTTCCGGCATCACCATCGGGGCGTAGAGCAGCCCGGTATAGGCGCCGCGCCCGCGGAAGCGTCCGTGCCGGTCCAGCGCGAGCGCGGCGAGCGTCCCGAGCACGCCCGCGATCCCGGCCGAGAGCAGCGCCACCTTGAGCGAGACGAGGGCCGCGGCGATCAGCGGCCCGTCGGCGAACAGGATTGCGTACCAGCGGGTCGAGAACCCGCCCCAGACGGTGACGAGCTTCGAATCGTTGAAGGAATAGACGATCAGCACGAGGATCGGCGCGTAGAGGAAGGCGAGGGCGAGGCCGAGCGCGGTGCGGGCGAAAGGCGTCATCGTCCCCTCCCCTCGGCGGCCTCTTCCCGGCGCAGCTCCGCCTCGCGGAACAGCACCACGGGGCCGACGATCAGGATCAGCAGCAGCACCGCGACCGCGGAGGCCAGCGGCCAGTCGCGGTTCGAGAAGAACTCGCTCCACAGCACGCGCCCGAGCATCAGCGTGTCCGAGCCGCCGAGCAGATCCGGGATGATGAACTCGCCGACCATCGGGATGAAGCAGAGCAGCGCCCCGGCCGCGACCCCCGGCAGGGCGAGCGGCAGGGTCACGGTGAAGAAGGCCCGCGCCCGCCCGGCGCCGAGATCGGCGGCCGCCTCCAGCAGGGCCGGGTCGAGCCGGCTCATCACCGCGTAGAGCGGCAGCACCATGAAGGGCAGGTAGGCGTAGGTCAGCCCGATCAGCACGCCGGTGGGCGAATCGAGGATCGGCAACGGGCTTGCGATCAGCCCGAGCTTCATCAGGGCGCCGTTGAGCAGCCCCTCGGGTTTTAGGATCGCGATCCAGGCGTAGACCCGGATCAGGAAGCTCGTCCAGAACGGCACGATGACGAGCGCGACGAGGATCGGCTGCCAGCGCTTCGAGGCGCGGGCCATGGCGTAGGCGGTCGGCGTGCCGGTCAGCGCCAGGATCGCGGTGGCCAGCGCCGCATAGCCGAGCGAGGACAGGGCGGCGTCGCGGTAGAGCGCGTCCTCCGCGATCATGCGGTAGTTCTGGAAGTCGAGCGCTTCGAGAAACTCGCGCCAGCCCTCCAGCCCGCCCTGCCAGTCGATCACCGGCAGGTAGGGCGGCTGGGCGGTGGCCGGCGAGGAGAAGCTGATCTTCAGCGTCACCGCGAAGGGCACGAGGAAGAACAGGACCAGCCACGCGAGCGGCAGCCCGCGCACCAGCAGCCGCGCCAAGCGCCCGCTCATGCCGACAGCACCCGGGCGGCATCGGCGGGAATCGCGACGGTGACGGCCTCGCCCACGCCCGGCATCGGCCCCGTTGCCGGAAGGGCGGCGGAGGCGCGCAGGACCGTGCCGTCGGCCATCCTGATCCGGGAGCGGATGCGGTCGCCGAGGAAGGTCGCCTCGACAAGTGTCCCTTGGAGCGTGCCGGGCAGCCCGTCCGCCCCGCCGACGACCAGCCGCTCGGGCCGCACCGCGACCACCACGGCGGCGCCCGCCGCGCCCTCCCCGCTCGCCCGGATCGGCCCGAGGGCGGTCTCGACGGTGCGCAGGCCGCCGGGCTCGTCCGGCCCGAGCCGGCCCTCGATCAGGTTCACGTCGCCCAAAAGACCGGCGACGAAGCGGCTCGCCGGGCGCTCATAGAGGTCGCGGGCCGGGCCGACCTGAACGAGGCGCCCGCGTTCCATCACGCCGATGCGGTCGGCGAGTGCCATCGCCTCTTGCGTGTCGTGGGTGACGACGACGAAGCCGGTGCCGAGCCGCCGCTGAATCGCCCGCAGTTCCCCTTGCGTCTCCTCCCGCAAGGTGCGGTCGAGGGCGCCCAGCGGCTCGTCGAGGAGCAGCAGCTTCGGCTCGCGTGCCAGGGCGCGGGCGAGCGCCACCCGCTGCCGCTGCCCGCCCGACAATGTTTCGGGACGCCGCGATTCGAAGCCTTCGAGCCGCACCAGCTTTATCAGCCCGGCGACCCGCTCGGCCGCCTGCTTCCGGCTCAAACCCAAGCCCTTGAGCCCGTAGCCGACATTGGCCGCCACGCTCATATGCGGAAACAGCGCGTAGGACTGGAACATCATGTTCACCGGCCGCCGATGCGGCGGCAGCGCGGTCAGGTCCGCCCCGTCGAGCCGGATCGCGCCCGCGTCCGGCGTCTCGAAACCGGCGATGAGCCGCAGCAGGGTGCTCTTGCCGCAACCCGAGGGCCCAAGCAGGCAAAACACCTCGCCCGGCGCGAGATCGAGGGAGACGCCATCGACGGCCGTTTGAGGGCCGAAGCGTTTGGTGATCCGCTCGATACCGAGCAGCGGGGCGGTGGGGGGAAGGGGCGCGGGCAAGACGATCGGTCAGGGGCTCGAAAGGACCTGGTTCATCCCTATCACGCGTCTTCCCGCAGCGCCTCCTGCACCCGCGCTTCGAGCAGGTCGGGGCGGCGGATCACGAGGGCGCCGCGGGTGCGGTCGATCAGGCCCTCGCCGGCCATCACGGTGAACTCGCGCGTCACCTGCTCGCGGCGGCAGCCGATGCGGGCGGCAAGCACGTGGTGGTAGGGCGGCGGCGTCACGACGCGCTCGCCCTCATGCCCCGCCCGCGGCACCGAGAGGCGCAGCAATTCGGCATAGAGGCGGTGGCGCAGGTCGAGGAGCGCGTGCTCCATCAGCCGGGTGTTCAACTCGCGCACGCGCTTGGCGAGCAGCCGGAACAGCCGGTCGGCGATGGGCTCGGAGGCGAACACGATCTGGCGAAAAACGGCGGCCGGCACCACGCAGACCTCGCCGCGGGTCAGCGCCGTGACGTTGGCCGAGCGGCCGATCCCGTCCAGCGCGGCGAGTTCGCCGAAGAAGGCGCCCGCGCGCATCTCACCGAGGATCACTTCCTTGCCGGATTGCGAGCGGTTGAGGATGCGCACCTCGCCGGTGGCGAGGAAATACACGTCGGTCGAGATGTCGTCGTAATCGACGAGCGTCTCGTTCTCGTCGAAGCGCCGCCAATGGCAGCGCGTCTCGTAGGGAGTGAGATCGACACCCGGCTCCTTGAAGAACGGGATGCTCGCCAAACGGCCTGTCGCCACGCCTCTAGAACCTTCTTCGCACGAATCGGATCGTGGGGCGGGCGTCGCAGCGGGTCAAGTCGCCCTGGGCCGGCAAGCCGCCTTCGCCGTGGATGAGCCCGCAGTCTGCGCCCTCGCGGCCGGCCGGGCCGCCACCGGGCGGCGCGAAGAAAACCTTGACCTTCAAGTCCGGCGGGACGCAACCAAAAGGTTTGTTGCGGAACGAATAAGCAACGAAATTTGGGCAGTCATGAATTCTCGCGCCGTGCAATCGATTTTTTGCCAGCCAATCGAAAATTTCCCGCGTGATTTCGGAAAAAAGTAACCGTACAGTTAACCCTCGAAGCCGCTCAGCTCGCGGGGTTAGGCAATGTTGAATGCGGGCCGTGATTTATTTCTCCAAGACGCCTTTAGTGTAGGACTGATTTCATCCAGCAACGATGCCGGGTCGATCGGGTGCCTCGTGTGGGATTTCTTGCCCGACGGTGTCGATGTCGTAGTCGACCCTGCGGTGATCGTCCCCGACACCGTCCATCTTTCGATCGCTTCGCCGGAGATCGACCGTCCCTGCGCCGTCGTGGAGCGCGAGGGCAGCCGGCTGCACCTCGCTTATATGCGCTGACGTCTTGGTGGTGAGGGGCGGCACCCGCATCGCCTGCATCTTGCGCTAAGCTTGCGGCCTTCCGAACCGGACGGCCGTGCCCATGGACGACAGCTTCATCCTTCTGCTCACCCTCCTCGGGCTTGCCACGATCGTCGCCGGCCCGGCGGGGCTGTTCCTCGTGCTGGGACAGCGCGGGCGCATCGCCGCGCTGGAGCGCCGCATCGCCCGGCTCGAAAGCGACGCCACCGCCCCCGATCCCAGACCTACCGCCGTGAGGACGGCGGCGCCGCCTCCGCAGGCGCCGAGGCCGGACGTGGTCTCGCCGGAAGGCCCCCCACCGGACGCGCCCCCGGTCCCGCCGAATCGGGAACCGGTTCCGAAGACCGCGCCGAAGATCGCCTCCCCGGCTCCGCGCCCGGCGACGCCGCGCCCTTCCCTCGAAGAGCGGTTCGGCACCCGCTGGACCGTCTGGGCCGGCGGGCTGGCGCTCGCCTTCGGCGCGGCCCTGCTGGTGCGCTATTCGGCCGAGCGGGGCCTGTTCGGGCCGGGCGTGCGGGTCGCGGGCGCGGTGCTTCTGGCGCTCGGGCTGCTCGCCGCGGGCGAGTTCCTGCGCCGGCGCCTGCGCGGCGCGGCGCCGGTTCCGCCGAACTGGCCCGACGTGCCGGCGGTCGTCACCGCCGCCGGAACGGTCGCTCTGTTCGGTGCGATCTACGCGGCGCATGCCCTCTACGGCTTCCTCGGGCCGCTCGCGGCCTTCTCCGGGCTCGCCGCGACGGGGCTCGCCGCCATGGCCGCGGCCCTGCTGCACGGCCCGGCGCTCGCCGGCATCGGCCTCGTCGGCGCCATGGGGGCGCCGTTCCTCGTCGGCAGCGGTTCGGCCAGCCTGTGGCCGCTCGCCCTCTACCTGCCGGTGGTAGCGGGCAGCGCCTACGGCTTCGCGTGGCTGAAGGGCTGGCGCGCCCTCGCGGTCGCGGGCGGGCTCGGCGCGGCGGCGTGGTCGGTGCTGATCGCCCTCCTCGGCCTCGGGACCGGCATCGGAAGCGGGCCGGCGCAGGCGCATCTCGTGCTGCAGGGGGCGCTGGCCGCGCTGGTGCTCGCCGTGCTGCCGGGCCGGGGCGTGGCGGATGAGGACGCGCGCCTCGACCGCTTCGCCGCCGGCGCGCTGGCCGCCTTCGTTCTCGTCGCCGGCGTCGTGCTCGGCCTCACCGCCGGCGAGGGTGCCGCGGCGGGCTGGATCGCGGCGGCGCTCGCGACGGTGGCGCTCCCCGCCGCCGCCGGGTTGCTGGCGGCCCCGGCCGCCCTCGGCCTGCCGGTGGCGGCGCTGGCGCTCGCGGGCGTCCTCGCCCTCTGGCCCGAGGCGGGCGAGCCCGCGCGCGATCCGCTCGGCCTGTGGCACGGCACGGACGCGGCCTCGGCGATGCCGTGGTTCGCCCTCGTGGCGGCCGCCCTCGTCGCGGCGGCCGGCACCCTGCGCCTCCTCGGCGGCAGCCGCCTGCCCTACGCCACCGCCCTCGCCGCCGCAGCGGGGGCGGCGCTGGGGCCGCTCGGCGCCCTGGCGATGGCCTATCTCCGCCTCTCCGACGGCGCGGTCGCGCCGGGCTTCGCCGCGGGCGCGGGCGCGCTGGCCGCCCTGTTCTGCGGGCTCGCCGCCCTGGTCCGCCGCGAGGGCGAGCGCACGCCCTCCCCGGCCCTGACCCTCGGGCTCGGCGCCTTCGCCTCCGCGGCCGTGGCGGCGCTCTGCCTCGGCTTCGTCTTCGCGCTGTCGGGCGGCTCGCTGACTCCGGCGCTGGCCGGGGCGGCGCTCGCGACCGGGCTGATCGCGCGACGCCTCGACATCCCGGCCCTGCGCTGGTGCGTCGCCGGCCTGGCCGCCCTGGTGGCGGGCCGCCTCGCCTGGGATCCGCTGCTGACCGGCCCCGGCCTGTCGGCGACGCCGATCCTCAACGGGCTGCTGATCGCCTACGGCCTGCCGGCCCTCTGCCTCGGGCTGGCCGCAGGGGTGATCCGCCGCGGTGCCCCGGATGTCCCGGAGCAGATCGCCCAGGCGGTGAGCCTCGTGCTGGCGGGCCTGCTCGTCTTCCTCGAGATCCGCCACGCGCTCCACGGCGGCGACCTCGCGGCGCCGGGCACCAGCCTCGTCGAGCAGGGGCTGGCGACGCTCTCGGGCCTCGGTTTCTCCCTGGTGCTGGGCCGCGTCTCGGGGGCCGCCGCCTCGCCGGTGATCCGGGTCGCGGGCCTCGCCTTCGCCGTGCTGGCCCTGGTGCAGGGGGCGCTCGGCCTGGGGCTCGCCGCCAACCCGCTGCTCACCGATGCGCCGGTGGCGGGGGGACTCGTGTTCAACGACATCGCGCTGGCCTACGGCGCGCCGGCGCTGGCGGCGTTCGCCCTGGCGCGGGCCGCGCAGGGGCGCCGGCCGGTCTGGTTCGTGCGGGCCGCGGGACTGCTGGGTCTCGGCCTCGCCTTCCTCGGCACGTGCTTGATGGTCCGTCACGGCTTCCAGGGCGAGCGGATCGGCCTCGACCGGGAGACCGGCCAGCCCGAATGGTACGCCTATTCGGCGGCGTGGCTGGTGCTGGGCCTGCTGGCGCTCGCCGACGGCATCCGGCGCGGCTCGACGCTCGCCCGCTACGCCTCCGCCGTGCTGGTCGGGCTTGCGACCCTCAAGGCGTTCCTGTTCGACCTCGCCGGGCTGGAGGGGCCGTTGCGGGCCCTGTCCTTCCTCGGGCTCGGCGCCTGCCTGATCGGCATCGGCCTCGTCTACCAGCGCCTCGTCTTCGCGCGGCCCCCGGCCGCCGGGGAGGCGGGGTGAGGCCATCCCATTCCGGGACCGTGACGAAGGCCGGTCCTTGAGGGCCGGCTAACCTGAACGGGGCATTGTCCCTGTCGAGCCGCGTTGCGTATCGGCTCCGTCGTGCGGAACACGACACGCCCCGCCGCTCCCCCAGCGAGCGGCGGGGTCGCCGCCCGCCCGGGCGCAGGTTGACGGGACGTTGCGCGGCAACCCACGGGCGATCGTCGTCGTTTCCTGTCCTGGCCGACCGAAGGGGCCGGACAGAACGGGCCGCCTCGCGTAGGGTGGCATCTTCCGGGCCGGAAAGGCGGCCCTCGGGGCGACAGCGGAACGGAACGGGCGGTATGGCGGACAAGCCGACGGACGAGGACGACCGGGCGGTCGAGCGGCTGACGCTCTACATGCTCAAGGAGACCTACGGGGCGGCCGCCGCGGCACTGATGCGGATGAACCCGCGGGCGGCGAGCGATCTGTTCCAGGCCTTCGAACGCCAGATCGCCGAGGCGCTGGAGCGGATGCACGTCCACCGCTCGGAAGGGCCGGACTCGACGACCATCGCGGTCGCGGTCGGCAGCCGCATCGCCGACATCCTGGACCACGCCCATCGCCGCCAGTTCGAGGCGAGACCCCCCGAGCCGCGACCGGAGGACCCCGCCCTCAAGGCCGCCCGCGAGGCCGGCCTCTCCCAGGACGCCGTCGAGATGCTCGCCACGCTCCAAAACCGCTGGCCGAAGGACTGATGCCAAGCGGCACGCAACAAGACCGCTGGTCCTGTTGCGTGCGTCCGGCGGAGGCCCGCCGCCCCGCCGCCCCGCCGCCCCGCCGTCGCGGGGGCGATCGGCGATGCCTCAGGATCATCGCCGATCGGTACGAGAAGTCCGGGTTTCGAAAGGACGATGTCCTTTCGCGGGTCCAGGGCAGAGCCCCGGTCTCCCGCCGAAGGAACGATCCCTTCGGAATCCCCGATCCTATTCCGCCGGCACCGGTCTCGGGGCCAGGGCGTCGGGTTCGTCGACGAAGGGGCGCTCCGGGTGCATGGTGAAGGCGAGGCCCGCCCCGAGGATCAGGAGCCCGATCGAGCCGGCGAACGGCAGGATCCAGTTGCCGGTCATGTCGACGATGAAGCCGAAGGTGAGCGGCGAGACGATCGCGGCGAAGGCCGAGCCGAAATTCATCAGCCCGCTCGCCGTGCCGGCATATTGGGGCGCGATGTCCATCGGCACCGACCAGATCGGCCCGATCACCAGTTCGAGGAAGAAGAATCCGCCCGACAGCAGCAGCGCCACCAGCGTCAGGTCCTTGGTGAAGAACACGCCCGCGAGGCAGGCGGCGGCGCCGAGCATGCCGAGGCAGATCACGTTGCGGCGCGCCTTCTGCAGGTCGCCGGTCTGCTTCAGGATGCGGTCCGAGACCACGCCGCCGAGCGTATCGCCGACGACGCCCGCGAAGAACACGCCCGAGGCGAACAGGGCCGAGTTCTTGATGTCGAGGCCGTAGCCGTCCTTGAAGAACGAGGGCAGCCAGTTGAGGTAGAGCCACAGCGACCAGCCATAGCAGAAATAGGTCAGCGTGACGGGAGCCATGCGCGGCACGAGACGGCGCCACGGCACCGGGGGCTTGGCCACGGGCTTCACCGTGCGGTCGCGGATCGCGAGGCGGGTCAGGTCCGCGTCGGTCACGCCCCGATGCTCGCGCGGGTCGTCCCGGTAATAGGCGAACCACACCACGACCCAGGCGAAGCTGACGATGCCGAGGATGACGAAGGCGCCGCGCCAGCCGACGAAGGCCATCAGCACCACCACGAGCGGCGGCGTGATGGCGTTGCCGAAGCGGGCGAAGGAATGGGTGATGCCCTGGGCGAAGCCGCGCTGATCCTTCGCGACCCAGGACTGCATGGCGCGTGTCGCCGTCGGGAAGGTGGCGCCCTCGCCGAAGCCGAGCGCGAAGCGGGCCAGGAACAGCGAGACCACGCCCCCGACGAAGCCGGTGGCGATGGTCGCCGCCGCCCAGATCAGGCCGCAGATGAACAGGGTGCGCCGTGCGCCCCACTTGTCCGCCATGGCGCCGCCGACGATCTGGAACACCGCGTAGGGATAGGCGAAGGCCGAGAAGACGAGGCCGAGTTGGGTGTTGGTGAGCCCCAGTTCTCCTTTGATCGCCGGGCCGGCGGTGCCGACGTTCACCCGGTCCACATAGGTGATGAAATACATCAGGCAGAGCAGGAACAGCACCATGCCCGGCGCCGTCACGCGGCGGGGGATCGTGATCATCGGCGGTTTCCTCCTGGGATTGTCGTTCGGCGCAGGCTGCCTCTGACGGGCGGCTTCCGGCACGATCCTGCCGCTCCCGCGAGATGGAGAGGGGGCGATCCTCGGACCGGTGCGACGCTCGCGTAATTTTGCATTCAATTTTGCGGGATACAAGCATTATCATGCCGGCAATTGTCCCGTGACGCCGGTCGGGACCGCTGCTACCAGTCGGATATGTCTGCCATGACGCGCGCTTCCGAAGGCGTTGAGCCCCCCGCCGCGCCGGCTCCTCGATCCACCTCGGCGGCGCGCGAAATCCTCGTCCCGTCGCTGCACGATGAGGTGCTGGCGCGGCTGCGCGACTTCATCGTCGAGGGCAACCTCGCCGCCGGCGCACGCGTGCCCGAGCGGCTGTTGTGCGAGCGTTTCGGCATTTCCCGCACGCCCCTGCGCGAGGCCCTGAAGGTGCTGGCCTCCGAGGGGCTGATCGAACTCCTGCCCAACCGCGGCGCGCGGGTGCGCCGGATCGGCGAGCGGGAGATGGTCGAACTGTTCGACGTGATGGGTGGGCTGGAGGCGCTGGCCGGGCGGCTCGCCTGCGAGCGTCTCACCGAGGCGGGCTTCGCCGAGATCGAGCGGCTGCACCACGCGATGTACGGCCACTACCTGAAGCGCGACCTGCACGGCTACTTCGCCTGCAACCAAGCGATCCACGACCGCATCGTCGAGGCCGCCGACAACGCCGCCCTCAAGGCGACCTATGCGAGCTTCGCCGGGCGGCTGCGGCGGGCGCGCTACTCGGCCAACCTCGACGCCAACCGCGACCGCTGGGGCGAGGCGATGCGCGAGCACGAGGAGATCCTGGACGCGCTGCGCCGCCGGGCCGGGGCTGAATTGTCCGACATCCTGTTCCGCCATCTGCGCAACAAGCGCCGCGCCGCCGCCGACCGCGAGGCCGATCTCGCCGAGTGAGGCGCAGCCTCCTCCTCGATTCTGCATGCATTTTCGGGCCGACAGCGAATGCCGCGCTTCTCCGCCAATCTCAGCCTGCTCTTCACCGAGCGCCCGCTCCTCGAACGCTTCGCGGCGGCGCGCGACGCCGGCTTCGAGGCAATCGAGAGGTACGGTCCCGAAAGGTGGTTTCCGGCTTTCGAGGAAAAAACGATGCGATTCAAGGATCTAGAGCATCGTCTTGGATCCGATATCCCAGACGATGCTCTAGCCTTTTGGAACATCAACCTTTTCTACAAAACCGGCATCGCTCCCGCGACCGTGATCAGCGCGCCCGAGGTGTAGCTCGACTCCTCGGTGGCCAGCATCACGTAGGCAGAGGCCAGTTCCGCCGGCTGGCCGGGGCGGTTGAACGGGACTTGGCTCCCGAAGGTCTTCACCGCGTCCTGGCTCATCCCGGAGGGGATGAACGGTGTCCAGATCGGGCCCGGCAGCACGCCGTTCACGCGGATGCCCTTCTCGGCGAGCAACTGGGACAGGCTCAGCACCATGTTGCTCAGCGCCCCCTTGGTGGCGCTGTAGGCCATCAGGGTCGGCATCGGGTGCTTGGAGTTCACCGAGGAGGTGAAGATCACGCTGCCCCCCGGCGGCAGATGCGCCAAGGCCGCCTTGGTGGCGTAGAACGCACCGAACACGTTGGTGCGGAAGTGCTTTTCGAACGTTTCGTCGTCCAGCGCGTCGAGGCCCCGGTTCGGCTCCTGGAAGGCGGCGTTGTTCACCAGCACGTCGAGGCGGCCGAACTCTTTTGCCGTCCGCTCCACGATCTCGCGGGCGAAGGCGGCGTCCTTGATGTCGCCGGGCAGCAGCAGGGCGCGCTTGCCCGCCTTCTCGATCCATTGGCCGACGGCCTCGGCATCCGCCTGCTCCTCGGGCAGGTAGGCGATGGCCACGTCCGCGCCCTCGCGGGCATAGGCGATGGCGACCGCCCGGCCGATGCCGCTGTCGCCGCCGGTGATCAGCGCGGCCTTGCCGTCGAGCTTGCCCGCGCCCCGATAGCTCTCCTCGCCGTGGTCCGGCTCGGGCTGCATCTTGCGCGTCTTGCCCGGAAAGCTCTGGGGCTGCTCGGGGAAGGGCGGGCGCGGGTACTTTGTGAGGGGATCGGTCATCACGGCTCCTCTAAGGAATGCCGCGACAACCGGGGGCATGGGGCGGTGTTCCGCCCCGCGCCGAGGGGCCGCGGGCCTTCAGGCCAGCGCAGCGTCGAGCACGCGCGCCACGTGGATCGCCTCGCGCTTCAGCCCGTCATGGATCTGATGGCGGCAACTCGTCCCGTCGGCGACGACGAGGTCGTCGGGGCCCGCCTTGCGGAGCGCCGGGAACAGCGAGAGTTCGGCCATGGCAAACGACACGTCGATGGTGTCGGCGCGGTAGCCGAACGCCCCGGCCATGCCGCAGCAACTCGATTCGATCACGCGGACATCGAGCCCCGGCACGTGGCGCAACACCGTCTCGACGGACCCCATCACCCCGAAGGACTTCTGGTGGCAATGGCCGTGGAGATGGGCGACGCGGCCGCCCTGATCCTTCATCGGCAGGGCAATGCGGCCCGCCGCGAGGTCGGCGGCGAGCAACTCCTCGAACAGCAAAGCGCTCTGCGCCAAGGTCTTGGCTTCCTCGCCGGGCAGCAATGACAAAAACTCGTCGCGGAAGGTGAGGAGGCAGGAGGGCTCGAGCCCGACCACGCGGGCGCCGGCCCGCACGAAGGGCAGGAGCGCGTCGAGCGTCCGCCGCGCCTCTTCCCGCGCCCGGTCGGTCTGGCCCGACGCCAGCCAGGTGCGGCCGCAGCAGAGCGCGCGCCGGCCGGAATGCGCCAGCACCCGGTGCAGGCGGTAGCCCGCCGCAGTCAGCACCCGCTCGGCGGCCTCCAGGTTCTCGCGCTCGAAGGCACGGTTGAAGGTGTCGCCGAACAGGACGATGTCGCGGAACTCCCCCGTCACGTCGGAGGGGTGGGCCGGCTCGCCCGCCTCGCGCCAGGGCCGGCGCCACGCCGGCAGCGAGCGCCGGGCCGAGAAGCCGAGTTTTTGCTCGCCGAACTTGGCGAGCGGGGCATAGCGGTTGCGCAGGTTGAGCAGCGGCGCCAAAGCCGCGGCGATCCCGGCGAAGCGCGGCATCTCGGCGACCAGCCGCTCGCGCAGCGGCAGGCCGTGCCGGGCGTGGTAATGGTGCAGGAACTCGACCTTCATCTTGGCCATGTCGACGCCGGTCGGACATTCCCGGCGGCAGGCCTTGCAGGAGACGCACAGATCCATCGTGCGCTTCATCTCCGGCGACAGGAACGCGTCCCGGCCGAGTTGCCCGGAGATGGCCAGCCGCAGCGAGTTGGCCCGGCCCCGCGTCAGGTGCTGCTCGTCCTTGGTGGCGCGGTAGGACGGGCACATGGCGCCGCCCGCGAGCTTCCGGCAGGTGCCGTTGTTGTTGCACATCTCGACCGCCGGGCCGAACCCGCCCCAGTCGGACCAGTCGAGGGCCGTCTGCGCCGGCTCGGTCACGGCGTAGCCGGGGGCGAAGCGCATCAGGCTCCGGTCGTCCATCTTGAGCGGGCGGACGATCTTGTTGGGGTTCAGGCGGTTGTCGGGGTCGAAATCGTCCTTCACCGCCTCGAAGGCGCGGGTGAGCTTGGCGCCGAACAGCGGCTCGATGAATTCCGAGCGCGAGATGCCGTCGCCGTGCTCGCCCGAATACGAGCCCTTGTGGCGGCGCACCAGCTCCGCCGTCTCCTCGGCGATGGCGCGCATGGTCGCCACGTCGCCCCCGTCCTTCATGTTGAGGATCGGGCGCACGTGCAGACAGCCGACGGAGGCGTGGGCGTACCACGTGCCGCGGGTGCCGTGCTTCGAGAACACCTCGGTGACGGCGTCGGTGTAGTCGGCCAGATGCTCCAGCGGGACGGCGCAATCCTCGATGAACGAGACCGGCTTCCGGTCACCCTTCATCGACATCATGATGTTGAGGCAGGCCTCGCGCACCTCCCACACCGCCTTCTGGCGGTTGGGCTCGACCACCTCGACGACCGCATCGGGAAAGCCGTGGTCGGCCATGCACTGGTCGAGGCGCTTGAGGTCGCGCTTGAGCGCGGCGAGATCGTCGCCCGCGAACTCGGCGAGCAGCAGGCAGTTCGGCCGGCCCCTGGTGATGTCGGCGAGCGTGGTGCGGAACAGCGGGATGTCGGCGCCGAGCACCAGCACGTTGTTGTCCACGAGTTCGACCGCGACGGGATCGAGATCGACGATGTGGCGCGTCGTCTCCATCGCGGCGCGGAACGAGGGGAAGTGGCACACGCCCATGGCCCGGTGCGTGGGCAGCCGCGAGAGCTTGAGCGTCACCGAGGTGGTGGCGGCCAGCGTCCCCTCCGAGCCGACGAGGAGATGGGCGAGGTTCGGCCGCGGCTCGATCAAGCTGTCGAGGTTGTAGCCGCCGACCCGCCGCTGCACCCGCGGATATTTTTCGAGGATTTCGTCGCGATGGGCTTCGGCCAGCGCGAGCATCCTCCGGGCGAGGTCGTCCGCCCGCGCGCCGCCCGTCACCGCCTGCGCCTCGTTGCCGGTCAGCCCGAAGCCGAAGGCGCGGCCGTCGTGGAACAAGGCCTCCAGGCTGAGCACGTTGTCGCTCATCTTGCCGTAGCGGAGCGAGCGGGCGCCGCAGGAATTGTTGCCGGCCATGCCGCCGAGGGTGCAGCGGGTCGCGGTCGAGGGCTCGACCGGGAAGAACCAGCCGTCGGCCCTGAGCCGCGCGTTGAGCCGCTCCAGCACGTGGCCGGGCTCGACCGTGACCGTGCCGGCCGCCGCGTCGTAATCCTTCACGGCGTTGAAGTGGCGCGAGCAATCCACCACGAGGCCGGAGCCGATCGGCTGGCCGTTCTGCGAGGTGCCGCCGCCGCGCAGGATGACGGGCAGATCGTGGTCGGCCGCGACCTTCAGGGTCGCGGCGATGTCCTCGGCGCTCTTGGGGAAGACCACGCCCGCCGGCATGATCTGATAGATCGAAGCGTCGGTCGCGTAGCGCCCACGGGTGAAGGCGTCGAAGCGCGCCTCACCCCGCAGCACCTCCGCGAGCTTGCGGGGCAGCCCCGCCGCATTGCGGGCCGTCGCCCGCGGACTCGCTGCCGGTTTCGCGCTCGCGCCCAACCGAGCCTCCCCTCTCGACGGCCGTTGCCGGCCTTTTTGAATTCATAATTCAAACGAGAGGTTCGGGTCAAACCACCCTCGGTGCCATCTCAACGCCTCTGCCCGGAACGAGCGGCAGCTCCGCGTGGCCAAGCCCGAAAAGCGACCCGCTCGAGCGGCCTCGGCTTTTGCCGAGGCGTCCAGCGGAGCGAGAAGCCTAAAGTCGCGGATGCGGGTGCCGGCGCTTGAGGCCAAGCAGAGAGACTTCACCCCTCCTTCGGCTCGGAGGCGAGGTAGGCGTCGAAATAGGCGATGGTCTTGGTCAGGCCCTCGCGCAGCGCGATGGTCGGCTCCCAGCCGAGCACGGTCTGGGCCTTGGTGATGTCGGGCCGGCGCTGGCGCGGGTCGTCCGGGGGCAGCGGGCGGTGGACGAGCTTCGACGTCGAGCCGGTGAGGTCGATGACCGCCTCGGCCAGTTCCCGGATCGTGAACTCGCCGGGATTGCCGATGTTGATCGGCCCGGTCACCTCGGGACCGGTCGCCATCATCCGCATCATCGCCTCGATCAGGTCGTCGACGTAGCAGAACGAGCGGGTCTGCTGGCCGTCGCCGTAGAGGGTGATGTCCTCGCCCTTCAAGGCCTGGACGATCAGGTTCGAGACCACGCGCCCGTCATTGGGGTGCATGCGCGGCCCGTAGGTGTTGAAGATGCGCACCACCTTGATCGGCACCTTGTGCTGGCGGTGGTAGTCGAAGAACAGCGTTTCGGCGCAGCGCTTGCCCTCGTCGTAGCAGGAGCGGAAGCCGATCGGATTGACCCGGCCCCAATATTCCTCCGGCTGCGGATGCACCTCCGGATCGCCGTAGACCTCCGAGGTCGAGGCCTGGAGCACGGTGGCCTTCACGCGCTTGGCCAGCCCCAGCACGTTGATCGCGCCGTGGACGGAGGTCTTGGTCGTCTGCACCGGATCGAACTGGTAATGCACCGGCGAGGCGGGACAGGCGAGATTGTAGATCTCGTCGACCTCGACATAGAGCGGGAACGTCACGTCGTGGCGCATCAGCTCGAAGGAGGGATGGTCGAGCAGGTGGGCGACGTTGCGACGCGCGCCGGTGAAGAAGTTGTCGACGCACAGAACCTCGTGGCCCTGCGCGATCAGCCGCTCGCACAGATGCGAGCCGAGAAAGCCCGCCCCCCCCGTGACGAGGATCTTCTTCATCGTGCCGTAGCGCATGGCCGCCGCTTTCCGCGAGTCTCGCTCGTTCCCCGCTCCACCATGCCCGGCCGGCGCGGGCGGCACAACGTGGTGCGCGGCCCACGCGAGCCCGATAGGTTCGTTTCGGGATGAGAGGGAAGGCGGGACGGATGGCAGGCTACGTCGCGGAGGTCGATTGGTCGTTGCGCGAGGGCGAGGATTTTGCCGCCGGCCGCTACGGCCGCGGCCACGTTCTTCGTTTCGACGGCGGGATCGAGGTCGCGGGCTCGGCCTCGCTCCACGTGGTCGGGAAATGGGCCGACCCGGCGGCCATCGACCCCGAGGAGATGCTGGTGGCCGCGCTCTCTGCCTGCCACATGCTGAGCTTCCTCCACGTTGCCCGCCTCGCCGGGTTCGGCATCAGCGGCTACCGCGACCGGGCCGAGGGCACGATGGCCGAGATCGCGCCCGGACGGCAGGCGGTGACGCGGGTGGTGCTCCACCCCGCCATCGACTGGACCGGGGACGCCCCGGATGCCGCCCGGCTTGCGGCCTTGCACGCGGAGGCGCACGCGGTCTGCTTCATCGCGAACTCGGTGCGGGCGGAGGTGATCGTCGCCTGACGGCTCGGTGGGACGGTGCCCCCTGCCGCATTTCCTCAGGCCCTACCCTGTGTCCCCGCCGCTCAAGGCGTTCGCAGCGTCGAGCCGCCGGAGGCTTCCGAACCATCCTCAAAACTATCACGCACAAGTGGTGTCGCTTTTCCATTGCGCTCCGTTTATGTGCTGCTCAGCTGCGTGTTTCTCGGGAAATTCAGGTTGCGCTGCCGTTGGCCGGTGAAACATGCGGGCGATCGGGGAGTCGTGAGGGGCTCGGTGCCGGTCCTCAAGATTGCGGTGCTGTTTGATCTTCTGCATCGACGCGTTTTCTGTTCCGCCAATGTGGCGCTCTGCTCGACATTTCAGCTGTTATTCTTGATATGTCGATTTGATTCATGTTTTGAGATCGTTATTTTCAATTGAGAAGCGCATAATTTTCTCAAGTATCGATGTCGATGTGGCGCATGATCGAGAGAGGAGACGAGACGTGAAGGCTATTAGTGAGTATCTCTCTGAAATCGATGCGTTTCTGTGTGAAAAAAGCTTTTCCGCTGCCGAAGATGCTATAGAACTAGCTTTGTTTGCCTATCCCAAGAATCCATGGATTTCAATTAAAAGAGGCGAACTGCTGGCGGCGGTCGGCGACCACGACGGAGCCAGGACGTTTTGGGCCGAGCTGATTCAAGCGCACCCCGATCTCGCGATCGCATATCATCGTTATATCGATGAATGCATCAAGCTCGAACGCGTCGCGATTGCCGATGAGGTGTCAAAAATCGCAGTCGAGCGATTTCAAGATATCGTTTGGTTGCACTATCAATTTGCGGATCTTGGGCTATCGCAGCATGGAAGAGAAGAGGCGATCGCGCGCTGGAAGCTTGTTGTAAGTCGATTTCCCGAAACGGTTTGGCCAGTTTATAAATTAATCGAGTTGTTAGATGAAAATTTAGAAATAGATGAATTGCTCGAAATATGTAGAAATTCTTGCGATGAATTTCCGAATGACACACATTTATATATGAAATATACTTACGCAGTCATGCGCAAGGGCGATCACGCACGGCTTTTGGCGATTTGGCGACCTGATGTCGTCTCTGCCGAAAACTATAGAAAGCTGTGGGAAGTCTTTATTCGTGATATCCCGTATGCCGTCGAGCAAGGCGTGGTCGAACTATTTCTCAATCAGCCGACCGTCGATTGGGCGAATAATGCCCCGGAAATTACGCGTTATATGGGGCCGGCTTCGCGAGAGTATCCGGAGCGAGTTCAGCCCTTTCTTGATCGAATTGCGCAATATAGATCTTATCAAGAGATCAACCTCATACAGATTTCTGTTCTAGCCTTGTTAGGTCAGGGAATTGAAGATCATGAGCTGGAGCTTGTGCTGAAGCATATTACGGAAATTCCTGATAGTAAAATATTGCAGTATGTCTTTCAGACGAATACGTATCCCGGCTTGATCACTAGGTACAGGACCGTCTTCCGCGCGTTCGTGACGCGTATCTCAAGCTCCGGACAGGGTTTGAATACTGCTCAGTTTGTCGCATTTTTGAAGATAGCTCTTGCGCTTGATGTTGATCTTTTTAATCAGCTGAAGGCTGACCGCGACAGCATCGTTGATCCGGCGAAAGTCCATGCGCCGACCTTCGAATCGATGCTTTCGAAAAAAATTCATTTCAGCGGCAAAAAGATCAAGAAGATCGCGGTGTCCGTCTCGGGACAGCTCCGAGGGTACCGGTCGGCATTTGCAACTTGGAAAATGTTGAATGATAACAGTGGAATTGAACTTGATTTTTTCGTGCATACTTGGAAAAAAATCGGCGTCAATTTGCCAACCGAGCACAATGCCAATCGATGTTTCGAGGATCGTCTCGCGCGTGCCTATGCCTCGGTGGCTCGCGAGAGAGGAACTCCGTATCTCCATGAAAAATTTGCGAACCTGACATCATTTTTTAGGAATTCCAACTTTGCCGACGATGCCGAACTGCGCGATTTCTATGATGCTAAAATCGTCGTGATAGAGCCGGATGAGGATTTTGAGGGTAAGAGCAATTCTTGGAAAATGTATTATAAGATCAAAGAAGGTTTCAGGATTGCTTCCGGGTACGACGACTATGATGCGTATATCAGAATTCGGCCGGACCGGGCGATCACATCTCTCGAAAAGAATGCCATCTTCGATATGGCAGAGGCCAGCCGTCTTTCTCAAGACATCTTCACGGAAATGGCCGCATCCTACTTCGCCAGCCTGCCCGATCTTGCGATTGGTGATCAGTTCGCCCTGGGCGACCCCTGGGCCATGAAAAGATACTGCGATGCGTTCGATCTCGTCACCCAAAAGTCGGAAAACCCGGAACTCATCGGGATGTACTATGAGTTGGTGCCGCATTGCACGGTCGCCGGCGCGGCCCTGCTTCAGGGCGTGCTTCCAAGGGCGGCGCTGGGGATGCGTTTCGGGTCGTTTCTAAATGCCGACAGGATCCGGCCGGATTTGGCGCTCGAACTCATCGAGTGCGACCTTGCCAGCGGAGCGGATGACGAAGGGCAGGCCCTCCTTCGAGCGGCCCGTGCCGACGTGAAGGCTTGACCGATAGGACGCCTGATACCACCCGGCCCGTCTGATTTACCCCCGGGACGGGCCTTGGCAGATCGGAGCGAAGCCGGAACTCGTACGATCCCTCTATCGTGACGCTCGAAAGGATGTGCCGATGACCGACCTAACGCTCGCCGCCGCCCAGACCCTCGTGACGACCGCCCTGCGGACCGCCCGCGAACGGAACCTGAAGCCGCTCGCGGTCGTGGTCTACGATGCCCGCGGCGCTCTCAAGTGCCTGGCTGCCGAGGACGGCACCTCGCTGCGCCGGGCCGAGATCGCCCGCGGCAAGGCCAACGGGGCGCTGGCGCTCGGCCTCGGCTCGCGCGCCATCGCCAAGCGGGCGGAGGAGCAGCCCCACTTCGTCGCCGCGGTGAGCCATCTCGTCGGCCCCGACGCCCTGGTGCCGGTGCCCGGCGGCGTGCTGGTCCGTGACGCGCAAGGCCGCCTGCTCGGCGCCGTCGGCATCTCCGGCGACACCTCGGACAACGACGAGATCTGCGCGCTCGCCGGGATCGAGGCGGCGGGACTCGTCGCCGAGACCGGCGCCTGACGCCAAAATGCACGCCAACCGCCGCCGCTGGCTGCAGGGAGGTGCGGCGCTCGCCGCCGGCCTCGTGTGGCCCGCACGCGCGGCGGGCGCCCCCGTCTACCGTCGCGGCAACGACGCCGACCCGGAGACGCTCGACCCGCACAAGACCTCGACGGTGGCCGAGGCGCATATCCTGCGCGACCTCTACGAGGGCCTGCTTACCTACGACAATTTCGGCACCATCATTCCCGGTGCCGCCGAGCGCTGGAGCGTCTCCGACGACCGCCTGACCTACCGCTTTACCCTGCGCCCCGACGGGCGCTGGTCGAACGGCGACCCGGTCACGGCCGACGACTTCGTGTTCTCCCTGCGCCGCATCCTCGATCCGAAGACCGGCGCCAAATACGCCGAGGTGCTGTTTCCGATTCGCGGTGCGGCCGCCGTCAATGCCGGGCAGGCGCCGCCCGAGACGCTCGGCGTCGCCGCCCCCGATCCCGCCACCGTCGAGATCGGGCTGGCCGAGCCGGTGCCTTACCTGCTCGAACTCCTCACGCATCAGACCGCGCTTCCGGTCCACCGCCCTTCGCTCGCACAGTGGGGCGACGGCTTCACCCGCCCGGGCCGCGCCGTCACCAACGGCCCCTACGCCCTGATCGACTGGGTGCCCAACGACCGCATCAGCTTGAAGAAGAACCCGCACCACCGCGATGCGGGCGCGATCCCGATCGGACAAGTCGACTTCATACCGACCCCCGACCTCGCAGCCGCCGTGCGCCGCTATGCAGCCGGCGAGATCGATTCGCTCGCCGACCTCCCCGCCGACCAGATCGCCTCGCTGAAAGCACGGTTCGGCGCGCAGGTGCGGCTCGGGCCGGGGCTCGGCCTCATGGCCATCGGGATCAACACGCGCAAGAAACCCTTCGACGACCCGCGGGTGCGCCGCGCCCTCTCGCTCGCCATCGACCGGGAGTTCATCGCGGCTGCCGTCTGGGGCGAGACCATGGCGCCGGCTTACTCCTTCTGCCCGCCGGGCCTCGACAACGCGCTGCCCTCCCCGCTCCTGCCCGGCCGCGACGACGGGCCGATCGACCGCGAGGAGCAGGCGCTACGCCTCCTCGCCGAGGCCGGATTCGGGCCGAAGAACCCGTTGAACGTCGAGTACCGCTTCAACGTCACCGACAACAACCGCAACACCGCCATCGCGCTCGCCGACGTCTGGCGCGGCATCGGCGTGACCACGCGCTTCGTCGCCACCGACGCCAAGACCCATTTCGCCTACCTGCGCGACGGCGGCGATTTCGATCTCGCCCGGATGTCCTGGATCGCCGACTATTCCGACCCGCAGAATTTTCTGTTTTTGCTCCGCACCGGCAACGATGGGTTCAATGCCGGGCGCTGGTCGAACGCTCGATTCGATGGGCTTCTCGCCGCGGCGGCCCAGGAGCGCGACGTGGGCCGACGCGCCCGGATGCTGTTCGAGGCGGAGGCCATCGTGCTCGATGAGCTGCCCTGGATTCCGGTGCTGCATTACCGCTCGAAGGCGCTGATCGCGCCGCGCCTGCACGGCGTCCACGAGAACATCCGCAACGTCGCCCCCACCCGCTACCTCCGGCTCGATCCGTGACCGCCCTCCTCCTGCGCCGGCTGGCGCAAAGCCTGCCGACACTGTTCCTCGTCGTCGCCGGCAGCTTCTTCCTGATCCGGCTCGCCCCCGGCGGACCGTTCGATCTGGAGCGCCCGCTGCCGCCCGCCGCCATGGAGAACCTGCGCCGGCTCTACGGCCTCGACGCGCCGCTCCCCGTTCAGTTCGTTCGCTACCTCGCCGGACTCGCGCGGGGCGATCTCGGCCCGTCCTTCACCTTCCGTGACCTCACCGTGGCCGACCTGTTCGCCCGCGGCCTGCCGGTCTCGGCGACCCTCGGGGCACTCGCCCTCGTGCTGGCGCTGAGCGTCGGTCTCGTGCTCGGCAGCCTCGCCGCCCTCCGCCGCGGCGGGCTCGCCGACCGGCTCGTCGGGCTCGTCGCCTCGCTCGGGCTCGCGGTGCCGAACTTCGTGATCGCGCCGCTCCTCCAGATCGGCTTCGGCCTCGGGCTCGCGTGGCTCCCCGTCGGCGGCTGGGGCGGAGGCGCCCCGCAGAATCTCGTTCTGCCGGTGATCACGCTGGCGTTGCCCCACGCCGCCGGCATCGCCCGGCTCACCCGCGCCGCGCTCGCCGAGGTGCTGGTGCAGCCCCACATCCGGACGCAGCGCGCCATGGGGTTTTCGCGCGCCCGCGTCGCCCGCCATGCCCTGCGCGGTGCGCTGCTGCCGGTCGTGGCGATGCTGGGGCCGCTCGCCGCCGGGCTGATGACCGGCTCGGTCGTGGTCGAGACCATCTTCGGCCTGCCCGGCATCGGCCGCTACTTCGTCGATGGCGCCTTGAACCGCGACTACACGCTGGTGATGGGCACGGTGGTGTTGGTGGCCGTGCTGGTGCTGGCCTTCAACCTCATCGCCGACCTCATCGCCGCATGGCTCGACCCGCGCATGAGGGCGGCATGAGCGCTTCGCTCACCGCGCTGGCCCGCCGACGCCTCGCCCGCGACCGCGGCGCCGTGGCGGCGCTGATCGCGCTGGCCGGCATCGCGCTCGCCTGCCTGATCGGCCCGTTCCTCACCGGACACGCGCCGGAGCGGATCTATCCCGATTTCGTCCGCACGCCCCCGAGCCTGTCCGCCCATCCGACGCCCGACGAAATCCGCCCGGCCCTCGACCGCCTCGCCCAGCGCATGCGCGTCACCCTCGAAGAGATGCGCCGGGAGGGCGAGACCGTCCGCCTGACGCTCACCGCACCCAAACCCATCGACCCGCGCAACCTCGTCCTCCTGCCCCGCTCCGACCTGTTCGGGCCCGCGACCATCGTGGAGCGCTCGCCCGACGGCCGGAGGCTGGTGGTCGAGGCGCCCGTGCGACGGCTCCACTTCGTCCTCGGCACCGACATGCTCGGGCGCGACCTCCTCACCCGCTGCCTCGTGGCGGGCCGGGTCTCGCTGCTGATCGGCCTCGTCGCGACCCTCGTCGCCCTGTCGCTGGGCGTGGCTTACGGTGCGGTCTCCGGCCTCGTCGGCGGCGGGCTCGACGCGCTGATGATGCGGGTCGTCGACATCCTCTACGCCCTGCCGTTCGTGTTCTTCGTCATCGTGCTGCTCGTGTTCTTCCGCGCCGGCCTGTGGCTCGTGCTGGTGGCGGTCGCCGCGGTCGAATGGCTCGACATGGCCCGCATCGTCCGCACCCAGACGCTGAGCCTCAGAAGCCGCGACTTTTTTCGCGCGGCCTATGCCCTCGGTTCGAGCACCGGGGCGGTGCTGGTGCGCCACGCCGTGCCCAACACGCTGGGGCCGATCATCGCCGCCGCGACCCTGCTGGTGCCGCGGGTGATTATCCTCGAGAGTTTTCTGTCCTTCCTCGGCCTCGGTGTGCAGGAGCCGGCGACCAGTTGGGGCGTGCTGATCGCCGAAGGCGCCCGCGCCCTGGAGGCCGCGCCCTGGATGCTGGCGGCGCCCGCGGGCTTCCTCGTCGTGACCCTCATGGCGCTCAACCGCCTCGGCGACGGCCTGTCGGACGCGCTCGACCCGCGGCTGTGACCGCGGGGTGCGCTCACAGCCGCGGGTCGACCGGCTCCGATTCGAGGGCCAGCACGCCGAACACGCATTCGTGGACCCGCCGCAGCGGCGCGCGGGCGACGAAGCGGTCGAGGGCTTCGAGGCCGAGGGCGAATTCGCGGAAGGCCAGCGAGCGCTTGGCGCCGAGGCCGCGCTGGCGCAGCCGGTCGAGATGCTCCGGCCGGTCGTAGTCCGGGCCGTAGATGAGGCGCAGGTATTCCCGGCCGCGGCACTTGATGGCCGGCTGCGTGATCCCGCGCCGGCCGCGCGCCAGGAACGCCTCGGGCTTGACCACCATCCCCTCGCCGCCTTCCGCCGTGAGGTCGAGCCACCATTGAATGCCGCGCTCGACCTCCGCCTCGCTATCGAGGTCGATCCCGAGCACGCGGGTCGCCTTGAACAGCGGATCGGCCCCGGCCAGAGGGGCGAGCCGTTCCCCATGCCAGGTATGGGGCTTGTCGCTGTGGACCTGCCCCTCGCTCGCGAGCAGGTGGAAGGGGGCGATCTTCAGGTCGTCGATCCCGGCCACCGGCCAGGCATAGCCGCGCACCACCGCCGAGAAGGCCTCCGCGGCGGCGAGCCGTTCGGCGGTCTTCCTTGCCAGCGCTTCGAGCTGCAGGCCGCCTCCCGCGGCGCGGGCCAGGGCCTCCTGCGCCGCCGCCAGCCCGATCCGGGCCGCCGCGCCGGTCGGGCCGTATTGCGTGGCGATGAGCGCCTGCGCCTTGGCCGACCAGGGCATGATCTCGGCGTCGAGCAGCACCCAATCCGATCCGAGCTCGTCGAAGGCGCCGGTCGCGACGAGGGCGTCGCGGGCACGCCCCAGGACGGCGTCGCGTTGCGCCGGATCGGTGAAGAAGGCGCGGCCCGAGCGCGTCGTGACGGCGCCGATCTCGCCGCTCCCCACGCCGAAGCGGGCGCGGGCCGTGTCCGCGTCCCGGCAGACCACCATGAGGGCGCGCGAGCCCATATGCTTTTCCTGGGCGACGACCGTGCGGAGGCCCTCGCGCCGGTAGTAGGCGAAGGCCTCGCGCGGATGCTCCAGATACCCCGCCTCCGCCGAGGTCTCGCAGGGCGACATGGTCGGCGGCAGGTAGATCAGCCATTTCGGGTCGATGGCGAAGCGGCTCATCACTTCGAGCGCCGCCGCGTTGTTCTCCTCGCGGATCGTCACGGAGGGTAAGAGGCGCGTGGTGACGATGCGCTTGCCCGACACGTCGGCGAGGTCGAGCAGATCGTCGGCCTCGGCCTGCGGGCTCGTCCCACCGGTGGGAGCCGGGCCGAGGGGCCGGACCGGCTCGGCATGGACCCGCGCGGCCGGAACCGAGACGGTCTCCATCTCGGGGTAGCGCAGGGCCGTGAGGCGCCCGCCGAACACGCAGCCCGTATCGACGCACAGGGTGTTGTTGAGCCAGGCCGGCTCGACCACCGGTGTGTGGCCGTAGACGACCCGCGCAGGCCCCCGATACTCGGCCGCCCATTCGTGCCGGACGGGCAGGCCGAACTCGTCGGTCTCGCCGGTCGTCTCGCCGAACAGGCAGAAGCCGCGGATCGCGCCCGAGGCGCGGCCCTGCATCTCCTCCTTGATGCCCGCATGGGCGACGGCGAGCCGGCCGCCGTCGAGCAGGTAATGGCTGACGAGGCCGCCGATGAAGCCCTTCGCCCGCGCCCGGAACGCGTCGCTCTGGCGGGCGAGGTCGTCGATGGTGGCCTGCAGCCCGTGCGCCACCTTCACGTTGCGCCCGTCGAGCCACTTCTCGACCTTGGCCTCGTGGTTGCCGAGGACGCAGAGCGCGACGCCGTCCTCGACCATGTCCATGGCGATCCGCAGGCTGTCGGCGACGCGGGGACCGCGGTCCACGAGGTCGCCCACGAACACGGCCTTGCGCCCCGGCGGCGGCGTGACGCGGTAGCGGGGCTCCCCGTCTTCCTCCCGGCGCTCGATGCCGTAGCCGAGCCGCGTCAGCAGCGCCTCCAGCTCGTCGGCGCAGCCATGCACGTCGCCGACGATGTCGAACGGACCGGCCTCGTCGCGCCGGTCGGTCCAGAGCCGCTGGCGGGTGATCTCGGCCCCGTCGATCTCGGCCGGCGAGCCGAGATGGTGGACCTGCCGGAAGCCCTCCCGGGCCAGGCCCCGCAGGCCGCGCCGAAGCGCCGCCATCTGGTTGCGGACCACGTGCGGGCCGAAGGCCCGGTCCGGCCGCTCGGCGTTGCGGGCGCGGCAGATCTCCTCGCCGGGATCGAGGACGATGGCGACGCTGAGGGCGTGGAAGCGGCGCGCGACCTCGACGAGCTTCCGGCGATCTTCCGGCCGGACGTTGGTGGCGTCGATCACCGCGAGGCGGCGGCCCTTGAGGCGCAGTTCCAGGATCGTCTGAAGCAGCGCGAAGGCGTCGGGCGTCGCCGCCTGATCGTTCTCGTCGTCGCAGACGAGCCCGCGGCAGATGTCCGACGAGAGGATCTCGGTCGGCCGGAAATGGCGGCGCGCGAAGCTGGACTTGCCCGAGCCGGACGCCCCGATCAGGACGATCATCGCGAATTCGGGGACGGCGATCCGGCGCCCGTCCGCGGAGGTGGGGCCGGCGCTCATCGGGTGAACACCGCGATCTGGCCGGGCGCTCCGTGCACGGAATGCGCGTCGCCGACGCCCTCGAAGCGGACGGCGTAGCCGTGTTCCGCCGCGACGCGCCTCCCCCAGACCTCGAATTCCCGGCGGCTCCATTCGAAGCGGTGGTCCGGGTGCCGGAACGCGCCCGCCGGCAGGCCCTCGAACAATTCGTTATGGTCGCGGTTCGGCGTGGTGACGATCAGCGTCCTGGGGCGTGCGTCGCCGAACAGGGCGCGTTCGAGATGCGGGAGCCGATCGGGCTCGAAATGCTCGATCACCTCGACCAGGGCGGCGGCATCGAAGCCGCGCAGGCGGGTGTCGCGATAGATGAGCGAGCCCTGCAACAGCTTCAGCTTGCGCTTCTGGAGCTCGGGCAGGTCGGAGAACCGGGCGTCGGCGCGGGCGAGTTCCTGGCTCGACACCTCGACCCCGACGATCTCGGTGACGGCGGGGTCGCGGATCAGCCGCGCGACGAGCTTGCCGTCGCCGCAGCCGAGATCGAGCACCCGCCCCGCCCCCGCCTTGGCGATCAGCGCGGCCACCCGGTCGAGCCGCCGCTCGTGGAGGCGCTGGGGCCGTTCCAGGGCGGTCTCGGCGGCTTCCGCCCGCGCGGGATCGAGCCGCTCCTCGGGCTCGGCCTCGTCCGGGACGAGCCGGGCCAGCGCCGACCGGACGAGGAAGCCGCGCCGCTTGAGGAAGCGCGCCACGATCAGGTCGCGCTCGGGATGGGCGGCGAGCCAGCCCTCGCCGCGGGCCAGCAGCTTCTCCAACTCGTCGTCGCCGACGAAGTAGTGCTTCCGGTCGTCGAGGACCGGCATCAGCACGTAGAGATGGGTCAGCAGGTCGGCGAGCCGGGCGATGCCGGAGAGCCGCAGCGACACGTAGGGCGCCGTGCCCCAATCCGGCCGGGCCGGATCGAGCGGATGGGGCGTGATCTCGACCGCGTAACCGAGGGGCCCGAACAGGCGCTCGACGAGTTCGCTCGCCCCCCTTACCGGCAGCGGCGCGACCCGCGCGACCAGGGGGATCGCCGTGTCGGCCAGATCCTGCCGCTCGCGGCTGCGCCCCGCCAGGGCCTCGCGGATGCCGCGGGCGAGCGCCACGCTCAGGAACGAGGAGGCCGCATAAGGCCGGTCGTTCACGTACTGGTCGAGCGGGCCGTCGCCGCCGCCCTGGCGACCGCGAACCAGCGCGACCGGATCGATGTCGAGGGTGAGGGCGAACTCGCAACGCTCCGCGCTCGCCTCGGGGTAGAACATCACCGCCTGCCCGAAGCCGAGATCGAGTTCGTGCACCCGCGCCGGATTCTTGTGCAGCAGGAAGCCGAGATCGGTGGCGGGCCGGTGGGTCGTGGCGACGGAGAGGAGCATGGGCAGGCGCCGGGGTATCCGTTCGGAGATGCCCGTCTAGCGTGTCCCGTCCCGCGCGGCGAGCCGTCTTCCGCCCCCGGTCCTGCCGTCGGCGCCGGCCCGACGGATCGGCGCCGCGCAGGCCAATTGCCGCCGCCGCCGGCCTCCCATCCTTGACTTCCCCCCCTCCCCGTGAATGGTGCCGGCCTCATTCTCAAGAGCCCGCCATGCACCGTTACCGTACCCACACCTGCGGGGCGCTTCGCCCGTCCGACGTCGGCGGCACCGTCCGCCTGTCCGGCTGGTGCCACCGCATCCGCGACCATGGCGGCGTGCTCTTCATCGACCTGCGCGACCATTACGGCCTGACGCAGTGCGTGATCGACACCGATTCCAAGGCGTTCAAGGCCGCCGAGACCGCCCGCTCCGAGTGGGTGATCCGCATCGACGGCCGCGTGCGCACGCGGCCCGCCGGCACCGAGAACGCCGAGCTGCCGACGGGCGCCGTCGAGGTCTATATCGACGACCTCGAAGTGCTGGGTCCGGCGGGCGAACTGCCGCTCCAGGTCTTCGGCGACCAGGAATACCCGGAGGAGACGCGGCTCAAGTACCGCTTCCTCGATCTGCGCCGCGAGAAGCTGCACGCCAACATCATGAAGCGCGGCGCGATCATCGATTCGCTCCGCCGCCGCATGCGCGAGGGCGGCTTTTTCGAATTTCAGACGCCGATTCTCACGGCCTCGAGCCCCGAAGGCGCGCGCGACTATCTGGTCCCGTCCCGCGTCCATCCCGGAAAGTTCTACGCGCTGCCGCAGGCGCCGCAGCAGTTCAAGCAGCTCACGATGATCGCGGGCTTCGACCGCTACTTCCAGATCGCCCCCTGTTTTCGCGATGAAGATGCGCGGGCGGACCGCTCCCCGGGCGAGTTCTACCAGCTCGACATCGAGATGAGCTTCGTCACGCAGGAGGACGTGTTCCAGGCGGTCGAGCCGGTGCTGCGCGGCGTGTTCGAGGAGTTCGCGGGCGGCAAGCGCGTCACCAAGGAATTCCCGCGCATCACCTATGCCGACGCGATGCTGAAATACGGCGTCGACAAGCCGGATCTCCGCAACCCGCTGATCATCGCCGACGTCACCGCCGAGTTCGGCGAGGACGCGGTCGAGTTCAAGGCGTTCAAGGGCGTGATCAAGTCGGGCGGCGTCGTGCGCGCCATCCCCGCCACGGGGGCGGGGAGCCAGCCGCGCTCGTTCTTCGACAAGCTCAACGACTGGGCTCGCTCGGAAGGCGCGCCGGGGCTCGGCTACATCGTGTTCGAGGAGGAGGGCGGGGCGCTCACCGGCAAGGGGCCGATCGCCAAGTTCATCCCCGCCGACATCCAGGCCCGCATCGCCCAGAAGGCCGGCGCCAAGGCGGGCGACGCGGTGTTCTTCGCTGCCGGCACCGAGGCCAAGGCGGCCGGGCTCGCCGGCAAGGCGCGCATCCGCATCGGCGACGAGTTGGGGCTGTCCGACAAGGACCAGTTCGCGTTCTGCTGGGTCGTCGACTTCCCGATGTACGAGTGGAACGAGGACGAGAAGCGCATCGACTTCTCCCACAACCCCTTCTCGATGCCCAATTTCGAGCGCGAGGATTTCCTGGCGCTCGGCGACGCGGACTCCGAAAAGATCCTCGGGATCAAGGCGTTCCAGTACGACATCGTCTGCAACGGCATCGAGCTGTCCTCGGGCGCGATCCGGAACCACCGCCCCGACGTGATGGAGAAGGCCTTCGCCATCGCCGGTTACGGCAATGATGTGCTCGAAGAAAAATTCGGCGGCATGCTGAACGCCCTGCGGCTGGGCGCCCCGCCGCACGGCGGCATCGCGCCGGGTGTCGACCGCATCGTGATGCTGCTGTGCGAGGAGCCGAACATCCGCGAGGTCGTGCTCTACCCGATGAACCAGCGCGCCGAGGATCTGATGATGGGCGCGCCCGCCGAGGTGACGCCCAAGCAGCTGCGCGAGCTGCACATCCGGCTGAACCTGCCCGAGAAGAAGGGGTGAGCAGCCCCGCCAACCCTCCCCCCTCCGCGGGGGAGGGTGCCTCGCGGAGCGAGGCGGGAGAGGGGCTGGCTTCGAACTTTCCGGAAGCGTCGCTCCCCTCTCCCAACCCCCTTCGGGAACCACCCTCCCCCGCAGAGGGGGGAGGGAACGGGGCGGCGCTCACTGCCATCGTCGTCGCCCACGACAGCGCGAGCGCCCTGCCCGATTGCCTCGCGGCGCTGACCCGCGAGGGCGTGCGCACCATCGTCGTGGACAATGCCAGCCGCGACGCCTCCGTCGCGGTGGCGCGGGCGCACGGCGCTCACGTGATCGAGAATGCCCGCAACGAGGGTTACGGGCGCGCCAACAACACCGGGGTGCGCGCCGCGGACACGTCCCACGTCCTGATCCTCAACCCCGACCTGATCCTCCAGCCCGGCGCCGCCGCGGCGCTGACGGCGGCGGCGCGCGCATGGCCCGATGCCGGCCTGCTCGCCCCGCGCATCCACGAGCCGGACGGGCGCTTCTTCTACCAGCCGCGCTCGCTGCTCGCCCCCTATCTCACCAATCCGAAGGGCGTGCGCGCGCTCCCCGAAGGCGACGCCTGCGCCCCGTTCCTGTCGGGCGCCTGCCTGATGGCCGAGCGCGCGCTCTTCCTCGATCTCGGCGGCTTCGACGAAGAGATTTTCCTGTTCTACGAGGACGACGATCTCTGCCGCCGGGTGGCCGATGCGGGGCGCGCGCTGATCCATGTCCACGGTGCGGTGGCTTTGCACGGGCGCGGGCGCTCCTCGGCGCCGGAGCCCGGCCGGACCTTCCGCACCCGCTGGCATCAGGCGTGGTCGCGGGCCTACGTTTCACGGAAATACGGGCTGCCGAGCCCGAGCCTCGGCATGCTGCTGACCAACGCCCCCAAGGCCCTGCTCTCGGCGCTGGCCTTCCGCCGGGCCGGCATCGAGCGCTACGGCGGCTCGGCGATGGGCGCCTGGGCGGCGCTCCGCGGCGGCTCGGCGCTCGCCCGCGAGGGATTGGTCCGTGAAGGATCCGGGCCGTGAAGGCGCTCCTCGCCGGCTCGACCGTGGCGGAGGCGCTGGCGCGCCCGCACAACGGCTTCGCAATCCTGCGCCTCGCGCTCGCCCTGATGGTGGTCGTGTCGCACGCGGTCAGCGTGGTGACCGGCCGGGTCGAGGACGAGCCGCTGGTGCACCTGACCGGCTTCTCGCTGGGCGAGCATGCGGTGAACGGCTTCTTCGCCGTCTCGGGCTTCCTCGTCACCATGAGCTTCGACCGGCGCGGCTGGCGCGACTACGTCGTCGCCCGCTCGCTCCGCATCCTGCCGGGGCTCGTCGCCGCGACGCTGGTGGTCGGCCTCGGCCTCGGCGCGGCGATGACCCATCTGCCACTCGCCGAATACGTCGCCAGCCCCGACTTGTGGCGCTTCGTGCGCGGCACGCTGCTCTCGTTCAAGAGCCATGCCAGCCTGCCCGGTGTGTTCGAGACCAACCCGATCCGCAGCCCCCTCGGCACGGTCTGGACCCTCAAATACGAGACGATCTGCTACGCTGCGGTCCTCGTCATCGGCCTTTTGGGGCTCCTGCGCCGCCGCTGGGCCGTGCCGCTGCTCGCCGCCGGGCTCGCCCTCGCGCTCGCCTGGATCGAGGCCACCTCTCCCGCGATGCCGAAGGGTGTCGAGACGGCGTTGCGCCTGCCGCTGATCTTCGCCTGCGGCGCCTGCCTCTATCTCTGGCGCGATCGGGTCCGGCTCGGGGGCTGGACGTGTCTCGGCGTCGTCCTCGCCGTCCTGCTCCAGCCGTACGCCCCCGCCCGCACGCTGCTGTTCCTCACGGAGAGCGCCGCGGCGATCTGGCTCGCCTTCCTACCGCCGCTCGCCCGCCCCGCCCTCGATCCGAAGGCCGACCTCTCCTACGGGGTCTATCTCTACGGCTGGCCGGTGCAGCAGAGCCTGCATGCGCTGTTGCCCGCGGTCTCTGCCTCCGCTCTGCTGGCCCCGGCGGTTCTGCTCACGCTGATCGTGGCCGCCGCGTCCTGGTACGCCGTCGAGAAGCCGGCGCTTCGCCTGAAGGCGCGGGCGATGGGGCGGCACACCCTCGGCACCATCGAGCCCGCCGGGCCGTAGTTCTTCAAGACGATCCCTCCGGCCCTGCGGCGTTGGAGGCAACGGGCGAGGGGGCCGTGCCCATGGTGGAGCCCCGGCCCCGCCCTAGCTCAGGGGCTTCGGTGAAATACCGCGGGCGCGATGGGGACATCCGGCCGTGCGCGGCGTTTCATGAGGCCATCACACCTGCTTTCGGAGCCCGGACGAACGTTCGCATGAAGGTCGTCGTCGATCTCAACCGCTGCCAGGCCTACGCCCAGTGCATCTATGCGGCGCCGCGGCACTTCGTGCTGCAGGGGCGCGAGGCGCTGGTCTACGATCCCTCCCCCGACGAGGCGGCCCGCGCCGAGATCGAGCGGGCGGTCCAGGCCTGCCCGGTGCGGGCCATCACCGCCTCTCCGGACCCGGCCGGAGAGACGAAGTGAGCGAAGCGCCGTCCGGGGCGCCGGAGCGGATCGTCGTCGTCGGCGCCTCGCTCGCCGGCCTCTCCGCCGCGCACGCGCTACGCGGCGAGGGATTTGCCGGATCGCTGACGCTGGTCGGCGACGAGAGACACGCGCCCTACGACCGGCCGCCGCTGTCGAAGCAGGTGCTGCGCGGGCTGTTCTCGCCCGACACCACCCTGCCCCGCCATCCCGACCTGAACGCCGAATTCCGCCTCGGCACGCCCGCGAGCAGCCTCGACCTCGACGCCCGCACGGTGAGCCTCGGCGACGGCACGACGCTGCCCTACGACCGCCTGCTGATCGCCACCGGCACCCGCGCCCGGCCCTGGCCGAAGTCCGACGAGGCGTCGCTCGATGGCGTGTTCACCCTGCGCAACCGCGACGACGCGACAAAGCTCTCGGGCCGGCTGAAGGCGGGGCCCCGGCGCGTCGTCCTCGTCGGCGGCGGCTTCATCGGCTTCGAGGTCGCCTCGACCTGCCGCGACCTCGATATCCCGGTCACCGTGCTGGTGCGCGACGGCCAGCCGCTCGAAGCCGCGCTCGGGCCCCGTCTCGGCGGCCTCGTCGGCGAGATCGCGCGGGAGCGCGGCGTCGATCTGCGCCTCGGCGCCGAGATCGAGCGGATGGAGGCCGAGGGCGGGCGGCTGACCGGCGTAACCCTCAAGGGGGGCGAACGGATCGAGGCCGACATCGTGGTGGCGGCCATCGGCGCGGTGCGCAACGTCGAATGGCTCGAAGGCGCCGGCCTCGCCGCTGACGAGGGCGGCGTGCTCTGCGACGGCTATTGCCGGGTGCTGCGCCAGAACGGCGACATCGTGCCGGACGTGTTCGCGGCGGGCGACATCGCCCGCTGGCCGAACCCGCATCAGGACGAGGCGCTGGTGGCCGTCGAGCATTGGGGCAACGCCCGGGCGCAAGCCAAGGCGGCGGCGCGCAACATGCTGGCCGGACCCGCCGCGGGGCTGGCCCGCCACGACCACCTGCCGGATTTCTGGTCGCAGCAATTCGGGCTGACGATCAAGCTCGTCGGCCTCACGGAGGGCGCCGACAGCCTCGTGATCGCCCACGGCTCCCTGGAGGAACGCCGCTTCGTGGCGCTCTACGGACGTGAGGGCCGCACGGTCGCGGCGGCCTCCATCGACAGCGCCCGCTGGCTCCCGGCCTACGCGGCGGCGATCCGCGAACGCGCGCCGTTCCCGCCGATTTCCGATGCCGTCGATCAGCCGCGCCTGCGTATCGAGGAGCCGTGACGTGAGCTGCACCACGCTGTTCGAGCAGGTGCTCGACCCCGACAACCGGGCGAATCCCTACCCGCTCTTCGCCGAATTGCGGCGCCAGCCGGTCTGTCGGCAGGAGGACGGCACCTACGTCGTCAGCACCCATGCCGAGATCGCCCGCCTGATTTCCGATCCGCGCATCAGCTCGGAGGATCTGCCCGACCCGCAAAAGTTCCGGTGGACCGGGCACCCGATCACCGACCTGTTCGTGCGCCCGATCCGCGCCGAGATAAGGCGGCGCCACCAGCCCTTCATCTTCCGCGATCCGCCCGACCACGACCGCCTGCGCGGTCTCGTGATGCGCGCCTTCTCGCCCGAGCGGGTGCGGCGGATGCGCGAGGAGACCACCGATCTCACTAACGAACTCATCGAAAAATTCGCGGGCAAGGCCCGCATCGATCTCGTCGACGATTTCTCCTACCCGCTGCCCGTCACGGTGATCTGCAAGCTGCTCGGCGTGCCGCCGGAGGACGAGCCGCAATTCCAGGGCTGGGCGACGCAGCTCGCCACCGCGCTGGAGCCGAACCAGCGCGCCGACGCGGAGACGCAGGCCAAGAACGAGCAGTGCTTCACCGAGATCTCGGAGTTCCTGCGCGATCTCATCGCAAAGAAGCGCGACGAGCCGCAGGACGACATCCTGACCGATCTCGCGAATGGGAGTGACTCGGGCGACGCCGACACCGAGCGGATGAACGATTTCGACCTGGTCGCCACCGCGGTGCTGCTCCTGGTCGCCGGCCACGAGACCACGGTGAACCTGATCACCAACAGCGTGCTGACCCTGCTGCGCTTTCCCGAGCACTGGCAGCGGCTGCGCGACGATTCCGCCATCGCCCCGCGCCTGATCGAGGAGATGCTGCGCTACGAGCCGCCGGTCCAGTACCGCACGCGGCTCGCCATCGCCGACATCCCGATCGCCGGCGTGACGATCCCGAAGGACGCGCCCGTGGTGCTGTTGCTGGCCTCGGGCAACCGCGATCCGAACCGCTTCGCCGATCCCGACCGCTTCGATCCCGACCGGTCGGACAACCGCCATCTCGGCTTCGGCGGCGGCCTGCATTATTGCGTCGGCGCGCCGCTGGCCCGGATCGAGGCCGAGGTCGCCCTCGTCGCGCTGGCCAAGCGACTGAACAACCCGCGCCTCGTCGAGGATCCGCCGCCCTACCGCCCCGGCGCCTCGCTGCGGGGACCACGCCACCTGTGCCTGTCGTTCGACGGGATCGCCGCGGGGTGAGACCTCAGGCGATGACCGGCGCGCGCAGCGGCGCATAGGTCGCGCGGTAGCTGCGCGGGCCGATCACCGGCAACAGGATGCGTCGCGCCCAGCCGGGGAGTTGGCTCGCGCGCGACATCCGGTCGGTCATGGCCTGGACATGGGCGACGCGGGGGCGCCGTCGCGTCTCGTAGGCCGGGCCTATCCCGCTCCAGTCGGTGCATCCGGCGAGACAATCGGCCAGCACCAGGGCGTCCTCCAGCGCGAGCGCCGCCCCTTGGGCCCAGACCGGCGCGGTCGCGTGCGCCGCGTCGCCCGCGAGCACGACCCGGCCCGCGGACCAGTGCGGGATGCGGATTTCCTCGAGCGGGGAATGGTGGATCGCGTCCGGCCGCTCCAAAGCCGCATCGAGGGTGTCGCGCACCGGCCGCGGGAATCCGGCGAAGGCGCCGCGCGCCGCCCGTAAATCGCGCCCCGTGGCGTCCGCGACCGAGGCCCAGCCGTAGACCGTGCCGCGCTCGACCGGGATCAGCAGGAACAGCGCGCCGGCCCCGGCCCAGACCGTCCAGGCATCGAGGCCCGGATCGGGCGCCATGAAGCGCCAGCTGGCGGAAGCGAGCGTCGCCGCCTGGGGGGCGGCCTCGCCGAACAGGGCTCGGCGCACGCCCGAACGGACGCCGTCCGCCCCGACGAGGAGGCCACCGCGCACGATGTCGCCGTCGTCGCACGCGACCGTGATGCCGCCGGGCTCGGGATGGATCGCGGCGACGGCGCGCCCCGCAATCAGATCGTCCGGGGGAAGATCCTGGCCGAGCAGGCGCAGAAGGTCCGCGCGGCGCAGACAATGCGGGACCAGAGCCTCGCCCCAGAACGCCGCCTCGTCGACGGCGAACAGCAGCCGGTCGCGCTCGGTTCGGTATTCGCGACGGCGGACCGGCCTGCCGACGGCCCGCATCGCCTCGGCGAGACCGAGCCGGGCGAGCGCCTGCACCGCGTTGCCCGGAAGGTTGATCGCGAGCCCGCCGTCCTCGGAGCGGCCGCGCCGCTCCAGCGTGAGCGACGGGACGTTCCGCAGCGCCAGCGCCCGCCGGACGGCAAGCCCGGCGATGCCGCCGCCCGCGATCAGGACTCGTCCGGTCTCGTTGGCGTCCATCGCATCCTCAGGCGCAGATTTTGGCGGGCTCCCCGGCGAAGAGGCTGCGCAGCCGGGCGCGGTCGCGTTCCGATGCCGTCGCGGCGGCCGGCCGGGCGAACAGATAGCCCTGCATCTGATCGCAGCCCAAGTCGCGCAGCATGGCGAGCTGCTCCGCCGTCTCCACGCCTTCCGCCGTGACTTCGAGGCCGAGATTGTGACCGAGATGGGTGATCGCCCGCACGATGGTGAGCGAATTCTCATCCTCGCCGAGCCGGCGCACGAAGGACTGATCGACCTTGATCTTGTCGAACCGGAACTGCTGCAGGTAGCTCAGGCTGGAATAGCCGGTGCCGAAATCGTCGAGGGCGAGGCGCACGCCGAGGCTCCGCAGAGCGTTGAGCACGGCGACCGCCGTCGCGGCATCCTGGATGAACACGCCCTCGGTGATCTCCAGCACCAGCCGGTCCGGCTCCAGGCCGTGGCGGGCGAGTGCCGCGGCCACCACGGCCGGCAGATCGGATTGGCGGAACTGGTTCGGCGAGACGTTGACGGAGACGCGCCAGGGCTGAGGCCAGCGGGCGGCCGCGGCGCAGGCGGTGTCGAGCACCCATTCGCCGATCCGCGCGATCTGGTCCGTCTGCTCGGCCAGCGGAATGAACGCGGCAGGCGAGACGAGCCCCCGCACGGGGTGGTGCCAGCGCACCAGCGCCTCGAAGCTCTCGATCTCGCCGCCCCCCTTGACGATCGGCTGGTAGAACAGCCGCAGCTCGTCCCGGCCGATGGCGCCGCGCAGCTCCTGCTCCAGTTCGCGGCGGCCCTGGAGCTGCACGTCCATCGCCGCCTCGAAGAAGCGCAGCGCGCCGCGCCCCTCGTCCTTGACCCGGTAGAGCGCGGTGTCGGCGGCGCGCAGCAGCGCCTCGCCGGTCGCGCCGTCGCCGGGAAACAGGGCGATGCCCGCCGAGGCGCCGATCTCGACACGGGTCTCGCCGATCCGGAACGGGGCCGAGAGCCCGGCGACGAGGCGTCCGGTGATCTCGCCGGCCTGCTCCGGCGCGGCGAGGCCGGGCAGCACGGCGACGAACTCGTCGCCGCCGATCCGGGCGAGGGTATCGGTCGGACGCAAGGTCGCCCGCATCCGCTCGGCGACCTGGATCAGCAGCGCGTCGCCCGCCGCGTGGCCGTGCACGTCGTTGACCGGCTTGAACCGGTCGAGGTCGAGATAGACCACCGCGAGCAGCCCGCCGTCCTCGCCCGCCCTGTCGAGGTCGTGGCGCAGGCGCTCTTCCAGCAGGTATCGGTTCGGCAGATCGGTCAGGGCATCGTGCAGGGCGAGATGGCGGATGCGCGCCTCATCGCGCCGGCTCTGGCTGAGGTCGCGCAGGGCGACCGCCGTGGCCGGACGGCCGAGATAGGTGATGGGCCGGCAGGACAGCTCGACCGGGACGAGGGCGCCCGCGCTGGTGCGGATGTCGAATTCCTCCGGGCGCCGGTCCTCCGGGGGGCAGCGCTCCCGCCGCAGCAGGCCCGGGATCGCGGCCTCGGCGAAGAGGTCGAACAGGGGGCGGCCGAGGATCGCCTCGGCCGGCATCGCGAACAGGCGCGTGCCGGCCTCGTTGATCTCCAGCACGCGCCCGTCGCGGTGGAGCAGCAAGGCCTCGTGGGCGAGATTGCCGAGGAGCCGCATCCGGCTCAGCTCGTCCAGGCGGCGCTGGGTCAGGTGCCGCTGCGTCAGCAGCGCGGTGAGGCCCGCCGCCAGCACCGCGAGGCTGACGAGCCCGACCGCGAGGCCGAGATGGGTCGAGCCGAGAACGACGCCGCCGTCTGCGGGCGCGATCGGCGCGACGCTCAGGCCCGTCATGCCGGTGAAGTGCAGCCCGCAGATCGCCAGCGTCAGCCAGAGGGTGACTTCGAGGCGTCGCCGCAGGCGGGACAGGTCGCGGGCTCGAGCCATCGCCAGCGTCGCCAGCGCGGCGCAGAACGCCAGCGAGGCGAGGACATGGGCGGGATCGTAGGTGAGCAGGCTGCTCGCCCGCATCGCGCCGACGCCGAGGTAATGCATCCCGGCGATCGCGCCCGCCAGCAACAGACCGGCCCCCGTGAGCCCGAGCGGGTGGGCGCCCTCCCGGTGCCGCACCAGCAGGGCGGTGAGCGTCCCGCCGACCGCCACCGCGATCGAGGCCGCCGTCGGGATGAGGGCGTAGGCGGCCTGTGCGCCGGGGCGGAAGGCCAGCATCGCCACGAAATGCAGCGACCACACGCTGCTGCCGAAGACGAGGGCGGCGGCGGCGAGCCAGGAGAAGGTGCGCCGGCCCTGCGCCACCTCGCCGTGGGGGCCCGAGCCCCGCGCGCCCTGCGCCATCAGGGTCACGGTGGAGAAGCAGCCGAGCAGACAGATGCCCGCCGACAGGGCGACGAGACCGAGGTCGTGCTCCTGCGTCACGCAGGCGACGATGCTGAACATGAGGAGACCACCGGGAGTGAGGCCCTTCTCCTCGTGGGTCGCTGATTAAAGCACGATTACGCCGTCACATGCTTTTGATGACTTATGCCGCTTTGTTCGCGGCTCCGTCATGAAATGTCGGTTTTGTCGCAGGCCGATCGGCAGCTGTTGCGTGAATCGGTGCGCCGATACTCGAATGAACGCTGGTCCTTCGGCCCGTTCCGAGGGGGCGGCTGCGGCGCGAGGCGAGATCGCCGAGGGGCCCAAAACCGAAGCGTCGCCCCGGATGCGGGATCCGGGACGACGTTCTATGTCTTCGTGCCGCATCGTCGGTTTCCGAAAGCCGGAAACCACCTTTCGGGACGATGCCCTCGCTCAGTACTT
Source organism: Methylorubrum salsuginis (assembly GCF_900114375.1). Lineage (GTDB taxonomy): Bacteria > Pseudomonadota > Alphaproteobacteria > Rhizobiales > Beijerinckiaceae > Methylobacterium > Methylobacterium salsuginis. The sequence goes on along the minus strand of NZ_FOSV01000001.1, from coordinate 48,518 downwards.
GCGCACCAACGGGGCCGGGGCGACCGAGGCCGGGCTGTCCCAGGCGTAGCGGAAGCCCACCGAGACGAGGTCGGCGCTGCCGTCGGCGATGGCCGTGAACGGAATGTTGCCGACGTTGTAGTTCTGGCCCGGACCGGCCACGATCCGGTTCTTCTGGATGAAGACGTGGGCGTAGCTGGCATTGAGGGTCAGCTTGTCGCTCCAGCGGTAGCTGCCGCCGACCGAGACGAGGTAGCGGTCGCTGTCGGGCAGGCGCACCGAGCGGTTCGAGTTGTCGATCGGCCCGTCGTCGTAGCCGAAGCCGCCGCGCACGGTCAGGTTCGGCGACCAGTCGTATTCCAGGCCGACCGAGTAGAAGTACGAATCCTTGAACTTGAGCGGCAGTTCGGTGACCGGCCGTCCGAGCAGCTTCGAGACGATGGCGATGTCGCCGACCCTCGACCAGTTGTCCCACTCGAAGCCGAGATTGATCCGGGTGACCGGGTTGATCGCCTGGGTCAGGCCGACGCTGAGCTTCTCCGGCGTGTTGAGGTTGGCCTTGACCGCACCGACCGCGAAGGCGATCGCCGGGTTGGGGACGGCGAAGGAGCCCTCGATGTCGTGGTGGACCGAGGAACGGTAGCCGACGCCGAGCACCGTGCCCTCCCACGGGGTGATGGTCGCGCCCGCGGTCCAGCCCGCGCTCCACGAATCGCCCTTGAGGAAGGCCGGCGGGTAGAGGGCCGGGGAGAGGCCGGCGACCGGCACCGCCTGGCGCAGGGTCAGCCGGAAATACTCGATGTTGGCGCCGACGCCGATCGAGAGCCAGTCGTTGACCTTGTAGCCGACGACCGGATTGAACGAGAGCGAGAAGATGCGCGAGGAGCGGCCGTAGATCGAGCCGGCCCAGTCGGGGCGCGGCTTGGTGACGAGGCCGTAGGGCGCGCCGGTCTGGAGGCCGACATAGAGGCGGTCGGTGAGCTGGTAGGAGGTGGCGCCCGAGGGCAGCACCGCGCCCTGGCCGATCTCGCCGGAATCGCCGAAGGGCGCGAGGAACGGGGCGGTGCCGGCGGTCGGGCGAATGTCGGCCGACAGGTTCACGAAGGTCAGGCTCTGCTCGGAGGTGAAGCCCGGCCGCATCGTCACGGTCGCCGGGTTCCAGAACATCGAGGAGACGCCCGCCGCGCCGGAGGCCGCGCCGGCATAGGACAGGCCCAGACCCTGCGCGCTCTGCTCGCGCAGGCCGAAGGCGCCGGCCTGTGCTCCCGTCGCGGTGCCCATCGCCGCGACCGCGCCCGCAAGGGCGAGTGCGCGGATCGTAACCCCAGTCATGTCGTGACCCCACCGTTTCTTGATCGTTGTGGCGTTCGACAATGGAAGCGGCTCGCACGCCGTCCGTCGAGTGGTGAAGGGGCCGGACAACCCAAGAATTGCCCACCGCGCGATTTTTGCCACGGTTCCGCCGTGATCGGCCGCCCGGCCGGGCGCGCGGGCGGAGGGAGCCGGGGGAGCGGTGCCGGCGTTGGATCTTCGTCGCTTGCACCCCGTCCCCACGGCGGCCATGCTCGCGCCCAAGAGGTCCAGGGAGTTCAAGGAGATCCGTCGATGAAGCTGATCCGGCACGGCGAGAGCGGCGAGGAGCGGCCCGGCCTGGTCGATCGCGACGGCGGCCTGCGCGACCTCTCCGGCGTGTTGCGCGACATTGCCGGCCCCGGCCTGTCGCGCGAATCCCTCGACCGGCTGGCGCGCATCGACCCGACGAGCCTGCCGCTCCTGCCCGCGGGCACCCGGCTCGGTCCCTGCGTCGGCGGCACCCGCAACTTCGTGGCGATCGGCCTCAACTTCGCCGACCACGCCGCCGAGACCGGTGCGGCGATCCCGGCCGAGCCGATCGTGTTCAACAAGGCTCCTTCCTGCATCGTCGGCCCCAACGACACGGTGATCCTGCCGAAGGGCTCGGCCAAGACCGACTGGGAGGTGGAACTCGCCGTGGTGATCGGGGCGCGCGCCTCCTACGTCCACGCCAACGAGGCCCTGCGCTACGTGGCGGGCGTGTGCATCTGCAACGACCTGTCGGAGCGCGAATTCCAGATGGAGCGCGGCGGCACGTGGACGAAGGGCAAGGGCTGCCCGACCTTCGGCCCGCTCGGCCCCTGGCTGGTGACGCTCGACGAGATTCCCGACCTGAAGACCCTCGGCATGAGCCTCGACCTCAACGGGCGGCGGATGCAGACCGGCTCGACCGCGACCATGATCTTCGACGTGGCGCAGATCGTGGCCTACGTCTCGCACTTCATGATGCTGGAGCCCGGCGACGTCATCGCCACCGGCACGCCCCCGGGCGTCGGCCTCGGCATGAAGCCGCCGCGCTACCTCAGGAGCGACGACGAGATGGTGCTGCGCATCGATGGACTCGGCGAGCAGCGCCAGCGGGTCGTGGCCTTCGATGACTGGACCGCGAAGGTCGCCGCGGGCGAGCCGACGAACTGACGGCCGGTCCCCTGTGAGGCGTGGTCTCCCGCCGGAAGCGCCACCCGGCCGTTGGGCCGTCACTCGTGAGCCGGTCGAGCCGCAGCCCAGCCCGAGATGTCGAGGCCGGACAGCCTCGCGAACTGCGGCAGGTCGGCAGCATAGAGCCCGTGCAGATGGTCGTGGTCAGCGCTGGTGGGGCGTGCCAGGTGCGGCACGCGTGGCGTCCGATGCTCCAGGATAAGATCGAGCGGCGGAAACGGATCGATGCCGAGGAAGGCGGCGATCCTGCTCAGAACGTCGCGGTGGCGGTGCCGCAAATCCTCGGCGGCCAGAAGTAGGACCTGTTCGGCAGGAAACAGGGACAGGACACGAGACAGTTGCGCGCCGTAGAACCCGCGCTCGACATAGCTCTTGGTGGCCCAGAAAACGTGCCCTGGATCGTCGGCGGGCAGGCGGGCCCTCCCTTCGCGGACGCATGAGCCGAAGGAAAGGTTCTCGGCCCCTTGGCGCACCATCATGCACCAATGGGAATAGGCGCGCGCGATAGGGTCCCGGAAGAGAAGGATCAACCGCGCCTGCGGATTGTAGGCCTTGAGCCGGGCCAGGGCCGGCGGCCAGAAGATGTAGATGGGTGTCGCCTCGAAGCGGATACGCCCCCGGGCCTCGCCCTCGAAGGCCTCCTCAAGCGGGCCGTACTCTCCGAGGCTCCAGTCGCGGCTCTCGTCGTCGAAGAAGTGGATTTCCTTGACACGCGGTGGCTGCAGTCCCGGATGTGCGGCAAGATAGTGGAACAGACTGGTCGTGCCGCATTTTTGAACGCCCGCCACGAACAATCCTACGGACATCCCGCCCCCCCTTCGCGCGTGACCAGCCCCATGGTCGGCCGCCTTGGTCAGCCTCATCACGGACCGCTTCCACCTCATCGGACGGGCCGGGAACGGGATTTCATCCGCGTAGAGGTATGTAACAGCCCTATCCAAGGTCCGCGCAGCCCTGACGGGTGACACTCGACGAGATTCCCGATCTGAAGAACCTCGGCATGAGCCTCGACCTCAACGGGCGGCGGATGCAGACCGGTTCGACCGCGACCATGATCTTCGACGTGGCGCAGATCGTGGCCTACGTCTCGCACTTCATGATGCTCGAGCCCGGCGACGTCATCACCACCGGCACGCCCCCGGGCGTGGGGCTCGGCATGAAGCCGCCGCGCTACCTCAAGAGCGACGACGAGATGGTGCTGCGCATCGATCGTTTGGGCGAGCAGCGCCAGCGGGTGGTGGCCTTCGACGACTGGACCGCGAAGGTCGCCGCGGGCGAGCCGACGAACTGACGACCGATCTCAAGGAGGTGCGGTTTCCGAGAGGAGGCGGCCGACCAGATCCTGGCAAGAGGGGGGCCACCCGTTACATTCGGCCGACACGTGGATCTCCGTATGTCCGCCCACCTCGATGATCCGCAGGCACTGATAGGCGGCCGGCTGGTGCTCCTTGGCCCTCCAGAGCGTCCAGGCGATCCTCCGCTTTTGGTCGTCGATCTGGACGAACGAGGCGGTATCGCGCACCACCTCGGTCCCCGGATCGGACTTGATGGCGGCCAGCATCGCGTCGAAGGGTAGAACCTGCCGCCCGCAGAGTTGCTTTGCCCCTGCCGGGAGCGAGATCAGCGCGACGAGGGCCGCTGCGCAGGATGTCTTGAGAGAGGCATGAATCGGAAGTCCCAGCCACACCAGGCACCTCTAAAAGGCGCACCCTCTGATTGCAATGTGGAGGCATTTCGATCGACGGAGCCATCCTGCACCGTGGCGGGCTCGATCTCCTCGGATCTCATCTCTCCCCGCGATCTCGATCCGGGCCGGGAACCGGTTGGGCGATACGGGGAAGCCGCGCGCCTCGCGAGAAGGACGCCCAACGGCAAGGCTTGATTTTTCCCCCGCCTTCGCTCTCAAAGGTGTTCATGAGCGACACCGTGGTCCCCCTCACCTCTTCCGCCGCCCCGGCCGCGATCCGCCACGACTGGACGCTGTCCGAGATCCAGGCGATCCACGACCTACCGCTGCTCGATCTCGTGCATCGGGCGGGCCTCGTGCATCGGGCGCACAACGACCCGGCCGACATCCAGCGGGCGGCGCTCTTGTCGATCAAGACCGGCGGCTGCCCCGAGGATTGCGCCTATTGCCCGCAATCGGCCCACCACAAGGGCGCCAACCTGCCCCGCGAGCGGCTGATGCCGGTGGACGCGGTGCTGAAGGAGGCGGCTGCGGCCAAGGCCAACGGGGCGCACCGCTTCTGTATGGGCGCGGCGTGGCGCAAGCCGAAGGACGGGCCTGAGTTCGACGCGGTGCTGGAGATGGTGCGCGGCGTGCGCGGCCTCGGGATGGAAGCCTGCGTGACGCTCGGCATGCTGACGCAGAGCCAGGCGCAGCGCCTCGCGGAAGCGGGGCTCACCTCCTACAACCACAACCTCGACACCGGCCCCGAATTCTACGGCGACATCATCTCGACGCGGACCTACGAGGACCGGCTCCAGACGCTGGAGCACGTGCGCGAGGCCGGGATCGGCGTCTGCTGCGGCGGCATCGTCGGCATGGGCGAGCGGGTGCGCGACCGGGCCGAGATGCTCTTGGTGCTCGCCAACCACGCGCCGCATCCGGAGAGCGTGCCGATCAACGCGCTCGTCGCCGTCGAGGGCACGCCGCTGGAGGACCGCCCGCCGATCGACCCGCTCGACCTCGTGCGGATGTGCGCCACCGCCCGCATCGTCATGCCGAAGGCCCGCGTGCGCCTCAGCGCCGGCCGCAAGAGCCTGACCCGCGAGGCGCAGATCCTGTGCTTCCTGGCCGGCGCCAATTCGATCTTCTACGGCGAGCGCCTGCTCACCACCGCCAACAACGAGGCGGACGAGGACGCCGCGCTGCTTCGCGACATCGGCGTGCCGGTGCCGGAGGTGACGCTGGCCGCGGCCGAGTAGGCGGCGCTCACGCGGCTTCCGACGCCGCGTTCACGCCGCCCGCGTCCCCCGCCGTCGTTCCTACGCCGCCTTGGCCTGCGCCGCCCGATCCGGGATGACGATGCGGAAGCAGGCGCCGTTCGCGGTCTCGTCGAGGCCCAGCGTACCGCCGTTGAGGCGGATCAGCTCCGAGGCGATGGCGAGGCCTAAGCCCGTGCCGCCGGGGCGGGTCGAGCCCTGGAAGGCGGCGAACAGGTTGGCCCGCGCGCGGGGCGGTACGCCGGGCCCGTTGTCGGAGACGAGGATCGTCACCCGCCCCGAGCCGCGGGGGCCATCGCGAAACCCCTCGATCTCGACATGGGCGCCCTGCGTGCGCGCCGCCGCATGGGCCTGGACCGCGTTGCGCACGAGGTTGGTCAGCGCCCGCAGGAGCTGTTCGGGATCGGCATCGATCTCGAGGTCGTCGGAGGCGCGCACGCTCACCTGCACGCCCGCGGCCGGCATCAGGCCGCCGAGATCCGTCAACTCGTCGAGGAGAGGCGCCAACGCCACCATGCGGCGCTGGGCGTTGGGCTCGGTCGCCCGGCCGTAGGCCAGCGTCGCCTCGCAGAAGCGGATCGCCCGGTCGAGGGTCGCGACGAGCCGGGGCGCCACGCGCTGCACCAGCGGATCGGAGGAGGTCTCGAACCGGTCGCCCAGCAGCTGAGCGGTGGTGAGCAGGTTGCGCAGTTCGTGGTTGATCTTGCTCACCGAGAGGCCGAGTTCGGCCAGCCGCCGCTTCTGGCGCAACTCGCCGCCGAGCGCGACCTCCATCCGGGCGAGCGCGGTCTCGGCCTGCCCGATCTCGTCGGTGCGGCGCGAGCGGGAGGTCGGACGGTCGGGCCGCTCGGGATCGTCGGCGAAGGACGCGATGTTGCGCGCGAGCCGCAGGACCGGCCGCACGATGGTCCGCTGCAGGACGAAGAACACGAGGCCGGCGGCGAGCGCCGCGATGACGGCGCAGGCGGTGAGCAGGCGCAGCGCGAAGGCGATGAGCCGGTGGCGCAGGGGCGCCTCGTCGACCAGAACCTCGACCGCCCCGACGCCGCTGCGGCCGTTCCCGACCGCCCGGATCGGCGCGTCGGCGGGAAACAGCAGGGTGCGGAAGGCGCCGCGGATGGCGCCCGCCCAGTCCTGCTCGCGCAGATCCACGGTCTCTGCGACGGTCTCGGGCATCGGCTCGACGGAAAGCAGCCGCCACGCCTCGCCGTCGCGCACGGCGACGGCCCGCGCCCCCAATTCCGCCAGCAGGCGCCGGGCGAGGTCGTCGGAGACGTTCCCCTCGGGGGCGGCCCGCAGCACCAGGGCGGCGATCTGGGCCGCCGCCACCCGGTCGGACAGGCGCGACTGGCGGTAGCTCGCCAGCAGCGGCACGAAGACCAGGATCTCGGCCAGGACCACGAAGGCCACGGTGAGCAGGAACAACCGGCCGGACAGGCCCAGGCGCAAGGCCGGACGGAAGCGGGATGCTCCCCCCGTCGTCGCAGTCCCGGCCGAGGTCTCACAATGCAGGGTCAGGGGCACGGGAAGGGCGGCCAAAGCCGCCGGTTCGTGCCGGTCCGTCCGCTCCGGGGTGCCAGCCCGGCGCGAGAACGGAAAGCGGGGCCGTCTCAAGCGTCACCCGTCGTTGTGGCTGTCGATCTGAGCGGCGCATCCCTCGCCCGGCCTGACCTCTGGCCGAGGCGCCCGGGGCGAGGGGCGTGCGCCACTCGCTTGTGCACAAGTCTTATGCTCGGAGCGTCCGCCGCTCAAGACGTCTGCGTAGATAAACCGACAGAAGGGCGAAGGCCGCGAGCCCCGCGAGCGCGGCGATCAGGGTCGGGCTCACCAGGGAGCGCAATTCGAGGCCGACGGCGCAGTCCGAGCCGCCCGCATCGAGGCAGGCCGTGCGGGTCGCCTCGCGGGCGGTGAACAGCTCGTCGAGGCCGGCGCCGAGACCGGAGAAAATGAAGGCGCCGGGGGTCAAGCCGAGCACGGTGGCGAGGAAGAAGCTGCGGAACGACACGCCGAAGGCCGCGGGCGTCAGGTTGGTCATCCAGAAGGGAAAGATCGGCAGGAGCCGCAAGGTGAGGACATAGCCGAATCCGTCGCGGCGGAAGCCTTCGGCGAAGCGCCCGAGGCGGGGCCCGGCTTTACGGCGGATCAGGTCGCCCGCGGCGAGGCGCCCGATCGAGAACACGATCATCGCCCCCGTGGTCGCCGAACCGATCGAGATCAGGGCGCCGGTCAGCGTGCCGAACAGGAGGCCGGACAGGGCGGTCAGCGCCACGGTGACGGCGGGGATCGAGACGACCACCCCCGCGATGAAGACGAGGGCCATGAGCCCGATCGCCTGCGCCCGGTCCTCGGCGACGGCGGCCTGGAGCGCGGCGCGGGCCTCGGCGATGCGGTCGAGATCGAGCAGGCGCGAGCCGCCGGCGGCGGCGATCCCGAGGGACAGGGCCAGCAGCACCACGAGCGGCAGCCAGCGCAGCCAAGCGCGACGGGGACCGGCTCCGCTCATCGCAAAATCACGGGATTCGAAAGGACGCGTCCTTTCGCGGGTCCAGGGCAGAGCCCTGGTCGAGAGGGAAGCCGGGGCTCTGCCCCGGCGCCCCGCCGAAGGGATGATCCCTTCGGTATCCCGGGCACACTCATCACCCGGGCTTGCGCATCCGCAGGATCTTGAAGAAGCCGCCGGGGAAGGTCGGAGCGAGGCCCATCACCTCGACGCCGTTGCGGCGGGCCCAGGCCTCGATGCGGGTGGCCTTGAAGTCGGAGGACCAGCCGATCTTGGTGCAGAGCGGGGCGACGATCTCCTCGACGCGGGCGACCGGCCCGTTCGACTGGCCGAAATGGTTGGCGAGCACGATGCCGCCGCCGGGGCGCACCACCCGCAGGAACTCGGTGAGCGCGGCTTCCGGGTCCGGCACCAGGGTGATGAGGAACTGCGCCACCACCGCGTCGAAGCTGGCATCGGCATAGCCGAGGCGGCACACGTCCATGACCTGCAGGCCCTTGACGTGGGTCAGCCCGCGGCGGGCGACCTTGCGACCCGCGCGCTTGAGCATGTCCTCGGAGAGATCGACGCCGCAGACGAAGCTGTCGCGCGGGTAGTAGCCCAGCGACAGGCCGGTGCCGACGCCGGCCTCCAGCACCCGCGGCCCGTGGGCGATGGCGGCCTGGACGGCGGCGCGGGCGGCGGGCTCGGTGAGCTTGTCGTAGACCACGTCGTAGACCGGCGCCCAGCGGGCATAGGCCTTGCGCATCAGGTCGGTGGTCGGCCCGGCCTCGGGCGCCCGCTGGTTCAGCATCTCGTGCGTGACCCTTTTGTCAGATCGTCCCGTCGCGCCGCGAACCGGACGCAAGCCCGGACGGCGCGGAGGATAAAGATATCGGAAAACCGGATTGCGACGGGCGCTGCACGACAGCCCCCATCAGGCCGCCTCGGCCGTCCCGGCTTGCAACGCGCCGATGCGCCTGATGGTGCCGCCGCCGAGCACGCGGGCCCGGGGGCCGTCATCGGCGTAGATCACGCAGGCCTGACCCGGCGAGACGCCGTCCTCGGGGGCGGCGAGTTCGACCTCGGCATAGCCTTCCGCGCCGTTCCACGACAGGCGGGCGGGGCGCGGCTCGCGGGTGGAGCGCACCCGCACCGCCACCGGCAGGTCGGTCAGCGTTTCGGGGGCGCCCTCGCCGAGCCAGTTGAGGTCGGTCAGGCGGATGCGGCGGGTGGCGAGCGCGGCGCGGGGGCCGACGACGACGCGGGCGGTCTCGGGCTCCAGCCGCACGACGTAGAGCGGCTCGCCGACGGAGAGCTTCAGGCCCCGGCGCTGGCCGACGGTGTAGTGGACGATGCCCTGGTGCTCGCCGAGCTGGCGGCCCTCCAGATCGACGATGGCGCCGGGGCGGGTCGCCTCGGGCCTGAGCTTGGCGATCACGTCGGCGTAGCCGCCCTGCGGCACGAAGCAGATGTCCTGGCTGTCGGCCTTGTCGGCGACCGCCAGACCGAGTTCGCGGGCGAGCGCGCGGGTTTCGTCCTTGGGGCGCTCGCCCAGCGGAAACCGCAGGAAGGCCAGCTGCTCGGGCGTGGTGGCGTAGAGGAAGTAGCTCTGGTCGCGGGCCGGATCGAGGGCGCGGTAGAGGGCACGCCCACCGTCGGCCGCGGGCCGGCTCGCGACGTAGTGGCCGGTGGCGAGCGCCTCGGCGCCGAGATCGCGGGCCATGCCCAGCAGATCGCGGAACTTCACCGAGCGGTTGCACTCGACGCAGGGGATCGGCGTCTCGCCCGACAGGTAGCTCTCGGCGAAGCGGTCGATCACCGACTCGCGGAAGCGGTCCTCGTAATCGAGGACGTAGTGGGGAATGCCCAGCGTCTCGGCGACGGTGCGGGCGTCGTGGATGTCGCGACCGGCGCAGCAGGCACCCTTGCGATGGGTCGCGGCGCCGTGGTCGTAGAGCTGGAGGGTGACGCCGACGACATCGTAGCCCTCGCGCTTCAGCAGCCCGGCCACCACCGAGGAATCGACGCCGCCCGACATGGCGACGACGACGCGCGTCTCGTGCGGGGGCTTCGGGAGATCGAGCGAGTTCATGGCCGTGATGGGCCCGTGCGGGCCGTCGCGAGGGCGCGGGCGGGCTGAGGGCCCGGCGCGTGTGCGGGAGTCTATAGCGATCCCGGTCCCGGTTTTCCAGGGACGGGAGACCGGCAAAAGCTGCCGGATGGGCGGCATCTTTGGATCGGTCTCGGCCGGACGGACCGAGACGTCTCGAAAAATTCGTTCGATCCGGGAGGGATTTGCCCGAATCCGCCGTCTGGCGCGCGGCTTGCGCGTGGCTTGTCGGAACGAGGTCGAGGCATGACGGTCGCGCGCACGGACAGGAATGAGGGGGCGGCATGGGCGCCCGCGCGCCCGGCCGCGCCGACGCGGGTGGCCGGGACCGGCGAGCGCTTCAGCCTCGCGCAGGAGCGCCTGGACACGGCACGGGGGGAGGCGCGAAACGCCGCCGCGCGGCAGGACCATGCCCGCGCCGACGCGCGCCGAGTCGATACACGCCAAGCCGACGCACGCCGAGCCGATGCACGCCAGATCGAGGCCGGGCGCGAGGCCCGCCGGGCTGACGATGCGAGCCGGGCCGCCCTCGCCGGAGCGGCGGCGAAGCGCGCGTCGTCGGCCAAGGCGCCGGTCGCCGAGGCGGCCGCGCCGCGCTCCGAGGCCGCCGAGGATACGAGCAAGGACACCACGAAGGTCGCCACCAAGGAAGCCGCGCCGCTCCCCGCGAGGGGGGCGAAGGCGCAAGGAGACGACGCGCGGGGCGCCGCGCGGGCCGATCCGGAGGCCGAGGCGGCCCCCGCACCGGAGGGGGTGGCACGGGACGCCGGCGCTGGGGCGACGGGCAAGGACGCGGCTGGCCCGCGCGCGACCTCGGAGGACGAGGCCGGCGCGACCGACCGCGCGCCCGAAGGCGTTGCCGGCCCCACGCCGACGCCGCCTCTCACCCCCGCTGCGGCCCCGCTCGCGCCGGCCGCCGGGACGGCGGTGGAGGACCGGCCCGGTACGGCGGAGCAGGCGATCGCCTCGGGAGGCCAAGCCGTGGCGGCCGTGCCCGTCGGCGAGGCTGCGGCCGACGGCACCGCCACAGCCGAAACCGTCAAGAACGACGTGAGCAAGTCCGATGTGAGCAAGAACGAGGCGGCCACGGGGGAGGCGGTCAAAGGCGATGCGCTCGGTGCCGGGGCCAAGGCGTTCGAGGCGGCCCTGGTGGCGGCCGGAGGCGGCAGCGAGGCCGGCTCCGCACCCGCGGCCTCCCCCTCCCCCCTCTCTCACACTGCCGCCGCGCCGGGCGGCGCCGCATCCGCCGCGGAAGCGGCGCCTGCCACGGCGAACACCCCCGCCCTGCCCGCTCCGATCCCCCTCGGCGCCGTGCCGATGACCATCGGCCTGCGCACGCTCGCCGGGGCCGCCCGCTTCGCGATCCGGCTCGACCCGGTCGAACTCGGTGCGATCGAGGTGTCGCTCGACCTCGACCGGGAGGCCGGTCGGGCGCGAGCCCATCTCACGGTGGAGCGGCCCGAAACCCTGGCCCTGCTCCAACGCGACGCGGGCGCGCTGCAGCAGGCGCTGGCGCAGGCCGGCTTCGAGGCCGCCGAGGGGATCGGCCTGTCGCTGCGCGGCGAGGCCGACGGCCAGAGCGGGCAGGGTTCCGGGCGTGAGCCCGAGCGCGGCGGTGCGCCCGGAACCCCGGCGGGCGCCGCGAGCGACCGCCCCGCCGCGACCGCCCTCGATCCATCCACCTTCCGCCGCCTGCGGGCAGTCGGCGGCCTCGACCTCCGCATCTAGGATTGTTTCGCCATGGCCGCGGGCATCGCCAGCAGCACCAGCATCACCAGCGCGACGGCCACGACCACGGCCGACACCAAGGCGATCGCGGGCAACTTCACCCAGTTCCTCACGCTGCTGACCACCCAGCTCAGGAACCAGAACCCCCTCGACCCGATGGACACCAACCAGTTCACCCAGCAGCTGGTGCAGTTCGCGGGCGTCGAGCAGCAGCTCAAGACCAACGACCAGCTCGGCACCATCCTGGCGAGCTCGAAGGCGTCCGCCGCGGCCTCGACCTCGAGCCTGATCGGCCGCTCGGTCGTGGCCGACGGCGCCACCACCGACCTGACCGGCGGCAAGGCGAGCTGGACCCTCAATCCGGCCCGCGCCGCGGCCCGGGCGATCGTCACCATCAAGGGATCGGACGGCAGCGTGGTCGCCACCAAGACGACGACGCTCAAGGCCGGCACCCAGACCTTCGACTGGAACGGGGCCACCGCGTCCGGCCTCACCGCCAAGGACGGGCAGTACACGATCACGGTCGACGCCATCGACGCCACCGGCGCCAAGGTCGCCGTGGACACCAAGGTGAGCGGCAAAGTCGACGGGGTGGACCTCAGCGGAACTGAACCGGTGCTGACGATCGGCTCGTCCCGCGTTCCGGCATCTGCGGTCAAATCGCTTGTTGCATCAGCCTCTTAGCGCGATGCAGCACGTGTTGTCCACACCTGCCCCAAAACGACGAATCGCATTCTACGCACCCGCTTCAAGAACTTTTAAGCGGACACAAGTAGCTTGCCTCTCGACAGGTCAGTCGAGTGTAGAGCGTATCATGACCGAGACCCCCCGGCCGCGCGTGAAGTATGTGATCGGGCCCGACGGCAGCCCCCTGACGATCGCCGATCTCCCCCCCGTTTCCACCCGCCGCTGGGTCATCCGCCGCAAGGCCGAAGTCGTCGCCGCGGTGCGCGGCGGCCTGCTCAGCCTGGAGGAGGCCTGCCAGCGCTATACGCTGACGACCGAAGAGTTCCTGAGCTGGCAGTACTCCATCGACCAGCACGGTCTGGCGGGCCTGCGCACCACGCGAATCCAGCACTACCGGCATTGATTCCCTTCAAGCGCGTCAAGCTGGTGTGAGGCTTGCCGCGTGATCGACCTTCGGAAAGCCGCCTGCGGAGACGCGAGGCGGCTTTCGTCGTTTCTCGACGGCCCGCCGCGGCGCATTAACTCCTCGCTAACCACCACCTGGGCAATTCTTGCCGGGTGGGCGCCGGTCGCGCCCCGCCTCCTGCCTGGGCCGCGCCGCACCGTGAAGCCGATCCTCGAACTGGTGACGAAGCTGGGCCCCGCGCGCATCGCCGCGATGGCGGCCGTGACGCTGACGCTCGTCGGCTTCTTCGCCTTCGTGATCCTGCGGTTCTCGCACCCGGACATGGGCGTGCTGTTTTCCGACCTGTCGATGCAGGATTCCTCGGCGATCGTGCGCGAGCTCGACGCCCGCGGCATCGCCTACGAGACCAAGGGCGATTCCGGCCAGACCGTGATGGCGCCCCGCGCCGACCTCGCCAAACTCCGCATGGATCTGGCCGGCAAGGGCCTGCCGAGCCAGGGCGGCGTCGGCTACGAGATCTTCGACAAGGGCGATGCCTTCTCCTCGACGAGCTTCGTCCAGAACGTGAACCATCTGCGGGCGATGGAGGGCGAGCTCGCCCGTTCGATCCGCGCCATCGGCCGGGTCCAGGCGGCCCGCGTCCACCTCGTCATTCCCGAGCGGCGCCTGTTCGAGCGCGACCGCGAGGCGCCCTCCGCCGCCATCGTCGTCAAGCTGATGGGCGACCTCGATCCGGGCCAGGTCCGCGCCATCCGCCATCTCGCGGCCTCGGCGGTCGAGGGCCTGAAGCCCGAGCGGGTCTCGATCGTCGACGAGCGGGGCCGGCTGCTCGCCGACGGGGCGCGGGGCGCCGAGGCCGAGGGCGCGGGCCTCGTCGAGGAGCGCCAGAGCGGCATCGAGCGGCGCCTGCGCTCGCAGATCGAGGAGATCGTCGCCGGCATCGTCGGCCAGGGGCGCGCCCGGGTGCAGGTCGCCGCCGAGATGGACCTCAACCGGGTCGAGAGTCGCTCCGAGAGCTTCGATCCCGAGAGCCGCGTCGTGCGCTCGACCCAGACCCGCTCGGAGAATTCCCAGACCTCGAACGGGGACGGGCAGGTGACCGTCGGCAACGAACTGCCCGGCGCCAACCAGAACCAGGGCCAGCAGGCCCAGAAGGACCAGAGCCAGAAGAACGAGGAGACCACCAACTACGAGATCTCCCGCGTGACCCGCGTCGAGACTCTGGAGGGCGGGCGCCTCAAGCGGCTCTCGGTCGCCGTGGTGGTCGACGGGCTCTACGTGCCCGGCGCCGACGGCAAGGCCACCTACCAGCCCCGTCCCCCGGCCGAAATCGAGCGCATCGCCGCCCTGGTCCGCACCGCGGTCGGCTTCGACAAGGCGCGCGGCGATCAGGTCGAGGTGGTCAACCTGCGCTTCGCCGAGACCCCCGCGGCCGGCGACTTCGCCGAGCCCGGCCTGCTCCAATCGCTCATGAACCCGAGCAAGGAGGAGGTGATGCGCATGGTCGAACTCGTCGTGCTGAGCCTCCTCACCCTGATCGTCCTGATGGCGGTGGTGCGCCCGCTGCTCAAGCGCGTGCTCGAATCCGAGGCGCCGGTCGTCGCGATCCTGGGCCCGGCCGGGGCGCTGGCGCTGGCCGGGGGCGAGGGGGCTGTGAGCGAGGCCGGCGCCGAGCCGGTGCGCGAGAGCAGCACCAACAAGTTCCTCGAGTCGGCCAAGATCAACGGCCAGATCCAGGCCGAGACGGTGGAACGCGTGGTCGACATGGTGCGGGCGAGCCCGACCGAGACGGTCGAGGTGCTGCGCAACTGGATCCACGACAGCTGAGCCGCCTGAGGAGGAAGACCCATCATGTCGGCAGGCATCAATCCGATTCCGGGCGTGAACTTCACCGCCGCGATGGAGAGCATCGACTCGTCCGCGGCCTTCGCGCAGATGACGGGGCCGCAGCGGGCCGCCGCGCTGCTGCTGCTGCTCGGCGAGGAGGAGGGCGCGCCGATCTGGCAGCGGCTCGAGGAAGAGGAGATCAAGATCGTCTCGCACGCGATGGTGCAGCTCGGCTCGCTCGAGGCCGGCACCGTCGAGAAGCTGATCGTCGACTTCGTCTCGCGCCTGTCGTCGGGCGGCGGCATGACCTCGAACTTCGAGCGCACCGAGTCGCTGCTGCTGAAGATCTTCCCGCCCGAGCAGGTCTCGGCGATCATGGCGGAGATCAAGGGCGCTTCCGGCAAGCGCGTCTGGGGCAGCCTCGTCCAGATCGACCCCGAGATCCTCGCGAACTTCCTGCGCAACGAGTATCCGCAGACGGTGGCGGTCGTGCTGTCCAAGGTGCGGGCCGACTACGCCGCCAAGGTGCTCACGATCCTGCCGGAAGAGTTCGCCATCGACGTGCTCAACCGCATGCTGCGGATGGAGACGGTGCAGAAGGAGGCCCTGCGCCACATCGAGGAGACGTTGCGGGTGGAGTTCGTCTCCACCATCGCCCAGACCACGCGCCGCGACGCCCACGAGCTGATGGCGGACGTGTTCAACGCCTTCGACCGCCAGACCGAGACCCGCTTCCTCGCCGCGATCGACCAGGCCAACCGCGGCTCGGCCAAGAAGATCCGCCAGCTGATGTTCACCTTCGAGGATCTGCTCAAGCTCGATCCGGGCTCGGTCCAGACCCTGATGCGCAAGGTCGACAACGACACCCTGTGCCGGGCGCTCAAAGGCGCCGACGAGCGGGTGCGGAGCTTCTTCATGGCCCAGATGTCGAGCCGCGCCGCCAAGAACCTCAACGACGAGATGGGCTCGATGGGGCCGATCCGCCTCAAGGAGGTCGACGAGGCCCAGGCCAAGATGACCGAACTCGCCAAGGAACTGGCCGAGAAGGGTGAGATCATGATCACCAAGAACGGCGGCGAGGAGGAGCTGGTCTACTGATGCGCGCCTCCCGCCCCTTCCTGTTCGACACCGATTTCGGCCGCGCCCGCGGCCCCTCCCCGGCCGATGCCGAGGCCGCCGCCCGCGTCGCCGCCGAGCAAGCCGCCGCCGATGCCGAGCGCCAGGCGGTCGCCGCGGCGGCCCATGCCCGCGGCCTGCAGGAGGGCCGGGCCGAGGCCACCGCCCAGGTGCAGGCGCGGCTCGCCGACGCGCTCACCCGGATCGGCCTGGCCGCCGCCGGCCTGATCCACCAGTCCGATGCCCGCGACGCCGAGCGCGAGGCGCAGGCCCTGGATTTCGCGACCGCGCTCGCCAAGCGGATCGCGGGCGAGGCCCTCGACGCCAAGCCGCTCGCCGGCGTCGAGGAGGCCGCCCGCGCCGCTCTGCGCCACCTGCGCGGCGTGCCCCACCTCGTGCTGCGCCTGAACGAAAACCTCGTCGAGGAGGCCGAGACGCTGATGCGGCGGCTCGCCCGCGAGCACGGCTTCGAGGGCCGCCTCGTCGTGCTCGGCGAGCCCGACATGCCGCCGGGCGACGCCCGCCTCGAATGGGCCGATGGCGGCGTCGTCCGCGAGCGCGCCCGCATCGAGGCCGCCGTCCACGACGCCCTGACGCCCTGCCTCCCTTCCGAAGACTGAGGTCCCGATGTCCAGCGACGATTTCAGCCTGCCCCAGCTCAACGACGCCGACTTCGCCTACGACGAGGGCGGCCCCGGCTCGGTGCGCGACGTGCCGACCGCCCCCAAAAGCGCCGCCGACCTCGAACAGGTCTTCGACGTGCCGGTGGTGGTCTCGGCGGTGCTCGGCTCCTCGCGCATGCCGATCGGCGACCTGCTCCGCCTCGGCCCCGGCGCCGTGCTGGAACTCGACCGCAAGGTCGGCGAGGCCATCGACGTCTTCGTCAACAACCGCCTCGTCGCCCGCGGCGAGGTCGTGCTCGTCGAGGAGCGCCTCGGGGTCACCATGACCGAGATCATCAAGAACGATCACTGATTTCCCTGTTGTGCCACTCCCGACCGGGGTCGGGAGTGGCGCGCCCGGCGGACGGCCGCCGCCCCGCCATTGCGGGGGCCGAACCCCGATGAGGATTCATCGGGGTTCGGGGCGGGCCGCCTCGCAGCGAGAAAGAATCCGGAGAACCCACCATGCGGCTCCTCATCGTCGGACGGCTCTCGAGCGAGCTCGTCACCGCCTCGAAGATCGCCATGCACCGGGGCGCCTCGGTGACCCATGCCGAAGGGCTCGATCAGGGGCTCGCGGTGCTGCGCGCCAAGGGCGGCGACCTCGTCATGGTCGATGTCGGGCTCGACATCGCCCGGCTGGTGCAGGCGCTCAGCGAGGAGCGCATCCGCACCCCCGTGGTCGCCTGCGGCATCGCCTCGGACGCCCGCGCCGCGGTGGCCGCGATCCAGGCCGGCGCCAAGGAATACATCCCCCTCCCCCCGGACCCGGAGCTGATCGCGGCGGTGCTGGAGGCGGTGGCGGCGGACGCCCGCAGCTTCGTCTGGCGCGATCCGTCGATGGAGCGCGTCGTGAAGCTCGCCGAGCAGGTCGCCCGCTCGGAGGCCTCGGTGCTCATCACCGGCGAGAGCGGCACCGGCAAGGAGGTGCTGGCCCGCCATGTCCACGCCAAGTCGAACCGCGGCAGCCGGCCCTTCGTCTCGGTCAATTGCGCGGCGATCCCCGAGGCCCTGCTCGAATCCGAGCTGTTCGGCCACGAGAAGGGCGCCTTCACCGGCGCGGTGGCCCGGCGCATCGGCCGGTTCGAGGAGGCCAATGGCGGCACGCTGCTCCTCGACGAGATCTCCGAGATGGACGTGCGGCTGCAATCGAAGCTCCTGCGCGCCCTGCAGGAGCGGGTGATCGACCGGGTCGGCGGCGCCGCGCCCGTGAAGGTCGATATCCGCGTGCTCGCGACCTCGAACCGCAACCTCGCCGAGGAGGTGAAGAAGGGCACGTTTCGCGAGGACCTGTTCTATCGCCTCAACGTCGTGCACCTGCGCCTGCCGCCCCTGCGCGAGCGCCCCGCCGACATCCTCGAACTCGCCGGCCACTTCGCCCGCAAATATGCCGAGATCAACGGCGTGCCGGTGCGCGCGCTGGCCCGCGAGGCGCAAGGTCTCGTCGCCCGCAACCCGTGGCGCGGCAACGTGCGCGAGTTGGAGAACACGATCCACCGCGCCGTGCTCCTGGCCCAGGGCGCTGAGATCGGCGCGGACGCGATCCTGAGCCCGGAGGGCGACTCCCTGGCGGCGCCCGCGCCGTCCGGCCCGGTCGAGCGCGCCGCGAGCCTGGCTGAAGCCGCCACCCGCGGCCTCGTCGGCCGCACCGTGGCCGATGTCGAGCGCGACCTGATCCTCGACACCCTCGACCACTGCCTCGGCAACCGGACGCATGCCGCCCGCATCCTCGGCATCTCGATCCGGACCCTGCGCAACAAGCTCAACGAGTACGTCGATGCCGGCGTGCAGGTGGCCGAGCCCGGCGGGGTGCGGGCGATGGCGGCCTACGGGTAATCCCGGTTTCGAAAGGACCGAGTCCTTTCGTGGGTCCAGGGCAAAGCCCGGGTCGGCGAAGCCAGCCTCGGGGCGCTGCCCCGAGACCCCGCCAGAGGGCTCGCCCTTTGGGAACCCCGGACTTCACGCCGCCTCCGGTACCCGCGGCGCGTTCAACCCGCCGAACCGCCGATCCCGCGCGGTGAAGTCGCTCACCGCCGCCGCCAGATCCGCCTCCCCGAAATCCGGCCACATCCGGTCGGTGAAGTGGAGTTCGGCGTAGGCCGCCTCCCATAGGAGGAAATCGGACAGGCGCTTCTCGCCGCCGGTGCGGATCAGGAGATCGACGTCGCCGGCCTCGCCCAGGGCGCCGCTCATCGCCTCGCGCGAAAAACCCTCCGGGCCGAGCCGGGCGGCGGCCGAGAGGATCGCGTCGCGGGAGGAGTAATCGACGGCGATGCGCAGGGTCAGCCGGGTGCCGGCGGCGGTGGCAGCCTCGGCGCGTTCGATGGCTTGCGGGATGCCGTCGGGCAGGCGGTCGCGGCGGCCGATCACGGTGAGCCGCGTGCCGGTGCGGGCCAGACGGTCGGTCTCGCTGCGCAGATAGGCTTTGAGCAGGCGCATCAGCCCGCCGACCTCGTCGGCCGGGCGGCGCCAGTTGTCGGAGGAGAAGGCGTAGAGCGTCAGCGTCCCGATGCCGAGATCGGGGGCGGCCTCCGCCACCCGCTGGATCGTCTTGACGCCGGCCCGGTGCCCGGCCCCGCGCGGCCAGCCGCGGGCGCTGGCCCAGCGACCGTTGCCGTCCATGATGATGGCCGTATGGAGCTTCGATCTGCGGTCGAAATTGCTTTGCATCGTAAAGCTCCCGGACGAAATCGGAAACGAGAACACACCAACGCGCGGATCGGATGCGAATTCGGTGCCGGTCAGGCCGGCTCGGCGAGGCCTGTGGACTTCTTGCCACCGGTGGCCGCGGCGTCCTTGCCGGCGAGCTTGCCGCCCGCACTCTGGGCGTCGCGCACCACCTGCTCCAGCACCGCGAGGTAGTCGAGGAAGCGGGCGCGGCCGGACGGCGTCAGCCGGCACAGGGTCTGCGGGCGGTTGTGGTCGTAGCCCTTCTCCAAGGCGACGAGGTCGGCCTCCTGCAGCACCGCGAGGTGGCGGCTGAGATTGCCGTCGGTGAGCCCGCACAGGCGCTTGAGGTCGGGGAAGGCGAGGCCGCGGGGATGAGCGACCAGCGAGGTCAGCACCGAGAGCCGCGCCCGCTCGTGGATCACCCGGTCGAGCCCCTCGTAGGAGAAGCGCGCTTCCGTCGCGTCAGGCATCGAGGCCTCCCTCGCTCTGGCGGTGGACGATGATCGCGAGCAGCCCCTGGCCGACCGCGAAGGGCAGGCCCATCAACCAGGGCGAGAGGTGGCGGCCCTCGCTCGCCAGCGCCAGCACGGAAAGGCCGGCGAGCAGATACCACGCGCCGACGAGCTGGACCGGGCGCGGCAGGATGCGGGCGGAGGCGAACAGCCCGAGCCCGACCAGCACCTGCCACAGGCCCGGCAGCATCCACAAAGCCTCGGGCATGAAGCGGGCGAAGACCAGCCCGAGACAGAACCCCGCCCCGCCCGCCGGCAGAAACCCCTCGATGGCGTTGAACACCATGGCGTCGGCGAGCCCCGAATGGACCCGGCGGGAGCGCCGGACCGCCTCGAAGCCGATCAGCGCGCAGGCCGCGATGGCGGTCGCGATCCAAAGCCCGAAGAAGGCGACCGGCCGCCCGGTCGGATCGTCGAGAACGAGCGCTTGACCCGCCGCCACCGCGAGCGCCAGCGCGCCGGTCGCGGCGAGCGTCGCCGCCCCGAGGCCGCGGAAGGCGGTGTCGCGCGCGATTTGCATCCGGATCGCGACGATGTCGGCCAGGGCCTTGTCCAGATCGCGCATGGGGCGCCCCCTCCGAGGACGGCCGTACTTTGCAATGCAAAGTACACGCGGATGCAGAGCCGTCAAGCGGGTTCGGCTTTCCGGGGGCTTGCCCCGGCGACCGGCCGCAGGGCCGAGCCTTTCGGGAAACCGGATCAGGCCTCTGTGCGAAGCCCCGCGAGATCGAGTCTCCGGGTGACCATGGCGAGCCCTCCCTCCGGGTCGCGCGGCCATTCGGCCTCCGGGCGGTCGCGATAGAGTTCGACGCCGTTGCCGTCGGGATCGCGCAGGTAGAGGGCCTCCGACACGCCGTGGTCGCTGGCCCCGTCGAGCGGGATGCCCGCGGCCTCGACCCGGCGCAGGGCGTCGGCCAGCGCGGCGCGGTCGGGATAGAGGATCGCGAGGTGATAGAGCCCGGTGGTGCCGGGAGGCGGGGGCGAGCCGCCCGCGCTTTCCCAGGTATTGAGACCGATATGGTGGTGGTAGCCGCCGGCCGAGACGAAGGCGGCCTGGCTGCCGTAACGCTGCGTCAGCGCGAAGCCCAGCACGCCGCAATAGAAGCCCAGCGCCCGCTCCAGATCGGCGACCTTGAGGTGGACATGGCCGATGCGGGTCTGCGGATGGATCGGATCAGGCATGGCGCGACGGCTCCGTCTCGGCCTCGGAGGCCGACCCGCCTCGTGATTGTCGCCCTTCCCGCCGGGGCCCCCACGGTATGGGGCGACCGCGGGCGCGGCAACACCGAACCCGCGACCGTCTTCCGCCGGAGCCCGGTCCGGCCCATATTGCACCCATGCCCGCACCCAAGAAACCGCGCGCCGCGACCGCGCGGGCCGACAAGCCCGAGCTGAAGCCCCTCGACGAGCATCTGGCCGCCCTGCTCAGCCCGGCGCTCAACCGCGAGCGCATCCGCCCGGCCGAGCCGGTGCCGGAGCCGCCGCGCGACCGGAAGGGCGCGGCCAAAACTCGCAAAAGACTCGCGCAGGACGGTTTCGCCGAGGCGCCGCAGGCGGGCTTCGCCCTGGGCGATGCGGCGGATGTCGATCCGCGCCTGGCCCAGGCGCTCGGCCTGACCCCGCCCGACGACGGCCCGGCGCCGGGCAACACCCCGGAGGAAGCCCCGTCGCTGGCCACCGAGGGCGTCTCGGCCACCGTCGAGGCACTGGAAAAACTGCTCACCGAGGGCAATCCGCTGTTCAAGAACGGCGAGGCCTGGGTGCCGCACCGGCCGGAGCGCCCGGCGAAGTCCGAGGGCGGCTACAAGTTCACCCTGAAATCCGACTTCACCCCCGCGGGCGACCAGCCGACCGCCATCGCGGCTTTGGTCGAGGGCGTGAAGGGGACCGAGCGCGATCAGGTGCTGCTCGGCGTCACGGGCTCGGGCAAGACCTTCACGATGGCCAAGGTCATCGAGGAGACGCAGCGCCCGGCCCTGATCCTGGCCCCGAACAAGACGCTCGCGGCGCAGCTCTACGGCGAATTCAAGAGTTTTTTTCCAGACAATGCCGTAGAATACTTCGTCTCCTACTACGACTACTACCAGCCCGAGGCCTACGTCCCGCGTTCCGACACGTTCATCGAAAAAGAAAGCTCGATCAACGAGCAGATCGACCGGATGCGCCACTCGGCCACCCGCGCCCTCTTGGAGCGGGACGACGTCATCATCGTCGCTTCGGTGTCCTGCATCTACGGCATCGGCTCGGTCGAGACCTACACGGCGATGTCGTTCACGGTCTCGCTCGGCGAGAAGATCGAGCAGCGCCAGCTCATCGCCGACCTCGTGGCGCTCCAGTACAAGCGCATCCAGTCGGACTTCGCCCGCGGCACGTTTCGCGTCCGCGGCGACGTGATCGAGCTGTGGCCGGCCCACTTGGAGGATCGCGGCTGGCGCATCGGCCTGTTCGGCGACGAGATCGAGTCGATCGTCGAGTTCGATCCGCTGACGGGCAAGAAGATCAACGAACTCAAGTTCGTGAAGGTCTATGCCAATTCGCACTACGTCACGCCGCGCCCGACCCTGCAGCAGGCGATCAAGGGCATCAAGACCGAGCTGAAGCTCCGCGTCGAGGAGCTGACGAAGATGGGCCGGCTGATCGAGGCGCAGCGCTTGGAGCAGCGCTGCACCTTCGACATCGAGATGATCGAGGCCACCGGCGCCTGCAACGGCATCGAGAATTATTCGCGCTATCTAACGGGCCGCAAACCCGGCGAGCCGCCGCCGACCCTGTTCGAGTACCTGCCGGACAACGCGCTCGTTTTCACCGACGAGAGCCACGTCACCGTGCCGCAGATCGGCGGCATGTACCGGGGCGACTTCCGGCGGAAGGCCACGCTCGCCGAATACGGCTTCCGCCTGCCCTCCTGCCTCGACAACCGCCCGCTGCGGTTCGAGGAATGGGACGCGATGCGGCCCATGTCGATCCACGTCTCGGCCACGCCCGCCAAGTGGGAGATGGAGCGCACGCAGGGCGTCTTCGCCGAGCAGGTGATCCGCCCGACCGGCCTCGTCGATCCGGTGATCGAGATCCGCCCCGCCCGCTCCCAGGTCGACGATCTGCTGGGCGAGGTCCGCGCGGTGGCCCAGGCCGGCTACCGCACGCTGGTGACGACGCTGACCAAGCGCATGGCCGAGGACCTGACCGAGTACCTGCACGAGAACTCGGTGCGGGTGCGCTACATGCACTCCGACATCGACACCCTGGAGCGCATCGAGATCATCCGCGACCTGCGGCTCGGTGCGTTCGACGTGCTGATCGGCATCAACCTGCTGCGCGAGGGCCTCGACATTCCGGAATGCGCGCTGGTCGCCATCCTCGACGCCGACAAGGAAGGCTTTCTGCGCTCCGAGACCTCGCTGATCCAGACCATCGGCCGCGCCGCCCGCAACGCGGACGCCCGCTGCATCCTCTACGCCGACACCATCACCGGCTCGATGGAGCGGGCGATGGCCGAGACCGAGCGTCGGCGGACCAAGCAGCTCGCCTACAACGCAGAGCACGGCATCACGCCGCAATCGGTCAAGCGCGGCATCAGCGACATCCTCGAGAGCGTGTACGAGCGCGACCATGTCCGCGTCGATACCGGGCTGGCTAAGGACGCGATCACCGTCGGCCATAACCTCAAGGCCGTCATGGCCGACCTCGAGAAGCGGATGCGGGCGGCCGCCGCCGACCTCGATTTCGAGGAGGCCGCGCGCCTGCGCGACGAGCTGAAGCGGCTCCAGACGACCGAACTGATGGTCTCCGACGATCCCATGGCCCGCCAGGGTGACATCGAGCGCGAGGCCGGCCGTTACGGCCAGAAGGGCAGCCGCATCTCCAAGCCGACGCTCGACAACATGGGCCCCGGCACCGACCGCGAACTGCCCGCCGACGCCGTGCCCTGGCAGGAGCGGCCCAAGGCGCGCTCGACGCAAGGGCTGGGCGGACAGAAGCCCCGCTACAAGGGCGGCGGCGGGCGCAAGCGGGGGTAAGAGCGATCTCGAAGCCGCGCAGCGGCTTCGCGGCGCGAAGAGCGCCGCGCGGAGCGGGCCTCGGCTCTGCCGAGGCGTCGAGCGAAGCGAAAGCCTAGAGCATCGTCCCGAAAGGTGGTTTCCGGCTTTCAGAAAAAGACGATGCAACACAAGCACATAGAGCATCGTCCTGGATCCGATATCCAGGACGATGCTCTAGGCCCGCCGAGGCGGGCGCCGGCGATTGAGGCCGAGAGGAAGCATGCCCGAAACTCCGGCAGGGCGAAATCGGAACCTCGGCCGCAGGCCCGGATTGGCTTGTCAGATCCGCTTGCCGCACGACGGAGCCCTCCGATGCGCCCTACCCTTCGACGCCCCCTCGCGGCGGCCCTCCTCGCCGCGACGATCCTCCCCGGTGCGGCGCTCGCCCAGAGCGTGGCCAACCCCAACGATCAGCCCACCGCCGGCACCCTTCCCTCCGGCATCGGCACGCTGCCCCGCCAGGATCCCGCCCCCGACCGGCCGACCGGCGACGTGCGGGCCCCGAGCGCGATCCGGCCCTCGACCTCGGTGGTGCCCGACGGCGGCAAGACCCGCACCAACCCCCTCGACCATCTCTCGGCGCGCTACCGCTCCAGCCTCGAGAACTGATCCGGAGAACCGCGCCGCAACCGCGGCCCCAACCCGGCCGTTGGACCGGGATCGGACAAGGGAGAGCCCTATGGGATTGCTCGATCAGGTCATCGGCGGGGTCGTCGGACAGGTTCTGGGAGGAGGGCGCGGCGGCGCGCTGTCGTCGCCGATCGTCAAGGCGCTGCTCATGCTGCTGCTCGCCAAGGGCGCGAGCGGCGGGCTCGGCGACATCCTGGGCCGGCTCGGCGGACAGGAGGGCGGCGGACACGAGGGCCGCCCGCCCTCCCCTCAATCCCGGTTTCCGGAGCCCGGTGCCGATGACGGCGATCTCGGCGGGTTCGGCCAGGGCCGCCGTAGCGGCCCGCCGGTTCAGCGAGACGAGGGCGGCGAGTTCGGCGACCTTGCCGGCATGCTCGACGGGCCCGGCGACAACGCCGAGCGCGCGCCCGGTGCCGGCCCCTATGCGCGGCTCGACCGGGATCAGGCGGATGCCGCCGGGGCGGAAGCCGCGGGCGGGCTCGGCGGCCTGATCGAGAGCTTCGAGCGCAGCGGGCTCGGCGACGTGATCGGCTCGTGGATCGGCCACGGCCCGAACCAGCAGGTCGCTCCCAACCGCCTCGCCGAGGCGCTGGGCCCCGACACCGTCGCGTCGCTCAGCCGCGAGACCGGCCTGTCGCGCGACGACCTGCTCGGGCAGCTCGCCCAGGCGCTTCCCGGCGTGATCGACGCTCTCACCCCGCAGGGCCGCCCGCCGAGCCGCGAGGATGCCCGCGGCTGGTAGCGGCACCGATGGCCTACGAGCTGCACTATTGGCCGATGATCCAGGGGCGGGGCGAGTTCGTCCGCCTCGCCCTGGAACAGGCCGGCGCCGCCTATATCGACGTCGCCCGCCGACCGCATGAAGAGGGCGGCGGCATCGCGGCGATGATGGACCGGCTGGAGGACGAGCCGATCCGCCCGCCCTTCGCCCCGCCCTTCCTCAAGGACGGCGATCTCGTCATCGGCCAGACCGCGGCGATCCTGCTCTATCTCGGCCCCCGCATCGGCCTCGTCGGCGCGACGGATGCCGACCGGATCTGGACCCACCAGATCCAGCTCACCGTCGCCGACATGGTCGCCGAGGCCCACGACACCCACCATCCGGTCGGCGTCGGGCTGTATTACGAGGACCAGAAACCCGAGGCCCTGCGCCGGGCGCGGGATTTCCGCGAGAACCGCATCCCGAAATTCCTCGCTTGGTTCGAGCGGGTGCTCGCCCGCAACCCGGCGGGACCGGATCATCTCGTCGGCGCCGCCGTCTCCTACGCCGACACCTCGCTGTTCCAGCTGGTCGAGGGCCTGCGCTACGCCTTCCCGACCGCGACCGCCCGGGCGCTGGAGGCGACGCCGCGCCTCGCCGCCCATGGCGAGCGCATCGGCTGCCTGCCGCGGATCGCCGCCTATCGGGCGAGCGACCGGCGCCGCCCGTTCAGCGAGGAGGGCATCTTTCGACGCTACCCGGAGCTGGACGCCGACTGACACGGCTTCCGCTTGCTTCGAGCGGAAACCGTGTCAGGAGCCCGCGCGGCCCTTGAGCGAAGCCCAAATCCGCCATCCCGAAGGGATCAACCGGATTTGGCCGGATTTGGTATGACACGGCGTCCGGTCGCTCGCCGCGCGACGAGAGCGTGGGGCGGCCTCCGACACGGGTCCTCCGGATACCGTACAAACGCTTCCCCTGCGCGCCTCGGTCGCTGTCCGGAAGCGTGGCTGCTGCTATCTTAGATCAGCCCCACGCCATGTCCGGTGGAGTAGGATGGCGGCTGTGACCGAGACCGAGACCCTTCGCCCCATCGACGAGCCGGATTCCGGCGCCTTCTCCCCGGAGGCCGATGCCCTCGCCCGCGCCCAGGACGCCGCCGGGCTCGGCCTCTTCACCCTCGACCCGCCGGGCACGATGTTGCGCCCGAACGCCGCCTTCTGCCGCCTGCACGGCCTCGCGCCGCAGGCCACCCTCCCCCTCGCCGCGGTGGAGGCGCTGACCCTGCCCGAGGACGGGGCCGCCCTCTCCGGGGAGGCGTCGCCGGAGAAGGCGGTCTACCGCATCCGCCGGGCCGATACCGGTGCGGTGGCGTGGCTGCACCGCACCCTCGTGGCCGAGCGCGACGCGGCGGGCGGGCTCGTCCGCCAGGCGGGCGTGGTGCGCGACGTGACCGCGGAGCGCGGCCACGAGACCGAACTGGCCGAGCGCGCGCAGCATTACCGCGCCCTGTTCGAGCAGATGGACGAGGGCTACTGCGTCATCCAGTTCCTCGACGGTCCGCAGGGAGCGCTGAGCGACTACGTCCATGTCGAGGCCAACCGCGCCTACGCGCAGCATGCCGGCATCGAGAACGTGGTGGGCCGGCGGTTGCGCGAGATCGTCTCGGACGACGAGGCGGAGGGGTGGCTCGCCCTCTACGGCGAGGTCCTGCGCACCGGCACGCCGATCCGGTTCCAGCGCGAACTGGTCGAGACCGGCCGCTATCTCGAACTCGCCGCCTTCCGCATCGAGCCGCCGCAGCGGCGGCAGGTGGCGGTGCTGTTCCAAGACATCACCGCCCGGCGGCGCGTGGAGCACCGGCTTCACGCCAAGACCGCCGATTTGGAGGCCGAGGTGACGGCGCAGCGGCGCGACCGCGACCGCGTCTGGGCGCTCTCGCCGGTGCTGAAGGCGGTGATCGCGCCCGACGGGCGGATCGCGGCGGTCAACCCTTCCTGGACCCGCGCGCTGGGCTGGCCCGCGTCCGAGTCCCTCGGTCGGCCCCTCGACGCCTTCGTCGTCCCCGAGGAGCGCGCGACCCTCACGGGCGCCCTCGAACGGCTCGTGGCCGACGGCCTGACCCGCCGGGACCTCGAATTGGAGCTGACCTGCCTCGCCGCCCTCGGCGAGCCGCGGCGGGTGCTCTGGACCATCGTGCCGGAGGACGGCCTGCTCTACGGCTTCGGCCGCGACATCACCGAGCAGCGCCAGGCCGAGGAGGCCCTGCGCCAGTCGCAGAAGCTGGAGGCGGTGGGCCAGCTCACCGGCGGCGTCGCCCACGACTTCAACAACCTCCTCACCATCATCCGCTCCTCGGTGGAGTTCCTGCGACGGCCCGAGCTGCCGGAGGCGCGGAAAGCCCGCTACCTCGACGCGGTCTCCGACACGGTGGACCGGGCCGCCAAGCTGACCGGGCAATTGCTGGCCTTCGCCCGGCGCCAGGCGCTCAAGCCCGAGACCTTCGACGTGTGCGAGCGCCTGCGCGGCATCTCGGAGATGCTCGATTCGGTGACCGGCGCCCGCATCCGCGTCGTCACCGACCTGCCCGGCGGCGCCTGCTACGTCCGTGCCGACGCCAGCCAGTTCGAGACCGCGCTCGTCAACATGGCGGTCAACGCCCGCGACGCCATGGACGGTGAGGGCGTCCTGACGCTGCGCCTCGACGCGCCGCTGGCGCTGCCGCCGATCCGGGGCCATGCCGGCGCGGCGGGGGCTTTCGTCGCCGTTTCGGTGTCGGATTCGGGTGCCGGCATCCCGCACACCGACCTGATGCGCATCTTCGAGCCGTTCTACACCACCAAGGAGGTCGGCAAGGGCACGGGGCTCGGCCTGTCGCAGGTGATCGGCTTCGCCAAGCAATCGGGCGGCGACGTGGACGTGAAGAGCCAGCCGGGCTCGGGCGCCACCTTCACCCTCTATCTGCCCGAGGTGCCCGCCCCCGCCGAGGCGCCGACGGCGCGCCGCGAGAGCGTCTCCGACGGCGCGGCCGCGGCCCTGCGCGTCCTCGTGGTCGAGGACAATCTGGAGGTCGGGCGTTTCTGCACCCAGATCCTCGAAGACCTCGGCCATCGGCCGGTCTGGACCGAGAACGCCGAGGCCGCGCTCGCGGCCCTCGCCGCGTCGCCCGATCCGTTCGACGCGGTTTTTTCCGACGTCGTGATGCCCGGCATGGGCGGCATCGCGCTGGCCCGCCTTCTGCGCGAAAAATTCTCGGAGCTGCCGGTGGTGCTGACCTCCGGCTACAGCCACGTGCTGGCCCAGGACGACGCGCACGGGTTCGAACTCCTGCGCAAGCCGTACTCGGCGCAGGAGCTGGCTGAGGTTTTACGTCAAGTGACCGGCAAGTAGGCGATTGTCTAAGTGACTGTGGCGCATCGGACTTTTCCGAAAGCCGGTTCCCACCTTCCGGGCCGAGGCTCTAGCCGCCGCCCGCGGTATCGGGCGAGCCGGCATTGCCGATCGGCTGCTCCGGTTTCTCGGAATTGCCGGCGGTGCCGGGATTGTTGGTGATGTTGGTCGAGCCCGTGACGCCCGGCGCCACCGTCCCGACCGAGCCCGGACCGCCATTGTCGACGCCCCCCGGATGGACCACCGTGGTGGTTCCGTCGGCGGGACCGAGCGTCTGCTTCGGGCCGGGTTGCTTGATCTCGGCGGGGCCGGTCTGCGCGAAAGCGGCGGTGGCCAGCGGCAGGGCGAGGGCGGCGAGGAACAGCGGTTTCATGGTTGCTCCCGTTCGGTGGATTCAGCCGAACCAACGCGAGCATCGCCTCATCGTTCACGCACCCCTGCGGCAGGAGGGCCCGCCCGCGCGGGCGCGCCCTCCCTCGTGACGACGCTTACTGCCCGGCGGGCTTGTTGGCCGGCGGCGTGGCGGGCGCGGGGGCCGGCGGCGGCGCGCTCGGCTGGGTCGGCGCGGTGGTGGCCGGCGGCGGGGGCGGAGGCGGCGGAGCGTCCTTCTTCTCGTCCTTGCAGGCAGCGAGGCCCAAGGCGAGGAGTCCGAAGACGGGCAGAAGGCGGGCGATACGCATGGGGGACGATTCCTCCGTTCGATGTCCGTGAAGCGAACGATGGGCGCGGGGAAACCGTTCCGGGGCGATCACGATCCCGGCATCACCTGACACACCTCACAAAAAAACGTCGAGCGTCCCCCCTGCACGATGCGCGTCACGTGCCCGGTGCAGCCCCGCGCCTGGCAGGGAAAACCCGTGCGGTCGTAGACCCGAAACACGTGCTGGAAGCCGCCGCTCTGGCCGTCGGGGTGGGCGTAGTCGCGTAAGGTGGAGCCGCCCGCGGCGACCGCTTCGGTCAGCACCGCCTTGATGTCCTTGGCGAGCTTTTTCGCCTTCGGCGTCGGGCTGCCGTCGGGCTTGGCCAGCGCGCCGGCCGGCAGCGCCGGGTGCAGGCCCGCCCGGTGAAGGGCTTCGCAGACGTAGATGTTGCCGAGGCCCGCGATCAGGCGCTGGTCGAGGAGGGCGGCCTTCAGCGGCGTGATCTTGTGGCGGAAGAGGCGGGCGATGGCCGCGCCGTCGAGGGACTCGCTCAGGGGCTCGATCCCCATCTGGGCGAAGTGGCGGCAGCGTTCGAGGCCGTCCGTCGCCACGAGGTCCATGAAGCCGAAGCGGCGGGCGTCGTTGTAGGTGACGGTGGCCCCCGTCTCGAACGCCATCACCACGTGGTCGTGCTTCGGGGTGCCGAGCGCCCCGTCGAGGTAGAAGTCGCCCGGCGACAGGTTCGAGCCGTCGGGCAAGGCCACGTCGAAGCGCCCGCTCATGCCGAGATGCAGGATCAGGCTCTCGCCGGAATCGAGCCCCGCAATCAGGTATTTGGCCCGCCGCGACAGGTCGAGGACGCGCCGCCCCTCCAGCCGTTCGACGAAACGGTCGGGGAAGGGAAAGCGCAGGTTCGGCCGTCGCAGGGAGACGCGGGTGATCCGCGCGCCCACCATCGCGGGCGCGAGGCCCCGGCGCACGGTCTCGACTTCGGGCAGTTCGGGCATTCTTTTGGCGATTTTTTTCGAAACGGACGCTCACACATAGGCTCACGCTGCGCGATCCGCACCGGCGCCTTCCGCCGCTCCCCCTGCCGCATGGCGGTTCCCGCGCGCTTTCGCTATGAGGCTCGGCCAAGGGCGGCAGCGGCGCGGACGGCACGGAATCGGATGAGCGGCAACAGCACCGGAATCGGCCGAGACGCGGCTTCTGAAGCGGGCGGCGAAGACACCGCCGATTTCGGCTACGAGCGCGTCCGGCTCTCCGAGAAGCAGGCGCGGGTCGACGACGTCTTCCGCTCGGTCGCCCGCCGCTACGACCTGATGAACGACCTGATGTCCGGCGGCCTGCACCGGGCCTGGAAGTCCCACCTCATCGGCATGCTGCGCCCCTCGCGCACGCGCCCCTACCGCCATCTCGACGTGGCGGGCGGCACCGGCGACATCGCCTTCCGCACGCTGGAAGCCGGCGGCCCGGACACGCAGGTGACCGTGCTCGACATCAACGAGGCGATGCTGCGCGTCGGCGCCGAGCGGGCCGGGCACAAGTACGACGGCCGCATCGATTTCGTCACCGGCAACGCCGAGACCCTGCCGCTGCCCGACAACACCTTCGACAGCTACACCATCGCCTTCGGCATCCGGAACGTCCCGCGCATCGACGCGGCGCTCAAGGAGGCGCGGCGCGTGCTCAAGCCCGGCGGGCGGTTCCTGTGCCTGGAATTCTCCCGCGTCGACCTGCCGGTGCTGGAAAAGATCTACGACGCCTATTCCTTCCACGTGATCCCGCGCATCGGCGAGCGGGTGGCGGGTGATCGGGAATCCTACCAGTACCTCGTAGAATCGATCCGCAAGTTCCCCTCCCCGGCCACCTTCGCCGCCATGATCCAGGCGGCGGGCTTTTCGCACGTGACGCATCGCCGGCTGTCGGGCGGGATCGTGGCGATTCATTCGGGCTGGAAAATCACTTGATTTTCTTCCGGCCTCAGACGCCGGCGGCCGCATCCGCGGGGGTGAAGTCCCCTCGGGCGTTCGCTCCGCTAGACGCCTCGGCTGACGCCGAGGCCATTGTGCGGGGCGCTCTTCGCGCCCGGCATTCGGCATTACCGCAGGGCGGGTTCCAACCATGCTAGGCGCGGTCTTCCACCTCGCCCGCGGCGCCCATGTCGGCTTCGTGCTGGCCCGCGAGGGCGGGCTCGCGCTGATCGATGCGCAGGCGTTGCCGCCTCATCTGCGCCTCGCGCTCCGGCTCGGGCGCTCGCTGGAACGGCGCGGCATCGCGGCCGATCCCGGCGCCAGCCCGCTGGAGCGGGCGCTGACCCGGCTCGGGCCGTCCTACGTCAAGTTCGGCCAGTTCCTGGCGACGCGCCCCGACATCGTCGGCATGGCCGCCGCCCGCGATCTGGAGCGCCTTCAGGACCGGGTGCCGCCCTTCCCTCAAGGCACGGCGCTGCGGGTGGTGGAACAGGAATTCGGCAAGCCGGTCTCGGCCCTGTTCACCGCCTTCAGCGAGCCGGTGGCGGCGGCCTCCATCGCCCAGGTCCACAAGGCGACCGTGCTCGACGCCGACGGCACCCAGCGCAACGTGGCCGTCAAGGTGATGCGCCCCGGCGTGCGCGAACGGTTCGCCCGCGACATCCAGGCGATGCGCTTCATGGCGCGCATCGTCCAGGCGTTGCTGCCCGACGCCGAGCGCCTGCGCCCGCGCGAGGTCGTCGAGATCCTGGCCCGCTCCGTCACCATGGAGATGGACTTTCGCCTCGAAGCGGCGGCGATGTCCGAACTCGCCCAGAACACCGCGGGCGACGAGGATTTCCGCACGCCCCGGCCCGAATGGGCGCTGACGGCGCGGGACGTGCTCACCAGCGAGTGGATCGACGGCATTCGGCTGAACGACCGCGCCGGCATCGTCGCGGCGGGCCACGACGCCAAGGCGCTTGGGCGCACGGTGATCCAGTCCTTCCTGAGGCAGGCCATCCGCGACGGCTTCTTCCACGCCGACATGCATCCCGGAAACCTGTTCGTGGACCCGCAGGGCAAGCTGGTGGCGGTCGATTTCGGCATTATGGGGCGCCTCGGCCATGCCGAGCGGCGCTTCCTCGCCGAGATTCTCCTCGGCTTCATCACCCGCGACTACCGCCGGGTCGCCCAGGTGCATTTCGAGGCCGGCTACGTGCCGCGCCACCACTCGGTGGACGATTTCGCCCAGGCCATCCGGGCCATCGGCGAGCCGATCCACCAGCGGAAGGCCGACGAGATCTCGATGGCCAAGGTGCTGACCCTGCTGTTCGACGTCACCGCGCTCTTCGACATGAGCACCCGCACCGAACTGGTGATGCTGCAAAAAACCATGGTGGTGGTGGAGGGCGTCGCCCGATCCCTCGATCCGCAGCTCGACATGTGGACCGGCGCCGAGCCGGTGGTGCGCTCGTGGATCACCCGCCATCTCGGCCCCATCGGCCGGATCGAGGGCGGGGCGCGGGCCGCGCTGACTTTGTCCGAGGTCGTCTCCGACATCCCCGACATCGCCCAGCGCATCCGCCGCATCATGATCCGCCTCGACGAGGAGGGCGCGCGGGACGTGAAGGCGCTGGAGCGCATCGCCCATTTGGAGCAGCGCCGGGCCCTGTGGTCGACGCTGGCGCTCTGGGCGATCGCGGTGGGGGCGCTGGTGCTGGCGTTCCGGTAGGGGTCTCGCACGACATCAGGATGTCGCGAGCCGCGCCGGGCGCCCTGACAGCTTGTCTTCGAACCCTCTAGGTTCAGGGCCTCACAAGTGAGGCGGAGGCGCGGATGCTGGCGGTCCGGGACATCGAGGCGGCCGGGTACCGCTCACTGCGGAGCCTGCGCTTCGCCGTCGGCCCGCTCTCGGTCTTCGTCGGCGGGAACGGCACGGGCAAGACCAACCTCTACCGGGCGCTGGCGCTGCTCCAGGCCGCTTCTACCGGCACGCTAACGCGGGACCTCGCCACGGAAGGCGGGATGGAATCGGTGCTGTGGGCCGGCCCCCGCCGCCGGACCGAGCCAGCCCGGGTGCGCCTGCGCGCGGAGTTGGCCGATGGCGAGACCGGCTTGAGCTACGGCTACGCCGTCGAGGTCGGCCTCGTGCCGCAAGTCGGCGATGCGATCTTCGGGGCGGCGTTCCGCCTGGAGCCGCAGGTGAAGGCGGAGCGGCTCACCGTGCAGGCTGGCGCCCGTCCCACGGTCGTGCTCGACCGCGACGGGCCGTCGGGCTTCGTGCGCGACGAGGAAGGCCGCAAGCGCCCGCTCGGCACCGACCTGCTCGCGACCGAGACGGCGCTCGCCGCGCTCCAGGACGGGATGCACTTCCCCGAACTGCAGATCGTCCGGCAGGCGATGGGCGCGTGGCGCTTCTACCACGACGTCCGCACCGATGCGGGCTCGCCGCTGCGAAGACCCTGCCTTGCGGTGACCGCGCCGACGCTGGCCTCCGACGGCAGCGACCTCGCCGGGGTGTTCGCGACGCTCGCGCATATCCGGGGCGACACCGCCGATCTCGACGCGGCGGTGGACGAGGCCTTTCCCGGCGCCCGCCTCGTCGTGCCGGAGCCGGGGCGCGAGGCGCGCTTCGGCCTCGTCTTCCCGGATTATCCGAAACGGGTGTTCGAGGCCTCCGAATTGTCGGACGGCACGTTGCGCTACCTCGTGCTGGCGGGCGCGCTGCTGGCCTACCGCCTGCCGCCCTTCGTGGCCCTGAACGAGCCCGAGGCCAGCCTGCACCCTGATCTGATGGAGCCGCTCGCCCAGATGATCGCGCGGGCGGCGCGGCGCACGCAGGTCTGGCTGGTGACCCATTCCGAACGCCTCGCCGCCGCGGTGGCGCAGGCCAGCGGCGTACGCCCGCGCGTGGTGACGAAGCGCGACGGCGCGACCTGGATCGAGGGCCTTCGGTTGGGCGGCGATTTTTCGGACGAGGAGGATTGAGCGTGGAGATTGCGATCCGCACGCTGTTGACCGGGCGCGTCGCGCCGCTCGGCCGAAGCGAAACGCGCAGCGGCATCGACAAGAGGCCCGTCGCCGGGCCGGTCGCGGTCGGGCGCCTGGGGCTGGCGGGCGACGAGCAGGCCGACCGGCGCTTCCACGGCGGCCCCGAGAAGGCGATCCACCACTACGCCCTCGACCACGCCGCCGCGTGGCGCGCGGACCTCCCCGAGGCGCCGGACCTGCCTAAGGCGCCTGACCTGATCGAGCGGTCCGGCGCCTTCGGTGAGAACGTCTCGACCCTGGGGCTGACCGAGGCGGAGGTCTGCGTCGGCGACCTATGGCGGGCGGGCGGCGCCCTGCTTCAGGTCTCGCAGGCGCGCCAGCCCTGCTTCAAGCTGAACCTGCGCTTCGGCGTGCCGGACATGGCCCGGCGGGTCCAGGCGAGCGGGCGCACCGGCTGGTACTATCGTGTGATCGAGGAGGGCATCGTGGCCGCGGGTGACAGGCTCGCCCTGGTCGAGCGCCCGCATCCGGACTGGCCGCTGTCGCGCCTGCTGCACCACGTCTACGTCGATCGCCTCGACGGGGCGGCTTTGCGGGACATCGCGGCTTTGCCGGAACTCTCGGAGAGCTGGCGGAGTCTGGCCGCCCGGCGGCTGGCGAGTGGGGCGGTGGAGGATTGGTCGCGGCGGCTCGGCGACGCGGGGTGATTGAGCCGTCGGCCGGGGGCAGCGCCAAACCCTCCCCCCTCTGCGGGGGGAGGGTGCCCGCGGAGCGGGCGGGAGAGGGGAGCGACGGTGTCGGAAAGTGCGGAGCCAGCCCCTCACCCGACCCCCTTTGGGGGCCACCCTCTTCCGCGGAGGGGAGAGGGAAGAGCGGCGGCGCTGCTTTTGGCTACTCCCGCTCGCGGGCGATGTCCGGTGCGTCGGGGTGCTTCATGCCCACCACATGGTAGCCCGCGTCCACGTGCAGCACCTCGCCGGTGACGCCCTTGGACATGTCGGAGAACAGGTAGGCGGCGGTCTCGCCGACCTCCTCGATGGTCACGGTCCGCCGCAGGGGGGCGTTGTACTCGTTCCATTTGAGGATGTAGCGGAAGTCGCCGATCCCTGAGGCGGCCAGCGTCTTGATCGGGCCCGCCGAGATCGCGTTCACGCGGATCTGCTTGGGGCCCATATCGGCGGCCAGATAGCGCACGGACGCTTCCAGCGCGGCCTTGGCGACGCCCATGACGTTGTAGTGCGGCATCCACTTCTCGGCGCCGTAATAGGTCAGCGTCAGCAGCGAGCCGCCGTCGCGCATGATCTTTTCCGCGCGCTGGGCGATCGCCGTGAACGAGTAGCAGGAGATCAGGAGCGACTTGGTGAAGTTGCCCTCCGAGGTCTCGATGTAGCGGCCGGTCAGCTCGTCCTTGTCCGAGAAGGCGATGCAGTGGACCACGAAGTCGATGCCGCCCGGGAACACATCCGCCGTCGCCGCGAACACGGCGTCGATCGAGGCCGGGTCGGTCACGTCGCAATGGCCGACGACCTTGGCGTTCAGCTCCTTCGCCAGGGGCTCGACCCGCTTCTTGAGCGCGTCGCCCTGATAGGTGAAGGCGAGTTCGGCCCCGTGCTGCGCGGCGCTGCGGGCGATGCCCCAGGCGATCGAGCGGTTGTTGGCCACGCCCAGCACGAGCCCGCGCTTGCCCGCGAGCAATCCGCCCGCCTTCTGATCCGACATGCGTCACCTTCGCTTCGGTCAAGCGGCCGACCCTGCCGGAGGCCGCCGCCCAAGGCCGCTTCCTTAGCGGAGGCCCGCCGAGGGGGGAAGCCTGAAGGCGTCTTCCATGTTGGGCCTCAAGCGCCGGCGGCCGCGTCTGCGGCCCGAGGCTGCTCGCTCCGCTCGACGCCTCGGCTCGAGCCGAGGCCGCTCGGGCGGGGCGCTCTTCGCGCCCGGCCGCACGGTGCCATCGCGCGTGCCGAGCGCCGGCCTACGCCGTCCCGGCCTTCGCCTCCCGGCGGCGGCGGGCGTAATCGACCAGGGCCGCGTCCTCGCCCGCGGGCAGGGTGACGGCGGTGGTGGCCAGCAGGTCGCCGCGGGTGCCGTCCTTCTTCGGCAGGCCCTTGCCGCGCAGGCGGAAGGTTCGGCCGGAACTGGTCATGGCCGGCACCTTCATCTCGACGGCGCCGGTCAGCGTCGGCACGCGCAGCGTTCCGCCCAGCACCGCGTCCTCCAGCGGCAGATCGACGGTGGCGCGCAGGTCCGCGCCCTCGACCTTGAAGACCGGATGCGGCAGCACGCGGATGGTCAGCAGCGCGTCGCCGGGCTCGCCACGGGGGCCGGCTTGGCCGCCCAGGCCCCGCAGGCGGATGGTCTGGCCGTCGACGACGCCCTTGGGGACCATGACGTCGACGTCGCGCCCGCCGGGCAGGCCGATGCGCATCTTCTCCTCGCCCGCGATCTGCTCCAGGCTCACACTGAGTTCGGCCGCCACGTCCTCGCCGCGGGCCGGCCCGCCGCGCCCGCCCATGCCGGCGCCGCCCGCGCCGCCGGCGCGGAACGCCTGCTCGAAGATGCTGCTGAGGAAATCCTCGCCGACGCCGCCGGGGCCGGCCCCGCCGCCGCCGCGACGCTGCGTGAAGCCGTCGAAGCCGCCGCCGCCGAAGCCGGAAAAGCCCTCGAAGCCGGTCGCACGTGGCTTGCCCTCGGCGTCGATCTCGCCGCGGTCGAACTGGCCGCGCTTGTCCTTGTCGCCGAGGATCTCGTAGGCGGTGTTCGCCTCCGAGAAGCGCTCCTTGGCCTTCGGGTCCTTGTTGCTGTCGGGGTGATAGGCCTTGGCGAGCTTGCGGAAGGCCTTCTTGATGTCGGCCTCGCTCGCGCCTTTCGGCACGCCCAGCACGTCGTAGGGGTTGCGCATCGATGTTCTTTTGGTGGGATCAACCGTCGAGGGATACGGCCTTGGCCGCGTCGCTTCAACGTGGGAAGGCCGTTGCGGTTCTGCAACACCCCCGTGAGGCCATCCGAAGCGGCCTCAGGATTTCGCCGAGCGCAGCCGCTTCAGCTCCCACTCGCCGCCGGTAAGCTTGCAGCCGGTGCCGCGCAGGAAGCGGCCCTTGCCCTCCCCGCCCGCGACCACCGTCGCCAAAAAGTCGCGGCAGATCTCGTCGCCCGCTACGTAGGGCAAGCCGGTCGGGTTGACCGAGCCGCGCATGGCGGTCTCGGGATTGTCCCACTTCACCGGGCGTCCGTTGCCCTGCGGGTCGAGGGCCATCGACAGGGCGCCGTGGGCGCGTCGCCAATCCTCGTCGCCGAGATCGGGGCCGAACCGGGTGGGGCGCCGGGCGATGCTGCCGGTCACCAGCGGCTCGGGCGCGGCCGCCGGTTCCTTCGCCTGGAAGGACAGCACGGGGCCGCTGCAGCCGGTGCAGGATGCGACGACGAAACCCGCCGCCATCCACGCGAAGGCCACCGGGAGAGCCCGGTCGAGGACTTTACACAGACGCAGACGCATTACACCTGAACTCGAGGCAGACTGAAGGGTCCGTCCGAGCCATGCCCGACCGCTGGTCGAGCCTGGCTCGCAGTTCTGTTTTGACGCGCAGTCCGTTCGACGGTCGGATTGCGCGTCGGGGTGTGCTGCCCGTGCCGGTGCCCCCCGACCCGGATGCCACAGGGGTGAAAATGGCCATCGAACGGTTAAGAGACGGTGAGCCGGCCGGCGCCGGCGTGGACGCGACCGATTTCACGTTGTCGTCAGATCCCTTCGCGCTGTTCGCGGTGTGGATGGCGGAGGCCGAACGCGCCGAGCCCGAGGACGCCAACGCCATGGCGCTGGCCACCGCCGACGCGGACGGTTTGCCCGACGTGCGGGTGGTGCTGCTGAAGGGCTTCGACCGGCGCGGCTTCGTGTTCTACACCAACGCGCAATCGACCAAGGGCGAGCAGCTCGCGGCCAACCCGCAGGCGGCGCTCGTGCTGCATTGGAAGTCGCTGCGCCGCCAGATCCGTGCCCGCGGTCCGGTCTCGCCGGTGACGCCCGAGGAGGCCGACGCCTATTTCGCCAGCCGCCACCGCGACAGCCGCATCGGCGCCATCGCCAGCCAGCAATCGCGTCCGCTGGCCGACCGCCCGACCCTGATGGCGGCGGTGGCGGAACTCTCGGCGCAGTACGAGGACGGCCCGGTGCCGCGGCCCGAGCACTGGACGGGCTTCCGCATCGATCCGGTGCGGATCGAGTTCTGGCAGAACGGCGATTACCGGCTGCACGACCGGGTGCGCTTCACCCGCGAGGGCGACGACTGGAGCCGGTCGCGGCTCTATCCCTGACTTCGATCCGTGACGGGCGGGCTCGTCACGGACGCCCGCACGGCGGCGGTCGTCCGCCGGGCCGACTTAGCGATGAGGCGCCAGCACGCCCCGGATCGCTTCGATCACCTGCTCCTCGCTGTAGGGCTTGCGGATGAAGCGGCCTTGCGCCGGCACGTCGCCGTCCTTGGGTCGCACCTTGCCGGAGGTGATGACGATGCCGATCTCCGGCCAGCGCCGATGGATGCAGGCGGCGAGCTTGATGCCGTCGATGCCGAGGGGCATGTCGATGTCGGTGACGACGACCCGGATGCCGACCTCCCGGTCGAGCAGGCGGATCGCCTCGTTGCCGTTGGTGGCCTCGCGCACCGAGAAGCCCGCATCGGTGACCATGGCGACCGCGGCGTGGCGGGTGACGGCGTCGTCCTCGACCACGAGCACGGTCGGCCTCGGCAGCGCCTCGCTCACGCTTCTTCGTCCTCGACGCCTGCGGGAGCCCGCCCAGGCCCTCCGGTCGCACGGAACGCACGCCCGGGCAACCTCCGAACGAAATAACAGGCTCCCGCCGATCCGCGTGACAATTCCCCGTGCGAACGCGGGGGATCGCTTCCCCTTTCGCAATGCAGCGCCGACCCTGGATTTCCGCCCCCGCGCGGCTTAGACCTGAGGACGGACAGGCCCCTCACGCGATGCCGCGAAACGGGGCAGCGAGGGACCGGCCTTGGCCTCCAACGAACGT
Organism: Methylorubrum salsuginis; assembly: GCF_900114375.1. Taxonomy (GTDB): domain Bacteria; phylum Pseudomonadota; class Alphaproteobacteria; order Rhizobiales; family Beijerinckiaceae; genus Methylobacterium; species Methylobacterium salsuginis. The sequence goes on along the minus strand of NZ_FOSV01000001.1, from coordinate 9,515 downwards.
CGACGGGTGATGCTGCTCACCGGCGCGAGCCGGGGCATCGGGCACGCCACGGTGAAGCGCTTCTCCGCCGCGGGCTGGCGCGTCATCACCTGCTCGCGCCACCCCTTCCCCGAGAACTGCCCGTGGGAGATGGGGCCGGAGGATCACCTCCAGGTCGATCTGGCGGATGCCGCCGACACCGTGCGCGGCGTGCGCGAGGTGGCCGAGCGGCTCTCCGCCGAGGGCGGCCTGCTGCACGCGCTCGTCAACAATGCCGGCATCTCGCCCAAGGGCCCCGGCGGCGCGCGGCTGGGCGCCATCGACACCGAATATGCCGACTGGGCCCGCGTGTTCCAGGTCAACTTCTTCGCGCCGATTCTTCTGGCGCGGGGCCTGCGCGACGAACTCACCCGCGCCCGCGGCTCGGTCGTCAACGTGTCCTCGATCGCGGGCTCGCGGGTCCATCCCTTCGCGGGGGCGGCCTACGGCACCTCGAAGGCGGCGCTCGCCGGGCTGACCCGCGAGATGGCCGCGGATTTCGGGCCGCTGGGGGTTCGCGTCAACGCGATCTCGCCGGGCGAGATCGACACCTCGATCCTTTCGCCCGGCACCGACAAGCTGGTGGAGCAGATCCCGCAGCGGCGGCTCGGCACGCCGGACGAGGTCGCCAAGGCGATCTACTTCCTCTGCACCGAGGCCTCCTCCTACGTGAACGGCGCCGAACTCCACATCAACGGCGGCCAGCATGTGTGACCGCCGGGCGGCGCTCGCCGCCCTGCTGGCGCCCACCACCGCCCTGCTGGCGCCCACCGCCCTGCTGGCCCTCGTCGCCCTCCCCGCCCTGGCTGAGCCCGCCACGGTCCAGGCGCAGCCGCTCGATCTGCCCTTCCGGGTCACGGCGATGCGCGGCCCCGGCAGCGAGGTCGCGCTCGCGGTGGCGACCTCGGGCCTGCTGCCGGTCGCCCGCGCGGGCGCCGGCGCCGATCCCAAGCGCGGGTCGAAGGCGGATGAGGGGCCGCGGCCCGTGGTCGTGGTCTGGGGCGAGGGCGGCGGGGCGGTGATCGACCTCGACGGCGAGCGCCTCCGCACCACGCTGGTCGGCTCCGAGGCGATCGAGGGGTTCGCCGCCGCCGAGACCCCGCGCGGCGCGGTGCCGGGCTCGCGCATGGCGCAGGACGGCCCGTTGCGCGCCTACCTCACCGGCCCGACCCGGGCGCTCGGCGGCGCGCCGGGCCGAGAGACGATTCACGCCGCGGGCCTGACCATCCGCGAGCGCCAGCCCATCGGCGTCACCGCCGAGCCGAAGGCGGTGCCGGTGGCGACCGCAACCCTGACGCCCGGCCCCGATCAGGTCTTCGCCGGCCGCGCGCCGCGCATCGCGACCCTCGACGGCCGCCCCGCGGTGATCGCCGTGACGGTACAGGGCCCGGCGGAATCGAGCCTCGTCGTCGCCGCCAAGGAGAAGGACGCCGGCTGGAGTCTCACGGCGCGGACGCCGCCGCAGGCGGGCAGCGCGCCCTTGAGCGTCGCCGGCATCGCCGCCTTCTCCGGGGCCGGCTCTGAAATCGCCGCTGTGCGAACGACGGAGGGCGGGGGCGAACTCCAGCTCTGGCGCCCCTCCGGGAGCACCCTGACGCAAGCCGGCGCATGGTCGGGCTATGCCGGCCCGGATGCGGGCGAGGCGGCGAGCCTCGCCGCGGTGCTCCCCGGTGAGCCGGCCTCGCTCGTGCTGCCGCTGGCGGGCCGCAACGCCCTCGCCGTGCTGTCGCTGAAGGGCGGCGCCCTGGTCGAGCGGTTGCGCATCCCCCTGCCCGCCCCCGCCGCCCACGGCGTTGCCGCCCTGAGCCCCCAAAAAGTCCTCGTCGGCCTTGCCGACGGGCGGCTGGCCGCCGCGACGGTGGCCCCGTGAGCGCGGATGCGATTGCCCCCGCCGACGACGGGCGCCTGTTTCCGGGCCGTCCGCTGATCGGCGTCTCCATCGCGGTGATTCGCGACGGCCGCGTGCTGCTGGCGCAGCGCGCCGCCGAGCCGATGCGCGGCGTCTGGACGCTGCCCGGCGGCCTCGTCGAGGCCGGCGAGCGTCTGGCCGAGGCGGCGCTCCGCGAGTTGGAGGAGGAGGTGGGCAGCCGCGCCGAGGTGGTCGGCCCAAGCCTGACGCCGACCGAGATCCTGATGCGCGATTCCGACGGCCGCCTGCGCCACCACTACGTCATCCATCCCCATGCCGCCCTGTGGCGCGCGGTCGAGCCCGCGCCGGGGCCGGAAGCACTCGCGGTGCGCTGGGCGCATCTCGACGAGGTCGCGGGCCTCGCCACCACGCCGGGCCTGATCGACACCCTGCGCGAGGCGTTCTTTCGCGTGTCCGGAGAGAAAACCGCATGAGGCGGCCGGCGACCTTCGCTCTGGCCGCCCTGCTGGTGCTCGGCCCCGTGCTGGCGGCCTCCGAGGCGTGGGCGCAGCAACGCTCCGCGCCCGCGCGCGCGCCGGCCAAACCGCCGGAAAAGGAGAAGGAGCCCCCGCCTCCGCCGGAGCCGCCGCCCGCGCCCTACGACCGCGACCTAATGCGGCTGTCCGAGATCGTCGGGGCGCTGGCCTTCCTGCGCAATCTCTGCGCCGCCCCCGACGCCGCCGAGTGGCCGACCCGGATGAAGGCGATCCTCGAGAGCGAGGGCGTCACTCCGGCCCGCCGCGACCGCCTCGCCGGCGCCTATAACCGCGGCTTTCGCGGCTACAGCCTGACCTACCGGGTCTGCACGCCGGCCGCGACCGAGGCCTCCCGGCGCTATCTGGCCGAGGGCGAGCGCCTCTCCCACGCCATCGCTGGCCGCTTCGGCGGTTGAGTCTTGTCGCCCGACGGATCGTCGTCGCGGCGGTGCCGCACGGCTGCCGAAGGCGCTCTGTTGCCCGAACGCCACAGGCCGGACCCCGTAGAAAAAACCTTCGCAATCGAGCGTCCGCGTTAACCTCTTCGCAATTCCCCGCTTCCCGGCCCGTCCCCAAGGCCGTATCGTAACGATGTCTTGCCGGCATCATGCCGGCCGGGAAACGAAGTCCGCGCCATGATCCATGACCCCGCTCCGTTCGAATCCGATCCGGAGAGCAAGCGCGCCGCGCTGGGCCTCGTGACCGAGGCCTTCGCCGAAGGCTGCCTCGACGGGATCGACGGCGACTGCATGGCCCAGGCCGCCCTGTTCGCCGCCTTCCAGGAGCTCGTCGCCACGTATGGCGAGGACGCGACCGCCCGCTACGCCGAGACCCTGCCCGAGCGTATCCGCGGCGGCGGCTTCACCACGACGTTGCAGCACTGAGGGCCCGCTCGCCCGGCTTGTTCCATCGATCTCCCTGATCCTGCGGTGCTGCGATCGGCTCCGCACCTCAGGATCGAGGGGAAGAAGTCGCGATGGCGTCGAAGACATCGTAAATACAAAAAATTTTACTTATATTTTTGTCTTGTCTGCACAACAATGCAGTTTCTCATTTTGCGTATGCAGCGGCATGCCAAGTCGTGCGATTGTTAGGGTGAGCCCTGTCGGGCTTTCGTCAACAACGCGTCAGGGTGTGTGCTATGCGTTTTGCGATCAAGTATCGCCGGATCGACCCCGAAGTCGTCCATCCGTCTCAGACATTGGCCATCGACATCGAAGGACGGCGCGCCGCCGGGCAACTCGTGGAGAGTCTGGCCGGCGTGTTCGAGGAGAACGGCTGCGACCTGCCGCCGATGACGCGCTGGTTCCGCAGCCGCACCGGGCTGCACCTGATCTGGGCGCAGCCGCAGTAGAGCATCGGCCCGAAAAGGTGGTTCCCGGCTTTCGGAAAAAGCCGATGCGGCACAGGAGCTTGGAGGCCCGTCAGACCGGCAGGGCTTCCTCGAACACCACGGCCTCGCCCCGCGACGGGTTGGCCAATTCGCCCTGCCACATCACCGGCACGCCGCGTACCAGGGTGCCGACCGGCCAGCCGGTGACGGTGACGCCGTCATAGGGCGTCCAGCCGCATTTCGAGGCGATCCATTCGTTGCGGATGGTCTCGCGGCGCTTGAGGTCCACCACCGTCACGTCGGCGTCGTAGCCGAGGGCGAGGCGGCCCTTCCGGGCGATGCCGAACAGGCGCTTGGGGCCCGCGCTCGTCAGATCGACGAGGCGGGCCAGCGAGAGCCGCCCCGCCGCCACGTGGTCGAGCATGATCGGCACCAGCGTCTGCACGCCGGTCATGCCCGACGGTGAATCGGGATAGGGCTTGGCCTTCTCGTCCAGGGTATGCGGCGCGTGGTCGGAGCCGAGCACGTCGACGACGCCCTGCGCGAGGCCGCGCCAGATCCCGTCGCGATGGGCGCTGTCGCGCACCGGCGGGTTCATCTGCACCAGCGTGCCCAGCCGCGCATAGGCCTCGGTGCCGTCGAGGGTCAGGTGATGGGGTGTCACCTCGACGCTCGCCACGTCCTTGGCGGCGCCCAGAAGCGGCATCTCGTCGGCGGTCGAGATGTGCAGGATGTGGATGCGCGCGCCGGTCTCGCGGGCCAGCGCGATCAGCCGTTCGGTGGCCTTCACCGCGACTTCCGGCGAGCGCCAGACCGGGTGCGAAGCCGGGTCGCCCGGCACGCGCAAGCCTTTGCGCTCGCGCAGCATCGGCTCGTCCTCTGAATGGAAGGCGGCGCGGCGGCGGATGTTCTGCAGGATCGCGCGCACGCCCGCATCGTCCTCGACCAGCAGCGAGCCGGTGGAAGAGCCGATGAACACCTTGATGCCCGCCGCCCCCGGCAGCCGCTCCAGGCGCGCCACCTCGCCCGCGTTCTCGTGCGTGCCGCCGACCCAGAAGGCGAAGTCGCAATGCATCCGGTGATGGGCGCGGGCCACCTTGTCGGCGAGCGCTTCGGCGGTCGTGGTCTGCGGGTTGGTGTTGGGCATCTCGAACACCGCCGTCACGCCGCCCATCACCGCGGCGCGCGAGCCCGTCTCCAGATCCTCCTTGTGATCGAGGCCGGGCTCGCGGAAATGCACTTGGCTGTCGATCACGCCGGGGAGCAGATGCAGGCCGCGGCAATCGCGGCGCTCGTTCGCCGCCGCGTTCGACAGATCGCCGATGGCGGCGACGCGGCCCCCGCGGATGCCGAGGTCGGCGAGGTTGGCGCCGTCGTGGTTGACCAGCGTGCCGCCGGCGAGGACGAGATCGAAGGGGGTGTCCAGGGAAATATCCATGGGGGTGTCCATCGGGGCTCTTCTCTCCGGTCGGGCGATTGAGGCCGGGATGGGGGCGGCTTATGTCAGCCGCGGACCCCATGCAACGCCAACCTCTGGAGAGACCATGCCGATCGCCCTGCTGCCGGACCGCGCCGTCGTCGCCGTCACGGGCGCGGAGGCGAGCGCCTTCCTCCAAGGCATCCTCACCTGCAACGTCGAGACCCTGCCCGAGGGCGAGGCGAGGCTCGGCGCCCTGCTGACGCCGCAGGGAAAAATCCAGTTCGATTTTCTGGTGTCGCGCGACGGGGCGGAGGGCTTCCGGCTCGACGTGGCGGCCGAGCGCGCGCCCGACCTCGTCAAAAGGCTCGGGCTCTACCGCCTGCGCGCCAAGGTCGGCATCGCTGCCGACCCGACGCTGGGCGTGGCCGCCGCCTGGGACGGCGCCGGGACGGCGGCCGAGACCATCCGGCTGCGCGACGGGCGCCTGCCCGCCCTCGGCGAGCGCCTCTACTTCACCGAGGGCGCCTTTTCGGCGGATACCTCGGAAGACGATTATCACGTCCACCGCATCGGCCTCGGCGTCCCCGAGGGCGGGCGCGACTTCGCGTTCACCGATGCGTTTCCGCACGAGGCCCTGATGGACCAACTCGGCGGCGTCGACTTCAGGAAGGGCTGCTATGTCGGCCAGGAGGTCGTCTCGCGCATGCAGCACCGCGGCACCGCCCGTACCCGCATCCTGCCGCTCGTCTTCACCGAGGGGACGGCGCCCGCGCCCGGCACCGAGGTGACGGCCGGCGCCCGCAGCCTCGGTGTCACCGGCAGCGCGGCCGGCGGGCGGGGTCTCGCCACGATCCGCCTCGACCGCCTCGGCGACGCGCTCGCCGCGGGTGAGCCGGTGCGGGCCGGCGGCGGCGTGGCCGGCGTCGAGAAGCCGGGTTTCGCGACCTTCGCCTTCCCCACCGACACGGCCGCCGCCGGATGAGTGCGGACGGCCTGATCACCACGCATCCCGACGGCTGCCCGCGCTGCTGGTGGCCGGGGCTCGACCCCTTTTACGTCGCCTATCACGACACCGAATGGGGCGTGCCCGAGTACGATTCCCGCGCGCTCTACGAAAAGCTGATCCTCGACGGGTTCCAGGCCGGCCTGTCGTGGATCACCATCCTGCGCCGCCGCGACGGGTTTCGCCGGGCCTTCCAGAACTTCGAGCCGGAGCGCGTCGCCCGCTTCACGGAGGACGACATCGAGCGGCTGATGGGCGACACCGGCATCATCCGCAACCGCGCCAAGATCCGCGGGACGGTCAGTGGGGCGCGAGCGTGGCTGGCCATCGAGGAGGGCGGGCCCGGTTTTTCGGACTTTCTCTGGGACTTCTGCGACGGGCGGCCGATCCAGACCAATCCGAGGAGCCGGGCGGACATCGCCACCGAGACCGAGATCTCGCGCAAGATGAGCAAGGCCCTGAAACAGAAGGGGTTCACCTTCGTCGGCCCCACCATCGTCCATGCCTTCATGCAGGCGGTCGGCATGGTCAACGACCATCTCGTCGGTTGTCACCGCCACGCCGCCTGCGCCGCCCTCGGCGAGGCGCCCCGCCCGTGAACGCGCCGACGCGAACTCCCAAAAAACCGCGGGCGTGGCAGCGGATGCTGTCGGGGCGCCGCCTCGACCTGCTCGATCCTTCCGCGCTCGATGTCGAGATCGCCGACATCGCCCACGGGCTCGCCCGCGTCGCCCGCTGGAACGGGCAGACGGCGGGGCCGCACGTCTTCTCGGTGGCGCAGCACTCGCTCCTGGTCGAGGCCATCGGCGGCGCCCTCGACCCGCGGCTCGGCCCCCCGGAGCGGCTGGAACTGCTGCTGCACGACGCCCCGGAATACGTCATCGGCGACATCATCTCGCCCCTGAAGAACGCCATCGGCGACGCCTATCGCAGCGTCGAGCGGCGCCTGCTCGGGGCGATCCGCCAGCGCGTCGGCTTGGCCGCCCCGGCCCCGACCCTCACCCGCCTGGTCAAGCGCGCCGACCGGATCGCGGCCTATCTCGAGGCGACGCGGCTTGCCGGCTTCTCCATGGCCGAGGCCGACCAGATCTTCGGGCGCCCGCCGGCTCTTCCCGCGGAGACGATGCCGGCGATCGAGGCGCTGCTCACCCCCCGCCCGACCGCGGAGGCCGAGGCCGCCTACCTCGCCCGCCTCGGCGCGCTCCAGGCGGGCGCCTGATCATGTCGGCTCTTCATGTCTGCCCGCTGTCGCGCCTGTCCGAGACCCTGGCGGCGAGCGGGGCCCGCCATCTCGTGACGCTGGCGACCTTGGGGAGTCCGGGGCTCGCCATCGAGCGCCCGGAAACGATCGCCCCGGAGAACCATCTGCGGGTCGGCTTCAGCGACATCGTCGCGCCGATGGAGGGCCACCTGCCGCCGGGCGAGGCTCATGTGCGCGCCGTGCTCGACTTCGCCGCCGGTTGGGCAGAGGGGCCGGACAGGGAGCGCCCGCTGCTCCTGCACTGCTATGCCGGCATCAGCCGCTCGACGGCCGCCGCCTACGCGGTGGCCTGCGCCCTGGCACCGGAGCGCGACGAGGCGGAACTGGCCCGGACGCTGCGCCGGCTCGCACCGAGCGCCACGCCGAATCGCCTGTTCGTCGAGATCGCCGACGGCCTGCTCGGGCGCCGGGGCCGCATGAGCGCCGCCATCGCCGCGATCGGCCGTGGGGCCGAGGCATTCGAGGGCACGCCGTTTCGGCTTATTCTGCCATAATACAAATCGGCGATGATCCCGACGCATCGCCGATGGCCCCCCGCGAATGCGGGGCGGCGGGCGTCCGCCGGATGCACGGAACAGGACCATCGGTCCGGTTCCGTGCCGCTTGGTATAAGCGGGTCGCGTTGCCGTGAGGTTGGCTGAGGCCGGCGCGGGCCGGCTCGCGTCAACGTGCCCCTCCGATCGGTCGCACGCAATCCACCCGGGCTTGTGCGACGGAAGCCGGCCCGTCATAACCCGCCCGATGGGGGATCGGGCAGGAAAGCCGGGATGAACGCTCAACGACCTGCCGCGCCCGCGGAGGCGCTGCCGGACGATCTGCCGTTCGAGCGGGCCATGGAGCAGCTCGAAGAGATCGTGCGCCGGCTGGAACGCGGCGACGTGCCCCTCGACGAATCCGTGGCGATCTACGAGCGCGGCGAGGCGCTCAAGCGCCATTGCGAGGCGTTGCTGAAGCGGGCCGAGGCGCGCATCCAGACCATCGCGGTCGGGCCCGACGGCCGGGCCGCCGGCACCGCGCCGCTCGATGTCGAGTAGGCGCGGGATGCTCGTTCGGCAAATCGCAAAACATCATCGTGCGCAAGGATTTGCGCGCCTTTCTTCTCTTCGGGCATGAGGCTGCTCCGGTGGCACTAGCGGACACGACGATCCTCGAGGGTCTTGAGACGCCCGACCGGCTGCGGCTTCTGCCGGAGAGCGAGCTGCAGAAGGTCGCCGACGCCGTGCGCGCCGAGATGATCGACGCCGTCTCGATCACCGGCGGCCATCTCGGCTCGGGGCTCGGCGTGGTCGAGCTGACCGTGGCGCTGCATCACGTGTTCGACACGCCCGACGACCGCATCGTCTGGGATGTCGGCCACCAGTGCTACCCGCACAAGATCCTCACCGGCCGCCGCGACCGCATCCGCACGCTGCGCCAGGGCGGCGGGCTGTCGGGCTTCACCAAGCGTTCCGAGAGCGAGTACGACCCGTTCGGCGCGGCGCACTCATCCACCTCGATCTCGGCGGCGCTGGGCATGGCGGTGGGCCGCGACCTCGCGGAAGCCGACGCCAAGGCGAAGGGCGAGGCGCCGGGCCGGCGCCGCAACATGGTGGCGGTGATCGGCGACGGCTCGATGTCGGCGGGCATGGCCTACGAGGCGATGAACAATGCCGGCGCCCTGCATTCGCGCCTGATCGTCATCCTCAACGACAACGACATGTCGATCGCGCCGCCCGTCGGCGCGATGTCGGCCTATCTCGCCCGGCTGGCCTCGGGCGGCACCTACCGTTGCTTGCGCGAGACGGCCAAGCAGCTCGGCAAGCTGCTGCCCAAGGCCCTCTACGAGCGCGCGGCGGCGGCGGAGGAATATGCCCGTTCGCTGATCGTCGGCGGCGGCACGATGTTCGAGGAGATGGGCTTCCACTATGTCGGGCCCGTCGACGGCCACAACCTCAACCACCTGCTGCCGGTGCTCAAGAACGTGCGCGACTCGGACCAGGGCCCGATCCTGCTCCACGTCGTCACGCAGAAGGGCAAGGGCTATGGCCCGGCGGAGGCCAGCGCCGACCGCTATCACGGCGTGGTCAAGTTCGACGTGGTCTCGGGCGTGCAGGCC